>CAVXCB010000060.1:0-558804 GCA_963760085.1 uncultured Planctomycetaceae bacterium
CCAGATTGATCAGATCCTGGCAAAAGGGAAGGCTGATTACCGTCTCCCAATCCTGGCGCCCCATCCGTGGCTATGTGGTTCGGAAGAACATCTTCGAGGGGCAATATGTCTCCGAAGGGGAGGCGATGTTCGAGATCGCCGACCTGATACCGTCTGGGTCAAGGCGCAGGTCTTCGAGGACGAGGTCGGCCTGGTTCGCGACGGCCGGAGGTCGAGGCGACCGTCGAGGCGTTCCCCGGCCAGACCTTCCGGGGAGGGTGCATTCATCCACCCCACCTCGATCCGGCGACACGCACGGTCAAGGTCCGGTATGACCTGGACAACCCCGGGCACGACTCCGCCCCGGTATGTTCGCCAGGGTGACCTTGAAGACTCCCGTCGCCGAAACCCCGATGTTCCGCGACCGCATCGCGGCCGCTCGGTCCGTCCGGTGAGCCATGACCGTCGAGGAGCAGAAGGTCTGCCCCGTCACGAACGCGAAGCTCGGCTCGATGGGCCCGCCGGTCTCCGTCGAGCTCAGGGGCGGAAAGTCTGGTTGTGCTGCGAGAGTTGCCCGCCCAAGCTCAAGGCGAGCCCCGCGAAATACCTGGGCCGGCTCTCCGCGCCACCGACGGACGGCGTGCTCAGCGTCCCCGAGTCGGCCGTGATCGATACCGGGACCGACAAGATCGTCTACGTCGAGACCGAGCCCGGCGTCTTCGAAGGTCGCAAGGTCATCCTCGGGCCACGCTCGGCGACCGCTTCCCGGTCCTCGATGGAATCTCCCTCGGACCGGGTCGCGGCCGCCGGCGCCTTCCTGATCGACGCCGAGAGCCGGATCAACCCCGTTTGCGGGGAATGCCGCAATCCGAGGGAATCCGAAATCCGAATGGCGAATCGCCGAAAAGATGATAAAACTCCATTCGTTATTAATTATTGTACATTCTTTTGTCATCGCATCTCGTTATCCGCTGCCTTCAAGGCATGGAGCTCTATCCATGATCGAAAGGATCATCGAGTGGTCGATCCGCAACCGCTACCTCGTCATCCTGGCCTCGCTGGCGCTGGGCGTCGCGGGGTGCCCGCGCCATGATGACGATGCCGGTCGACGCCATCCCCGACCTGTCGGAGAACCAGGTCATCGTCTTCACCGACTGGATGGGCCGCAGCCCCCAGGAGATCGAGGACCAGGTCACCTACCCGCTCTCGGTCAACCTCCAGGGGCTGGCCGGCGTGAAGGTCGTGCGGTCGTCGAGCGAGTTCAACTTCTCGATGATCACGATCATCTTCGACGAGGCGACCGATTACTACTTCGCCCGCCAGCGGGTGCTGGAGCGGCTCTCGATCGCATCGACGTTCCTGCCGCCCGGGCGTGACTCCCTACCTGGCCCCCGACGCCACGGCCCTCGGCCAGATCTTCTGGTACACCGTCGAAGGGGACGGCAAGGACCTGGGCGAGCTGCGATCGATCCAGGACTGGTACGTCCGCTACCAGCTCAACAGCGTGCCCGGCGTGGCCGAGGTCGCCTCGGTCGGCGGCGCTCCGAGGGAGTACCAGATCGACCTCGACCCGAACAAGCTCCGCGCTTACGACATCAGCCTGGGCGAGGTCTACTCGGCCGTCGCCCGGTCGAACTCGTCGGTCGGCGGCCGGGTGATCCAGCAGGGGAATGCCGAGTACTTGATCCGCTCGGTCGGCTGGATCGAGAACCTCGACGACATCGGGAACACCGTCGTCGCCGCAGCGCAACGGCACGCCGATCTATCGTGAAGCACCTGGGCGCCGTGCAGGTCGGGCCAGCGTTCCGCCGCAGCGTGCTGGAAAAGGACGGCAAGGAGGTCGTCGGCGGCGTCGTCCTGATGCGCTACGGCGAGAACCCGCTGGAGGTCACGCGCGCGGATCAAGGAGAAGATCACGGCGCTTCAGGCGGGCCTGCCCGAAGGGCGTCCGCATCGTCCCCTTCTACGACCGCACGCCGCTGATCCACAGGGCCATCGAGACCGTCAGCGGGACGGTCGCGGAGGAGATGATCGTCTGCATCGCTGGCCATCCTGATCGTGATGGGACACCTCGGCAGCGCGTTCGTCGTCTCGATCACGCTGCCGATGGCCATCCTGTTCAGCTTCCTGATGATGCGGCTCTTCGGCATGTCGTCGAACATCATGAGCCTGGCCGGGATCGCCATCAGCGTCGGCATCCTGATCGACCAGGCGGTCGTGATGGGCGAGAACGCCGCGCACCACCTGACGCGCCGGTTCGGCCACGCGAACGGATCACGGGCGACACCACCGAGATCGTCATCCCGGCCTGCCGCACCGTCGGCCGGCCGATCTTCTTCTCGGTGCTGATCACCATCCTGTCGTTCCTGCCCGTCTTCGCCCTGACGGGCCGCGAGGGCAAGATGTTCCACCCGCTGGCCTTACACGAAGACATTTGCCCTGATCGGCGTGGCGGTCCTGTCGATCACGCTCGTGCCGGCGCTGATCCCGATCTTCCTCAAGGGCCGGATCCGGTCGGAGGACGAGAACTGGCTGGTGCGGACGATGATCGCGATCTTCAAGCCGATGCTCTCCTGGCTGATGGACCGAACCAGGCTGGTGTTCTGGCTGTTCGCCGTCATCGTCGGCCTGGGCTACGTCGCCTCGACGAGCTGGGCCGCGAGTTCATGCCGACCTGGACGAAGGCACGATCCTGGACATGCCGACGACCGTGCCCCGGGTCGCGTGACCCAGGCGGCCGACGACCTGAGGGTCCGCGACGCGGTCCTGCGCGGGTTCCCCGAGGTCTGGCAGGTCGTCGGCAAGGCGGGCGTGCCGAGACGGCGACCGACCCCTCGCCGCTCGACATGGTCGAGACCATCATCAACCTCCGCGACCGCGCGCTCTGGCCCAAGCGGAAGCTCAAGTTCGAGGACGCCCTGGCCCAGACCGAGGCCGTCCTGACGGCCCTGGAAGCCAAAGGGCTGCTCCGGCCGGCCGCCTGAACGAGCGGCGAACTGCCTGATCAACGAAGTGGCGATGACGGTCGCGACCCGGGTCGACGAGACCCTGCGCGACCTGGCGATGCTGCGGCTGGCCGAGTTCCGTCCCGAGCTGGGCCGCGCCCTGGTCGGCGAGGCGATCGACGCCCTGCTCGGCCGCGTCGGACTCGGCCAGGCCGTCAAGCCGACCGCTGGCCGAGCGAGCGGCCGACTGATCGAGGCGATTAGCCATCACGTATGCCGATCGCCTCGCCCTGGATCCGCTGCCTGATGACGTGGCCAGCGCTGGTCCGCGAGCCGTCGCCGCGGCTGGTCGCCCTGGGCGTGCTTCGCGACCGTCCCGACCTGCTCAATCCGCCCCCGACCCGCTGGAGCGGCACGCGAGCTCGTGGGCGAATGCTCGGGCTGCCCGACGCCGACCTCTTCACGCGGATCACCGATCACCTGATCGCCGCGCACGAGCAACGGCTCAAGGAGCGGACGCAACGCTCAACTGGGAGCTGTTCGACCGCGCCGTCGGCGCCGCCACCTGGGACGGCGATCGAGGAGCTGAATCGGCTGGGACGCGACCGGAAGCTGACCGCGCGATGCGACCTCCGAGGAGCTTCAATCGCTCCGAGCCGCACTGGAAAAACCCTTCGCCGACCGGCTCTTGCTCTGGCAGAAGACCAAGAACGACCTGGTCGAGGAGATGGACACCGCCTTGCAGATGCCCGGCTGGGGCAACAGCTTCACCCAGCCGATCGCCAACCGGATCGAGATGCTCTCGACCGGCGTGCGCTCGCCGATCGGCGTGAAGGTCTTCGGCGCGGACCTGGACGAGATCCAGCGCGTCAGCCAGGAGATCGCCGCGGTGCTGCGTGCGGTCCGCGGCGCGGCCAACGTCGTCCCCGACCAGATCGTCGGCAAGGGCTATGTCGAGATCCAGATCGACCGCGAGAAGGCCGCGCGCTACGGCATCAGCGTCGGCGACATCCAGGACGTCGTCGAGGTCGCGATGGGGGGCAAGCCGCTCGACGATGACCGTCGAGAGGCGCGAGCGTTACCCGTCCGCATCCGTTATGCCCGCGCCTTCCGCGACGACGTCGAGTCGCTCAAGCGCATCCTGGTCGCCGCCGGGGCACCGGTGGCGCCGAGGCGGGTGACGGCGGATGGGCGCGTCCGGCCGGATGGGTGCCGGCACGCCGTCCGCGCAGCGGCACGCACACGCCGGTCCAGATCCCGCTGGCCGAGGTGGCCGACGTGCGGGTGGTCGAGGGGCCGTCGATGATCAAGAGCGAGAACGGCCTCCTCCGCGCCTATGTTCAGCTCAACGTCCGCGACCGCGACGAGGTCGGCTTCGTCGAGGAGGCCCGGCGGGTCGTCGAGCAGAAGGTCAAGCTCCCGGCCGGCATGTACTCGAATGGTCGGGGCGTTCGAGCACCAGGTCCGCGCCCGGAGGACGTTGCGGGTGGTCTTCCCGGCCGTCATCGCCATGATCGTGCTGATCCTCTACCTGACGCACCAGAGCTGGTCGACACCGCTGCTGATGATGACCAGCGTCCTCGGGGCGCTGGCCGGCGGGGCGATCTTCCAGTGGCTTTTCGGCTTCGGTTCAGCGTCGCGGTCTAGGTCGGCTACATCGCCTGCTTCGGCATGGCCGTCGAGACGGGCGTCGTGATGCTCGTCTACCTCCGCGAGGCGATCGACGAGCGCGGCGGCCTGGAGGGGATCGGCTCGATCGCCGAGCTTGCGGCAGGCCATCCTCGAAGGGGCCGTGCACCGGCTCCGGCCCAAGCTGTTGACCGAAGGGGCGGCGATCATCTCGATCGCGCCGATGCTCTGGGCCACGGGCGTCGGTGCCGAGGTGATCCGGCCGATGGCCGCGCCCGGTGCTCGGCGGGCTGCTGATCGCCGATGAGGTCGATCGACGTCTTCTTGCCGGTGCTCTACTTCGCCGTGCAGAAAGGGCGGTGGCGGAAGATGCGCGGCACCCGTCAGGCAGGAGGGAATGTGCGTCTCATCGGGTCCAGCGACGACGAGCGGTCGCTGGCGGCCCCGGCTGCGGTATCATGATATGATCGACTCGCATCCTGGCAGGTGTGGCAGGCGGCAGGTAACGAGAAGGGGGCTCCCGATCATTATCGGCGTTCGTTGGGGGACAGAGTGCCAGAGAAGCTGTCGGCCGGTCTCCCGGTCTGGCGCAACCAATTGTTGGGGGTCCTCGTGACACTACGGATCAAGTTTGTCCTTCCCGTCAATCTGATCTTGATCGCCGTCCTCACCGCCTCGCTGGCCTGGGAATGGTGGCGACTGGAGCAGAACAGCTCGCCATGCTCCGCACCCGCCTGGATGAAGAGGCACGCTTCGTCCAGCGCGGCAGCCAGGACCTTCGGCATCACCAGGAGCTTCGCCGAATTCCTGGAGGAGTTCTGCCACGCGACCGACGCGGCCGCGTCTCCCGAGCACCAGGTCGCCCTGATCGGCCCGGATGGAGAGGTCGTCGCCAGCGCGGCCGCTGACGTCAATCGCCCCATCAATCCGTCCGGCCTGACATCGCTTGCGGTGGGTTCCTGGCTGCGAAGACGGGGAGACGAGTCGTCCACCCATTCTGGTCTCGAGCGAGGGTGACCGGCACATCGTAGTGGTTGAATCGACGCGGATGCGCCTCCATCGTGTCCGTCGCACACTCCTGGACCACGCGGGGTGGATCGTTGGCCTGGGCGTGCTCTTGCTCGTCGCCGTCAATACCGTGATGAGCCAGGCAGTGCTTCGACCCATCGAGCCGCCCTGCATCGGGCGGCACTCCAGCTCGAACAGGGGCAGCTCGGAGTTCGGCTGCGAGGACTCGGGCCGGAACCGATGAACTGGTGCGCTTCAGCGAGCGGTTCAATGCGATGTCACAGACCTTGGCCTATCAGGCAGAGGACAGCAGGCGCGGAGCTCGACGCGGGCGCAGGCGGGTCCAGTCGCATTCGCTGCCGCCTTCGAGTTTCGAGCTTGGCGGCGTGCGGATCGGCGGCCGCTGTCTTACAGAGGGGGCCTGTCGGGGGCGACGTGTATGACGTGCGGCTACTGCCGGGCGATCGAGTTGCCATTCTTGGTGGCCGACCTGTCGGGACACGACGTCTCCGCCGGCGCTGAACACGGCAATGCTTCGCGCCGTCGTACGGCGCGAAGCCGAACAGGCCGGCAGCTCGCCCGCGGGAGGTCCTCGCTCGGCTCAATCAGCAGTTGTGCCGAGATCTGCCTGCCCGGGCATTTCGCCTCGGCGGTGTTCGCCTGGTTCGACCCCGCCACCGGCCGTCTGCACTATGCCAACGCGGGCCACCCGACATCGTACTTTCGATCGGACTCAACAGCCTGGCGAGAACTGGAAAGCAGCGGCCCCGTGCTGGGCCTCGGTCTCCGGGGCCGTGTATTCGAGCCTCGTCCTCGAGCTCGTCCCGGGCTCGCGGCTGTTCGTCTGCACCGACGGGGTGACCGAGACGTTCGATTCTCAGGGGCGGTTCTGGGGGACTTGTGAGCTTGTGGCGATGCTGGAGTCGACCCGGTCGGAAGACCCAAGTCGGGTCGTGGAGCGAATCCTCGAGCGGCTGATGTGGTTCCGCGGCGACAAGCCGCAGGAGGATGATCTGACATTGATGGTCGCCGGGCTTCCGCCTGCCGGGGCGGAGGCCGAGGGTGTCACGTCATAAGCAGGACGCTTTGATCGAAAGAAAGCGAGGATCCGCGATTGTCCGTGGGCTCGAGGCGATCGCCAGGCCGCCGCGGGGGAACATTCAAGCTAGCCACCTGCGCTGGTAGGCTAGTGTCACCAAATTCGCCTATGGAGAGAGTCGCCATGAACCAAGCCAAGAGCTTTACACAGCAACGTCTATTAGCTCTACCCATGGTGGCCGGAAACCTCGCCGCAGGACATTGGCCCGACTGCCGAGGCGGCCGAGCCACAATCTCCGGTCGACGCGATCGCGACCCCCGACGGAGGGATTCAGCCGGAAGCGTCGCCGATCAGACGGGCGTCATGCACCTGATCTATTTCAAGGGTGAACCTGCCGGCGGCGACCTGTTCTATGGTCGGAGTAAGCCTGGAACGACCGAGTTTTCGGAGCCGATTCGGGTCAACAGCCAGCCTGGGAGCGCGGTCGCGATGGGCACGATTCGCGGTGGCCAGATCGCGCTGGGCCGCGACGGGCGGATACACGTGGCCTGGAACGGGTCGCAGAGGGCGGCGCCTCCGAACCCGATCAAAGGCAGGCCGATGCTTTACGCGCGGCTCGATGAACAACGGGACGCGTTCGAGCCGCAGCGGAACCTGATGCAGCGGTCGTTCTACCTCGACGGCGGCGGCTCGATCGGCGCCGACAACGATGGAAACGTCTACGTCGCCTGGCATGCGACGAGCACGGATGCGCCCCAGGGCGAAGCGGGTCGCCGGCTCTGGGTCACCCGCTCGCGCGCAACGATGGAGCGACGTTCACCGGCGAAGAGCCGGCGATTGAGAGTGCGACAGGGGCATGCGGCTGCTGCGGCACCAAGACCCTGGTCGATCGTCGCGGCACGCTGTACGTCCTCTATCGCGCCGCCAAAGGCAACGTCGAGCGAGACATGATGCTGGCCACTTCGCGCGATCACGGAGTGCATTTCCAGGCGGCCTCGTTGCAGCCCTGGCCGGTACGCATCTGCCCGATGAGCTCTGAGTCGCTCTTCGAAACGCCTTCGGGCGTGCTCGCAGCCTGGGAGACGAAGGGGCAGATTGCTTACGCCTCGAATCGATCCGAATCGCTAGTCGCCTCGCGGACCGATCTCTCCTCCCGGCGGCGGCAATCGGAAACATCCGGCGCTCGCTGCGAACGCGGACGGCGAAACGATCTCGTGTGGGCGGAAGACACGCGGTTGGCAGCGAGGCGGCTCGCTCGTCTGGCGGATCTTCGACGGTGACGGTCGGCCCACCGACATCAAGGGCCGCGTTGAGGGGGGTATCCCAAATTGGAGTCTGCCGACCGTCGTGGTGCGGCCCGACGGGTTCATTCTTGATCATCCATTAACGTAACGCCACGCGGCTCGCATGGAGCGAGCCGGAGTCGGTGCCAACGACATTCGACACTCTAGATCACAACGATAAAGTCGATGACCTGGTGGCTTCGGTCGCTGTTTGCTTGACAAGAACGGGGAAACCTCGACACTAAGATATGGGTGACCCTGGTCGGGTCCATCGAAGGAGGAGCTAATGCCAGTCCGCAAGAAATGACAGAAACACCGTCTCTCTCCGGCTGCTTGGAACTTCCGCATCTCTCGACGTTCGTTGGCGTGGCGGAACTGGGGAGCTTCACTGCCCTAGCGGCCGATTTACACATCTCGCAAGCGGCCGTGAGTCAGCGAATCGCCGCCCTCGAAGGAGAACTTCGCGTCTCGTTGTTCCACCGTCGGGCCAGGAGGGTTACCCTCACTGAAGCCGGTCAGCGGCTCTATGAGTACGCTCGCAAAATACTTGGCCTGCACGAACAAGCTCGAAAGAACTCGGCGGCTTTCATCCGTCCGTCTCGGGCGACCTGCCTATTGCGGCAAGCTCGGTCCCTGGGGAATTCTTCCTCCCGGGCCTGCTATCCGCCTTTCACGCGAAGTATCCCCAAGTCCATGTGCGGGCCACGGTGAGCGATAGCAGCTCGGTCATGAACGATGTCGAGAAGGGCAAAGCGTCGCTCGGTCTCATCGGGCAGAAGCCCGAGAAATCAACCCTTGAGGCTCGCTCGATCGGCAGCGATTCCCTCGTGCTCATCGTGCCCCCAAAGCATCGATGGGCTACTCATAGAAACATCTCGGTCAAAGCCTTGACCGGCGTACCGCTCATCATCCGCGAGTCGGGCTCCGGGTCTCGTTGTGCCTTGGAGAAGAGTCTTGAGCGGGTCGGAACATCGCTCGCCGCCCTGAACGTTTTTCTCGAACTTGGCAGCAACTCGGCTATCAAGGATGCCGTGAAACGCGGCCTCGGACTCGCGTTTCTCTCCCGGCTTTCGTCAAAAGGGAGCAAGATTCCGAAGAGCTGCGGGCGGTTTCAGTCCGCGGGCTCTCCCTCAAGCGATATTTCTACCTGGTCTATCACCGTCATCGGCCGCTGTCACCGGCAGCGAGTGTATTCTTGCATTTCGTCGAATCTCATCCCATCGGTAGCAAGACCACCAAGGGGTCATAAGCCACGCTTATGGCGGCTCTTCCTCCTATCATCTGAAGCTCGGTTGCCTGGCCATTTGTTTCCGGCCTATCATTCCGGTCACGTCGGTTTTTCTCCGACGAAGAGGGGAACGAGCGTTGACATGGCGGCGATTGACCGCAAGGCACATTGGGAAAGCGTCTATTCGACCAAGGGTGGCACCGGGGTTAGCTGGTATCAGAGCGAGCCTCGTTGTCGCTGCGAGCTTATCCGCTCGATCGCTCCGCCTCCTCGTGGGCGAATCATCGATGTGGGAGGCGGGGCCTCCGTGCTCGTCGATTGGCTCCTTCACCTTCCCCTCGAAAAGATCGCCGTGCTCGATGTCTCCGGGATCGCATTGAGCCAGGCGAAGCTCCGGCTTGGCGGGCATGCCAACCGGGTCGATTGGATTGTCGCCGACATCACCGAATCCAAGGCCCTCGGCGCGTTTGATATCTGGCATGACCGGGCCGTGTTCCATTTCCTGACCGAGGCCGCGGACCGAAGAAGCTATGTCAATTTGGCCCTACAGACCGTCCCCGAGGGGGGCCATCTCATCATCGCAAGCTTCGCCGATGATGGGCCAAAGCAATGCAGTGACCTGGAAGTCTGCCGCTATAACGCCGAGACCATGGGCGCCGAGCTTGGCGAAGGCTTCTCGCTTGTCCGGGAGGACAGAGAGACGCACACAACGCCCTGGGGGGCGTCGCAAGCGTTCTTCTACGGGGTGTTCAGGCGACAATGAGTCGAATCATCGCCTTGATCTACGGTGTCGCGAGTTACCTCGTCTTCCTCGCCGCGTTCTTGTACGCGATCGGATTCGTCGGGGATCTCCTCGTCCCGAAGTCGATTGATTCGGGGCCGGGGGGTTTGCTTCCGTTCGCGCTGCTCGTCGATGCCCTGCTCCTTCTCCTCTTCGCCGTGCCGCACAGCGTTATGGCCCGGCCCGCGTTCAAGGAGTGGTGGACACGGTTCATCCCGCCGCCTGTGGAGCGAAGCACTTATGTCCTGGTAAGTAGTCTCGCCCTCGGACTCCTTTTCTGGCTATGGTGGCCAATGCCGGCAATCGTTTGGAATATATCGAACCCGGTTGGTCGCTGGCTCTTCAATGCTGTCTTTTGGGGCGGTTGGGCCATCGCGCTCGCGTCCACTTTCTTGATTGACCACTTCGACCTGTTCGGAATCCGACAAGTATACATTTATTATTGTGGGCGTTCGTACACCCCTGTTGACTTCAGAGTCCCCGGCTTTTATTCTTATGTGCGTCATCCCATTATGCTCGGCTTCGTTCTCGCTTTCTGGGCGGCTCCGACGATGACCGTCGGGCATCTCCTGTTCACTGCCGCGACAACCGCCTACATCCTCGTCGCCCTCCAGTTTGAAGAGCAGGACCTGGTGCGCTTGCACGGCAGGCGGTATCAAGGTTATCAACAGCAAGTGAGAATGCTCCTGCCAATCCCGAAGCCCCGAAAACCATCGAGCTGAGTAATGGATCAAAATGACTGGTTCTACATACTATTTTATCGCCTATGAGAATACCTGAAAGCGAGATGCCGGACGAGTCCCTCTGGTCCAGGTTTCTTGGCCCTAAAGAGAGCGCAAAAAAAAACTGGGAGTAAAGCCTGACAGCGGCGATGGGGTCGACTTCGGCTGCGGTTACGGCACGTTCGGGATCCCCGCCGCAAGGATTGTTCGGGGCACAGTCCACGCGTTGGATATCGAGCTGGAGAATATGACGTTCACAAAAGGTTCGCATGACCCATTGCGTCTACCCCTTCTTAACCACCCTCTGCACGAAACGTCGACGTTTCGCCCCGAGGACCTCGTCGAAGCCGTCCGAGCACAGAGGCGGCTCACTGCCTTGGACCTGCCAGAGGTCTGCGTGCTGGACTTTGACGGGGACATTACCGATGCTCTCGTGGCGGCCCGCGAAGTACAGGCGTGTGAGGGGTGGCCCTGCTTCCACACATCGATGTGGGCCCTGCCAGTCGATGGGCTCCATTGCGGCCTTATCGCCCGCACCATCGGCGGCCCCTATGCGGTGCTGGTTGCCGAGCAGTTGGCGGTTTGCGGAGTCCGTGTCATCATCGGGCTCGCGTCGGCAGGCAGGGTCGGTTCCGGTCTTCCCGTTCCGGGCGTGGTCGTGGCAGACCGGGCGATCCGGGATGAGGGCACCAGTTACCACTATCTGCCGGCCGGTGAGACGGTGGAAGCTCTGCCCAGCCTGGCCGATGCGTTGGAGGCGGAAGTGAAGGCCGTCGGTCTGCCCGTTCGACGCGGGTTAGTTTGGACAACAGACGCACCCTACCGGGAAACTTCCGAGCAGCTCGATCGGTACGCACGCATGGGGGCACTGGCTGTAGAAATGCAGGCGGCGTCCCTATTCGCCTTTGCTGCCGCCCGCAACGTCGCCGTCGGCGTGGTCGCCCACGTCACCAATGCCCCCGAGCATGAAGGTGAGCCTTTCGACAAAGGGTCAAACCATCTTCAATGCGAGCTGCTTTACGCGATCTGTCGCGGGGCCCACCGCTTCCTGAAGTTGGGTTGACCGAGGGCGTGGGGAGTGAAGTCATCCGGCCAATGGCGGCGCCCGTGCTCGGGGGCCTGCTCATCGCCGCCGAGATCTTGTGACGGTGGAAGTGGAAGTTGCGCCTGGCTCGTCGTCGTTCGTGCCGGCCGCCATCTTTTCAGGGTTCCTCGAGCTGCCACGGCGTGCAAGCCCGGAGTTGACAAGATTCCAGGTGCGGCCGTTGCTGACGATTGTGATTGTGCCGCGCTGGTCAGTGCGTAGGAATGGAATCTCGTTCTTTCGGAGCAGGGAGATGGTTTCCGAGTGAGGGTGGCCATAGGAGTTCCCCGATGCAAGGCTTGCGACGGCGGCTTCGGGCTGAAGAAGGTCGAGCCAGTGCTGATCGGTTCCGTTGCGGCTGCCATGGTGGGCGAGCTTGAGAATTGTACAATCGCGCAGCAGGCTGGGACTGTGTGCCACCCACCACTGTCGCTCATCGGTCTCACTGTCGCCGGTCATGATGACCGAAAAGCGGCCGTATTCAAGGCGGATGCCGATCGAATTGTTGTTCTCTTCCTCGTGGTCGAGCGGGGGCTGAGGAAAGACGGTCAAGAGCACGGAGCCGAGCTCGATTTTGCGCGGCCTGGCAGTGGGGGCGATGGCCGTGATGCCCTCGGTTTGCACAGTCTGCAGCAACTTCAGGTAGCCCTTGGTCGTGTGCGACGAGCCAGTGGCCATGAAGTACTTGGGTTTGAAGCTGCGGATGACCTGGTCCATGCCCCCGTAGTGATCGCTATGGTGGTGCGAGACAATAACGATGTCCAGTTCGGTAATACCTTTGCGCTTCAAGAGCTTGGCCGCGGCGTCGCGCGAGGGCCCGGCGTCAACCAGGGCGGTCTTACCTTCCGGAGAACGGATCAGGATCGAATCGCCCTGGCCGATGTCCAGGAAGTCAATGACAACGGGCTTGGAGGCCCCGCTCGACCATCCCGAGAAAAGCTGGGCCCAGCCGGTCGCGGCTGGGACGGCAAGCCCCAGTCCGACCAGAATTAGGAGACGAAGAAACCCCCTGCGGTTCACAGCTTGATATCCCCTCCGGGATCCGTCTTCTCGAGGTCCTTCTGGACCTGGTGGGTCTCCTCTGCGACCTTGCGCGTGGCCTCGAGGTCGCGTTCGAGCGTCAGCGCAAGGACATCGCCGGCCTTCGCATCGGGGGGCAGCAGCGCCCTGGGAAGGTTAACGGTCTCGCCGTCGTCGGTAAGGAGAACGGCGATCGATTTCTTCTTGCCCTCAAAGCGATCGAGGGAAAGGCGGGTGGTCACGGCATGGCCTCCGTGCGCCTACTTAATAACTATAGGTCGTTCCGCGACCTGATCAGGAACATCGCTCCGGGAATTTCCGCCGCGGCGGGCCTGCGAGTCGGCCACGCGCTGGCTTTGCAGTACGATCCGGTTCAGCTCCGAGTCCAGTTCCGAGCCGCTGCGACCCGAAACCGCCAGGGCATGAATGCCGGATGCCAGCGGGAAGATGCCCGGCTCGGAGAGAGCCATCTTCAGCTCCCGGCGATCAAAGAGGATCCCCTTGCGGTCCCAGACCTCGACAGCAACCTTGTCACCGGGATTCCAGTCGATCTCGAAAGGGCGATTGACGAACGCGGCAGTGAGCTCGTCCTTGCCGGCGACCGCGAGGTTCTCGCCGTAGTTCTTGCTTTCCCAGACCACCGATTGATTGCCCTGGCCGTCGATCTTCAGAACGCGGGCCTGGATATCGACCGTGCGACCGGCCTTGAAGAGCTTGGGGTCAAGCTGAATCTCGTTGATCTTGACCTTGTACAGCCCTGGCTGGCGCGGGTCGTCCTGGAGCACGCCCGCGACGACTGAAGTCAACTTGCTCTTGAGGTCGATTCCGTCGCCCGCGGAATCCTCGGGCTTGCCCGTGACGATGCCAATCAAGGCCTGGATCCTGGGATGGTCCTTGAACGCCCAGCCGCCGACGCCGGCGCCACCGCCGGTGACGAGCATCGCCACGAAATAAACGAGCCGGCGGAAAAGCGAGTTCTTTTTATGAGCGGACACGTGCAATGGCTCCTCATCCGTGATCCATCGACCGGGCCGACCATCCTGGTTCGGCGACCACCGGCAGACGACGCGCGATGTGAATGGACGAGCGCCGGGATCGGTTTCCCGGAGCACACTGGAGATGATGAAACGAGGGGAATATCGAAGACTTATAGCAGGCTTGAGTCGGGGGTCAAGGCGAGTTGGCGACACCGATTCGGTCGCAAAGGCGGCTCTCGAAGCTCGGCGGGTCGGGCGTGGCGGCTCGTCAATCAAGGGAAGAGCGCAACGATCCCGCGTTAACATCGGCGCAGGGTCGTGTGCCCGGATGAAGGAAAGTTGGCCATCTGCTTATGATGTCGGTTCCTTGTTTCTGGAACGCGTTCCGAGAAAGTTGTATTGGCAGAGCACCTCTCCAGGCACTACGAGTGGTGGAGCATCACCTGGTGACGAAACCGAGCGTGCCTGGTAAGGACGAAATCATGGCGATCAGACAAACGGCTCTCATCACGCGGCCCTTGCGTACCCTCTGGAGCAGTGGGGTGTTTGGTGCCCTGCCAGACACGCAATTGGTGGATCGATTTGTCGCAAGCCATTCCGAAGAGGCCGAGGCAGCCTTCGACGCCCTGGTCCATAGGCATGGACCCATGGTATTGCGTGTGTGTCGCGAGATACTCTGCGATTCTCATGACGCCGACGATGCGTTCCAGGCGACGTTTCTGGTGCTTGTTCTCCGGGTGAGCTCGATCCGCGATCAAGGTTCACTGGCGAGCTGGCTGTACGGCGTGGCGACACGGGTCGCCCTGCGGGCCCGCGCCGACGCGGCACGCCGGCGCGAGGTCGAGCGGCAAGGCGCGTGCTCTGGTGATGGACCGAGCCCGCGCTGCCGAACGATCGTTCGTCGATCCGGTCGTCCATGAAGAGCTGATGCGGCTGCCGGAGAAATACCGCGCTCCGATCGTGCTTTGTTACCTCGAAGGTTTGACCCACGAGGGAGCCGCCCGACAGCTCGGTTGGCCCGTAGGCACGGTCAGGGGGCGATCGCGCGGGCCCGCGATCTGTTGCGAAATCGATTGACCCGACGCGGCGTGACGGCATCCGCGGCCCCGACCGTGCTGGGGCCCTTGGCGTGCCGGGCCCTGGCCGAGGTCCCGACTGGCCTCCGGGATGCGACGGTTCAGGCCGCCATCCGGGTTGCGTCCGGCCAGACCATCGCCTCCGTCGCTGCGCATGTCGCGTCGTGGGCCGAAGATACTTCCAAGCTCGTCGGCCTCTCGCGATGGAACCCCGCGGCTGGCTTTCTTCTCTGCCTTGGCGTCATCGGAACCGGACTCGCGCTCGCGTTAGCCGGACGCCTCCGCTTCAGCAAAAGCCCCAGTCCCAACCGTCGACCCCGCCAGTCACTCGTGAGGACCGGTCGGCGAACCTGCGTGCGATGCTCCAGCTCAAAGGGACCTGGGCAAGTCCACAGACGGTGACGTATACGATCGGCGGCGTGCCTCAGCCCCCGAAAGCCTACAAGCTGATCTACTCGATTGATCGTAACATGATCACGACATCCAACGACGACGGCTTTGCCGCATGGACCTACCGCTACTCGATCGACCCCGATCAGACCCCGAAGAGGATCGAGCTCAGATCGCTGAACAACGGAGTCGTCCTGCATGGAATTTACAAACTCGAGGGTGATAGCCTGACCATCTGCGAAGGCCTGGAACGTCCCACCGAGTTCCGGGAGGGGCCGCCTCAAAGCTTGATCGTTTTTCATCGTGAGAGCCGCACGCCAGCCAAATTGGCCCCGGAGGTTCCAAACGCCCCTGGGTGCTACTGGGCTTGCGAGCCGAAAGGTGGCCCGCCGTCCTCGATGACCAACGGCATCATCAATTTCAACGTCAAGAAGGATCCGCAAGGGGCCATGCTTGTGACCCTGGCCTATCTTGCAAAGCTCGAAGGCGGAGAGCCAGATGTGGAATACCAGCCGGTTGCCATCGACGGGAAGAAAGCCCGATACCTCTTCGAGGGGAAGAAAGGCGGGTGGGGTGGATCGGCCCCGTTTCCTGATGTCCTGCTCGGCTTGAGTGAATACCGTCTGGACCCCGAGATCCTGCCTTTCGACCGAGTGCGTAGTCTGGGAGTTGAAGTAGTCCCTGCCGAAGTGCGTCGCGAGGCCAAGGCCGCCGCGTCGGCCCGGGCAATTCAGGAAGCCAGAGGCGCCGGGATCGAAATTCTACCGCGGCCCGAAGTCGGCAAGTCCTATGAATTCGCACTGACCGCGTCGGGCGGCCAGGAGCTCCGCTCCAGTGCGCTAAAAGGCAAAGTCGTGGTCATCGATTGCTGGGCTAGCTGGTCAGGCCCTTGCACGGAAAAGATGCCCGGGCTCAAGAAACTCTACGGCTGCCGGCGCGGCGACGGCTTCGAGGTGATCGGCCTGAACTTCGACCAGGACCGCAAGAGCGCGGAGCGGATGATCAAAGCACAGGCGTTGCCCTGGCACCAGGTTTTCGTGCCCGGCGACGCTCGCACGCGCCGACTCTGGCAGGAAGGCCCCGGACTGCCAAGCTATCCGCGGCTTCTGCTGATCGATCGAGACGGATTGCTGCGTTGGGACGGTGATCCGGGAGGGCTTGACGAGCGGGTCGGCGAATTGCTCGCCAGGCCTGCAACGGGAAAGTAGCGAGCGGCGGCGAGGGAACGCGGGCCCTGCCAAAATGCCGAGTGCGAGAGACTTGAATTGTGACTGCACGACGGCTCACGTAAGGGCTTGCAGCCTTTTATGCAAGACTGTTCGTCACCGTCGCCCGAGAATTCTTTGCTATCTTTGGAGCTGCCTCTTGACACCAGACCTCCTCGATGTACTATGAGGTGAAGTACTACTATCTATAGTAGCACACCTGTCCTCGGACAGTTCCTCTCGGGAGGCCACGCTGATGGCCCGCAAGTCAATCGATGCCCTGGGCGAATTGCAGAAGAGTGTGATGGAGACGGTCTGGGAACTCGGGGAAGCCACGGTCGGCCAGGTGCGCGAACGCCTGGAACGCGATCCGCCACCGGCTTACACGACGATCCTCTCGGTCATGCAGAAGCTCGAGAAGGCCGGCTGGCTGACCCATCGCTTATTGGGACGGACCTACGTCTACCTTCCAACGCGCAGCCGCGACGAGGCCGGCACTTCGACGCTTCGTACCTTCATCGACCGCGTCTTCCGGGGCGATGCGCTGCTCTTGTTCCAGCACCTGCTGGAAGATGAGGAGTTGAGCGAGCAGGATCTCTCGGCGCTCAAGAAGATGCTTGACCAGAAGCGGCGGAAGGAGGGGCGCCATGCGTGAATCGGGCGCTCGTTCTTCATCGCTTGCTTCCTGGGCAGTCCGCGACCTTGACACGGTCGTGCTGCAACCGGAGCCCCTTGAAACCGATTCAAGTCCCTTGCTCTCTTGATCGCGAAGACGGAATCCACGCTCATCTCGAAGCCAAATCATCTCGGAGGGGGCGGTCTCATGTTCGAGATCTTCACCATGGCAAGAACGCCGATCGGCGAACTATCCTGGCAGCTTGGCCTGTTTCTGCTGCTTGGGCTTGCAGCCAGCTTTGCACTGGGCCGACGTCCTGCACGCGCGCACCGGTTGCTGCTTCTAGCCGCGTTCGCTGGACTGGCGACTCCTGCGCTCAGCCAGCTCGCACGGCAGGGAGGCTGGGGCATCTGGCCCGGCCCCGCCGTGTTCGAGAACAGTCCGAGCAAGCAAGTTGATTCACACCAGAGCACGGCCGCGAGGGTTTCACCGCTTCGTCGCGACGACCCGATGTCGACGTCGATGATCCGGCCGTCAACCGCCCAGGTGCCCGAACCAGCAATGACGACTCTCGTGCCAACGCGGAACCAGCGGATCTCGGTGGTGAGTATTCTGCTAGGCGCCTGGGCCGTCGCGAGTTGCCTGGCCTTGCTTCGAATCGGTCTCTCCCTGGCACTCGGCTGGCGGATTGTGAGCCGTGCAAGGCCATGCCGTGATGGAGCGTTCCTGAGTGCCTGCAAACTGGCAGGCGAGCGAATCGGGCTGGGCGTCCAGTCTGACATCCGCCTGTCCGACAAGGTCCACGTGCCAGTGGTCTGGTGCTGGGGCCGGCGACCGGTGATCCTACTCTCCGAGTCAAACGAAGCATCGCCAGGCGCGGTGGACTGGACCGGAGTCTTCTGCCACGAGCTGGCTCACTGGGTGCGGCGCGATCACTGGTCGAGCCTGCTCGGAGAGATCCTAGTCGGCATCGTCCCCTGGAACCCGCTGGCCTGGGCTTGCCGCTGGCGCCTGGCTCAGCTCGGCGAGCTGGCTTGTGACGACTGGGCCATTGCCTGCGGGCAAGAACCGGCCGACTACGCCGAGAGCCTGGTGCGGTTGGTGCCGCCCCGGAGTACGGCCTTGGCACTGGCGGCGATCAGCCGGCGGTCGGGCCTGGCGGCCCGGATCCGACGCATCGTCCAGCTCGAGGGACTCATCGATCCCCGGCCGGGCCGCAACTGGAGCCGGGCTATGGCGCTAATCGCGGTGGGCCTGGCCACGACCGTTGCGCTCGCCCAGACGCCCGCAATGACCAAGGCCAGGCAGCGCGACGAATCATCGAGGTCCGATTCGTCTTCCGGAAACGCGGCCAAGGAACTGCGAGCCATCCGGCGCACCCTCTGGGGCGAGGTTCGCGACATGGCTGGCAATCCCGTCTCTGGTGCAGCAGTCTTCGCAGTCGGTATCGCGGAACCGAAGCCCGAGATGGTCAAAGGGCAGATCGAGCAGGTCGTCGATCTGCAGAAGATTCTTGGCCAGACGGTCTCCGGTAGGGCGGGTGGGTTTCAACTTGAGCTTCGTGCCGGCCCTGAGATCGAGAGCTTGAACCTGGTGGTGAAAGGACCTGGCTGGGACCTCGCCGCCGCGAATTTTAGCCTGCGGCCGGACGACGAGGGCGCGATGCCGTTTCCCCTCCTTCCTGATGAATCGATCACGCTCAACCTGTCCAAGAAAATACCGATCGAAGGACAGCTTCTCTCGCCGACCGGTCAGCCCGTCGCTGGGGCCAGGGTCGAGCTGCTCAACCTGGGCAGTGGAAGCGACAGCAACAAAGATCGTAGATGGTATCTCAGTGGGCCGGAACGGAGCCATGATGGCCGGCCGGACCGGCTCCCGTACTGGCCGGAACCTATCGTGTCCGACAGCGAGGGCCGATTCCACTTCGATGGTTACACCGAAGGAACAGTGGCAGAGATCGCCGTCAAGCACGACGCGTACATCCACGAGGCGCTCATCATCAGCACGGCCGGCGCGATGCGCCACTGGTATAACCAGTGGAACCTCAAGCCGCTGGCGCCTCGCTTCACACACGTCCTGGAGACGTCTCGGCCGATCGAGGGGACGGTGACCGACAAAGCAACGGGAGAACCGGTCGGGGGAGTCGTCATCGAGATGAGCGTCTCAAGGCCCATGGACTGGCTCTTCCATTTCAAGACCAGTACCGACGCGAAAGGGCGTTACCGAGTTCAAGGAGTGGGCTGGAGCCGCCCGAACCTCTATGCCAACGTGGGCCCTCCCAGACAGTCCGGCTACCTGCCATTCCAAGCGCAGCACGACGAGCCCTGGACGGTGGGAGCCGAGAAGCTGGTCTGGAACTTCACAGTACGACGAGGCCAGGTCGTCCGCGGGACCGTCATCGATCAGGAGACCCGTAAGCCCATCCCCGGTGCGCAGGTCGCGGGAGCAGGCGAAATGCTCACCGATCAGACTGGCAACTTCGCGATGGCAATGCTTCCAGGCCAGCAGTTTCTCTTCGTGGAAGGGCCGACCCCGGATTACGAACGTGTCACCGTTCCCCGCGGCCAGTCCGACTCCTCCGCTACCTTGTTTCCGCACGGTTACGCCCGGATCGACGTCCCCCGGGACCGTGGTGCAGAGCCGGTGGAGATTGCCCTAAAGAGAGGAGCGACAATCTCGGCCCAGGCCGTCGATTCCCAGGACAAGCCGGTTTCGGACGTCGTGGTGTCGGGACTGAGCCTCTTTGCCAGGCTGGATAGGAGTGGCCAGACAGCGCGTCATTACGCGAGTGGCCTCTTTCGCATGGCGAGCTTTGTTCCCGGGAAGCCGTACAGGATTTTCTTCATCCAGAACGAGCGGCACCTGGCCGGCTTCGCCGACATCACCCCGCGTGGCGAAGCGGGCCAGCCGGTCCCTGTCGCACTCCGACCGATGGCGAGCGTGCAAGGCAAGCTGCTCAAGCCCTACGGCGCACCGATCGTTGGGAAGCGAGTCATGGCCCACTTGCAGACAACGCCACGCGACGTGGAGCTTGACCCGATGGGCTTCCTTGAAGGGGGCGAGGTTCTCTCTTACGGACTGGCCGCGCAGGGCATGGGACCGATGCCGAGTACCAACGACCGCGGCGAATTCACAGTTGATGATCTCGTTCCGGGAGTCAGGAACTACCTGTCGTTCGAGCTCAGCAGCAACCGCGTCGAGTACGTGCCGATCGACCCGCTAGAACCGGGCGAGGTGCGCACCCTCGGCGTCGTCAAACCGATCGTGCTGACCGAGAAGAACTGAAGTTTCAGGGATAAGCCATGATCTGTCCCTTTTGAGCGGACCACTTTTCATGCTCGAGATCTTCCAGCCCGGCATGTCCCTGACCTGGGACCTGATCTGGCAGTCCAGCCTGTTCCTCGCTATCGGTATCGCGGTCAGCCTGGCCATCCGAGGCAGACCCGCGCGGGCTCATCGCGTCCTGGTGCTGACGATCATCGCCGCGCTCTGCACGCCGCTGCTGGCGCAAGCGATCCGCCGCGGCGGATGGGGGCTTTTGAGGCAACCCGAGACAATGGCGGCAGCCGACGAGCCGGCGATATCGAAGGAGCAGGAAAGGACCCCGGCCGAACTCCTCCGAGTCTCGCACCGGCAGCCTGGTCCCAGGAATACACTCGCTGTTTCCGGCCAGGACCGCCTGACCGATGCCGAGCGAATCCCCCACTCGTCACTCGCGCAACTCGTCCCCCGGATGCCAATCGCCCAGCTAGTCCGGTTGGTTTTGGATCGCTCGTCATGAAGCCCTCATGGCGGCAGATCATGCTGGCGTTCTGGGTGCTCCTGAGCGGGCTTGCGACCACCCGATTCCTGGCATCCTTCGCAAGGGGATTCTACCTGGTCCGTGGTTCTGTTGCCGCGGCAAACCCGGGATTGTATATGGCGATTTCAGAGGCCCTCACCAGGCTCGGCATTACCGCCAAACCCGAGCTGCGCACCTCCCACGCAGTGCGCTGTCCGTCGGTCTGGTGCTGGGGCCGCCAGCCAATCTTGCTGGTGCCAGCCCTGATGCACGAGGAAGACAGTGCCATCGATTGGGTCGCCATCTTCTGTCATGAGCTGGCGCACTGGCGAAGGCTCGACCACATGGCGTGCCTGGGCGGTGAGATCCTCGTTTGCGTGCTCCCCTGGAGTCCCCTGGCCTGGTGGGCCAGGACACGCTTGGCGCAGCTCGGCGAGCTCGCGTGCGACGACTGGGTCCTCGCGTGCGGATCGACGGGGACGGAGTACGCGGCGTCGCTCTTGGAGCTGCTCTCACAGCGAGGTCCGCGCTTGGCCTCAGCGCGGTGTCGAGCCACGGCGGGCTGGTCAGCCGTGTCCAGCACATCCTCGATGAGCGGCGCTGCAGCCCAAAGGTTGGAAAGGGCTGGTCTTTACTGGCCCTCGCCTTCACCTTGCTCGCGTCCTCGGCCTTGGCTCTTACCCAGGCGGGATTGGCCTCATCGCGTGATCAGAACACCCAGAACGCGGTCGGCTCCCCATCCAACCACCAACCCCAAAAGGAGCCTGCAGGCATGAAACGCACTGTGCACCTCATGGTTCAGGGCCCTGATGGCAATCCAGTCGCGAACGCTATGGTTCTCTGGCTCGGTGCCTCGAAGCCGGCCCTCGGCTATGTGGCTCTTCCGCATGATGATCCTGAACGCATGGGGCCTCGATTCAAGGTGCTGGCAAGAGCGCAAACCGATGAGCAGGGACATCGAGACATGACCGTCGAGTTCAATCCTGGCGAGGATTCTTCCACGCAATTCATCGTTACTGCCCCGGGATTCGGGATTTGTTCCCGCTTGTTTCGAGAGACCCTGGCTGAATCGACGGTGAAGTTCACACTGTCTCCCGAAGTGCTGATACACGGCAGTTTGCTCACCCCGGCCGGTGCGCCTGCTGTTGGTGTGCGCTGTCCTTCTCAACGGATTCCACAACGACGCGAAGAGTAACTCGGAAGGGATCTATACCGGCCTTGCGCAGACGGACGAGGAGCTTCCGGTCTACTGGCCTCGACCTCGCAAGACCGATCCCGAAGGCCGGTTCACAATCGAGGGCGTGCCTCGCGAGGTCTACGCAACCCTCTCCTTCTGGAATCCCGACTACGCTGTGGACGAGGTGACCGTCAGCACGGTAGCCGACGGCACGCTCTCGCCGGGGCTCAAGGCCTTCGAGATCGTGCCGGTTAAGCCCACATTCACCCACACTCTAGAGCCTGCCCGGCCCGTGCAAGGGCGGATTACGGACCGTCAGACCGGCAAGCCGATCGTGGGGATGATGGTCGAGATGACGCCGATGCGTTCGCACGGCGGAATGCCCTTCCGGGGCCGGACTGACGCTGACGGCCGATTCCGAATCTCGGGGCATCAGGCGAATTTATACATAACCTCCGTCTATCCCAAGGCGGATTCCGGCTACGTCGCAACCAGCGACACCCGCCAGGGATGGCCGGCCGGAGCGAAGATCCTGGAAGTGAATTTCGCCATGGAGAGGGGGCGGCTGATCCAGGGACGGGTGATCGACCGAGACACCAAGCAGCCTGTCCACGGTGCCGCGGTCATGTACCAGCCGGCGAGCAAGAACCCTAACAACAAGCCGGGCTACGACCTCCGCAACACGGTGCTCACCGCCCACGACGGCAAGTTCCGGATCACCGCCTTGCCGGGAGACGGCATGCTGGTCGTGGAGGTTCCTAATCCGAACACCCTCCGAACGCCAGTCAAGGGTACGATGTACGACACTACCGCCTACCCCCATGGGTCGATCGCGGTCAACATACCTGGGGAGGGTGAGCCGAAGCCGGTGGAGATCACGGTTCGCAAGGGCGTCACCATCGAAGCCCGCGCCGTCGATCCGAGTGGACGGGTGGTCCGGGATGTCGTAGCATTCTACCCTGGAATCCACGCCTGCCTGATCGATGTCTGGAACCACGGTCAAGAGTTCCCAGATGGAATCGCCCGGATCCGTGGAGCCGATCCCGAGACGACCTACCGCGTCTGCTTCATCAAGCCTGACCGGAAGCTCGGGGCCGTCGCGGAGCTCAAGTACGATGGCACAGCCGCGGGGCCGATCGAGGTTCGACTTCAGCCAACCGCCTCGGTTCGCGGCAAGGTATCCACTCCCAGCGGCTCCAGCTCGCAAGAGTGCCAGGTCTACGCGCTCCTCTTGCTGAACAAGGATCGCAAAGAGTTGTCCAATCAGGATCTATTCAACCATGATCTCGTCGAGTTCTACTCTAACGTCGTGGGCCAGCGCAACATGAACTTACTGAATGAGCGGACCGGGAGCACCGGCGAGTTCACCCTTGATGCTATGATTCCCGGAGCGAGTTTCTACCTGACGGCTGCGGAAGGTGGAGGTCGCTCGGCTCGCGCTGCCGTGCCCGACCTCAAGCCCGGTGAGGACCGCGATCTGGGAACGCTCGTTCTCAAGGAGCGGCAGCCATGAACTCGAAAACTGGTTCTCTCTTTGATGACCCGGGCCGGGCCTGGGAACCATTTCGGCCGAGCGCAGAGGCTCCCTGGAACCCGGCGAGGGTCGCCCACTTGCACCGCCGGGCCGGCCTGGGTGCGACTTGGGGTCAACTTCAGCGCGACCTGGCCGACGGGTTCGAGCCTGCGCTGCATCGTGTTCTCGAGGGCGAAACTCAAGGACCCGGCGGCCAGCCGGCCACGGCGTTCGCCGACACGGTGGCCGCCATGGAAGATTCGGCGCGGCGACGGCCCTCGATCGAGCGCGCCCAGATGCTCTGGCTCTACCGTATGATCTTCACGCCGCACCCGCTGGCCGAGGCCATGACACTGGCCTGGCATTCGCATTATGCGGTCAGTCAGGCCAAGGTCAATTCCCCCGAGCTCATGCTCGAGCAGAACCTCACGCTCCGCCAGCACTGGCGAGCACCAATCAGCCAGTTGCACCGCAAGATCCTGGGCGACGGGGCAATGCTCCGCTGGCTCGACGGGCTGGGTAGCACAAAGGCCCAGCCCAACGAGAATCTCGCCCGTGAGTTCCTCGAGATCTTCGCGCTGGGCGAGGGGAACTACTCCGAGCGCGACGTTCGCGAGGTCGCCCGTGCACTGACGGGCTATCGCGAAATCGACTATCAGCGGAAGCGTGATTCATTCGATGCGGGAGACCACGACGGCGGGGACAAGACGATCGTTGCCCAATCCGGTCCCTGGGGCCGCGAGGACGTCGTGCGGATCGTCTGCGGCCAGCCGGCCGCCGCCACGCACATCGCCCGGCGGCTTTATCGAACCTTTGTAGCCGACGCCGACGAACCAAGCCCCGAACTGCTGGCGCCCCTGACCGACGCGATGCGCGTGCCGGGAGACGTGGACGTTGCTCGGGGCATCGAGTTCCTGCTGCGTTCCCAACTGTTTCACAGCGACGAATGCCGGACGAAGCGGGTCAAGAGCCCCGTCGCGCTGGCGATCGGTGCCATCCGCGGCTGCGAAGCTTTCGCCCCGCCGCCCGACCTCGTCGAGCTGGAGATCCACCTCACCCGGATGGGCCAGCGACTATTCTATCCTCCCAACGTTGCGGGCTGGCCGGGCGGAATGGCATGGCTGCGTGGCTCGACTCTGATCGCACGCGCCAACTTCGCGGCCTGGTTCACTGATCCATCTGCGGGGCTGAGCCCGGGACATTTCCGCGACCTGGCCCAGCGGCTCCGGCTGCGGGACGACGCGGCATGGCTCGACGCGATGGCCGTGCTGTTCTCGGGCGCGTCGATTTCCTCTGAGAGCAAGGACGAACTGCTGGCTCTTGTCCGCCGCGAGTCCGATCCGGCGCAATGGCAGGGCCGAATTCTGACTCGAGTGCTCTCGCTCCCGGAGGGACAGGCGGGCTGACCCTCAACCTGCAAAATATCGACTATTATCCCAAGAATATTGGAAAACAAACCATGCTTTCACGTCGCGACTTTTTCAACCAATCGGCCGGCGTTTTGGCGCTCGGCTCGACTGCTCCAGGCTTGTGGCGGCAGGCGGCCAAGGCCGCCGAGGCCCGACGCGATGCGCCCATCCTCGTTGTCCTGGAGCTCAACGGGGGCAATGACGGGCTGAACACCGTAATCCCGTACGCCGACGATGTGTATCATAAGAGCCGGCCGACGCTCCGGGTCGAGCCCGGTAAAGTTCTCAAGCTGGATGAGCGAGTGGGCTTGCACCCGTCACTCAAAGATCTGCACCGTCTCTGGGAGGCCGGGGAGCTCGCGGTCGTTCAGGGTGTTGGCTATCCGAATCCGAATCGCTCCCATTTCCGGTCAATGGAGATCTGGCAGACCGGGTCGGTTGGCCCTGCGCCGCCGGTCGGCTGGCTGGGGCGGCTTGGAGATACACACCCTCGGCTGCAGCTCTGCCATGTCGGGCAGGGGTCGATGCCAGTGGCCGTGCAGGGGCGGAAAGCCGTGGCCCAGTCGCTGGCCAGCGTCGCAGCGTATCGACTCGAGTCAGGAGCCGAACTACCCTCGCGCTTCAAGGAAGAAACGAACGAACCACCGCTAACCGAGATCCGCCAGCGCTATACCTCAGCGACCGAACTGGCCCGCCGATTGGAGAACCTGCCGCGGAGGAAAGTTTGCGTCCGGCGATGCCGGGACGCTGGGGGGCCGGCTGGAAACGATCCGCGAGCTCATCGAGGCCGACACGCCGTACCGAGTTTACTATACGGCCCAGGATGGTTTCGACACACATGCGGCCCAGCGTTATGCCCATCAGCAGCTCTTGCAGACGATGGGGAAAGCCCTCGCCGGTTTCTTTGACGGTCTGAAACCGAGCAAGCTCGACGAGCGAGTCCTGGTCCTCGTTTTTTCGGAGTTCGGCCGCTGGCTCAAGGAGAACGCCAACGGCGGCACCGACCACGGGGCGGCGGCACCGGTGCTGATTGCCGGTCGCGCGGTCAGAGGAAGCCTCTGCGGCCCACACCCGAATCTGGCCGATCTCGACGAGGCCGGCGACCCCCGTTTCGGCGTCGATTTTCGTGACCTCTACGCGTCGCTCATTCGCGCGCTGGCTGGATGTAGACCCGACGCCGATTCTGGGCGAACGGAACTCATCGCTCTCCCTGGTATGAGCGGTCAGCCGCTCAGCAGAAAGGTTTGAGCGCTCGCCGCATGGATTTCGCATCGGTGAGGCGTCGCGTGGGATCACGCGCCAGGCATTGCTCGATGATCGTTGCCAAGGGCAATGGAACATCGGAACGCCGGACGCGGATCGGCACATGTTCCTCTTCCAGAAGCATGCGGATCAAGTCGCCCCCGCCTGCCGGCTCATCGTAAATGTACTTGCATGTAAGCAGGTAATATAACGTTGCGGCGGTGGCGTAGAGGTCGGCCAGCGGAGTGACGGTTTTGAAATCAAGCATCTGTTCCGGGGGCATGAATGGCACGGTGCCGCGCATCTCGCCAGAGAAGGTAAGCCCTGAAAGACCTACGCCGCGAAAGCTCTTGGCCAGGCCGAAATCAGAGATCTTGGCGATCAAACCCTCGGGGGTCCGGGCGATCAAAACATTTTCTGGTTTGATATCGCGATGGACGAAACCCATCCTGTGGGCTTGGTCCAGTCCCTTGAGTATCTGGCAAGTAAGGCGGCACGCCTGGTCGGTGGGGTAACAGCCGGGCTGTTCCTTGGCCAAAGCCTCGAGGTTCGGCCCGGCGACGTACTCCATCGCGAACCAAAACTGTCCCCGGGTCATTCCCTGTTCATACCATTCGACAATGTTGGGGTGCGTCAACTGGCTGATGACCGACATCTCGCGATAGAAGCGATCGATGGCTGTGCGAGTCGTCGCCGTTTCGGGCACGATCAGCTTGAGGGCGACCATCTGTCCGGTCTGGTTGTGCCGCGCCTGGTAGACCACTCCCATCGCGCCGCGACCGATCTCACGCAAGGTCGTGTAATGCGGCACCGGCTGGGGCAAGGCCGCCACCTCGGAACGGCATTGCGGGCACCACCATTCCACAACTTCGGTCTTATCGCCCTGCACCGGACCAGCGATCGTGACATTTTGAGGCGCCGGTGCGAGGCAACCGGCACACCTGATGGCAACCAGGCCATCACCACCAGACCCGGAACCGCCAGACGATGGCGAGACAGGTACAGTGCCCGATAGTGGTGCCTGATCGACCTTGACGCGGAACACGTTCTGGCCGGCGGCGATCATATCGCCCGATGCCAGACGAATGCGTTCCACTCGCTGATTGTTCACAAAGGTTCCGTTCGTACTCCCCAGGTCGCGCAGCTCGCATTGTGGCGGATTGATTTCGAGCATGAAGTGGTCACGCGAAAGTGCCATGTCCTCGGGCATCGAGCAATGGACGAAGCGCGACCTGCCCACAATGAACGTATCGTGGCGATCGAATATGAACGAACGACCCTTGCTCGACCCTTGCAGCACTTCCAGTATCACACGCATCGATTCATTCCGGGATTCTTGTCTGATCCGCGTCGTGTTCCCAACGGATCTCATTCGTGGGAGCATGGACTCGATTGCCATTGTGCTCGCCTCGTTCGCCTCGATGATTAGCCCTAGCCGTCATTACGTAGAGGCGTCGCAAATGTGATTAATGCACGGGGAATCTCGTACGCATTGGAGATTTCCTGGCTCACCAGGAGAATCCATCGCGGCTCGATGCGGCACCCAAGGAGGTCGGCTCGATGTGGCTCCCAAAGAGGTCGGCTCGATCTGGCTCCCAAAGTGGCCGCCTCGACGAGATCTCCTCAGCCTGATCCATGCCCCGTATTCCTCAACTTTCCTCAACATATAGTAACCCCGGTCGCCCCCTTTCCGCAGAGAAACTTAATGGAGAAAAGTGATTTTTTCAAATCAGACACACATACATCACAGGTCTCGGTCAAGCATGGTGACCTGGACCGAGATTTTCATGGAGAGGCTGCTTCAGCAAGGATCTGGCCGGGTCGCCACATGATCGCGGGAAAAGTCATGCGGCCTGACGCCAGCGTGCGATCCACGAGGCCACGGATGGTTGGAGCTTCCTTGTCAGCCGGAGCATTGATAATCTCAGACGCCCGGCATGCCGTGGAGTGCGCTATGGCCCTCTTCCCTTGACATAACGGGGCTCGACCGAAAGCCGGGAACTCCGCGCATGCACCTATGCCGCCGGGCGATAATCGTCACGCTCACGGCAATCATGGTCAGTACCGGCGGCTCGGGAATGCTCTGGGGCAGAGCTAGCACGAAAGGGCTCGATGATGTCGCATCCGGTGGGGGATTCGCAAGCACCTGACTCGTCAGAGTTATGGGAGGAAGGGGTAGATTGGAGCTCGCCATCAATCCTGGCAGAGTATTGCTGAAGGGCGTGCCACTGGACGAGAGCGAGCTTACGACGCTCGCGGAGGATACTGGATTGCTTGTCGTTGCAACCGTACCGCCGGCGCCCAGGGCTATGCCCATGCTCGGCGACAAAGCGATCAGGAACTGTGCCGCAAGCCGGTCGTCAGTGCTTGAAACGCTGTTTGGGCTGGGGTTGCTGACCCCGGTCGCAGCCGCTGGAGTCGGCGGTGGAACCGGCGAAAATAACGATGGTGCCGATGAGCTCGTTGACATGGAAGGGGAGGGGATCTGAACCGCTTGAGGAGTTCCGGAAGTGTTGGCCGGTGGATTTGCACCTGCGCTCACCGAAATCGCAGTCCCCGCGACGGTGGCCGGGGGCGGGGAACCGCCCGGTGGCGTCCCCATCGCTGACACTGGCCCGGAGGAGTTTGCGGACGAGGCTGAGCCGGAAGCGCCTGTCGGCGGTCCGGCAATGGAAGAGGTCGGGGCGGCTCCAACGGGGTTGAAGGAACCAGAGGGAGACAGACCTGACGGTGTCGAAGCGACGGTTCCTTGCGGGCTCGATAGCACCTGACTCGCCTGGCTCGATGCGACCGAGGCCGACTGCCCAGGAGCTGCCGCTGCCGCCTGGCTGGCGCCATTGGAAATCGAGGGCGCCTGCGATGGCACTTGGGACGTCGTGTCCGTTGTACCCTTGCTTCGGGTGTTGCTCGGGAAATGAGATCCGCTAGTGGAGTCCGCGAGAGATCCAGCAGCTTGCGAGGCACCGCTGGATACCGCACCGGAAGAGAGCTGGCCTGGGGTCGCTCGGTCCTTCCCTGCTGGGTCAGCGGCAGGGATGCGAAGGCGAGCGGAGCCGTCCGCCCCATTGATTGATTCGGAACGAAGCGTCGTTTTATCCATGACAGTCCCGTCGGAACGGGTCTTGCCCTGTTCCACGGAAGCGATGTCCGCAGTCGGGCCCGTGGTCCCCACTTCGGACGTCGTTTTACCGAGCAGGGCAGAGCCTTGGTCGGAAGCGAAATTGCCCGCTGAGCCGACGCGGCCATCTGCCGACTGCGGTCCATTTTGCACACCTACGATACCTGTGGGCGCTGCGGTGCGGTCGCCCAACGGCCCGTTGCTCGCATCCACGCTCACGTACCTGACTCCGGCCGGCTCTCCGGATAACGAAAACCGCACGCTGCCGGAGGGAAGATCGATTCTACTCCGCGCTCCGTCGAGTTGCCAAGCGGATGAGTGATCAAGGGGGCGGCAAAGCCTGAAGTGGAGCAGCAGAGGAGAATCAAGACGGGAAGAGTGTGGCGCTGTGCGCTATTCATGATTGACATCACGGCAACCTCCTGGTGTGATGGCAGGCGAGACGGCGAGCTCTGAATGGGTGCGCTAACATCCGTGCGTTCATCATTGTTTGATATATCAGCACGTTACCAGCGGTGGATTCCTGGCAAGTGTCAGACGCTACATCAATCATGATCCCGTGTCAATCGTCGACTTGAAGCACCAGGGAGTGTTGAAAGCGTCGCAATGATACGGTCACCGGGCCCAGAGCGCCGGCACAAGCGGCGCGGTGTGGTGAGTTCCGACCCCACCGCGCCGTAGGCGAAGTGCCGGTGTTTTGATATGTTAGACTACACGTTGGTCCGTCGCCCCCTGGATGGATCGGAAAGTCTGCGAGCCCCGACAAGAATGCGATGACGATGCCCTCACAGCCATTCGTACATCTTCACTGTCACAGCCATTACAGCCTGCTCGACGGTCAGAGCAAGATCCCCGACCTGATCGATCGGGTCAAGTCGCTGGGGATGCCCGCGGTGGCGCTCACCGATCACGGCAATCTCTTCGGCGCCATCGAGTTTCTCCGCGAGGCCAAGGCGGCGGGAATTGTGCCGATCGTGGGTATGGAAGCATACGTCGCGCCCGGCAAGCGAACTGATCGGACGACCAGCTCGGGCGGGGCGGGCGACGAGCGGTATGCCTATCACCTCACCCTGCTGGCGCAAACGGCGTCGGCTTTCGCAATCTGCTGCGACTCTCGTCTCGATCGTATCTCGAGGGCTATTACTACAAGCCCAGGATCGACAAGGAAATTCTTGCACAACACAGCGAGGGGCTGATTTGCCTCTCGGGATGCGTTGGTTCTGAATTCTCGCAATTGCTGCTGCACGATCGCGTGCCCGAGGCCGAGAACCTGGCGATGTGGTGCTACAAGACCTTCGGAGAAGGGAACTTCTTCGTCGAGATCCAGAACAACGGATTGCAGATCCAGCGCGACTGTATGGCACGCGAGCTCGACCTGGCTGGACGGCTTGGATTCCCGGTGGTCGCCACCAGCGACGCCCACTACCTGACCCAGGATGACTATCTGGCTCACGACGTCTTGCTCTGCATAAATACTGGTAGGACGATTGATCAGCCGCTAGATAAACCGCGCTTCGTGGCCGACGACGGCAAGCTGTCCGACCAGTTTCACGTGCGCAGTCCCGCTGAGATGTACGGCTTTTTTCCTGGCATGGAAAAGGCGCTGGCCTTGTCTGCGCGGATCGCCGAGGGCATCGAGGAGAATTACGGCAGCCTCGGCCTGGGCAAGCGTCAGTTCCCTTCCTTTCAGGCCCCCGAGCAGAAGAGCGCGGAGGAGTTTCTGCGAGAGCTTTGCGACCGGGGCTTGCGCGACGCTATGGCGATCCACCGCCCCCGTCGGCCCAGGAGCGGCTGGAGCACGAGCTGGGTGTGATCAATCGGATGGGCTTCGCCTCTTATTTCCTGATTGTCTGGGACTTCGTCCGCTACGCTCGAGAGCGCGCTATTCCGGCTTCGGCCACGGGTCGGCGTGTGGCGCCCTGGTCAGCTATGTCTTGCATTTAAGCAACGTCTGCCCGATCAAGTACGACCTGCTGTTCGAGCGGTTTCTCGACCCCAATCGCTCCGAGGCGCCGGACATCGACATCGACCTCTGCCAGGAGCGGCGGTACGAGGTGATCGACTATGTTCGCAAGAAGTACGGCGACGCCAACGTGGCCCAAATCGGCACATTCGGCACCATGAAGGCCAAGGCGGCGATCAAGGATGTGGGTCGGGTTCTCAGCATTCCCCTCGCCAGGGTAGAGCAGATCAACCGGCTCATTCCGACCCGGCTGAACATCACGCTCGATGAAGCCCTCAAGGAAGAGCCGGCGCTGCCGCGATGGTCGATCAAGACCCCGAGATCGAACGCCTGATCCGGTTCGCGCAGCGGCTTGAAGGTTCCGCACGCAACGCCAGCACGCACGCCGCAGGCGTGGTGATCGCCGACCAGCCGCTCGAGTCGCTGGTGCCGCTTCAGGTCATCCGCCGGGGCGACAAGGACGAGATCGTCTGTACCCAATGGGACATGGGCGACGTCGAAAAAGCCGGCCTGCTGAAGATGGACTTCCTCGGCCTGCGCAATTTGACGACTCTGGAAACAGCCGTGCGGATCATCAACGAGCGCCATCCCGAGGCCCCTATCGACATCGATCGGCTTCCCCTCGACGATCGCATGGCATTTGAGCTCTTGCAGCGCGGCGAAACCAAAGGTGTCTTCCAGCTCGAGAGCTCGGGCATTCGTGACCTGCTGGTCAAGATGAAGCCCGACCGGTTCGCCGACATCATTGCTGTCAATGCGCTTTACCGGCCAGGCCCGCTCAATGGCGGCATGGTCGATGAGTACGTGGACGTCAAGAACGGCCGGAAGCATGCGACTTACATTCACCCGGTGCTGAAGGAGGTGCTCGAGGAAACCTACGGAGTGATGGTTTACCAGGAACAGGTGATGCGGATCCTCAACCGGCTAGGTGGCATCGAGCTTTCCAGCGCCTACGCCACGATCAAGGCGATTTCCAAGAAGAAGGCCGACACCATCGCGGAGAGCCGTGGTCAGTTCGTCGCGGGAGCCGTCGAGCGCGGACTTGATCGCGAGAAGGCGCTGAAGATCTTCGACCTGATTGAACACTTCGGTGGCTACGGCTTCAACAAGTCGCACAGCACGGCCTATGCACTCGTGGCCTATCAGACCGCCTACCTCAAGAGTCATTATCCCCCGGAGTACATGGCCGCGGTGCTATCGTCGGAGATGGACGGCGCCGAGCGCGACAAGTTCTTCGTCGAGCACATCGATGATTGCCGGCGGATAGGAATCGAAGTGCTGCCGCCCAACGTCAACGAGGGCGAATTGGCGTTCCGGGTCGGCAAGGACGGCCAGATCCACTTCGGCTTGGGCGCCATCAAGGGCGTGGGTGCGAAGGCCGTCGAGGCGATCGTCAAGGCGCGGCAGCAGGCGGGACCCTTTACAAGCCTGGACGACTTCTTCGAGCGTGTCTCGACCCGCGAAGTGAGCAACGGCTGTGCCGAGACGCTGATCCGTGCCGGGGCTTTCGATACTCTGGGTGCACGGCGGTCACAGCTCCTGGCGATCTTGCCGCGCGCGATCCAAGGGGGCCAGGCCAAGCAAGACGACCGCCGCCGCGGCCAGCGCGGGCTCTTCGATGACTTGGAGGCGAGCGCCGCGGCGGTTTCGAAATGGCCATGGCAACGGCCAGGGGCCAGGACACGACTCGGCCGCGGTCAACTTGCCCGATGTTCCCGAGCTCGCCGATGCCGAGCTCCTGGGCGGAGAGAAGAAGGCGCTCGGCTTCTATATGTCGAGTCATCCCTTGACTCGTCACGCGGGCTTGCTCAAGACCTTGGCGACGTATGGCGCGGTCGATCTGGCAGGCCTGCCTGACAAGACCGAGGTCATCCTGGGAGGGATGATCACGAGCGTCCAGGTGCGCAATGTGCAGAAGAGCCGGTCGGGCCTGACACGCATGGCCAAGCTCACATTCGAGGACCTGACCGGCTCGACTCCGGCCATGCTCTGGCCCGAGGAATTCGCCAAGCTTGGCGAGCTGGTCAAGAACGACCAGATCGGCTTCGTGAAGGGAACACTCGACCGCCGCCGCGAGCCCGCGGAGCTGATCATCACCAAGATCATGCCCATCGAAACCGCGGCCGCCGAGCTGGCCCGCGGCGTGGTCGTGCGGTTGCACAAGGGGATCCATCAAGCAGCCGACCTCGAGCGGCTGCTGCGGTTCGTTCGCGTGCGTCCCGGGCATCTCGATCTGTTCCTCGAGATCGTGGGCATCGAACACGTCCGCCGCGCCGTCTACAAGGCCGGTGCGTCATTGCGCATCGGTTACAACGAGCGGTTGACCTCCGAGATGGAAGACGTGGTCGGTTCCGGCAACGTTCGACTGTTGGGACAAAAAGGGGCCACGACTCGGCTGGACTCAATTACCCAGGGGCCCTCACGTGCCCAGGTCCTCGCCACGACTGTACCAGCAACGGAGCAGGACGACCTCTTGGCTGATGAGTCAGACGTGGATTGAGCCGACTGCGGGGCCATATTTCATGCAAATCTCGCCAGCCAAACATGGAATCTTAACAATACATCACATCTTACTGTTACAATATTCAACTTGACGCGACGGATCCTCTCGGCACAGGTTCTCCTGGTTGTTTGGCGTCCTTGGCGTTGGTACTGTGCCTGTTGTCCCGCCAGGTTCTGCCATGTCGGCCTGACGCATCACACTCTGGTCTCACACTGGCATTTCAGTGGTCAGCCCTGAGCTTCTCGCGCCCTGATCAAGCTTGGACTGATTAACTTCACAGGAATTTAATTTGAAATGTGAAAGTGAATTTCATACCAATACGGGGACGGGTCGCGGGGTCGGCAAAGGAGCGAGCTGAGGGCCATGGTCAGGGATTGACAAAAACTGGGCTCTTACGAGACGACCGAGTTCCCCGGCGCCGGCACGTTTGGACTACGCGAATTTGCCCGTTTTTCAGTTCCTTTGACGAGCACACTCGATGGTACGGACCAGCGCAGCGATTGTGACCTTGAGGCCTGGCAGAACGTGGGGCTTCATCAGATTTCTGTTAGCCGCGGGACTGGTCGTGACAGGCATCTTTGGATGCACTAATGAATTCGGAGCGGCGCGGTCGCCATCACAGCCGGTCAAGGGCCTGGTTGTCCTTGATGGGAAACCCTTGAGCTCTGGTGTTGTGGTCTTGGTCTCTTCCAAGGACTCGGGCGAGTACTTCGGCAATATTGGATCTGACGGCCGGTTCACAATCAAGACCGGTGAGGACCAGGGCGCTCCCGAGGGAGACTACCGGGTCCGCATCGATCCGGAGTTGAAGCCGAAGCAAACCACCCGAACCAAGAAGGTAGCGGCCAATTTGCCGTATCCTGGTCGCTATGCGGACGAGACCACGTCCGACCTCAGCTTCACCGTCAAACCCGGTGAGAACGACCTGGATCTCAAGCTGACAAAGTCACCCGCCACGTCGAAGCAAGAGCGGGGCGGCAGCTCGAAAGATTGATATCAGGGCTTGTACAGGCTCACAGACAATCCGTCTTTCCACCACGTTTCCTCGAACCCCTGCTTACCCGGTTTTGCGTTACAGACCTCAGGAGATTCACGATCATGACTTTTGGTTCCAGGTCCTCTTCGGCTCGCTCGGGTTTTACCCTGATCGAGCTCCTGGTGGTGATCGCCATCATCGCCGTCTTGATTTCGTTGCTGCTGCCCGCCGTGCAGTCGGCTCGCGAGGCCGCTCGCCGCGCCCAGTGCACGAACAACCTGAAGCAGATTGGCCTTGCGCTGCACAACTATGAAAGCTCCAACGGTGCCTTTCCGCCATCGGGCGAATCGACCATGTTTAACACCACCTCGGGGGTGCCCGGCACCCAATTCGTGGACGGCGGTTGGAATGCGCTGGCCCGGATTTTGCCCTTCCTCGAGGGCAGCACGTCGTTCAATGCGCTGAATTTCTATGTCGATTACAACGAAGCCACGGGCATGAACTTCACCGGCGCCTCGACGGTGGTCGCGTCTTACCTTTGTCCTTCGTCCACTCGCCAGCCGGACGGCGGCTCGGATGGAGTCGACCCCAACGATCCGATCACGCAGCTTTATGGAAGAGGATATGGTTACGACGACTACGGGCCTACTTGCTACACAGATATTAACCCGCTCGGAGTCCAGACTGGTTACAGCCTGGCCACGCCATACCGCCTCAAGGCATCACGCGCCGACGGCTTGCTGCATCAAGGCAAAACCCGCATCGCCGAGATCACCGACGGCACCAGCAATACCATCGCCATCGGCGAAGACGCCGGCCGTGATCCTCGCTACCTAAGCCCCTATACCGAAGGATACTACGACCCCAATGGAGATCCTCGGCCGATCCTCGGTCTGGGCCCGGCGGGCGGTCTGGCTCCGGCTCGTCGTTACTGGCGGTGGGCTGAACCCGACACATCCTATGGCGTCTCTGGCCAGCCCAACAACAAGTTCAGACCCGCCTACGAGCAGACTCCCTGGCAGTTTCCACCAGGGCTTCTGCACACCGCCGGTAACAACGCCGGTGCCAATGACGAGCTATCCTCCTTTCATCCCGGAGGCGTCAACTCGTGTCTTCGGCGATGGCAGCGTCCGATTCATCAAGGACACGGTCAACGTCGTGACCCTCCGCTCGCTGGTAACTCTCAAAGGCGGCGAGGTGATGTCGTCTGATAGCTATTGATTCGTGCCGAGAATCTGAGCGGCTCTTCAGTGTGTCACTTCTGACCTGCGCCCCGGCAAAGACTGGGCGCCAGGTCATTTAATTTAACGGATAAGGTACAATATTCCCGGGAATGCAGCACCTTCCCCTATTTCGCTGACCGATCCATTTGCCTGAGCCGTAGCCACAAAGGGGAGATTCTTGGCTGATGGCTCGAATTGCCCACGTTTGTTGTCCGATGGCGCTGGCGATTGGTTGCTTTGCCTCGGTCCTCTTCCGGGACCAACAGTTCGGCTATCGTGACGCTGCCGATTTTTACTATCCCCTCCAGCTACGCGTTCAGCAGGAATGGGGAGCTGGACGTCTGCCGCTCTGGGAACCTGAAGAGAACGGTGGTGTCCCCCTGCTGGGGAATCCATCAGCCGCGGTACTCTATCCCGGGAAGTTGATCTACGCGGTCTTTCCGTACCCATGGGCTGTGCGCATCTATGTCGTTGCTCACGTGGCCCTCGCCTTCGCGGCCATGTGGATCATGATGAATGGCTGGAGCGTGTCCCCTTCGGGTGCAACGATTGCCGCTCTGGGTTACGCGTTCGGCGGCCCGGTATTGCTCCAGTATTGCAACGTGATCTTCTTGGTTGGCGCGGCGTGGATGCCGCTGGCGTTTCACCACACTCACCGCTGGGTAGAGTTCGGCGATCGACGCGCGCTGGCTTGGCTGGCTTTCGTTTTGTGCATGCAAACGCTGGGTGGCGATCCGGAAGCCGCTTACCTCTCTGCCTGCGCCGCCTCTGCCTATGCACTCGGGCTCTCGCGATCGGGCGACGAGATCCATCCGGGTCGCAGGTTGTCTCTGATTGCCTGGGCTGTTATTGTCGTTTACCTGGGCCTGCTGGGTTGGAAGCTCTGGGGCGAGAAACTTGGAGCCGCGATTGGGATCGGCTGGTGGCCCACCGCAGAGAGACTCGCCGTCCTAGGTTGGATCGCGGCCGCACTTGCTTTCTCGGTCCGATGGCTAAGAAGCGGCCGGCCTTGGGGGGCACAAGCTCGCCTGTTGGGACTGGCCGCGGCATGCGTGATGGCGATGACCTTGGCAGCAGTCCAGTTCGTCCCGAGTTTGGAGTTCATTGCGCTCAGTCCTAGGGCTAGTGCTGGCAAGGCCCCCGCGGCAATCTATGACTTCAGTATACACCCGGCTCGACTGATCGAGAGTCTCTGTCCTAACATCTTCGGTACGATTGGACAGGGTAATCATCGCTGGCTTGAAGCCTTGCCGCCGACATACGACTATCAGATCTGGCTGGAATCGCTTTACCAGGGCGGTCCAATCCTGATTCTCGGCCTCGCTGCTGCAGGTTTCCGCCGAGGCCCTTCGATGCGCGCTGTGGCTCACGGGGGTGGTACTCGTAGGGCTGGCGGCCGGCATGGGGACTTATGGCAGCCCTCTCTTCTGGGCCAGAAGCCTCTCGTCGCTGGCATCGGTCATGGGCCAGCAAGCCACTGCCGCCGAAGGACCAGGCGACAGTCAGGCGCTGCCTGGCGGCTTGGGCGGCATCTACTGGCTGATGGCCACCGCGCTGCCCGGTTTCAGCGCGTTTCGATATCCGGGGAAGCTCCTCGTCATGGCCAGCCTGGGAACCTGCGGGCTTGCCGGCCTGGGGTGGGACGAAGTATGCCGGACTGGCTCGCGGCGGTCGGGCTGGCTGGCCATCGCCGGGCTGGCCATCACGATCAGCTGCCTCGTCTTGCTCTGCATCCGGATGGGGCAAGAGCGATTCACCCAGTTCTTGACGCTCCATCCGGACCTGACGATGACGGTCTTCGGCCCCCTTCTAACCCCCGGCGCACTCGCGGACGTGTTGCGCTCGCTGGTCCACGCCGTCGTCACGATGCTGCGCTTGCCTCTTGCTGTTTCGCTGGGCCAGCCGATCGCCGCAACTGGCCGGCGTCGCGGCCGTGGGCCTGTTGACCCTTGATCTCGGCCTGGCTAACGCACATCTGATCCATACGGTGCCGCAGCGTGTGTTCGATGCTAGACCCCGGGCCCTGGAAGTAATTGACCGTGCGGAATCGAAAGACCCGGCTCGTGGCCCGTACAGAATTCATCGCATGCCCAACTGGGCGCCCGCGGTCTGGCTAAGCCAAGGAGCTCCGGACCGGATCGAGACCATCCTGCGCTGGGAGCGTGACAATCTCCGTCCCAAGTACGCGATCACGGAGGGAGCTTCTTATACTATTACCAAGGGGACCGCCGAGCTATCCGATCTGCTGCCGTTCTTCGACACACTGCGGATTCGCCTGGATGCTGAAACAGCCGCCGGCAATGGGTTCCCCCCCGGTTACGAAGTTGTTTACCACACCCGACGTGGGTTTGACCTCTGGAACACCCGTTATTTCATTCTGCCCGCTCGACTGGCCTTTGGCAGCCGCTTTCGCGGAGTGCTCTCATTCCTGCCGCGCACGACCGAAATCGATCCGCCACCCGGAGCCTTCGACGGCCCTGAGGGCGAGCGGCTCCGTAACACCTGGCTGCGTGAGAACGATGTCCAGATTCTTGCGCAACGAAGCCGCCTTTCCGCGCGCCTGGATCGTCCACCGGGCCCGCTTTCCGGCTCCGATCACCGGTCGAGATTCGACCGATCGCTTGCGCGTGATGGACGAGATTCTCTACCAGGATGACGAGCTCTGGCACGTGGAGGGCCGCAAGGTCCATGATTCCAGGGCTCTGGCCTGGCTCGAGGTCGATCCCGGCGAGCGGATGAGCATCGCCCGGGCGCTCTCGGGTGCGGATCACGATCCGGCCGAATCGATCTCGATCGATCGCTACGAACCACAACGGGTTGAGCTCACCGCTCACCTTCGATCTCCCGGTCTCGTGGTGCTGGCCGATGTTTTCTATCCTGGTTGGGATCTAACAATAGACGGCGTGCCGACGCGTGTGCTCCGCGCCAATCGTGCGATGCGGGGTGCCCTGGTTCCGGCCGGAACCCACAGGCTGGTCTACAACTACCGGCCGAGGTCGTTGCTTGTGGGAGCCGTCCTTTCTGGAATCGGGCTAGTGTTCTTCATGACCTTGTTCGACCCGCGCGGGCAAGGGCCGACGCCAGGAGAACCTGGTTTGCTGCTTTATTAGGTTCAATCCGGACAGCATCGGCATACTGGGCAATTGCCAGATCGGGTTCTCCGTTCTGCTCCAGCGCCAGTCCCAGATTGATCCGGGGCGAAACCAGCGAGAGATTGAGTCTCGACGCCGCGGCGAACTGCTCGATGGCCGATCGCAGTTCGCCCACTTGCGCATAGGCCAACCCCAGGTCATTGCGGAGCATGGCGTCGATCGGCGCGTAGCCGAACGCCCTCCTGGAGCTCGATGATCGCGGACCTGACCGTTCCCTGGTCCAGGAGCGTGCGCGCCAGATTGCGGCGTGCGAGGGGAAAGTTCGACTTGAGCTGAATGGCCTCCCTGAAATGGCCGATCGCCTCCGGCAGCCGCCCCTGTCGGGCCAGGAGCGAGCCCAGGTCATTCTGTGCGGCGGCATACCTCGGCTCCAGCCGCACCGCTTCGGCCACTTCGCGCATCGCCTCATCGAACCGGCCCTGCCGCAAGAGCGCGGCCCCCAGCAGATTGTGGACATCGGGACTGAGCGGATCGGACCGCAGCGCTTGAGCGTAGTACTCCATCGCTCCCTTGTCGTCCCCCACGAGAGACCTGTTTAGCCCCAAGTAGAACAGCACGGTGACGTCGTCCTGATATCCGTGATCTCGAACGTGCCGCCAGAGTCCAGCCGTTGTCTCCCAGGTCCGGCACTGGCGCCAGCTCAGGTCCGACAAGACCGCGATCAGAAACAGGGACGTACGTGTGAGGGCGACGACGATCAACCAGCGGAGAAAGGGCCGAGAGGTTGTTGTCAATCGGTGATCTCGGTCTCGCAGTGGCATGGTCTCGAAGTTCGGGCGGGCCTGTTTCGGCGGATCCTCTCATTATAGGATGATCTCTCCAGGTGATCCTTCCCGGCGATCACTTGTCATAAAGCGGATCGCATGCAACGACCCGAGCCGAGTCGCCGTCGTGCACGGCCATCTTGCCGCCCGGATAGATGCAGCCGCCGAAGAACTTGCCCTCCTTGTTCAGGGCGTAGAACGACACGTTGAAGGTCGTCTTGCCGTCGGGCGCCGCCGCTTCGGATCGCGCACGCTGGTTGTGGCGATCCGCTTGCAGGCGTCCATCACCGCGTCTTTGACGCTCAGCCCGCGCCTCAAGCCCTCGACGACAAGATAGCTGGAAAGGTTCAGCAGGTTGGCTTCGCCGACCCCGGTTGAGCCAGCCGAGCCGACCTCGTTATCGAGGTAGAGCCCCGCGCCCAGTATCGGCGAGTCACCGACGCGGCCGGGAATTTTCCACGACAGCCCCGAGGTGGTCGTCGTGCAACCAAGGTTGCCGTGAGTGTCCAGCGCCGAACAGTGAATCGTCCCGGTGACTCGGCTCTTGATGTACTCTTGCACATACGACGCAACGACCCCGTCAGGCGGCGGAAGCCAGTCATCGTTGGGGTCATGGGTCTCTTTCCAGTGTAGCCAGATCTGGCGGGCTTCGTCGGTCAGCAGGTTGACCTCGGGAAAGCCGTGAGCCTGCGCAAACCGAAGCGCCCCTTCGCCGACCAGCAGGCAGTGCCGGGTACGTTTCATCACCAGTCGGGCCACTGCGGCCGGATGGATGATATTGCGGATCGACGCCACCGAACCGCCGCCATGCGTCGGCCCGTGCATGACGGCCGCGTCGAGTTCGACCACGCCGTCCTCGTTTGGAAGGCCTCCCAGGCCGACCGAGTGGTCCTTAGGGTCGGCCTCGACGATTGCCACGCCCTCGATGGCCGCGTCCAGCGGGTCGCGTCCCTCTTTGATCATCGTCATGGCCTTCTCTACGGCACGCAAACCATTGCCGCTAGCCACCACGACGGGCCGCATGGGTCCCGGAACCTCGGCGGGCGCAGGCGCCAATCGCCAAAGTGCTCAGGCTGGCTGCCGTTGTGCTGCGCAAGAAAAGGCGGCGATTCACCGGTCTTCGCATCGTAGTTGCTTCCTCTTCAATTCGAGGCCTATCTTCTTGTTCGTCCGGTCGGTTCCAGTTCAGCCAGCCTGGACGGAGAGTTCAAGTAACAAGTGAACTTCTGGATGTCCTGGATTGCGGGATCGGTGGTGGGCTTGGAAGCAATTCGGAACCCGCGAAAGATGGTCCTGGAAGCCTGCCCCGGTTCGTGAACAGTGATTGCGAAAGTGCAATTGCGATCGGCTCCGCGAACCTCGATGTCATGGAACACGAATTTTGCCTTGCCGTGAGACTCGATGTGTAGGTGTTGCGGATGGAAGCGGGTGCTTCGGGTCCCCGGCTTGATATCGACCTCGCAGCCATTTTGACCCAGTCCAGCGATTAATAGGCTCAGCTCGATGTTCCGAGTGTTCGCGATCGGTTTGTGCTCCGGAACACTCGGGTTGGGGCTCTCTTGAATTTTCACCGATCCGACCGCCTGTCCCACGGCCCGTGCTGGGGGTTGTTCGAAGGCGGATTTTTGTGATTGCGCCACGCCGCCAAGCAGCATTGTCGATCCCGCGATCAGAATCACCACGGCCATCCATGACCTGCCTTGCATACGGGGTACTCCCTTTTCCTCGCATCGGCTTGCCCATCCTGGGCCTTTTGAGCGCCGGCGGGACAGCCCGTGGAGCCCTGCCGGAACGAAGTTTAGCCCTGGTGAACCGTGGACCCGAACCAATAGAAGGTAGAGAGGAGCGTACCTGTTCGTGTCGTCCGGTTCGCCGGAATGCGTGAACGCGGGGCATACAGAGATTCCCCACGCCCCGCGGGTGGCTCCGAGGTGAGCCGCAAGTTACACCGGCTCGCCCCAGCACGCAAGAGCATTCCGGCGTCTAGACGCGCCAGATCTTAGAGATTCTCTGCCTTCGGTGTGCTTGGGAAGGGCGATTCTATCGATTTATGAGAGACGATGCTGCCGAGGGTGATGGCGCTGCACCGGCCCGCGACGCCACGATCGAACGGGTTGACGGAGCCGAATTCAAGGGCGGAATACGAGGTACGGAGTTTTCGACAGTTCTAATCGCAGCGAAATTGAGCTCGCGCGCGGTGACAACCGAATTGACCATCTCGCCGACCGATGGGCTCACCCAGCGCAGCACAAGGGTGTTTGGCAAGACCCCCATGGCGATGGTGAGAATCACCAGAGGCACGGCGATGACGATCTCTCGCAGGTCCATGTCGGGCAGCCCTTTCCATGTCTCACTACGGCCCAGGAAGACGCGCTGCAGGGTCCATAGGATGTAACCGGCGGTCAATACCACCGCTGTTGCTGCCAGCACGGCCAGCAAGATACTGTAATTGAACGCGGCCAGCACAACGAACACCTCGGCCACAAAGCCGCAGAGACCCGGCAAGCCCATCGAGCCGAAGAAGATGACATAGGAGATAGCCCCGTACAGAGGCATGATGTTGTTCAGTCCGCCCAGCTTGTTCAGATCGCGCGTGTGGGCCCGATCGTAGATGACGCCCACGAGGAAGAACATGCCGGCGCGAAGTGATCCCATGCGCCAGCATCATGAACATGGCGCCGTTGACCCCGTAGGCGTAATACTGAGGGCTAGTTGACAGGTTCATCGCGGCCAGTCCAAGCGTGACGTAGCCCATGTGGCTTACCGAGCTGTAAGCGACGAGCTTCTTGAAGTCGGTCTGGGCCATCGCCACCAGTGCCCCGTAGAGGATGCTGAAGACACCCAGTGCGGCCACGAAGTAGGCCCAATCATGTGCGCCGGCCGGCGCCAGGGGCCAGGCCAGGCGAATCAGGCCGTAGCCGCCGACCTTAAGAAGGATCCCGGCCAGGATCATGCTGATGGGAGTCGGGGCCTCCACGTGGGCGTCTGGAAGCCACGTGTGGAAGGGGAACGACGGCAGCTTGATGAGAAACCCGATCAGGAAGAGCACGAATACCCACGACTGGATGGCCCGCCCGTAATAGCCGGTCTTGTTCGCGACTCCCATCAGTTCAACAATGTCGAAAGAGTGGCCGGTGAACGGCTGTACTTGCCCCGTGGCGTTGTAGAAGCTCTGAGCGGAGCCGAGATCGCCGGGCCAAAAGAAAAGAATCAGCACAGCGACCAGAATGAAGACCGAGCCGAACAGGGTAAAGAGCAAGAACTTGATGGCCGCGTACTCGCGGTCGGGGCCGCCCCAGATGCCGATCAGGAAGTACATCGGCAAGAGCATCACCTCGAAGAACACGTAAAAGAGGAAGAGGTCGAGCGAGATGAAGACCCCCATCATGCTCGCCACTAACAGCAGGAAGAGTGCGTAGTAACCTTTGACCTGCTTGGTGATATTCCACGAGGCCAGACAGGCCAGTACGCTGATCAGTCCGGTTAGAACCACAAGGCTCAGGCTGATGCCGTCCAGTCCCATGTAATACTGAATATTGAAATAGGGAATCCAAGACCTGCGCACGACAAGGTCTTGCTCTCCCGCGGACTCGTCGGCGATGGACAGGGCTCCGGAGTCATCCTTTCGAAGCACGTTGTGCATAACGCGCTCTTGGAGCGGCGCATTCGAGGGACTATCGCCGACATAAAGTCCCATGGCGATGAGCGTCATCACGAACGTAAGCAGCGTGGCCGCCAATGCCAGATACTTGATTACCGCTTCCGATCGCCTGGGCACGGCCAGCACCCCTGCCATGCCGATCAGCGGAAAGAGCCAGAGAGAGGTCAACAGGAAGTTGTCGCTCATGACGCGGTCACCAGTTTCGTGATCAAAAGGTTGCGAGCTTATTCGGAGACCCAGCGGAAAATGCCGGCAAACAGGACGACCATTCCCAGGGCCAGGAACATCAGGTAATTGCGCAACTTGCCGGTCTGAATCGAGCGGCTCCGGTCCCCCACGACGTAGACTATCTGGCCAACCAGGTTGACCAGGCCGTCCACGCCTACCTTGTCGAAGATGCCGTCGAAGTGGCTGAGCCGCTCGGTGAGGTAGGCCATGGCGTTAACCAGGCCGTCGACCACGAACTTGTCGACTCGACCGCAGAACCTCGCGACTAACAGGCAGGGACGAACAAACACGGCATTGTAGATATCATCAAAGTACCACTTGTTCTTGAACAGCCTGTACAAGCCCGAAAACTGGCCGGCGGCATGAGCCGGGCTCAGCCGCGTCGAAACAAAGTAGGGCAAGTTCGCCGGCGCGTAGTAGAGAGCTCCCAGGCCGATTCCCGTGGCCGCCATCAAGAGCGAGCATCCCAGGGCGTACCAGTGCGCCCACTCCGATTCGATCACGGTAGTCGGTTCGCCATACTCGATCATCTTTTCGAGCACGGGAGTGCCCACCGGAAGGCCGATCCAGATCGTCCAGCCGGCGAAGATACTGAACACGGCCAGGATGATCAGCGGCCAGGTCATGACCGGCTCGCTCTCATGGGCGTGTGCGGCGGGGTTCAGGTCGTGATCGTCCGCGTCATGACCACGGGCGACCTCTTGCTGAACCAGCGTGTGCTCTTCGTCATGCACATGCGCCGACGCGGCGGTCGCCACGCTCGGGAAACCCCGGGGCTCGCCGGCGAAGGTCAAGAACCACATGCGGAACATGTAGAAGGCCGTAAGTATCGCTCCCACGGCCGGTAGCAGGAACAAGAGAAAATGTTGAGGGTCTTGCGTGACCCGGGCAATCGCCGCCGCCAGGATCGCGTCTTTCGAATAGAACCCGCTGAAAAACGGCACGCCAGAGATCGCCAGCGTTCCCACAAGCATGGTGTACGCGGTGATTGGCATCTTCTTCTGCAGCCCACCTAGTGCCGGCATCTCGTAGGTGTGCACGCTGTGGTACACACTGCCTGCTCCCAGGAACAGAAGCGCCTTGAAGAAGGCGTGCGTGAGCAGGTGGAAAAGGCCCGCTGCTCGCCCGCTAACCCCCAGGCCGAGCATCATGAAGCCAAGCTGGCTGACCGTGGAATAGGCCAGTACCTTCTTGTAGTCTGTCTGCACCAGGGCGATCGTCGCCGCGATCAGCAAGGTGATTCCCCCGGTGTAGGCAATGTACAGCAAGACGGGGTTCGTGAAGACAGGGAAGAACCGACCCACAAGGTAGACGCCAGCGGCCACCATGGTCGCCGCATGAATCAAGGCGGAGACCGGCGTCGGACCGGCCATTGCGTCGGGCAACCAAACTTGCAGCGGAAACTGGCGCTCTTGCCCACGCATCCGGCGAATACCCCCAGGCCGGCGACGGTGAGCAGCCAGTAAGGCATCTGGACCGGCGGCGAGGGCTCGGCGGTCGCGCCGGGTGAGTGAAATTCGACGACCTCTTGGCCGCTGGTATTCACGATCCTGTTGAACTCGCCCGTCGGGCCATACAACCCCTGGCTGATCTCCTGGAAGTTGAAGGTGCCCAGGCTCGTCCACAAGATTCCCAGGCCGACCAGCATCCCCACGTCGCCAATCCGGTTGACAATGAACGCCTTATTCGCGGCGTCGCTGTTGGTCTTCTCCTCGTACCAGAAGCCGATCAGCAAATAGGAACAGACGCCGACCAACTCCCAAAAGATGAAGATCATGAAAAGGTTCGACGAAGCGACGAGCCCGAGCATCGAAAAGCAGAAGAGCGAGAGGTAGGCGAAGAACAGCGGATACCGCGAGTCATCGGCCATATAACCTATCGAATAAATATGGATCAACGTCGCCACGAGTGTGACCATCAGGAACATGATGACTGACAGGTTGTCGATGTAGACGCCCAGGGGAAAGCTGAGTGTCTTGCCGGCCAGGGGATCATTGGTCGGGCCGGAGAGTGGCTTGCCTCCCAGTAGCACCCAATCGACGCTGCCTTGCCAGACCAGCGGGCCGTGAGCCTGGTGATGCTGCACCTCCTCGACTGTTCGCTCCCCGAGAACTCCGGGCTCCGCCGGAGCCGCGGCATGGTGCTCGGTCCAGACCCCTTCGGCCTCGATCAAGTAATAGTCGACGAAGCCAATCAGGCTGAGAAGAAAGGCAAGGCCGATCGCGCCGGTGGCGATATAGGCACAAAGCCGTTTCAACTGCCGGATGAAAATGAGTTCGATCGCGAACGCGAAGAGCGGAATCAAGACGGCGATTGCGTAGAGACCAACCTGCCACTTCATGAGGTCACATTCCTTGGGCGTTTCCACGATACGCGACCAGAACTCGGGCGCGAGGGGAGATCGTGAAATATGTCACAGCCTCTCTCCCTTTTCAAGACCCTGGTGGTCACGGCGGTTTGGACCGACAAACGTGATGCGATCAGCAACGCGTTACGCGATCACCTTCGGCTTCTGTCAGGGGTTCAAGATGCCCGAAAACTTTTGGCCGTCGAGATTAAGGTTCTTAATTGTGACTGTCGCGCCGGGGTGAAAAAATGATCGCATTGCGCCGGGGGTGTTCTTGCCCAGAGTGCTGTTGACGAGTGTAAGGGATCCGCCATTCGTGGCAAATACGCTGCCCTCGGTTGAGGCAACACCGTAAGAAACGGTATTCAGCGCGTCATACTGGAACGTGCTCTTCGAAACCGTCACGGGAGTCTGGCTGGTGCTGATCGCGGCTCCCGAGGTTGACGCGTTGTTACCGGTCGTGACCGCATAGATCGTATTGCCCGAAAGGGTGCTGCCGGTGACGGTCAATGAGCCGCCCTCCGCGAAGATACCGGCACCGCTGGCTTGCACTGAACCCAACCCCTGCTGGTCATACGCGTACAACGCGTTTTCACTGACCGAGCTGCTCGTGAGTGTCACATTCGTATCCACTGCGAAGATTCCGCCGCCGAAGGCCGACGTACTGCTGCTGCTGCGGTTGTTCGCCACGGTGCTGTTTTGCAGCAAGAGCGTACCCCCTTGCGTGAATATCCCGGCCCCTGACTGAGTACTGATGTTGCTGTTAACCCTCGTGTTCTTCAAAGTCAGCGAAGTGTTCCTGGCCAGAATGCCTGCGCCTTGCGCAACCGCCCCACCGCCGGAAATCGACAGGTTTTGGAGGGTCACGCTGCCGCCGTCGATTTCCAGGACTCTGTCGATGACGGAACCGACCAAGCTGGTCGGCGAGCTTGTGGAGCTTGGTTTGATCGTCAAATCGCCAGCGTTCAGGATCTGCAACGCCGAAGTCGTCAAGTACACGCCTGGTTTCAGGATGATCGTGTTTGGCCCCGAGGTGTTGTTGACGGCCGCGATGTCTGCCTGCAACTGTGTCACGGTGGTCGCTCGAAACGTCGAGAGAACGATGCGTCCCTCGAGAGACTCCATGATCGGGCGATTCTGTCGCCGCGTTTCGTGTTTCGGCTTCAAACCCACGGCGCACCTCCTCTTTGCCTCGTGTGGCTCATCGCATCATCCCGCGCTCGCATCGACTGTTTTGCTCGCCCCTCAAATAGGTCTCTACTCGGCGCATGCCGATGCTTCCAAATTACCCGCATCTCGGAAGCCGGAGGTCCAATATCAGCCCGAGACGTTATTTTATAGCGTTCCCGTCGAGCCTCGACGGCCCATGACATGCTTCAGCCCCCAAAGGACATGCCTGGCAGCAGAGAATATCATCGAACCGATTCTTGACCAGACCATTTTTTGATGTGCCTGCTTAGTCTGCCTAGCCGCGAGACCTGGCCTCTGGGAGAAAGACGGAAAGTATGATGAAGTATCATGGCCACATGGTTGCTGTCTAGATGACCCCACGTCAACCGACGACGACAGGAAAGGCGGCACGCTCACTTGCGCATTCGAGTTCCTTAAGATCCTTTCAAAGACGCCAAGCAACAGCATCCACGTCCGCATCTGTTCACATGAGTTAGCCCGGAGTGAGTCTACCGCCGCCCACCGAAACCTGAGTAAATCCTCGCGACCGCAAGGAAGAATGCTGCTTTCCGTAGGTATGCTTACCCCAGTGTCTTTGCCCGCCACGGCGGCACATGAGTTGCGAAATCCCGTTCCTGAAATCTCTCTGGGATTGCACTGGCTGATCCCGGGCTCGATCTCTGCGCAGTTATCCAGAACAAATTGCTTGAGACAACAACCAGGAGGCCGTCAGATGTTCCGCAAATTCAGAAGGGCCCTGCGCGAGGTGGGAATGAGCCGTACAAAGCGCCCGCAATGGAACTTTCGCCCATCGATGGGTCAGTTATTGACAGAGCTCGAGGATCGGCAGCTTCTGTCCGTCTCCGGGGTCCACACGGTGCAACAACACCAAGTGACGGCTCATCCCCTGGTCATCCGAAATGCTCAGCCCTTACAAGTGAATAACTCGGACCCCAACTCGCCAGCGGCGCTGTACGTCACGGCTGAGTACGGCAGTATTCTGCTGCGGAGCCCCTCTCAGAATGAACTGAGCTACTGGGTCGGCCGACTGCGCAGTGGAATGAGCACGAGAGGCTTGAACAACGCCCTGCTCAACTCGAGTGAGAGGCAAAACCTGCTGGTCAGCCTGGGCGTGGATCTATACGGTACATCTGCGTCGTTTGTCAATTCGCTCTATACCAACATCGCGGGCCAAACCCCGTCTTCGCAGAACGAAGCGCTTTGGCTGAATCGGTTGCGTCATGGTTGGAGTCGCGAGCAAGTTGCGCAGGTGTTCATCGAGGCATCGAGCTTCATCTCGCCCACACCGACGCCCACACCGACACCCACTCCCACTCCGACGCCAACACCCACGCCGACTCCAACGCCAACACCCACGCCGACTCCACGCCAACACCCACGCCGACTCCAACGCCAACACCCACACCGACGCCAACACCGACACCAACGCCAACGCCGACGCCAACACCCACACCTACTCCAACACCTACACCGACGCCAACACCCACACCGACACCCACGCCAACGCCTACTCCGACGCCAACACCACGCCGACACCCACACCAACACCGACGCCAACGCCAACGCCTACTCCGACGCCGACACCCACACCAACGCCAACGCCGACGCCAACACCGACGCCGACACCAACGCCAACGCCAACACCAACACCGACGCCGACACCAACACCAACTCCAACGCCAACGCCGACGCCGACGCCAACGCCGACGCCAACACCGACTCCCACTCCAACGCCCACGCCCACGCCTACTCCAACGCCAACGCCAACACCGACGCCTACGCCGACGCCAACACCAACACCGACGCCGACTCCAACGCCCACGCCAACACCGACGCCGACTCCAACGCCGACACCGACACCGACGCCTACTCCGACGCCGACACCAACACCGACGCCCACGCCTACTCCAACACCCACGCCAACACCGACGCCCACTCCAACGCCAACGCCCACACCAACACCAACACCGACGCCCACTCCAACGCCAACCCCGACGCCGACACCGACACCAACACCCGACGCCTACCGGGACACTTCACGGCGGTTTGTAATGGGAAACCAGGAGTGTCCCACGTCTGATGAACCCTGTTTCGGCTCGTGCAACTCCCGGCGAATTCGCCGGGAGTTAACGGGCTTTCGCTCTCGATCCGTTCGGCGAGCTTCCAGGTTGAGGGAATCGGAGGGACGGAGAATGTGTTTCTTGGCGGCCGAATTTGGCTTTGTGCCTGATCATCCCACCCGTGAGGCGCAGAAAGCGATGAAGTGAGCTGACTCGAACCCGCGGGGGGCGCGGCGCAACCAATCGATCACGGGATCAGGCAAATATTCGATAGAGTGCTTGCAGAGAAAAGCGCAAGCTGTTCCGCCCGCGACCTGGGCTCGACAACCAATCCGTTCTTTGCGAAACATGAGTTAGAGCTGGATGCGGTAGTAGCCAGGAGAGATTGTTCTGGTTTTGCGTCCGGCATGATCGTTCTCCCCTTTTCCTCGCATGAGAAACCGCCCATGAATCCTTCACAGCTCGAGGTCATGGTTTATCAGATCGTGGACGACACGATGCTGAAGCAGAATCGGACTGATGGTACGGGATGGGACTGGGGCTGGGCGGACCTGCAGCGCGACTGGATGGACGCCACTCCCAATCGCTTCGCCTACCGCTGCCTGCCCCTCTCGATTGTCAACCAGACGGGGTGGTGGATTTGTAATCCGGTTGGGTTCACGGCGACCTGGCGCGGAATTTCGCTGCCGGGGTCGATCGACTTTCATTTCGATGCCGCCCCGGACCTGTGGAGCGGCTGGATAAACAATCAGTTTGGCGCAGGGGATCATCACCTGGAACACACCGTTCCTGTTCCGCACCCGACCCGAGGGCTCCCGCCTCCTTGTCTGCGGGCCCGTCAATCAGTTCAAGACTTTCGCCCAACCGCTGACGGCACTCATCGAGAGCGACTGGATGAGCATGTCGTTCACCATGAATTGGAAGATCATGGTACCTAACCAGCCGGTGCGATTTGACGCCGGAGAACCCTTGTTCCAGGCAATCCCTCTGGTCAGCAACGTCTGCAGCGACCTCGAAGCCGCCTCGGTGACTTACCAGAAGCTGATCGAGGATCCGGAGGTTTTCCGGGCCTACCAGGCGTGGAACGAGGGTCGACGCAGCTTCCACGTTCAAAAGGCCAAGGGAGAGGTCAAGCCCGACGAGTGGCAAAAGGACTATTTTCATGGCCGCGACGCGCTTGGGCAAGCACCGGCCACCGTGCACATGACCAAGGTCAAGCCCCCGCCGGTCCGGTTTCTTACGCAAGCAGTTTCACCACCTGAATCGACGCCCCAGGCGCTTGTCGGATCGTCGGCGCCAAGCGTCATGATTGATGGCCCCAACGGAACAGCGGCCGACCACCCGCAGGCATCCTGTCCTTTCAAGCAGCAACCTCAGGAGCACCAAACCATGTCACGGCAGATCGCGTCCGAGACGGCAGACCTGAGACGTGCCGGCCAAACGATGGATGATCAAACTCAGGTCACGGTCGTCGCGATGAGCGTGCCCAGCCAGCAGCCTCAACCCGCTCCCGCCGCTGTCCGGGTGAATGACGATTGGCGCCGCTGGATTGCTGAAAACTTGATGCTCGAGCAACCTCCGACAGATGTCTTCGCCGTCATGACCGCCGCTGGCATCGACCACGTTGAAGCGGCCAGCGAGATCCAGCTTGCAGAGCAAAGCCCCTATGTGAAAGGTTCCGAGCTGCTGCGCAATCGACTGAGAAAACGAGACTGGCTGATCTCCACCTATCGCAAGATCAACCGGATGCACCCCGCGTCGGGTGAAATCGAGCGCCGCCAAAAGCCGTCGCGTCAGGAATTCCTTTGCGACTACTACACGACCAATCGCCCTGTGATTATAACTGGAATGATGGATAATTGGCCGGCAATGCGCAAATGGAACCTTGATTTTTTTTACGAGCGATTCGGCGACAGAGAGATCGAGGTGCAGATGGGGCGCAACGCCGGCGGCAACTATGAGATCGAACGCGAGAAATTCATCTCGAAGATCAAGTTCTCACGCTTTATCGAGATGATACGCTCGTCGGACGGCACCAACGACTTTTACCTGACGGCGAACAACAACTCGAGCAACAAGAGCGTGTTACCTGAGCTCTGGGACGACATTATTCAGATTCCCGAATACCTTGACGGGTCGGACCGTTTCGGCGGCTTTTTCTGGATGGGTCCTCGGGGAACCATCACGCCGTTCCACCACGACCTGACCAACAACTTCATGGCCCAGGTTATCGGCCGCAAGCGAGTGCGGATCGCGCCCTCATGGGACATGCCTTTGATGAAGAATGACTACCACGTCTTCTGCCGGGTCGACGGCAGGGTTACCGGTCCCAATCCGCACCCTCACAGCGAAGAGCCGCAGATTCTCGAGTGCATGCTCAATCCGGGCGAAGTCCTTTTCTTGCCGATCGGTTGCTTGCACTTCGTCGAAGGCGTTGAGACTTCGGTAACGATCTCGTTTACGAACTTCGTCTTCGACAATAACTTCTCTAGCTTCTATTCCACATATCATCGTGTATAAATAAAGCGCTCGACGACACGCTCGTGCCGGTCAGCAACAAGTGGAAGTCCAGGCGGTCGTCTTGGCGTAGAGCCGATGGATCTCGTTGCATTTACCGGTGATCAGACCGATACTGGCGTGCACCGTCAATCGGACGGCTAACTTCGTTTGGCGACTCGCGCGCGCTCAGCTTCATTAGAATGTCTGTCGTGAGGTCGAGACCTCGCGAGCGTTTCGCCGAGGCCTGGTTGAACACCGTCAGTGCGCGGATCGCGCGATCTCCGGAGCCATCCAGGCAGTGTCCGACTTCTTCAGAAACTCCGATTACTGGCTGCTACCGGAGATCACGGCCCATCTCGGGTTCCTGCTCGCCCTAGTATTTCTCGCGTACTTGATCCAGCAGAAGCGTTCTCCGGCCAGTACGATGGCCTGGCTGCTACTGGTAATCTTCTTGCCTTACCTCGGTGTACCACTCTACTTGATATTTGGTGGCCGCAAGATGATCCGGATGGCCCGGAGCAAGGCCCAGGTCTATGACCGGTCGCAACCCCGACCCCCCAGCCGGTTCGACAACGATACCGAGCGATTCTTGCTCTCCTACGGTGTTCCCCCTGCCCGCAATGGCAATCGCGTTGAATTGTTGACACGAGGCGAGGAGGCCTTCCGGCGGTTCTACCAGATCATCGAGGAGGCAACTTCAACAATTCACATCACCACGTACATTCTTGGTCGCGGTGACGTCGGCGAGGCGCTGATCGGCCTGCTGGCGACGAAGGCGTCCAGTGGGGTGTCCGTTCGCTTGCTGCTTGATTCCGTGGGTTCGTGGCGAATTGGAAAGCGTTATCTGGCACCCTTGCTCAAGGCAGGCGCTCGCGCCGCTTTCTTCATGCCCGTCTTGCACATTCCCTTTCGGGGCCGGGCGAACCTGCGCAATCATCGCAAAATCGTCGTCGTTGACAGCCGAATCGCACTTACGGGGGGCATGAATCTCGCCGGGTCCTACATGGGTCCGGCTCCCGACTCCAACTGCTGGGTCGACCTTTCGGTCGCGATCCAGGGTCCGGCCGTGGCCGATCTGGAGTCGCTCTTCTTTTCGGATTGGGCCTTTGCCACGGGGGAGGAACTGACGGCTCCGCCCCGACCGCAAACCGGCAGACCGGAGGATTCCCCGGAACATTCAGGGGACACGTCGGGTGCTGCCACTGGCATGGTTCAGGTCGTGGCCAGCGGCCCGGACGTAGTCGATGACCCCCTCTACGAGTCGCTCGTGTCATCGATGTTCGCGGCCCGGCAGCGTATCTGGATCGTGACTCCGTACTTCGTTCCCGACGAGATGTTGGCGCGGTCCCTGAGCCTCGCGGCGCGGCGCGGTGTGGACGTCCGGCTCATCGTCCCGGCCAGGTCCAACCATCTTTCAGCCGACCTGGCGCGCGAAAGCTACCTCCGCGATCTGCACGAGGCGGGAGGCCAGGTGCTGCTCTACCAGCCGGTCATGCTTCATGCCAAGGCTGTCATCCTTGATAACCAGCTCGCTGTCATCGGCTCGGCAAACATGGATAACCGCAGCCTCTTTCTAAACTATGAAGTCGCCCTTTTTCTTTACTCCAGCGCGCAGGTGGAAGCTGTCTCCTCCTGGGCGACGCGACTTCAGGGAGATTGCCTGCGCGAGCTGCCCAAACCCGGATGGGTTCGCGAGCTGGCCGAAAACGTCGTCCGCCTGTTTTCACCTCTTCTATGAGTGCCGCCCCTGCGGCAGGACCTGAGGCTCTCAGGTGCCGGCGGACTGAACTAGCATCGCGCCGGGAACCTGTCACCGGGACGCTTGCCGTCGTCTGTCGACGGCCGCCCGACGGAGCCGCACATTAAGAATCGGTGACAACTCCTTCAGTGCCAGAGCCGGCCTGATGAGTTGCGGTCGTGTCAGGAGACCGGCGGATCCCAGCCGATTCTTCCAGAGTTCGAGAATCCAGCTCAGCAAGGCACAGAGATCGCCCTGGTCGGGCAGGATGTAGCGGGCGGATGTCGAGCTGTCGGAGCCCACATGGATCGTGATCGCGTCGGCCAGGCTGCGAAACGCGTCCTCGTCGGTCCGGTCGTCGCCAATCACGAAGGCGAGTGCAGCTCGGTCCTTGACGTGCTCATGGATCCACCGCACCGCCGAGCCCTTGTTCCAGTCGAGCCGGGGCCGGATCTCGAAGATCATCTTCCCCTCGGTCACCGCGAGGTCGACGTGATCGGCCGGAACGAGCGAGCTGACGATGGTCTCGATCTGGTGCGCGTGCCAACGAGTCTGCGCGGCGGTAGTGCACAGTCGTGCTCAGCCCCTTATGCTGAAGCTGGACACCAGGAATGAGCAAGGGAAGTCCGGCCAAACGGCGGTTGATGTCCTCGATGGCCGTTCGGCAGCGGCCGGCCTCGGGATGTACGAAACGCAGCGATTCACTTTCGATCTCCAGCCCGTGATTTCCGCTATAGACTAGACCGGGAAGCCCTACGCGACTCTTGATATCCGCGAGCGAGCGGCCGCTGACCACGCAGACCAGGATTCCCTCTCGTCTGGAGAGCTCCTCGAGGGTTGCTCTCGTTTCCGGTGCCATGCAGGCCAGTTCCGGCTCGGCCACGATCGGGGCGAGAGTTCCATCAAAGTCAAGGTAAAAGACGAGGCTCGAGGCCCCGGCGACCCGTGCCTCGATATCGTGGCGATGTTCGTCAAGCAAGAGCGGCATGGCAAATCGTCCGATCATTCAGTCGAGTCTGGAAAGTCGAATTTGAGTAAGGTGGATAGGATCTTGCCGGCCCACCGGTAGACGTTGTTTTCCTTGACCGTCTGCTGCATTCGCTGCATCCGCCGTTTCTGCTCGGCGAGCATCCATCTCCACGGCCTGGAGCATAGCCGTGGCTAGCTCATCGATCGCGAACGGATTGAACTGCATAGATTCCGCCAGCTCGCGTGACGAGCCCGTGAAGCGAGACAGCAACAGCACACCTAGCTGGTCAAGGCGACTGGCCACAAATTCCTTGGCAACGAGGTTCATGCCATCGTGAAGGGAACTGACCACGCAAAACTGCGCCAGGCGATGCAGGGCCATCATTTCCACCGGGTCGAAGTGCCTCTTGATGTAGATCATGGGACGCCAGCGACCTGAGCTCCATTTCCAGTTCAGCTTCTCGACCAGGCGATCGATCTCGATATCGACAGCCTGGTACTGGGGAACCAGTTGCCTGCTCGGAACCCCGACCTGGAGAAATATCAGCCGTTCGCGATATCTGGGATTGGCTTCGAGAAACCGATCGAGTGCGTGAATCCGCTCCGGGATTCCCTTGGTATAGTCAATGCGCTCCATGCCGACCCCGAGAATTTTGTCCGCAAGCTGAAACGACTTGCGGAACTGCTGCATCGCCGCCTCGACCGCAGGGCTGGCCGCGAGCGCCTGGTGTGCCTCGAAGTCGATGCTGATCGGAAACGGGCGAACGAGTGTCGATTTTCCTCCCCGGATCACTTCCGATGTCTCCTGATCGATGCGGGCCTCGATCGTTCGATCTACGGTTGTCAGGAAATTCTGGCAGTGGTACCGCAGATGAAAGCCTAGCAGATCGTTACCCAGCAGGCCCTCCAGAAGTTCCTCGGTCCAGGGGAAGACCCGAAAGGTCTCGGGGTTAGGCCAGGGGATGTGCCAGAATTGCGCCACGATGAGCTTCGGGTTTCGTTCCTTGAGGTACTTCGGCAGCATTCCGAAGTGATAATCCTGGATAAAGACAATTGTCGCCTTATCTCCGGCCTCTTGCACTACGGCGTCTGCGAATTGGGCGTTGACCTGGCAATAGGCTTCCCACTGCGCTGACGACGAAGTTCGGCCTTGTGAAGGTGACGTGGCAGAGCGGCCAGAGTCCTTCATTGGCCAGGCCGTGATAATAATCTTCCTCCTGTTTCTTGGAGAGCCAGACCCGGCGCAGCGTGTAACAAGGCTTCTCGGGAGGAACCTGGACGTGATCATCCTCGTCAACGGTCAAGCGGTCGGCATCGCCGGAGCCATGTGCGACCCAGATGCCGCCGGAAGCGCGCATCACCGGATCTAAAGCGGAGGCCATGCCGCTGGCCGGGCGTGTGCATTCGATCGAGTCGCCGGCGAATCGATGGAGATACGGCTCACGATTGGCGACCACGATGATCTGCTGACCACTTAGCTCGCTGGCAATCAACTCATGCAGTGCAGCCTCGGTCCACATGGCCGACGAATCCCCAATCTCAAGCGATACTCGCAATGCTCGTCTCAAAGCCGGACTACCGCCCGGCTGAGGACCTGTAAAGACGCGTTCCCTGCCGCCGCCGATCGACCAGCCGTATATCGATCATCGCGTGCTCGCTCGGAATGGCATTGCTAATAGCGGACACCTCAAACCTCGGTCACCAGGTTCTCAATTCCATCGGAAGGCTCGGCCGTACTCTTCGACGGACCTGCAGAGAGCATGTTCTTCAGAAGAGGTGGAGCGATGAACGTGGTGACCAGCACCATAAGCGTGGCCCCTGTGAACAGGCCATCATCAAAAATACCCGTTGAAAGCCCCATCTGAGCGAAAATCAGCCCGACTTCTCCGCGTGGAATCATGCCCACACCGATCAGTGTCTTGTTGCCCTTGAACCAGAAGGGCGCAAAACCTGCAAACAGCTTGCCAATTACCCCTGTCACACAGAGAACGCATCCCACAAGCAGGGCCAGGCGGCCTGCGGGAGTGGCGGGGTCGAGTGCGTGCAGGTCGACCGAGGCTCCCACGGAGACGAAGAAGAGAGGCACAAAAAAGTGTCCAAGCGAAGTGATCCCCTTCTCAATGTCGTGCAGTCGTGGGGATGAAGCCAGGAGCAAACCCGCGGCAAAAGCCCCGAGGATCATCGCCGAACCCGCCCGGTCCGCCAGCCAGGCAAGACCGAACGCCATGACGAGAGCCAGGATCGTCGGAGTACCGGGAAGGTCGATCGTTGCCGTGGCACGCGTGATCCATGGCATCAGCCAGGTTCCCAGGAGGATGACGGCTCCGAGAAAGCCGAAGGCGATGCCCGCGGTCGTGGCGACATTGACCACCGTGACAGCTTCGCCCTGCGCCAGCCCGGTCACGATCGTGAGAATGACCAGACCAAAGATGTCATCGAGAACGGCGGCTCCCAGGATGATCTGCCCCTCCTCGTCCCGTAGCCTTCCGAGGTCGGCCAAGACTCGCGCTGTGATCCCCACGCTGGTCGCCGTCAAGGTGGCCCCCGCCATGATTGCGGCAAGATCGGTCAACCCCAGAAGCCGACAGGAGGCATAGCCCAGCCCAAACGGCAGAACCACCCCGACAATGGCGACGACCGCCGACGTCGCTCCCACGCGGATGAGCATGCGCAGGTCGGTCTCTAACCCGATTGCCAGGAGCAAAATAAAGACCCCGAGTTCCGAGAGCATGTGGATTGTCTCGTAGCTCGTGGAGACAAGACGCAACCCCGACTGGCCGACAATCACCCCCGCAACCAGCTCCCCCAGGACTGCGGGCTGTCCGATCAGTTGAGCCAGGACACCGCCGACCTTGGCCGCCCCGAGCATCACCACCAACATCGCGAACAGATGCGAAACCTCCAGGTGTTCCATCATTGGTGCCTCTGGTCACCGGCTCCCGCCCTAGAACTCCACACGGATCACTCGTCGTTGCGCAAGATCAAGATTCTATGGGAAGTATGCGCATCGATGCACCGGGGTTTTTCCATCCTAAGGGCAATGGGCAATTTCCTCGACCCCGGAGCCGCTGATCGACGGAGCGGCCCCATTATCGCATCATCGCCGTCTTTCATGCAAAGTTTACTTGTGCATTGAAGCTTGACCTCCACCGTCCAACCTTGTCATCGACATTGGTCACGGAGATCGGCTTGCTCGGCCCGTCCGTCGTTTCAAATCGACCGGTTGCCGGGCGGCGGTCGGCTTCGCTAGCCGCGGTCGATAAGTCCGCTTCGCGATCCGCTGGACCGCACTGCGTACTGCAGAAGATCGCCTCAAATCAACGCCGGTCAGGACAGCCTATCCGCATGCAATCATCTAGTCCGGTCTTGTGGGTATCGCGGGAGAACGTGTAGAATTAGTCTTCTGCAAAAGTGTTCCTCCGCCGCAGTGTAGCCATGCCCGGTGGAAAGGCTTTGCCAAGGGGAGGAGGATACGACGCTTATGAAGCGACGCGACGACATTCGCAACGTGGCAATTATTGCCCACGTGGACCACGGCAAGACCACGCTCGTCGACGCGATGCTTCGCCAGTCCGGGCAGTTCCGGGCATCCCAGCTTCAGGGTGAGCGGATCCTTGATTCCAACGACCTTGAGCGTGAGCGAGGGATCACGATCCTGGCCAAGAACATTGCCATTCAGTATGGCATCACCAAGATCAACTTGATCGACACGCCGGGGCACGCGGATTTCGGCGGCGAGGTGGAGCGAACCCTCCAGATGGCCGACGGGGCGCTTGTGCTGGTTGACGCCTTTGAGGGGCCGATGCCGCAGACCAAGTTCGTGCTGCGCAAGGCATTCGCCTGCCACATTCGGCCCATCGTGGTGATTAACAAGGTGGATCGGCCAGACGCCCGGCCCAACGAGGTGCTCAATGAAGTGTTTGACACCTTCGTGGAACTTGGCGCCAGCGAGGAACAGCTCGATTTCTCCTACATCTTCGCCTCGGGCAAGGCTGGTTTTGCCTCGCACGACCCGGCCGCTACCGCGGGCAACGTCGGTCCTCTATTCGACCTGATCGTCGAGAAAGTGCCCGGTCCGGTCGTAGAGCCGGACGGGCCATTTTCAGTGCTCTGCACCACGCTCGACTTCTCCGAGTATGTCGGTCGGATCGCCATCGGCAGGATCGTCTCGGGCAAGGTCCGGCGCGGACAGAAGGCAGCGCTCCTGAAGGCGAAGGGGGAGACTGTGGTCGGGTCGATTGACAGCGTTCTCCTGTTCGACAAACTCGGCCGTGTCGAAGTTGATGAGGCCGAGGCTGGCGATATCGTGGCGATTGTCGGCCTGGCAACCGTTGAGATCGGTGACACGATCGCAGCGCCCGAGCAAACGGTGGCCCTGCCGCGCATCGAGGTCGGGGAGCCCACCTTGAGCATGCTCTTCACCGTCAACAACTCACCGCTGACGGGAGAGGGGCAGTATCTGACCTCGCGCCACATCAATGATCGGCTGGTTCGAGAACTGGAATCGAACGTCGCCCTTCGTGTCGAGGTCACTGAGGACGGTGATGCCTTTCAGGTCTCGGGCCGGGGCTTGCTTCACCTTTCGGTACTGATCGAGACGATGCGACGCGAGGGATTCGAACTCTCGGTGGGCAAGCCCGAGGTGATCGTCAAGGAGATCGGCGGCGTGGATCATGAACCGTACGAGTTTCTCGTGGTGGATGTCCCTCATAGCCACATCGGTCCCGTCATGGAACTCGTTGGTTCCCGACGCGGCGAGATGACCAAGATGGATGGAAAAGGGGCTTATGCCCACCTCGAGTTCTTGATTCCCGCTCGGGGCTTGATCGGCCTGCGCAGCCGCCTCATGAGTGCCACCCAGGGTGAAGCCATCATGCACCACAACTTCCACGACTACCGACCGCTCAAGGGAGAAATACCCAGTCGCGGCAATGGCGTGATGGTCAGCATGGCCCGGGGACAGGCAGTTGGCTTTTCGCTTGATAACCTGCAACAGCGCGGGATCATGTTCGTTCAGCCGGGGGACGACATCTACGAGGGCATGATCATCGGTGAGAACTCCCGCAGCGGGGACATGGTCGTCAACCCGTGCAAGGAAAAGAAGCTGACGAATATGCGGGCGTCGGGCTCCGATAAGAACATCTTGCTCAAGCCCCCGCGGCTGCTGACGCTCGAGATCGCCCTCGAGTACATCGAAGCCGACGAACTCGTCGAGATCACCCCCAGCAAGATCCGGTTGCGCAAGAAGGTCCTCACCGAAGAACGCCGCAAGCGCGTCGAGCGCGGGGGCGGCAAGAAGGTCGGCGTTTGATTTTCATCACTTTGCCCTCAGCGATCATCTAACCGTCCGTCCGCCGCCGGCTGAGCTCCTTGTAGAAATCAATCTCCAGCCGGTTGTCCCCCAGCGCGCCGTGCGCTTCGCGAGTCAGTTGCACACTGGCCAGGAGCAGCAAAGTTACTCCCGCGATCGCCAGTGCCGTGGGCATGGCCATGACGTCGCTACCGATCAGGACATGAATCGCCGTCGTCAGGCTCGTGCCCACGAACAGGGCGAGCGCCAGGTAGAGCAACGTCAATGCCTGGCGAATGCGATCGCTCCGCCAGACCAAACGCTCGAGCTGACCGGCTAGATGATCGAGCCGCTCGGCCGGGAAATCGAGGTCCAGCTTGCCGCGACCGAGGCTGTCGGCTTGCTCGTTGAGCTGGCGGATTCGGTCGGCAATCCGCGACATTCGATTCGAGGTCGAGATGATCAACGACCCCGTTGCGGTCATGAACAAGGCCGGGGTGATCATCGCGGTAAGCGTCGAGTAATTCGGCGGGGCGATGGGCATACTGTGAGCTCAGGTCAACTGGCTGTGTCGCTGGCAAGCCAATCTTCTTCGAGGATGGAAAAGAGAGACACGTCGTACCATCGCCCGTCGCGCCAGAACATCTTTCGGGCCGTGCCTTCCTGCCGGTAGCCGCATTTCTCGTAGACGCGTTTCATGGCCGGATTGAAGGTGTGGCCGTTGATTCTGTGCAATCCGAGCTGGGCAAATGCGAACCGCGTGCGCACACGGACGGCGTCGGTGGCGTGCCCCTGTCCCCACGCCGACCTCTCGCCAATCAAGATTCCGCCGGTTCCAGCGCAATGGCGCCAGTTGATCGCGTGCAGACCGATGAATCCGATGTGCTGATCCGACCGATCGAGTATCGCCCAGGTAAAGTCGGTGTCATTCTGGCTTTCGATCCGATCGAAAAACGCTTCTTCCCGCTTCCGGCTGAACCCGAGGTTGAACTCGAGAGTCGCGGTGATATCGGGGTCGTTCATCCACCGCAGCGCGTTCTCCAAGTGGAGCGACCGGTCTGGCGGGACCAGTCGAACGCATTGTCCTTTCCAGCCGACAATAGCGATTGGCATCGTGATCCTCGACTCCGTCTTCAATTCCCTCGGAGCCCCGAGACGGCGTAGAAGTTGCGCCGCGAGTTTTTTGTTCGCCACATCGCTCGAACGAATTCGCGTTCTGGATACGCTCAACCGACGTGTTTCTTCATGAATGCCAGGCCGTCGCGGCAGAGGCCCATCGCGTCAGGGAAGAGACTACGCCAGACCCGCGTCGCGGCAGCCAGGGCAGGCAGGGCCGTGCCGAAGGCTTCGATCGTCAGGTAGCCGTTGTAGCCAGATTTCTTGAGGCCATCAAAAACCGAATCCCAGTGGACCTGGCCGCTGCCGGGCGTGCCCCGGTCGTTCTCGGAAATGTGTACGTGAACAGTCTCCGCCGCGCTCGCCATGATGGCTTCGTCCTGGTTTTTCTCCTCGATATGCGCATGGAAGCTATCGTACATCATCTTGCAACGCGGGATGATTCACCGCGCGAACGAAGCGCACGGTCTGCGCTGTGGTAGTCAGGAAGTAGTTCTCGAACCGGTTCAGGTACTCGATTGCCAGCACGACGTTTCGGGCCTGGGCTTTCTCGGCGGCCCGCTGAATGGTATCGACACCGAACTTGAACTCATCGTCCGTTGGGCCAGTCCCTGAGAAGACGCCGATTGCAGAATGCAGCGGCCCGCAGAGGATTTCGCAGCCAAACTGCTGGCCGCACTCCATGGCCCGATCCAGATGCGCCACGGCCGCGTCGCGGATCTTGCGGTCGGAGGAGATCGGATTGGTGTCTGGTCCCATGACCGTGACAGCCGTCGCCCCGAGCCCGAGGCTCTTGAGCCGCTTGCCCAGCCGCTGATAGGGTGCAAGGTCGCTGGTCGCGAAGATCGGAACCTCCAAGGCGTCGAACCCCAGGACTTTGAGCTGGTCGATGATCAGATCCTGGGCCTCGGTCACATGGTCGGTCCAGAGTAGCAGGTTCATCCCGGTTTTCATGGCTTTTTTCCTCTAAAGCTGCCGCCGCAGAGAAGCTTACACCGGCACGACAGTCTCCCACTTCTGGTGTTCCGCCGAATCGAGCACGGCATCGCAGACCGCCTGGGTGGCGAGGGCGTCGCGGAAGGTCGGTGCTGTGGGCTGGCCCTTCGACAGGTTGTCGAGGAAATCGGCCACCTGGTGGATGAAGGTATGCTCGTAGCCGATCTGCAAGCCGGGGACCCACCACCTCTTCATATAAGGCATGTCGCCGTCGGTCACGTGAATCGACCGCCAGCCCGCGGATCAAGGAATCGTCGCCGTGATCGAAGTAATCAAGCCGGTGCAGGTCGTGCAGATCCCACTTCAGCGAGGCCTTCTCGCCGTTGACCTCGAATGTGTACAAGGCCTTGTGCCCGCGAGCGTACCTGGTGGATTCAAACAGCCCCAAAGAGCCGTTGTCGAACCGGCAAAGGAAGGCACAAGCGTCGTCGATTCCCACCGGCTCGACCTTGCCGGTGAGGTTATGCTTTCGTTCTTTCACGAACGTCTCGGTCATGGCGCAGACGGAATTGATGTGCCCGTTGAGCCAGAGGGCCGTGTCGATGCAGTGCGCGAGCAAGTCGCCGGTGACGCCCGAGCCGGCCGCCGCCACATCGAGCCGCCAAAGCGCGGCTCCGCCTTGCGGAAGATCTGCTGAGATTGTCCAGTCCTGGAGGAAGCATGCCCGGTAGTGAAAGATTTTGCCCAGCCTGCCATCGTCGATCAGCAACTTGGCAAGCGTGACGGCGGGCACCCTGCGATAGTTGTACCAGACCGTATTCGGGACGCCAGCCCGCTCCACAGCGTCGACCATCTTCTGGCCTTCGACCAAGGTTCATCGCCAGGGGCTTCTCGCACAGCACCATCTTACCCGCATCGGCCGCCGCGATGGCAATCTCTGCATGTACATTATTGGGCGTGCAAATATCAATCGCATGGATATCTTTCCTCTCGACCAGCTTCCTCCAGTCGGTCTCTACCGATTCGTAGCCCCACGTTTGGGCGAATGACTCCGCGCCGGGGCGGTCACGCCCGCACACGGCCTTCAGCACAGGGCGGTAGTCCACATCGAAGAAGTCGTTTACACGCTTGTACGCATTCGAATGAGTCCGACCCATGAAGCCGTAGCCGATCAGGCCGATGTTGAGTGGTTTCCGCAGCGCCATCAGAGCACCAATCACTTTCGCTGGTTACAGGATTCGACACTACTCCGCCGTGGCAGACGTTCCGCGAACCCCAAGATCATGGTTCGCGCCATCCGTGGGCGTCGCGGACGCTGATCATCGCCGTCAGGATATCGTTCCAGGTTGTCGGCTTCATCATGAGGGCGTTGGGGAACATGCAGCCGTCCCAGCAGATGTGCCTGAGCTTCTTGGTGAGCTTGCCGCTGTCGTCGCGGAGCCAGAAGCCGGCATGATGGGGAATGTTCAGCTTGCCGCCGGGGTCGGTCGGCAGGCAATGGCGGCCAGTGTGGTCGTGCGAACCCGAACCGAACACGGTCGCGTCGTTCTGGGCAACGTGGAAGTCCAGAGTCCAGGGCCGCAGAGCGGCGGTCAGCGTCTTCAGGGCCGAGTCGAGAACGTCGGGGCTTTTCCAGTCGAAGTCGGCGGGCAAGATACGGTCCTCAGGGGCGTTCTCTCCCAGAGTGTACAAGAGCGTATGGGCCATGTCCGCCTGGAATCCGACCGTTTCGGGCTCCCCGACGCGTTCCAGCAGGTCAATCATCGTCCGCCAGGAGTGCATGCCGCCCCAACAGATCTCACCCTCGGCAGCCAGCTTTTCCCCGTGGTCGCGCGCGATCGAGCCCGCCTGGCGAAAGGTCTCGGCGATCTTTGCCTGGTTCCCCCCCGGATCGGCGAGCCAGTCATTCGGGCTGCACGCCGAGTCAAAGCGAACGACTCCATGAGGCCGCGCACCCGAGCTCGCGCAGGCGGCGGGCGATTCCGCAGCCTTTGCGGACCTGGTGCAGAAATTTCTTGCGGCCCTCGCCTGCATCCATGGCCGATCCGCCTCCGGTCGGACCCCACACCGGCGCGACCACCGATCCGATCATCAGCCCGCGCGACGTGGCCATCTCGGCCAATGCCTTGATCTCGTCGTCACTAGCGTCAATGTTGATATGCGGACTGAAAAGGAATAAATCAAAACCGTCGAACTTGACGCCGTCGATCGAGGCCGCGGCGGTCAGATCGAGCATCGTGGCCAGATCGATGCACGGTTCGGCGCCTTCGCCCCCTTTGCCAACCACGCCGGGCCAGGCGGCATTGTGCAGCTTGGGATAGTTGTTGACATGATTGCCGGTCATGCAGATGGCCTCGGGGGGAGAGGGATGAAATCAAGAAGTCTGAACTGTTTCGGCTCAGTATGCCCCGGCTGTTCCGAACTTCCACCATTCTTCCTCGACATTTAGGAGTGCGTCGCGCACCAGGGTCTCTACCAAGCCGACCTGGCGAACCTCCAGGAAGCCGATGGGCAGCCACTGGTCAAATCCCTGGCCGATGAAGTAGAGGTCGCCTGACCCGTCTGGATTCTCGAACCTGCGCGTATCGATGATCTCTCCGGGCCTCAGCGAAGATGATTGGAGCTCTCCCGATGACACCTCGATGCGGGCGACGATGGCGCGATGATCGGTGACCGCATAGATCATCCGAGCCAGCCTCCGGCGTTTCCGCAATCGGCGAATCAGCAGGCTCAGGAGGTTCCCGAAAATCATGCCGCCGAGCACGAACGGGCCCAGCCCCAGCGCCAGCACAAGGGTTCGCAGATCCAGCGAGGCTTCGTCGACCAGACCGAAGAGTGCCGCTAGGGAGAAACCGCTGAGAGCCGCCAGCACCGAAATGAACAGCGCGGGCACCAGCGGGATTCGCAATGGCGGGGGCGACAGCGGACGATCGGCCCAGAGCAGGAATTCCGTCGGGTCGAGCTCGGCCTTGATGCGGCTGAAAATGCCCTCGCCCAGCCGATCACCAGCATCGTCAGAGGCGTCCCAGGACGGAATGGACATCGTATTTTTTGCACCTCCTGAAAATGCCCGAGGGTCCGTTCAGCCGCTCCCTGCTCCGCCGATTTTCTGCTGCTTGAGACGTTCCTGAACGTACTCAACCTCGCGGCGGGCCACGGCTTCGCCAGCCCCTGTGAGCCGCACATACTCGCGAATCGCCTCTTGAGTGCGACCTTCCCTTGCCAGGTTGACCACGAGCTCCGGAACGTGTTCATCGTGACCGATTCCCAGATGGCTGAGAATCAGATCAACCTTGCGCTCGAGCCGGGCAATCTGCCAGTCCAGGTCGCCCCCCGTCGCCGACCGCGACAGGCTGAATATCACCAGTACGGAGAATAGTCCGCCCAGCACCAGCACAACCACCAGTAAGACCAGCGTCAAGGTCCAGCTTATCATGCGGGGTCCTCGGGCGGCAGACTCCTTCCCGCGACCCGTCGATCAACCCGGTCGGCCGCGAGAAGCTTGTCTTTCACGGTGTCGAGGGGCCGGTCAATTCGCAGCGGACTTCTGGTGATCGCCCACGCCAGGTAGACTGGCGTGAGTATCGGGGCCAAAGTAGCGCAGGCTGACAAAAGGCTCGCTACCCGTGTTCTTGAAGCTGACCCCCTCGGCGGCTCGCCTGGCCGTCACGAACACTTCGTCCTTGGTGATCTCGCCATAGCGGATGAAGTTCGGGCTATCCACGTCGAGCGCGCCGATCTGGCCGCTGCCTTGAACCACGATCAGCCCATAGGCGCCGGGATCCTTGATGGTGGTCGAGTGACCCGGACTTATTGTCAGCTCGCAGGCGCTGAAAAGCTGCTGGCCGTCAACCGTGCCGTAGACAATCCACTTGTCCACGAAACCGTCGGCGGAGTTGCCAGAGCGGACGATCGGCTCAAGGTAGTTGTGAGCCTTGAACTCGGGATCGACGTTTTTTTTCCAGTCGAGCTGGTTGACCAGGTAGTCGAGATCATGGTGGTAAGGCTCGGGCACATCCTTGACTAACAGCTCCCAGGGAACGCGACGTCCCTCCACCATGGACTGGTACATGCCGAAGACATCCGATCCCCACTGCGGCTCGAAGGTCACGAGTGAGCCTGGAGCGTGGAGAACGTCCGGGGGAACCAGCCAACCTGTACCGGGCTTGAGGCGATACGCCTTGGAGAGATCGAGTATTCCGTTGTCGCCCTGGTTCCATCGCTCCAGGCAGCGGTGGACGTCTTCCTTTTTCGTCCCCGGCTCGAGCCCGAAGAAGGTATAGGGGAAATTGTTCCCCGTCCAATTGAGCTGGGGAGGGAAGTAGTAGCTCTCCGGTTTGCCCTCCCGGCCGAGCTTGGCGGCCTGCTCCTGATTCTGGTGCATGTGATGCGGAATCGGGCCCAGATTGTCGAAGAACTTGCTGTAAACCGGCCAGCGCTCAAAGCTGCTCCAGAGCCTGGCCCCGATCATCTCTGGACCGTGTAGTGCAATAGCATCCCTGAGCGTGAATTGCTCGCCCCCGTGCACGACGTAACTAAGGCCCTCGTCCGGCGGCGCTCCTTCGTTGGCCGCCGGCGTGGTAGACGAAAACCAGCGTTCGTCGATGCCGCCCCGATGGGTGCCCAGCGCGTAAAGATCGTCTCGAGACAGCTTCAGCCGGCCGCCCGGCATCAGAAATGAGCGAGGCACCCAGGTGGGCCTCAGCCGCAGGATTCCTTCACCAGCCTCGAGTGCTTCGCGTACGCGCGCGGCAAGGTTTTGCTCGCTCATTCGTCCCTCTCCCGGAGGCCCTGAATTCCATGCCCACGGCCGCTATTGTGACCTTTCCGCCGCGCTTGCGAAACCCCCTGGCACCCAAGGTCGATCGGTCGGGAGCGAGGCTCTGCGCCGCCTGATCGGACCGGCGCTTCAGCCCGGAATCGTCTCCGCCCGCCCGGCAGCCGACGGAGCGTCGCGGAAGTACTCGATAACCCCACCGAGGATCGCGTCGAGCGACTTGCGCGGATGATAGCCGATCAGAGTTTGGATCTTGGTGATGTCGGGAACCCGCCTGGGCATGTCCTCGAAACCCTCACCGTAGGCTTCCGCGTAAGGGATGCGGACGATCTCGGACGTTGATCCGGTCAAGGTTCTTACGCGCTGGGCTAGAGTCTCGATCCGCACCTCCTCGCTCGATCCGATGTTAAAGACGTCGCCGATGGCCGCGGGATGGTCCATCAGCTGCCACCAAGGCGGAGACGACGTCGCTGACATCGGTAAAGCATCGCGACTGCGTGCCGTCGCCATGAATCGTGATCGGCCGGCCGGCAAGTGCTTGCTTGATGAACGTGGGCACGACCATTCCGTATTGACCGGTCTGACGCGGGCCGACAGTGTTGAACAGGCGAACGATGACAGCGGGCAGCTTTCGCTCGCGCCAGTATGCCAGGGCAAGGAACTCGTCGATTGCCTTCGAGCAGGCATAGCTCCAGCGGCCCTTGCTGGTCGGCCCCAGAACCAGACAGCCGTCCTCGCGGAACGGAACGTCGGTGGAAAGCCCGTACACTTCGGAGGTGGAAGCGATAAGGACCTTTTTCTTTTTCTTGTTGGCCGCGGCAAGCACGACTTCGGTGCCGTGGACGTTCGTCTCGATGGTCCGCACCGGGCTCTCGACGATCAGCTTCACGCCGACCGCCGCCGCCAAATGAAAGACCACGTCGCACTGGTCCACCAGTTCGGCCACCGTGGCCGCATGATGAACGCTTTCGATCGTGTAGTGGAACCGGGAATGCCCGCGTAAGTGGCGGATATTGTCGATGCTGCCGGTCGAGAGGTCGTCGAGCACGAACACCTCATCGCCCCGCTCGAGATACGCATCGGCCAGGTGCGACCCAATAAAGCCCGCCCCGCCGGTGATGAGCACGCGCATCAATTCACATCCCCGAAGTATCGACGCAACGATCAGAGCCAGGGCATTACTGCCCGGGGAGCTCGGCCATGACCCTTGGGCAACCGGCTCCCCGGGGTTCGTATGCCGTGATCCGCACTCAAGCGTGATCCGTGCATACCCTGTTGTATGTTACCGCGCAGGAGGCGGATTCTTGCCGACTTCCCGGATCAAAGCCGTTGAACCGGGAATCCTGTCGCCGGCAAGCGGCTCGCACCGGCCGCCCAGGTTCTCGGCCAGAAAGGCCTCGGCGCGGGCGTTGAAGTCGATCCGATTTTGGGGGCGGACAAAGCCGTGCCCCTCATCCGGATAGAGCACATAGCTCACGCGGCCGCCATTCTTGTCGATCGCGGCGACGATCTGCTCGGCCTCGGCCTGCTTGACCCGAGGATCATTGGCTCCTTGTCCAATCAGGAGCGGGCGGCAGATCTTGTCGGCCTTGAAAAGAGGCGATGCCTCCTTGATGAGATCGGCGTCCTTCGGGTTATCCACGTTGCCGACTCGCACGTCAAATAACGACCGCATCGGCTTCCAGTAGGGGGGAATAGCGGAAATCAAGGTCCTGAGATTGGACGGTCCGACGATGTCCACTGCGCAGTTAAAAAAGTCCGGGGTGAACGTGACGCCGGCCAGTGCGGCATATCCGCCATACGAGCCGCCGAAGATGGCAATTTTCTTGGAGTCGGCATAGCCTTGAGCGACAGCCCAGTTGCAGGCGTCGAGCAGGTCGTCGTGCATGGTCTTGCCCCACTGCTTGTCGCCCGCGTTCAGGAAAGCCTTGCCGTAACCCGTGGAAGCGCGAAAGTTCACCATGAGGCAAGCGTAGCCCCGGTTGGCAAACCACTGAGCCATTGGGTTATATCCCCAACTATCTCTGCCCCAGGGTCCGCCGTGGACCAGGAGGACCATGGGCAAACCGCGCGGCTCGAGCCCCACGGGGAGTGTCAGGTATCCGCGCAGGGTCAGCCCGTCTCGAGCCTTGATGGAAATCGCTTTCATCTCGGCCAGCTTCAGCCCCTCGAGCTTGGGCTGATGAACGAACAGGAAAGTCCCCTTGCTGGCTCCCCGGTCCCAGGCGTAATAGGCGATCGGCCCTCGATCGGACGAAAACGCCACCAGCCAGGTTTTGTCGGCGTTATCACGGTTGACTACCGAGAAGTCGCCTTCATGCAACTTGCCAATTCCGTCAAAATCGGCCTGGATTGATTGGTCGAGCACCCTCCAGGTCGACCGCCCCGGCGAAAACCGGACCGCCTGGACGACGTGGGTCTTGGGATGAATCAACACGTTGTCGGCGTCAGCCTCGGGTGAGGACGCCAGCTCGGCCTCGCCGCCGCCCTCCAGGTCCTTCGTGACTACGGCTGCCGTGTCCCGGCCGAGGGCGGAGAGCAGATGGAGCGACTTGCCGTCGGCGGAAAAATCGAAAGCCTGCAGTGTCAGTGCGTCCTCCGGACCAGCCTTGAGCCAGGGACGGAAAGCCGACGAAGAATCATCACGAATGCGGATGAGCGCTCCGCCATCTGGGGTCATCACCTGCGCCGCGCGGACCTGCAGTCGGGGATCGGCCACCCAGCCCATGACGTCGCCGGGGTTCACCGTGTCCAGGACCAGGGCTCCAGTGTTCAAATCCAGCCGGTAGACGTCGAACAAGGAGCGGTCGCGGAGGTTCAGCGAGACCAGGATCGTATCGGGGAAGTTAGGATCGACGGCCGTCGGCTGAGCCTTGACTCCCTGAAAGGGCGTCAGGTCACGCACGTTGCCCGATGCCAGGTCGACGCCATAAAGATGGAAATTCTCATCGCCATCGCTGTCTTGCAAGTAAACCAGCAGCTTGCTGTTCTCGGCCCAGAAAAACTGGCGGATCCCCCGCTTGGGATCGGCCGTGATGATCTTGTCATCGTCCTTGCCGATCGTCTTGACCCAGACCTGCAAGACGTTTTTCTTGTCAGGCGCAATCCACGCCAGCCGGGCGCCGTCAGGCGAGATGTGGGGGTTGACCTTTTCGGGATTCCCGAACAGGACCTCGCGGGGTATCAGCGGCGGCAATTCGGCTCGGCCGGACACGGGTGCTCCCAGGACGGAGGCCACGGCCAGGCAGCAAAGGCCCAGCCCGCAAGCCCTACGAGGTGCAACGCTTCCCGATCTCATCATAACCATTCCTCCTGTCGTCCACGAAGTCACTCTCGGCATCGCATCGAACAATGACACGAAGCGCACTGGACGCCGCGCGCAGGCGGCGCGTCTGATCTCCTGCCATGTCTTCTTGATCGAGGAAGAATTATTACACGCCCTAAACTTTCTGAACACCGGTCAGAGATCACACGTCTCTTGGCTGAGCACTCGAATCCCTTGCACAATGGGATCACGATGGTCAGCCGCTGGCGATGACGACATTGCGCAGTCATCCATGCTTGTCGGCACGGGGGTCAGGCTCATGCTCGAAGGACCGCAGGTCTTTGTCGACATCGACACCCAGCGCGATTTCCTCGAACCGACCGGGGCCCTCTTCGTGCCGGGCTCGACCGCGATCGTTTCCCGGCTTGCGCGGCTCTCGCGGTTCGCGCGCGACCAGCTTATACCAGTCCTGGCCACGGCCTGCGCCCATATGCCCGACGATCCGGAACTGAGGACATTTCCACCGCATTGCATGATCGGCACGGCCGGGCAAGAGCGAATTGATGCGACATTCCGCGCGAAAAGCGTGCGATTCGACGAGCAGGATGCGGTTCCCACCGAAGTGCCCCCCCATCTCACGCTGTTGAAGCGGCAATATGATCTCTTCACTCATCAACATGCTGATGAGCTGATCTCACTGTACGCACTGGGCAAACCGGTCTTCGTGGTTTATGGCGTCGCCACCGATTACTGCGTGGCCGCGGCGGTCAATGGCCTGCTGGAGCGACATTGCCTTGTGGCGCTGGTGGTTGACGCGATCCGTGCGATCGACAACCAGGCCGAGGCCAGCATTCTGACCGGATTCGCTCATCAGGGTGTCTTGCTGACATTGACAGAGGTCATCTGCGACCCAGGAACGCGGGTGCGGGTCGCTTGAGCCTTCTCTTGGGTGCACCTGTTGGAATGAAGGATCGGTGTTCATTGCCGGCAGCCGCTTTACTGTGCAGAATTGGCCTGGGGGCGAGTTACTGATGCACGACAAGTTTCGCAAGAAATACCGCCTCCCGGCTGCGACCGCGCGGCTCAGGCAGCAAATCGCACTCGAGGCGGCGCGGCGCTTGCTGGACGGGGCCGGAGATCAGGCGACGGCAAACTCGCTGGACTGGCTTGACAGTACCAGCGAGAACGATTTCTACGTGGCCAAACGCAAAGCCGCGGTGGTGCTCGGGCACCGGGTGCGGCCGGGAGACCTCCCCTCCGACAGCGAGGTTCGCGACCAGCTTGTGACTCTATGGCGATCGCGTCGCGGTCAGGGTGAAGCCGGCGCAGAGCCGGCGATGCCAGAGCCCGCCGACTTGGAGGGCGTGGCCGCACTCACCGAGCACCTCGACCGCTTCGCCGTCTACCGGATGCGGTTGCTTCCCCTGGAAGCCATCAAGCAGAACCCGAAGCTCCATCCCGAGGGTGACGCCCTGTATCACAGCCTTCAGGTCTTCCACCTGGCGCGCGAATCGCGGCCCTATGACGAGGAGTTCTTGCTGGCGGCCCTGTTGCATGACGTGGGCAAGGCGGTTGACGCTCAAGATCATGCCGCGACGGGGGCCGAGGCCGTGCGCGGCGCCGTTACTGAGCGGACGCTCTGGCTGATCGCACATCACGTAGATCTTTTTGTCTCCGGTGAGCGAGCGTTGAGTGCGCGGCTTCGTCGCGAGCTCGAGGCCTCGGAATACTTCGAAGATCTCAAGCTCCTACGTGAGCTCGACGACGCCGGCCGCGTTCCCGGAATGGTGGTCGAGACCCTTGATGAAGTGCTCGCGTACATCAAGGGTCTTGAGCACGAGGCCTATCTCGAACCATGAACCTGTGTTCGGCGAGGGCTTGCGAACCCGAGCTGTAAGAGCCAGCTCAGTACGCATCCGAATTGATCACCTCACCCCCGTCCCGCGTGAGCAGCATCTCGAATACCTTCGGATCCACGGTCTCCTTGATGAAATGCACAGAGCCGTCGGCGAACGCGAAGGGGGTTCCGCCGGGGTGGTGGCCGAAGATGCCCTTCAGATCGAGCCTTGGATCGACGTCCCAGTCGTCCGGCTTGGTCCAGGTCACGGCCCGATCGTTGCCGGCATCGACGACGAAAAGCGTGTTCGAGGTCCCGTCTGTAATCTTTTGGATCTTGATGCCTTCTGAGCCGGGGAAGATTGTCGCCTTGCCGCGCGGCGTCAGATAGGTCGTCTTGCCCTGGTCGGCGCGTTTGGAGCTGCCCCCAGGACAGCGGTAAGTTGGTGGCATCCTGTCGATGAGCGTCCGGTTATGCTCACTGTCCCAGGGCTCATCGAGACGGAACTCCTTGTAGAGTGCCTCCTGTTCGATGTAGGGAAGGATCAGAACTGCGCCAGCTCAACAGCGGCTTGCCGGCCTTGTCCACGGTGTAGGCTGGTGGAAAGGTCTTGTGCCGGGAGTGGTAGTTGTGCATCGCGAGGCCAATCTGCTTAAGATTGTTGATGCATCCAATACGAGCGGCATTCTCTCGCCACGGTGAGGTCAGCGTCGCGGCCCAGGTACTTGCTGTCTGGGCATCTATCAAAACAGTGATCCGGTCCTGGTTGACTTCTATCTTGAGATCGTCGGCAAGCTTGGCGACGTCAGGTGCGTACCGGGGTACCTGGGGCGACTGGCGGAGGTACTGAATGAGGCTCTTTCCCAGAGCGTTCAAGGACTGGGCTGACTCTGGATTCTTGGCCTGTACCACGAACTGGAGACGTGGCTCTGGAGCCGGGGTCAGACCGGCTGCGGTCCAGAGCATACCACGAGTGACGCCGGTAATCGGGCCGCCGCCCAGCTCTTTGGGCAGGATAGGCAACATTTCCTCGATCACCCGGCGCGTGTCGGCGCTGGGGGTCAAGACGAGCTCGGCGGATGTGTCGCCCAGAGTCGCGAATGCCGCCGCAAGCTCGGGACGATTCACAGGCTCGAGCTGGCGGACGCGATCGAGAGCCTCGTTGGTGCCGGCGAAGACGGCATTGTTGACCGTCGCGCAGGTCGGCAGCGTGACCGGCCCCTTGACACCGCCGGCGCCACAGAGCAACTGGCCGATCGCGTTGGCGTCGGCCCCTTCCCCGAGGGGAACGATGAGCGGAAAAGGTGAGCTCGATGGGCTCAATAGCTCGGGCAAGATGCCCAGCACGTAAAGTTCCTTGGCCCCCGCCTTGCGCAGGGCCGTTATCCATGGCGCAATCTTTTGCGACATTTCGCCAGCCTGCTCCTGGTCGATAACCAGGCGATGCACCAGCTTCTCCACATCGACTTTCTCCAGGTCCAGACGACCGACCGCAAAGACGTCGTTGTCAAGGAACGGGGTGATCGCCCGCGACCGGGCGTCGTCGGCCCGGGCCGTGGCCAGCCCGATGAGTGGGATAAAAATAAATATACAGTTCGACTTGTTCATGTTGAGCCTCCAGGTCACATGTAGGGTCCGCTGTGCGGACCGATTGGGATGGTCCGCGGAGCGGACCCTACGGTTTTCTCTCCCGTGCAATGCTCAGCGGGCCAGCTTCAGTTCGTAGCGAATCTTGTACTCAGGTATCTGCGCCAATCGAGCAGGCCCCGCCGCGGTCAGGCTCGCGGTCGAGCCGTCCACCTTGTAGTCGAAGAACTTGCCCGTCGCGGGATCGATCGGCACTGGTACCGCGGTGATTGCCTCCAGGCTCGGTGGCAGATCGCCGTTATGACTTGCCGCATAGAGTCGAATCGCCTCGATGTACTGCACGACGTTGAGACGCCGTTCGACCCGGACCGGAACGTAGAAGCCCGAGTGGATCGCGGGGAGAACGATCGCGAACGGAATCCCGCCTTTCAGCTTGTCCCAGCCGACGCCTGGATGCTGCTCGGATTGGGCCATTCCGCTAGTCGCTTGCCAGTAAGGCAGACCGGCCCACTTGAAGATGTCGTCCCGCGCCTCCTCGTAGAGTCTGTACGAATGCAGCGCGACCACCTGGATAGATGGCATGGCCTCGACCTCGGCGGTCGGCCGCCCCTGGGCGATGAGCTGACGCTTGGCTTCGGGATAGGCCCGAGCGACCAGCGCCGCGAACATCAGGTGCTCGCCCAGATCCTTCATTTCAGGCCGTGAAGCCGGGCTCGAGGAACGGGGCCAGTCTCCGGTCAGCACGGCCAACTTTCTATGGAAGTCGTCCGAGAAGACGCGGGCCTGCTCGATGCTCCAGGGGGCCCCATCAAGAGTCTTGAGCTGAGGAAACTCCTTCTCCAGGGTAGTTTTTTCTCCATCCAAAGCGGAACCGAGATCGAGGTACGGTCGAGGCAGGTTGGCCAGAGCCCAGTACAGGTTCGGTGCTCCTGGAGCCTGGATCAGGTCCTCGAGCGGAACGGCCATCTGCAGCGTGATCGAGGCGGCGATCATCGTCTGGATAAGCGTGCTCGCATGCTCGCCAACGTGTCGGCCCAGCGCCAGCCCGGTCTGCAGCCAGTGGATCGCTGAATCAATGCGCCCTTCGGCAATCTCCAGGCGAGTTTTCATAACCAGCAAGCGGCACAGCGCCCTCGTCTCCTGCAGATCGAGGAGGAGCAGGTTGAATCCCTCGTCGCGGCGCTGGAATTCCCAGTCGCAGTATTCGCGGCGGGTGCCGAGCTCGGCTTCATGCAGACTGTTTGCGTACCGTTCCAGATGCTTGCGGACGGCCTCGCGGGGAAGCGTTGCCAGAGGCTGAGTGAGCCAACCGTTCACCGTTTCCGCCTCCTCGTTGAGCTGTTTCGGCGACGTCTTTGGCCCTTGCCGCATCGAGCCGTTGGCCCCACTCGGCGTCCATCACGTGCTCGATAGCCCTGTGGTAGAAGATCGCGGCGTTGCCGGGAATCAAGTCGCGGCGATCCGGCAGCAGCTTGTACCTGAGGGCGGGAACCGGGCTGGCGGTGGGGCGGAGCATGAATCACCGTAGGCGGCGGAGCATCAGACTCATCGTCTCCACGAGCAGCCGCTGGCGGCAGACTCACCGTCAGGGCCAGGAAACCGGCGACGTAACGCATCATGAAGGACCTCCCAGGTCGAGCACCTTGTTGAGTTCGTAACGACGGAGTAAGCCGGGTGTACCAGGTCCCGCGCCGGAGTTTTGGAGCGCCTCCTCGACCTGGCTGAGTAAGGGTGGAATATCAGGCAGCCCTTCCAGCCCGAATCGCAGTATCTGCCGCCGCAGGCCAAGCATCTCGCCGCCGGCAGGCGGCCATGGCTCTGACTCCGGCGACGGAGGGCCCTGGATCAGGATCTCGACCGGCTCGGGCTTGACGGTCAGGTCCATGCGCCGCGGCAACCGGCTGCTGGACCGCAGCAGGGCCCCGACCTGGCCTGACCGCCAGGACGACAGACTCGGACAGCGCCACGACCGCCAGCGAGGCCGCGATTGCCGGCCAGACCCAGCGACCTGGGAATTGCGCTTTCGCGGAGTTCACACCGGCCTGGAACATCAGTCGGTCGCGATCGATTCGACTTCGCGCCGGGACGAGTCTTCCCAGAGCCGATTCGAGCGGGTTGAGTTCGGGTTCAGGCGGGACTAGCGACATGACACTCCCAGCCGTTCTCTCAGGGTTAACAGTCCTCGTGCGTACAAACGGTGCGCGGTGCTCGTGGAGCAACCGGCTACCCCGGCGATCTGTTCAAAGGTCAATCCGCCCCACAGATGGGCAACGATGATCTCGCGCTCTTCGATTGGCAGCGCCTGCAGCTCACTGGCGGCCTGCTCGGGATCGACGGCCCCTGGACGGCCGCCAGAATCGGCCTCGAACCAGGGTGCAGCCCAGGACGCGGCGGCGGTCTCGTAACGCTTTCGCCGGCGGGCTGCCTCACCCGCATCAATAGCCCTGTTGCGGACGACACGAAACAGCCAGGCAACAGGGTTTTCTGGTACCGCGCTGCCCCGCCAGCTTCAGAAATGCGTCCTGGACCACGTCTTCGGGCACTTCACACCACTGACGGGCATACAACTCCAGCGCCGCGGCGTGCCGGTCCAGAAGCTGGCCGAGCAAGTCCGGATCCATGCAATCTCTGCCTCGCCGGTCGTCGATTTTCTCCCCCTTGGAATGACGACGGCCGATCCGAGCCATCCCAAGTTTTTCCACGGAGCGATAATTTTTGCACGCATGAGCACGCCCGTGTCCGTGCCTGGTGCTGACTCCGCCTTTGCCCCGACGGCGAGGTCGGTTAGAATATTGTGCGTTACCGCATTTTGACTTGCGGGTGAAGGGGGCAGGGGGTGCGCGTCGGCTATTTCGATTGCTTCAGCGGGATTTCGGGGGACATGACGCTCGGCGCCTTGGTGGACGCCGGAGTCGATCCCCGGCCGATTCAGGAGGCCGTCTCCAGCCTGGGGCTACCCGGCAGCGTCGCATTCGAGACCGTGAAGAAGGGCGGCTTCCGGGCGACCGCGGCCAAGGTTCACGCTCCGGTCGAGCACGCGCATCGGCACTGGCACCATATTGAGGCAATCATTGACAAGGGCAGCCTGAGCTCCCGTCAAAAGGACCTGGCCAAGCGAATATTCCTGCGACTGGGCGAGGCCGAGGCGCGGGTCCACGGAGTTGATCTGTCCAAGATCCATTTTCATGAGGTCGGAGCCGTTGATTCGATCATCGACATCGTCGGATCGGCAGTTGGCCTGGACCTTTTGGGCGTCGATCGCTTCGAGGCCAGTCCGGTCCCGCCGGGAAAGGGCTGGATCAAGTCGGCTCATGGCCGGATGGCACTACCAGCGCCCGCCACGGCGGAGATTCTCAAAGGCGTACCGCTCGCCGAATCGATGGTCGAGATGGAGCTGACAACACCGACGGGCGCCGCGATCCTGACGACCGTGGTGGAAAGATTTGGTCCGCTTCCCGCGCTGACCATCGAGAACATCGGCCTAGGGGCCGGCAGCCGCGACCTGCCGGAGCAGGCCAACCTCCTGCGGCTGCTGGTGGGCAGCGCTGAGCTTCCGCCCGCCAGCGACCGCATCTGGGTGCTCGAGACCAACCTGGACGACCTGCCCGGCGAGGTGGTCGGGTACACCATGATCAAGCTGATGGAAGGGGGGGCGCTCGATGCCTTTGTGACTCCAATCCAGATGAAGAAAAACCGGCCCGCGGTGATGATCAGCGTGCTGTGTGACGAGGCCAGGATTCCGCCCCTGGAAGAAATCGTCTTCCGCGAGACGGGAACTCTGGGCATCAGACGCTACCCCGTCAGCCGCCACAAGCTGAAGCGCCAGGGCGTCGAGGTCCAGACGCGGTTTGGTCCAGTCCGCGGTAAGCTCGGCTGGCTTGAGAATCGTCCCCCGACCTTCAGCCCCGAATATGACGACTGTGCTCGGATCGCCTCGTCCCAGGGCGTTGCGCTCCGCGACGTCTACGATGCGGCCCACGCGGCGCACGCGGCCAATACCACGGAGCGACCGGCTTCAACCACCGAGCCGGCTGCCGCGCCGGAGGTCCACGCCCATTGAGTCGGAATTGCCGGCGATCCTGACTTTTTCCTGCGAACCAAGGACGCCAGGCTCAGAATAGACCGGGCGATTCAGCCAAGGAAGGATCCTGATCATGCTCCCCGCTCTGTGGACGGCCATGTTCCTCCTCACCATCGTCACCGGGATCGGGGGCCTGGCCGCGGCAGTGATTCTGTGGAAGCTCGCCGACAGGCGGGCGATGAAAACTCGAAGCGAAACCGAGCAGCGTCTCCAGATGCTGACCGAGCGCTTGCTCGCGATTGAATCTCGGATCGAAGAACTTGGAAGCCACGGTCGTCGAGGCTTCGATGATAACGCAAAATCACCTGCTCAGGTTTCGCCAGGGGATACGAGGCAAGGTCAGCCGGGCGCACTCATTCCTCAACTTGGGCAACGCCCAAGACGCGAGCGAAGAGCCGACCTTGATTGCTGTTCCCAACCTGGCGACCGACGAGGAGCAACGTGAGGGACGCGCCGGCAGTGATCTTGGCACGCTGCACGGCGAGGCCTGGGCGCTGGCCGCCGTGGGAGCCCCTCCCCAGGAAATAGCTCGCCAGACCGGCCGGCCGATCGGGCAGATCGAGCTGATCGTGGGACTCTATCGCCGGCTCCATTCCTCACGAGGTTCCGTCGACCATGCGCGATCCCGCTGAAACCGCCGAGGAGAGCCTTGACCCGGCCTCGCTCGACTGCTTGAAAACGACGAGGTCAGGCGTGCTCAACGTTCTGGTCGGCGTCGGTGCAGTGGTCGCACTGTCTGGCGCCTTGCTGCGAGGCAGGGCCGAGCATGTCGTTCCGCCGGCTTCGATCCAATTGGGCCAGGCCGCGTTTCTCAGCCTGTTCGTGATTTTCGTGGTCAGCACGATGAGCCGTCGAGTGCTCGGGAGCAGGGCTCGGCTGCGCGATCCCCACCTGCGCGCGCACGCTTCTTCTGGGGGCACGTTATTCCCGCGGCGATCGGCGCCTTGGCAGCGCCCTTGGGGCTGCTTCATGGCTGGCTGGTCTCGCCCCGGATCGAGGCAATCCTGCCGTTCTGGCTCGCCGCCCTCGTGCTCGGGATCCTGGCTTATCCCCGGGGCCGAGAGCTCGAGGATCTGGGCGCGCCCATGGAACTGCACGGAAAGCTCGCGTCATGACACCAGCCCAGACCACGATTCTTCTTATTTACAGTGCGATCGTGGCCGCCTGGCCGATTCGTTATCTGGTGCTCAGGTACGTTCTGAGCAAGGTGCAATTCCTCACGCCCGGATCGCCGACTCTTGATGCGGCGATCCCTCCGCTGGTCTCGGCCGTGATCCCGGCCAAGGACGAAGAAGCGACTCTGGCCGATTGCCTGGCGTCGGTTTGCCGCCAAGCCTATCCCGAGCTGGAGATTCTGGTCATCGACGATCGCAGCGTTGATCGGACCAGGCAGATCGCGAATGATTTCGCGGATCGAGACGCGAGGCTGCGCGTGCTCTCCAACGAGCAATTGCCGCCCGGCTGGACCGGCAAGACCTACGTCTTGCAGCAGGCCGCCGACCAGGCGCGCGGCCAGTGGCTCTGGTTCCTTGACTCTGACACCGTGCATGCCCCCGAGTTCATCGGCGTCATGCTGGAGTATGCCCGCACCCAGCAGGCCGCGCTTGTGAGCCTCTTGCCCGAGCTGCGGTGCGAGACGTTCTGGGAGCAAGTCGTTCAGCCGCTCGGGGGGATCGTGCTCATGCAATCGTTCCCCTTGCACAAGGTCAATGACGACCGATCGAAGACGGCCTTCGCCAACGGTCAATCCATCCTGGTCGAGCGGCAAGCCTACGATGCTGCTGGTGGCCACGCGGCCGTGCGCGACCGATTCGTCGAGGACATTGGCCTGGCTTGCAGGGTCAAAGCCCTGGGGCTGCCGATCCGCACGGTCCTGGTTCGGAACCTGGTGACATGCCGGATGTACGCCTCGCTCGATCAGCTTATCAAGGGATGGAGCCGCATTTTCTATGATGCGCTGGACCGCAAGGCCTGGCGCGTTGCCGGTCGGTTGCTCGACCCTATTATCTTCTGCCAGAGCGGGCACCTGGCCTTGCTGGCCGCGGTGATTATGCTCCTCGCCGGGTTCTCCGGTCCATTTCCCCGCTGGCTGCTGGTACTTTCCTTGCTGCATCATGTCTTGATGTATCCGGTCTTTCGCCTGGTCTACGAGACCTCCGTACCGGGTTCGCGGCACGTCGCCTGGTTTCCCGTGGGCAACCTGGTGACCGATTACATCCTGCTGCGTTCGATCTGGATGTGCCTGACCGGCCGCGTCACCTGGCGGGGGACGAGCTACGGGGCGGACAGAACGAGGCAGGAAGAACACTCAGCGACAATGGAACCTTCAGAATCATCTGCTAGAATCTCTTTGGAGGAATGACTATGACTAAGACAGTGGAATCAGCAGACGATAAGGAGCGAGCCGACCTGGAAGAGGTCTATCGCCTCTACGCGGAGGGAAAGCGGGTCACAGATTCCGATCTCATCAGGAGGATCCGGGAGCGATCCGAAGCCGCCCGAAGGGCGGTCTTCGAGCGCAACGGCCTACTGGATATCGCCGTGCCTTCCATCAGGGCTTTGCGTGACGGCGACGAGCAATGAGGTGCGTGCTCGACAGTAACATCGGGGTCAAGTGGCTGCTCCAAGAGGATCAGTCCGTCAAGGCTCGCATCATCCGGGATGAGTTTGTCCGCAGCCGGCACGAGCTCCTCGCCCCAGATATCTTCACGTTGGAATGCGCCCACGCCTTGACGAGAGCCCAGCGCAGGGGAGGGTCACACCGGCGGAAGTGAACGCCTTCATGGCCGATCTCCTGACCACCCTCCCGCAATTCCATCCCCATGAGCCCCTGCTTCCGCGGGCCATCGCAATCTCCGTCCAGCTCCGGCATGGCGTCTACGACTGCCTCTATGTGGCCTCGCCGAGCAGGAGAGCTGCGAGCTGGATCACCGCCGATGCACGGCTCCTGAAGCAACCTCAATCTGACGTTCCCGTTCATCATCGATCTGGCGTCGCTGCCGTGATTTTTCGGTCGATAACTGTTGCTGGGTCCGTGTTCCTGTGTGTTGCTCACCCGAAGTCAGTCCTTGGGCTCACACTGCGTTCCTGGTTAGCCAGAACCTCAGTTTGAGCCCGCCCGTTATGACATCATGTCCCAGGCCGCTCAGAAAGCGAATTGTGATGGCGTAGACATCCTGGTCAGTCAAGAACCTCATGGCGTGGTTGCCAGGCAGATATCCTCAACTGCCACCACGTCAATGGCATACTGGATGCACGCGCGAATGTCCTCCGTTTCCAGATCCGGAAAGTAATCCTGGATGATCTGAGAAAAGGAAAGCCCTTCTCGGACGAGCTCGAGCACGCTTTGCACAGGAATCCGCGTGCCGGCAACACACGGCTTGCCGAAATGGACCTGTGGGCTGACAGAAATTCGGTCTTTCATACCTGTCCTTGTTTGTTCCAAGCAGGAGACACGTCTCGGACCCAAACCCCCTCGAATACGCTGGCATACTGTGGTGCGAGCTTGGGTTCCAAGCAGACCCCGTCGCGGTTTGAGAATCATACCTCACGGACCGAGCGAGGGGCCAGCCTCACTTCCCAGGGAGCTACGCAGTGCAACTGACTCCCTGGGTTTATCGAGACAGGTGTCAGGAGCAGACACCGTCTTTCTTGCATCAGGTCGGACAAGACGAGAAAGGAACGGACCCCGATGAGGACATTGTTAATGGTTCCGGTATACATTGGATAGTCCTGGCAATCGCTCGGCGAATCGGATCGTGACTGTGGGAGAGGGGCGGGAAATGAGCACCATAACGAAACCGATCACGGTTGATGAGTATGACCGGATGATCGAGGACGGAACCATTGGGGAAGATGACCAGGTCGAGCTCTGGGACGGGATCGTGGTGCCGAAGATGCCCAAGAACCCACCTCATCGGGTAGGGACGAGGCGGACGGCCGAGGCGCTCGAGAGGATCATCCCACCCGACTGGCACGTCGCCAAGGAAGAGGCCGTCGTCATCGAGCCTCGGAGCAAACCCGAGCCCGATGTGGCGGTGATTCGCGCTGAACTTAAATACGACTCCTCGCGCGATGCGACCGCCGCGGATTGCTGCCTCGTGGTCGAGGTAGCGGGCAGAAGCCTCGCCGATGACCAGGGCAAGAAACTGGCGGGTTATGCACGGGCCGGGATCCCAGTCTACTGGATTATCAACCTAGGCGCCGGCCAGGTCGAGGTGTACACCAGACCCGACCCGACGGCGAGTCAGTACGGTAACCACGTCGATTACCGTCCCGGTCAAGCCTGCCCGGTCATCATCGACGGCCAGGTAGTCGGCCATATCGCCGTGGCGGACTTGCTCCCCAAGCCCCGGCTCGCGACCGGCTGGCAAGAAAATTTCGGCAGAACCTTGACTATGACCAGGAGCGCATCACAATAGATATAGCCGTGGCGGTCGAGCCCGTCTTCAAGTACCAGGGACTGAGGTCTTTGCCCTGGGGCGTCAGAAGGTCGCTATTGCGACGCATCCCGGTTTCGGGAGCGCCAACCTCCTTGGGCAGACCGCTACGGCATTTTTTCGCGCCGATCTCGGCCAACCCTTCAGCGCCTTCTCATCGACGCCACCATCCGTGCATCCTCGCCGACCAACAATTCGTCTTCCGTGCCAAGGTCGAGCTGGTGTAAGGCAGTGCAGCTCACCAGGAACAACAATCAGATCGGACGCAGGCGTCCGAACGATAGGGCAGGCATACTACCTCCTGACCGCCCCGACTTAGCTACGACCTGCGAAAGGTGGCTCCTGCAGGGCCGCTCTGATTTCCTTGCGGCCAAAACACGGATGGACGGTACCGTGCTAGAAAGTGGGTGGCCCGTTCTGCGCGGGGAGGTAGAGTGACCTTGGGATTGGCCTGAGCGTCCGCGAATCTGGCATCGGAGGAACGCATGATCTCACTGAAGAGCTACGTGGAGGAGGATTCCCAAGGGTGCGCTGCGGGTGGGTCTGCTGGGCGTATCTCTCGACTCCGTCGTGATTGCTTTCCAGCAAGGCCACTCCGCCGAAACCATCCAGCAGCTCTATCCCGCTCTGAGCCTAGAGGAAGTGTACGGAGCCATCGCCTACTACCTGGCCAATCGTGATGAGGTCCATCAATACCTGGAGCGGCAAGAACAGCTCTGGGATCAAGTGCGTCAGCGCCGCGCAGAATCCCAGCCCGGTGGTACAACGGCTCCGCGCTCTCAACAAGGTTCCTGGCGCGGCGGCACCGTGAGACGCAAGTCCTGTTTCGCGATACCGTTATGTCTTGAGTCTCGGCACACGAGAGCCAGAAGTCCGGAGTTTCAGCTTACGAGAGCTAATCGAAAAAGTTCATAAGTACTTACATAATAAACACTTGCGTAAAGAGGCAGGGCTCAGAGACCGCTCGCGAAAACGCGAAAACGTAGCATTCCGTAGCATGTTGGCCCCTGCCGGGCGGGTAGTGCTGTACCGTCTGGCGCGTGGCAGCGCCGGCGGACAGGGCCGCTAACAGGCCTGTCTTCAAAGCCCATTCGCGAGCGGCTCTGAGCCAGAAGTTTCGGCCTCGCACCGGGGCTCTTGACTTCCGGCTCCTGGTAGCCGCTTCCAGCGCTCATGTCTGGCCCGTATCTTGTAAGCAGGAACAAGCAACCCGGTCGCCCGGTCCACGATTCCGCCTTCGGGAGAAAAGCTCATGTCGACTCAAGAGCACGTCCAGAATCACGCAGACCAGCACCAAGAAAGCTCACGTCGGTCCTTTCTCAAGTCGGCGGCCCTCGCTTCCGCCCTTCCTGCGGTCGTGACGACTCCGAGCGGGGGTAACACGTTCGAGCTCGGCCGCAGCACCGAGCTTGCCGAGCCGAGGCCGTACGGACCCAACGATCGAATCCGGCTTGCAACCATCGGCATGGGCATCATCGGGTTCATTGACACTCAGACAGCGCTCAAGGCGCCGGGAACCGAGCTGGTCGCCGTCGCCGACCTCTATGAGGGCAGGCGCGTTCACGCCCGCGGAGGTCTTCGGGGACCGGGTGAGCGCTCATGTCGATTACCGCGATGTCCTGGCTCGCCCGGACGTCGATGCCGTCTTGATCTGCGTGCCCGACCACTGGCATTCGCGGATCTCCATCGACGCGATGAAGGCAGGCAAGGCGATTTACTGCGAGAAGCCGATGGTCCGGCTGATTCCGGAGGGAATCGAGGTGATCGCCGCGGAAAAGGTAACCGGGGCGACCTTCCAGGTTGGCAGCCAGTTCGCCAGTTCTCTGATCTACGATAAGGTCCGCGAGCTGATCAAGGCCGGGGCCATCGGCCCGATCAATTCGGTCGAGGCCCGATACAATCGCAACTCGCCGATCGGGGCCTGGCAATACACAATCCCGCCGGATGCCTCGCCCCAGACGGTCGACTGGGATCGATTCCTGGGCTCCGCCCCCAAACGCCCGTTCGACGCCGTTCGTTTCTTTCGCTGGCGCAATTACAGCGACTACGGAACCGCGGTGGCGGGCGACCTGTTTGTCCACTTGCTGACCGGAATCCATCACGTGACTGGCTCGCTCGGTCCAACCCGGATCGCTGGCGCGGGGGACAGCGCTACTGGAAGGATGGTCGCGACGTCTACGACCTGATCATGGGGCTCATGGATTACCCCGAGACCGACAAGCACCCCAGCTTTACCCTGGCACTGCAGTGCAACTTCGAGGATGGCGGCGGCGCCGATACGCTCTTCCGTTTCATGGGCAGCGACGGAGTGATCAACGTCAACTTCACCCAACTTACGCTGAACCGGACCGGGATCGTGCAGCCCAGCCGCAACGACATACTGAAGGGTTACAATTCGGTCACCACGTTCGCCAACGCCATGCAGAAAGAGCTAGGCGAGAGCTTGCGGCTCGACCCGCCCCACGCCAAGACGACCGCGGAAAACGGCTGGCCCGAAAAGTACGTGGTGCCCCAAGGCTACGACGAGCGGTACGATCATTTCGTCAATTTCTTCACGTCGATCCGGGAAAAGAAGCCGGTCTACGAGAACGCCACCTTCGGGCTTCGCGCCGCGGCGCCGGCACTCTTGTGCAACGATAGCCTGCGTTTGGGTAAAGAGCTGAGCTGGGACCCGGTGCAGCTCAAGGCCATGTCGTGATCTGACTCTGCTGGAGCCGCAGCCATGAGCACAAGCGATACCCTGATCCGCACCGGCTTCGTTGTCATCTGGCTCGGCTCGCTCAGCAGCCCGATCGCGACGTTCGCGGAGGATCCCGGCTGGACCAACCTGATCGGCGAGCATGAGCTGGCCGCCTGGCGAAAACCCACCGGCGCATGGCTGGCGGCCGGCGATGCTCGGCTGGATCCGCAAGACCCGTCGAGGCTCGCCGCCGTTGCCGGCGGCGGCGTGCTCATCAACGGGCCGACCGGCCGGACCAGGAACTTGCTGTCGAATCAGGAATTCGGCGACCTCGAGGCCCATTTCGAGTTCTTGATCCCCCGCGGCTCCAATTCGGGCGTGAAGCTCCAGGGTTTGTACGAGGTGCAGATCATCGACAGCCACGCGGCCAAGAAACTGACCGGCAGCGATTGCGGAGGAATCTATCCGCGGGCGGAACTGCTGCCGCGGTACCATCATCTTGACGACGGTTACGCACCCAAGGTGAACGCGGCGCGGCCGGCCGGCGAGTGGCAGACTCTCGATCTGGTTTTCAAAGCCCCACGCTTTGATAAGTCTGGAAAAAAACAGGCAAACGCCCGGTTCGAAAAGGTTCTCCTCAACGGGCAGGTCGTCCAGGAGAACCTTGAGCTGGGGGCACCCACGGGCCATGCCTGGCGACTGCCTGAAGTCCGCCGCGGCCCCGTGCTCTTGCAGGCCGATCACGGGCCGGTGGCGTTCCGGAACATTCGCGTTCGGCCCCTGGAATAAATCCTGTAGAGGAACCGACGCCGGAAGTGTACACACATCATTCTCTGCTGCCGCCATCGACTGCTGCTAAGCATGACGCTTCTAGACTTATCCCAAGGATTCACCGTGAGACCTTCCCAAACTGGAAATTTAGCCGCCAGATGATCCAGGCTCGGGCACGAAGCCGCCATATCCGCCTCGGGGGTTACGTCGAAGGCTCGCCAAGGCCCAAAGTCGCCGCGCCAGGCGAGAAAGCCCGAGTCGCCACGTGGTGGGCACGACCAAGGGGATCGGTGCCCCGGGATGCTCCAGGTCAAGGTGTGCAAGGAGCATTCCCTGCCGATTCCAATCCCGCAACACGTCCAGCAGATCCTCCGCCAGCGCACCGCGATGAATGACCTGGACGGTGGTGATACGATGCTCGAAGAGGAACTTCGCCGACGGAAGGTCGGTTGCGAAGAGAACGGACCGGTTGTCGAACCATCCTGGATCAATGGGGTTTTGCCCTCCGAGGCGGTTGGCGTCGAGTAAGAAGGCCGGCGCGGCGTCGTCGGCCAGGCCGGCCAATTTCAGACGATCGGCCCCTTCAATCAACGCCGACAGCAAAGGTGTCACGGGCACAACTTCGAGATCCGACCTGTCGTGCAGAAAGCCTTGCGGGACCGGACAGGCGTTGAACAGCGGCACCGGTCGAAACCCGCGGCGGGCGAGCTCTAAACCGAGGTCGATCGCGTCGAGACCTGGTAAATCCACGAGAATCGCCCGCCATGCAGGTTTGGGCACATTTGGCGGGTACTGGGTCTGGGGAGGCACGGCAGCCGGCTGCTTGCCGGCCAACGGAATATGGGCGAACAGGACGGGCTTGGCCCAGGGCGACCAGAGTGCGTTCGGCGGTGCCCAGATCTCGTAGAGACTGCGAGCGTCCATCACGATTTCTCGTCAGAGCCGTCAGTTTCCAGCAATACGGCCACCTCGACCGCGCTCATATCAATCAAGGGCTGTGAAGACATTCGACCGAAGAGACCCGCAGCTCGACCATCGACTGTGTAGACTCCGAGACAGGGATACATCGGCCCGCGCGGAGTAGGGATGGTCAACGCTTCAAATCGACGTTGGGCGACCCATTGATCGGGTTGGACACGAGCACTCCACACAGCTCTGCTCCAGCGACGGCGATCTGGACCCTCAGCAATTGCCACGTGATCGCCCGTGTTACAGAAGGCCTTCTTGAGTACCCAGCCAGACACGAACCCCCCGCGCACTTGACGTGGGTCGCACGTCCGTGGGAGCAGTCTTCGCCAGGTAGGAAGCTCTAGTCCCAGTCGGTCCCACACCAGCGGGAATCGTTTGGATTCGATCAAGAGTGCGGTACCTGGATTGCACACTGGCGTGCGACCTCCTAGGAAGAACCGTGACCAGCCAAAGGGCCGCGAACCGAGCGCCAACCATTCTCCCTGGTAAAACCGCACGACCGCATCGAGCGGTCTCTTGGTCCGGCTTGGTCCTGCCAGCAAGGCGACTCCATCGTCCCAGATGACCTGGCGGGGATGGGCACGTTCCGTCGTGCAGCCCCGCGTTCGCAGGACCCCGGCCAGAAACGCAGTGACCTGCTGGTCCTCCATGTGGCCCGTCGCGGCGAGCAGGCCGACCGTACCCGGCTTGCCCATGGAGCCGACAATCGCGTCGGCCAACACCGACGCTGGATCGCCGGCCACTCGGGTCCCGGGGCAGTGCTGTGCCATGAGGCGGGGAAACAGCGAAGCTTCAGTATAGCCTCCGGGCACGTCCGCGTTGGCCTCCGAGATTTGCCAACCCGCTGTCGTTGGATGGAAATCGTATCGAATGACCCGAGCCGCCGCAGGTGTCGGCTCGGACTGGATGATCAGCTTCCGCCGAATGGCTCGCGGTAAGCCAAGCAATTTCAACAGCTCGGGTCGCTCGAGCAGCGCCTGCTCCGCGCTGCGAGCCTCCGCTGAGAGCTGCTCGGCAAGCTGATAGAGGGTGCGAGCCACCGCCGCGGGAAGCACCAAAGGGAATGGCGTCAGCGTCGCAACATCGCCGACTTGCGGGTCCCACTTGCATCCCTCCAGCATCATGCGAGAGCGCACGTCGGCGAACTGCCCGGGGTCGAGCTTTCTCATCGCGTCCCAAGCCTCGATGCGAACGTCGAGGTCAATCTGCGGTTTGATCGGGTTCAGGGTGTTCATCTTGCCTTCGCGACATGCGCCGAACCAGCGATCGGAATCAAGATCCCAGAAGCCGAGGCCATGCCAGGGCGCGCGCAGGAAACATGGGAATCTTCAAGGTCGCTTTTCGGGAACCGTGTGCAACACGTACAATCAATAGGGTATGGGCGAGCTTCGTTAGCGTCACGCAGCTCTCGGGGCAGTAATTGAGCCATGTCGCGAATCAGAACTCCCTTCCCTGTGATTCTTCTGGCCGCGCTCGGCGTCACCACGACCGTGACCGTTACCCGTTCTCGGGCAACTGGAACAGCAAGAACCGGCGGTCCTCTCAGGAATTCAGTACCTCCGCGGCAGGGCCTCGAGCCAACAGGTCGGCGAGACGGCGATGATCGCACTGGCGATGATCAAGGCGGATACGCCCACGACCGACCCTGTTCTGGCCTCCTGCCTCGCCCGAATCCAGCAGCGGTTCACGAGCAGCGGCTATTTTCCGGAGAAGACGGGGGGGCACGACATTTACGAGGCCGCCGTTGTGGCCATGGCTCTCTCCAATCTTGATAGTGACATGTATCGTGGAGATATCAACCTGGTCGCCTCATTCCTGATCGGCCGCCAAAACGCCAACGGGTCTTGGGATTATAGCCATCGAAGCCGCGGAGACAGCTCGATCTCTCAGTATGCCCTGCTCGGACTCTGGGAGTGTGAAAACTCGGGCGTTGGCATTCCCCCTTCGGTCTGGGACAAGGCCGCAAGCTGGTATCTCTCGGTTCAAGCGTCCTCCGGAAGCTGGAATTATCACCGCGATCAGCCTGAGTTTGCCGATAACCTGTCGATGACCGCGGCTGGCGTGGGCAGCCTGCTGCTCTGCAAGCGTCAGCTCCAGCGGTTTCGTGAAGCCAAACGCGGCTCGTCCCCGCTGCTGACAGCACTGACACCCACAAACTCGACCCAGAATTACGATCCCTCAACCTCCTTCGGTCAGATCGACCAGGCGGTCAAGAAAGGGATGGCCTGGTTGGCCGGGAACTACACGACGACACAAACCAGTCTGATCGGTCAATCCATTTATTACGGGCTATACGGTATCGAGCGGATCGCGGCACTTGCCGACCGGCAAACAATCGGCAGGGTCGACCTCTTGGAGAAAGGACGTGCTTTCATCAAGTCGACGCAGAAGCCCGACGGCAGCTGGAGCGTCTTGCCCTACAGCGCTGAGATGAACACCGTCTGGGCGGTTCTGTTTCTGACCAGGTCAACTTCAAAGTCGATCAAGCGGGTGACGAGAACACGGCTGGGCGCGGGAACCTTGGTGGGCGGGAGGTATCTTCCCAAGGACTTGACTTCGATGACGATCGCCGGCGGCAAGATCATGAGCCGCCCGATGAACGGCGCGGTCGAGGGGATGCTTGCTGTGCTCGAGGATCCCCGGGCACAAACTGCCGAGCCAGCCGTCTCGGGCCTGATCGATCGCTACATGAGAGACGGGCCGGAGGTGCTCCGCCCATTCAAGGATCGGTTTCGCAAGCTGCTCACCGACCGCGATCCCGGACTGCGGCAGGTGGCTGCGTGGGCGCTTGCTCGAACTGCCGATCTGGACGTGGTGCCCGAGCTGATCGGCGCGCTTGTGGATCCCGAGGAAAACGTTGTCGTCGCGGCCGCGCAGGGGCTTCAGCTCCTGAGCCGCAAAATCGAGAGTCTTGGTCCTCCCAGGCCTTCGACGCCCGCGGAGCGCAAAGAGGCTGCCAAGGCGTGGAGAGCCTGGTACGACACGATCCGGCCACTCGATTCGGAGGCGGACGATGACGGGGGAATTCGCCAGGCTCGCGGTCGATCGGCCGCTTCGGCGACCGCCAAGCCCGCTCGGAGCCCATCTCCATGAGCGCTAGTACGCTATCCAAACCGGTGGGTGCTGCCGAGCCCAGGTCGGCAGAGATCGCTGCCAGGGTGCTGGGGGAGTCAATCCACGACCGGGTCACTTCGTTTTTGATGGCGGTGGTTCTGGGTGCCGTGTTGATCGTGAGCCTGATGGGCTTGATCTATATTACCAATCAGGCCTACGCGTCCCGGGTGACCACTCCGCTGCAGATCATCGAGGTCTCAGGCGGCGGAGGTGGGTCTCCGGACGGCCAGCCCGGATCAACCGAGCAGATCAACGTGCCCGGGGCTGATGCCGGCCCACTGGCTTCCAACAACGACGAAGAGGCGGGCGACTTCGAGGAACCGGCGGTTCAGGCGACTCCGGCGGCGATGATCGACGCGGCGGCCGAGGCAGGATCGAGCCTGGCCGAGGTTGACCTGGGACCGGTGATGCCTAGCGGAGGCACGGTCGCCAGCGGCAAACGGGCATCGAAGCGGGGCATCGGCGGGCCGGGCCTGGGGTTCGGGCCCGGCGACGGCGGTGTCGCTCGCGAAGAGCGCTGGAGCATCGTTTTTCCTCCCAACCAGACCCCCGAGGAATATGCCCGCCAGCTCGATGCACTGGGTGTCGAGCTGGCCGTGGTCTCGGGTCCCGATCAGCTCACCTACCTGTCGAGCTTGTCGAGCGCCGAACCAACCAAGCGGTACGGCTCGGGCCGCAGTGACGGCCGCCTCTATTTTCTGTGGCAGGGCCGGGGCCGCAAGGAATCGGATCTGGCCCTGATTCGCAAGGCGGGGATCCCACTTGGCGACAAGGTGCTCCAGTTCTACCCCAAGAGCGTCGAAGAACAACTCGCCCAGCTCGAAGTTCGCTACCGAGGCCGCCAGCCCGGCGAGATCCGGGTGACCCGGTTCGGGGTCGTTCCCAAGGACAGCGGGTACGGATTCCAGGTCATCTCCCAGGACACATTGCGGTGATTCGAGGCCGCGGAACAAACCTCTTTTTGGCTTGTAACTCGCGAGACCTTCGTAGTTCCTTTCCCTTATCAATCTCAGAGCCGTACTCCTCACATGGCCACCCTGGAAGTTCACGACGGCGAGGGGCGAGTTCAATTCGTCGAGCTGGCACGCGACCATCCCTTAATCTTCGGCACTAGCGTAGCGTGTGACATCGTCCTCTCCGGTGAAGGGATCTCCCCCGTGCAAGGGCGAATCCGCTGGAAGAAAGGTCGGTACCGGGTCGAGGCTTCACCCGATGCCGAGTTTGTCGTAATCAACGGCCACAAGATGACATCCTCCAGCCTGAACCAGGGCGACGAGATGACCGTGGGTCGCTGCCGGCTGTTCATGCTCCGCCTGGACGAGACGCTTGAGGCCAAGCCGGCCACCCGGCCGGCGAAACGCTCCGACGAAGAGCGGACACAAGTTCTGGACGGCCCGACGCATCTTCACACTGGTCCGGCTCGGGGCGGCGCGGCTGCGGGAGGAATCACCGCACCCAGGCGGGCAAGCAAGTCGCCGATGCCTGCCCAGTCCCCTCTTGAACGCGACGACTGGCTGGCTGTGCTGGGCATGGAATCCGATCAGGAAAGCTCGGCTCAGAACCACGGGGAGCAGGGCAAGCCGCCGGGAGGTCGAGTTGCGGGCCGGTCGGCCGGGGCAACGGGCAGGGGCCAGCATGCCGCCGGTGCTCTGGGCCGGCTGCGGAGTTGGCTTCTGGCAATGCGAGACGAGCGTGCAAAGGCTCCGGGTCGCGAGCGGATCCTATCTTCCCCTCTGGTCGCGGGCCTGGTTCTTGCACTCGGGCTGCTGCTACTGCTGGGGCTGGGGCTGAGGTCGATCATGGTCAAGACCCTGGCCGATCAACGCTACAACCGGGCCGTCGAGGTAATGGAAGACGGCGATTATCGCACCGCGATTCGCGACTTTGACAGCTTCTTGACCGGCCATCCCGAAGATCCTCGTGCCGGCAAGGCACGCGTCTTGCGCGCCCTTCGCCAATGTCCGTCAATACGTCTCGGTCTCAGGCGGAACCTGGTCGACAGCCCTGGAGGCGGCCGACGAGATGGTTCGGCAGGTTGGAGCCCTTCCGGAGTTCCGTGATGAGCGCGGGGAGCTGGCCGAGCTGGTGATCCGGATTGGCGAAGGGCTCGCGGACCGGGCTCGCCACGCGGCCGATCCGAAAGCTCTGAAAGAGGCGGAATCAAGCGTCTCCCTGCACGCCGAAATCGCCGGTGAACCGGCACCCGCGTTCCTGAAGCGTTCCCGTCTGCCTGGCCTGCTGGAGGATGCTCGAGCCGCCGTCCGCAAAGCTGATATTCGTGCCCGGGCGCTCGCCGCCATGGACCTGGCGATCTCGAACGGCTCAGCAGCCGGGGTATACAAGGCGAGAGATGGACTGATTGACCGGTACATCGATCTGGCACAGGACCGCGAATTGCTTAGCCGCATGACCCAGGCGAACGAGCTGATCCGCCGTGCCGTCGAGGTTGATTCAGCCCGCAAAGGCGCTGCAACGTCGCCGCGGCGTGAACCTCTGGGGTTACCCACCAGCCTCGTCCTGCGTTCGAGCTTGGAGCGGCCTGCCACTGTTCCAGCCCCGGGATCGATTGCCTATGCGCTGGCTGACGGCTTCGCTTATGCCCTTGACGCCGCGACAGGTGCTCCTTTATGGCAACTCCCCGTCGGCCTGGCATCCCCGTTTGCGCCCCAGCCCATTGCGGGAGATTCGACCGTCCTGGTCGTCGACGCACGTCATGACGAGCTGCTTCGTCTGGATGCGCGTACCGGCAAGCTGATTTGGCGACACGAGCTCGGTGAACCCGTCGAGAGCCCTCCGCTGGTGCTGGGAGAGCAGCTTTATCAGGTGTTGCCCGGTGGCAGCCTGATCGTGATGGAGCTCAAGTCGGGCGAGCGACGAACGACGGTCAAGCTGGGCGTGCCGCTGTCTCATGCCCCCGCGAGCGACGAGCAGGGCCGGTTTCTTTATGTCCTGGGCCGGCGAGACAACCTGTTCGTTCTGGCTCGAGAAGGACTGGCCTGTCTGGCGGTCGAGTATCTGGGGCATGAGGAAGGTTCCTTGCCGTGTCACCCGGTTCGTATCGGCCGGTTCCTCATCGTCGTCGAGAACAACCGGCCCACGGACAGCCGCTGGCTAATTCTCGTTCTGGACGATGAGGGTGCGAAGGTTCGGCAAGTCCAGCAGATCGACGTGCCCGGCTGGAGCTGGGGAGCCCCGGCGTCATCAGGTTCAGTCATCTGGGCCACAGGCGACAGAGGAGGAGTCGAGGCCTTTGCGCTGGGCGACTACGCGAGCAGCTCGCCTCTTCGCTCGCTCGCTCGCCATAACCCCGACGCCGCCTCGTCGGGTCCCGCCTTCGGCAAGGCCCTCTCCGAGAGGGAACTCTGGCTGGGCGCGGGGCGGTCTGGCCGCTTCGTGCTGGACCCCGAGCGAGGCGAACTGGCGTTGCAATCTGCGCTGGGTGTTCTCGGAGCGGCACTGGCACCGGTTCAGTCGGCGGGCCGCCGCGTAGTCTTGACATTCCAATATCCACAGGTCGGCGGAATCTTGCTCGTCGGCGTGGAGCCGGTCTCGGGTTCTCTCGCTTGGCAAACCGTACTGGGATCGCACTGGCCAACTCCGCTGCAGCACACGCCCCGGGGCGATGCCCTGGAGACCCTGGGCCAAAATGGTCATCTCTCGGTTCTCTCGGTCGAGAAACTTCAGTCCGGAGGGTTCGTCGAGATTCTCTTGCCCCGCGCTGGTGAAACCAGTCTCCCTTCCGGAACGGTGCTGAGGCTCGCGGGCGACGGCCGTGAATCCCTGGTGCTCGCGCCGGGGCAAGGGGCCAGCGCGGTGTGGGTTGAAGGTGCGCAGACTCCGGACCGCTGGCGTCCCCTTGAGCTTCCCTCGGCGCTGGCGGCAGCGCCCTTGGCGTGGGGCGGGAACCTGTTGATTCCCGGGACAGATGGCAGGGCGTACCTGATCGATCCCATCACGGCGCGATCGAAGGCCGAACCGCTCGTGCCAGTCTTCGATCGGCAGCGGCGAGGCCGATGGCGAGCGCCGGTCCACCTCAACGCCACGACCGTCGCCTTGGCTGACGACGCCGGGAGGGTGCGTCTGCTCACACTGCGGCAGCAGCCCGTCCCTCGCCTGGTGGTCGAGGCAGAAAAGCAGCTGGACAAAGACATCATCGCCGACCCTGCCTCGAGCGGTCGGGCTCTGCTAGTCGCCACCGCCGACCAGCGCGTACGCGTCCTGTCCGCGCGTGACCTCAGCCCGGTGAGCGCCTGGTCACTGGAAGCACCGCTTCTGGGGTCTCCGGTGGCGGCCGCGGAACGATGCTTCATCTTCGATAACGCCGGCGGAATCCTCGCTCTGGACCCGGACGGAGGGCGACTCTGGTCGATCAAGCTCGATGCGGCCGTGGCCGGGCCTCCCCTGGTTCAGGACGACCTGGTTTGGCTACTGGACCGCGAGGGTCACCTCCACGCCCGCTCATTGGCCGACGGCGCCGCCCGGGAGCAGCTTGACCTGGACGTCCTGCCGTGCGGAGGTCTGCTCCGGGTCGGACCCAACGCCATTGTTCCCGTGGCAAGTGGCACCGTGCAAATGATCAAACTCCACCCCGGGTTGTCCCATCAATCCGTGACACCGAGGACGAAACCAACGCCATGATGAAATCGACAGGGTTGAATCGTTACCTGATGGCCATGGTCGGCACCCTGGTGCTGGAGGGCGCGATCCCTGAATCGTCTCGCGCAGGTCGAGTGCAAGAGCCGCCCGCCTTGGCTGCCGGTCCCACGACCAGCGACCCGCTGCGTTCACTGCCTTTCGACCGGCTCACCCTGACAGACGGAACCGTCTTGATCATAGACCCGGTGAGCCCGCGCCCGTTGCCCGACCCGGAGCCTACCAAGTCACAGACCAAGGTTCGCCTCAAGGGAACCAGGACCGAGATCCCCCTTGAGGGCAACATCGGTCTGCAGGGTGAACCATCGAAGTTCAAGATGCCAGGTCAAGAGAAAGCCGAGCAGGAGGCTGACGAGGCGAGTGGCACCGTGAAGATTCATCTGCTTCAAGATGCCGAAGTCCGCGATTTCATGGTGAAGCGATCCAGGATCAAGAATCTCGAGTACTTCGAGGACATCCTCCTGGCGGAGGGGGACCGGCTGGTGCTGGCTCGAGACTTTGTTCGGGCGTTCGAGTGCTATCTCAGGGTGAAGAACCGCAACCCCAACTGGGCCGGACTTGACGACCACGTGAACCGCTTGCTCTTCGCGGAAGGCAGCGCCGCCCTGGTGGGAGGCGACCACGAGCGCGGTCTCAGGCTGTTGCGCGAGCTGCTCTTGTGCAATCGCGGTTTTCCGGGATTACTTGACCAGCTCGCATCGGCGTATTCGGGCTGGATCGCTCGGGCTCTCGAGCTGGGCAAGTTCGCCCAGGGACGCCGCTTCCTCCACGAGCTCCTGGAAATGGCTCCGGAGCACCCGGTTGTCCGTGACCTGCGCGATCGGTTCATCGCCCTGGCCACCAAGCACGTCAAGGACGCCGAGTCACTGAGCGGGCCGCAGCGCCTGGACGCACTGGTCGAGGCGCTTCGTGTCTGGCCTGAGCTTCAAGGCGCCGAGAGCCTTTATGCCGCGGCCTTCCGGTCAGTACCGACGCTCGACGTGGCCGTGAGCGACGTGCCCAGGCCGCTTGGCCCATGGCTCCGATCTCCGGCCGACACGCACGTGAGCCGGCTGCTCTATCGGCCGCTCCTCGCGTCCGACAGCGACGACGCCAAGGCAGGCAAGGCGCCAGGGCAGCTTGCGGACGCCTTGGAAACGTCAGACCTGGGTCGACGCTTGATTCTCCGGCTGCGTGCTGGGATAGCGTGGTCCGATCAGACGCGCCAGGTCACCGCCGCGGACGTGGCGCGGGCACTCATCGATCGCAGCGATCCCAACTCGTCAAAGTTCCAGGCGCGGTGGGCCGACCTGCTCGATCGCGTCGAATCGACGGGCGACGCCCCTGTGGAAGTCCGGCTCAATCGACCCCTGTACAAGCCCGGCGCCTGGTTCGACTGGCCAGTCGGCCCGGCGCATGCAGGCATCGACGGCAGGGTGGCTACCGTAGATCAGCGTCGTCAACTCGTCAGCGACGGCCCGTTTCTCTGCGTCTCTTCGTCGGACCACTCAATCGAGCTGAGCCGCGCAACTGGTGGGGCCGCCGATTCTCCGAAGGCCGCCAAGGCCACTATCCGGCGGATTCGAGAGCTTCGCTTTTCTAATGCCAGGTCCATGATCGGTGCTTTGGTCCAGGGCGAGGTCAGCATGGCGGCTCATGTACCTCTCGACCAGATTACAACCCTCCAGTCGAACAGCGAAATAAAAATAGGACGATATACGTATCCACTGATTCACTTTATCGCGCTCGACGGCCGGAACCCGGTTTTGAGGAACCGTTCGCTGCGCCGGGGCCTTTCAATGGCCATCGACCGCCGAGTGCTCCTTGAGGAAACTCTGCTCCGCCGCCCTGCCGACGCGGCCAACGTCGTGGCCGACGGGCCGTTTCCCAAGGGGAGCTATGCCGACGCACCTGGAGTCAAGCCGCTGGTGCACAACACGGGCCTTGCCGTGATGTTGGTCGCCGCGGCCAGAAAGGAGATGGGCGGCGCTGCGATCGAGCTCAAGTTCGAATATCCGGCCATCCCCGAGGCGCAGGCGGTTGTGCCTTTGATTGCCGAAGCATTCCGGTTCGCCGGTGTGCGAATTGAGACCATCGAGCGCCCCGAGTCAGACCTGGAGGCCGAGCTCCGCGCAGGCCGCCGGTTCGACATCGCTTACCGCTCGCTAAGGTGCGGGGAGCCCGTTCTGGATGCTGGTGTTTTGCTTTGTCCAGGTTACGACGCTGCACCGGATGCTGATGCTCTTGCCTCGGCGACAAGTACTGAGATTCTCCAGGTCTTGCTCAAGCTCGAACGAGCTGCCGATGTGCCCACCGCCAGGGGCCTGGTTATCCGAATTGACCGCGAGACGCGTGACGAGTTGCCGGTGCTGCCCCTCTGGCAAGTCGTTGATCATTACGCATGGAGAACTCGACTGACTGGCCCTCAAGATGTTGCCGATCAGCTTTATCAAGGCATCGAATCGTGGGAAATCAAACCGTGGATCGCGAAGGACCCCTGGACCAACCGGTGAACGGATGGCCGCTCATGCCAGGCAGTGGCCGATCGTGTAGCCAAGTCCGCCGTGCCGCATTCCTCTGCCTTTGCCTGGGGATTGCATCGGCCGGTGTGACGCGGCGTGCCTCCAGCGGTGAGGAGCCTCCGGCGGGAGTGCAGCCAAGGACCGACTCTGCCGCGTCCGGGACGCAGCTTGCGCCAGAAGCACGGCCAGCGGCCCAAGAGGCCGCCAGCGGAGTGGCGGCGACAGGGTCCGCCGCGCCCGAGGCAATCGACCGCCAGCCTTATCGCATCGAGCTTCACCTTTCATTCGATCCGTCCGCCCGGATAGATCAAGCGTGTCGGGCGATTTTGCTCAGGCAGTGGCAGGCGCAGGTGCGACGATTTGTCGGCCCGCCCTGGATCATCACCATCGCAGCGCCGCCGAGTCCGCTTGCAAGCGGCAATCTCGATAGGCTCGACGGCGCGGCTTGCTCCAGGTTTGACTCGTCGTTCGACAAGATCTGGCTCGTGCGCATCTCGGCCGCCTCGCCGGCTGCGGGCCTTCTCTTCAGCGGGCGCGAATACGACACCGCCACGCGCAGGCTGGGGCCTCTCCAGGAGCACACAGCCTTCGCTCTGGCCGACGCGCCACGCGCCATGCTTCATTTCGCACTCGAGCTATTCAGCCCAACCGCCTTGATCACCGGCGAGGAGGCAGGCCGGGCAGTGCTGCTGGTTCGAGGCGGGTCCATCGCTCCGGCCAGCCCGATCGGTAAGGTGGTCTCCAAGGGAACGGTGTTCGTTCCGTTGCGCCTCATCACCATGAAGGACGGCTCGATCGCCATCCGCCGAATTGCCTTTACGTACTTGCAGGCGCAGGAAACCGAAGGAGCAACAGCGCGGTGCGCAATCGTCAGTCACTTGCGCGATCCCTTGACCCAGCGCGTGGCTTTACCGAACACGCTGGCGGCGCAGGGGATCAAGCCCGGTAGCAGTTCGCTTCGGCTGCGGTTCCTGAATCGTGCCGACCTGGCGCCGGCCGCCGGGTACACGCTTTTCGCACGCGCGGTTCCCGACGGTCTCGCTCACGAGCTGGGCATGACAGATCGCACCGGCAGGATTGCGCTGAAGCCAGGATTCGCAGACGGCCTCGTAGTGCTCCGGCTGGTGGCTGGGAGTGCCGAACCGTTGGTGGAATTCCCTGTGATGCCGGGAGAGAGCTCCGAGGAGCGCGAGATACAGATTGATCCCATGCAGCTGGCGGTCGGCTATCAGGTTCAGCTCGACGTACTTCGCGACGAGATCATCGACCTCGTGGCCCAGAGGTCCCGGCTTGAGAAAAGGATGGAGGCTCGCCTCCAGGGCGACGACCTTGAGGGTCTGGAGCAGGAATTGAAAGAGTATGTCCTGTTGCCGCACCGAGATCTATTCGCGGACCGGCTCAGCAAGCTGAAAGAAGAAGCCGTCGCGCAGCAGGCCAAGTCCAAGACCCCCGTTCTGTCCAAGAACCTCCAGGCCAGGTTCAGCGAGCTACAGGCTTTGATCGAGCGTTATCTCGACGCCGAAACATTCCAGACCTATACCGAGGCGCTGGAGCGTAAACGGGAGGAACGCGCGGTGGCCGCAAAAACCAAGAACAGCACGGCAAGGCTCAATTCGAGGTGAAACTCGCCTCGGCCGTCTCGCTGTCCGCCACGGTAGTACGCGACTTCCCCCCAGTGAACAACTTGGCCAGCATCGGTCCGCCCTTGAAGAGGCGCAGCAGCGCTGGCGTCGAGAGACCGTCGATATGCCCGTACCAGGTCGTCACTAGCCGGAGGAATTCCAACATCTTGCTGAGCTGTTCCAGGGTGTACTGTTCGGAATGATCACCGGTCTTGGCTTCGCGCACACAATTCTCAAGGAGCGCGATCGTAGGGTCCATCTCGCGCCGCTTCGCGCTCGGACAAGACGAGACGAAATGTTTCCATCACGTCCTTCAAAGCCTCGAATCGATCGCGCCGATCTCCAATGATATGCACCCTGCGGACCACACCCCAGGAGATAAGCTCGCGCAGACTGGTGGAGACGTTCGATCGACTGACATCCAAAAGCTTGCTTATCTCTTCGGCATCGAGCGGGTTCGGCGCGACGAACAGCAAGGCATGAACCTGGGCCATGGTGCGATTGATGCCCCATGCCTGGCCCATCTCGCCCCAGTGCAGCACAAATTTCTGAGCCGCCGGAGTAAAATTCACGATAACGTCCGCGTTGACTGAAGTAACAGTCTCAACAGAAATCGTACTCGCCGGACCGGCCATGGACAAGAGAGTGCGAGGCCGCAAATACCTGCTGATGCAGCAAAACAGGCCTTTGAATCTCGGCCATGCTCAATTCAGCGAGAAGCCCTCTCCTTGGGTTCGGGATCCTCGTTGGTTGGCGCTTTTTCCTCGAACGCAAGGGCCGCCGAGTTGATGCAGTAACGCAAACCTGTGGGAGCGGGGCCGTCGTCGAACACATGCCCCAGATGAGCATGGCAACTGCGGCAGACGACCTCGGTTCGGGGCATCGACATGCTGCGATCAGCCTGGGTGCCGACGTTGTCCGGGTTGGCCGGTTTCCAGAAGCTAGGCCAGCCGGTTCCAGAATCGTACTTGGACTTGGAATCGAACAAGGGCGTGCCGCAGCAGACGCACTTGTATACGCCTTGATGCTTGTTATTCCAGTACTGTCCCGTGAAGGCCGGCTCGGTTCCTTTCTCGCGGGTCACGTGGTACTGCTCGGGGGTCAATTCGCGTCGCCACTCGCCATCGCTCTTGGCGACCTTGGGCTCGGCCGCATCGGCTCCTTCAGACATCATTAATGAACTCCCTGGAAAATTACAACCCTGGCTGATTGCTAGCCAGATTACGATGACCCCTCGTGAGGGCCACCCGACGTGGGCGATCAACCGCGGCGCCTTGATTCCTATCGTGCCTGTCACCATCACCCGTGAGCCTCGGCCACATAAATCGAAAACCGGTCAGACGCCCTTCGGTTTCTCTCTCTTTCTTTATATTGCGCAACCCTGGCTACGGCAATCGGGCTACCGCCAGAGCGCTTGCGGCCCGTGCCGCACCGGACGGGCCCACCGGATTCAGCGGCGATGAAAGAGCTGGCGATACACGGCCAAGAATCGTTCCACGGTAGCGGATCGGCTATAAGGGAAGAGCTGGGGACGGAATCCTCCCGCCCTGCGCTGAAACAAAGCCTGGCTTTGGGTGAATTCGCGGAGCCCGAGCACGCCATGCACGCGGCCAAACCCGCTGGCCTTGCAGCCTCCAAAGGGCGCCCCAGCGTGAGCGGTGGGGGTCACGGCCTCATTGATTCCGACCACCCCGGCCTGGAGCTTGCTGGCCAGGCGGCGTGCGGCATTTGAGTTCTTCGTCCATACGCTTGCTCCCAGCGCGAAGCGACTGGAATTGGTCGCGGCAACCGCTGAATCCGCGTCTGAGACCCCGCGAATCAGGACAACCGGGCCGAATGCTCCCTCGAGAGCTGTTTCTGCCTCGGCGGTCTCTGCCAGCAGAACGGTCGGTGCGTAATACCAGCCGAGGCCGTTGAGACTCGTACCGCCGGCCAGAACTCGGGCCCCGGCGTGGATCGCGTCCTTGATCTGCCGATCGAAGTGCTCACGCGCGCTCGCCGTGATCATGGGTCCGATGTCGGTCGCCGGCCGAGCCGGATCACCCACCTCAAGCGTCCCGGCCTGTGCGGAGAACTCCTCGGCCCACGGACGTGCATCCCCGACGACATAGACGCGCTTAACAGCTACGCATGTCTGCCCACAGCCGACGTAGGCCGCCCAGGTCAGGGCACGAACCGTGCTGAGCAAGGGTGCATCCGGCAGAATAATTGCTGCGTCGAAACCCGAAAGCTCTGCGACTGCAGGAATGCCGCGAGCCCCGAGCCCGGCAATGACGCGCCGTCCGTTCTCAATTCCGCCGGTGAAGAACCCTTTGTCCAGATCAGTCGCCACCAGAGCCTGACCCACCTCGGAGCCGCCAAAAACGGCCGTGACCAGGCCCGCCGGCAAGCCCGCGTCGTCGAGGCTCTGCTGAACCTTCTGTCCGCATCGGATGGCCAGCTCGGACGGCTTCCACACCACTGCATTGCCCGCCGCCAGTGCTTGAGCAATGGGAGCAGCATTGAGAAAGAGAGGATAATTCCAGGTCCCAATCATTCCCACAACGCCCACGGGGCACCACCGTATGTGGGCCCCGGGCATCAGCAACCAGCGCTGCCATTCCGCTCCCAAACGCACGTCCCTGAGCGTGCGCTCGCCATGCTTGATTGTCCAGCGCAGCGCGTCAAGGGTCGGGACCACGTCCCCGGCGAGTGCCTCGACGCCTGGCTTGCCAATCTCGTCCCGGATCAGCTTTGTCCATTCGCCGACATCGCGGCCAAGGATCTGCCACCAGCGGACCAGCACTTCGCGCCGATCTTTCCACGGGAGTTGTCCCCAGAATTGCTGCGCCGCCCTCGCCCGCGCGACGAGTTCGGGTATTCGCCGGGTAGGTGTGACCTTGGTCCGGCCGACCTCGTCGCCTGTCGCAGGGTTACGCGTTGTAAGCACGTCATCCTGAACCAGTGACATGAGCTCTCTCGGCTTTTCACGGCTATCGCGCTTGGAAAGCAAGATTCATCGGCGCCGCCGCACGGCCCAGCAAAGGCGCGAGCAACGCCCGTTTCGCATGACTTCAAGATCGTAAGGCAAGTCTATGGGAGACCACAACGTAATTTGCTGCTTAACTATGCCGGTTAAAGACTTTTAATGCAAGCCGCCTTGCATCCTAGGTCCTCGCTAGTACACTGAGCTGATTACGTTCTTCATGAGTCAAGAGTTCCGTTATGAACGGCCCAGCGCCAGAGCAAGATGAAACGCCCACGACGCCGAACATGAAGCTTGAGGGATTCACGGCATCGATCGTGGAGTCCTCGAACGATGCGATTGTAAGCAAGACGCTGGACGGAACCGTCACGAGCTGGAATCACGCGGCTGAACGGATTTTCGGCTATGCCGCTGACGAGATGATTGGCCGTCCAATCACCAAGCTCTCAGTTCCAGGCCAATCTGAGGACATGGTGCGGATCCTGGAGAAGATCTCGCAAGGAGAACGAGTCGAACACTATGAAACGTCGCGGCGGACCAAGGACGGGCGGATCATCGACGTGTCGCTCTCGGTTTCGCCGATCCGCGATGCGACCGGAAAGATCATCGGGGCTGCGAAGATCGCCCGCGACATCACTGAACGCAAGCGGACCGAAAAGCAGAATGCGGCCTTGCTCAGGGAGATCCGTCAATCCGCCGAGCACAAGGACGAATTCCTGAGCATGCTGGCACACGAACTACGGAACCCTCTGGCGCCTTTGCGAAACGCGGTCCACCTCCTTCACATTCGAGGTGACGATCCGACGGTGGTCACTCGCGTTCGCGAGATGATGGATCGACAGATCACTCATCTGGGACGTCTCATCGACGACCTAGTGGACATCTCGCGGATCACCCGTGGCACGATCAAATTGAACCGGGAGAGAACCGACCTCGCGGGTCTTGTCCGGGTCGCAACCGAAGACCAGCGCGGAATCTTCCAGAACTCGGGGATCGAGGTTGAGACCAGGCTTGCCGAGATTCCCGTCTGGGTGCATGGTGACCGCACGCGTCTGACCCAGGTTCTCGACAACTTGCTGGAGAACGCTCGCAAGTTCACGAAGAGTGGTGGCAGGATCGAGATCGAGGTCGCCGCAGATCACGGCCGGCAAGAAGCTGTCTTGCAGGTGCGGGACACAGGTATCGGCGTCGATCCGGTGCTCCTTCACCGCCTCTTTCGAACCTTTCATCCAGGCCGACCGCAGCCTCGACCGCAGATGGGGAGGGCTTGGCCTGGGACTCGCACTTGTCAAGCGGTTGGTCGAGCTCCACGACGGCACCGTCACCGCCCACAGCGCCGGCACCGAGCAAGGAGCTGAATTCACGATCAGACTGCCGCTTCAGGACGAACCCACAGCGCTCGCGGAGTTCCGACCGGGCCCGACGAAGACGACCAGGCATGTACGCGTGCTGGTGGTGGAAGACAATCGAGATTCGGCAGAAAGCCTGCGCATGCTCTTATCCGCCCAAGGGTACCAGGTGGCCCTGGCCTACACTGGCGTAGAAGGTGTGGAGGCCGCCCGAATCGATCAGCCCGACGTGGTGATCTGCGACGTCGGACTTCCCGGCATGGACGGCTATGCGGTTGCACGAGCACTCCGCATGAACCCTGGAACCGCGAAAGTCAGGCTCATCGCCGTAACCGGTTACGGGCAGTTCGACGACCGTGCACGCGCTTTGGCCAGCGGCTTCGACACCCACCTCGTGAAACCCGCCGACCCCGAAGTTTTGCTCGGACTCCTGAATTGAGAAAGCAAAACGGAGACGCAGCTAGAAAGCAAAAGGGACGTGTCTAGGAAACCTGCATCCGGCAAGCTAGTCATCAGACCGGCTTCCAGCCAGCAACCACCGCTTGAATCACGTCTCGGTAATTAGAGGCTTGTCGCTGCATGGATCGTCGGGCCGCTTGGTACACCTGGCCACGATCGTCACGTGTCCGATTCGGCCGCATCCGTTGTACCAGAATCTGGGTGGTCCATTCGCTCGACTCTGATCCGAGAAAACGGTTGGCCCATTTGCTCCACCGCGGAGAAGACCCGGCAGTCATCAACCGATTCATACGCTTTAGCGAGACCGACAGTTCAGCGGTTCAGGTCGCGAGCCAGCCGTTTCTGGGCAAGCCTGACGCAGTCCTGCAAGCGGTCGCTGATCAAGGCGGTAATGGCTTGAGAGTCCATCCCTGCGATCTCTTCCGGACGGATTGGCTGGCCGTAGTGGATGCGGACCGGCTGAGGAGAAGGGAACAGCCTCGACCTTGGCCAGGCCTCGAAAGTTCCGGCGATTCCCGCCGGGACCACCGGCACACCGGCCCGTGATACCAATACGGCGATGCCCGACTTCAGTGGCGCGAGCTTGCCATCTGAGCTGCGCGTGCCCTCGGGGAAGAGCGCGACAATTCCTCCATTGCGCAACCGCCTCAGGGTCTCTTTCATTCCCGCTACACCCATCCCCTCGCGCTGGATCGGGAACGCTCCCACTGATCGAATCAAGAACCCAAGAACTGGGACGAAGAGAGTCGAACGGGCCACGAAATTGAGAGGCCGACGCACCGAGATCCCAAGCAGAAAGACATCGAGGAAGCTGAGATGGTTGGCGACCAAAAGGACGGCCCCGGTCGCTGGCATGTTGTGCCGGCCCGAGACACGCCAGCCCCCGAGTGCCGCGAACAGAGTTGCAAATAGGTACTGCGTTAGTCGGTAACAGACAAGTTCGCCCAACTGGCGGTCGGCGCCGCGGGCAGGGCCGTTGTTTCGGGGCCGTCGCAGACCACGTTTGGCATCGCCGGCAGCGGGCGGCGATGTCTGGGAAGCTACCGGATCGCTCACGGCAGTAGAGGCTCCGGAAAAGGGCCGAGACAGGCGCGAGCTGCCCCGAAGGGAAATTCGTCACTGGTCCGTCGCTGTGATGCGTTCGACAAGCTGCTCAACTACTTGGTCAATGCTCAATCCGGTGGTGTCGATCAGCACGGCGTCGTCGGCCGGTTTCAAGGGGGCGATGGACCGAGCGACGTCGCGGGCGTCGCGAATGAGCAGGTCCTCGAGCACGGACTCGAAGCTGACGGACTGACCGGATTCGTATAGGTCGACAAGCCTGCGGCGGGCCCGTTCGTCGGCCGCGGCGGTCAAGAAGAACTTGGCAAAAGCATTGGGAAATACAATGGTACCTTGGTCACGCCCTTCGGTGACGGTGTCTGCCCGGGCGGCGAACGCTCGCTGCCACTGAACGAGCAAGCGGCGCACGCTTGGGCTGTCGGCCACGAACCTGGACGCACCTGTGACTTCGACGGCGCGGATGGCCGCCGTCACGTCCTCCTTGCCGAGCAAAATCCTGCCCGCCTGCCAGCTCACTTCGAGATCAGCCGAGAGCTCGCTAAGGACTTGGTCGCTGGCAAGGTCCGCCCCGGACCGGAGCGCCGCCAGAGTGACAACGCGATACATGGCGCCGGTGTCGAGGAATTGCCAGGCCAGCCGGCCCGCAAGCCGCCGGGCCACGGAGCTTTTCCCCGCCCCCGCGGGGCCATCGATCGTCACGACACGCGGCATGGTGGGAGCCTGTCGATCCCTGGCATGAACCGATCGTGTCGCCCAGCCGATCAGCCGAGCGGGGCCAGCACGATCACGGAAGGCCTGCATGTCACGCGACGATCGCGACCTCGTCGCCGGATCTCAATTTCGGCCGATGCCTGTCAGCGCCGCTCATCGACGGCCTTTGATTCGACGTGGATCTTGAGCTTCTGGCGACCCGAGAAGCCAGCGTCGAGCTCATGCCAAAACATCACGGCGGGCTCACCCAGCCGCCAGCACAGATAAACCTCTCGCCCATTCATGAGACTGCGAAAGTCGCACAGGCCGATCTCGTCGCTCTTCAATTCGACTCCCAGGTTCTTGAGCTCGTCGACAAAGCCCTGGAGTCTTTCCCCTCCACTTCAAACTCGTTTTGTGTTTGGGCGAGCTCCTCGGAATAAAGATCGTCGCTGGGACGGCGGATCTCTCGGGTCACACGCGCGATCCGCTGCTGCAGATTGTCAACCAGGCGAGACTGGCGGACGATATCCTCAACAATTGCCTTGACCAGTGGCAGTGTCCTGTTGGCCTCCTCGATGCTGAAGTATTTGTTCTGTCGCTCCGCAAGGGGTCGCGCTGGGGCCATGTGCTTGTCCTCTGCATTGAATAAATGAATGGCGATGAATCAGCGTTCGAACGGATGAACGGACAATCGATGATGAGGGCGGCCCGGACTGCCTGAGTCCAGGCTGAGCCGGTACTGATCACCAGAGACCATCAATGCTCCCCGCCAGCATGCCACCTCCAGCAGGGAAGCGCGCCAATGGGTGCCGATGAACCGGAGAGATCAAGTTCCGGGGTGGAATTAAGCAAGCATCCCTGATTACTCAATATTTATTATATGGAGGCTCCGGCACCCAGCAAGGGCCGAGCATTCACTCGTCATCCGGGTTGTGCACGTACCCGGCCAGTTGCGGGCCCGGACAGGTTTGATCGCGGCCACGCAGGGACGAATCCGCGCGTACCTAACGGTGCCGGCCCGCTCTGGTTGTTGCTGCCGCACGCGATCGCAGTCGCTCGAGTTCTCGAGCAACCGTCTCCAGCGGGGCTGTGTTCAAGAGGTCCGCCGCCGACAGCCACGCCCGGCGAGCCACGCTGACGCCGTAGGTCAGATCCTGCAATCCGGAAACCGAGTGCGCATCGGGATTGATGACAATCCGCACTCCCTTCTGGCGCCCGACGGCAGTGCACAGCGTCAAGGTCGAGCCGGTGGGGGTTGGCGTTGATTTCGATCATCGTCCCCGCTCGTGCGGCCGCATCGATCACCGCGTCAAGATCCACCGCGTAACTGTCACGGGCCAACAGCAACCGTCCCGTGGGATGACCCAGCATGGAGACTTTGGGGTTGGATACCGCGCGGATCAGGCGCTGTCATCTCCTCGCGAGACATCCGGAAATGAGAATGAACGCTGGCGACTACGTAGTCGAAGCCCGCAAGAACATCGTCGGGAAAATCCAGCGTGCCGTCGGCCAGGATGTCGCATTCGGTCCCCTTGAAAAGCCGAAAGCCGGGCCCGAAGGTGCGGTTTAGTGCGTCAATTCGCGCCCACTGCTCCCGCACTCTTTCCACCGTCAGCCCGCCGGCCATGCGGAGCGATTGGGAATGATCGGCTATGCCCAGGTATGCAAGGCCGGCCGATCGAGCTCCGTCGGCCATCTGCTCGAGCGTCGCTTCGCCGTCGCTCCAGTCGGAATGGCAATGAAAAGTTCCCGTGAGGTCGGCATTCGTGACCAGTTGGGGAAGAACGCCCTTCTCGGCGGCCTCGATCTCCCCCGCGTCCTCGCGTAATTCGGGAGGAATGTCTGTCAACCCCAGGGCCTTGAACAGCTCGGCCTCGGTGCGGCAAGCGACCTCGCCGCCGTCACCCCTGAGCGCATACTCGTTAAGACTTAACCCCCGGGCCAGCGCCCGCTTACGGATTGCGATGTTGTGTGCTTTCGATCCCGTGAAGTAGTGCAGCGCGAAGGGAAACTGCTGGTCCTGCACTCCCCGCAGATCGCACTGGACGAATTGGTCAGACTTGAACCCAGGCAAGAGAACGCTCGCCTTGGTCGAGCCATGCGCCAAGACCTTCGCCACCTGGGGGAGCCCCACAAAATCTTGCAGGACCGGGGCCGGGTCAGCGGCACTGAACAGAATGTCGAGATCGCCAATCGTCTCTGCTCGCCGCCGCAAGCTGCCGCAGATCTCCGTTCGGATCACTTTCTTATGCCGGCGGACCGCCTCGAGGATGGGGTTCGCCAAGAGCAGCGCCTCGTTCAGCAGAATCCGCCCTCCGGTCTTTTCGAGGAACGCAATCCCCTCGAGGATATTGGCCTCGGTCTTGGCCCCGAACCCCTTCTGGCTGGCGATCGCGCCTGCCTGCGCGGCCGCTCGCAGGTCGGCAAGGCTTTCGATTTTCAGTACATCGCGCAGGGCCTTGATCTTCTTGGGGCCTAGGCCGGGTATCTTGAGGAGGGCCAAGATTCCGGGAGGCATCGCCTCGCGCAGCTTGTCATAGGCCGGCAATTGACCGGTCGTCGCGAGCTGAACGATCTTGGCGTGCATCGTTTCGCCAATTCCCGGCACGTCCCCCAGGGATCCGTCGGCAATCATCTCCGACAGGTCGGCAGGCAAGCTCGAGAGCACCTGCGCCGCGTTGTGATAAGCCCGACAGCGAAATGGATTTTCTCCCTGGACTTCGAGAATGGTCCCCATCTCGTCCAGGATCTGGGCGATGCGTGCGGTTTCCATGAGAGTCTCGCGCCTCAGTGCGTGCGAGCGAACCACCGACGGCTACGAACTCCTTATGAAGCATCATCGAGCCGTGACCTGTCCGTCAAGCCCGCGTCGATGCACGACGCACTGTGTGCTCGTGGTTATTCGTAGTTGTAGGGTCCGCCGTGCGGACCAGTCGAAGTGGTCTGCACAACGGACCCTACAAGGAAGCTAGATGCAGCTCTATGTGGCTCGACGGGATGGCGCAATCATCCTCCCGCGCTTGCGAGCCCAGACCACAACGGAGGTCAGGCCAATGCTCAGGAGAGCCACGGAGCTGGGCTCGGGTACCGCGAACGAGACGAATCCGTGAAAGACCCCATTTGCATCCGAGTAGAAACCTGTGATCTCACCCGAATTGTTAATACCCGTAATCTGGGTGACTTCCACTCCGTTATTGAATGCCGCATCGGGGTCGTCCAGGAAGGTGTACTTCCCGGTATTCGTGTCGTAGAAGTAGCCGTGCTGGCTGGCGGTGGAGTCGCCGTAGTAACCCACCGCGAGACCGTGATCGTTGACGCCGAGGATCTGGGAGAAAACAAACGTGGCACCGGGCTCTCCGGGGACGTTGGGGATGGTCGGGTCCGCGATCTTTGTGCCGGTCAGCATATTGTTGACCGCGGAACTCGCGTTGGCCATGAAGCCATGGACCTGTCCGTCGTTGCCGAGGTAGAAGCCTACGATCAGGCCGTTGTTGTTGATGCCCTGGGCGTTAACGACATTTGACGTGGTGCCAGTGGGGGCGTTGATCGTTGTAACCATGTTGTTATTGAGAAGGAAACCCGGCGACAGTCCGGCGGAAGTCACGTACTGACCGACGATGGCCCCATGGTCGTTGATCCCGAAAGCCATGGCGGATGTGCCACCTCCGGGAATGAATGTAAATGCGGCACCTCCGTTGGGAAGAATGAATGCGTGTCCATGGCCGTCGGTACCGACGACTGTGCCGGCGGAATTGACCCCGAAGGCCATGGCGTTCGTCGAATTGTTGATATTGAGCGCATTCGCATTCGTCGAGGTTAGCGGGTTGGCGGTGAAGTTGGTAAAGGCGGTACCGTCGGGAGTCGAGAATCCAGTAATGGTGCCGTTATTGGAAATCCCGTTGCTGTTCGTGCCGGTGCCGGCGGTAGTGCCCGCAACCGGTCCGTCGAAGTTCGATGAACTCGTAGCCATGCGAAACGATTACATTGAGGATTGTGATGCTATCTGCTCGAAACTGGGATGCCAGCGAGGCGGCCGCTAGCAAGGCAAGAGCGGTCGCTATCTGCCTTCGTGACATCATGATTCCTTTTCTCCTTGGGGTGGTCGATCCTCGCGATTGCCGTCCGTAACGCTTCCGTCAAGTTTTGCCAGTCGTTTGTTCTGCTCGGGACGCTCGATTGCGACTAAAGGTTTGAATTGGGTTTCTACATACAACACATTGCTAGCTGGGGCAATCGCCTGACACAAAAATGAAGAAAATTTTTGAAAACCCTGACCCTGGTCTCATGAATGCGGGGATCCTTGTACGAGACAAGCTGTCCGCATTGACAGCCGGGGCGATCCGAGATTTAATCAGCGCGTTGGGATCTTGTTCGCTTCCCGACCCGGCTGGGCATGGTCTCAATCGCAGATCGATTCGGCCCCACTCAGGGTTGTCATACCACCGTTGAGGAAAGGATTTCCGGCATCAGCATCAGCTAATGATTCCGGGCGGTTGCATGCTTCGGTTGCTGCTCGGGGCCACATCCTTGATACTTGACCACCCCTTGAGCCCATCCCGGTCACGACCCCTCCGCTCCAAGAGCTACACCAGGCCCTGAGTCTGGCGCCGTCGTTCTCGCACAGAGCGCCAAGACGCCCGCTTATGACTGGCGGCCCCCGAGCGTCGCGATCGCTGTCGGAGCGCGATTTCTGCAACGCTCGACCCCTCCCCCGGCCGACGGGGACATGCACCACGGACGTTCGAATGATTGGTGGTACGGCAGCCACGAATTGCTGAAGTTCAGCCCGCAGGGCGGACTCGGGGGGTTCAACGAACCACTCCCGAGCACGTCGCGAACGGTCGGAAGAGCTTTCCCATGCAGCGGATGCGAAGCGTGCTTTTGAAGCTTACCACGGTCATGATCTTCCTGATCGCGACAGGGGGCTGGTGGCCTGCCCGCGGCGATCTGATCCGCCCCAAGGCCTCGCGCACCTATCCCGATATTGCTGGCGATATTGTAGGATCACAGACGTACACGTTCGATCCGGCCTCGAAGACTGGCATGTTTCAGGTGACCAATTCTCCGCAGCTCATCACTCTAGGTCCCACCGGCAACGACATGATGAGCGTGAAGCCCGACCAGGAAGGAACACTGAGTCAAACGCTTCAGTTAAGGCTGAATCAGAACGGCCAAATTGTCGACAACCCGGAAAATCGGTTTCAGCTCTACGGCAGCGTGGTCATTGGCAACCAGATGTATAACGGGCTGCTGCTGGAAGGGACGCCCACGGCCTTCGGTGTGCAGACCGAGTCGCGGAAAACTATCAGCGGCACCGATGTATTCGATCTGAACGTAAAGATCACCGGCGGTCAGTTAGCCCAGACCTTCGGGCCGGAGGCCTACTTCCGCGTGATCCCCCAATCCAATAGCACTTTTCAAGGAAGCTTCGCCTCGAGCTTTTCGGGCGGGAAGCCGCTGACGAACTTGCGGGCACTGCAAGGCCATCTCCCCGCGCCGATTCCCGAGCCATCCCCGTTACTCGTCCTTTTGACTGCCGGCGGCGCGGTCATGGCCTGTCGACTGCTCACACATTTCCGATTACACAGGGGAAGAAGACAGGGCGGATGACGAACAAGCGCTAATCGGCTTGCAGCGACGCCGACAGCTTGCCGAGTGCCTCGTTCTCAATCTGGCGTACACGTTCACGCGTCAGACCGAGAGACTCGCCAATCTCCTTGAGCGTTTTCGGTGGGGCATCATTGAGGCCAAACCGCATGCGCAGCACCGCCGCCTCGCGTTTGTCCATCTCCTCGAGCCGGTGCATCACCAGGCGCAGGTTGTCGGCTTCGACCATCTCGACATCGGGAGTGCGCGTGCGCTCGTCCATGAGCATTTCCCCCAGGCTCCAGCCGTTCTCCGGCTGGTCGGTCTGGGGCACAAGATTATAGACCTTGATGGCTTTCTTGACGATGGCGAGCTTCTTCTTGGGAAGCTCCAGGGCCCGCGCGATTTCTTCGATGGTGGGCGGCCGGCCCAACGAGTCCTGCAAATCCGCCGACATCCGCCGCCACTTAAAGAGCAACTCGACCATGTAAGCCGGAATTCGGATCGGCTTGGCGGTATTCACCAGTGCTCGCTTGATCGACTGCTTTATCCAGTAGCTGGCATAGGTGCTGAATCGCGTGCCCACCTCGGGATCGAATCCCTCGACCGCGCGCAACAGGCCCAGGTTCCCTTCCTCGATCAGATCTTGAAGGGCCAGTCCCTTTCCCGCATAACCGCGAGCAATATTGACAACCAGGCGCAGGTTGGCTCGGACCATTCGATCGCGCGCCTGGTCATCGCCGTCGGCAATCCGATGAGCCAGTGCTTTCTCCTCATCGGCGGTCAATAGAGCCATCTCATTGATCTCCCGGAGATAGGTCTCCAGGGGGCTCTGAACCGGATCACGTCGGTGTCGGCGAATACGGGCCATGAAGATCCTCGTTGTGTCGGTCAAAACTGGGTCCGCTCAAGTCAGCAGTCGTGAGGAAAACGGCGGCGAAATCCGCACGATTCCGGACCGTTTCGAGTCCGGAGCACCAGGGGCGTTTCCGCTGTTGCCAAGGTGTCGGCTTGCCGGTGTGGTACCGACGCTGCTCTGATGTCCCGCGCGTGGCGCGCTCACCTTCCCAACAACGTCTCGGTCATCCCCCCCACTGGCCCGCTGCTACACTCCCCTCGGCGTCGGCCGAGAGCCGCTCGTTGATGGGTCGGACGTATGTCTTGACGCCGCTGAGAGGAGGGAATCTCCTCATGTCGACGCCTTACTCGACTCTCCACCCCGCGCGGCTGCTCACGCTTCCACACTACGAGATATCGGACCACCCACTTTGATAACTTAAGGATGATTCGGAAATCTAGGAAGTATTGGGGATATGCGAAGACTAGCGATTTGGTAAACTCTAGGTGCACGGATTAGCGGAATCCGCTTTTGGGTTGAATGGATTGGTGAGGTGTGTCTTTTTGCGAGGGGGTTTGAAGAGCGGTGCCGGCCTGTGACGGTCAATCGATCCATTCAAAAAGATGAACCGCCATCCCCACATGCATGGAGACGGCGGTTCGGACTAGGTATCAACCACTGCGCGGGGCTTGAGCAGGGGACTCAGGAGGGCTGGTCTTCGGGAATATCGGAGGGCTGGGAGGCACCCATGCTGAACAGGGGCCCGCCACCGCTCAGGCCGCCCTTGAGCTCTTTGGCATCCTTGTTCGCATCGGCTGGCTCGGCGCCCTCCGCTTCGCCCTCTTCCTCACCCGGCTTGGTCCAATGCGCCTTTTTGCGCGACAGGCCGATTTTTCGCTCGCCCCGATCAACCCTGAGGATTTTCACCTCGATCTCGTCGCCAACCTTCACGACTTCCTCCGGGCTGTCGACCTTATGGTCTGCCAGCTCCGAGATATGCAGCAGGCCCTCCAGGCCCGGTTCGAGTTCGACGAAGACACCGAAGTTTGTCAGCTTGGTCACTTTGCCCTTGACCACGTCGCTGGGCTCATAGCGACCGGGGATGTCGGTCTCCCACGGGTCTTCCTTGAGCTGCTTCAACCCCAGAGCGATCCGTTTGCGGTCTTGATCAACGTTCAGAACCTGGCAACTGATGCGCTGGCCTTTTTCGAGTAATTCGTTGGGATGGCCGATCTTGCGTGTCCAGCTCATGTCGGAGATGTGCAAGAGACCGTCGATGCCTTCCTCGATCTCGATGAATGCACCGTAGTTGGTGAGGTTGCGGACGGTGCCCTCGACCATGGTACCGGGTGGGTACTTGCCGGCCACCTGATCCCACGGGTTGACCTGGGTCTGCTTCATGCCCAGGGAGATTTCCTGCTTGTCCTTGTTGATTCCCAGGACCACGACCTCGATTTTGTCTCCGATGTTGACCAGCTCGCTGGGGTGGTTGATTCGCTTGGTCCAGCTCATTTCGGAGATGTGGACCAAGCCCTCGATTCCCTCCTCCAGTTTGACGAACGCCCCGTAGCTCATGACGTTGACGACCTCGCCGATCACGCGAGTGCCGACGGGGTACTTGTCGGCCACGTTTTCCCACGGGCTGGCGCTCTTCTGCTTCAGACCCAGCGCGATCTTCTCCCGGTCCTTGTCGACGTGCAGGACCATGACCTCGATCTGGTCATCGATCTTCAGCATGTCGCTGGGATGGTTGATCCGGCCCCAGCTCATGTCGGTGATATGCAAGAGGCCATCGATGCCCCCCAGGTCGACGAATGCTCCGAAGTCGGCGATGTTCTTGACCGTACCCTTGCGGACCTGACCGACCTCGATCTCCTCGAGGAGCTGCTTTTTCTGCTGTTCGCGTGTGATCTCAATCAGCTTGCGGCGGCTGACCACGATATTGCGCCGGCTTTCGTCAATCTTCAGGATCATGCACTCGATGTCCTGATCGATGTAATCCGCAATATCGGAGGGCCGGCGGATGTCTACCTGGCTGGCCGGCAGGAAGACGTTCACGCCGATATCGACTAGCAGTCCACCCTTGATCTTGCGAGTGACGCGTCCCTTGACGACGTCGCCTTCATGATACTTGGAGATCACCATTTCCCAGGCCCGCATCCGATGGGCCTTCTTGCGAGAGAGGACGATTTCGCCCGTATCGTCTTCCATGCCCTCGAGCAAGACCTCGACGGCCTCGCCCGGCTGCGGAGGCGGTTCATCTTCCCATTCGCCGAGAGGCACCAGCCCCTCGGACTTGTAGCCGACATCGACGACGACCTGATCACCCACAACTTCCACGATCTTGCCCGAGACGATGGAGCCGATCTCGAAGCTCTGTCCCTCGCCCAAAAAATGGTCAAGGGTCTTGCTGCCGTCCTCCGCGGTCACGACGGCTGTCAGCTCGTCATCGCTGACATCAAACTCACGTAGTAAATTGCGATCTACCATGTTCTCGATTCGTTTCGATTCCGATCTTGACCCACGAGGGCAAGGCGGATTGGACGGATCAGGCCCGGCTGCGGGATTTCAGGTCTAAGTCCGTCAATACCAGGTGAAAAAGAAAAACCACCCCTCCACGCAAGGGGTGGGCTAACGCAACCTTCTATTATAAGTTGAGACCCCTCAATAACAATCGCGATTTGAGCGGCGGTCGGGCCCACGGGCCCAAAGCGGTTTCTTGCCTGTCGCCATCGGTCGGTTCCTCAGTGACACGGTGGTACCCTCTCGACTTCGCAGTGAGCAAGATCACTGACGCTGGTCCAAATCGATCACGCAGGCCGACCTGACGAACACCACGACCACGCACGGGAATGCCCTCCGGTCGGTCCTCACCGGGTTGTCTGATTCCTTTGTTGCTTTGTGCAATTGTGGCTACGATGTTAGCTTGATATCGAAGAGACGAAAGTCGCAGACGGGCCAAAGGTCATGAGTGAAGCGACAGAACGGGCTGATGCGCTCGAATTCTCGGATGCAAAGATCCTGGTCCGGCGAGGGTTGGAATGGCTCCGGGCCGGTCAGCCTGACCGGGCGATCGAAGAGTTCGATTCCGCACTCAGCCATTACGCCCAGGATTCCCAGGCTCTCTTTGGACGGGGCCGAGCCTGGCTGGAGAAGGGAGAATTCGCGAAATCCCTCGGGGATTTCGACGAGGTAGGTCCCTTCAGGCCGATGGCGATCTTGAGGCTGCCGTGGCCGATTACGATCGGGCGATCGCCCTCAATCCGACGGACTCCGAGTCCATTCGCAATCGGGGCATCGCTCTTTCCGCCAACGGTGAGTATGAAGATGCGATCCCCAGCTACACTGTCAATCGTCTGGAGGAGGGCATCCAGAAGGCCGAGTCGTATCGCGGCAAGATTCTGTCGCTCGAACGAAGTAATGAGTACAGGGCAAGTCATCAGGCCTCCTCGTGCACGGACTGGCCACCGTCGACCGAGAACAGGTCATCCTGCCGTCCAGCACCCTTGAGTTGCTGGAGAGAAATGTGGTGCGCTTCGTCAACCTTCGACCCAGACTCAACAAGCTCGGCCAGGCAACCAAGAAGGGGCTCCTCTTTTACGGCCCCCCGGGGACGGGGAAAACGCACACGATCCACTACCTCGCCGGGGCGTTGAAAGGCCACACGACGCTGCTGATCACCGCCGAGCAAGTGGGGCTTTTGGGCGAGTACATGGCGCTAGCCCGTCTGCTCCAACCGAGCATGGTCGTGATCGAGGACGTAGACCTGATCGCGAGAGACCGCACGACCATGGGTAGTCCCTGCGAGGAAGTACTCCTGAACAAGCTTCTCAATGAAATGGACGGCTTGCACCCCGACTCAGAGATCCTCTTCGTCCTGACGACGAACCGTCCCGAGGCGCTGGAGGCTGCGCTGGCTTCTAGACCGGGGCGCATGGATCAGGCAATCGAGTTCCCGCTCCCCGACGACGAGGGTCGGATGAAACTTGTGCGGCTGTATGCCCGAGGCGTCGAGGTACCGGAGGACGTCGTGCGGGCGACAGTCAGGCGGAGCGAAGGTGTCAGCCCCTCGTTCATCAAAGAGTTGATGCGGCGGTCAACGCAGTTCCACCTGGAGCGGAGCGACACGGGCTGCCTGGAGATCCAGGACGTGGAAGCAGCCCTCGACGAACTTCTCTTCAGCGGAGGCACGCTGAACCGGAAGCTGCTTGGAGCCAAAAGTGAAGAGTCGGAGGAATGCCCCGGAAAGTGAGTGCATAGGATGTCCCCGTACTCCGTCGGAAGGCATTGCAGCGCGCCCACAGGCGTAATCGACCCGTTGGCGTGAGTTTCTCATCCAAGTGGGTCCAAAGGAGCAGATCGCCCATCGTGAATCTCGAAGCTCGATCATCACGGCTCAGTCCCTGCCTTACCTTATGAGCTGGCACAGACGACTTGGGGCTCCTCTTCGCACCTCCGTACCTGCGGTGCAAAGGCGCCGCAGGTATACGACCCGTTCAGGTTTCGAAATAGCGTGGCCGGTCGAGATCGGCAATCAGACCGGGCTGCTTCGGTTGCCACCCCAGCAGTTCCCGCGTTTGCTGACTCGATGCCGGGATATCGGCTGCTACGAATTGCGCGATCCAGCCAAAGTGGTTGGCTGCTTCTTCGGCGGACTTGCTTAGGACCGGCAAGTCAAGGCGGCGGCCGATCACGCCAGCGATGTCTCGGAACGGCACCCCCTCTTCGGCGACCCCGTGATACCGGGCTCCCGCGGAACCATTCTCCAGCACGAGCCTGTAGAGATGAGCGACATCGAGCCGGTGCACAGCGGGCCAGTTATTGAGCCCGTCGCCGACGTATGCGGCAACACCTTTCTCGCGCGCGATGCCGATGAGGGTAGGAACGAAACCGTGATCGCCGTCCCCGTGCACAGACGGCGGGAGGCGCACCACCGAGACGTGTACGCCACGAGCTGCAATCGAGGCTGCTGCCTGCTCTGACGCTGCGCGGGGAAAGCTGATAATGGGTTCTGTTTCTTCGACCGCAAGGCGACACGGCGTAGAAAAGCTTGCCATCCCGGTCCCAGAGGTAACGATCAATCGGCGGTCGGTGCCAGCAAGCGCGGAACCAATAGCCTCGATGGCGTGTCGATCAATCTCACAGTTCGCCACGAATTTCGAGAAGTCGTGGATGAAGGCCGTGTGAATCACGCCGTCCGATAGGGTGGCCCCACTGCGCAGGCTTTCCAGGTCCTCAAGATCACCCCGATGGACCTTGGCACCAGCGGCGGCAAGCGACTTGGCGGCCGCATCTGAGCGAGCGAGGCCGAGCACCTGATGGCCCGCATTGATGAGTTCCTGAACGATGGCAGAGCCGATGAAGCCCGTGGCTCCTGTCACGAATATACGCATATCGATCTCCTCTGTTAGTCTATGCTCCGACGGTGCTCATGCTCCGTCGATCGTGAGCGGTTGACGCCGAACGACAGGTATGGTATTGTAAATTAACTTAACCGTCAAGTTCAATTGAGTCGCCTATGCTCAAGGACAAGCCGGCTGCCTTCCGCACGTTGCCCAAAGACGAGCGACGGGAGCGGATCGTCTGGGCCGCCAAATTGGTGTTCCTTGAGAAGGGGTTCGAGGCCGCCAACATGGACGACGTCGCGGCGAGGGCGGGCACGACCAAGCCGACCGTCTACGCCCACTTCGATACGAAGGAGACGCTGTTCGCGGCCGTCGTCGAACTCATCAAGGGGCTCTACCTGGGCAAGCTCAAAGAGCCGTCCGCCTACGCGGCCGACCCGGCCGAGGCGGTGGCCCGGTTCTGCGCCAGGTTCCTTGAACTCGTCTCCTGGCGGGACGCCGTGGGCTTCCAGCGGATGGCGCTGGCCACGGCCGGCCACTCTCCCGAGTTGACGCGGGCGGTGTACGAGACCGTGTACGGGGAAGCATGCCTGGCGCTTCCCGATACCTGAAGGACCGGAAGCTATGTCGAGGGCCGGACCGGGAGGCGCACCTGCTCTTGTCCGCGACCGCCGGAGGGGCGGTGATCGGTCACCTGTACGGCGTGGAAGACCCGCCCCCGACCCGCCCGACGAGGACAACATCGGGCGGCACATCGACATCGCCGCAGTTTACGCTGTGGTCAAGCGCCTCTCCGCTGGCTGGCGTTCGTAGCCACATCGTTTTGGCTTCATCGCCTCGTGCGGCGGGCATCGGCTTGCACGTTCTGGTTTATTGGCACATTGTCGCCACCTGTCCTGCCATGTGTTAGTGCCCGTCCTGTTCGGGGAATTTGAGAGATGTGCCCCGCCAACTTCGCCAAGCACGGCTACAGCAGAGATGGCAAGCCGCACAACGTCCAGGTAATCGTCGGTGTGGTGATGGTGGGCGGTTGGCCGATCGCTCATCACGTCTGGTCAGGCAACGAGGTGGACCACGAGACCGTGCAGAAGGCGATTGGCGACCTGCACCAGCGATTCGGTTTCAGCCGCCTGGTCTTCGTTGGTGATCGAGGCATGGTCACCAATGATGATCTTGAGGCGATCACTGCCGACAAGCATGGCTATCTTGTGGGCGTGAAGCGGAGGCGAAACGCGCAAGTTGACCAAGTGGCTGGCCGCCCTCGACGATGCCAAGTGGATCTCTTGCCCGGTGGGGATCACGGCACGGGAAAAGACGAATCCACCTGCGCACTCGGGCGCAGGAGGTCCCGTCAGGAGTCGATGGCTTGCGGGTGATCATCGTGGATTCCGACGAGCGCCGCGAGTACGAGCAAGCCATGCGTCAGAAGGCCATGGAGCGGACACGTCAAGCGCTCGAGAAACTGCAGGTGCGCGTGGCGGCAGGGAAGTTGAAACAGCCCGAGAAGATTGGCGCCGCAGCCGAGCGCCTTCTGCAACGGAACCACGGCTATCGATACTATTCGTGGGACCTCGACCAGGGAGCCTTCCGCTACATCGAGAACACGAAGGGGTCTGGCCAGTGAGGAGGGGATCGAAGGCAAGTACGTGATCGCCACGAGTGAAGCGGCGCTCAGCGTGCTCGAGGTCGTGGCGATCTACAAGGACTTGAGCGATGTCGAGCGCGGATTTCGCCAGCTCAACGACGTGCTTGCAATGCGGCCGATTTATCATCAAATTGGGGCACGAGTAAAAGCACATATTTTCGTAGCTGCACTGGCATTGCTGGTCCAGCGGCTCCTTCACCGTCGACTTGAGCAGGCGGGGATTGATTTCTCTCCAGAGCGGGCGATGCAAGCGCTCTCTACGCTCCGGGTGGTGACCATCCGCCTCGACGATCAGCCCGAGCGGCAAGGCGTCAGTGGAGGTTGCCCCGACGCGCGGCGGGTCTTGAAGGCGCTGAGCCTTACCGACCTCAAGCCGCCCGACCCTCCGGAGGGCGAAAAAACCGTCATGTAGTGACAATCCGAAAAATCGCCCCTTGCGCCGCAAGGACTTACGGCGACCAACCCCAAACATAGAAGCGAAAAGGGGGACATCACTCATATTGACGAGCGGCGGCGGACTGTTGACGCTGTGTGAATGCCAAGAACTGCCCGATCGATCGAAGCAGGTTTGACCTACCACGTGCTCAATCGCGGGAACGGCCGCTTACGGCTCTTCCACAAGAGCGGCGACTATGACGCCTTCGAGCGAGTGCTCGCCGAGGGCTTGGCACGCTATCCCGTGAACTTGCTGACCTATTGCCTCATGCCCAATCACTGGCACTTGGTGGTGTGCCCGCGGACCTACGTGGCGCTGGGACGGCTGATGGGATGGATTGGGGTGACCCACGTCCGGCGGCACCAGGAACTCTACCACCGCCGTGGCGCAGGGCACCTGTACCAGGGGCGATACAAGAGCTTCCCCGTGGCTGCGGACGAGTACTTACTTTTGCTCTGTCGATACGTCGAAGCCAACCCAGTGCGTGCGAAGCTAGTGGAGCCAGCCGAGCAATGGCGCTGGTGCGGGTTCTGGAAGCGTGCCCACGGCGGAGCTGACCTTCGCTTGAGCCCCTGGCCAGTCGACCGTCCCCGGAACTGGACGAGCCTAGTAAACGGCAGTCTGTCGCCGGACGCCCTGCGCACCGTACGGCAATGCGCTGCGCACGGTCGTCCACTGGGGACGCAGCCTTGGGTGCAGGCAACCGCGGCGCGGCTGGGGCTGGCCTTCACCCTTCGCAACCCGGGCTGGCCCCGCAAAACTCTCATTAATCAGTGATGTCCCTTTTTCTTCCTCCCGCTACGATGGTCCCGCCGCCCGGCGCCATCTTGTTCATCACGTAGGCGAAGGTCATGCGGCGATCCACGTCGACAATCACCAACGAGCCGCCATAACCGCCCCAGGAACACACCCGGCCTTCCGGGGCAAGGCCATAACCGACGCCCCACTTGATCCGGATACTCCGTTCGTTCATGCCTCTTTAGCTACCGCCGCGCTCCGCTCGGAGACCAGGCGGTTCATCGCTTCATTAGCCGGCCGGATCTCGAATGTCGTTGGCCACATCCTCATCGCCGGGTGTTTCGACATCAGCGCGATGGCGTGGTTCAGGTCACGGGCTTCCAGCAGCAGAATGCCGCCGAGCGTTTCCTTGGTCTCCACAAACGGACCATCGGTGACCTGGACCTCGCCATCCTTCATCCTGAACGTGACTGCGTTACGGGCGGAATCGAGCGCTTCTCCCCCCAGGAAATGCCCGCCTCGCCGAAGTACATCGTCGTAGGCAAAACATTCCTCCATCATTCTCTCCGCGTCTGCGTGCGGAATCTGAGCAAACGCCGCCTCGTCGAAGAACCCTAAACAGACGTATTTCATGCGACTCTCCATTCAAGGACTGCCCTGCTGGATTTGCTCGGCCTTCACGCTGCCAAGCTCTCATTCATTATTTAAAACGGGCCAGGCCGTAACCGTCACGATCCCCCGAGCGGGCTTCCAGTTCTTTCACTTCCTCCAGCCGCTCGGGGGTGACCACCCCGGCAAAGTCCTCCGGTTCCATGAGCGGACGAATTTCGACGTCGGAGTCTTCGGTCAACAGTTCGGGAATTTCTTCACCCAGTCAATCGCTTCTTGTAGTGAAGAGACCTTCCAGATCATGAACCCGGCGATGAGTTCCTTCGTCTCAGCGAATGGCCCGTCGGTGACGGTGCGATTTGAGCCGGAGAACCGAACACGGGCACCGCAAGAACTTGGCGTCAGTCCCGTACCATCGAGCATGATTCCCGCATTGATCAATTCTTCGTTGAACTTGTCCATGGCCGCGAACGTTTCGGGGTCCATCTCGCCCGCTTCTGACGCCGCTGACGCTCTGGCAATCACCATGACTTTCATGACGGAACTCCTGAACTTGGTGGATGGGGATGCGATTGAAGTCGGTCATTTTCCGACTTTCACCAGTAGTCAAACGAGAAACTCGCCAATCGACAACGATCTCCAAAATTTCGCCAGAAATCTGTTGCCCACACATTTCGCATCAGAAATTGCGGGCAGAAACTAGATTTCGGACAGTCGCCGAGTCAAAAATCGCCGCTCGGGTTCCTGCCGGGCCAACGATAATGCTCGCTCATACGAGTTCTTCGCGTCGGACATTTTTCCGGAGCGCCGGCACAACTCCGCTCGCGCCGCGTGGGAACGGTGATAGTCCACCAAGTCCCCGCGTTTTAGAATCGCATCGATCAGGACCAGCCCCGCTTCCGGCCCGTCCCGCATCGCTACCGCGACCGCCCGATTGAGTTCGACGACCGGCGATGAATCGATTCGCTGCAGTACGGAGTAAAGCACGACAATCTGATTCCAGTCCGTCTGGGCGGCGGTGCCGGCCTTGGCATGGATTGCCGAAATGGCAGCTTGGAGCGTGTACGCACCAAACTCGACGCGACCGAAGTGCTTGCTCCACCAGTGCCGTGCCCTCGGAAATCATTTGATAGTCCCAACGGGAGCGGTCTTGCTCTTCAAGCAGAATGATTTCACCGTCTTGGGAAACACGTGCTTGCCTGCGCGATTCGTGGAGCAGCATCAAGGCCAGGAGCCCCTTGGCCTCCGGATCGGGAAGCAACTCGAGAAGTAACCGGCCCAGTCGAATGGCCTCGGCTGTCAGATCAACCCGTAAGAGCGAAGCGCCCTGCGAGGCCGCATATCCTTCGTTAAACACCAAATAGATGGCGGAAAGTACCGCGTCCAGCCGTTCGGGCAGGTCCCCCAGAGACGGAACGACATAGGGAATTTGTGCATCACGAATCTTCGCCTTGCCGCGTACGATTCGCTGGGCCATCGTTGCCTTGGAAGTCAAGAACGCGTGGGCGATCTCCTCGGTCGTCAGTCCGCAGACCTCGCGAAGCGTCAACGGCACCTGCAGCTTTGGGTCAATGGCGGGATGACAACAGGTGAAGATCAGACGCAATCGATCGTCTTCGATCTCCGTGGCGGCCCGGGCCGCATTTTCATCGGCCACTTCGTCTACTCGCGAAGCGATTTCGGGCTGAAGTGCCTTCAGGCGGCCTTGCCGACGAAGCGCATTGATCGCCTTGAATTTTCCAGTGGAGATCAACCACGCTCTCGGATTTGCCGGCACCCCATCTCGTTGCCAAATCTCCACGGCGGCTGCGTACGCCTCGTGCATGGCATCGTCCGCCAGATCAAAATCCTTCAGCAATCGGACGAGTGAAGCAAACACGCGACGCGAGTCGGAGCGGTAGAGATCGTCGATCCGGTCGCGGATCGTTACGGAGGCATCGAGTTTCATGTCGATCATTTCATGCCAGCTTGACCGCGTCCGCGGTCCGTATCGACATCGGTTCAGACGGCGAGATTTTACCTGATTCTATTCAGAATTTGAAATCCGCCGTTAGCAACAACCACCCCCAACAAAAGTTCAAATCCCGTCGCCGGTCGCATTCGCAACCAACGACGGGATTTGATGTTACACGGAGTCGGGGCGGCGGGATTTGAACCGCGCGTGGCCGTCTACCTGCTGCCCTACCCTGCTTCGGTCGAATGACCGAACGAACCAACTTTGGTTTAACCGGCCTCGGTGTAGTCGGACCGATTTCACCGAACCAGAGCGATGTTTCCGGATCGCTCTGGTTAATCCGTGTAGTATTTGTTTTCGTCGGGGAACTCTTCGCCCGCGAGAATCTCGTCCTTTTGCGCTAGGAATTGATCTAGCGGCGGACGTAGCGTGAGTCCGATCGCCCGCTGGCAAGCATCGGCAAGCGCCAGCAGGGTGCTCTCGTCGTAAACGCGGCCAATCATCGTTTGCGGTTTTGGCAACAGGAAACCGTCCGTCGGTTCGAACTTCCTCGGGAACGCGATCATCGGATGACCCGTCATGTTGCTGTACCACTCCCATCTCTCATCAGGATCGCCACTCGCGCTCCATTCGTCACAAAGATAGGCATCTACGGCCTGCATCATTTTGTCAAATCGCTGCATGACGATGACCCGCAACCGATTGAGCCTCAGATCGTCGACCGCCGTTAGAAAATGGCCAAGCAAAAAGTACGGAGGCCAACCTTTCACACCCCTGGGCTCTCCTCGGCGCAGTGAGGTCTTCGAACGCGGCGGCCGACTCGCTGGCAACAAGCCCTGCCTGGAGCTCATTCTTGGCAAGTCCGTAGTCCTTTTTCAAATTAATCGGTTCGACAGGGACGAGTTTCACGCCCGGTGCGCGCAAGACTCGAAGTTCATCCCTTTGTTGATTTTCGCCCCCTTTTGCGTTGTACCCCACTCGAATCGTGGAAAGCTCCCGCGATGAAGGCCAGACGTACCCCCGGTCAACCGATGCCGCGTCTCGCGGATCGGCACCGTGAATCACGGCCAGAACCAAACCGCAGTCGTCAGCGCTCCGGCAGATTGGCCCGATCTTGTCGAGCGACCAACAGAGTTGCATGGAGCCATGTCGGCTCACGCGTCCAAACGTCGGTCTCAGCCCCACGACACCGCAGACTATGGAAGGGCCCATGAGGCTTGCCGAGGTTTCGGTGCCGATTGAAAAACCGACTAGTCCAGCGGCGACGGCCGCGGCCGGCCCGGATGACGAGCCCCCGGCATCCCGGCGCGGATTCCAGGGGTTCCGGGTTATCCCGCGATACCACAAAACCGATCCGCCGGCCAACGTATTTGTGGCCAGTTTCGCTACGAGCACCGCACCGGCATTTTCAATCCGTTCGGCGACAGCCGCTTTCACGTCGATGACCCGGTCGCGAAACTGCCCCACTCCCCAGGTGGTCGGATAGCCGGGATACGCAAATATGTCTTTAATTCCCCAGGGAATTCCGTGCAGCGGTCCGCGATCTCTTTTCGCCTGTAATTCTTGATCGGCCCGCTCCTCCTGCTTCAGGGCAAGGTGTTCCAGGTAGGTCACGAGACACTTGAGCAAAGGGTCGTAGCGCCGGAGCCGTTGCAGATACAACTTGTTTCGGCAGCAACTCCTTCTCTCTCAACAAGTTAGCATTCTATTAATCAGTGGTTATTGATACGAAACAAAGCCAACGCAGACACGCGGCAAGCCGAGAAACCGGCGGAACTCGTGCCGGCTCCAATCGGAGAAGGACAGAGACCTGGAGGGCAAGCCTGAGCTCCTTGTCCACTAACCGTCTCCCGCGAGTCGTCTACCAGGGCGGCGCATGGCACGCCGGATGCCTCTTCGATCGGCAACCAGCCAATTCGCCGGCATCGGCACCGGTTGAATCCTTATGAACCCAAGGCGAGAGCAAGGATCACTTGTCGTAGAGTTTCCTCGGCTGCCGCACAACCTTGGGACCAAGTACGAAAATCCTATCTTGGCTCCCCCAAAAGCCTCTTCAACTCTGCCGCCAGCCGATACCCTGCCAGGGCGATCCGCTTGCGGGCAGCTTGTTGGGCTGCTGAATCGTATTCCATGGGGACAGCGTCGAAATTGGTGATCTCGGGGTCGAGGTCGTGGTAAACCGTCTCGAGGCTGATCCGCACACTCTCTTCCGCCCACTCGCGGATGTTGGTCTTCTTGAGGTCGTCGGCGAAATTGGCCTGGGGATGCTCGTTCATCAACTCACCGGCCAGCCGTTCAATGGTCTGCGGGTCTTCGTCATTGCCAAGCAGGTTGTCCCAGTACGCGTGCAGGTTGTCGCTCCGCTCGTTCTGGCCTCGCGGATTCGGCAGGTGGACCTCGTTGCCGCCTCGATCTCCCCCCGGCAAGGCTCTGGAGAACCTGGCGACGTCGTGCAGCGGCTGGTGGATGTCGCCGGCCTGGTGCAAGATCCAGCTCAGGTGCAGGGCTTTGTCAGCGATCGGCGTCACCGGGTCCTGGAACTGTCGAATATGGGTCACGTAGGAATCGATGACGTTCTCGTCCGGCAAGGGCAGCTCGACCTTGTTTCCCTGATCCCCCAGGATGCGGTAATTGACGTAGTGCGCTTTGGGACGATTGAACTTGTCCCAGGGAGGACGGCGAGCGTCATCGGCGAAAAAGGAGCTTCTCATGGACCAACTCTCCCAGTAGCCCCCAAGCTCAAGATCAGTCAGTTCCGCGAGAGGCGGTCACCAGTATTTCCAATCACCCGTCAAGAGAACGTGGAGCCCCAATGCAAGGTTGGCGACGGAGTGACTGAGCACGCATGCGGACACAGACTTCGTCTGCCAGAGCAGCCAGGCCCAGAGCAGGCCGGTGAGCAGTGCCGGAAGCCATTCCGGATGGGACAGGGCAAACAAGACCGAGGTCACGCCCGCAGCCAGAGGAGTCATCTGACCGATGGGCACTTTCCAGAAATCCGGATTGATCAGCCAGCGAACCAGAAAGGATCGCCAGAAAAGCTCTTCGATCAGGGGAACCAGCACAACGAGACCTGTGAAGCGAACCGCCACGAACGGCCACTTCCAGCGTGGATCGAGGGTTGAGGGGTCGAAGCCAGTACGCTTCCCCAGGTAGCCCAGCGCGGGATACCAACCCTCAAGACGCACCCAGAACACGAAGACGGCCAGGCCGACCATTGTTGCCAGCAGCAAGAACATGGCGTGAGGCATGGGCCGTAAGTCTGACCAGGTCGAGCGGTAGCACCAGGCCACGAGCGCCACGATCAGCACCTTCATCGTGTAGGCCAAAGGGTACCAGCTCTGGCCAGGCAGGTAACCTTCCATGTTCGTCAGCACGAGAAACGTCAGTATGGGAGCGACATAGGGCAGCATACCGGGGGAACTGGCAGCATGCGTGCCTGGAACGTGAGAAGTGGCGCCGGTCTCTGTCAAGTAAGACTGGCTCGTTTTCATACCCTGCCCCTCAGCGCTGAAAGTCGCAGATGCGAAAGCGGGTGAAGTTACCTGCCAGGTGGCGTCAGTTTGGGTTCTGGATCAGTCTCAAGACCTCCGGATCGTCAAGGCGCGAAACAACCAGGTCCGCCTCGCCAAGCGCTTCGGCGGGGCTATGCTCATGCGGAACACCGACAACCAGGGCTCCTGCCTTCAGGCCTGCCGCGACCCCCGCCGGACTGTCCTCCAAGACCATGACGCAAGCAGCGGGGACACCGAGCCGCTCGATGGATCTAGTATAGATCTCGGGATCGGGCTTGCCGCGGAGAACATCCTCCGCCCCGAGCACGAACTTGAATCGATCATGCAAGCCATGTTGAGTCAAGAGCCGCTCGGCGTAAGCGCGTCGCGATGAGGTTGCGACGGCCAGAGGCAAGAAGTTTTGCCGCAGTCGATCGAGCAGGGCGAAGAGACCGGGTGCAGGGTGCACGGCCGTATCAACCTCGGCGAAGAACCTTTGCCTGACGTCGGCGAGCAAAACCTCGATGGGCTCGTCCAGGCCGGTCATGGTTTTCAAGACGTGACCAGCGTCCACCGAGCGGCGGCCAATCATGGCCCGCATGATTTCCGGACTGAACCTCTTCCCTCGGGCCGCCAGCATGTCAGATGACACCCGGAAGAACAGAGCCTCGGTGTCAAACATGAGTCCGTCCAGGTCGAAAACGACAGCGCGAATGGAAGCATGCATGGCCGGCAATGATCCTGGTCTCGTGAACAATCCGGAAGCAACGAGAGAGGTGAATGGTCAGCATTTCCGATCAAGGCGGGATTCCTTGCTCACCGGTTGAACTCGACGCGCTCCGCGGCCGGCTCCCGAGCGGAGGCCGGTCTAGCCGCCGGCGAACCGTTGCCATCGAGTCCGGCGGCGAGCGTCCGCCGCGCACGGATGCTGTGAGGGAACAGGCGCTCTTGCTCGAGGTTTCCTGCGGCATCTAGCGGAATCGGCTGAAAGTCGGTCTCGAAGCCGAGCTGCGGGTGAGCCTCGACCTCGTCGGCTAATGGTTGCGTCACCCATAAAGTCGTTAATTCCAGTGTATTGGGCACGACAACCAGGCGGGCCTCGGTCGGATCGACCCGCCAACAAGTCTGGAGGCAGGCCGCGATCACGTCGCGGTCGGTCGGCAGCGAAAGCGGTACCCGCGCCCGGGTCAGGAAGTTGCTCGTCAGGCTGTTAACCCGCATAGGCACCGGATCGATTGCCTGCACCAATCGATCCGTGGTGAGGTCTGCCAGGCCAATGCCTAGGGCATTGCCTCGCGTTTCGACGGACAGGTCAAGCACGGCCAGGCGGGTGATCACTGGCCGCGGGAGGTCGGGCATCGTTTCCACCCGCTGCCGGCCAAGCACGTTCGGGTCCAGGCCGGTTCCGCTGTAATTCTTCCCGAGCTCTCCCACGATCAACACGTCAATCTGGTCAAAGGGCAGCCGGCCCATCAGCTCGCGCACCTCGTCGAGCAGCCGCGGCTCGACAGCGAGCAACTCCTCGGGCTCGACGGCGACGATCCGCGCGGTCTGCTCGGAGGCATTCTCGAGGATCGCTATCCCAAGAGCGACCGGGGTACGCTCAAGCAGAAAGGCTCCTACCTCGGGGAGCATCTTCTTCAGCCCAGGCAACCCTAGCTTGTGCACCTGGGCGGCACCTTCACGCTTGCCCAGGCCGATGGTCAACATCTTGAGCAGGCCGCTCTCGTACGACCCCGTGAATGACGTGTGCGGCTTGACTCGGTTTAAGAGGATGATGCCATCCGCGTCGAAGGCATTCCGGTCGAAGTGAATGGGTAGTCCGAAGGAATTGGTTCCGAGCACCACGGTTTCCATCTCGCAGCGGACCGGACAACCCACCGATGACTCATCCACTCCCATTTCAGCGAGAAGCGCCGCGCTGGCCCTCGGGTGTGCCGCCTCCGTGTGAGCCCATGGAAGCCACGACGAACGGTTGCAACCCAAGGTTGCGGACGGCGGCGGCGGTGGCATGCACGATCCGCGGGAGGTTGGCGATCCCTCGGCTACCCACGGTGATAGCGACTCGTCCACCGGCAAGCACGCGACACGCCAGTTGGCTGGTCCGGATTGCGCGCGTTACGTGGGCAGCCACATCATCGACTGTGGGCTGAACGAGCTGGCGACGAACACGAGCAATCGGTGGCAGAATCATTGCTGCTGGGCCAGATTTCAACAGGGAATCCGTTCATACCAGGGGCGGCCCGTCGCAGCTTGTCGGATTAGTCCGCTCGGGACGGCCCTGCTGCCGATGGGGATGACACCTCGAATCATTAATATAACGTCTTTCCTTCGAAGCACCAAAGCCCCTGGCGACCGTGAGCGCGGTCGTCGGGGGCCAGTTGATTCTTTGGCTTGGCCGAGCCAGGGAGAATGCCGTGCCGGTTTCCAGGCGCGCTGCCGATCTCCGCGGCTCGTTAATCGCGATTAGCTCAGGCCGCCCGACGGTTCCCGCGGAAACGCCGAACCAGGGCGACGGCGCCGATCATACCTGCCCATGCCAGCGCGGTCGCGGGCTCGGGAACGGGGACTTCTTGGATCGTACCCCCCTGGGCTGAGTAGGCCGTGGGATAGGTGATCTCCGGATTGGCGTTTTGAAGACTTACCGGCTGGGTCGTGTACGGCTGGTTGGTCAGCACGACGATTGTTGCGCTGTTGGCGCCCGCTTGCAGCGGTCCGGTGTTCTGGCTCGCGTCCAGATACTGAAACGTCAAGGCCCCGGTCTTGCTTCCAGGCATCCAGGCTACCGACGTAGGCGTCTGGATCACGCTGCCAGGCGCTGCCTGGGGAAGGTTAATGCCACCGACCTGGCCGTCGCTGACAACGTAGACCGATGACGGGGTACCACCGGCTGTAAAGCTGGCCGGCGTCGGTGTGCCGTTGAAAGCCAGTGAGGCGCTGTTGATCGAGGTCGGCTGGCCGTTCACGTCGGAGACGTTGTTGACCGCGATCTGGTAAGCATAGGCGTAAAGCCCAGCGGCGGCGCCAGTGCCCTGGAATACCTGAGAGTCGACCATGCCCGTCGTGGGCGTGTTCAGGAACTGATAAGAGGACATGATGGGCGCGACGCCGGGGATCGGTTGAAACAGGCTGTTAAAATCCGACGCCGACATCGAGGGCGTGGCGAGCTGCTGGACGACAGGCACGCCGCTGGCGATGGCAGAGGCGTGGACACACGGGCCGGCCAGGCTCAAGACTAGACCAGCCCCCAAGGCGAGAGCGAAAATAGATTTGTTCATTCGAACGATCTTCCAGGGTTGATCCAGGGAATTCATCGAGGCAATGAATCCCCCCGTGCGAGTTGATCCTTAACTCGCCGGCCGGAGAACGTCTCCGGACGGGTCCCCGGGCCATCCTCATGCCCGGCCCGGGGCGAGGAAGCATGCATCATCCTGGCAAGCCGCGGCTTCCTCGACTGGAACCATCGTGAGAGAGAACCGATCGCCGGTCTGAGACTTCCAATCCGCCACCTCTTGCTTTCAGGGGGGGAAGCTCATTGACTTTAGATCAGTCACGCCTCATCTGAAGAGAACGACGGTTCCGTCATGTCGAACATGCCTCGGACCGGTGATCAGAGTGGCCGAGACGGCGGAAAACTATCAGGAACCGTTCAATCGGTCAACCCGATTCTGGGCCGGCCCGATAGGTTTGGATGACTGCGAACCCAGCGACCTCCGCGAGTGGGCTTGCGGTAATTCGACGTCAGCAGGACCGTTGTCTGCGGGCAGCTCGGCGGCATGGAGGGACGAGCCGGAGGCGGTTGAGACATGTGAGAGTGGACCCGCAACCGGCACGGGAATAGCTGCGTGGGGCAAGGTGCGAGGCTGGGCCGAAGTAGTGCTGGCAGGCGGTGTCAAGTCCAGCTTCGATTCCAGCTTGTGCGGCATTGCGTCGGCATGTGCCCGCAGGTCGTCAGGAGGCAAGGGGGGCTCGTCGCCGAAGAGCACGGGAGGGCCGACTGGCAGACCTGCCCGCTTTCGCCCCGAGTAAAAGCGGTACGATAGCCATACCGCCAGGCCTACCCCGATGGCAAGAGTGAACCACTGCTGCATCTCGCGGATTCCATTCTGGATCTGCTGGGCGAAGATGAATCCCAGCCCGAACATCAGAGAAGTGCTTATCGACGCAGCAAGTAGATCGATGAGGAAGAGTTTTAGCGGGGGCAATTGCAAAATGCCCGCGGTGAGGTAGGCGGCCGTTCTAAAGCCGACAGCGAACCGTCCCAAGACCAGGATCTTGAACCCGTGGCGATGAAAATACCCCTTGATTTGAGCTTCTCGCGCTCGGGTGAGCAGCCGCCGCGTCAGGCGGAGGCTGAGCACCTTCTCGCCGTGGAAGTAACCCAGGAAGTAAACCACGAAGTCGCCCGCCAGAACGCCGATCAGGCACGTCGCAAATGCCAGCGGCGCAAGCAGTTTGCCGTTACGTGACAGAACGGCCGCCAAGATGACCGGCGCCTCCTCGGGTATCGGCAGACCCACTCCCCCCAGGATCAAGATCAAGGCGATCCCGACGTATCCGAGATGTGCGACGATCTGCTCCGTCAACCGTGACTCCTGGTAGCTGCCACACTTCCGCGACACTTCTCGCCTGCTTCGCTTCGGCCGCGAGAGCGAGGCTTATGCAGACCCTCTCGTAATGTCGCGAGAATGAACGACCTCGCAGGCTGCCTCAAGTTCCGTATCAAGGTCACGATCCTAAACGAATGGCCCCGACGCCCGACCTGCTCTCCCTCTTCCTTGGTCAAGGTCTTGGTATCATAACCTGCCAGACTCGTCGAGGGGCTCCTTTTCCTGTTCGATTCGCGGGCTGCCTGGTCCCTTGGGAACCACCAATCGTGGAGATCGTTGGTGGTAAGCGGTGGCAGACCTGCCCCCCATCAGGCGTTGTCGTCCATACGGGCCGTCATTCTTCCTTCGCGCACCGCTTTCGCGAAGACTTCGTAATCGCGCTCAACCTGATCAGCGTACGAGACCGCGAAGGCCGCGATGGCTCGATCGAACCTGTCAGACCCGCCGAGATAGCCGCCGATTAAAGCCGGTTCGCCGGAACGGGCGTGGGCACGAGCCAAAGTGCTCCCGCACCATTCGGCGAAAATCCCCATCTTGGCGGCCTTGAACTGCTCGATCGGGAACTTGAGCTTCATGTCCCGCAACTGGCGGATGTAGAAATGGCGGCCAGAGCTATCCTCCGTCCAGCCCAGGAAAATGTCGCTGGCCGATTGCATGAGCCGATGTCCTTTCACCACCCTCTGCCCGTGATTGGGATAAACGCTCGAGCCCGCATGGGCCTCGAGAACCGAGGCGCGCGCTTCCTTGACCTGGAGGAACAGGGGATCATTCTCGCCGGCCATCAGCAGCGCAACACTGCACAGAGTGCCGACGCTGCCAACGCCCACCACCTTGATGGCCTTGTCTTTGATGGCATATCTGTCCAGGAGGACGCGCCGGTCCTCCGGCAACGATTCGCGGTAGCGGGTGAAGACTTCCTCGATCCGCGTGTAGAATTCGTCTTCCCCGCGCTCGAGATGATGGTAGATGAACGGAGGGTTATCTTTGATGGTCGGGCTCTCGCCCGACATGTCTGCGAGCTTGGGAAAAACGTCCTCGACAACACACCGGTTCATTGCTTTGTCCAGGAGCTTCCGGGTTCGGGCGCGAATGTCGCCATCGTCGATATCCGCGATCAGCTTCTCGGCATCGAGGCGGGCGTACCAAACGTCGAGGACTTGCATCTTGCTGAACCGAGCCATGGTTGCGCGGTACGACCCCACGCAGGCCAGCACGGTCTCGCGTGCGAGCTTGTCGCTGAAGCCGCTGGTGCGGCATGCGAGCACAAAGCTGGCGGCTAGTCGTTTGACGTCCCACTCCCAAGGCGCCGGCAGCGTTTCATCAAGGTCGTGAATGTCGAAGATGACACGCCGCTCTGGAGTGGCGAAACAGCGGAAATTGCCCAAGTGGGCATCACCACACGCCTGCACCCGAAAGCCCGTGCTGGGTGTGCCTGCGATATCCACCGCCATGTTTAACGCCGTACCACGAAAGAACGTGAATGGTGATTGCAGCATGCGGCCATGGCGCAGGGGGATCAGCTCGGAGATTCGACAGCGATCGGCTTCCTCGATCAGCCGTAGCGGATCCGGTCGGTCGCTAGGCGCACTCCAGGAGGCGTGGGCGCTGCGCGGGCATTGCGTCCGCATGGCTTCGCCCTGTGCCGTCAATTCGGCGTGCGAAGGCCCTGGCGCGAAGATCGGGAGGTTCTCGAGGAACGGCCCTTCCGAGTCGCCGGAGACTGATCTAGCAAGCTTGCTCATGGATCTCCTGCTTCAGTCTCCGAATTGCCCTCGTTCACCAGCCTGATGGACATGCCAGCAGTGGGGCTCGCCGACCCCGCCTATGATAACAAAGCAGCGGCCGCGCTGGCGGAGTGCTACAGATCCACCGTCTGCAATCGGGCAGGGTGCGACCCCAAAGACGATCGCGGCCTCAATGCATCTCCTTGAGCCCTGCCCACAGAACTTCATTTCTATGATAGTGAAACGTCCCTGCGGATGTCTGATCAGGCAAGATCCGCGGCCTCCAGGTCGCCAGCGCGGCCGGGCGCGATGAAGCCCAGCCGACCGCCAGCAACTCAAGGGCGATTGCCGCCAGAGCGAGTGTGGCCGCCCGGCGCCGCGAATCGTCCGGCTCGTCGATCAGGGTCACGATTGCCGTTCCGATCGGCTGGCTCTGACACAGCGGCGCGAGAACAAGGCCCGGTGTGATGGCCGTGGCCAGGAGCGTCCCCCAGAGGACCATTGTAGGTAGCGAGATCCCCCGCGCCCGCCGCCAGACATGCCGGACCGCAGCGCCGCGCCCTGCACCCGCAATTCTCAACTGGTCGACGCGCCTGGCGGCTGCGCCGTCCCGCTCATGTGTCCGCAGCCGGGTGGCCAACTTGCGGGGCAAGAACGCAAGGCAAGTACCAATGAAAAGCAAGAATTCAGGAAAGAGGAAAGGGTCGAACGCCAGTGCGATGCGTTCCGCCCAGAGCGCGGCGCATGTCCATTCGAGACTGGTTGAGAAGAATCGCGAGCACAGCACGGCGGTCCGACCCAAGGCCAGAACTCCCACGCAGGCAACCAGGGGAGGCACGAGCTCCGCCAGAAAAGCGACGGCGCTATGCCGATCTTGAGCCAGCGTACTCATCAGAGCGCGCCTGGGTCGCCAGAGCAGCAGGCAAAGCAATGCCATTACGCCCAGGGCCAGAATCGAGGAATGAGAAAGCGGCCGGGCTATGGGGTCAGTCGTCATCCGCCGCAGCAGATCGACAGCTCCCAGTCTCACTAGCGGATGATCGTTGTCCGGATACGTCGTTTGCGCCAGCCCTATTCGGATTAGTCCTCCCAAGGGCAGCCAGGCAAGCAGCGACCAGCAGCCGAGGATTAAGAGGAACACTGTTGCACGCGGAGCCGCGATCTGCGTGGGTCGGGGTTTCAACTCGCGGTCGCTCCCGGCGGCGATGCGCACATCGTAAATCGAACCAGCCCGGAACCACGTCAATGCTCGCCCGGTTAGAGTGATCGCCAGCACAAGCAGAGAGATTGCGGCCAGCCTGGGAAACGGATCGGGGCCGAATGCCGTCGCAATCATCTGGAATCCCAAGGTCCTCCGCAAGCCGAGGAGAAGTGGCGCGGCGGGGTCCGCGACGTTGATCATGAAAACGAGGTATACCGCAGAGATCACCGGCGGTCGCAGAATCGGCCAAGTCAAACGCCACCAGATCCAAAGCGGTCGCGCCCCGGCCAGTCGTGCCGCATCCTGGCCGAAAGGCCGCAGGCGGTTGTAAGCCGACGACGTGGTCAGTGCCACCAGGGCAACCCCTTGGATCAGCGCGGCCCAGATCCAGACCAGCCAGAGCCAGAAAAGTCCCGATTCCCCTTCCGCCCTGGCAGATGCTTGCAGCAGGCTACCGATGCCCCGCCTACCGAACGGGTCGAAGAGACCGAGAATCCCCAGGGCGAATAAAGCCGGAGCGACGACCGCCGGAGCGGTGACCAACAACGACAGCAGCGGACGGCCCCAGAACCTGAAGCTGGCGACCACGCCACCGAGTGCCACGCCGATTACCAGCGATCCCAGCGCAGACGAACACCGCCACCGCCACGCTGTTCCAAATGCTCGTCCAGATCAGCGGATCGAAAGCCGCCAGAGCCAGGGGAAACATCGAGAACCGAGTCCGAGACTCCGGCTCCGGCCCGATGTCCAAAACCGCCGCGGGCAAGAGCACAGAACAGGAGCCATCAGAACCAGCCCCAGCACGGAGGTTCTTGCCCAGTGAGTCGTTCGTCCCAGCATTCCAGAACCCGTAAAGACTCTCGCGGAGCCAAGTAGGCCGTGTCATCCTAGCAAGAGATTCGTGCTTCTGGCCAGTCGCCAGGAGCGGGGGTTTGAGCACACAGGGGAGGAGCAAACCATGAAAGCCTATCGCCTGCACGAGTTCGCCGGTCCGGATGCGATTCGATTAGAGGAACTGCCTCCGCCGACGCCCGGCCATGGTGAAGTGCTTGTGAGGATCAGGGCAGTGTCTTTGAACTACCGGGACTTGATGATCTCGAGGGGCGTTTACAATCCCAGGCTGCGGCTGCCCCTCATTCCTCTCTCCGACGGCGCTGGCGAGGTAGCCGTAACCGGCGCGGGGGTCACTCGGTTCAAGCCTGGTGACCGCGTCGCCGCCAGCTTCATGCCGAACTGGGTCGGGGGACAGCTCGATGATACCAAGGCCCGCTCTGCGTTAGGCGGCGACAGGAACGGCGTGCTGGCCGAGGAAATCGTGCTGCCGGAGGAAGGCCTGGTTGCCATTCCCGAACACCTCGGTTTCGAGGAAGCAGCCACACTCCCCTGCGCGGCCGTCACGGCCTGGCACGCGCTGGTTGTCGGTGGATCCATCAAGCCAGGCGATACGATTCTGACGTTGGGTACTGGAGGGGTCTCGATCTTTGCCATCCAGTTCGCCAGGATGGCCGGATCCCGGGTCATCGCCACTTCGAGTCAAGATGACAAGCTCGAGCGGCTACGCGACCTGGGTGCCTCCGAACTGATCAACTACAAGACAACCCCTGAATGGGATAAGACAGTGCGCGAGTTGACCCAAGGGGTTGGAGCCGATCAGATCGTCGAAGTGGGCGGCGCGGGCACTCTGCCTCGATCTCTGCACGATCCGACTGGGCGGTTACATTGCCTTAATCGGCGTGCTCTCCGGCCTGGGAGAGGTCAATCCGATGCCGATCCTCATGAAGAGCGTTCGGGTTCAGGGCATCTTCGTCGGCTCACGCTCCATGTTCGAGGCGATGAATCAAGCGATCTGGGTCAACCGCCTGCACCCCTTGATCGACCGCGTCTTCGAGTTCTCCGAGGCCGTCGCGGCACTCAAACACTTGGAGAGCCGCAACCACTTCGGCAAGGTGGTGGTTCGGGTCTGAGGTCATTAATCAGCCCGGATTGCCGACCGCGAATTTGCCAGGTAACAGGGTCACGAATTCCGGTGAAACCGAGAGGGTCAGGCTCTGGCCCTCGCGGAGACCGGAATACTGGTTCTGGAGCACTCTGGCGGTGATCGGCCAGTCGCCGGGTCCACGCAGATCGAGTTGACGGATGGCGCCATGGAAGATGATCCGTTCGATCGTGGCGGGAAAACGGTTCCAATCGGCAGGAATCGACGGGCCCAACGAGAGGGTTTCTGGTCGGATCGATATGGTTACGGAAATCCCTTGGGGCAGCGAAGAGGCATGGGTGCCGCCTTGGCGACCAGACGCCCCAGCGGGGTGCGTACAACCACCTCGCGACGAGACGAGCTGCTGTTGCCGTCGATTTGGCCCTGAAGCAGGTTGGTCGGGCCGAGTAGACGCGCGACAAACACATCGACCGGGTGATTGTAAAGCTCTTGCGGCGGGCCGACCTGGAGAATTCGCCCCAGATCCATGACCGCCAGCCGATCCGCGTGGGCCAAGGCCTCAGGCACCACACGCGTCAGCAGCAGGGTGGTCACTCCCAGTTCGCCGCGTAGCCGCCGGATTTCGTCCCATACCTCCTCTCTGCCGCGGCTATCAAATTGCTCCAGCGGCTCGTCAAGGATCAACAATTCGGGCCCGGTGACTATTGCCCGAGCCAGCGCGACTCGAAGGGATTGAGCGGGAGAGATTTGCTCGGGCTTCTTCCCGGCGAGGCTGTCGATCCGCATCATCGTGAGGATTTCACCGACCCGCCGCCCCCGCTCTGGCTCTTTTGACCCGTTCAGCTTGATCGGGTAAGCCACGTTTTCGGCCACGGTCATCCCGGGCCAGAGTGCGAAATCGGGAAAAACGAGGCCGACCCTGCGCCTCGTGAGGCGGCAGAGTGTGGACGATTCGCCCGTTGAAGTAGATCTCGCCGTCGTCACGGTTCTCAAGCCCCGCAACCAGGCGCGCCAGGACGGTTTTTCCCGCACCTGAGGGACCGAGCAAGCAGAGGAGCTCGCCGGGCTCGATCTCCAGCGACGCGCCATCGACTGCGGCGACCTGTCCGTATCGCTTCACCAACCCTTCGACGATGACGCGAATCATGGAGCGGTCGGCCTTTACCCTGGTTCAGGAACGGTCACGAGGTAAGGCGGAACGTGGCGAAGCTGCCCGCGCGGAAGAACCCGCTCCCACGGCAAGCCGCGCGACACGACGATACCGTTGGCGGGCCCACGCTGCCCATTCGCCGCGCAGCCAGGCACGAAATCGAGGCTCGTGCACAGGCGGCCGCCCGCGGCGTGCCCAGCTCGGTGAGCAGCCCTTGATCGATCGGTCGGGGCGGCCGCAGCCAGCTCTGCACCAGCCAGAAACGTGGCTCCGGATCGGGCGCGATCTGGCCGGCAAGGTCCTGGACCAGCGCCAGGGCACTCTCGCCGCCACGCGACTGGAGCTTCTCAATTGATGCCGGCGGCCAGGGGGGCGGCTCGGTCAGCCAGGCCCAAGCCTGGGCTGACGCCGCCACACCCGCGCGAGTCAGGAGGTTGGCGGCGATCAGCATTTCCTCCTGGGCATCCACCAGAGTGGCGCCCAGCAAGTCGGCCAGGAGATCACTCACCTCGGGGTCGAGATCCGGACTTTCCCAGCCCGGCCTGGCTCCCCGATGATCGGCCAGGAACCGAAGAAATGCCCGTGCCTGAGCCGCGTGCGAGTTTCCCCGCAAGATGGCCGCGCCCTCGCTCCAAGTGGTGAGCGATGAGTCGCGGTCGCTCTTATCCGCGGTGCTTGGCAGGGACAAAAGCCGGAGCGTTTGCGTGGCCTCGCCCCAGCTTGCAGCGGCCAGGGCCGACCCGCTCTGCCAGCCGGGACGACGGAACGAACGGGAAAATAGCAGGACCAGCTCGGCGTAGCCTTCGAGCCAAGAGCCCTTCCGCAATCGCCCGGCTGCCCAGGTCAGGGTTGGCGGGTCCACACGTGGATCGTCGAGAGCGATATTTCCCCGTCCTTGAAGAATCCCGGGGCTCAGGACGATCTGCTGCCGCCGGGCGACAATCCAGTACAGCTCGCGCTGGGCATCCAGCGGCTCAAGCCGCCCAGCCCGGGAAAGACGGACGTACTCAGTAAGCGACTCCGCCGAGCAGCACGTCGGACCTTGGACCACCATTGCAGAGTTCGTCCAGTCGCGTTCCTGCAGCGAACTCGACCCAGACCACCCGGACAGGCACCGGCCCGGAGGTATGATCACGAAATTCTCGTTCCAGTTCCTCTCGCTCGGACCTCGGCCACGTGGTGGCGATACGCAACACATCGGTGTCCAAACCACCCGAGATCGACTCGAGCACGTTCGCCCCGGCGCGAAGGGGGTCTCGCACGCCGCACCCCACAACTCCCGCGAGCAACCCCGCCAGGCAGATGAGATTCCAGGAAGCAAGGCGGGCGCCAGCATGAAGATCGCGGCAGGCCATGAGATCAGTTCGAGGCGTCAAGGTTTGATTTGCTCGTTCAGTTCCGCGGCGGTGCGGCCGAGGCCTCCAGGTCTACCTCGAACTTGAGCTCGGCGCCATCGCGCTTGACGACGACCTCCAGCTTGTCGCCCGGCTTGAAGCCCTTCAAGCTTTCCATGTAGTCATAAATCGTGCCGATCGGCTTGCCGCCGATGCGGATGATCGAATCGTTTCCCTTGAGCCCGGCCTTGGCCGCGGGACCGCCGTCACTAACACCCGTGATCTTCATGCCCGCCTTTGACTCGTCGGCATAGTCGGGCATGACGCCTAGCTTCACGCTCATCCCAGTCGAGGCCGACTGCCCATGGCGGCCGTTGCGGCTGGGGGTCGCGAGCCTGGTGAAAGCCGGCCGCCCTGGCCGGCGCACCAGGTCAAGCACGATCAGCTCCAGGTAATCCGCGATCCGCGCCATGCCAGGATAGTTGATGCGGTCCGAGTCATCGCTGGGTCGGTGATAGTCGGAGTGGATACCAGTGAACGCAAACAGAACAGGGATGTTCTTGCCGTAGAACGACTGATGATCGCTGCCGCCGAAGCCGTCGGTCATGCCGGCGACCTTCTTGATGGTCATTCCGGCCGACTTCCCCAGAGCGTCAACCAGGGCGTCGATCCCGGGCGTGGTGCCGGTGCCAATCATCGTCAATTCATTCTTCCCGTTGAGGCGGCCGACCATGTCGAAGTTGATCATCATCACCGTCGAGCTCAGGGGATAGAGCGGATGCTCGACATAATAATGCGATCCCAGCAGGCCCCTTTCCTCGCCGGAGAACGCCATGAACACGACCCGTCGCGGCAAGGGATCGCGGCGCGAGGCCAGGCGGCGGGCGATTTCCATCACCATCGCGGTACCCGAGGCATTGTCGTCAGCACCGTTGTGGATATCGCTGGAGAGGAAGGCCAGCGAGCCGGACATCAGACCTCCTCGACCCAGGTGGTCGTAGTGACCGCCGATAATGATGGTCTCCTCGGCCAGGGGTCCCGAGCCCTCCAGCACTCCGACCACATTCTCGGTCTCGACTGACGCCCTGTCGATCGTCACCTTCGCGGACAGAGTGACGCCCTTAAGAAGTCGAGAACGCGGTTTCAAATCACTGTCGATTTGCTTTTCCAGCTCGGCCAGGTTCGGCTCGCCGGCAGCCGCCAGAATCTTGTTGGCAAAGTCGCGCGTCAGCATCGTGAAAGGCACCTTGCTGATCATCTCCGGCCCGCCGGCGACCAGGCCCAGAACCTTGTCTGTTTCGCCGCGCAGACCCGCAAGGTCATTAACCATCAAGACGATCGCGGCGCCGTGCAGGAAGGCGTTGGACGCCTTATGCCGGAAGGTTGCGTAGTCGCTGGTCTGCTTGCCGGCGAACGGACTGTCGTCTCGGTCCTGCTGCGGCTCGCGACGGATAATCAAGACCGCCTTTCCCCGCACGTCGATGTCGTAGTCGTCATACTCAAGCTGCAGCGCACTGTCCTTGGCAGTGATGCCATAGCCGGCAAAGACCACGGGAATCTGCTCGAATGAACCGCTCGAGCCGACCGCCAGCGGACTGAACTCCGTCTTGGGTTCGGCCTTCAGTGTCTTGCCCTCGGCTACCTGAATTACCAACTCGGTCGGCTCTCCCAGTCGAGGCCGGCCCGACAGGGTAAACCTCTGGAAGTAGCCGTCGGCGCCTGCTGCCGGTTTGAGCCCGTATTGCCTGAAGGTATCGGAGATGTAACGGGCGGCATCCTCGATGCCTCTAGTCCCCGGCGCTCGACCCTCGCGAGCGTCTGCCGCCAGATACCTAACATCCGCCTTCAATCGCGCCGCCGCCGGAGTGAGATCCGGTACCGGAACAGTACTCGGAGTTTCCCTTCCGCGGTCATCAGCGATCGCCCGTTGATTCGCCGTCGTCGTCACGAGCTGTAGAACCATTAGTGCACAAGGCAGCAGCAGACCGAGAGCGCATCGTAATCCTGTTTCAAACTTGCCAAGGCGCATGCGAGCGGGTCCTTTCGCAACAAGCTTAGTTGCTCTTGATCAGTCGATTGTCAATTCTGGTTGCGGGATCGTCAAGCATGGCCGCTGCACAAACGCTGGATAGCGCCTCGAGGTCGTCAACCATATAATCGCTCGGGCGCGCCGCGAGTTGCACGAATTATCTGAATTCGCTAAGCTCGGAGTCCAAGTCTGACACTTGTCTTTTGTGCCGGGGTATCGAGCCATGAATAGCGCGCACCACTTGAACCGAGCCATCCGCGTTAACCTGCTGGCAAGCCTGGCCCTGCTAGCACCCGTGTACTGCCCTTGCCTCCAGGCACAGACAGGGACAATCGATGCGGCGCTCCGCGATCGTGTGCTCCAGCTCATCGACCGATTGGACGACCCCAAGCCGGAGGCCAGGGACGACGCGGAGGCCCGGTTGATCAAGCTGGGCGCCAGGGCTTTGCCGTTGCTTCCTGATCCTGCGAGCGTCTCCAGCAAGGAACGCAAGGAACGGCTCGAGAAGGTTCGCCTCGCTCTCAAGCAGGCTCAGGAACAAACCAACACCGACGCGAGCCGCGTGACGATTCATGCCAAGGGCATCCGGCTCAGCGAGGCCCTCGGCTTGATCCAAAAGCAGACCGGCAACGGCATCACCGATCTGCGCGAATCGCTTGGCGTCGAGGTTACCAATCCAGCCTTCGATCTGGATTTGAAGGAAGTGCCGTTCCACGACGCCCTCGATCGTGTCGCCAGACTCGCCGAGGTGTCGGTGAACGCGTTCACGGGCGATGGCACCATCGGCATCACGGCCGGAATGCCATCGAAGGAACCACTCATTCAATACGTTGGCCCGTTTCGCGTCGCCTTCAAGCAGTTCACCGAGCTGCGCAATTTGCAAGTGGGGACCAGCGCGGCCAGTGCCCAGCTCGAGGTCTCATGGGAGCCCCGGCTGCGTCCCATGCTGCTGACCCTCAAGTCAGACGGTCTTGCGGTCAAGGATGACAAGGACCGCGTGGTCAAACCTCAAGACATGATGGAGTCGAACGAGGTTGGGCTCCGTGCCGAAAACCCCGCCGTCGAGATGAACTTGAATCTTGAGGCCCCGGACCGCTCAGCCGTGAAGCTGTCGAGCTTTCGCGTCAAGGCCGAAGTCACATTGCCGGCGGGCATCAAGACTTTCCGCTTTCCCAGCCTGGCGCAGAGAATGTGACCCAGACCCAAGGAGATGTCAGCACCACGTTGCAAAATGTCGAGATCGACGAGCAGGTCTGGAAAGTAAATGTTGAGCTAGCTTATCCCGGCACCGGGCCCGCGTTTGAGAGCTACCGGCAAGGTCTGTTCAACAACCGGATCTGGCTGCAGAAAGCCGACGGTTCGCGGTTCGAACATAACGGCGGCTTCTCGAACACAAGCGCCAGACGGCGGTAAGCTCGGTTTCGAGTACCTCTTCGTTGATGCCCCCGGCAAACCGGCCGACTATCAGCTCGTTTACGAGACACCGAGCAAGGTGGTGACAATCCCGCTTGAGTTCGAGTTCAAGAGCGTGCCGCTGCCGTGAAAGTACGCTTCATGCTCCGGCCCCGACGGTGTCGTGCAGCGGTGCACTGGCCATGAGCGCGGTGCGGATGCGCTCCTCAAAAGTCGCGTCGGCTGCCAAAGCCTTCAGGAAATCGTCCTTGCTCAGTACGTATAGCTCCATCGCTGTCCGCGCCTTGACGGTCACGCGAACCGGCCGCTTGAAGTACGCCGAAATCATGCCGAAGCCTTCACCGAAACAAAGCTCCTCGTCGAATTCACCGCCTAAATACGCATCGGCGATGCCCGACCCGATCACGTAGAAGCAATCGCCTTCCTCCCCTTCGCGAACGATCGTTTCGCCCGGCTGCCGGGTCTCTACGGTCATGGAACCGGCGATCCGCGAGAGAGTCGTCTCGCCGAGTCCCTTGAGGGCCTCGAGCGACGCCAAGGCTCGGCAAATACGCACCGCGATTCGGGTCAGCGAGTTGGTGACGATCTTGCCGCCGACCATGTTGACGATCCGGTCTGCGTGATCGATCACGCGCTGATCGTGCGTGACCAGGAGCACGGTGGTCCGCTCTGGCCCGTCGGCCATGCTGCGCAAGACGTCCAGGACTGTCTTGCTTGAGTCGGCGTCGAGCGAGGCGGTCGGCTCGTCGGCAAGCACGATCGCAGGATGATTGACCAGCGCCCGCGCGATGGCCACGCGTTGCTTCTGGCCGCCTGATAGCTCCGCCGGCAAATGGTTCTGCCGTTCGCCTAGACCCAGCTTGCCCAGGATTTCTATGCATCGATTGTTCATAAATTGATAGTGTCCATGCCGAAGTGCCGTGGCCATCGCGCACGTTCTCGATCGCGGTGAGCGAGCTGAACAGGTTGTGCTGCTGAAAGATGAAGCCGATGTTCTTGCGGAGCTCGACCTGTTGCCGCTCCGTGCAGCGCACGAGGTCCTGGCCCAGGACATCAAGGCTTCCCTCCTGCATTCGCCGCAGGGCGCCGATCAGGGTCAGCAAGGTCGATTTTCCCGAGCCCGACGGCCCTGTCATGATCACGACCTCGCCCTTGCTGATCTCGAGGTTGTTGTCGAAAAGGACCTGGGTCCTGGTCTCGCCGCTGCCGTAGGCATAGTTCACATACTCTGCACGGATCACCAGGTCAGCGCGGGCGGGCTGCATCACGGCCACGTCCGTTAACGTCGAGAAGGTGCCGGTTTCGCTCATAGCGGGATTCAGAAAGCTCTCCTCTCAGGCGAAAAGCTGAGCCGGATCGACCGACAGCAGCTTGCCACCGCATAGGCTGCGGACAAAACACACATGATGATAGCCAGCCCCAAAATGGCGATTGGATTGTTACGCGAGAGGTCCAGAGGCAGACCAGTTTCTTCATGGACCCAACGGAAAAGCAGCCAGCTCACGGCCAGGCCTGCCATGTAGCCCATGAGCGCTAGGTAAACGCCCTGCATCACAACCACCCGGAGCAACCTCAGGTTGGAATAGCCCATCGCCTTGAGCGTGGCAAATTCGCCGATGCGATCGCTGATGTCCGAAAACAACACCTGGTAGCAGATCACACAGCCGACAATGAATCCCATGACAACCCCGATGTAGAAAACCGTGCCGATCGGGGCGACCTTGTCCCAGAACTCACGCTCCCTGGCAATAAACTCGCCGAGCGTGAGCACCCGCACGTCCACCGGCAAAGCGGCTTGAAGTTTTCTACTCAGCTCAACCGTGTCAGTTCCAGGTCGCGCACGCAAAAGACCGATTGTCACCTCGCCATCGCCCTTGGTGCTGCCGGCAAGCTCCGGAAAGACGCGGAATAAGTTGCGATCGCTCATGATCAGGTTGCCGTTGGACTGTGAGTTGATCCCCAGCTCGAAAGTGCCAACGAGTTTGATCGTGTGGCCGGAGAGCTCGGAGACCTGTCCCGTGGCGAACTCGCCAAAGCTTGCCGATCGCGACAGCGCATCGGCCATTGCCGTGTCCGGTTGGCTGAGCGCAAAGCGACCGTTCTTGACCTCCTCGATGTTCAGAACGTCGTCCTCCAGCGGGATGCCAACGACGCAGATCCGGTCGAGCGAACCGTCCCTGAGATCACGCCAGTAGCCCCTCCGTGTCACCACGTAAACCGGACTGGCACCTATGACCTCCGGAAAATCCCTCGCCTGAACGATCCGGCTATAGGGGAATCCATAGGGGACGGCCAGTGTGTAAAGCGTACGACTGATCATCACGATCTGACCGTCCAGCCGTTCGATCACATTGACCATACTGTCGAGCAAGGCATGACGAAACCCGTTCTCCATGAAGATCAAGGTCACGGCAAAAGCCGTTCCAGCCACCGAGGACAGCAGCCGAAGCTTGTTCTCTGTCAGGTTCCGCCAGGCCAGAGGGATGATCGATCGAGGAAGCATCAAGGTTGCGGTTCTCGCGCTGGGTCGCCTTTAAGGGCCATGTCGACTCAGAAAAGCTCCGCGGGCTCGCACCCGCAGATGTGGGGTCCGCTGTGCGGACCAGCCGAATTGGTCCGCACAGCGGACCCTACAAGGAAGCCCTCAATGCCTCGAGCCGAAAATTATATTGTGACAAAGCACTAGTCGATTCAGAAAAGCTCCGCGGGCTGCGCGCCGCAGCTTCGAGAGCGATAGAAAGCCCGACAAGAAACCCGTGACAATTGCCAGGAAGAGCGTGATCAGCAGATTCTGGGCCGTCAGCCGCATCGGTATTCCGGCCAGCTCCTCAGTCGCCCCGTAAACCACGACCGCAAGAATCACGGCGAAAACATAAGATATTGCCATGTAAATCAGCGACTGTTCAACCACCACCCTCCCCAGCCGCCAGACCGAGTACCCCATGGCCTTGAGCGTGGCATATTCCGGCAAGTGATCGCGTACATCGTTGGAGAGTACCTGATAAACGACGACCATGGCCACGACCATCGCGATCAGCACTCCGAACGCGAAGAGCTGGCCGGTTGACGTCTGCTTCACCCAATGGTAGGTCTCACGCTCGAGGATTTCGGACCTGGTCAGTGCCTGTACGTCGGCGGGAAGACGCGCCTTGAGCTCGTTTCGCGTTGCCGCCACCATGCTCGATTCGACCTTGAGCAATCCGAAGCTAATCCGGCCCGGAGGAAACCTGCAATGTGACAAAAAGCTCAGGTCACTGCAAATCACCGTGGAATCCGCGGCGAAACCACGCAGCATCGAAAAACCGCCCGCGAGCGTCACGGCCCGAGTGCCCAGCTCCCACTCACGGACCTGGTCGCGGATCTGCCAGCCGAAATCGGGGTGCGACTGCTCGTTAAGCAAGACCCGGTGTTCGAGCCGAAGCACCTCCTTGGCCCCCTCGATTTGCCCGCGGATGGGCTCTCGGAACGGGTTCTTGTCGAGATCGATTCCCATGACGAACAGCTCCCGGCGCAGCAGCGGCCGGGGCAGACGGGCGCCCCACAACCAGCGCTTCAACGCTCCCGGCGGCGGCTCCTCGGTCTCAGCATTTATGCTCTCGCTGACCGGGTAGGCGGGGCACCTCCAAAGGGTGAACGTCGCGTACAAGGGAGCGGCACTGACCACGGCCGCGACTCCCCGCGCCTCGGTCAACCGCTCCAGAGGGAAAAAGCCCGGGGCGTAATACTGCTCGTACTGCGGGGAGAGCAACACGATGTCGAAGTCCAACTGCTCGAAATTATTGGCTGCCGTGATCTTCACCGCCTCAAGAAAGCCAAGTTGAAGCAGGACCATGGTCAGGGAAAACGCGATACCCGAGATCGCGGCCAGCGACCGCTTGCCGCCGTGAACCACGTTGCGGAGTGCCAGTGGAGGAGTTCGGGGCCGTAGTGAGAGCGAGGCCAAGATTCTGTCTGTCTCCCGTTCCTTGACTGACGCTGGGCCGCTTATCGCCCAGTCGATCCCGCTGCCGCCCTTCCAGCGCCCGCCGGGCCGGGCTTGATCGCCACTTCCACTTCCATATTGACGAATCTCGCCGCGAGAGCCGGACTGTCCAGGCCAATGACCACCTTGACCACACGTCGGTCTTGAAGGGCCCGAGGGTCCACGTTCGTAAGTAGGTTCTTACCCGCAATTAAGCCGATGCGGGTCACCTTGCCTGTGATCTCCTGATCAAGCACGTGAACCGTAGCGAGATCGCCAATCTGGAGACGGGGAATATCGGTCTGAAACACCTCCGCTTGCGCCACCATTGCCGACAAATAGCCCATGGCAAGCAGCGGGCCGCTGCTAACCTCACCGGCATGGGCCAGCAGCTCGAGAATCTGTCCGCCCTGGGCCGCACGTACCTCGACCTGTGCCAACCCGGCGCGGGCCAGGTCGATCTGCCTGTCCAGCAGGTCCAGATCGGTGCCCTTCTCCCCAGCTCGTCGTCCTCCAGCTTGCGCTGGCGGGGGAACCAGCTCCTGGGCGATCTGGTACGACTTGATCTCCAGCTCACCGCGCAGGTTTTGAGTTTCAGCCTCGAAATAGCGCAGCTCAAGATCGAAGCGGTCCTTACCTTTCAGCGTCTCCTGAAGCCCCTTGTACAGCTTGGTAATCTCATCAAACCGCTGCTTGCTCGAAAAGACGCGCATGGCCGATTCAAGCTTCGACTTCTGTACCCTGTCAAACTGCTCCCGCTCCAGGGCAAGCTTCTGTTTTTCCACAGATCGCTTGTGCAACGCATGGGTTTTTTGTCCTTCCGCCAGCGCGAGCCGGGCCAGGGCCTCCTCATGGCCTTCGAGGATTGCCATCACTTGACCGGCCTTGACGCTGTCCGCCGGGCCGACTTCGATCCGCTCAATCCGAGCCCCTGGCCGCGCCACCCACGATGATCAATCCCGAGGCCGGCTCGAGACGGGCCAGCGCGTGCACCTCACCCGGCTCGACCGTTTTTTTGGTGAGCTGTTCTCCACTTGGAGTCGACTCCGACTGCCGCGCGGTGACACGATCCGCTCAGCCAGGCACAGAAAGAGAGCAGGGCGATCGACAGCCATACCCAGGCGACCTTGTGGTATGATCAGAACGCCAGGGCCACTCTCGGACCTGCTCATTGATTTGGCTTCCATGTCACGAGCTCCGATCTCGATCCACAATCCATCCGCAAAGCGAAGGAAGGCTCGATCATAGTCCAGGCCGGGGCGACCCAACAAGAATCGGCTTTGTTTGAAGACCCACGACCCCAATTTCGTTGTCTTAAGTGCTTATCTTCCAGTGGGTTGGGCATATTCAGAATTGGATGATTATCGCTCGTTGCATGGCGACTCGGCACCGCGCTAGCAACGTGGTCACAACCCTGTCTCCGTCGACATAGAGGCTCTCCGCCGTATCCCTGGACCGGGAGACGACCACCGCTACCGGCGACGATCCACTGAGAAGGGCTCAAGCGTTACGCATACTTTGTTTCCTTCGTTTCCTTCTGTCCAAGACGACTTGTCCTGCCTGGTGCAACCATTTCTTAGAACAGAAGGTAACAAAGGCGACGAAGCGTGAAAGCCGAGCCTGAAGCAGTGGCTAGACAAGGCATGGTAAAGTCAGGATCGTCTGGACAACAGTCGGCGGATGTCCCCCTCCTGGGCCCGATTACTGAAAACGGCTGGAGCGTTACGAAAAATCAACAACAAAATGCAAGGCCGATGCTCGCCCTCGATATGATCCCGTCGCCGCGGGAAAAAATTGCAGTGGTTTTCTCTCGATCCGTGCGGCTCATCGCTCAGCGGGAGAACGGGTCGGCAGGGAATCCGGGATCGTACAGCACTACCGTCTCGGCCTCGGCCAGGAACGGAGCGGTTTTCGTTCACTACGCCGCCGGCGGTATGCCCGGGCGCATCAGCTCGCGCAGCCGGTCGAGCATGCGCGGGCCTCCACGGTCTGGCCCCGAGCGAGCGTGCGGCCATGGCCAAGAAGGCGAGATCTGCAGGCATTTTCCCCTTATTCAAGGCATTCGAACGCGTCAGGGTCGCCAGCGCCTCGGCACCAGGCCCGCACGATACTGGGCGATGCTCAAGGTACTGAGCAAGTGGCCGACGCCTGGCTCCTGCCGGCAAGCGGCCTCGGCAAGGCGCAAGCCGCGTTCGTAGGTTGCGGAAGATCGCCCCGGGTCCCGAATGAGCGACCTGGCAGCCAAATCGCAAGCCTCGCTCCATTCGCTCCAGGTTTCCGCCAGCTTCAAGCAGGCGGCCTGGATTTCCGGGTCGGTTGCGGGCTGGGATCGGAGTGCATCGAGCACGTCTTCGCGCAGATAAAGGCGGTTAAGAAGGGGCTCGACAATCTCCTCGGCTCGCTGGTTAACGCGCATCTCCCAGAAGCCGTGGACCATGTTCGCGACTGGCACGAACCGCCGCGGAGCGTGTCCTGTCGCGTAACGCGGTCACGGACCTCTGCCTCGGAGGCTAGATGGTCGACGAGATACATCGCCCAGCTTCGGGCCTCCTCGATCAAGAGCGATTCCGGCGTCGCCTCGCGAGCATCCCAGATCCTCACCGTGCCGTCCGAGCTGGCGGAGGCGATGCATGTACCGTCGGGGCTGAACGCCACGCCGAAGACCATGTGGGCGTGTCCCCTGAGCGTGAGTACCTCCAGCCCTGTCGCCGGGTCCCAGACCTTGACAGAGCCATCTTCGCTCGCCGAGGCGATCCGGGTGCCCTCCGGGTTGAATGCCACGCCTTGGACTTTACCGCTGTGTCCCGTGAGCGTGAGCACTTTTTGCTTCGTCGCCAGATCCCATACGATCACTGTCTGATCCCAACTGGCCGATGCGATCCTCGTGCCGTCAGGGCTGAACGCCACGCAGCTGAACACTGTCCGAATGCCCCGTGAGCGTGGCCACCTCCTCGCCGGTCGCGAGATCCCAGATTCTCACAATACCGTCCGTGCAGGCGCAGCCGATGCTGGTGCCGTCGGGACTAAACGCCACGCCCTTGACCGGGCTCTTGCCATGTAGGGTGCGGATATGCCTGCTCGTACTGGCGTCCCACAATTTCACGCTCTTGTCATCCCAGTCGCTGGCGGCGGATGCGTGTGCCGTCCGGGCTGAACGCGCACGTCAAAGACACCGGAGAGCCCGCCAAGCGGCAGCAGCTCATGACCGGAGGCCACGTCATAGACCCGCACGGTCCAGTAGCCTGCCGTTGCAAGCCGGGTCCCATCAGGACTGAATGCCACACACCTGACAGGGCTGCCATGCCCTCTGAGCGTGAGCAGTTCCTGCCCGGTTGCCGTGTCCCACAACCTGAGCGTTCGATCGTTCCAGCCGGCGGAGGCGATGCGTGTGCCGTCGGGACTGAACGCCACGCGCTGGAATTGTGCTCCATGGCCTTTGAACTTAAGTGTTTCTTGGCCGCCGGCGTCCAGACCCGCACCGTCCAATCCTCGCTGGCGGAGGCGATGCGTGTGCCGTCGGGGCTGAACGCCACACCGTTGACCTCGCCTGTGTGTCCCCTGAGAGTCAGTAACTCCTGCCCGGTGGCGGCGTCCCAAACCCGCACCGCCTGATCGCCGCCTGAGGCGATGCGCTTGCCGTCGGGGCTAAACGCCAGGCACCGCACCGTGCGTCCATGCGCCTTGATCGTGAGCGTCTCGTGGCCGGTCGCCACGTCCCACAGCGTGATTCTTCCACTTTCCATGTTGGCGGAAGCGATGCGTGTGCCGTCGGGGCTGAACGATACCTTGTAGGGCCATTCGCCGGTAGCATCCAAAGTGGGCTTCTCGTGGCCGCTGGCGGCGTCCCAGACCTGCACCGTCTGATCGTTGCTCGCAGCGGCGATGCACGTGCCATCGGGGCTGAACGCCACGCCGAAGACATTCTGCGAATGCCCGGTCAGTGTGTGGATCTGCTGGCCACTGGCGGCGTCCCAGACCAGCACCGTCTGATCGCCACACGCCGCGGCGATGCGCCTGTCGTCGGGGCTGAATGCCATTTGAAAGACCCTGCCATTGAGCCCCCTGAGCGTCGATAGCTCCTTCTCAGTGCCAACGTCGCAGACCCTGATTGTCGAATCGGGGCAGGCGAAGGCGACCCGCCTGCCGTCTGAGCTGAACGCCGCACAATTGGCAGAGCCTGCATACCCGTTCAGCGTAAGCTTCGCTTGGCCCCCTGCGGCGTCCCAAACTCTCACTCCATCCTGGCTGGAGGAAAGGATTCGTGTGCCGTCAGAGCTGAAAGCCACGATCGAGACCGGGCCTGTATGCCCCTGCAACGTGGTGTGGCCGGATGTGCCTTTTCGTTGCCAGTAATGCCACTCCCAGCCGCGCCGTTGGACGCCGCGCTGGTTCTCTGGAAGCTGCTCGACGAGTGTCTGAAAGAAAGCCTGCCCGTTCCAGTTTTCCCACAGTCCATGCATCTGGTTCATCCGCGCGATGTAAAGTCGGCCATTGGCCAGCTCCTCGGCCATCCGGGCAGTCCGTGTTTCGGCATTTGCCCGATTGGCTTCGTCGCTTGCCCGGGCCGAGGCCTCGCGGAGTTGCTGCGAACGCTGACTTTCCGCCAGGTAAAGCCGGCCTCGTTCGTCTGCGACCGCCCAGAGCCTCAGGAGCAACACACTAACGACTAGCAAGCCCCCGGCTAGCGTTGTCAGCAGGGTTGCAGAGAGGCCGGCGGCCAGTGGGTTGCGTTTGCACCAGCGCCAGAGCTGCTCCGTCGTGGTGATCTGCCGGGCCGCGATCGGCCGGTCCTCAAGGAACCGGCGCAGGTCTTCGGCCAGGTCCTCCGCCGAGTGGTAGCGGTGCGACGGCTCGCGCTCGATCGCCTTGTGCACGATCGTGGCCAGGTCGCGGGAGATCCCTCGATTCAGTTTGCGCAGACTAGCTGGCTCTGCCTCAGTCACCTGCCGGATCAGGTTGCCGCGATCGGCCTCGTCGAAGGCGGGACGCCGGGCCAGCAATTCGTAGAGAGTCAGTCCCAGGGCGTACACGTCCGAACGGGCGTCGCAACGGCCGTGAAACCGCTCAGGGGCCATATACCGGATCGTGCCGATGATGTCCCCGGTGTGCGTCAGATCGCTGTCAGTTGTTGCCTTGGCCAGGCCGAAATCGGTGATCCAGACGATCCCTTGGGCATCAAGGAGCAGGTTCGAAGGCTTGATGTCGCGGTGGAGAATGCCCTGCTCATGGGCGTAGGCCAGTCCCTCGGCCGCTTGCAGGCCGATCCGGGCCACCGACCGAGCGTAGGCCGATTTTCCCGAGAGGATCAGTGACGACGTGCCGGACGCGACGGCAAAGTCGAGGGAATCGCTTGCAGGCGACTCGCAAGTTCCTTCTGTCAAGGACAAGGAGTCATTCGCGGTCAAGCCACCCAGGCCAGAGAACCTGCCGGCAATGAGCGACCGCGCCACGTCGGCGGCCGAAATCTCGCCAGGGCGCAGCTTCCCGCGTCACCGCGGGAGGTTCGTGGGCCTCCTCGAGCCGCCTGAGCTCGCTCAAGACCGCATCGAGCCCCTGTCCGTGGATGAACTGCATCACGTAGTAGTGAACGCCCTCCTCCTGGCCGACGCCGAACACCGGCACGATGTTCGTGTGGTGCAGCCGAGCGGCGGCCTTGGCCTCGCGGGCGAAGCGGACAAGCTGATTAGGGTCGCTCAGCCGGTGGCCGGACATCACCTTCAGCGCCACGCGACGGCCCAGCGATTCCTGCTCGGCCTCGTACACAACTCCCATGCCGCCACGACCAATCACGCGCAGCACTCGGAAGTCTCCCAGGCGCTGCAGCGGCTTTTCCACTCCTGGGATCTCGGCCCCCCCGAACGAACCCGTGGCCTCGCCCGAGCCGGGCTTGAAGTCCTCGACCAGGCCGAGCACCGGGAAGACGTCGCGGATCTCATCGGCCAGGTGAGGATACCGGGCCAGGTAGTCAGCGACCATCGGCTGCTCACCGCGCCGCTTGCGCTCCAGGAATTCCTCGACCAGCGCGTTGACCGAGATGGAGTCGGCAGTTGCGTCTGACATGGCAAGGTCCCATCCCCTCGATATGATCCCGTCGCCGCGGGAAAAAATTGCAGTGGCTCTCTCTCGATCCGTCCGGCTCACCCCTCAGCGGGAGAACGGGTCGGCAGGGAATCCGGGATCGTACAGCACCATCGCCTCGGCCTCGGCCAGGAAGGCGCGGCTTTCACTCTCTATACCGAGGGCGGTATGCCCCGGGCGCATCAGCTCGTGCAACCGGTCGAGCATCGCTCGGGCATCCCCGACCTGGCCCAGCCGCTGGTGCGCCATGGCCAGGAAGGCCAGATCCTGGGGCTTTTTCCCGTGGTTCACGGAATTCGAACGCGTCAGGGTCGCCAGCGCCTCGGGCACCAGGCCCGCACGATACTCGGCGATGCCCAGGGCACTGAGGGCATTGCCGACGCCCGGCTCCTGCCGCCAGGCGGCCCTGGCCAGGCGCAGGCCGCGCTCGTAGCTCGCCGACGGCTGCCCAGGTTTGAAAATAAGGAGGATGGCAGCCTGATAGCAATCGATGGTCGATTCGCTCCAGGTTTCCGCCAGTTTCAAGCACGCGGCCTGGACTTCCGGGTCGGATGCGGGTTGGGCTCGGAGGGCGTCGATCACGTCCTCGCGGAAGAACAGGCGCTTGAACAAGGGCTCCACGATCTCCTCGGCCCGACGGTTGACGCGCATCTCCCAGAAGCCGTGGGCCATCTCCAGCGCGGCCGCGCGCACCGCCGCCGAGCGTGTCTCGTCGCGGGTAACGCGGTCACGGACCTCCGCCTCGGAGGCCGAACGGTCGACGAGAAACAGGACCAAGCCCCGGGCCTCATCGCGGGCCAGCGATTCCGGCGTCGCCGCGCGGGCGGCCCAGACCCTCACCGTTCCGTCGAGGCTGGCGGAGGCGATCCGTGAGCCGTCGGGGCTGAATGCCACGCCAGAGACGAAGTCGGAATGTCCCTTGAGCGTGAGCACCTCCTCCCCCGTCGCGGCGTCCCAGACCTTCACGGACCTGTCGTCGCTGCCAGAGGCGATCCGTGAGCCGTCGGGGCTGATCGCCACGCTCTCGACGGCGGCACTATGCCCCGTGAGCGTGAGCACCGCTTGCCTCCTGGCTGCGTCCCAAACCTTCACGGTCTGATCCCTGCTGGCGGAGGCGATGCGTGTGCCGTCGGGGCTGAACGCCACGTGCTCGACACTGCTGGAATGCCCATTGAGCGTGAGCACCTCCTCCCCCGTCGCAGCGTCCCAGAGCTTCACGGTCTGATCGTTGCCGCCCGAGGCGATGCGCGTACCGTCGCGGCTGAATGCTACGCACCTGAGCCCGGCGCTATGTCCCTTGAGCGCGAGCATTTCCTGGCCGGTCGCTGCGTCCCACAACCTCACAGTATTGTGGCCGAGGTCGACGGAGGCGATACGTGAGCCGTCGGGGCTGAACGCCACGTCAAGGACGTTGTCGAAACTCCCCGCGAGCGTGAGCGCCTCATGACCCGTGGCCAGGTCCCAGACCCTCACTGACCAGAGGCTGGCGAATGCAAGTCGCGTGCCGTCGGGGCTGAACGCCACGCACCGGACCGGGCTGCCATGCCCCCGGAGCGTGAGCACTTCCTGGCCGGTCGCTGCATCCCACAACCTCAGCGTGTGGTCCATCCAGCCGGCGGAGGCGATGCGCGTGCCGTCGGGGCTGAATGCCAACGCGCTGGAAACGGGCGGCATGCCCGCTGAGCGTGAGCGTTTCTTGGCCTTGGCCGCTGGCGGCGTCCCAGACCCGCACCGTCTGATCGTTGCCGGCGGAGGCGATGCGCGTGCCGTCGGGGCTGAACGCCACGCAACCGACCCCGGCGCTATGCCCCTTGAACGTGCGCGTTCCTTGGCCGCTGGCGGCGTCCCAGACCATCACCGCCTGATCGCTGCCGGCGGAGGCGATGCGAGTGCCGTCGGGGCTGAACGCCACACCGTAGGTCCAGCCGTTATGTCCCTTGAACGTGAACCTCATGTGGCCGGTCGCCGCGTCCCACACCGTGATCGTCCCATTTTCGCCGCCGCCGGAGGCGATGCGCGTGCCGTCGGGGCTGAACGCCACGCCCGTGACCCCGACCGAATACCCCGGGAGCGTGCGCGTTCCTTGGCCGCTGGCGGCATCCCATAGCCTCACCGTGCCATCGCCAGGGCTGGTGGAGGCGATGCGTGTGCTGTCGGGGCTGAACGCCACGTCGAAAACGTAGCCGGTATGCCCCTTGAGCGTGCGCAGTTTCTTGGCCGCTGGCGGCGACCCAGACCCGCACCGTCTGATCACCGCCGCCGGAGGCGATGCGTGTGCCGTCGGGGCTAAACGCCACGCAGATGACCCCGCCGCTATGCCCCTTGAGCGTGTGGATTTCGTGGCCCGTTACCGAGTCGAACACCTTGACCAACTTATCCTCGCTGGCGGTGGCAATTCGTGAGCCGTCGGGGCTGAACGCCACGTCAAAAAATCTGGTGGGCCCCTTGATCGTGAGGGTTTCTTGGCCGCTGGCGGCGTCCCAGACCCGCACCGTCTGATCGAAGCTGGCGGAGGCGATGCGTGTGCCGTCCGCGCTGAATGCAAGGCCGTGGACGTAGCCGGTATGCCCCTTCAGGGAGGTGTGGCCGGATGTGCCTTTTCTTTGCCAATAGTACCACTCCCACCCGCGACGCTCGACGCCGCGCTGGTTCTCCGGAAGCTGCTCGGCGAGCGTCTGGAAAAAGCCCTGGCCGTTCCAGTCCTCCCAGATCCGTTGCACCATGTTCATCCGCGCAGTAGAGGCGGCGGTTGGCCAGCTCTTCGGCCGCCCGGGCGTTTTCTTCGGCCGCCCGGGCTGTCCGAGTCTCGGCGCTGAGCTGGGTCGAGCGCTCAAACTCCGCCTCATACAGCCGGCTCCTCTCGCCGGCGACGGCCCAGAGCCGGATCAAGAGGACGCTCACCACCACAAGGCCGGCGACCAGCGTTGTCAGCAGGCCGCCCGCCAGGCCGGCGGCCAGTGGATTTCGTTTGCACCAGCGCCAGAGCTGCTCCGTCGTTGTGATCTGCCGGGCCGCGATCGGCCGGTCCTCAAGGAACCGGCGCAGGTCCTCGGCCAGGTCCTCGGCCGAGTGGTAGCGGTGCGATGGCTCGCGCTCGATTGCCTTGTGCACGATTGTGGCCAGGTCGCGCGAGATGCCTCGATTCAGTTTGCGCAGACTAGCTGGCTCTGCCTCGGTCACCTGTCGGATCAGGTTGCCCCGCTCGGCCTCGTCGAAGGCGGGACGCCGGGCCAGCAATTCGTAGAGAGTGAGACCCAGGGCGTAGATGTCCGAACGCGCGTCGCAACGGCCGTGAAACCGCTCGGGAGCCATGTACCGGATCGTGCCGATGATGTCGCCGGTGTGCGTGAGATCGCTGTCAGACGCTGCCTTGGCCAGGCCGAAATCGGTGATCCAGACGATCCCTTGGGCATCAAGGAGCAGGTTCGAAGGCTTGATGTCTCGATGGAGAATGCCCTGCTCATGGGCGTAGGCCAGTCCCTCGGCCGCTTGCAGGCCGATCCGGGCCACCGACCGAGCGTAGGCCGATTTGCCCGAGAGGACCAGTGACGACGTGCCGGACGCGACGGCAAAGTCGAGGGAATCGCTTGCAGGCGACTCGCAAGTTCCTTCTGTCAAGGACAAGGAGTCATTCGCGGTCAAGCCACCCAAGCCAGAGAACCTGCCGGCGATGAGCGACCGCGCCACGTCGGCGGCCGAGACCTCGCCAGGGCGCGCTTCCCGCGTCACCGCGGGAGGTTCGTGGGCCTCCTCGAGCCGCCTGAGCTCGCTCAAGACCGCATCGAGCCCCTGTCCGTGGATGAACTGCATCACGTAGTAGTGAACGCCCTCCTCCTGGCCGACGCCGAACACCGGCACGATGTTGGTGTGGTGCAGCCGAGCGGCGGCCTTGGCCTCGCGGGCGAAGCGAACAAGCTGATTAGGGTCGCTCAGCCGGTGGCCGGACATCACCTTCAGCGCCACGCGACGGCCCAGCGATTCCTGCTCGGCCTCGTACACAACTCCCATGCCGCCACGACCAATCACGCGCAGCACTCGGAAGTCTCCCAGGCGCTGCAGCGGCTTTTCCACTCCTGGGATCCCGGCCCCCCCGAACGAGCCCGTGGCGTCGCCCGAGCCGGGCTTGAAGTCCTCGACCAAGCCGAGCACCGGGAAGACTTCGCGGATCTCATCGGCCAGGTGAGGATACCGGGCCAGGTAGTCAGCGACCATCGGCTGCTCGCCGCGCCGCTTGCGCTCCAGGAATTCCTCGGCCAGCGCGTCGACCGAGATGGGGTCGGCAGTTGCGTCTGACATGGCAACGTCCCTTGGTAGGGTGGGTGCAACCCACCGATTTTTGATCATATAAAGAGAACATGTGGATTGCACCCACCCTACAAAAGTCGTGGGATGCCCTTAAGGTCTGGTCCATAAGTTCGAACTTGCGCGACGAGGGCAGTCGAGGACAGCCACGGCGAGTTTTTTTTCACCATAGCCCACGCACTTACCAAAGGCGCATGAGCCAGGCAAGGAACGGTCTACTTGAATCACTGTTCGTGCTTTGTGGCATTCAGTCGTCCGAGCAAAATGGACGGACCTCATTCTGAGCCATAAAGCAAGGTTATGTATCTGGTGGGAACGAGAGAGGGGAAAAAACGCGCTCCGAGTGTACGGTTTCTCGTCCGCTCCATCGCCGGCAGGATGATCGCGGCGGTCAAGAGGACAATTGCCAAGAGGGTTGCAATGTCAGAGAGCTTGAAACCGTGCCTGGCCAGACTTATACAGGTGTATACAGCCCCGCCGAGGACCGTAAAGAAGATCATCATGGAGATTGGCGTGCCATAGAGCGTCAGCCCCGCAGCGCAGAGCGCAACGATGTACACGTAGTCTCTCAGTGACCATTGCCAGGGCCGGGATAGCCATCGTCGGTATCCTGTCGAGACAAGAATTGCCATGAGAATCAAGCGCAGTCCACTGCCGTAATGAAGGTGGCCAAGTTCGACCTGTCATGTGCCATCTCCCGTTCACTCTTGACGATTTCCCGCCTCTGAGACACGATTGCCGACGCTCAGCGGAATTTCGCACTCCCTTTCGCTTACCAGAAACGATGTGGCAACTTCAATGAGCAGGTCGCTTGCACTGGGGCGGCGTGGCCCTCTGGGCAAGGCTTCGTTCGAGACACGGAAGGCAGGAGACGCCGATGGCGTTGGATGACGGTTGTTTTGTCGTTGATGCCTCACCGCTCGGGGCCTCCGCGATGACAACCCGCCAGGCGCTGGCGGTCGCCTCGAGGCTGCTGAAAGCCGGCGACCTCGAACAGGCCGAGAGGATGCTGCGACAGGTCGTCCAGCACGACTGTCGTTCCGGTGAGGCCTGGTTCTTCCTGGGTGTGATTCGGCAGAGGCTGAAGCGGCAGACCGAGGCCGTGGTCTACTATGAGCAGTCGCTCCGTTTCCTGCCTGACCTCGCAGAGGCCCACAACAATCTTGGAGTCGTGCTTCAAGAGTTGGGCAATATCGGAGAAGCTGGAAGACGCTTTCGAGAGGCTCTCCGGCTAATGCCGGACTATCCCGAGGCGTACAACAATCTGGGGAATGTCCTCCAGGACGAAGGACGATACGACGAGGCGGTTGAAGCCTACCGCCAGGCTCTGAAGTTTCGTCCGCTCTACCAGAGCGCCATCAAGCATCTGGGAAATGCATTTCGGGCGTTGGGACGGGTGGCCGATGCTATCGCATGCTACGAGGAGGCGCTCAGCCAGGAACCCGACAACGCCCTTCTGCACATGTCACGCGGCATGGTCTGGCTGCAAACCGGCGATTTCGCGAGAGGTTGGCCCGAATGCGAATGGCGGCTCCAGGGGCCGAATCAGCCGGTCAATCGCCTGTCCCAGCCGGTCTGGGACGGCGGCGAGCTGCGTGGCCGCACGATACTGATCATCGCCGAGCAGGGGCTGGGCGACACGATCCAGTTCATCCGCTACGCGCCGCTGGTCGCGCGCCGCGGTGGCCGGGTTGTTGTGATCTGCGTGCAAGCCCTCGGCCGGCTCCTCGCCACCTGCCCGGGCGTCGATAAGGTGGTCATCGAAGGTGACAAACTGCCGGAAATCGCCTGCCATATTCAGGTCATGAGTCTGCCGGCTATTTTCGCCACAACCCTCCAAACCATTCCGTCCAAGATCCCTTACCTCGAGGCCGATCCATCACTGGTCCAGCGCCGGCGCGACGAACTGCTCGGGATTAACGAATTCAAGATAGGCGTCGTCTGGCAGGGCAACCCGGATCATACGAAGGATCGCGAACGATCTTTCCGCCTCTCCCACCTGGCACCAGTCGCCCGGCTTCCCGGCGTCCGACTCTTTAGCCTGCAAAAGAAACACGGGCTCGAGCAGATTGGGGAAGTCTCGGACCGGTTCGTCGTGACCGGCCTGGGGGACCGGCTGGAGGACTTCGCTGACACCGCTGCGGTGATGATGAATCTTGACCTGGTGATCTCGGCCGATAGTTCGCCGGCGCACCTTGCCGGCGCTTTGGGCGTGCCCGTGTGGATGCCCTTGCCCTTCATTTGCGACTGGCGGTGGATGACCGACCGCGACGATAGCCCCTGGTACCCCACCATGCGGCTCTTCCGTCAGCGGCGGTACGGCGACTGGGAAGAGCTCTTCGCCCGCCTGGCCAATGAGCTGGCCGCGGGTCCTTTAACCGGAAACGGAGTATCGGCCGCGGATGAAAGTAGACACGGCCGCGGATAAACATAGAATCGGCCGCGGATGAAAGTAGAATGGGCGGCGGATAAATGTAGTATCGGAGGCGGCTGAAGGCAAAATCGGCCGCGGATGAACGCGGATGAACGCGGATCAATACATATAGAGAAACAAGAAGTTATATCAATGGGCTACATGCCCTTGTCTTCTTGTTTGCCTTTTATACGCGTTCATCCGCGTTCATCCGCGGCTGGTCTTTCGGGATTGATTTGTTTTCTGAATGGATCCGCGTTCATCCGCGGCTGGCTTTTTTCTTGATTCATCGCGGCCTGGTTTTTTCGATTCGTGGCCGGTCGTTTTTCCTCGATCCATCTGTGGCTTTTTCCAGGGGTCAATGCCATGTCGGTGATGATCAACAACCCTCTGGCCATCGCTGCTGATTGCATTCACTCCGGGGATTACTCGGGTGCTGAGCTGGCGTGCCGACAGGTTCTTGAATGGGACCCTGGGGTAAGCGAGGCGTGGTTTGTCCTCGGGGTTGCCAATCAGCTTCTGGGGAAGATCCCGGAGTCGGTGACGTATTATCGCAACTCCGTCCGGCTGGCGCCCGGCAACGCCGAGGCCTGGAACAACCTGGGGGCTTCGCTCTCATTCTTGCGCAGGTCCGAGGAAGCGGAGCCGTGCCTGCGCAAGGCCCTGGAACTGGAGCCCGGTTATGCACAGGCTCACAACAACCTGGGCAATGCGCTGCAGGCTCAGGGGCGGTTCGAAGAGGCTCTGCATTCATACCATCGCGCGCTCGATTTGAAGCCTGATTATTCCGAGGTCTTCGAGCATGTGGGCCTCGTCTTGCAATGCCTGGGACGGCTGGACGAGGCTGTTGACTGGTTCAACAAGGCTCTTGAGCTCGCGCCCGAGGTGGGTGCCGTCCACATGAACTACGCCCTGACCTGTTTGCAGAGAGGTGACTTCGAGCGGGGATGGAACGAGTATGAATGGCGGTTCCGCTGCCGGGAGCATCCGCTGCTCGCTCAGGGCATTCCCCCGTGGGATGGATCACCTCTGGATGGACGGCCTATTCTGCTATGGGCCGAGCAGGGGCTGGGCGACACGATCCAGTTCATCCGCTACGCTCCAGCAGTCGCGCGGCGGGGCGGCCGCGTGGTCGTGGCCTGCCCCCGCCCGCTCGTGCGGATCTTGACCTCGTGCCCGGGAGTTGCGCGGGTGATTCCCGAGGGGACCGAGCAGTTGGACTGTGCCTGCCAGGCTCCGCTCATGAGCTTGCCCCGAATCTTCGGCACCGCGCTGAAGACGATCCCTTCGAATATCCCTTATCTGACTGCCGATCCAGGACTTTTGGCGCTCTGGAGCGACGTGCTGGGCCGGTTTGATGGTTTCAAAGTTGGCATCGCCTGGCAGGGTAATCCCGACCACAAGAAAGACCGGCATCGCTCGTTCCCTCTTGCCCGCTTCGAGGTTCTGGCGAGTATTCCCGGTGTGAAGCTCTTCGCTCTACAGAAAGGGCCGGGCACAGAGCAGATCGAAAAGCTGGCAGGACGCTTGCTCTTGACCGACCTCGCCGGGCGGCTCGATGACTTCATGGACACCGCCGCGGTACTCCAGAACCTTGACCTGGTGATCACTCCCGACACATCGCTTGCCCATCTGGCCGGCGCCCTCGGTGTTCCCGTTTGGGTCGCGATCCCCTTCGCCGCCGACTGGCGCTGGCTGCTCGACCGCGACGATACTCCCTGGTACCCCACCATGCGACTGTTCCGTCAGCGCAGGTGGGGCGACTGGGATGACGTGTTCGGCCGGATGGTTCAAGAACTCTCGAGCGTCGTTGCCGATCAGGGAAAGTGACCAGGCGCTGAGGCGTCGTCATCGTCGAGATCTTCCCGGAGCGCAGCCGGATCGACGTGCCATTTCCGCTTGCTTTCGTGTTCAGGAGATATTGAGTACCCGGTGATCGACCGCGAACCGGCGACCCCGGGGCGACTTGACGCTTACCTATAAGAACACGTTGTTGCGACTCACTATTACGTCCAAGCGGGGTGGATCCCTGAGTATACTGTGTGTTCGGTTCTTGTCATTTAGCTTCATCCTCGTGCTCACGGAGTTCCCATGTCCACTCTGATCACCATTCCCAGCACCAAGCCATCATCAACGTTGGTCCCGCGCCATCCGCTCGAGCCGCTCAGCGCCGAGGAGGTACGCGACGCGGTCGGCCTGCTCAAACGCAGCGGTAAGGTCACGCCGACCACGCGGTTCGTGTCGGTCGCACTGCACGAACCGCACAAGAGCTTGGTCCACGGCTCGATCAACCACCAGATTCCGCCGCGTCAGGCGTTTGCCGTACTTTTCGACAACGCCGCCAATGCCTGTTACGAGGCCACGCTCTCGCTTTCCGACGGGGTCGTGCTCGACTGGAAGCACGTGCCCGGAGTCCAGCCGACGATGACCATCGATGAGCAGGTCGAATGCGAGCAGGCGGTACTGGCCAGCCCCCAATTTCGCGCGGCTCTCAAGCGGCACACTGGAGTTGACGATACCAGCCTCGTCATGGTGGACATCTGGAGCGCGGGCAACTACGGCGCGGAGGAAGACCGTACCCGGCGGCTGGCCCGGCCGCTTTGCTTCCTGCGATCCGACCCGACCGACAACGGCTATGCTCGCCCTATCGAGGGCTTGCGCCCGGTCGTCGATCTGAACTCCATGCAGGTGATCCGGGTCGAGGAGCACGGCCACTGGCCGTTGCCGCCAGGCGCGGCGAATTACGCCGCCGATCGGGTCGGCCGTTTGCGCGAGGACATCAAGCCGCTCGAAATCAGCCAGCCCGAGGGACCGAGCTTCGAGGTCAATGGTTACCAGGTTCGCTGGCAGAAGTGGTCCTTTGTCATCGGCTTCAACGCGCGGGAGGGCCTGACGCTGCATCACCTGCGGTATCATGACGAGGGCCGCGATCGGTCGATCCTGTACCGTGCCTCGCTCACCGAGATGGTGGTCCCCTACGGCGATCCCGGTCCTACCCAGCGCCGCAAGAATGCGTTTGATGTCGGCGAATACGGCATGGGCATGTGCGCCAATAGCCTCGAGCTGGGCTGCGACTGCCTGGGACTGATTCGCTACTTCGACGCGCACCTCTGCGACAGCCGGGGCGAGCCATTCACCATCAAGAACGCCGTCTGCATGCACGAGGAAGACTACGGCATCCTCTGGAAGCACACCGACCGCCGGCTGCCGGAGAGTCCCCAGGTCAGACGCTCGCGGCGGCTTGTCGTCTCGTCGATCTCGACCGTTGAAAACTACGAGTACGGCTTCTTCTGGTACCTCTACCAGGACGGCACGATCCAGTTCGAGGTGAAGCTCACCGGCATTCTTTCGCTGGGTGCTTACCCGCCCGGTGAGACGCCAGCACATGGCGTTCTCGTGGCGCCCCAGCTCTATGCGCCAAACCATCAACATTTCTTCAATATGCGCCTCGATTTCGATCTCGACGGCATAGCCAACACTGTCTCCCGGATCGACGTAGTGGCCGATCCGATCGACGAGTCGAATCCGTTCGAAAATGCCTTTCAGGCGGTCGAGACCCCGCTCTTGACCGAGAAACAGGCACGAGGGCAGCTTCAAATTGAGTCGATGCGAACCTGGAAGATCGCCAATCCCGGCGTACTCAATGCAGTGGGCCAGCCGGTCGGCTACAAGCTGCTGCCTGGCGACAACTCATTCCCTCTGGCTTCGCCGGCCTCCTGGTGGCGCAAGCGGGCCGGATTTGTCAACCATCATGTCTGGGTAACGCCATATCGCCCGGACGAACACTATGGCGCGGGAAACTATCCCAACCAAAGCGGCGGAGGCGACGGATTGCCGCGCTGGACGGAGCAAGATCGTCCCATCGAGAACACCGACGTGGTACTCTGGTACACCTTCGGCCACACCCACATCCCGCGCCCGAGGATTGTCCGGTGATGCCCACAGCCTACATCGGCTTCACTCTGAAGCCCAACGGTTTCTTCTCGGCCAACCCGGCCAACGACGTGCCTCCATCGGCGAAGCAGACGGCAAGCTGCTGCCATTAGTCACTTATTGCCCCTCGCCCTCCAACGAACGCCTGGTTCAACATGAGCATCCGGACGTCGAGCCTCCGGTATCCGTTTGCCTTGCCCGGGTCCGAGCGAACTGACTGCACGTTGGGCAGCGTGTTGGCGCGGAACGATTTCGATCTTACGATGACGGTATTGTTTTCCGGAGACACTCAAGAAGGACCGCCAACGTGCGACAAACGCAGATCGGTTCGGGGTTTCAAGCTTCACTTCGCCGCTTCTTTAGTCTGGTCCGAATTTCTGCTCCTCGGTGGTTTCCTGTTCTCGCTCTGGCTTTGCTGGGCGGGTTCGGGGCCGCGACGGCCGTGCGCGCCCGGCGCCGGGGGCAGCATCGGATCCAAAGGCAACGACGCAGCCCACCTCGGCGAGTGATAGGACATTGGCGCATTTTGTCCCGCGCGACAACTTGATCTTCTACCTCACTTTCGACGGGCTCGATGCTCATTCCGAAGCCTGGCGGAAGACGACTGCGTATAAGATGCTCAACCAGACTTCGCTGGGCGAGATGCTCGAGGAGGTTGCCGCCCAGCTCCTTGACAAGCCCCTGCAGAGCATCCCCAACCACAAGATCACGGGTGGCGAACTCGTTTCCCTGATTAAGCTCATGGCCCGCAAGGGCTGGCTCCTGGCTTTGAACGCCAATCAGAAGGAACCCCATTCCCTCATCGGAACGCTCGTCCTGCGGGGAGCGGCAGCCAAGGACAAGGAGACCAAGTCGATCACCAGCCGGCTAATCGGTACAGTGATGGGGCCAGATCCCAAGCCGAGAATCGAACGCAAGGACGGGCGTGTTTTGGTTGTGGTTCCGCGCGGTTCCGCCGCGAACGCGGGCTGGGTCTGGTGGCCGGAGGGCGACGATCTGGTCGTTGGCTTCATCCAGCCTTCCGACTCCGACGCGATCATCGCCGCCCTCGATGGCAAGACGCCCTCGGCGGCCGATCATGCCATCCTAAAGGACCTGGCAAGGCCCGAAGGCGGTTTCTTGCCGCTCTTGACGGCAATCCTTGATCCTGCTGCCGCGCCCGCTGAGCCCAAGTCGAAGCTGACGGAGTTCGTTGATCAGCTCAAATCAAAAACCGGCCTGAACCGGCTGGATTACCGCTGGGGGTTCGACGACGAAGCGCTTATGAGCGTAACCCGGCTTTTTGCCCCGGCCCCGCGCAAGCCGTCGCTGGCGGTCTTTGATCAACCTCCTTTGGATACCAAGAATTTGATCCCCATGCCCGAGGGTGTTGAGTCGTTCGTGATGATCTCGGCGTCCCCGGCTAAGGTGCTTGAGGCGGTCAGCCAGTTCGGCTCGGCCGGAGAGTTCAAGGAAAAGATCGACGAGCTGATCGAGAGACTCCACGCCCAGAGCCACATGGACTTCGAGAAGGACTTTCTCGCGAATCTTGGTCCCAGGATGGCCATTTATCTGTCGCCGAACCGATCGGCGGCCACGACCGACGAGGCTCCGCAAACTCCGGTCGGTCTGACGGGGCTCGATCCGATGGCCATGTTGTCGTCCCTTCAAGGCGCGCTGACCAAGCCGACATTGGTGGCTGAGCTGCGTGATCCGGTCGCTTTCGGCAAGGCTTTAGACTCGATCATGCTCAGTGTGAACAAGGAGCTCAAAGCAGGCCATGGAGAAGGCCGCCGAGGAGGGGGCGTCTAGCCAGGCCGGTAGGGCTCCCGGTCCAGGCCAGGGACCAGGCTTTGCACGAGGGCCTGGCCGCGGGCTGGGCAGGCGCCGAGGCGCCGGGCGGCCGTCCGGAGCGCGAGCGAGCTTGAAAGACACGCCCGCGCCTGAGTTTCGCCTCATGCCGGGCTCGGTAAAGACCTACATGCTGAGCGTTCCGACCGATACGCCGCTGAAGATCGTTCCGCAGGGAATACGCCCCACAATCCGGATGGAGGGGCACCATATCGCGTTCTCGTCCACAGCCGAGGCAGCGCGCACGGCTCTGGAAACAATCAAGAAGAACGGAAAACCCGGCCCGGACGTCGAGCAGGTGCTCTCCCACGCTCCCTCAGGGACGGTCTTGCTGGCGGTGGGCGACACGAGAGAGACCGTGCCCAGCCTGCTGGCCAGTCTACCGGGAACGTTGCAGGCACGGATCAACTCGGTGATCACATTGTCGGCCGGTGGCTCGGCCGGCAGCGTTCCCGGGGGTGCCGGGCCAGGCCCGCCCGGAGCGAGACCCGGCTTTGGTCCGGGGGGGAGTGGTGGTTTTGACCCAAGGGGCAGGATGGGTCCCGGCGGACCGGGCATGTCGGGTCGCCCAGGTTTTTCCGGCTCGTCAGGCCAGCCGGGCGGCCAGATGGTCGGCACGGCGACAGCCGCGGGAGGGTCGCAGGATGCCATGGTCCAGCTAAGGGTTGATGCCGCGAAGTTGCCCAAAGCGGAGGAGCTCAAGGCTCTGATGTTTCCCGAAACGCTTGCCGTGGTGGTCGACGACGCGTCGATCCGCCTGGTCTCTCGCGAGTCATTTCCCGATGTAGTCAACGGGCTGCACCTTGCTACGGGGTTTGCCCCCGGCCTCCTGCCTGCCTTCAATGCCGCGTGGGCTCGCGCCTGGCGGCCGCGTGGGCGACGCCTGGGCAGGCCGCGCCGACTGCCGCGCCGGACAACCTCCCGCCCGTGGCACAACCTCCCGCCGGCGGTGGCTCGATGCGGAGTGGCGGACGCCGCGGACCCGGGCAAGCGGGCCGTCCGGGTGGAGGCCGACCCGAGTGATGTCCGTCCCGCCTCGAGTCCGGCTTTGTCATCAACGCAACCACATTGTGTCGGAGACCGCTCGATGGAAATCGTCAATGAAGTGACCGCTCACCTGGAGAACAAGCCCGGCCGGCTGGCGAAAATCTGCTCCGCGCTGGCCCAAGAGAAAGTGGACATCCGCGCCATCACCGTGATGGAGACCGAAGGACCCAGCGTCCTGCGTTTCGTCACGACCGACCTGGAAACGACGAAGAAGGTCCTTACCTCACTGGGAACCGAGTACAGGATCTCCGAGGTCCTTGCCGTCGGGCTCGAGAATCGCACGGGCACCCTGGCGAAGGTTTTGGAGAAGCTCGCGGAAGAGCATATAAACATTGAGTACGCCTATGCTTCGACGGCCGCAAACCCGGGCAAGGCCCTGGGCATCTTTCACACCACCAATACCAAGCGGGCACTTCAGATTCTGGGCGAGGCCGCGGGCAACAGTGCCGAGAAGGCCGGCGGCCGGCGGCCGTTGCACTCACGCTGAAGCGCAAGTTCGGCAACCCGAGCAGCCTGCGTCGGCGTGATTCGCCACGACGATCAAGGATTCCCGGCCGGCAAACCGCATAACGTCATTTTCTCTGCAATCTGAGATCACGGTCCTTCGATTCCAATCTCTCACCCTCTCCACCACTTCGAGCCCAGTTCCGTGGCGAAGAACAAGAAAGTCCGGGTCGCGCTGAAGAAGAACCGCCAGAAGCGGACACGAGCCAACGACCTCACTCGCAACTACGAGAGCAAGGGAAAGGCCTCGGATGAGGCGGCTGCCAGTGAGCGGGTACGCCCCAAGGGCGAACTCTCAAGGCATCGTACGATCGTCGCCGAGGCCGGGGAACCGGCGGCCCGTCTGATTGGCAACGACATGGCCGAGGCCGGGACCGCGGCCGCGCAGCGGGCCGTCGATGAGTCCACCTGCAAGAGGGGCCGCGTGATCCGAATTCACGGGTTGATCTGCATCGTCCAGACCGATGACGGCCGCATGTTACCATGCCACGTCCGCCGGCTGCTGAAGAGCCTGGCCATCGAGGGGCGGAACGTGGTCACCGTGGGCGACCGCGTCTGGTTCCGGCCGGCGTCGGCCAGCGGCGAAGAGGGCCTGATCGAGAAGGTCGAGGCCCGCCGTGGGGTCATTTTGCGGAGCTACCGGCATCGCCAGCACGTGATCGCCGCCAACGTGGATGCCGTGATCATCGTCTCGGCCCTGGCCGAGCCAACCCTCAAGCCCAGCCTGATCGATCGCTACCTGGTCGCGGCCGAGACCGGCGGAATTCGGCCGGTCATCGTGTTTAACAAAGCTGACCTCGTCGATGTGTCCCTGTACCAGTGGGTGTTCGGTCTCTACGCCCAGCTCGGCTACGAGACCATACTCACCTCGGCGGCTGACGGCCGTGGGATCGACCGGCTCCGATCATTGTTGAGCCGTGGAGTCACCGCCTTCTCGGGCCAGAGCGGCGTGGGCAAGAGCTCGCTCTTGAACGTGATCCAGCCCGGTCTGAACTTGAAAGTTCGGGAGGTCTCGGACTGGACGTTCAAGGGAAAACATACAACATCGGCCGCCGAGTTGATTCGCCTCGAGCCGGGCGGCCACGTCGTCGATACGCCCGGCCTTCGCCAGTTCGAGCTCTGGGGCGTGGTTCCCGGGGAGCTTCAGGGCCACTTCGTCGAGTTTCGCCCGTTCATTACCTATTGCCGATTTCCCGATTGCTCGCACACTCACGAATCACGGTGCGCCGTGAAAGAGGCCGTTCACTGGGGGCAGATCCATGTCGGCAGGTACGAAAGCTATCTGAAGCTCTATCAGCAGAAACCGATCGACGGAGACTGATCCTCCCTCGCCTGAGAACTTGGCACGTCCGGCCGTGCTTGCATGTCTCAACCAACAAAAGCCCTTGAATGTGATGCCCAGCCCGGACTTGTACCGGCGCGATACGACGCCGTTCCGCCACTATCCTTCTAGGAGTCGCTCAAGCTTCAAGGTTCTCACGAGTAATCAAAGCTGCCGTCCTGCCTGGGGGTCCTGCTTTCGGAGGCTTTCGCTTCGGTGCATTCGGTCCCTGGAGCAAGAGGCATCACAGTGGATCCCTTGACGGCCGGGCCTTTCCAACTCCTAATTCGTTCGGTATACTTCCCAGCGTCGTGTTGACTCTTTCACAAGGCTTTCGCCCAGAAAGATTCCCTGGCAGTCGTGAGCGGATCAGTGCGGGGGACTATGGTCGTCGATCGTGTCCCGACTCGGTTGCGAGACCTGGCTTGAACTACCTTCAAGTCGGTGCTCACGGCGAATAATAGATTCTGACGCTGCGCCGGCGGCAGGGACCGGCGGGGGATTTTGTTTTGCCTACGAAACGGCATGGTGCCTGTCGCCACTCCATGTCGGCGGCAGGTGCATCGTTCTAGGAAGGACTGCGAAGCAGGATGCGAGCGAAGAATCTTGGTCTTCCAGCGAATTAGCATTAGTACCTCGGCTCTCCGGCTCAGGCACTCAGGCTTGTTGCGATTAGGGGGTTGGTTTCATGCGCGTTCGCCGTCGAAGCAATGGGGTCTCGTGTGCGTCCGATCACGATCCCCGCGCGGAGAAACAAGATCGGGGCTTCCCGGTCCGGCTCTCCATCCTGAGTCGGGAGTTGCTGTTGACGATCCTGCTGGTCGGTGTCGCCAGTTACCTGGTTGGCCTGGCTCAGGATGGCCTGGGGAATCATCAGTCGAGCAACAAGAGCTTGCCCGGACATGACATGCTGCTGGAGAGGGTGGTCTATGCCGCCGACGGCCGCACCCTGATCTCCTGCGGCTGGGACAAGCAGGTGAGATTCTGGAACGTGGCGGCCGATGAGGCGGAGTGGGGTCGGGAAATCGACAAACTGGCTCACAATTGGGCCGTTTTCACGTTCACTCTCACGGCAGACGGGAAGTACTTGGCCTCCGCGGGTTCGGACGGCTTCTCGATCTGGACCCGGCAGAGCGAGAATGGAACCTGGGAGCTGAATAACGAACATCGCGGGGGCCCATACCGCTGCCTGGCTGTATCGCCGGATCGCCACACTCTTGCGGTTGGCGATTTCTCTGGTGCCATTCGCTTCTGGGACCTCGAGGCACGGAAGGAACTGCTTGTCCTGGATCGCTTTGGCGACCAGTTGCGGACGATCGAGTTTTCCCCGTCCGGCGCGTTTCTTGCCGCGTGTGCGTTCAGCGGCGAGTTTCGGATCTGGGACTTGAGAACGCCCACTCAACCTCGTCCAATGACTGGCGGGCCCGAATCGGTTCAGTCTTTTACTTTCGCACCGGATGACCGGACTGTCGCCGTGGCCCAATTGGGACCGGGCGGCATCCGCGCTGGGACTCTGGGACTTGCGTACTTGCAGCCCACGGCTGTCGTTTTCTGATAATATGCCGGGCAACAATTCGCTAGCGTTCTCGTCCGACGGTCGTCTGATGGCAAGCGCCGATAAGGATAGAACCATCCGTTTCTGGGACACGACGACCGGAGAGCTCAAACGAACCCTGAAGGACGGGGTGGGCTGGGTCAAGACATTGGCATTTTCTCCTGACGGGCGACGAATCGCTTTTGGTGGCACTAATGGTCGCATTCAATTCCGCAATCTTGACCCCGAAGGCAGTCAACAACACTCAGACCCGCAGCTCATGAAGCGGGCGTTTACCGAAATTCCGAGATGCGTCTGGTGGCGCGAACCGAGGGAATCCGTGACTCATATCTCGGAGAGCCGATCGGGATGAGTCGCAACGACGTGGAAAGGCTGGATACCGTCGGGTTGCTGGAGCTCGCCCGAAGCGGTGACAGAGGGGCGCTCGGGCAGTTGCTCGAGCGCTACCGCAGCTACCTCTCCCTCTTGGCTCGGGTCCAGATCGGTCGGCGGATGCAAGGTAAGCTCGATGTCGCCGACGTGGTTCAGGAAACCTGTCTTGAGGCGCATCGCGGAGTCGGGCAGTTTCCGGGGCAGCACGGAAACCCAGTTCCTGGCCTGGTTGCGGCAGATCCTGGTGGGGATTCTGGCCAACCAGGTTCGGCGCTATTTTGGGACGAAACGGCGTGACGTCAGGCTGGAGCGCGAACTGCAAGACGACCTCTCCCGCTCGTCGGCGTGCTTGGGCTCCGGTCTGATTGCCCCGCAGAGCTCTCCAAGTTCCCAGGCTTCGCGGCGCGAGCAGGCCGTGTTGCTCGCCGATGCGATGGAGGAGTTGCCCAGGGACTATCGCGAGGTGATCATCCTTCGTCAGCTCGAAGGACTTAGTTTTCCCCAGGTGGCCCTGCGAATGGGCCGCACCGAGGACAGTGTGAAGAACCTCTGGGCTCGCGCCCTGATCCGGCTGCGTCGCTTACTGGAGGTGCTCGATGGGTTTTAAGGCGAGAAACACTTCAGCCCTGGCGGTCGACCGATCCCGATTGCGTTGACCCAAATTGCCCCGGCTCCTGGGCACCTGGAATCGTCTCGAAGCTGAGCGACCCGACGACGATCTGAACATGGTCAGGGCCCTGGAAGAGTACCTTCTTGCCTGCGAACTGGGGGCCGAGCCAGAGCGAGCGACATTTCTGGCGCAGCATCAGGCGATCGCGCCACGGTTGGCGGATTGTCTGGAAAGCCTCGCCTTCCTGCGACTGACGGCTCATCAGTTCGCCGACCCCGGACTGGTGGAGACCGGGCCGTTTCCGCTCGTGGGGGGAAGCCCGGTGCCGCCATCGCGCCTGGGCGATTACCGCCTCATCCGCGAGATTGGCCGGGGAGGGATGGGGATCGTCTATGAGGCCGAGCAGGTGTCGCTGGGCCGGCCTGGTGGCTCTGAAGCTGCTACCTTACACCGCCTCGCTCGACCCCAGATCGGTTCAGCGGTTTCAAGTCGAGGTCCAGGCCGCGGCCCATCTGCATCATCCGCACATCGTGCCGGTTCACGCGGTTGGCTGCGAATCGGGCATCCACTATTACGCGATGCAGCTCATCTCCGGGCTCTCGCTGGCTGCGATCATCGGCCAGCTCCGAGAATGGGAGCACAGCGTTCAACATTCCCTCGGCGAGACGTGTCGGATTCCGAAAGGAAAGACGACGAGGATGCAAAGCAAGGGCCAGTAATCGGCCGGCCAGGACACGAGCCGTTTTATCGCGAGGTCGCGTGCCTGGGCATACAAGCGGCCGAGGCGCTCGAGCATGCCCATCGCCTGGGGGTGGTCCACCGCGACATCAAGCCGGCCAATCTGCTGGTGGACCAGTTCGAACATCTTGTGGGTCGCCGACTTCGGCCTGGCCCGACTTCAGGGTGAATCGGGGATGACCGTCACCGGAGATCTGCTCGGAACGCTCAGGTACATGAGTCCCGAGCAAGCTCGGGCACCGCGCGGCGTCATCGACCACCGAACCGATCTTTACTCTCTGGGCGTCACGCTTTACGAGGTTCTGGTATTGCGCCCGGCCTTCGCCCGTAAATGATCTGCCGGCCCTCTTTCACCAGGTAGCCAACGAGGAACCGGTCGCTCCCAGACGGCTCGATCCCAGGATTCCCCGTGATCTCGAGACGATCGTACTGAAAGCGATGGCCAGGGAACCTGCGGAACGCTACAACTCCGCCCAAGAACTGGCTGACGACCTGAAGAGGTTCATCGACAACCAGCCGATCCTGGCCCGCGGCCCGACGCTCGTGGAACGCGCCGCCCGATGGTCGCGGCGCCATCGCGGTTTTGTGGTATCTGCCGGTCTGGCGCTGGTCCTGGCCATGATTCTTCTCTCGATCAGCACGGCCATGATCTGGCAGGCGCTTTCTCGCACGGCACAGGTGTCTCTGGTCAGGGCTCAGGAATTGAAGCGGTCGCAGGCGAATCTCGAGCTGGCGCATCGCGCTTTGGACCTGTACCTGAACACCGCCGAAACCATGTTCCCTCGTGATCCCGGGGGTAATCTACAGGAAAAGGTCTTGCTCGAAACCGCGCTGACGTTTTATGAGCAGATCGCGGCCCAGAACAACACCGATCCCGAAGTGAAGATGCGCACGGTCGACGCCTATAGCCGAGTTGGCAGCATTCGCGCGGCGCTCGGAGATGCTTACGGCGCAGAGGATGCTTATCGCAAGGCCACGAGTCTCACGGCGGAGCTACTGGAAACCGAACTTACAAATGATCGCAGTCGCTCCACCATGGCTGCCGTACTGGAAAAGTACAGCGACCTGCTCCGCCGGCACTCCGTCTATGTGGCTGCGGAATGGGCGGCCGAGGAGTCGGTGCGCCTGCTCAGGCAGGTCGTCTCGCGTAATCCCCAGAACACGCAGTATCGGCTCGCCTTGGGCCGCGCCTTGAACCAGATGGCCGGCATTGAGGGCGAGACGGGGCGGGTTGCTATGGCCGTTGCCAACAGCCGCGATGCCCTCGAGATTGTGCAGACTGCTGGCTCCGCAACCGAGATCTCGGGGCCTGACCGCGTGGTCCTCGACCAAGTGCTTGCCGCGATCTACAGCAACTTGGGCAAATGGCTTCAACTCGACGGCAATTTCGCCGCAGCGGAGGAAGTGTTCGGCAAGGCCATGTCTCTACTGAACCGGCTCGAGCTCGCAGGAGGAAGAACCTCGGCAACGCGGGAGTCGCTGACAGTGTGCCAGGCCATAATGGGCGAACTGCTGCTATCGACCAGGCGCGACGCGGATGCGGAGGTGCTCTTCAAGCAGGCGATGCATGGGTTCGAGGGCTTGGCCGCGGACTTTCCCGGCGTTCCCCGATACAAGAAACAACTCGCCCGACTCTACGACGCGCTGAGCACAGTATACCTGGCAAGCGATCGAGTACCAGACTCGGTCGAGGCAAGCCGACGGGCCACAATCCTCGACCCCAAGCTTCATGAGTGCCAACAGGCTGTCCTGAACAACCTGGCCTGGTATCTCCTCACCGCCCCGAATCCCGCGGCACGGAATCCCCTCAAGGCCCTGGAACTGTCGCGGAAAGCTGTTGAGCTTTCGCCCCAGTGCTGGGCGAGCTGGAACACCCTGGGAGTTGCTCACTTCCGCAATGGCCAGTGGGCGGCGGCCGGCAAGGCCCTGACGACCGCCCAAGCGAAGAACCCCGGCGCCAACGCCTTTGACGGATATTTCCTGGCGATGACCCTCTGGCAACAAGGTCAGCAGCAGGCTGCCCGACAGTGGTTGCAGAAGGCCGAGCAATGGCGACTGCGAAACCGGCCGGACGATCTGGAGCTGCTCCGGTTTCGAACCGAGGCCGAGCAACTAGTCGGGCCGTTCGGGGGACTTTGTGGCAGTGCCAGACCACTCACACCATCGTCCGTGGCCGAGGCCCTCAGAGACCCGTCCTTCGGCCTTCCCACGCCTTGCCCTCCCGGTGATGTCAACGGGACCGAGCTGGGAGAACGAACTTCCTGCCCCCATAGACTGACCGAGAGCCCGGCTCCTCACGCTCTCGACTTGCTCGGTCCGGCTCTATTCTTCATTGACTTGACGTGATCCAAGCCACAGCCGACGATCGACCCTTGCCACCCCTAAAGGCTGTCTCGTGATTGCTTTGGACCGCGCGGCGCGGCCGATATGGAACTTCCCTCTCAGCCAGTTCGATCGTCCCTGACCTGAGGTCTGGGCCATGCTAACATGGAGTTCGCGCTGCGCTCGGTGAGCATGGGAGCGGTCCCGGCAGGGGAGGAGCATGAAGATCCTGGCGATCAGTGATTTGCACGGCGATTTTCGGCTGGCGACAAAGTCTGCTCACGACTTGCAGCCCGATCTGCTCCTCTGTTGTGGCGACTGGGGCGATGACGGCGAGGTAGGCCAGGGCGACATGCAGAGACTTCTCGAGCTTTGCCCGGTTTTCTCGACGTTCGGCAACCACGATCCACTTGAGCTCCTGGCACGCTTGAAGAACCGAGACGGCTCAGCCGTGTTGCTCAGGCAGGATGAGATCCGCGATTTTCATGGGCTGAGGCTGGCGGGCATCGGCGGAATCTGGGCAAAGTCGCACCGGCTGCCCTACTATGTGACAGATTCCGAGGTCGCCCAGTGGGCCAGCACCATTGCGCGTGCAGGACCTGTCGACGTCCTGCTCACCCACGGTTGCCCGGTAGGTCTCGCCGATCTCACAGCGTCTGGCCGCCACGGCGGCCAGCGCTGCTTCCTGGAACGCGCTTAAGGTCGTCTCCCCTCGAATTCATCTCTGCGGACATCTTCATGTCCCACAGGAGAGGGAGCTCAAGGACGGAACCAAGGTCATCAACGTCGGGGCGACTCCCCAGGGAAACATTACCGTGATTGACTTCGACACCGATACTAAGGCCTTGAGATCGCACTTAATGGTCCACGTCTGAGCCGGTTTGCAGCACCTCTCAACCATGCCCATAACCACGGTCGAACGCCTCAAGATCGCGCATGTAGGATGCGAAGGTCGTGCGAAACGTGTCGTGATCGACCGTCCAGCGCGGCTGGTCCTCGGTGTGGCGGTGACAGTGTTCCTCCATAAGGCGATGGAGGAACTTGAACAAGTGCCGAGGCGTGCGCAGGTTGCCAAGCGCGTCTTTCAGAGAGTCGTCGCTGACCGAGTCGTCCACAAAGCTGCGTAGCCGCGGTCCGTCAGGCTCGACGCCGAGATGAGCACCGGCGCCATCGCCCCTGGGTTCGCCGTTGGCCGAGGGGACAAGCCGACAGGCGCGGAGTCGGTCGCTGGCCAGGTCGTAAAGCGACGGCCCAGTCCAGCGCAGCGGCTTGATCATGTTGAGCTTGTCCGGGCGGGCCCGATCGTAGAACTCCTTGTCCTCTTTCTCCAGGTAATAGGCCAGCTCTATGGGAAGCAGCAGCTTGACGCCGATTCCCGGATGTCGCAGAAACTTGTGATCCAAGAGCGGCCAGATCAAGGCACGCATCTTGCGCGGGTCGCCCTCGATCTGCTGCGGTTCATCGACCCTGTCAATCAGCACGACGATGCCGCCATAGCCGAGACTGCCGAGCACGCCCTGAAACTTCCGCAATAGCTCGTAGCGTTCCTCGGCTCTGCGTGCGGGGGTCGGTAAAGGTTGCCCGCCCAGTTCGGTGGGCTTGAACCAGAGCAGCTCCCAGCGCAGGGCCGAAGAATCGCGGCTAAGCACCTTCAGTCCGTTGCGAATGTCGCGGGCGAACCACTCTGCCCGCAGCAGCCTCCAGCCCCAGTAGATCCAGCCGGCGAGAATGGGAACAAGTAGCCACGGCAGAACGCTCCAGCCACGCAGAGACGGAATCGCGGCGATCAGGGCCAGGACGACCAACGTGGTGCCGAAACCGATTTGCAGGTCGCGACGGCTCCAGAGGGGACGAAACCCGGAACGGCGACGGATCCGGCTCCAGCGGCGCTCGATCGGCTCGCCAGTCGATGCGTCATAGAGTGCGGCAAGCAGCAGAAGATCGCGCCGCTGGTCGAGACTGAGCACCGAGAGGTCGACCTTCTCGGTGGTCAACAAGTCGATCAGTTGCGTGACGCCGAGCGACAGAATGGCGTCCATGTGATCCTGCAACTGCCAGTGCCTCAGGACATCGGCTGGATCGGTTGCCCGGATCGCTGCGCGGTAGTGGTCGAGGTAAGGATTGAAATCGTCATAGGAAATGACGAAGACCCGCTCGGCGGGATTCGCCTGGTTGAACTCTTCGATCTCGGCCATTGCCTGTAGTCGCAATGCCGTCTTGCCGCTGCCCTTCTCGCCGAAAACCAGCGCAGTGGAGGGGTCGGCTGGGCTGCCGAAGAACTTGTTCCAGGCCGGATGGTGGATCGTCAATAGACACCGGCGCTTGAAGACCGTGTCGGTTTGAGCATCTTCCTCGCTGAATGGATTGCCCTTGATTCCGTGATGCTGCAAGAATTGTTCCGTCTTCATCCGTGGGGCGGCCTTTCAATTGGATTCCGTGATCGGACTCACTCCGTTTCCGTGTCGCCTTCTCATTCAATTTGTCTTACCCGATTCGTCGTTCCGCCGCAATCTCAGGCCGTTAACGGCCCATGGGCGGTTCCCGCGAGACCAGGCTACCAACAAAACTATAAATTTTATTCTAATTTAATTTCATGTATTGTGGACTCGTATACTCGTTTCGACGGCCCGTGGGAACGCCGTCTTCGACGCTCCACGTCGTTTCCGATCGCCGAATCATCAATCGGTTGTGACCCCTCCATGATTGAGCCCCTCCGTGCACAGGCTGGAATGAATTGACCCGAAATGACAGAACAACTTAGAGTAGAGATTCAGCGATCAGGCGAAGGCCTCTCCCCTTGAGTCCCTACCGTGCGTCTGTCTTGCCAAGGTCTGCCCCAATGAATCTCCCCCCGCTTCGCGTGTACGGCAATTTATTCCCCAGCCGCGGGTCAACGAGGTAAGGCCCACAATTCGCCGGCTGGTCCTGGAGAGTCGGATTCGCGAGCGTGTTCCGGCCGGTGGGACCGTCGCCGTGGGGAATTGGCAGCCGGGGGATCGCGGGAATCGCCGACATGGCCCGTGCTGCGGTCGATACGTTGAAAGAGATGGAGTACAAGCCGTTTATCGTCGCCGCAATGGGATCGCACGGGGGTGCGACCGCCGATGGCCAGAGGGCGTTGCTGGCGGGTTACGGTGTGACGAGCCGAGGCCATGGGTGTAGCGGTCAAGACAGAAATGGAGAGCGGTTGTACTGGGAACCAGCAGCGTCGGCCTACCGATCTATTTTGATCGCAACGCTCATCAAGCCGACGGTATCGTGCTGATCAACCGGGTCAAGCCGCATACCGACTTTCGCGCAACGCACGAGTCCGGCGTGCTCAAGATGCTGGTGATCGGACTGGGCAAGCGCGAAGGAGCCAGCCAGGTTCACAGCTTGGGTCTGCGGGGAATGAAGGAGGTCTTGCCGGCGGTCGGACGGTTCCTTGATCGCCAATACGCGGTTCGCGCTGGGGCTGGCGGTTTTGGAGAATGCTGACGACGAGCCCGCCGAGATCGTGCCCATCGAGCCGGAAACCATCTTCGAGGTTGAGCCCGAAGCTGCTGGAGCGAGCCCGGGGCCTCATGGGCCGGCTGCCCTTCGATCAGATCGACGTGCTGATCGTCGGCGAACTGGGCAAGAACTACTCGGGAGCCGGTATGGACCCCAACGTGATCGGTCGGCTCATGGTCGAGACCCAGGGCGATTTCGATCGGCCGGTGATCACGCGGCTAGCCGTGCTCGACGTCTCCGACGAGAGCCACGGCAACATAGTGGGTGTTGGCTTTGCCGATCTGACGACCGAGCGGCTGGTCTCACGGATGGACCCGGTGCCGTTCCGGATCAACGTCCTTACCTCTTGCTTTCTCGAGCGTGCGCGGATCCCGATCACCCTGGCGACCGATCGAGAGGTGATCGAGAAGGCCCTGGAGACCTGCTGGCGCATAGACTCAGCCACGGTACGAATGGTCGTGATACCCAACACGTTGGAGCTGAAGACGCTGTGGGTTTCGCCGCCGCTGGAAGAAGAGGTTTGCTTGAATTCCCACCTGAAGCGGGATACAGAGTATCTTCCCATTCCACTCTCACCCGGCGGCGTGCTCGACCAAGACGCGATGTTTCCCCACAGTATTCGAGCGATGCGGGCAAAGCAAAATCGCTTGTGACCCACTCGGAGCAGCGCCCAGCGAGGGACGCACTCTGAGCCCCCCGTCATCCCCCGTGGGTTCGTGCGGTTTGGCGCCGTCATCTCTGCTTCGGTTCCGACCCGGAAAGGGTAGGGGCGGGGGTGGGTGGGAACGGTTTTGGAAGCTCCCGCGCAGCGCGCTGCTGGCTGCTCCCCGGTGTTCTTTCCGAGCTGGAAGGCGGAAGAACGGGTGGTGGCGTGTGCACGAGGCGAAGCTCGACAACGTTTTGTTCGGAAACCGGCTTACCATCCATCAGGTCCAGGGCGACCTGCACGGCCTTCTGAGCATAGCCCTCGAGGTTGCGATCAACGAGTCCTTGAACCATTTGCTTGATTTCGTCGCTCAGCCGCACGTCACAGGCGGCATAGCCTGCAATAGCGAACGAGCCGTGATTCATTTTCCTCCATTTGACTCGCGCCTCGTATGAGCCAACCACGCCGAAATCGTGGTCGGCAAGAATGACGGTCGCCTTGGGATGCTCCGCGAGATAGTTGAGGACGACCTGTGACGCCCCCGACTGATCGCCGTCAAAGGAGACCAGATCGTAGGTTCGTCCGGCGGCCTTCAGAGCCGCCGTGATCGATTCCAGACGGTCACGGCTGTAATAATCGCGAGTTCGATTCTCGAGCACCAAAGTGGTGCCCTCGGCGGGCAGGCACATCAACCTGGCATCCTCGAACACGGTCTCGACGAGTTGCTTGCCTGCCTCGGCAAAGCCATCAAATGTCACAAACGGGTGGAGCTTTCCTGGTGACGTGGCGGGCAAGGGCGAATCGAGCAGTACAACCCCCAGTCCCCTTGATTCCGCCTCACGCAGTGCGTCTGTTACCTCTGGGGCAGCGATTGGCTCCAGTAAGATCGCGCCTGTCGACCGATTCGCCGCGGTCCGGATCTCTCTCGCGAGCTCCTCGGGGGTCATCGGCTGTTCGTCCTTCGGCTTCACCGTGCGAAAAGCACATCTCTTAATACCTGCATAACGCCTCACGAACTGCCTCGAGGTAGGCCCGGTCCAGACCCGGGGGCCGCGCCAGGAGAAGCTCGATTAATCGAACTCTGGCTTTCGCTGTCGGGTATGGTTTCGCCCCTGCCGCGGCAACCGGTGTACCAGCGGCCGACGAAGCAGCGTTTGCAGCCCGGGCTGGGGCAGCCGGGGTACTCACGAGCTCTGGCGGCCTGGAAGGAACGAAGGAGTTCGAGCCACAACCCGGCACCACCCCCAGCGCGGCAATTCCAAGCATCAGATACAAGCTCGGCGGAACGCATGGCCGGCGCGAAGTACACTTGGTCCTGCTCCAATCCGCGTCATGATTGTTCGTCGCTTTCAACGTCTCTCGCATCAGACATCCGCTCCGGCTTTATCAGGCTTAGATGTTGTCTTTCATCACGCGGCCTTTATCTTAGCCTCAACCCGTCTCGGCCCCAAGGCGTCGTGTTTGCGACTTCGCCCATGGGTAACTTGACCTTGGACGCGATCAGTCACTTGCTTACGATGAGGCATCCGGGTCGGCGAACGCCGCGCCGGCGTGCGCAGGCAGACGCTCGGTTCGGCACTGTTTCCATTCGGTTTGCACCCTTTCGGGAAGTGGTCATGGCGCGCGGTCGGTTTCGCATTTTGGCCCTTGACGTCGACGGGACTTTGCTCGACCCAGAGGGCAGCTTGCGGCCTCGCACAGCGGCCGCCGTTACGCGAGCCGCAAGGGCTGGGATTCGCCCGGTGCTCTGCACGGGACGCCGCTACCGCCGTGCCCGGCCCATTGCCGCTCAACTCGGTCTGAGCGCTCCGATCGTGTGCAATTCTGGTGCGATCGTCAAGGACCCCCAGAACGATCAAACGCTCTGGCGCGCCGACTTCGATGCGCCGCTGGAGGCCGCTGTGCTGCGGCTGTTTGACTCCGCTGGGCGGCCCCTTGTGGCGTTCACCGACCGCAGCACCCAAGACTCCGACTTCATCGTCCCTGGTTACCCCACCGGCTGCCCATTTTTTGACGACTATGTGTGCCAGAATCGCGACCACGCCGAGGTCAATCCGAACTGGGCGACCGACCGCCACCGCGGCAACGAAGCGGCAGGCCGCGACGCATTATTTCATCTTTGCGCGATCGGATCTCGCCCCGAAATGCTGGGATTCCAGAAGCTGGTCGTCGATCGCCTGGACGGCCATGTCCAGACGTTTGTCCAGCGTAGCCCGCACTATTTGGGCACGATGTGTGAGATGCTTCGAAACGATGCCAGCAAGTGGAGGGCCGTCCTCCACGTGGCGAACCTCTGGGATGTTGATCCGGCAGAGATCTGTGCGGTCGGCGACGATGTCAACGACGTCCCAATGATCCTTAACGCCGGCTTGGGGGTGGCCATGGGCCATGCTCACGCCGACGTTCTCGCGGCTGCCGACCTGATCACGGGCGGCCATGATGAGGACGGCGTCGCCATGCTCATCGACGAGATCTTGCTAGCAAGCTAATTGCGAATCCGCCCTTGACGTGTTGGTGATTCGCGGGACTTTAGAAAGTCGTCTACACATGAGTAACTCTGATCGTGAATCACTGAGGGAGCAGCCGTCGTGGGTAAGAACGGTCAGCGGCATTCACGATCAATTGCTCGAGGAGAACTGGCTGTTTCGGCTCAGGAAAGAACGGTTCGAGTCGCGGCACTCGGGCAAGATCCACGACTATTACGTGATTGACCTGAACGATGCGGTCAACGTTGTGGCCTCGACACCTGATGAGCAGTTGCTCTTGGTCAGTCAGTTCCGGGCCGGTTCAGGCCGCGACAGCCTTGAACTTCCGGGGGGACTTGTCGATCCGGGAGAAGATCCCTGCGCGGCGGCGGTCCGGGAGTTGCTCGAGGAAACGGGCTATGCGGGAGACCCTCCCGTCCTACTGGGCACGCTCTGGTCGAATCCCTCGCTATTAACTTCTCGGATCTCTACGATCGTGATCCAGAACGCACGGCAGGTCGCCGATCCGAAGCCCGATCAGGATGAGGAATTGACGATTCAGCGAGTTCCTGTGGACGAGATCCCGCGGATGATCCGCGATGGCCGGATCGACCATGCGCTAGTCGTCGCGGGCCTGTTGTGGTGGCTAGGAACAAACGGTGAGTACGTGTAGGGTCCGCTGTGCGGACCAGCCCAATCGATCCTACAATCTAGGAATAATGGTTTTGACTTATGTTCAGAACCTCACAAGTACACCTCTAGACAGTGAGGCTTGCCGGTTACGGCGTGGCAGACGTTGCTACATTAGCGGAGCGGGTCGCCTCGGTCAGCTTCGTCCCGTCTGCATTGGCGCAGCGGCGAAGGGCCATGACAACAAGGCATGTTCCAGCGTCGGTGATGTAGTGGTCCTCGTCGTCATTGAGTGACCGAGTGATCCAGCGGCCCGAGGCGCGTTGGTGGGTGTTGAGCCAGCCAATCCCGCGCTGGATTGCCGGGGTCATCAGCCGGGACTCCGGCCTGCTGGAGTACAGACACGATCAGGCCGGCGGCGTAGCCGTCTCTGGGCGAATTAGGGTCATTGGGCTTTCCGTCGCGTCGCTTCCACTTGCCCAAGGAGGGCAAGCACCAGCCGCCCTCGCTTCGCTGCAGCGCCGCCAACGACCGCAATGTGGCCGCTTTGTGACCTGAGTCCTTCAAGCCATCGAGACGCGTGGCAGCCCAGAGGAGCATGGTCTGATGGTGCATGTCGGGCGGGGGTGTCGCGTTGTCCCAGCCCCGCCAGCAACGTGGCGACCCGGAAGTCCCGCCGCCTGTCCCCGGCCACGAGGGAGATATGGCCATTCTGGGGCACCGCCTTCTCCATCGGGTCCATCCCGGCCAGGACATTGATCCGCGGCCGGACCTCGCGGGCCAGCCCCACGGGGAGCGAGCCGGCGTCATGGGCGATCCATCGGTCCGGATAAGGACGCGGACGCCGTTCACTTGCGGATCGAGATGGATGTCGGTGCCGCCTCACCGGATCGCCTCATCGCACTGGCCTCGTAGCAGGTCGGGGACAGACGGGAAGCGGTCCGGGGCCATCAGCGGCCCGGACGGGCCGAGACCGGGTCTTACCGCGGTCGGGTCCTGTCCCGCCTCGGGCTGCCCGCTCGCATGGGCTCGGCCGCGGAGGATTCGGCCGGCGACGTTCCGCAGCGCCGTCCAGACCGAGTGGCCGGACTGCTCACTACGGACCAGCGCCGTGGCGTACTCCTCGTCGGTGATGATCCTTTGCTGGACGAGTGCGGCCCTCGGCGTCGGGTCGCCCTGGGCTCGCCCGGCTGCCGGGGCGGCCGATGATATCACATCCCGGCTCATCGTGATGCTACCGCGGGGCCGTGATCGGGGCGAACGCGGCGGACCGCTCCGCCCCGTGGGGCCCGGGCTCGTCGACGGCCGGCTGCGCCCGTCGATCAGAGCTGCTTCTTGAACCAGCCGTTGATCTTCTCCCACCACCGCGTCACGGCGTTCCCCTGGCGGGTCCGCTCGGCGCCACTGGCGGGGTTCTGGGCCGTCTCGTGGTGGAGTTGGCCCTCCAACTGGTCCGCCTCCTTGAGCATTTTGTCCACGTCCGCCTGCCGCTCCTTCGGTGCGATCTCGCGGTAAACCCGCAGCCGCTGTCGGGCCACGTTCAGGTTGAACCGCGCCTGCTCGGCGTTGTCCTCCTCCAGCGACCTTCGGGCCAGCCACATCGCATCACGGGCCTCGGCCAGCGGCGAGTCCTCCTTGCTGTAGCGGAACTCCACCCCTCGCACCTGTGCCAAGCCCAGTGCCAGCGCGGCGTCATCCGGCTTCTTGTTCTCGAGGGCCTTGGCCGCCCTCCGGAGCTGGCCCTCGACGACGCTGAGGTCGGCGAAGGCTTCCGTCCGGATCGACTCGGACCCGACCAGGCGGACGCCCTTAACCTCCGAGGTGTTCGCCTCGGAAGCATCGCGCTTGGCCTCGACGATGGGCGCCAGCGTCTGGGCGTGCAGCATGCCCTCGAACAGCGGGATCCGTTCCTCCTGGACCTCGCGCTCGTCCTCGTAAATCACCTGGCCGTCGGGCGCACTTGGTGCGTGTGTGCACGGTAGTCCGGGGCAGCAGGGCACGGACGGCCTTCAGGGCCTGCTGGCCCTTGTCCACCTCGTGGCGGGCCAGCTTGGCGTCATCGGCGTCGATCGCCCAGTGCGCCTCGTCGATGTGCTGGAAGACCTGCGCCGTCAGCAGGGCGACCTGCCGGCGGTCCTCCTCGCCCAGGGCCCCCTTGGTCTCGCTGGTTACTTCGGTACGGTAGCCGCCCTCGGCGCCATAAGTGCGAACGACCGGGCCGCCCTTCGTCTCGTCGTCGGCCGACTTAGGCTGCTGCTGCCCCCACGCCGGACCGGCGAGGATCAGGGCCACGGCCAGGGCGACAAGGCCGAGTCCCCACGACTGGGATCGTGTTCGTCTACGCATCGTCAATCCTCCTTTCGGTATTCTCCTGGTGATAACTCGATCATCAGACGCTCATCTATCGGACGCTCCGGGACCCGGGACGGGTCCCTAGGATCGCCACGCGGTGCCCGGACCGGTTGCCCCTGATCGTTCGATCGGGCAATTTCATGATGCGTTCTGCCCTCGCCTCCTCGGCGACGGCCCCCCCGCCGATCCGCGCCACCCGGCCGTCCGCGTGGGTGGACGACGACGGCCGGCTGCCTCACTTCTTGCCTTGCTCCTGACCGATCTGCGACCGCACTTGGGCGGGGCCGCCGATCTTGATCTGTCGCGGCTTGGCCTCCTCCGCCTTGGGCAGCGTCAACGTCAGGACGCCGTGCTCGTAGCTCGCCTCGGCCTTGTCGGCCTCCACGGGCGTGCCCAGGGTCAGCGACCGCTGGAAGGCGCCGTAGCGGCGCTCGCGGAGGTGCCACCGCTCGCCGTCCTTCTCCTCCTCGGACCGGCTCTCGCCGCGGATCGCCAGCGTGTCCCCATGGACGTTGATCTGCACGTCCTCGGGCTTGAGCCCCGGCACGGTTGCCTTGATCACGAATGCGTCCCCAGTCTCCGAGACATCCAGCGGCAGCACCGCGGAGCCATCCTGGAACAGAGGGCTCGCCGGTCGGATGAAGCTCTCCTGAAGCAGGGTATTCATCGCATCGCGAAGGCTGATGGCCTCGCGGAACGGGTCCCATAGTTGGATAGCCATGATCCCCTCCCTTCGTCTTGGCCGGGGCGAAATCCACGCCCCGGACCCACGCGTCATCTCCGATTCGTCTCACGATACCCCTCCGAACAACGCCCCGATGGCCCCCACGATCGGCCCATCAGGACAACGGGCAGCAGCGTCAACAGCGGCAGGGCGATATCGGCGGCGTACAGGGCGATGGCGCCGAGGAGCATCGTCGCGACGGCGACGACCTCGCCCGCGACGGCGCCAATGCCATCGCCACCAGGGCCCCCGTGACCCTGGCCAAGACCCGATCAACTTCCCTCGAGCGCGATCTTCCTGGGCTTGGCCTCGGGACTTTTGGGCACCATGAGGGACAGGATGCCGTCCTTCAACTCGGCCCGCACATCGTCAGTGGCGACGGCCTCGGGCAGTGTGATTACTCGCTCGAACCGACCGTAGCAGCGGCCGTAGTAGAGATAGGTCCGGCCCTCCTTGGGCTTCCGCTCGCCGCGGATGGAGAGCAGACCGTTATGGACGGTGATGTGCACGTCCTCGTCTGTCGGGCCGGGCAGCTCGGCCTCGAGGTCGAAAGTACTCGTCATCCTCCCACATCGCCATCGGTAGGCTGCTGCAGGCCGCGCCGACCGGGGCGGCCTCGCCGAGGCGCGATCGAAGATCGACGCAAGCCGGTTAATCGGCCCACCGGTGATGGGGACCAGTGCCGGCTCGTTCCAGAGGACAGGCAGCATAGTAAGCCTCCTTTCAATGTCCACAGGCATTCTCGAAAGGGAATTCACCATGCAGCATAGAAAATCACTTATTGCTCGGTCCTTTCGACACGTTCACACCACTTCTTCCGGCAGTGCAAAATACCGCAAAGGACGTGCCGATCCTCGTTGAAATCCTTAAGTTCCTTTATTTCATTTTCTTACGGAGATCCCTTTGCTAAAACCGATCGAGGTTACCTGCCATATTGGCGGTCGCGGGCGATGCGGCACCGGTGTCAGTTTGACACAAAGGGGTCACCTCACCAAATGCGAATTTTTATACGCCAGGTCGCTGGCGTCCCGTCCGGCGCCCGGTCGGGCATCCTGCCCGTCCTCGTGCCTCTGCGTGGCCGGGGTGTGAGTAAGAATGGAACAGAAAAGCGGCCTAAGGACTTCCTTGCCATCTGCCTGGTCGATGGCCGCGTCGTCTGAACGCGCCCCTCGCGAGATCACGACGCTGGTGCTGTGCCAAGGTAACGAAACGCTGTCCGCCGGCTGATCCCCAAGACTGTGGCGATCTCCTGCACGGTGAGACCACGGCCACGGAGTCCCCGGGCTCGACGCGGCGGCGCCTTTGTCGTGTCACGCTCTCGGCCTCGATCCTTGCCCCGCTCCTTGGCTCCCGCAAGTCCCGCCGCTTGACGCTCACGCCGGTACTCGGATTCGAACTCCGCCAGCCGGAACATGACACTCGCCACCATCAGGCCGACTGGCCCGCTCAGATCGATCTACTGAGTCACGGCGACAACGTGGACTCCGCGCTCGCACCAGGTGGCCGAGGTCGCCGATCTGGTTGGGATACCCGATGACCTCTCTTTCGAGGATCTGCGGAGCTGGTACAGTCAGGTGCGTCGCTTCCTGCCCGCACTCCAGGAGGCGGTCGAGTTCGCGGCGACCGACGCCGGCTGCCCCGTGATCGAGGCGTTCGGCTTCCTCAAGGCTATCGAAGGGCAGAAAGGGCCCGACGTGCGACAGGAGCCGCAGGCCCTCCTGACCGCAGCCTGGAAGCGGGTCGTGATCGGGGGAGCCTATCGACCGCCAACTTTACACATTCTGGAGGGGCTACTCCAACAGCCGACCGACCTTCGCCCTCACGAGAACATGAGCGACACGGCCGGCCGCAGCGACCTGGTCTTCGGCGTGTTGTGGCCCTTGTGCTACCAGTTCAGCCACCAGCTGGCCGATTTCGGGCATGCCCGGTTCTTGCGAATGGACCCGAAGGCCAATTACGACGCGCTCGACGGCGTGGCCCGCCAGCGGATCAACATACCACGGATCGAGCGAAACTGGGACGACCTGCTACAAGTGGCCAGTTCGTTGAAGATGGGTGCCGTCAGCACGCGAAGGGCAAGAGAACCAGCTCGTGGCGCTGGGTCTGTTGGTCAACGCGGTGGTGCTTCGGAACACCCGCTATCTGGAAGTGGCACTGGCCCAAGTCCGCGCCGACCGGCGACACCGTCAAGCTGTAGGATGTCGAACGGCTCTCGCCGCTGCTGCTCAACCACGTTAAAGTGCCGGGCCGGGACGACTTCGCCCTGACGGAATGAGTCCGACAAGGGCAGCTACGACCGCTTCTCAGCCCGGACGGGCCGGATAATCAGGCTTCGTACCACGCCTTAAGCCGGTTTTCTGTTCCATTGCTACACACGCTCCGTTGTCCGCTCAGCATCCCAGCACGGTTTCGCCTCCTTCTTTGGATCATCCCACTCAGCGACCCAGTACTCGAAGAAGGTGCGAACCTCGCCCAAAGCAGGGGACGAGAGTTCCTTGGCAACCGGCTCATCGCCAGACGGCCGAGACCGCTTCTCGTTGGTGGGAGCGGATGCCATACCCCGCGCCGGCGGAGAGGCGATCTGAGCCGCGACCACCAGCGCACTCATCAAGACAAGTGTCATGGCATCAAACCCATTGCAAGTTTCTTGCCTTTGATAATCTTCGACGATGAAACATTATGTGTGATTCCTCGCGCAGCGTCGTACAGCAACCCGGCCGACTCTCAATCCTGCCTTGCGCGGGGCGAGTCACCGGTCCTTCTTCGCCTTCGCTTTCTCGAGCTCGACCGGCGGCTCAGAATCATCCTTTTCGTCGAGGACGCCGGCCACCTGGCCGCGATCGTTGATAGCGGTCGCGGAGGAAAAGAACGGACCGCCTTCATCAATCAGGCGGAAACTTCCGGCTTCGTAAACGAAGGCGTTGGGCCCAATTTTTGAGCCGCCGGGACCGTCCACCATGCCCACAACGACCCCTTCATTGTTGACGGCGTTGGCCTCCGAACGGATGTATCCCTTCGGCAAATCGAGCCGCTTCAGGCCATGTGCGCGCCGACCAGATTACGGCAAGTGACCAGCCCTCGGTCGTGTGGCTTACGCCGGCCACCATGCCTGAGTTGTTCACGGATCGGGGGATGAGGGAAGCGGGACCGCCGATGAATTCTTGGGCCCACCCCCCCGAGTCAAGTTGTGACCAGAGGCATGGACGGTCTCCATCGATGGAGGCGACCAGCTTGCCGTTGTCGCTGATGACAACGACGTTCGTGCCGAGTTTCGTAGCGTGCGGCAATGCGGCACTTTTCCATCCCGCGAGCTCCCGGTCCCAGACGCAGGCTCGTACCCGATTGGTGCCGACGGAATAACCGCATATCCGGCGGGAGTCGGCCGCGATGTCGCAGGCATATGACACAACATCGTTAGCCAGCACGCCCAGTCCGTGCATCCCGGTCTTCGCATCCCAGACGAATGCCTGGTTGCGCAGCGGGACCTGCCCGTGTGGTGCCGCCTTGCCTGCATGGCCGACGACCAACCCGTCATCGCTGAGGGCCGCCGGGAAAAACGCCGTGTAACCCTCCGGCGGAGCCAGGTGAGTGATTGACTTTCCGCTGGCGAAGAACGGAACCTGATCGATGACTCCGGCGTATTTCTTGCTGGCGACCCATTCAAAACCAACAATATCTCCACGTCTGTTGATACCCGTGGCGATCACGCCAACTTCCCTGGGCGACACGACTTGGTACTTCTTCTTGGGCTCTTCGCCCTGGGATTGCAGCGACAGAGTCAGCGTGGCAAGCGCTATCAGCCAGGCGCGGCGCATTGGCGGTTCCTCCTCGACAGACGATTCGAACCGAAGCGTTTCAGTACTCAGATGATCATCGCAAGTGCGGTTGCCGGTTTGAAGGCGTCACTCTCATCAAGACACACTGCTCATCATTTGGCCCGTGCGATCCTCGGTCTTGCCGTCCAAAACTGTTGCTTTTCCCCCGTCGCTATGTTCCGATGGGACTCGCGAGTGGTTATTCGCCCACCGAACCATCCCGGGAAATGATGAGGAGAGCTTGATGAGAAGCCTGATCTGCACCGCAACCGTGATGTGCTTGATTGTGCTTGGCGGCGTTGTGAGCCGAGGCGCAAACGATGACGCGCCGGCCACCATCGACAAGATTATGGATACTTTGCACAAGGGGAAAAAGTCCGCCATTTCCACGCTCAAGACGGCTCTGAAGAGTCAGTCGCCTGACTGGGCTGCGGTCCAGAAGCAAACCAAGACCTACAACAAGTTCGCCGCCGACCTGCCCAAGAACGATCCGCCCAAGGGTGATTCGGCCGCGTTCAAGAAACTGGCAAAGGCATTCGCTGCCAATGCCAAGGCACTCAACGATGCCGCTGAGAAAGAAGACCTCTCCGCGACCAAGGCCGCGCTCTCCAAGATAGGCGGCTCCTGCAAGACATGCCACGACGCGCACAAAGATGATTAATTCTCGATCACCCACTGGAAGGCGCTTTGGGCCAGCATCGAGCCATCGCTCAGGTTTAGTTTTTCGCGGATTCGGTCGCGGTAGGTTTCGACCGTCTTGGGGCTCAGGTGCATTCTGCGCCGCGATTTCTTGAGTCTTAACGCCCTGGCCGATCAGTCGGAAGACTTCCAGCTCACGGTCGGAGAGGCTGTCGATCGGCAAGCGGCCCGGGTCCTGGCCCACGCTGCGCCTGAGCAGCTTCTCTGTCATGGCCGAGCTCAAGTACACTTTCCCGTCGAGGACCTGGCGGATTGCCTCGATAATCGTGCGTGTGGCCTGTTCCTTATCTAGATACCCCATCGCCCCGGCCCGGAGGGCGCGTTCGGCGTAGAGGTTCTCGCCGTACATCGACCAGACAAGTATGCGGATCCTCTGGTTCCGCGCCTTGATCCGCCGGATCAGGTCGATTCCGTCGCCGGTCTTCAGCGCGATGTCAATGACGGCGACGTCGGGGTCGGTCGCCTCGACGACCTGAAGGGCCTCGGCGACGTCTGCCGCCTCACCGCACACTTTCAAGCCCGTTTCTGTCGAGATCCGCATAGCCAGGGCCTCGCGCACGGCCGGGTGGTCATCGACGATCAGCACCCTTGCTGACCGCTTACTGGTCTCTCGAGTGCGCCGCATGAGAACGTTCCTCTCTAAGTGTGCACGTCACCAGGGTGCCGTGGGGCTCGACAGGCTCGATTGTCAAGCCGGCCTGGATCACGGCGGCCCGATTCCGCATGATCCGCAATCCCAATCCGTCGTCGGGGCGCGCGGGGATACCGATCCCGTCATCCTTGATCTGGAGAACCAGGAGATCATCCCGCGCGTAGAGGCTGATCTCGATGTTCTTCGCATGGCTGTGCTTGAGGGCATTGCTACAGGCTTCCTGGGCGATCAACAAGAGGTGCCGAGCCTTCAAGACATTCTCGAGAGCGAGACATTCATCGCAGCGGAATGTGCAACGAACGCCGGGGTTCTCGCCGACACGAGCGGCGAGGTCCGCAAGGACAGCCGTCAATCCATGAATGTCAACCTCGGCCGCAACCAGTCCCCGAGAGATTGCTCGAACTTGCGTGAGCGAGCGCTTCAGGCCCTGGCTGATTTTAAGGGTCACATCCAGATCCGCTGGCGAATGCTCTCGGATTGACTCGAGCAAAACATCGGTCAACAAACCTAGTGCCGTCAATTCCTGCCCGACATTGTCGTGCAAATCTTGGCCGATGCGATTCTGTTCGAGGCCGGCGATTTCGAGGATCTCTCTCTCCAGCTTCTTGCGCCACGTGGCGTCGTGGAGGATGCCTGTGAACCGGCCTCCCTCCGCGTGCATTTCACTGACTGCCACCTCCACCGGAAAGACCGTTCCATCCTTGCGCCGACCACTGACTTCTCGGCCGATGCCGATGATTCGTTTCTCGCCGGTTTGCAGGTAGCGCATCAAATAGCCGTCGTGCTCCTCGCGATATGGCGAGGGCATGAGCGTGCTGACGTTCTGGCCGATGAGCTCGCTGTTCGTATAGCCGAACATCTTGTCGGTGGCCGGATTGGTCGATTGGATCAGGCCGCGCTCGTCAATGGTGATGATGGCGTCCACCGCTGTGTCGATAATGGCCTCGAGCCTAGCCTCCCTGTCCCGAAGGGATTTCTCGGCCTGCTGCTGCTCCACAATGACCCGCTGGTGCTCCACGATTTCTTGGCGCAGTTGCTCGCTGATCAAAGCCAGCTCCGCTGTTCTTTTCTCCAATTCCTTTTCCAAGATTTCCCGTGCTTGCTTCTGCGCGGTGATGACGAGCAAGTTGGCCAGGTCGTTGTTAGCCTCCTCCAGCTCCCGCACCTTGTCGCGGAGCTGGTTGTTGACCGTGCTCAGCTCCTCGTCAAGCGATGGGAACCCCTCCTCGATGGACGTCTGCAATCCGCGCCGGCGGACGGGGCCGGCCAGGCTGAACGCGCCGCCGGAGATGGTCAGGTCCATGTTCGGCGGGACGACGTAAACGCGGTTGGCCTCGAAGAGCATTCCCTCCGTCGCTCCAACGACAGGTATGGGCGTGTGCTGAGCGATCAGCTCTGGCGTGAGGCTTTGATGTGCGGGACCGAGATCAGGGATGAGCACGAAGGCGAGATTACTATCACGTGGCATCGCGGCGAAGAACTTCTTGATGGCGTCCAGCCCGCCGGCAGAGGCGCCGATGCCCACGATGACCGGCGCGGGGATGCCGCGGCTGGCCGGGATGTCGGGGGGCTGGCTATCGACCTGCTCTGGGACGGCGTCGGACTTCGCACGCGTCGGTTTTTGAATCGTCTTCGATCGCTTCTTCGAGGCCATCGGCGACTACCCTCCTCGCCGTGGGAATCGCTAACTTTCAGTGTATCTGAACTCAACAGGAAAGGTAAGCACGGGACAGCACGTTCTCCTGCCGGTCGGGTAGGGGGAGAGCGTTTCGAATGACCCAGGACCGTGGAGACTGCATGCGGCCAGACGGCAGGAAGTCGCTCACGCACACTCCAGAGTTGTAGGGGAATCCCCGACAACACGGGTCGGATTTTCCCCGACACGGAGTGTCGGTGAACCGCCCGACATACCTGGGGGGATGTCGCGGTTTACAATCCCATAATCCCGCAGAAGGTATCCCTCACTGATCCAAATCAATGAACATTCATAGGTTTTTAAATTACTGTTGTATGATGGCTCAAATAAGGTGAGACCAGGCTGGATCGTCTGCCGTGCCAGACGCGTCGAAAGTAACCCTGATGGAACTCTGGGAGAAAAGTGGATCATGCCTACCTTGCGACGTCAGGTCGAGATTACCAACGAGCCTGGTCTCCACCTCAGGGCGGCCGACCGATTTGTTCGACTGTCACAACAGTTCCCGGTCGAGATCCAGGTCTTCTGCAACGGCCTTGCAGCCAATGGCAGGAGCATCCTGGATCTATTGTGCTTGGCTGCCGGGTGCGGAGCCCGGCTGGAACTCGAAGTGAGCGGGCCCGACCCGGAGGAGGCGCCGCCGCCCTCTGCGAGCTCATCGAGGCCCGGTTCCACGAGGCTGCGAATGTGCGGGGTGAATCCCCCAATTTATGATTCCCTAAGCGATCGTGCGAACGAGCATAGGCACAGGGTGGGAGGCTGAAGGACAGCCGTACAAAAACCGGGATGGCTAACATGCATCAGATCCATGCCGGATCGCCTCCGGGGAGGGACGAGGCGAAGGAGGCTTTGGCAAGGCGCATCGAGGCCCGGATTGAAGGAAGGATACGGGGCCGGATCTACTGCCTGCATGTCATCTGCTCGGATGACTCGATCATCCTGCGCGGACGGAGCAGGACCTACTACGCCAAGCAAATGGCCCAGGAGGCAGCACTCGACCTGCCGGATAGTCTCCTTCCTTTGATCAACGAGATCACCGTCGGTTGACCCGAGTGGGATCAAGACGACGGGTGATCCACTGCGTGAACTCGTGGCCACGCTTCTATAAGTGGACTTCTATCGATCTCGCCGGTGCAACGTCTCCTATTTCCGAGTGGTCATTACTTCCATAAGAATATTTGAGTACTAGCGTTTTTATGAAGAAAGTACTTGATTCCCGTGTTAGGTGTTCTTTAAAATGAAGCTGTTGGATGCTCACGACAGGCACGCCGGTCTTGAGCGAGATCGGCTCCGCTGTGCAGGGTTTGGCAGGGTAGGGCTTTCTCGTGTCCTCCCTCGACCGTCCGACGACCATACAGAGGGATGACTTCGACTCTGAGAAGTCTTCTTCCGCGGTAATGGTTGCCGCACCCGTGGCCCGAGGGAGGGCCTTTTCGCCAGACGTCGGCCCCATGCAAGGCGACAGCCGCCGCATCGCGGGTTCTTATCTAGAGGTTTGCCAACGCGTGTCATGGGCAGCAGCTTCTGAGGGAGGGTGCCATGTACTCTAGAGAACAGGCATTCCGCATCGCCGAAGCACTGGTCCGGTCCAGCGAACATCTCCAGCCTCGCCAACCCGAGGCGCAGCCCCCGTCGTCCTTCTCCATCGCTCTGAGCCGCGAGGCCGGTTCGGGCGGCAATCTCGTCGCGCGCGAGGTTGGGAGGCGACTCAACTGGCCTGTCTACGACCACGAACTCCTGGATCATCTCGCAAAGGAATTGCAGGTGGACGTGGATCAGTTGGAGAACGTCGACGAACGACGGCGTGGCTGGCTGGTGGAATGCGTGGAAGCTTTCGCTGCCGCGTCGACCGTCACCGAGGCGACCTACTTTCGGCGCCTCCTCAGGCTGCTTCTGGCCCTGGGGGCCCGGGGCCAATGCGTCATTCTTGGCCGTGGCGCAATGATTGCCTTACCGGTCGATACCACGCTCCGCGTGCGCGTGGTGGCATCGAGCGGGGACCGGGTTGCGTTGATCGGCCGCGAGCGCGGCCTCAATCCCACCGAGGCGGCCCTATACGTGGAGTCCACGGACCGTGAGCGGAGTGGCTTCATCAAGCAACATTTTCGCAAGGATCTCACCGATCCCCTGCTTTACGACCTGGTCCTGAACGCCTCACGGTTGTCCGTGGAGGAGTGCGCGGGGATCGTCATCGAAGCCCTGCTTCGCCTACAAGCCCGGGAAGCCCTGGTGAAGCAGAGGTAGGCGCTGTCGTGAGGGTCGGGGTCAAGTGACCAACTCGATCGGCCCTCGACACTTCCATTGCCACGTGAAGTCCACACCACAAGGAAAGGAGAGAGTCATGATCGAAGTAAAGGAAGCCCCCAAGAAGACCGAAATGACGAAAGGACAACGTCCTGAGCCAGAGGTCGCCCGCCCAGCCGCGACGCTCATGCCATGGACAGAGCCCACGTTCGCCTTCATGCGCCGATTCTCCGAAGAAATGGATCGGCTCTTCGAGGACTTTGGCCTCGGCCGGCGCCTGCATACTGCCTTCGGTCGCGGCCGCGAACTCTTGCGACGCGAGGCCGGACTCATTCCGGCCGAATGGTCGCCGAGGATCGACGTTCTCGAGCGAGACGGCCACTACATCGTCCGCGCCGACCTGCCAGGGATGACGAAGGACGACATCAAGGTCGAAGTCACCGACGAGATGATCACGATCCAGGGCGAACGGAAGCAAGAGAAGGAGGAAAAGCGGGAGGGCTACTATTACGGCGAACGCGCCTACGGCAGCTTCTTCCGTGCCATCCCGCTACCCGAGGGTGCCGACGCGGGGAAGGCGGCCGCGGAGTTCCACAACGGGGTGCTCGAGGTCACCATGCCAGCGCCGAAGAAGCCCGAGAAGAAATCCAGGCTCGTGGAGGTCCGGGAGGTGAAATAGCGCCCCGGACTCCAGTGGCGCGGGCGGCATGCGACCCGAAAGGGCCATGCCGCCCGGCCAAGAACAGCATGTGATAACAGCGTCTGCCCGGCACCGCCGTGCGTACCAACTCCGAGATCGCCCGGAGTGCAGCCGACCACTCCGCCCGTCAATGACCATCTGGTGAAGTTACTGGCTTTCGCAGACGCCCGCCGCCGGAGGCTCCATCACCAAGTGGGCGAAGCCTCAACCCAGATGAGAGAGCGAGGACGTCATGTTGAAACCGTTCCGAGATCGTACCGAGTCCGGGCGACGACTCGCCGCGAAGCTGGTCGACTACATTGGCCAACCTGACGTGCTGGTGCTGGCCCTGCCGCGTGGGGGCGTGCCGGTGGCCTTTGAAGTCGCCCAGGCGCTGGAGGCGCCGCTCGATATCTTCGTCGTTCGTAAGCTGGGAGTGCCGGGCCACGAAGAGCTTGCGATGGGTGCCATCGCGTCGGGCGGGGCCTGGGTCCTTAATAACGAAGTGATCGAGGCGCTGAAACCGCCATTCCGCGTGATTCAGGAAGTCGCCGCCCGAGAGCTACAGGAGATCGATAGGCGCGAGCGGGCCTACAGAGGCGACCGTCCGCCGCTTGAGGTGCGCGGCCGCACGGTGATCTTGGTGGACGACGGGCTCGCAACCGGAACGATGAGGAGAAGCAATGAACACCGCGACACTGACCGACTTTTCTCACGACGTTGTGGTCGAGGCTGTGCGCAAGGCCGCGTACCCCATACGGGGCGCGGTAGAGGATTACAACCCTCTTTTGGAGTTGATTGCTGACGCCCGCTTCGTGCTCATCGGCGAGGCCTCGCATGGCACGCACGAGTTTTACCGTGAGCGTGCCCAGATCACCAAGCGGCTCATCCGTGAGAAGGGGTTCAACGCCGTGGCTGTCGAGGCCGACTGGCCCGACGCTTATCGGGTCAACCGCTACGTCCGCGGTCGCGGCGACGACGCCGAAGCCATTGAGGCGCTGGGTGGCTTCTTACGATTCCCCACCTGGATGTGGCGCAACGCCGACGTGCTCGACTTTGTTGGCTGGCTCCGCAATCACAACGACACGGTACGGCCGGGCAATCCCAGGGTCGGGTTTTACGGTCTGGACCTCTACAGCCTGCACGCCTCGATGGCGGCCGTGATCGCTTACCTGGACAAGATCGACCCCGAGGCGGCCGCGCGTGCGCGTCACCGCTACGCTTGCTTCGACCTATACGGTGACGACCCCCAAGTCTATGGCTACGCCGCCACGCTCCAGCTTGGCCAGACCTGCGAGAACGAGGTGATCACACAGCTCATAGATCTGCGTCGCCATGCGGCCGAATATGCCATGCGCGACGGCCGGATCGCGGAGGACGACTACTTCTATACCGAGCAGAATGCACGCCTGGTGCGCGATGCCGAGCATTACTACCGTACGATGTACCGGGGCGAAGTGTCGTCCTGGAATCTGCGCGATCGGCACATGGCCGAGACGCTTGATGCGCTGGTCGACTATCTCCAGCGCAATGGCTCCGCCGCGAAGGTGGTGGTCTGGGCACACAATTCGCATCTCGGCGATGCCCGAGCGACGCAGATGGGTGTGCGGGGCGAGTGGAACGTCGGCCAGCTTATACGACAAAAGTACGGCCGCGACGTGGTCTTGGTTGGTTGCACAACCTACGACGGCACGGTGACGGCCGCCTCAAATTGGGATGCGCCGGCCGAGCGAAAGCGTGTCCGCCCGGCCTTGTTGGGCAGCTACGAGGCCATCTTCCACGACGCCGGCTCCGAGCGGTTCCTGCTGACCCTCCGCGGCAGCCTTGTGGCGGGCCTCGATCACCCGCGGATGGAGCGCGCCATTGGCGTCATCTACCGGCCCGAGACCGAGCGCGCCAGCCATTACTTCCATGCGAGCCTTCCTGCCCAGTTCGACGCCGTGCTCCATTTCGACCGGACTCGGGCTGTCGAACCGCTAGAGCGCACCGCCGCTTGGCAGAGGGGTGAGGTGCCGGAGACGTTCCCCTCCGGTGTCTGAAGTAGACGTAGCAGTCGGCCCGCCGGGTGAGGAGTGGTGGACCGAGGAACCTGACAGGAGCCTGCCCGAGTACTCGACCTGTAACTCATCACAGTTAATCCATGAATGATGTGAGCCGATGGAATCGAGGAACGGCTACTCGAGCCGCGCGGGATCGGCGGCCTGAACTTCACCATGACGCTGAAATGGTAGGAGCCGATGGCGGCGATGACGAAACGCGAGGTGTGGGATGGATACGGAGAACTCAAACGCTGGAACGCGAGAGCGGCTCGTCGAGATCGCAGCGGGTCGACGGTGGGTGAAGGGAGTCTTGAGGATGCCACCAGAGCCCTGGGGGGTCGTCGCCTTCGCCCATGGCAGCGGCAGCGGCCGGTTCAGCCCCCGCAACCAGTTCGTCGCCCAGATGTTGCAAGACGCTGGTGTGGCGACCCTGCTGATCGACCTGCTGGAGGAGGACGAGGCCCAGGACCGTAGGAGGGTCTTCGACATCGAGCTCTTGGCCACCCGTCTCGGAGCCGCCAGTCATTGGCTGGGGCGGGACCCCGACACGCGCAGCCTCAAGCTGGGTTACTTCGGCGCAAGCACCGGCGCGGCGGCGGCCCTGCTGGCCGCGGCTCGGTGGACAGGACCGGTCAGTGCGGTCGTATCGCGTGGTGGCCGTCCCGACCTAGCAGGGGTCGACTTGTCGGATGTCATTGCTCCCACCCTGCTCATTGTTGGAGGACGCGACGAGCAGGTCCTCGAGTTGAACTGCAAGGCCCTGGCCCTGCTGCGGTGCACGAAAGAACTGGTTATCGTCCCCGGGGCCACCCACCTCTTCGAGGAGCCGGGAGCTCTGGAGGAAGTCGCCCGCCTCGCGGGGCAGTGGTTCCTGCGGCATCTGGGCACCGATCCCGGGGTCGGCTGTGCTCCGTCGCCAACACGGACTGAGGGCTCGATTCCGGTCACCCGTGAGCCGGGATGAACTGCAAGGGAGGTGTTCCATGGCCAGCAAAGACGCGCTTTCAAGGTTAACGTCGCGGTTGATGAGGCGGCGCAACGCCTTGCGCCAATCGCTCGAACGTGACATAGACAGTCTTCGAATTGTTTCGGCAGTGGATGGGGTTGGCGATCAGATCGATGCAGCTGTTGATGCCGAGAGCAATGAGGTTTGCTCTCAGCTCGCCGAACTCGAGAGCCAGGAGCTCGACCGGATCGAGCATGCCCTGCAAAACATTGCCCTCGGAGTCTACGGCCGTTGCGAGTTTTGCGGGGGCAAGATTTCCGCCGCTCGTCTGAGCGCGCTGCCGTCCGCCACAAGCTGCATCGCATGCCAGCGAAAGGAGGAAGGGAGAGGCAGCTCGGGGAGTCCGGATCTCGACTTCGAGCGGTGGGCGAGAGTTCGTGACAGACCGATCGAGGACGCAATGGCGGTGTCCAGGTCAAGCTCAGTAACCTCGAGTTGATTTCCGGTGAATAATGCCGCCACTGCCGTTTTAAGGATGGCCATACAAGTCAAGGCGGGCCGCATAATCTGATGAGGTCGGCTCCCGACCGTGACGGTCGTCTCCGACCCACCCGGTCGGAAACCGTCTGGCGATGAACCACGGGCCGACACTTCATCCCGAAGAAGCGCACTCACGCAAGGAGAGACTACCATGACGACTCAAGCCGAGCATATCGAGGGTCCCGCGGTGGTGCGGGTGGCCGAGATGGTGGGCATCTCGACCGAGGGCTGGGAGGACGCCGCCAGGCAAATCGTGGCCCGCGCCTCGCGAACCATCCGCCACATTACCGGGCTGGACATAGTCCGCTCCACCGCCGTCGTCCGCGACGGCCAGATCACCGAGTACCACGCTACCGCCAAGGTGGCCTTCATCGTCGAACCGGCGACCGGAGAATTGTAGCTCTTGCGAGACCACGGCGGAGGATGCCATGCTTCCCGTCCAGACTACCCTCCGTCCGGGAAACGATGAGAATGGAGGTAACCTATGAGAGCCCGAGAACTCATGACGCAGCCGGTCGTGTCCATCCACCGGAAGACCCCTTTGTCCGAGATTGCCAGGACCATGGTGGATCGCCGCATCGGCTGTGTCCCCGTGGTGGACGAGTTGGGGAAATTGCGTGGCATTGTCACCCTGACTGATTTCGCCGCCAAGGAGCACGGTGTGCCGTTCTCCATCGAGAACTTGGCGCAGGGGTTCAACCCTTTGTTGCCCGATACGGCGAGGGCCCAGCTTCACGACGAAGCACGGGCGACCACGGCGGAGGAGGTCATGATCACCTCAGTGATCACGGCAGCCGAGGATACTCCTTTGGAGGAGGTGGCGCAACAGATGCTCCGCTATGACATCGATCACATCCCGGTGGTGTGCGACGGCGTGCCGATTGGGATCGTCGCACGTCACGACTTCCTGCGAATGATCGCGCGAAGGTCGGAGCCCACGTGTGCCGTTCAGGCCGACTGAAGCCACATCATTGACAAGATCGGATCGAGATCTGCACCTTTAGGAGACCACATGAGCAAGCAGAAGCCAAACAGAGAACAACAGGAGCAGACATCGCCCACGAGCCAGAAGAACAATCTCGCTTGCACTCAGCCTGCAAGTGGACTGTTGCCACGGGGCCTCCTCACCGGCGAGGTCCACGTGTCGCATTCCACCGTGGCTGAGGACAGAAGACCCTCGCACGAGCAGATAGCCATTCTTGCCTATCACCTCTGGGAGATCCAAGGAAGGCGCGCTGGGGCCGACCGCGACAACTGGTTCCAGGCCGAGCGGCTCCTGGGCCCCGAAAGTGGGTAATCCAGGATTCGATCTCGTGGCTGACGCGAACCTGGGATCAAGGCATTTTACAAGATTTGAGGTAAGCTATGGCAACTCCCATTTGGATCAAGGACATACTGGAGAAGCGGGGTGTGGCTTACGAGGAGCTGCACCACCCCGTCGCCTTCACCGCACAGGAGGTGGCCCAGAGTGAGCAAGTCAGCGGCGACTGCTTGGCCAAGGTGGTGGTCCTCCTGGCCGACGGCCGGCCCGTGGAGTTGATCGTCCCCGCCAGCCGGCGGGTCGTCCTCAGCCGAGTACGAGAGCTTCTCGGCGCTGAGAATGTCCGCCTGGCCTCGGAGGCCGAGATGGACAGGATCTTCACTGATTGCGAGACGGGGGCCATTCCCCCTCTGCGTCGCTGGAAGGACGTTACCGTGCTCATGGACTGCTCGATGTCGAAGGTGAATGACCTGGTGTTTCAGGCCGGCACGCATGAGGACACCATCCGCTTGAAGTTCCAGGATTGGTTCGCATTGGTGAACCCGCGCGTGGAATCATTTGCCGAGCCGGAGCATACCGCGTCCCGGGCCAACTTCGCGGATCGTGAAGACGTGTGAACGGAAGCTTCGAGGCGGGCGTCAAGGGCGCCGAGCCGAGGAATTGAAGCGCGAGGGCGGCCAGCCGGGGGGTGGCCAGGGCCGGATCGATGTCGTGGGACACTCGGGAGTCCATCCGGGCTCCGGCCCATATCCCGAGGGCGACGTCCCAGTGCGCACCCTGGGCGAGTTTGTCCACGGCCAGCGGGACGAGGCGGGACACGAGGTCGAGGGTGGGTCGGAATTGATTTATCTCAAGGAGCAATGGATTCTCCTCGGCGGCGAGACCCCGCCCTCCAGCGGCCCACCCCATCGCCCAAGCCCGTGATTCGGGGGCACTCTTGAACGCAAGGAGATACCATGGCGACGAGGAATCTGAAGACGCGGCCGGAGTGGGAAGACCCCTTGCGGAGCGGACGTAAAACCATCGACGCCCGCCTGGTGACCGACGAAATCGACGGGATCAAGGTCGGTGACCTCATCCATTATCCCGGAGCTAAGGCACGAGTCCGACGCATCCGCTTCTACCCCGGCTTCGGTGATCTGCTTTCATACGAAGACTGGCACCGTGATCGCGCCCGACGCGGCCAGCCGTGACGAAGTTTTGCGACTGCTGGTAGAAGGCCACGAAGCAACGGTGCATGCGACCGGGGCGGTTGCGATCGAGCTCGAACGCCCGGATATCGAGAAATGAAGGATTGCTCCTGTCAAGCCCCCGGGTTCAGGACGACGGTGCGATCGGGAACGCGTCGGTGTGGTGGCTGATCGGTCGCGCCCAAGGGTGTTTAACAACCGCGTTAAACGGTAAGGAGATTCGCCATGTTTCGCAACCGTCCGGAGGCTGCCCATCTGCTGACACGACGGTTCAAGGGCCGAGAGCTACGCGATCCGCTGGTCCTGGTGATCCCACGCGGCGGGGTGGTCAATGCTCTCGTGCTGGCCCGGGAACTGGGCGCCGAGCTCGATGTTGTCCTATCTCGCAAGCTCCGCGAGCCCGACCAGCCGGAGTTGGCCGTCGGCGCTGTCGCCGAAGACGGCCAGGTCTACCTCAGTGCCGCCGCCAAGGAACTCCTCGACCTGAACGACGAGAATATCGACAACCAGCGCGCGTACCGGCTCGACGAGATCGTGCGGCGCAAGGCGATGTTCCGCGCCGTCAGACCGAAGGCAGCGATCGAGGGCTGGTCGGTGATCGTCACTGACGATCGAATTGCGACCGGTGCCAGGATGATGGCCGCCCTCCCGGTGGCCCGAGCGAAGAACCCCTCCGAGCTGATCGTCGCCGTGCCCGTGGCTTCGCCCGGTCGGCTCGAGAGATTCGCCAGCGTTGTGACGGGGTGATCTGTCTCCTCGCGCCGCCAAACTTCTGGGCCGTAGGCCAGTTCTACCAGGACTTTTCGCCCGTTGAGGACGCCGAGGCGCTGGAGCTCCTCCGAGCCACCACGCCAGCCCAACAGCCTGCGTAGATTCATGATAGGAGTGTTATGAATTGAATATGTCACAAGACGAAATGAGGAGTATATGGCCGCACTCATGTCGAAAAACATTCAGGTCTTGCTGGATCAACCGAAGGGCCAGGGGATGACGGTCAGCTGCTATGTCGACACCGGTGTCTCCGAGGGGTTCGAATCCCACTGGCTCCAACCATTCAAGACTGCGGCCAGCCAGATCCGGCAACGTCTGGCCGACGATCACCAGGCGCGGCTGGAATTCGAGCGGAACCTTGAGGTGATCCGCCAGACCCTGGAATCGCCTGAGGCCCGGCAGGCTCGGGGCATGGCCGTTTTCAGCGCCACTCGGCGCGGGGTCCTCCTGGCGCTGCCGGCAACCGAGCCGTACGAGAACCGCCTCGTCGTCGGTGAGGAGCCTTACGTGGTTCCCTTGGTCGAAGCGGACCTTCGGCAACGGGGATACGTGGTGGTCTTGACTGACACGCATCGCGCCCGCTGGTACGCGGCAGGGCCCGGCGGTGCGCGAGCTGCTGGGCGAGATCGACGAGGCCGTCCCGCAGATGCAGCACTCACACGCGACCCTCCAGCGGCACCGCAAGGACCATATCCTTCATTTCCAGAAGGAGCTGGCACAGCAAGTCGACGAGGCCTGGGGCGAGTATCCTTACCATGGGATCATTCTCTTGGGCGAGCACGAGATTCTGGAGCGGTTCCGTGGGCTGTTACCGGCACGGCTGTCCTCACGCGTCGTGTCCGAGGCACCCCATGGGTGGATCGAAGACCGGGCCGAGATCGACGAGGAAGTTCGTGCTGTGCTCAAGACGGCCCAGGCCGACGAGGAAAGCCGTGTTTTGGCGGATCTTGATCGCCGTCTCTACGAGTCGTCGTCGGTGGCAGCCGGTCCGCAGGAAGTGATCAATGCGTTGAGAGACGGCCAGGTTCGGCGCTGATCCTGGGCCGGACCGGGCGCCTCCGCATCGCACTGCACAGGGTGCCGCGCCCTCTTCGCCACGACCCACACCGCTTGCCCTTACTGTCACGCTCTCTGCCGGACGGTGAACCTTTGGCAAGAGGTCCTGTCGTTCGCGGTCAGCCATTGCGTCTGGGTGTATCGCGTAGAGCCTTCCGCGACACTGGCCTCTCATGGGGGCATCGCCGCCTTGCTGGCACGGGATGAGCCGCAATGGGGACCTGCAACGGAAGCCACCTTCAAACCGGAGGAAGCCGGTGAGTAACTGATTCATAGTTCTGGACTACGTGGGGGAGGGCTCACCATCGGCTACCAAGCGGTGTCATCCGGTTCGGGAGCGGCTTGGCGGAATACCCCTGGCTGTGAGACGATCCGGGGTGTCCATTCACGCAATGGCCTGTCCGAACGAGAACCTCGCCGACATCGTCGGCCATCGGATGAGAAAACCGACCCGTCCTGATGGAAAGAGGCCTTCCCCCGTAGCTTGTAAGGTCCGACGCGAGTCTGGCCGGATTTTTCGATCGTGCGGGCTCCCCGAGGATGCCGGGGCAACCTGGACGGGCCGACCGACACCGAGGTCGCCATTCTCCCGAATTCCGGGCCCCGTTGAAATCCACGCCACTGCCATGTGAAGCAGGAGTTCGCGACAGCGGTGATCCAAACTTCGTCGTCCCCAGCTCCTTTACCTCAACACTCTCGCGAAAATGGAGTCATGTCATGAGATTGCGACTCACAACGTTCTCGATCTTTGTCCTGGGGCTTCCATTCCTGCCACTTGACGATCGCCCTGCCCAGGCCCAGCGGCCCGCCGACCGCGCGGAGAGACCAGTACGCGAGCCCCAGGAACAAAGCATCTGGATGAGGCAGAAGATGTCAGCCTCGCAGAAGATCCTTGAGGGATTGACCAAAGAGGACTTCGAGTTGATCAGAGTAAACGCCCAGGCCATGCAGTTCATGGGCTATCTGGAGTCCTGGGCGCGGTCTGACATGCCCGGCTACAGAGAGCAGATGCAGAGCTTTGGCTTCGCCAACGGGCGCTGGTCCGCGCCGCGAAAGACAAGAACCTCGATGGCGCGACGCTGGCCTATACGCAATTGGCGGTCAGCTGCGTGCAGTGCCACAAGATCGTCCGCGGCAAGTTGAAGCATTAGGGACCTAGCGACTGCTTCCATGAGGCTTGACGACTTGTCTTTGGCTGCATCGGCGGCTAATTGATATCGTGAGGGAAGCTGATGCTGGCGCCGAGATCGAATTCGGCGACCAACTTCCCCCCTCTGACATAAACACAGAGCGTTGAGGAGTATTCCATTGCGAACAGACACTTGAGGGTCTGCTCCGACTGGGTGACCTTGGCGGAGCACCGAATGATGGTTTCATCGCTTTCAGCCATAGGATCGTGACCCACGTCGCGGTGATCGAGAAGATGTCGCTCAGATTGCGGCACGTGTCCAAGTCGTCGTCCACGATAGGGATGCATGGACCTCCTCGGTTCATGCGGCACTCCCCTTCACATGTCATCACTATGCATGGATTGAGTGTGTTGCACCCGCGATCGATCTCCAACACGACCACGGCCACCTGCGGTGCTTTCGATCTCATCAATACGAGCTGAGAAGGAGCTGCGATGACCATTCTACAACGCGGCCCCAGGTAGAATAGTTGGCGCATGTAGCCAAATCAACGGCGCCGCCATGATAAGGCGAAGCGATAACTCCTTCCTTTTCTCGGGCGCTGGAACAACCCTTCGATCGCTCTGCAGGAAAGGTGCGCAGCTGCACACCCTACCCGAAAAGCCGCCGCACTACCCACTTCCGCATTTCTTCGATCACAAGCATCGCGACCATGAATGGGACGATGAACAGCCAGGCCCGGCCCGCTATTCGGCGCGGTGCCGAAGATCGCGCGACCCCAAGGGGTGTAGACGATCCCCAGCAAGAGCAACAACTCGAAACCGATCCCCCAGAGGATCAAGGGGTTTTCCAGCAGCCCGAACGAGAACGTTGAGGCATGGTCGCTCCGGCACAGGAAGACGTTGACGACCTGGGTGAGCACGACCCCCGCGAAGCACGCCGTGGTGGCCTGGAGATAGAGCGGGTCGAGCCGGCCCAGTTCCTGCCCGTAGTGCCATCCGGCCGAGATCAGCACGAAGAAGAACGCCGACATCGCCGCGAGTGACTCCATCAAGCCCAGGCAGAAGTACACCCGGATCAAGAGCCACCACCGCAGGAGCCGCTCCTTGGGAGAGCGGGGAGGGCGGCTCATCACGTCGGCCGCGGGCTTCTCGGCGCCCAGGGCCAATGCCGGAAGCACGTTGGTCCCCAGGTCGACGCCCAGGATCTGGATGACCGTCAGGGCCGGCGGGACCTTGAACAGGAAGAAGATCAAGTAGGGGATCAGCTCGGGGACATTGGACGTCAAGACGTAGGTGAGGAACTTGCGGATGTTGTCAAACACCGCGCGGCCCTCCTCGACGGCGGCGACGATGCTGGCGAAGTTATCGTCGGTCAGGACCATGTCGGCGGCCTCGCGGGCCACGTCGGTGCCGGTCACGCCCATGGCGATCCCGATATCGGCCAGCTTCAAGGCGGGCGCGTCATTGACCCCATCACCGGTGACAGCCACGATCTGCCGCTTCCGCTTCAGCACGCTGACGATTCGCGACTTCTGGTCGGGCGCGACCCGGGCGAAAATCACCTCCTCGTGGTTCAAGGCCAATTGGAGCTGGGTGTTCGACATCCGGTGGAGTTGATCGCCCGTGAGGATCGTGGGCCGTTCCGAGCGGATCAGGCCGATTTGCCGGGCGACGGCCGTGCGGTCTGGGGATGGTCGCCGGTGATCATGATCACGCGGATTCCGGCGGCCTGGCATTTCGCGATGGCGCGGCCGACCTCAGGTCGGGGCGGGTCGTCCAGCCCGACCAGGCCCGCGAGAGTGAGGTCCTGCTCCCGGGGCGGCGTGGTCGTAACCCTCGGCCACCGGCCGGTACGCCATCGCCAGGACCCGAAGGCCGTCGTCGGCCATCGCACTCTGGCCCGGACAAACCGGTCGCGCCACTCTCGTGTCAAACACTGCGGGACGCCGTCGTCGAGCTGCACGTGGGTGCAAAGCGGCAGCACGGCCTCGAGCGCCCCCTTGGTATAGAGGATCAAACCCTCGGGTGTCTCGTGCAACGTCGAGAGCCGCATGCGGTCCGAGTCGAACGGGACCTCATCGCGGCGGCGAGACCCCCACGTTTCGTCAAACTCCGCAAGCTGCCGGCTCATCTCGACCAGCGCGATCTCGGTGGGATCGCCAAGGAACTCGGCCTTGCCATGGTTCACGGTGGCCTTGAGATTCTGGCATAGCCGCGAACTTCGAAGAAGCGGGGAAACCGCCGCCCCAGCTCGGCGATGCGTCCCGGGACGGCCATCTCGTGCCGCTCGCCCCCCAAGACGACCGCGGCGGCATTCATGCGATTTGCGGTTAGGGTGCCGGTCTTATCGGTGCAGATCACGGTGGCCGAACCCAGGGTCTCGACGGCCGGCAGGTGCCGGATCAGGACGTTCCGCCGGGCCATCCGCTGCGCGGCGATGGCCAGGGAGAGCGTCACTTCGGGCAGGAGGCCCTCGGGGACGTTGGCTGCGATCAGGCCGATAGCGAAGACGAAGTTGGTCCAGAACGGCACACCGATGACCCGCCCGATGACGAAGAACACGCCGCCCAGCACTACCGAGAGCACGCCAACCACCCGGCTGATGAACGCAATCTCGCCCTGCAGGGGAATTCTCACCTCGCCGGTCATCTGGGTCAGATGGGCGATCTTTCCGAACTCGGTCTGCATGCCGGTGGCGAAGACGACGGCGCGGGCGTCGCCCGAGACGATGGTTGTTCCCGCGAGCACAACGTTGGTGCTGTGCAGGGCGTCCTCGCAGGAGCAAGGAGCCGCTTCGCGCACCAGGGGAACCGACTCCCCGGTGACCGTGGCGTTGTTCACCCGCAAAGAGAATGCCTCGATCACCCGACAATCGGCGGGCACCAGGTCGCCGGCCTCCAGGGCGATGACGTCACCGGGGACCAGGTCGGCGGCGGGCCTTCGCTCGAAGGCCCCGTTGCGCACCACCCGGACGTGGTGCGGCAACAACCTCTCCAGGGCCGAGAGCGCCTTCTCGGCGCGATAGACCTGGACGAACGAGAAAACACTGTTGATCACGATCACCCCGATGATCGCCCAGCCCAGCATGCCCATCCCCTGGCCGGCGCGCTCCAGTCCGCCAAGAACGCCAGGGCGGCGGCGACCGAGAGGATGACCGCGAAGAAATGGGTGAACTCCCCGAGGAACTGCATCCAGAGCGGCTTGCCCTGCAACCGCTCGACCTGGTTGGGGCCGAAGTCGTGCAGCCGGTGCGCGGCCTCGGCCGACGTCAGCCCTTCAGGCCGGCTGTGCAGGCTGCGGAGGGCGCTCTCGACGGGAGCTTGATAAATCGTCATATTATAGTATTCTCGATTACCACATCTCTAATTAACTAATTGATGTGGATATATAAGTACGATCTCTTTCGACTCCGCTAGTCGAGTTGTCGCTGTCGTCCTCCCAACACGGGACATTCCCGCAGCTTCGGCCACTTCCGGGAACGTCTCGCATCGTATCGGAGAGAAGTGGGGACCATGCTCACCGCCATCGGCTCCACCGTCAAGACCCCGACCCGCACCACACGCCCGAGCAGCCAGTCCGCGATCGGCAGCGGGACCGATAACCCGGAAGGCCTGGCGGTCCTGCGGTTAGTGGGGCCTCCACCGGAAATACCACCGCTTCGCGGCCTCTGCCGCGGCGACATACAGGACGACAATCCCGGCCAAGGCTGGCACAAAGGCGGCCGGCAGCGCTCCGAACCCCAGCAGCCCGCCCAGGGGTGTCGAGGGGATCGCCAAGGTCGCCACGACCACGAGGAGCGTGCTGCTCAGGAGCGCCCGGCCCGGTCGGCTCGCATAGAACGGCCTGCGGGTGCGGATCACCCCGGATCGACGTGATCCGAGGCGATCGCCATCTCGGGCAGGTCGGTCAGCAGGTTGACCAGGAGGACCTGCTTGGGGAGCAGCGGGAGGTATGGGAGGATGAGCGAGACGCCCGCCATGCTGAACATGTTCCCGAAGTTGGCGCTGGTTGCCATGTAGATGTACTTGAGCGTATTGGCGAACGTGGCCCGCCCCTCGCGGATCCCCCGGGCCAGGGCGTCGAGGGCCAGCGAGAACAGGAACGAATCCAGGACGGGTCGGGCCAGGGCGACGTTGATCGCGAAGATGGCGATGACCAGGATGAGGGTGACTTCCATAAGGAGGTAGCCGAACCGCCGGACCCCGCGCTCGAACTCGGTTTCAGGTCTCCCGAGGGCCATTCGCTGGCTGACCTGGCTGAATTCCGTCGCGGCCCCTGCGCGGGCCACGATGGCCCTGGCGGTCCCGCTGACCACGTGCGTGCCGAGAAAGAGGTTGTTGCTCCTCTGCCCCAGCGGGGTCTCCTCGGACGGTGGACGGGGACACGGAGCCTTTTCGACCGGGTAGGTCTCTCCGGTCATGGATGCCTCGTCCACGTACAGATCCTTCGACTCCAGGATCAGGCAGTCGCCCGGGGTGAGATCACCCGCGTTCACCACGGCCACATCGCCGGGGACGACCGCTTCGAGCGGGACCTCGATCTCCTCCCCGTCGCGCAACACCATCGCCTTGATCCGTACGCGGGCCAGCAGCGCGTCCATCGCTTCGGCGGCGCCGCGGTGCTGCCAGAAGCCGAGCAGGCCGCTCCCTAGGACGATCGTGAGGATGATGAGTGCGTCGGTGTGCTGGCCCAGGGAGAATGCGAGGCAGGCCGCCAAGACCAGGATCAAATGATCGGGCTCTGGAACTGGGACAGCAGGAGGTTGGCCGCTCCGGCACGCCTCCGCGGCCGCAACACGTTGGCGCCGAGACGGGTGAGCCGGGCCCGGGCTTCTTCGCTCGAGAGTCCCGCGCTCGACGGTCCCGAGTTGCCGAAACAACTCCGCCGGGGTCAGGCTCTAGAAAGGAAGGTTCTGGGGGCTCATCGGGAATCGTGTAAGTCCGCGGGATCACGTGTAAGTCCGCGGGGTCAGATCGATTAAGAATTTTCTCCACAAAATCTTCCAAATCGGTCTAACCCAAAGGCTGGGACCCCGAGGCTGACCCGCCAGCTTTCGCCAAGCGCTAAAACGCTTTTCCAGAGGCGGCAGCTGGCGCTCCATAATAATTGGCGAATCTCTGTTTCGCTTCCACCGGCCGCTTGGAGGAAGTACTTGGTGCATTCTTTCGCCGCTTGCTTCGAGCTCGCCTGGATGATTGCGAAGCCGCCAATCACTTTGCGCGTCTCGGCAAATGGCCCTTCTGTCACAATGAACTTCCCGTCGGAGAGTCGAAAGCGCCCTGCGGCGCTGGGCAGACATCCCTCGGTCGCGATCAACCTGCCCGCTTTCATCGACTCCTCAACCAGCTTCCCCATTTCGGCCATCTCCTGCTCAAGAGCTTGGGTGGCCTCTTTCGCTCTTCGTCGCTCTTAACGCTAGATACTTGGATGCATCAATACAGCCGAGCGATGATTCGCTGTCTTGGTGGAAGAAACCACCAGGAACGGGGGTCGAGGAGACAATTCTTTTGGGAATCAGCTACATTGGTCGTTCCGGAGTAACTCCAGATCTGCAATGCAGTTAAGTCTGGAGGCGTGGCCCACGAAAACGTAGCATTCCGTACCATGTTTATCCGGGCGGGCCTGTTGTAACCGGGTCGGCGGGCGGCAACAAGGGCGGACCCGACGGGCGTGGGGCCTATCCGATCACGGCTGGCGCCCTTCCCGATCAACCCGTTGCGGGTGTTCTGCGAGCGGCCACATAATGGTTTGGCCCGGCCAGCGGAGCGAGCGAGTGTGTTCACGTTGCAGGACTGCGAAATGGCCTCCGTCTTGGGTGGTGTGCTGATGCAATTCCCGCTGATCTCAGAGAAGGCGTCGAGATTCACCGAGAGCGTGATCCGGGGCATGTCGATCGAGGCCCTCAAGTACGACGCGGTCAACCTGCGCAAGGGATGCCCGATTTCCCTGCTCCCCAGATCCTCAAGGACGCCGCCTGCCACGCGATCCAGGACGACGTGAACCAGTACGCGATCACCTGGGGCTCGCGGAACCTGCGGCAGGCCGTCGCCGAGCACGCCGCCTGGCACCTGGGAGTCAAGATCGATCCCGAGACCGAGCTCACGGTCACCTGCGGCAGCACCGAAGCGATGCTGGTGGTCCTCCTCTCACTGGTCAACCTCGGCGATGAGGTGATTCTGTCGCAGCCATTCTACGAGAACTACTGGCCCGACTGTGTCCTCGCAGGTGCGAGCCCACGCTTCGTGCCGGTGCGGCCGCCGCACTGGAAATTCGACCTTGACGAACTGGCCCGGGCGTTCAATGATCGCACTAAGGCGATCTTACTTTGCAACCCCAACAATCCCACGGGCGCGGTCTTCACACACGATGACCTGGAGGCGATCGCCGCCCTTTGCCGCAAGTGGAATGTGATCGCCATTACCGACGAGATCTACGAGCACATCGTCTACGACGGCAGGCCCCACCTTGCCGTCGCCGCTCTGGATGGAATGGGCGAGCGGTCCGTCACAATCAGCGGGATGTCCAAGACCTACGCCGTGACCGGCTGGCGAATTGGCACGATCATGGCCCCTGTCGCGCTGACGAAGACCTTTCGTCAAATCCATGACTTCGTGTCGATCGGGGCCGCGGCCCCGCTTCAAGAAGCTGGTGCCGTGGCTTATCGCCTGCCCCGCGACTATTACGCCCGCCTTGCCGCTGAGTACCAAGCGCGTCGAGATCGCCTCTGCCGGGTGCTCTGGGACGTCGGCTTTCAATTCGATCCACCCCAAGGAGCCTACTACATCATGGCGGGCATAGACGCCTTCGGAGCCGACGACGATGTCGCGTTCGCCCGGCACCTGGTCCGCGACGTGGGTGTGGCCACGGTACCCGGTTCCAGCTTCTTCCAGGACAAGGCGCTGGGAAGGCAGTACGTCCGCTTCTGCTTTTGCAAGCGGAACGAGACACTCGACGCCGCGGCAGAGCGGTTGCGGGCGCTCCGCGTCATTGTGTGACGGCGCGGTTACTTTACGGAGGTGCGGCTTGACTATGGCTTTGTCAGCTCGTCAACGTGAGGGTAAGGCTCGAGGTGCACCATGACGCCGCGGAGGTTATTGAACCGGTTGAGCAGCTCATCCTTGACCAGATGGCTGATGCGATGACCCTCATCGACGGTTTGATCAGCGCGGACCTGGATGTGTATATCGACGAGGTATTCCAGGCCTGACTTGCGGACCCAAAGCTTGTCGATTCGCTCGACACCCGGAACTGCGGCGGCCGAGTTGCGGATCAAGCTCACGAACGCGCCTGCGGCTTGGGCGTCCATAAGCTCCTGAGCACTTGACCAGAGAAGCCTGGTCGCCGATGTGACGATCACCGCCACAACGAACAGGGCCGCGATTTCATCCATCGCAAGGAACTGCGGACCGCCCGTTCGCACGAGCAACAGCCCGATCAGAACCACCAGGGCGCTGAGGGCGTCGGCCCGGTGGTCCCAGGCGTTAGCAATCAGCGCGCTGGATCCGGCACGTCGGCCCAGCCGGATCTTGTACTGGTAGAGCGCTTCCTTGATCACGACATTGGACGCCGCGATGCTGAGCGTCCAGACGGGTGGAACCTGGCGCGCATGCCGGGAGAAACCCTGGAGGGCGCCCCAGCCCACAAAGAGCGCCGAGATGATGACCAGTACCGCGACGTTGGAGCCGGCAATGGCCTCGGCCCTCGTGTGACCGTAGGGATGCTCGGCATCGGCGGGCTTCTGGGCCACGTGAAACGCCAACAGCACAGCGACCGAGGTGAATACGTCGCCCAACGAATTGACCGCATCGGAAATCAGTGCGTACGACTGGCCCACCAGTCCGCCGGTTAGTTTGGCACATCCTAGAAGCAGGTTGACGGTCAATCCCAGCCAGGTGGCCCGTATCGCATCGTGATACAGGTGGTGTTTCCCGGGCTGGTCGCTGCTCATGCTCCATGCTCCCCGGAAACAGAAGACCAATGGTTTCGTCAAGCGCGTGCGCTCGGGCAGTCAGGCATGGGCCCCGGCAGACACCAGGCAGCCTGACCAATCAGCTTGTGATCCCCTTGGTCAGGTGCATGAAGGCGGTTTCGAGGTTGATTTCATCCTCCTTGAAAAGGGTCAGCTCAAAGCCCTGGTTAATCAGCCGGCTGGCGAGAAAGCCGTACTCGTGAACTCCCTCGTTAAGCTTGACCACCAAGATCCCGCTCTTGTCTTGAACGCTCTCGACCTCCGGCTGGTTCTCAAGAGTGTTGGCGGCGTCGGTCGTCCGGCTGGAGACGGCGATGTTCAGTACGATGTCGTTACGGACCTGCTTCATCACGTCGGTGACCGCTCCATTGACCAGAAGTTGGCCTTGTTCGATGATCCCGATCTTGTTGCAGATGTCGGCCAGCTCGGGAAGGATGTGGCTGGAGACGAGGATGGTCTTGCCCATCGACCGCAGCTCCTTGAGCAGGCCACGCATCTCAATCCGGGCTCGAGGGTCGAGGCCGGAGGCTGGCTCGTCCAGGAGGAGCACCTGGGGATCGTGGAGCAACGTCCGCGCCAGGCCCAGCCGCTGGGTCATGCCGCGCGACAGGCTGGTGACCAGGGCGTCGCGCTTGTAGGTCAGGTCGACCAGCTCGAGCACTTCCTCGCATATCTTCCTCCGCGCGGGCCCCTTGATCCGGTACGCCGAGGCGAAAAACTCGAGATACTCAATCACCTTCATGTCGTCGTACACGCCAAAGAAGTCTGGCATGTAGCCGATGACCCGGCGAATCTCCTTTGACCCAGTGTAAATCGAGTAGCCGCAGACCGACGCCTCCCCCCAGCTCGGGTTTAGCAACGTGGCGAGAATTCGCATCGTCGTGGTCTTTCCCGCTCCGTTGGGACCGATGAAGCCGTAGACATCACCCTGCTGAAGCTTCAGGTTCAGCCGGTTCAGGGCGTAGAGTTCGCCGTACATCTTGGTCAGATCGTTCGTCTCGATCATCGCGGTGCGCCTTGGTGTCGATCGTGCCAGGAAGGGACATGAGGACAGTGTATGATCGTCTCTTTACTTATGGGTGCGCCATCCGGCCGCCACCGAAGGCAGTCAGGGGCGAGCCGCCGGCGGCTGCGAATCTGCCGGATCCGCCGGGCCGCTTGAGCGGCAGGATGATCCGGATCATGGTCGTCTGATCGATCCGTGGGGGGCTAGGCGGATTCTCCAGGACGCATCTGCGCTCCCGGCCGTTTGATTTTGGCCACGAGCATCGGTCGGCCGAGAGCGAGCTGAGGTGTGAGATCCAGGTCTTTCAGAGCCACGTTGCCCAGCGATTGTTCGAACCCTCGGTTGGTCGATTCACTCGCGTGGAACATGAGCGCCAGAAGCAGGTCGGCCCGGCTGATCTTGTGATTTCGATTGCCGGGCTGGTCGGAAAGATACTCCGCGGCCCGGTCCTTGAGAAGATTGGCCAGGTTGCGATCGCCGCTGAGTTCCACCTTGACGGTCTGCCCTGGTGCAAGCGTACCGAGCAAGTAAACCTGCTTGCCGAAGGCCAGGAGAGCATCTTCCAGGGAGTAGCTCTGGTGATTGGTAATGGTGCCGGCGAGGCGGTCGTTGCCGACGAGTCGAAGATCGACACCGACCAGCGGCGACGCCGGTCCAGGCCCAAGCCAGCGGGCCGTGATCGCCTTGGTGCTCCAGATTGGCACGCGTACGTTTTCCAGCCGTTCCAGCAGGCCAGTCGGCTCGTAGGTGTAGCCGCTCGGCGCGAAGCTGAAGCGGCGGTTACGGCCGCCCATGGCACCAAATTGGGCTTCCGGCACGCTGAACCAGCTCGTCAAGAGCTCGGTGCCTGCTGGCGGCCGGATCGGCGCGCCCGCAGGTCCTGGGCTAGCCAGCGGCTCAACATCGTGATCAAGGTTCGGGGGCACCGGAACAAAACCAATACTGTAATCCCGGTTCTGCGGGCTGAACAGGCTCAGGATAGTCCGGCCGCGCACTAGTCCCCCGGCCTGATCGACGTCGATCACGTCTACCTTGTTGACCAGCAAATCGTTCCCTTTGAGGCGATACGCCGCGTAGTACGCCAGCAAGCTTACAGTCAACACGATGGTAGGGAAGGTGATCCAGGTCAGTTCCATGCGCTTGACCACCTTCTTCAGAAACAGATAATCACCCGGTCCGATCAGCAAGATATAAAGGAAAATGAAAAAGGCTACCCAGCCGAAAGGGATCAGCTTGACTCCGGGAAACTGTTCTAGGCCGATGCGCAGCTGACTTGCGAGGTCAGAGACACCCGATTGGTAGAACCGTCCCGGTACACCGAGGCGAGGTCCACTTCCCGCCGGCTCGGGTCGGTCGTGCCGCAGGTCCGTGGCCCGTGCCCAGAAGAGTCCACGGTCTTGCCAGTCGCCGAAAATGTTTTGTTCGACTCCAACCCCAATCAAGGTGACTCGCCCGAACCCGCAGGGTCCACGCACGATCAGAGGCAAGTTACCCACGAAGCTGAGGATCTTTCCCCCGCGTTCCTCGGCAGCCTCGAGCCTGGTCACAAGTACGGGAGGCGTGCCGACTGGAGTGATCGGCTTCGCCGAGCCGGCGAAGTCGTCGAGTGCCTCAAGCGAGGGAACCTGCTCCTGGCCCGCGAGCTGGGCCGGCAAGATCGGGCCGATGACGCTGTCGCGTACCGCTTGCCATTTCGCCCCCACGGCCACGACAAGATGCCCTCCGTGCTTGACCCATTCCACGAGCGACTCTCCCCGCAGTCCACCGAGTACCTCGAGCGAGGCGCGATCATCGGTGTCAATCACGATCGTCTGCGCCGCGTCGAACCCATACCAACGCCCCGGAAACTGATCACTGTCGGGCTCCACGCGAGTGATGATTACCTGGGTTGATCCCGGGCCGGTTTCTCCCTTGCCGCCGACGGCAAAGCCCGGGAGGGTTGGCAGTTGATCGACTCCCAGCGGCTGACCGAGAGTCAGGATCAAAACCTCATCCGCCATGATCACATTCGGCTGATCTTGAAGGGTCAGCGACTGGGGCGCTTCCAGCAAGCGGCGACCCTGACTATCGAGCACCCGAATCGTGAGCTCTGTGTCGCGGCCGCCGGGCCGAGCGTACGCGGTCACCCGAGTGGTTTCTCCTGGTCGGAGTTCAACGGCCTGGCGATAAGTCGTCGGTATGCCGTCGTCATCGGGCACGACCAACTCCATGAAGCCGGAAATCCGCTCATCGTTCGACTTGAGCTCAACGCGAACTGGCGTCCAGCAGCCGATCTTATAGGCATTGCGCGGGCCCAATCCGATCCGTACGCTTTGGATCTCGACGGGAGGCGGGGCTCCGCAAGCCTCTCGCCGCGCTTCTTCGAAGGACGCCAGGGTGAAGCAGCACAGCCAGATGACTGAGGTTCGGCAGCCCAGCAAGCCGGGCTGGACGGCTCTTCGACCGGTCGCCTTGAGGTCCCAAATACGATAGGTATGAAGCGGAAAGCTCATGGTAGCCGATCTCGGTTCTCGAGCCAACGAAGCAACGTGATTGCAGTCCATGCCCTCGGTCGAAATACGCGGCGCCTGGTGTAGCGGGGATTGGCGATCAGGTCGGTCTACGGTTTCTCGGCCGGGTCGCACGCACAAGGCACCCGAGCGCAGCCCGGGCAGCCATGACCATACTTATGGCGCACGGCCGCATCGAGGTCGATCTGCCGGATGTTGGCCAGGCTGGCCATCCAGGCCAGCACGTCGGCCATCTCCGCAGCCAGTTCTTCCTGATCACCGGCCCTGACCGCGGTGGCGAGCTCTCCGAACTCTTCGGTCAGCCAAAGGAACGTGGCCGCGTCGCAGCGTGCTGCGTCCTTGGCACCGTAAGTCTGCAAGATCATTCGCTGGAGCGCTGAGAGAGTCAAACCGCCTTGGCCCGGGTCGCACATGGAGTTATCTTACAAACTCCGGCGCGGCGCATGCGAGTGCATTTCGAGGCGCAAGCTGGCAGCTTCACTGGGGCGTCGAAACGATGACCAGCAGCAGGCCGTGGTTCAGTCGTCAGCCCCGGGGCTGGCGAAGACAGGGGTCGCCAGCGCTGGCTCAAAGCGCTGAATGCCCAGGGAGTTGGTCTCGTCGATTTCCGCAGCGGCAATCAGGCTGATCTCGGTCTCGAAGCGGAAAGCCCGTCGGCGATCGGCGCACTCAATCAGGAAGATGGTCGGTTGCCTCTTTTCGACGATGCGGTGGATTACGATGCCCTCGGAGTATTGCCCGCTCGCGGTCTTGAAGCGGACCAGGTCGCCCAGGGAAAACGGCCGTTTCATCGTTCCTCCCTCCTGGAGGTAAGGGTCACGGCAATGCATTTCTCGGCGTCGTACCGTCTTGAATCTTAACAGAGAGGCTGTCCCTGTCAGGACCAATTTCAAGAAACCTCCGGCGAATTCTTCAGGTCGCCTTGCGTGCTAGTGCCACCGGGCTACGCCGTCGGGCCGGAGACGTTGAAAAGAACGAAAGGGCCGATGAGATCATCGACCCTTTCAACATCAGCTTGGAAGTTCGCGGTACAAGCACTTGCACATTGCGAGTCAGCTCATCGTGAAGGCGGAAAGCTTGGTCATGATGCCGTCGACCAACGGTTTGAGCTTGTCGCCGACTCCAGGCAGCGCCAGTATCTTGGCGACCAGTTCCTTGAGCTTGTCAAGATGGTCGACAGCCAGCTTGCTGATCGTGCCCTTGGCGTCGTGCGGGCACCTTGTCCCAGAGGGCCTTGAGGTCATCGATCCTCGGATTCAGCTCGGTAAGCTTGGGAGCAGCCGTCTCCGCCGTGGGGACGTCCTTGACTCCACCAAGAAGATCGGTGAGCGAGGTGAAAACGCCGGTCAGGTCGGTGCTCAGCTTGGTGGAATCAGGAACGGCCGGGAGGTCGACCTTGGTCGACACGGGTTCGACATCGCGCTTCGGCTCTTCCCTCTTGACCACGGGCACGTTTGCGGGCATCGGATTCTCCTCGGCGGCGGGCTGGCCGGTGCCGAAGAAATACCACGCCAGCGCACCCAGCAAACCCAGGCCCACCAGGGGGAGGAGCCAGCCGGGAAGGCCAGAGCTCTCCGCAGGCGCGGTGGCAACCGCCGGCCGGGGTGCTGTGGTCGCGGTAGTGGCTCGAGAAACCAGGGATATTCGCCAGCGAAAAACCCGAAGGCAGAGCCGCGTTGATGTGCGGCAACTGCTCGCTGAAAAAGCTGGAAAGCGCCTGCGATGGTCAGCGACTTGCCGGCGAACTGCTTGGCGATCGTGCTAAGAATCAGGGGAGCAAGAAGGCTGAGCAGGTTCTTGGCGGGGCCCGCGGCTATCCCGGCGAACTTGCTTAGCATGCTGATAAGACCGGGCAGAGCGCCGGCTCCCAGCAGGATATTCAGCAGGCTGCCGCCTTTCTCCAGGGCCGGTCCGTGTCCTCCCAGAAAGGATGTCGCCGATCCCGCCTGATGCTCCGCTGTCGACTTGTTTCAGGGCGTTGATCACCTTGTCGGCTCCGCTGCTACTGGAGGCAAGATGAGCCAGCACGGAAAGCAGGGCCGGCACCGTGCCGGTGGCGGCCGTCTTGGTCTTCTCTTCACTCTCTCCAATGATGGAGCTAAGCTTTCCAAGCACTTCGTTGCTGAGCTGGCTCTTGATCACGTCAACGATGTTCATCTGGTTCTCCCCAGCACAATTACGTCCTTAACCAAAATCTCCATGGGGCGGCCTTGCTCCCAATATCACGCAAGTTCTCGAATGGTACACGTTGGGCAACCTGTAAGCACGCCGAAACTCAAGAAAATGCGAAAGACGCTGCGGCATTCTTAAATGCCACGAATTGACAGTTTTTGTCATCGAGTGTATGGACGGCTGACTTCCCTGATACGCTTATTCAGTCAGCCAGGATCGGATCTTTGACCTCGTGAGAGCTGATGCGAAACCGCCAGTAGGGAGTACAACACAAAACCAGTTTGCCTGTACCCTCGGAAAACCCGCGCGTAGTTCTCTCCTGAGAGGTACTGCGAGAGCTATGACCGCGCGGCCCGGCGGACGGTGACCTTCATGCCGGAGGTCCGACCCACGATGTAGTTGCCGTCAGCCACGACGCACCCGTTGTTCAGGGTCATCTCCTCGATTGGCCCTTGAGTGGCTAGCACGGTCTTGCCCTTGGCCTTGGTGCGCCGTCCGTATTCCACGACCCGAATTTGACGGTATCTGCCCCCGGCGCAACAACGGCAAGGCGGCAGCAACAGACCGCGAGTACTCCAAGATCCCTGAGCCATGACGCTTCTGGGGCGGTGACCGACGATCCAGAAAACCCGGCGGCGCGGCGGAAACAGGCCCTCGACCTCAGAGGCCTGAGGGGTGATCGATCTGGTTGCGCAGGGCCTTGGCTTCCGGGTGGTCGGGATCGGTCTTGAGAACCTCGTCGACCGTCGCCCTGGCGGCATCGCGCTGGCCCAGTCCAAGCTGGGCTTGGGCGAGCTTGACCTTGAGGTCATTGGGCCGCTTGGCCTTGAGCTCGAGCGCCGTCTTGTACTCTTCGATGGCCGGCGCGAACTTGTCACGCGCAGCTTGGGCATCGGCCAAGAGCACGTGGGCCGCGGGGTCGTAGACGTCGATATGCAGACACTCCTCGGCCCATTTTTCGGCTTCCTCGGCGTTATTGCCAGCCAGGTTGCGCTCGGCGAGAGCCTTGCGCACCGCGATGTCGTCGGCGTCGTTGGCGGCGATCATCGCCAGGTCGGCCAGGAACTTCACCGTGTTCTTTTGCCGCAGGTGGACCCGCGCCAGCCCGGCCATCCATTTCGTGTGATAGGGGTCATCCTTGCGTGCCAGCTCGTACAGCTTTTCGGCCTCATCAAGCTGTCCCGCCTTCATCTTCAACTCGGCAAGCAAATCGACGACCCGTTCGTTAGGTCGCTTTTGATCGAGGGCCGGCTCAAGCAATGCCAGGGCAGCATCATCGTCGCCGATTGTCACGAGCAGTCGGGCTTTCACGTAGCTGGCCAGCGGGTGGTGCGGCTTAAGTTCTAGCGCCTTCTCCGCCAGGGGCCGGGCTTCCTTGTAATCGCGGCGGGCAAAGTGTTCGTATGCCATTCTGGCATTAAGATCGGCGTCTTCGGGCTTGTCCTTGAGCTGCCGCTCTAGCTGCGAAAACCTGACGGGCCTCTCCTCGCCTACTCGCGTGCGGATGGTCTTGACCACCTCGTCAAGGTAGGAGAGATACTCCTTCTCGAAATCGGCCTTATCCACCTGGAAGCATTCTTGTATGGCCCGGTCGGTCGTCAGCCCCCGCCGATAGGCCATGAGCATCTTGATGAGCGCGTCGCCGCCAAAACGTTTGATCATGTAACGTGCATAAAGCTGCGCCTGGCAATACGCCATTTGCCGGTCTTCAGGCTCGTTGGGACGAATAAAGCCGAGGTTGATCGAGTCCAAATTGAGCAGCTTGGCTCGGGAGGGAACTCGCTCCAGCAGCAGCTTGTTCCATTCTTGGGGCCGAGGGTAACCCTCGCTCTCGACGGCCAGCGCCTCGGTGTACCAGTGGGGGATGTTGAACTCGGTCTGCTGCAAGGTGATGACGTGGACGACTTCGTGCTTCAGCACGCGGGCCCAGTTGAACGCCTGGCGGGTGGCGCGCGGGCTAGCCAGAGCCACCACCTTGCCGGTGCAGGCGCCCACGGTCGGAATGAAGGGCAGGCCAATGGTCCGGCCGCTGAACCACTGGTGGTTCTTCATGATCTCGATCCTGGTCTTGCCCGGCGGCGCGTAGCCGAACCGGCCGGTCAGTTCGCCATAGACCGATTCCAGGAAACGGCCCATGTACTTGGCTAGGAGGGCATCCTGCGTCGGGTCGACAAGGACGCTATAGTGCTTGGTCTCGACGAGGGTGTACGAAGCCATGTGCCTGAGCACCTTCATCATGTTATCGGCCCGGACGTTGAAGGGGTCGGCGACGAAGGCTTCGTCAAAAAGGCTGCGGGCCTCGGCCTCGCGGCCGATTTGCATGTAGAGCATGCCCAGGCCGATCGGCGCATCCGCGGGTGGGGTCGGCCTGGGCAGATTGCAGGAAGGCACGTTCGGCGGACAAGTACTTGCGGCGATCGGCGAGCCGTTCGCCCAGGGCTGCGTAGAAGGTGGCAGGCCGCGGACTGATTGAAAGCGCCATGAGCTCGGCGGCTGCGGCGCCGGCGGGTTCCATCAGCAGACGGCAAGAGGCAGCCAGCCGGGCCAAGGCGTCTTCATCGCGGGGATTCTCGGCCACGGCTTTCTCGGCCGCCTTCTTGGCATCACTAAACCGTTCGTCCGAGATGTTCAGGTCGCAAAGCAAGACCTGGGCTGGTCCGTAATGGGGGTTGATCGCCAGGGCGCGTTCGGCCTTGGTCCGGCCCGCGGCCAATCGATAGCCTTGCAAGTCGGCCTGGCCCAGCGTGACCAGGATTTCCGCCGCCAATGGATTGATCTGCTGGGCCCTGGCCAGTTCCTTGCTGGCGGAACGCTCGTTGTAACCAGAGAGGAAGAGCTTGCCCTCGAGCCAGGGTGCTTGCCAGCAATTCGGATCCGCGCGGAAAGCGGCTTCGTAGATCTCGTTGATCACGTCGTTAAGCGAATCGCTCAGCTCCTCGCCCCGGGCTGTGGCGCGGTAGTACCGCTCGGCGGCCTGGCCCACAAGCAGCAGGTTCCGGGCGTTGCGTGCCAGATCGGGCGGCCGGGTATTGTAGTGGTCCACAAACCACTTGCAGCCCTTCACAGCGTTGTCGAGCTGCCCTCGCGATTCGAGCAAGCGGACAGCGATCCACCGTGCCAGAAGATGGTCCGCGCTGGCGTCCAGGGTCTGCCTGACCGCCGCGTCGGCCGAGTCCCAGTCTCCGCGGGTGAAGTGCAGTTCGGCCAGCCGGGCGGTGACGTCGCCATTCTTGGGTTGCTGTGCGGCGAGCGATTTGAGGACATCGATCGCCTTGCCATATTCTCCCTGGCTAGCCTGGCATTCGGCCATTCCCATCGCCAGGGCAGCCTCGAGCTGAGGGGTCAGGCCGCCCTTTTGTTTTTTCGCTTCGCTCTCGATGGCCAGATAGGCTTCCTCAGCCTCGGCGTATCTACCGTTCTGCAAGAGCCGCCGCGCCGCGTCCGTTCTGCTCAGATCCGCCGCCTGGTCGGCCGGCCCAGCCGCCTGGGCAAGGCATGCCAGCATCGATATGAGGATGGTGTATGCCATCTCGGGTTCCTCCGGGGCCTTTCTATTCACGTTACCAAAGCGCGGAGAGAATGGCACCTCTGCACGAAAACGAGTCAGGACTGTTTCGTTTTCCGACTGGGTTCGTTTTACATCAAGAATACCGAGCGCATCGATGTTAACTCGTTTGGATAGAGTGGCTAGCGGCTCGAGTGGTTTGGCTTTGATTCGCCACTTGTGGGGACCACCAGTTCCGGCTCCCTCACCCCGCCGCGCCACTGGCCGCTCGCCACCAACCAGGTAACCGACACTGTCCTCGCTTGCCAGTGTCCCTCTCGTAGATGGGTTTGTTTCGTATCAATGATCACTGGTGAACAGAATGCTAACTCATTAATGCAGAGATCTTTATGGCAGAGAACAAATGGCTTTGATCGGGCGCTTTCCTGGCACTCCCCTGGATTGAAACACGCGCGAGTGTAGGGAGCCGAGGTGAGTGCAGCCGTGGTGCGTGCCGTCAAGCTTTTGCCGGCCCCTGACAACTGGCCGATCGGCAAGCTTTGCGCAGCACTCAGAGCAGGTCGATCGGTCTCCGCGCTCATTAGCACGCAGTGCGCGCCGCCCAGACGCTGTGGCGACGCGCATTCGTGTTGATGGGGCCGAATTGCCAAAGACCAATGACCGCGCACACTTTCCCTTTACTAATAGAATACGACAAAACCGTTCGCGAGTTACCAGCCTCGGCAAAAGCTGCTCTCCTCTTGAGGACATCAGCCCGATCGAAAGGAGACCGGCAGTAAAAACCTTCGCGGGGCCTTCACCGAAATCTCGGCCTTGATCTTCCCGTCGGACTACTCGCGCCGCCACCGAGCCCGGCTGCTGGATCTGGTTGGTCAGGTCATCCCCGACCCGATCCCGCTCGATCGGATTGTCGCCGCGGACCCCGAGCCGAAATATGTCACGTTCATCAACCCCCAGCCCTCCAAATGCGTTACGGTTTTCGCACGGATCGCCACAACGGTGTACCGCGAGCGAGCCGACCTTCCGCTTCTGATCGGACTGATGCCGTAGTTCAATGCGGCCTTTGCTCTCGAAAACCGGAAAACGGATCTGACCTTGCGAAGCCACAGTATTCTGACCCTGGCGTCCCATACGCCCTGGGAGCAATTCCGTCTTGCGGCCCGGCGAATTGGCGCAATGAGTCGGGGTCTACCCCAGGGGGCCAACATTGCGCAAGAAGCGGAAGCCGTCCCCCACCGAGGGGCAGAAGTAGCTGATTCGCTTCCTCGCCAGCCTGGCGGCCGAGGACCTGAGCCCGAAGACAAGGGAATCGCGGTGTCAACCCGGTCTCCCTCCGCCGAGACTTTCACCTTTACTCCGAATCAATTAACGTTTCCTGTGTCTCATCATGGGTCCGTGCGGATGGGATGGGAAGCGCGGGTTACTTGCACCGGCCCTCGCCGCTCGCGCATTGGGGCCGTGGCCCCGAATCGACCGGTGGTGCAACTCAATGGCTGCTCATGATCCACGCGATAGTGCGAATTGCCCGGATCATCCTGCTCGGTCTGGCGGGTACGATCGGCGTCTTCGTTCTACTCATCCTTCCCGATCTGCTTCGACTCATCGTCGGTCTCATCCCCTTACGGCTCCGCGTCTGGTGGGTCGAGGAATTGGCATTGGTCTTCCTCATCACTTATGTCATCGCCCGACGGTTTATCGTGGCCGAGCCTGGAGCCGGGCGCGTCGCGAATTTGGCCCGGCGCGAACTGGCCCGGATCGATTTTCTGATGGATCGGGCCTGGGATGGCGGGCTGGCCATGGCCGTGGGTCTCGTGTGCGTCGGCTTTCTGATTGCCTGGGTCCCCCACTACTTGACCTGGCCTTGGAGCCGCGATGAGGACACCTTCGCGGTGCTCGCCCTGTCGTGGGATCGCGGGATCCTCCCGTATCGCGACATCAGGGCGTATAACTTCCCAGGCGAGACTTACCTCTTTTGGGGGCTCGGGAAGGTCTTCGGCTGGGGCCGGACCATCCCATTTTATGCTCTTGATGCAAGCTGCGTCGTCTTGCTCGGGGCAGCCCTGGTCGCCTGGAGCAGGCGGAAGCTCGACGGGGCCTTGCCCGGGCTCGTCGGGTACCTGGCTTTCCTCGGGTTCTACATGAGCCTGGCGTTCGAGAATACCGGTGAGCGCGACTGGCACACGGCGTTCCTGGCGTGCTCGTGCCTCATGATCGCGCAAGCCTGGCCTGGCTGTTGGTCGAGGATCGCCTCGGCCCTCATGATGGCGATGGCCCTGTCGATCCGCCCACACGCAGTACTCTTCCTGCCCGCGCTGGTCGCGGCGGTCACGGAACCCGGACCGACTTCGGGACCGAGTCCGTACGGGAAGGCTCGGGTCGTGCTGGAGTGGTCCCTGTGGCTGGGCGTTTTCCTTGCCCTGGTTTTCGCTCCGGTGGTCGCGGCGGGGATCGCCGGCGATTGGATTCGGGGGCTTCGCGTGCCCGCATACGGAGGGCCCTACAGCAAGGCTACGCCGGTCGGGGCGATCAAGGTATTCTTGGATCAACTCCGAGACTGGAGGACTGACGTCCCCCTGGCGGTGACATTGCTGTTGGCGACGCGTCCCGCGGGAAGATTGGGCCGGATCGCGCGGACCTGGTCGCTGGCATGGCTGGGCGCGTTGGTCTACCGGCCGCTACACCCCGTCGACCATCACTACCTCATTCACCCGATTCTCCTGGTCGGCTCGATCACCTGGGCCCTGGTCGTTTCCTGGTTCGCTTCCTCGCGTTGGCTGGCGCGGCCGGTACGTGTCGTCGCGGTGGCGCTACTGGCCTATGAGCTCGTACCAGTGGCTCCCTGGATGTGCAGCCTGGGCACGAGCATACAGGCGGTGCGGGCCCTGGCTCGCGGGGAGATGCCGGTCAGGCCCCCGCTCGGTTGCCTCCAGCCTTTCGCGGCAGGGGGTGGGTCCCCGACCCGCTGGGAGGCGTATTGTGCGGTCCTGCGTTACCTCCGCCAAGCAACCAGCCCGCAGACCTTCGTCGCCAACGTCTTGAACCGCTACCCGTATGAGTCGCTCAACGGTCCGGCGGGTCGGCTCTCTCCCTTCCGAGCCGAGTCGGGCATTTGCTGGCTGAGCTGGGTCCAGATCGACCTCGACCCCGAATTCGCCCGAGAACTTCTGAACGCAACCGATGCGGTGGTGGTCTGGGAGCCGCGCCAAGATGACGTCGATCCGGCGATGCGTCTCGAACGGGTCATCGCTGTCATCCGAGAGAATTTCGAGCCGGAAGTCCGGTTTGGTAAAGTCGAAATCTGGCGGCGCAAGTCGGTCGGCAGCGGTCCGACAACGGACGGCGCGGTCCATTTGCCGGGCCAGCCCGATCGTCGTCGAGGGAGCGTGCTCGGGAGTTTTTGCATTCGGTGGGAAAAGACCAAGGAATTGAGGAAAGAAAAAGGACATCACTGAATAAGACTCGCCTAACCCCTACTACTATTTCATCAAGTATTTACATGTAGATCCGTAAGGCTCACTTCTCTCCCGAACGGTTGATATCAGTGATGTCCCTTTTCCCCCCTGCCAACCAGGTGCGACGACACGAGCCAATCGAGCCATGACTGAAAACCTATCGAGTCCACGACCACCCGTCAATAATTATGGTGTCCCCGGAACTCTCGCGCCACGCGTTAGAGGAACTCACGACCGACCCAAACATCAAACAAATGCATCGGGCAAGGACGATCGCTGCTGTTTATTCGACCCCTCGCTCGGAAAGTGGTGTCGTCGTGAAAAGGTCCGAGCAGTTCTGGTGCCTGCGAAGCGAGAAACCTCTTCCCGTCACACGAATTGTGAATCTGTAAAGGCCTAGCATGACCAATCACCCGCACTGCTACGATCATCATCCAAGATTATATTATAACTATGTGCTGTTGTCTTTGTCCGTTGCCATTGCCCTGGTCACGCTGACTGTTCCGGTGGCCGTCCCGGCGCAAGATGGGCGAGGGCCTGTTAAGTCGATGAGCGTTGTGATTCTTTCTACGATGCTCGCCGACCGATCCGGAGTGGGCGAGTGGGGCTTCTCGGCCTTGGTTGAGATCGACGGCCGCCGCCTCCTGTTCGACACCGGTGCCCGGCCTGGCACCGTGCTGCAAAACGCACGCGAGCTGAAAATCGACCTGAGTGAAGTGTCCGACGTCATCCTCAGTCATCACCATGGCGACCACGTTGGAGGGCTTGTTACGTTGAGGCGCGAGCTGGCCAAACAAAACCCCGATGCCCTCAAGCGTGCCTACGTGGGCACGCAGATCTTCCTGAGCCGGCCCGGACCCAAAGGCGGCGAGACCAACGAATTGCTTGCGCTCAAAAAGGACTATGAGACGCTAGGCGGCTCCTTTGAGATTGTCGCAAAACCGACCGAACTATTCCCGGGAGCTTGGCTCACCGGTCCGGTTCCACGCCGCTATGCAGAACGCAACTGGAGCCTCAAGCGCACAATCCAGTTCCCGGACGGGCATCAGGTTGAGGACAACGTTCCCGAGGACATGTCGCTCGTGGTCGACACCGAAAAAGGGCTGGTAGTAATCTCCGGCTGCGGTCACGCGGGCATCATCAATACCTCGGAGTACGCACGCCAAAAGGTCCGCGAGGCGCGTGTGCACGCTGCGCTGGGGGGCTTCCACCTTTTCGAGGCCAACGACGCCACCCTGGATTGGACTGCTACGAAGCTTCGCAGCATGTCTGTGTCTAACTTCCTTGGCGCCCACTGCACTGGGATTGAAGCGGTCTACCAGCTTCGGCAGCGGCTTGGGCTAGCTCGCCAATTGCACCGTCGGTGCCGTCGGATCGCGTTTCACGCTGCAAGACGGCCTCGACCCTGGTGCTCTCGCTCGATGAGCGGCAGAAACAACATAGAGAGAATAATATAATAAGTGGTATGCGTATTACGTTGTCGGTTTCTTGGGGATTTAACTAGCCAGTTGCGATGATGTCCATCTAGGTGATGGTATCGTGAGGTTCATCGTCGCGATTACCAAGTACTGGGCTAATAGGTCGCTTCTGACGGCGGTTTACCTCGCTGCTGGAGGAGTCGACGACCTGGTTCTGGACTCCGTGGGCCAGCAGGAAGCGATGCAGCCAGAAACCGTCGCGCCCTGCCTCGAAGCAACAGACCACGGGAGCATGCTCCGGCAGGCCGAATCGTTTCTTGGCAGCCTTGATCTGCAGGATCAAGTCCAACGTGCTGCGGGCGGTGATCGTCTTGAGCCTGGGCTTTGGCCCAGACCGACGGTGCAGGCCAGCTTCCAATCGCGGGTGCCCAGGTCCAGAGCCAGGTAGAGCACAGGGGCGATGCAGGCGTTACAATTCGTGGCGTGAGTCGCTGTCATGGCTAAGCTCCGTAAGAACGAGTGTTGAAACCCATCAAAGAGAGCTTACCTTCAGCGACTCACCTTTCGAACTACGCCCGTACATAGTGTCTGACCCCGCGAAGCCCTCGCCGCTTAGTATCTGGGCAGACGAGATGGCGGGAGCCGCCCGTTTCAACAGCGGTCTGAAAGACGGGCCATTTCCGTGGCATCCGTTGAACCGTCCCTATATCCTGATCTTGCTCCGATCCGCTCGCTCATCGCGGCTCGAACGAGTCCGTACACCTTGCAGGAGGTTCACCGTGAAATCGCGTCGTTACCCGCGCGTCACTTGCTTACTCCGCGTTGAAGAGCTGGAGACGCGCTTGACGCCGGCTCCGGTGGTCCTGCAACCGGATTTGCAAATAACCAACATTGGCACCGCCAGCGACGGTCCCCCTGCACAGATGGTTTTCGGGCCCGACGGCCGGCTCTATATGACTTTGGCCAATTTCAGCGGCCCCAACGCCGCCAGCGTCGAGAGCTTCGCCTACAGCCCCAGCGGCGGGCTTTCCGACGAGCGTACCGAGGTCTCGACAGGAGGCGCCCTCGGCATCGGCTTCGGCCCCGTCAGCCTCGGAGTCTACGGCCAGCCGGGTGTGCAGACGGTCACCGGCATGTACTTGACCGACACCGCACGCACCATCAATGGCAATGACGTTTCGAACCTGCGCGTGTTGACCCAGGATCAGAATGGGGTCTGGGGTGGGCCCAACGGCGGCACCGACACGATCATCGTCCAGAACATCCCCGCCGGCTGGCACCAGGCGGACCAGATCATCATCAAACAGAATGCGGACGGCACCTCCACGCTCTACGTGGGCATCGGTGTGCGCACCAAGGACGGTGCCCTGGACTATCCCAATCCCGGCAATGCCCGCGACATGGCGTATGGCGGCACGATCTCCGAAATCCTCGATCTCAAGCAGGTCAACGGCCTGGTCACCGATTCGGCCGGCTTTGGCCTGACCGGTGTTGCCACGAGCAATAGCGACCCCGACTATTCCAACGCCGGCCCATATACCTCGACGGCCGTCAACAAGCTAATCATTCAGTCTTCCGGCCGCACAATCCATTTGGCCTGGCCCTGGACGGCTCCGGCAACCTGTGGTTCACCAACAATTTCAATCGCTCGCAATCGGACGGGACCTTCAACGGCACCATCGACCCGTCCACTGGGCTGCTCTACGGCATCACCACCGGCGACCCGGCCCCTGGCCCGGACCTGGCGAACAATGCCTATGACCAGTTCTTCGAGGATGCGCCACTGGCCGATTATGGCTACAACAACTCCAACTGGCGGAACGACGCCGCGGATGACAATCCCTCGGTGACCTCCGAGGCGGCCGTCAACGCTGGATTCTTCAATTTCGCCGAGCACGGCGTCCGCTCCACCACCTTCGACAACCTGGTCGCGCCGCCTGGCGGCTTCGCCGAGTACAACGAGTCGGACATCAACCAAATCCAGGGTCTGGGGCCCAGCGCTTCGGCCGACGGAGTCGCCTTCTACACGGGCACCACGTTCCCGGCCACCTACCAGGGCGACGCGTTCATCGCCCGCTATAACAGCACCGTCAGCGACTCCACCGGCCATTCCATCACCTACAACGACCTGGTGACCGTCGATCCAACAACGGGCAACGTCCGCATCATCGCCAATAATTTTGATAATCCTCTCGCCGTGCTTTATGACGGCAGCGGCAACATGATCATCGCCGATTACGGCGACTCGGCCATTTACCGTCTCAGTTCCAATCTTGGCGACGCGGGTTTCGAGCAGCCGTCTGTGGGGGCGGGTAAGTTCCAGTACGACCCGGCTGGTTCCCCCTGGGCCTTCTCCGGCAATGCGGGGATTTCGGCCAACAACAGCGGCTTCACGTCCGGCAACCCTCCAGCGCCCCAGGGGACGCAGGTGGCCTTCCTTCAGAAGACCGGCTCGTTTCCCAGACAGTCGGCTTCGTCGCTGGCTCCTACGCGATCACGTTAGACGCGGCCCAGCGCGGCAATTACCAGGCGTCCCGCCAGGACTTCCAGGTGCTGGTGGACAACGCCCTTGTCGGCACCTATGTGCCCTCAGGCACGGCGTACCAGAGCATCACCACAAGCCCCTTTACTGTCGCAGCCGGAAGGCACACGATCACGTTCCAGGGCCTGGATAGCGCCGGCGGCGACAATACCGTCTTTATAGACTCCGTCGCCGTCAACATGTCGGGCGTGCCCACCGCCGGCGACGCGGGTTTCGAGCAGCCGTCTGTGGGGGCGGGGAAGTTCCAGTACGACCCGGCTGGTTCCCCCTGGGCCTTCTCCTCGACGGCCGGGATCTCGGCCAACAACAGCGGCTTCACCTCCGGCAACCCTCCGGCGCCCGAGGGAACGCAGGTGGCCGTCATTCAGCAGACCGGCTCCTTTAGCCAGACGATCACCGGCTGGGCTCCCGGCTCTTACCGCGTTACCTTCAGCGCGGCCCAGCGCGGCAATTACCAAGCTTCGCAACAGAACTTCGACGTGCTGGTCGACGGCGTCGTCGTCGGCGCCTTCACCCCCTCCGGCACATCGTACCACAGTTATTCCACCGCCGTCTTCAACGTAGCCGAGGGGACGCACGCGATCAGGTTCCAGGGCCTGGACAGCGCCGGCGCCGACAACACAGCCTTCATCGACGATGTCTCCATCGTGCCGACCGGAGTGTGGGACCCTGGCTTCGAGCAGACGTCGGTGGGGGCAGGCCGCTACGCGTACGACCCGGCTGGTTCCCCCTGGGCCTTCTCCGGCCAAACGGGGATTTCGGCCAACAACAGCGGCTTCACGTCCGGCAACCCTCCAGCGCCCCAGGGGACGCAGGTGGCCTTCCTTCAGGAGACCGGCTCGTTCAGCCAGGCAGTTGGCTTTGTCGCCGGCTCCTACGCTATTACTTTCGACGCGGCACAGCGCGGCACTTTCCAGGTGTCGCGGCAGAACCTCAACGTGCTGGTCGACGGTGTCGTGGTCGGCACCTTCACGCCGTCTGGCACGTCGTACCAGAGATTTACCACTACTGTCTTCAATGTCACGGCCGGGTTACACACGATCGTCTTTCAGGGATTAGACAGTGCAGGCGGTGACAACACCGCCTTCATTGACGAAGTCGCCCTTACGCAGTAGGCCGGATTCTTATTGGAGTCGTGCTCTGGGACTGGCCGAACGCCAACGGCTGGGCAACGAGCCAATTGCCATGTTGGACGGCATCGTTGGGCGCCTGGCCTTCAGTCCCGGTGGCACGACCATCGCGGCCGGATATCGTGGGAGGGGTCAAAGAAGCTGATCGCCTCCGCCCATGGCTTATCGACGCAGTTCGCCTATCCGCCCGTCTCGCATGTGATCTCGAAAACCATGTCTGTGAGCCAGCGGGGGAAAGAGTCGTTGTCGCTGAACTGCTGAAAAGCTGCGTGTCGTCCTTGAGCTCGTCGGTCATAGCTCGGCCAAGGGCCTTGTCGTGCTCGATGCGGGCGTTCTTCCTCGCCAAGCACGTATTGGACATGGCCCGGACCGGAAAGAAAGGTTTCAGGCTTATCGGCTTTAAGTCGACGCCGGACTGATCGAGCGGGTAGGCGTCGTGCCAGTCGGATCACCGCTGGGCGGCGATGGCGGCAATGGTCATCTGCGTCACGACACTTAAGGCAAAGCCGAAAGCAGAGAGCCTCGAAAGCTTCTGATGCCGCCAGGAGAACGCGAGTCCTATCCCCCCAAGTATTAGCCCTGAACTTGCCACGCGGTCGCAGGCGAAATAATCCACCGATGACATTACCGCCCAGAACTTCGATGACAACATGATTAGTGCGGTGATGGCGAGGCTTAAGGACAACACACCAACTATTAACGCGGTCTCGGACTCAAACCGCCTCCGTCGAGCTTCTCGGTTCAGCTTACGGTATCGCATGAGGAACTGTTCAAACTCGGCATCTAACGATCGAGCGTTCGCCATAGTCATGCCCTCGGAGTTTCAGCAGCGTCGATCGCCGCGAGGGCGGCATCGCGGGCTTCCTATGGGGTGTCATCCGCAATCTCAAGGGTTGAATCACTCTGGCGTGTTCAATCCTGTGCTCGCGACCTTCATCCTATCCGCGGCAATCGGTCGCAGCAAAGCGAGTCTGGATAGCCTCGCCGAACGAGCCATCTCTGTTGGATTCGGCGTCTCCGACCGTCTTCTCTGATCTCTCTCCGTGGTCTCAGTGATCTCCGTGGTTAATTGACGACCGAGAATGGCATTCGGAGTCAGTTCATTTTTCGGGCCCCTCTGACCGGTGCCGATTCCTCTTTCCGAGGCCGGCCCCGTGGGCGCGGGGTCAGGTCAATGCCCAATCGGGTCGCGACTTCCTCGACCCAGGCGGGAGAACCCAGCGGGCGTCCGGTTCGCAGCGAGTCGCGTACGGCCCTCAGTTCGTCCTGCTTCTGCGCCGACCGCAGCTTTGCCCGCCACCGCCGCCTACGCTCCGCCTCGGATGGGCCGAGGTGCTCCCACTCGGGGAAACCGTCGAGGAGAGTGTCAACCAGTCCCAGCCCGTGGTGGCCGTAGCTCGACCACCGGTAGTCCCTCGGGTCGGCGACCATACTGGCGCGGACGGGGTTGGCCTCGATGTACCGCAGCACGACTAGAAGGTGGTCATCGTCCTGGATCACCGGGCTCTTGAACCGGCCCTGCCACACGTGCCCCGAAGTACGGTGCTGCTTGTGGTATCGCCAGGTGTGGGCCACGCTGAGCGACTGGAGGATCCGGCTGATCGACTGCCCAGAGCCCGGCTTGAGCAGGAGGTGGAAGTGGTTGCTCATCAGGCAGTAACCGAACAGTGCGAAGGGATAACGGCCCTTCGCAACCAGTAGCGACTCGAGGAAGGCCTCATAATCGCCATCGCCGGCGAAGACGTCGGTGCGGTTGTTCCCGCGGTTCATCGCGTGGTAGACCAGACCGTCGTCGGTGGCGCGAGAAAGACGTCCCATGATCCCCATGTTACGGCGATATGCGGGCTCGCGTCAAGAAAAATGAACTGACACCAATTCCTCCACCAATTCCTCCACCGATTTGGCCGTCATCGGACGAGTCGGGTCCTGGCCCGGAAAGAGCCAGGGGCTGGACCGAACGTTCGGCCGTCGCCGACGGGCCTTCCAGTATTCTCGAAGGAGGTCCAGCAGTCGAGGGGAGAGCATGACGTAACGGTCCTTGCGCCCCTTCACCTGCTGGACCCGAATGACCATGCGTTGGCTGTCGATGTCCTCGACGCGCAATGCGACTACCTCCGAAACCCGTAAACCGGAAGCGTAAGCTGTCATCAGAATGGCGCGGTGCTTGAGGTTCGTGATGGCCCTGAAGAACTGGCCGACTTCCGACGGACTCAAAACGACGGGCAGCTTCTTTTCCTGTTTGGGGCATACGATGCTCTTGACGATCCAGTCCTTGCCCAGGGTGACGTTGTAGAGGAAGCGCAAGGCGAAAAGGGCCTGGTTGTAGTAGCTCCAGGAGACGTGCCGCTTGTGGACCAGATGGACTAGGTACGCTCGGACCTCGGCCGGCCCCAACTTCTCAGGTGATTTGCCGAAGTACTGTGCGAACTTGGCAACACGCTCGACGTAGACCGTGACAGTTCGGGGCGCAGATTCGCAGATTCATGTCCTCGATCATTCGCTGACGCAAGGGAGTCATGGTAAGCTCCTGAACTGAAGTTGAGGGATGAGAAACCACCCTCATGATCGCTCAGGAGTTGCCGATGAGCGGGGCTCGTGCTCGACCTTTTCGACTCAAACTAACAATGCGCCAGATGATGAAACTGGTCGCCTTTAGTGCCATCGTGTCATTCTGTCTGGCGCAAGGGGAGACGGCTCGAAGAGGAACTCGGATGGGGGTTCGCCCTCGTGATGGAGTGTGTTGGGATCCCGCTGGTCCTGGCCATCGTCGCACTGCCCCTGGTCCGGAAGGGTCCCGTCAAGGATTGGCTGGTTCGAATTCTGCTGCTGGTCCCGGTTACTTTCAGCCTCTTCATGATTCCGGGCTTCTTCCTGGTCAAGGCCATCGTGCTCTATCGCAGCGGCGCCATCGCGCTCTATCGCAGCGGCCGCTTGGCCAGCGACGATCCCGACATGCTCGTAATAGTCGGCTGCGTCAGTTTCGGCTGCATCATCGTGCTCGGCTTCGTGTTCGCCCTGCTCCTGCGGCGGGTCGTGCCCGGCCGTTGCCCGGAGTGCCAGTTGCCAACGCTGCTCCCGACGGTCCCGACTCAGCCAAAAGGCACGAAAGTAAAGGTGTATCAGTGCCTTTGTTGCGAGGGTCAATTCCAGAAGCTGGGCGGTGCCTGGACTGCCAGCTCGCCTGAACTAGAATCGGCGCCTGGCTCTCGTTAACTCGCGATCCGAGGTTGTTATCGTGTCGCAACGGCCCCCTGTCGGATCGGCCACGTCCCCGGCTTATCGCTATTTCATCCGCTTGCTACGGTAAGGCCACGATCTCGGCGTGGTGGTCAATCCAGCAACATGGCTCGAGCCAGCGGCATGTTGGCGGGGAAGCAACAGGAATGGCATTCGGAGTCGAATGGCATTCGGAGTCAGTTCATTTTTCGGGCCCCTCTGACCGATGCCGATTCCTCTTTCCGAGGCCGACCCCGTGGGCGGGGTCAGGTCAATGCCCAATCGGGTCGCGACTTCCTCGACCCAGGCGGGAGAACCCAGCGGGCGTCCGGTTCGCAGCGAGTCGCGTACGGCCGTCAGTTCGTCCTGCTTCTGCGCCGACCACAGCTTTGCCCGCCACCGCCGCCTACGCTCCACCTCGGATGGGCCGAGTTGCTCCCACTCGGGGAAACCGTCCAGGAGCGTGTCAACTAGTCCCAGCCCGTGCTGGCCATAGCTCGACCACCGGTAGTCCCTCGGGTCGTCGACCGTACTGGCGCGGACGGGGTTGGCCTCGATGTACCGCAGCACGACCAGCAGGTGGTCATCGTCCTGGATCACCGGGCTCTTGAACCGGCCCTGCCACACGTGCCCCGAAGTACGGTGCCGCTTGTGGTATCGCCAGGTGTGGGCCACGCTGAGCGACTGGAGGATGCGGCTGATCGACTGCCCTGAGCCCGGCTTAGGCAGGAGGTGGAAGTGGTTGCTCATCAGGCAGTAACCGAACAGTGCGAAGGGATAACGGCCCTTCGCAACCAGTAGCGACTCGAGGAAGGCCTCATAATCGCCATCGCCGGCGAAGACGTCGGTGCGGTTGTTCCCGCGGTTCATCGCGTGGTAGACCAGACCATCGTCGGTAGCGCGAGAAAGACGTCCCATGATCCCCATGTTACGGCGATATGCGGGCTCGCGTCAAGAAAAATGAACTGACACCAATTCCTCTTCCCGTCAAGAAAAATGAACTGACACCAATTCCTCTTTAATCCGAAAGCCGACAGCCATGAGAACTTCCAATGCCGCAACGGCAGGGCAAGCCCCATCCCACCGAGGGCCAGGCCCGACCACGCCAGCAGGTCGCGTGCAGGAGACGACACGTAAATCCTCGCAGATGGCACGAGCAGACTCGCAGTCACGTCGCCGACCGGTGGGGCCAGACCCCAAGGCCTCTCTCCAGACACCCGCCGTGAATAGCAATGTCCCCTTGCGACGCCCCGCAATATCTCCAGGCGCACCGAGAGCGAATCAACGCGACACGGCTCATTCAAACTGAGACGTGTGCCGTCCCGGTCAGAACACACCCGTGCCGAAACCCGTCTCCCAGGACCGCTTCATGATCTGACCCGGATTGTGGTATTGAGCTCGCATGCGGCGGGAGTCGGCTCAGGGGTGATAATTTCAACGGCCCCGAGGACCAGGGACTGCACTGACGGTTGGGCCGGGGATGCCGCCGAGCGGCCCCGGAAAGCCCGGGTAAATTGGGCCGGGCATCGTGACGTCGGGCGCAGGCAGAAACTCCACGTATTCGGCAGAACCCATAGGAGCGCAACCACATGGTTCGCAGCTACGACAGCAAGCGCGAGCCGCGTGGCGCGCCCGGCAATGCGCGCAACCAGACAGGCAGGCCAGGGTCAGGCATATACATATCGAGAGAAGGTGCCGTGGCATGAATTCACCCTCCGTGACGATTTGGGACAGCAACGCCCAGACTAATATGTAACCCAGAACTCCTCCGTGGGACGAAAAGCGTCAATAAAGTTTGACGTTTTTGATGATGTGCCAAATGAGAGAAACTGGGAAGCCCGGCACTCTCGTGAGCAAAGGTCGCGGGTCGGCTTCAACCAGTCCGACATCGCGATAATCACGTGGGGGATTCCGACACTTCTCGCTGAGCATGACCCTGCCGCAGCCGAGTGGGTTTTCGGCGATCCTGCGAGCGGGGGACAGCGAGTGCCCGTGCTGCCGGAGACGGTTCGCCGACGCTGGCTGATTCGGTCGATCCGACGAATGGCACTAGCTTAAGGACAAGTGAAGGCAGGTCCCCTGGTGAAGTTGCGGGTGAGTAACCTGGCTGAATCTTGCCAGGTATAATAGAAGTGGGAGGTGCTTCCCGCTCGAGTGAGTTGCTGTTTGGACTAGACTCCACGGCGGCGATTCCTGGGCCGCACCATTTCCAATCGAGACATAGGAGACCTCCCATGATCACCCTGCAGGAGGTCCGCGCTCGCTTTGCGCGCGACAATGGACTGCCATTCGCCGACTCCTTGAGCGAAGAGAGCATCCTCAACGCTCTCAATGAGCATGGCATCAAGTATCCGAGACCGAGTGTTCAACCCCGTCACGACCATCTGGGGCTTTCTCTCCCAGGTGCTCAGCGACGACCAAAGCTGCCGCGACGCCGTGTCGCGCATCATCGCCCACCGGGCGGCCAGCGGGCTGGGGACCTGTTCACCCAACACGGCCAGCTACTGCACCGCCCGGGGCCGCATCGTCACCGCCGTGCTGCGCACGCTGGCCAGGCGGACCGCCGAGGAGTTGCAGGCCGCGGCCCCGGGGCAGTGGAAATGGAACGGGCGGAATGTCTTTATCGCCGATGGCTCGCACGTCTGGATGCCTGACACGCCGGAGAACCAGGCGTGCTACCCGCAGCCGGAGGTCCAGAAGCCGGGGATTGGTTTCCCCCTCGCCAGGCTCACCGTGTTGCTCTCGCTGGCGAGTGGTGCCTGCCACGACCTGGCCATCGCCCCGTACGCGGGCAAAGGTACTGGTGAGACCACGCTGCTGCGGCAGATGTACGGCTCGCTCTAACCCGGCGACGTGGCTCGTCGCGGACGCCTTGTTCGACAACTACTTCCTTGCCTGCGAACTGCGGTGGCGCGGCATCGAGCTGGTCGCCCGCGTGCAGGCGGAGCGTGTTGGGAGCCGGACGGTGGAAAGCCGGTCCGACGGCGATATCATTCTCTGGCAAGTCCTGGCAAGCCGCGCGGCATGACTGGGAGGAGTATCGCGGCTACCCGAAGACCCTGACTATGCGGCAGGTGAGCCGTCGATGCCCGCGACAAGGACAACCGCGCCGAGCAGTTCAAGGTCATCACGACGATCCTCGATGCGACCATTGACGGCGTGCAGATCGGTGATTTATATGAGCGGAGGTGGGACGGAGAGATCGACATCCGATCGATCAAATCGACGATGCAGATGGACATCCTTGCGCTGCAAGACGCCCGAGATGGTCCAGAAGGAGATCTGGGCCTACCTGTTGGCGTACAACCTGCTCCGCACGGTCATGGCCGTCGCCGCGGAGGAGAACGGCGATGGAGCCCCGTCAGATGAGCTTCAAAGGGGCCAAGCAGGTGCTGACGGCGTTCGCTCCGAAGTTGGAAGCGGCGCGGCCGGAGGAGCGTGTTGAGTTGGTTGACGCGATGCTGGCGGTGATGCCTACCACCGGGTGGGCAACCGTCCGGGACGCTGGGAGCCGCGGGCGACGAAAGCGAAGGCCGAGGCATGGGGCCGCCTGAACCAGACCCGAGCCGAGGCCAAGCTGGCGCACAATCGCGCGAAATGGTACTAGCACGCGTAAGGTGGTGGGACATTCCTTTGGCTGGAAGCGGGCCGCGCCGCAAGGGCGTGTGGCGTGAGCGGCACCGCGCTGACCCCGGTTAAGCGCACGACCAAAGGAGGCCATCCGCGAGGTAAGGCACCTACCCAGGTACCGGCAAGGGGCTCAAGAACGAGTCTCTGTCAATCGCTGGCACCTGACGGCGGCGGTGCAGGAAGTAGCCGTATACGTTGTCCGCCCTGCACGGTGTTTCTGACAGGCCACTCGGCCTTAAGCTAGTGCCATTCGTCGATCCGACCGAAGCGCCAATGTCCGGGTGCTGTCTCCGATGACCGCACCCGTCGAAGCGGCGAGAATGGCGGATGGACCTCGAGGCCTCGGATCGATTTCGGCCCACGATCCCCGGCGCCGCGTGTTCCGTAGGCGTTCAAATAGGGGGCATGAGGTCAGACCGAGTTTCAAGTTAAACTTGAAACTCGGTCTGACCCCACCAGCGTGTGACCCCACCAGCGTGCCACAAACTTTTTTTCTCCCCCTTGATATCGGAAGCCATGTCCTCCTACTATACCATCCAGAGGGATGGTCAGGGGATGGTCCTCGGATGGTGAGGTAGTTAGTAATGGCGGGAGAGACGGAGAAGATCACCCTCAATCTTGGCCCCGTGGACCTCGGGCAGATCGATCTGCTGGTGCAGGAGGGATTCTATTCGAATCGCACCGACTTCATCCGCACGGCGATCCGCAACCAGTTGGCCGCCCACGCCGATGTCGTCAAGCAGACGATCGCCCGCAAGACGCTGGTGCTCGGTATGCAGCAGTACACGCGGCAGCACTTGGAGGCGGTGCGCGCTGCCGGCGAGCACTTGCAGATCAACGTGGTGGGCCTGGCAAGTATTGCCGATGACGTCTCGCCCGAACTGGCCCTGGAGACGATCGACACCATCTGCGTGCTCGGGGCCTTCCACGCGAGCGAGGCGGTCAAGCGGGCACTGGCCGGGCGAATCAGATAATTATTACCCCGGCAAGGAAGTAGGGCAGGTTTTGCAGGCTGGCCTTCAATGCCTTCCACTCGTGCCGGTGTAAGAGACAGTCAATCCTGCGCACCTCGGGCAACCCGAGTCATCGGGGATTTGGTCGTGGGGTCACGGTGCGCCCACCTACAACGGTTGCATAAGGAGATCGGAACCATGAACAACAGTATGTATGCCGGGATCGTCGAGGCGACGCGGCTCACACGCGAGGGGAGACTGGCCGAGGCGACGGCGCTGATTCAGCGCAATCTCGGCGCGCGGCGGTCCCCTCGAGCACCTCCACGGATCTGGGAAGTGCATCAGACCCGATCGAAGCGACATTTCGTTTCTGCGAGGAGCCAGCCACGGTCAACTCGGCGTTGGTCCGCGGAGGGCCCGGCACCGTCGCGGGGCCGACCGCCTCGGGGCAGGTGGCGCCGCCCGATCGTCGCCGAGTCGGCGGCAAGAGTCCGTCACTTCTCGGCCGGCCTTGGCTCCGTCAAGCCGAACCTTATGTTTCCCGATGCGTTGCCGCGCCTTGATGTCCTGCCGGCACGCCCGGACGGTAAGCGAGTCCGGCGGACGGTTCCGGAGGACGCGGTGGTGCCGGCGGCCGGGCGCTGGCTTGAGGGGACCCATACCAATGAGGCGGGGACCCGCGCCTACAAGCTTTACGTCCCCGGGAGGTATCGAGGACAGGGCCTGCCGCTCATCGTCATGCTCCACGGTTGCACGCAAGACCCCGACGATTTCGCAGCCGGCACCCGCATGAACTTCCTGGCGGAAGCGGATGGGTTCCTCGTGGTCTATCCCACGCAAGCCGCCGCCTCCAACCCCTCGAAGTGCTGGAACTGGTTTCGGGATGCCGACCAGAGGCGGGATGAGGGAGAGCCCGCGCTCATTGCCGGCATCACGCGCCGGGTGATGGTCGAGTATCACAACGATGCCCGCCGGATCTATGTTGCTGGGCTGTCGGCGGGGGGGGCGATGGCGGCGATCATGGCGGCGACGTACCCCGACCTCTACGCGGCCGTCGGCGTCCATTCCGGCCTCGCTCCCGGTAGTGCGCACGACCTCCCGTCGGCGCTCCGGGCCATGCATGCGGGTGGTCAAGGGCGGGGGGCGGGAGCAGGCCATGCAATCCCGTTAATTCTCTTCCAGGGAGACTCCGATTCGACCGTCCACCCGTGCAACGCCGATGACCTAATCGGGCAATGGGTCGGCGCCAGACCGCCGTCGAGTTCGGGCGGGACCGCGCCGTCCCCGCTACTGTTGCAAGGGAAGTCCGTTGGCGGACGTGCCTACACCCGCGTCAACTACCAGGATGCACGAGGGCAGACCGTCGCGGAGCAGTGGACCGTCCACGGCGCGGGCCACGCCTGGTCGGGCGGAAGCAATAACGGCTCGTATACCGACCCCGACGGCCCCGATGCCTCGCGGGAGTTGGTGCGCTTCTTCCACGAGCACCCGCGGGGGACGACCGTCCGCCGCTAGAGGGATAGAATGGGTCAATCGGGGCCACCCACACTTCCAGGGTGCATGAACATAGGTGGTCCCTTGGGCGCCTGAACTGGATAGCCCGTTGGGACCCTTTGAGCATTCCAGGACGAGGCGTCCTCCCGATGAATCTTAAGCGCGGGGCCGATCGCTGCAACTTTTTCCCCCGCCAACCAGATCATACTCAGAAGGTGCATCGACCAGCGCGAGTGGTCTCCGATCAAAAAGAGAGAACCTTGCCCGTAATTGTATGGCCGATCGCAACATGGCAGATGACTCTCCCGGGAGATCGGGTTCGGCGGCCCATCTTGAAGAGAACGATTGGATAAGGCAATGCGTCCCGATGCCACGACGAAGAAGAAAAAGCGCCAAACAAAGCCAATTTTCCATCGAACCAAAGTGTTGACTTCTAGGGACTTAAGTCAGAAATGGCCGCGCCGGATGGCGAAAACAAAGCCAGGTCGAGGGGTGGAGCTAGGACAGAGCAGGGGGGTCGTGCGACCGCTGACCGACTGGACGCTTTTTCCGAGGGTTTGCGGGCAGCCGCGACGGTCCCCTGTTCGCTCTCCAGATTGTCTTTATAAGATGAACACAGTCGAGACCTCACGTTGATGCGGAGCACGCGTCCGATCGGCTTGGCTCAGATTCGATTTCTCGTCAGCCGCGGTTTGGCCGCGAACCAGAGACCCCATGACGCGGATGCACGACCCTTATCAATTTGACATCGTCGTGGTAGGCGCCGGGCATGCCGGGATCGAGGCGGCGCTGGCGGCCGCGCGAATGGGTCTTCGGACGGCCTTGCTGACGCTCAATTGCGATACGGTCGGGCAGATGAGCTGCAATCCGGCGATCGGGGGGGTGGCCAAGGGGCAGATCGTTCGCGAGATCGATGCCCTGGGCGGCGCGATGGGTATCCTTACCGACGCCACGGCCATCCAGTTCCGCCTGCTCAACCGGGGCAAGGGGCCGGCGATGCATAGCCCGCGAGCCCAGTGCGACAAGAAAGCCTACCAGTTCCTGGCCAAGCTCACGGTCGAACGGCAGCCGAACCTCACGCTCCGGCAGGAAATGGTCGAGGGTATCGCGGTCGAATCGGGCAGGGACAGCGGGCGTGCGTTGCCGGGGCGGCGTCCAGTACCGCGCCCGGGCAGTCGTGCTGACGACGGGGACGTTTCTCCAGGCGCTCATGCACACCGGCGAGGTCAAAACGCCCGGCGGCCGGGGCGGCGACATCGCGGCGAACGGGCTCTCGCGAAGCCTGCTCGACCTCGGCTTCGAGCTCCGCCGGTTCAAGACGGGAACGCCGCCCCGGCTCAATGGACGCACCATCGATTTCGATCGGCTGGAACCTCAGCCGGGCGATGCCGAGCCCGTGCCGTTCTCGTTTCTCACCGAAAAGATCACCCAGACGCAGGTCGATTGCCATATCACGACCACCAACCCGGCCGTCCATGACCTGATCCGGGAAAACCTCCATCGGGCGCCGATGTATTCGGGGCAGATCCAATCCACGGGGCCCAGGTATTGCCCTTCGATCGAAGACAAGGTCGTCCGCTTCGCCGACCGCAGCGCCCACCAGATCTTCCTCGAGCCGGAGGGAAGGAACACGCTCGAGTATTACTGCAACGGCATTTCCACGAGCCTGCCACGCGATGTTCAGGAAGCGATCATCCCGCTGATTCCGGGGCTCGAGCACGCCGAGATCATGCGCTATGGCTATGCCGTGGAGTACGACTTCGCTCCGCCCCAGCAACTGCGTCCGACGCTCGAAACCAAGGGCTTGCCGGGGCTTTATTTCGCCGGTCAGATCAATGGAACCACGGGCTACGAGGAGGCTGCGTCGCAGGGACTGATCGCCGGCATCAACGCGGCCCTCGCCGTGCGCGATCAAGATCCCCTGATCATCGATCGATCGCAGGCTTATCTGGGCGTGCTGATCGACGACCTGGTCACTCGCGGAGTGGACGAGCCTTACCGAATGTTCACCAGCCGGGCCGAGTATCGACTGCTGCTTGCGTCACGACAATGCCGACCTGCGACTGACCGAGATGGGCCGTCGGGTCGGCCTGGTGGACGACCCGCGGTGGGCACGATTCGAGGCGCGACGCGACGCGATTGGCCGGCTTCGTGAGGAGCTGGAAACCAGCCGGCTCCGGGGAAATTCTCTGTTTCAGTGGCTCAGTCGGCCCGAGTCAACCTGGGACGATCTGCTGGGGCTGGAGCACGGCCCTGGATGGCGAAGTTCAGCCAGGACGTGATCACCCAGGTGGTCGTTGAGGCCAAGTACAACGGCTACATCGGCCGCCAGGTGGAGCAGATCGAGCGGTTTCGCCGGCTTGAAGACAAGCCGATTCCCGCCGACCTGGATTACCGGGCGGTCCCCCAGCTTCGTGCCGAAGCTCGCGAGAAACTCGAGCGGGTCCGCCCTGGTTCGATAGGCCAGGCCGGACGAATCAGCGGCATCTCCCCCGCCGACATGGCCACGCTGCTGATCGAGCTCAAACGCGGCGGCCCGCCTGCGTCAGCCGTAATCCTTCGGATTCCAGTGTCACCACGCCAAGTCCGCTGATAACAAGAATGGAGAAACCGGCCCTACCTGAGATAATCAACTTGAAATTGAACGTAATCCGAGCATTTCGCCCTGGGCTCCGGGCCGCCAGATCTGCGCTGGCTTGCTTGAAGCATCAGACCTTGCGGGCTCTCGAAAACGCGGTCTCTCACCGATCTTGACAGTCCGACTGGCGTTGCGTTCTTTTGTCAATTAGATCAGTTTTCACCAGATTTCAAGGATAGATTCAGATAGAACCTCCCTTTTCCCCTATCTTTCCCAGTGAAGAGTGGGTTAAAACAAGCTCTGTGAGGGCGAAGATCTAGCTGGCCAAGGTGAGAAGAATGGGGGGCTTGTTCTTCCATTCCCATTTGCATTGACAATTCCGAGTACTATTTTACAATTGGCTGAATTGGCAAGCTCGGCAATCTCTACAGGCTTCGCAGAATTTGCCGTTTGTGCGACACCTAGGAGATGAGGTGGTTCGACGTGGCAACCAAGTTCCTTCTCTAAGTTGTCGAGTTTTTCACGCAAAGGAGTGTTGCATGGAGGCAGATCAGGAAAACGTCGTCGCCAGACTTGATGGCTTATCGGGCCGGATCGGGGGTGCGACTTTGTCCTTGATCTCACAAATCAGGACTCACAAGAACATGAAGACTGTGTACACCACTGGCGAGGCAGCGAAGATTTGCAAGGTGAGCCAGCAAACCATCATACGCTGCTTTGACTCGGGCCAGCTCAAAGGTTTTCGGGTTCCTGGATCACGGTTTCGGCGGATTCCCCGCGAGGCGCTCTTCCGGTTCATGAAAGAGAACGGAATCCCGACCGACGCTCTGGAGAGCGGTCGCCGGCGCATCCTGATCGTGGACGATGATCAGGCCGTCGTCGATCTGATTTCGGAAGTGCTGGCCAGCGATGCCCGGTTTGAGCAGAAGTCCGTCAACAACGGCTTCGGGGCGGGCATGCTGGCCAAGGAGTATCATCCCGACCTGATCATTCTTGATGTGATGCTTCCCGACATCAATGGTCAGGCCGTGTGCGAACTGATCCGCCGCGACCCCACCATGTCGGACATCAAGATCATCTGCATCTCGGGCATGGTCGAGGAGGAGAAGATCGAAGACCTGCGCAAGTCGGGGGCGGATGACTTTTTGCACAAGCCGCTGGATATCGATGAACTGATGCGCCGGGTTTGCCGACTCTTGGATATGGAGACGAGCGCCATTGGCTGAATGCCAGGCAATGCTAGGATGACAGGCGCATCGAAGTCCAGGTCGCGCCGGAGCGGAACGGGTCGATTCGCCGATCGTCGACTCTTCATGAGATGCAGTCAGGAACGCCCGTCGGGAAGGAGCCCGATCATCGTGCGGGGCCAGCCAGGACGGAAACCGGTTTGCAGGGAACTGCGCGCCGCGTGGAAGGGCTTGAGCACCTTCCTATCCGGCCGTTCACGGCTCGCCAGGTAATGACTGCCGCCGGGGAGTTCTCCAGCCGGTCTGGAGCAGGCCTGCCGCCGCGGATTGGTCGCGGCTGCGGGCGGTCTGGGAACTTGATCCGGGTTGGATTCTCGGGGAGATGACGTGCCCGCACTGGGTTTGACCCCATCAAGCTCGTCGCGGAACTTCCCTGGTGGTCATCGGGAAACCTCTCGGGACTCGGGCCGAGATCTTTCAACGCCTCTGGAGACATTCGGTCGCGGTCAGCCTGGCCGCCCGCTCGCTGGCTCGAGAGGCGGGTGATCTCCATTACGAGCGAGTCGCTCGCGCCGCACTGCTGCATGGTCTGGGCCGATGGGCTGTGGCCGCGATTGACCCGGAATGGATGGCCGGCTGGCTGGCAGAGACAAGAAGTCTCCGCGCGGCGGCGGCTGGAAGTCTCGCACCTTGATACCGACCTGGGCAACCTCGGCCGGCGGCTGGCCGAACGATGGGGTTGCGATCCCCTGGTGGTGGACGCGGCGTGGCTGCACGAGCGGGCGAGCGGGGCTTTGAACTGCGCCGCGAGCGAGCGGGAGCGACTGGTCCTGATCCAGCAAGCTTTCTCTGTGCCGAGAAAACGCCCTGGTCGCTGGCTCCTCCGGCCGGTCAGGAAACCACGACCATCGAGCCGCGGCTTGCGGATCCTGGTGGCGGAGGTCCAGTCACGGTGCGGATCGCTCTTTGCCGCGGCCGATGCGACAGCCCACGAAGAACGAATGACCCGGCAGTGTGCCCGGCTCACGAACTCCACCTGGCCGAAGCCCTGCGCCAGAGCGAGAGCCAGGAGAGGCTGCTCCAGGCGATTGCCGATTCAAGGCCCTTCGAGCCGCTGGAAAACTGGGCGAAGCGGGCCGGCGTCGTCTGGTGTGCCGAGCCGGAAGTCAATGCGGCTCGAGTGAGCTGGTGCGACGAACGCGAGGGCGAGCCGGCGGCTGACGGCTCCGTGCCGGCTGGCGACCGACCGGAGCCGAGCGCACCAGACCGGCCCGAGAACCGGACTCCGACGCTGGTGCTTCCGCTCTACAGGGGCGGTCGGGTTCAGGCGGAGATCCAGCTCTGGTGCAATCCCTCGCAGGCGGAGTTGCTTCAACGCGTGAAGATCGACGCCAGTTCTTGCCGCCTGGGAGGCATGGGCATCGCTCGTGGCGGCACAGACGGCGATGGAGCGGCGGTTGCAGGCAGATCGTCTCGGCGGTTCCGGCAGCAGGCTGAGGACGATGAAGCGCGGATTCGTGATCGAAAGCTGCAGGCCCTGGCCGAGTTTGCCGCGGGCGCAGGGCACGAGCTCAACAATCCGCTGGCCGTGATCGTGGGGCGAGCCCAGTTGCTGCTGGGCCGGACGCAGGACGCCGAGACCAGCCGATCGCTGCGAATCATCCTCGGTCAGGCACAGCGGACGCACCGGATCCTCCGCGACCTGATGTTCGTTGCCCGTCCACCGTCGCTCCGCCCGCGATCGTGCCGACCGTCGGAGGTGCTACGCTCTTGCCTGGCGAGCGTTCGCGAGGAATGCGAGGCCCGAAACATTCGCCTCGAGAGCGAGCTGGAACCGGGCGAACCGCAAACCTGGGCCGATCCGGAGGCGCTTGGTCACCTGGCCGAGACCCTGGTTCGCAACGCCATCCAGGCGACACCGCCAGGCGGCAAGGTTCAGGTACGATCGCAAATCCAGGGAAGCGATCTACGCTGGTGGATCTGCGACAGCGGCAAGGGGATCTCGCCAGCCGAAGGTGCTCACCTGTTCGACCCCTTCTACTGCGGCCGACAGGCAGGGCGAGGACTGGGTCTGGGCCTTCCCCGCGCAGCGCGGTTCGTGGCTCTGGCGGGCGGGTCGCTGCATTGGTCGTCACCGACCGGACAGGGCACGACCTTCCAGGTGCAGCTTCCGCTGGTCAATCCTCCCGAGATGGTCGGTTCCGACCTTCAGCCGGATCGGCCCCGTTGCTCAGCGGTACGCCTTCGCCAAGAAGTTAGGCACTTTGTGCACTTTCGACCATCACATCGGCCACGCGAATGGCAGTCGGGGCAGAGGAATGTGACGTTGAGCGGTTCCGAGTAATCCCAGTGATGGCGCTGGAGACGTCCGCGACGGCGACACCAAGAGCAGCATCTGGGCCGCGTGATGAACCCGAGCATCTCGCCCAGAGCCGCCGCGTACCTGGCCGACCTCGTCCGGATGCGGCGGGGACGCAAGGCAATCGAGGCTGATCTCGAGATGCCGGGTCAAACGGGCAAGCAGCGCACGCCGGTGGTCCCGCTTTCGTCTCTTCATGGTTCGCAACCCGTGTAGTAGGTCCAGAAGCGTCAACAGACCAAGAAGTCGGGAACGCTGATCTTGCCTACCGGTGGTCTCCGAAGGCGAGTCACAGCACGCCCGGCACGAACCGATGCGAGAGATAATAGCAAAAGCTGTACCGAATACAATATGTCAACGTGAATCCACGTGCGAAGTCGATCGCGCCAGACGCATTCTGCGGCCGCTATCCAGCTCGGACACAGGATCGGCCAGCTCGGTTCGGCTGGCTCGTAGGCCCTCTGGCCAGGCTTGGAACGAGGCAATACTCTTTATGGAAATCTTATATGAGGTGCTGTGAGCCTACAAGGCATCTGCATACCCCCGCATCCAGGGCCAACGCGCCATTGCTAATCCGGCCTGGCAATGGCCCCGGTGCAACGGAGTTAACTAAACCCGCGCTAGTTGCTTGCTCAGGAATGAACGAAGTGTTCTCGAGCCAGCAGGGCCGAGCCGAGGATGCCGGCGTCATCGCCGAGCTCTGCGCGGACGATCTTGATCTGGCCGTCGGGGTCGGTCAGGATCTGGGTTCGTAGCCGCGGTGCGCGCCAGGTCGACCCACGGGTCTCCCAGTGCGTTGGCCACGCCGCCGCCGATGATCACGACTTCCGGACCGAGGACATTGACCAGCCCGCCCAGCCCCAGGCCGAGGTAATGGGCGGCGCGTTCCACGGCTTTCAGCGCAACAGGATCGCGGGCAGCGACCGCCTCGGCGAGGTCGCCGCTTTTGAGCCGCCCTCCCTTGCGGGCCATCTTATCGCGGAGCACGGTGTGAGTGCCCTTCTGGATGGCTTTATTGATCCGTCGTTGGATCGCCGTCTTGCTGGCCAGGGCTTCCATGCAGCCCTCGGAGCCGCACCCGCACCGCGGGCCGCCGGCCTTGACGACCGTATGGCCGATCTCACCGGCGTTGCCCGTCGATCCGGTGACGATCTCGCCGCGCAGGATGACGCAGCCGCCGATGCCCGTACCGACAAACGCCGCGATGATATCACGATAGCCGCGTCCGGCACCCAGCCGGAATTCAGCGTACCCGGCCACGCGAACGTCGTTCTGAACCATGAACCGGCCGGTCAAGGTAGGCGGAGAGCTCCGGTCCGATCGGATAATTCTTCACGTTGAGATTGGCGCTGAAGAGAATGACCCCCGATTTCACGTCGAGCGGGCCGGGCGAGCCGATGCCGCCAGCCACGACCTGTCTTCGCGGCGAAGTCCCGCCGAGGCGAGGGCCTCGTCCACGCAAGCGATCATCTCCGCGAGGATCGCCGGGCCGCCCTCCCTGGCCGGCGTGCTCCGCTTGCCGCGTCCCAGAATGCGGTTCTCGGCACTGACCACGCCCGCCAGGATTTTCGTCCCGCCCAGATCGACGCCGATCACGGGCGGCCCACTCCCCTGCCATGTCATGACCAGAGCTCCGAACCGCCATCGTACGCCTGCCGACTCTGTCCACCGGGAATATCTCGATGAAGAGTCTAACGGAACGTGGCCGGGTCCGAAACACGCCCAGCCTGGAATCCCGTTCCCGAAACTCGTTTCAGACCCTTCGGGCAGCACGTCTCGGTACCGCTATTCCGCGTGTTCCAGGATTTGCTGGAGCTCGGCGGCGTCGATCGTTTCTTGGTCGATCAATCGAGCTGCGATCTCGTCGAGGGTCTGGCGATTGCTCCAGGAGGATCCGGGCCCTGGCCTGGGCTTCGTCGATGATGCGGCGAATCTCCAGGTCGATCTCCCTGGCGGTCTGTTCGCTCCAGGAGAGTTCCGCCGCGGTCGGAGCCGTTCTGCCCGGGGTCTTTGAGATAATTCAAGCGGCCCAGAACCGGGCTCATGCCGAACTCGACGACCATTCGCCGGGCGAACTGGGTGGCGCGGCGGAGATCGCTCGAGCAGCCGTCGGAGGCCTCGCCCAGGGCCAGCTCCTCGGCCAACGTGCCCGCCGAGCAGACTGCTGACCAGGTTCTCCAGCGAGGTTCGCGTGTGCAAGAGACAATCTTCCTCGGGACGGTAAAGCGTGTAGCCCAGCGCTCCGTTACCGCGGCCGATGATCGTGATCTTGTGCACCGGGTCTGTCTCGGGAAGCTTGCGGGCCACCAGGGCATGTCCGGCTTCATGGAAAGCGATGCGCCGCTTCTCCTCGCGACGGAGCAGGCGCTGGCGCTTTTCGGGTCCGGCGATCAGTCGCTCGATGCCTTCCTCGAATTCGGGAAGGCCCACGGTGGTCTTGCCACGGCGTGCCGCCAGCAGGGCGGCCTCGTTGACGAGATTGGCCAGGTCGGCTCCGACGAATCCCGGTGTGATCGCCGCGATGTGGCGGAGGTTGATGGACTCTTCAAGCGGGACGGTGCGCGCGTGGACCTTGAGGATCTGCTCGCGGCCGATCAGGTCGGGACGGTCGACGACCACCTGGCGGTCAAAGCGACCGGGACGCACCAGCGCCTGGTCGAGGGTCTCCGGGCGATTGGTCGCCGCCAGCAGGATGATTCCCCGATTGGCGTCAAACCCGTCCATCTCGACGAGCAACTGGTTGAGCGTCTGATCGCGCTCGTCATGGCCGCCCGGGCCTGCCGACTCCGCGGGCCTTGCCAATCGCGTCGAGCTCATCGATGAAGATCAGGCAAGGCGCCTTGGCCTGCGCTCGGGCGAAGAGATTTCGAACCCGAGAAGCGCCGACGCCCACGAAGAGCTCGACGAAGTCGGAGCCGGAAAGGGAGAAGAACGGCACGCCCGCCTCGCCGGCCACGGCGCGCGCCAGCAGCGTCTTGCCCGTGCCCGGAGCGCCGACAAGGAGAACGCCCTTGGGAACCCGACCGCCCAGCGAGCAGTACTTGGCCGGCGTCTGAAGAAACTCGACGATCTCTTTCAGCTCGGTGACGACCTCGTCATGCCCGGCGACATCCTCGAAAGTCACACGCTCGGCACTGCCGGTATAAACGCGGGGTCGGCTCTTGGCAAAGGCCATGGCAGAACCCATGCCTCCCGAACGCGAGATCGACCCAGGAAAAAGCCAGCAGCATGAGCAGGAACAGGGCGCCCGGAAAGAGCACGGTCTGCAGTGGGGAAGGCTCGGCTTCGGCCTCGTAATCACCACCTGGAATGTAGGGCGAGCAGGCGAATCAGGTCCTCGTCGTGCTCCATGCCGACGACGCGAGACGCGGAAACGGACCGGCTGGCGATCTTGCGAGTTGATCACCGCCAGCGCGGCCTTCGATTACGCGTGGGACCAAGCCGGACGGAGGCGATTTCACCGCGCTGAAGTTGCTTGCGAAATTGCCCGTACGTCAGGGTTTTCACCGGGCTCTGCAGCCGGAAGGCCAAGTTGACTCCTGAGGCCAGCAACAGTCCGCCGCCGGCCAGCAGACCAGCAATCAGCCGCCGTCTGTCTCGCCTCGACCTGGTCGTCAAGTTCTTCTTGGTGGGTGAACTTTCGGATAGCTCATCATTTCATGAGAGCGAGGGTTTTCGCTCTCTGTTCCTGGTCTGCTCTGCGTAGCGCTGGCCGCCCTGCTGAGGACGCCCCAGCAGGACGTGCGGAGGAGGAGCGTAGGTCTCGATCCGTCTTGCCTTGGTCAGGTCGATTGCCTCGTCGGAGAGGGTGACATCAAATTTCCGGTTGCCAGCAACTGGAGGGGCAGTCGGATTGTGAAGATGCTTCCTTGCCCGAGCTGGCTTCTCAAGGTGAATTTCACCGCCCAGCAGCCGGGTCAATTCGCGGACGATCGACAGCCCCAAACCGGTGCCTTGATGCTCACGGGTCAGCACGTTGTCTTCCTGTCCGGGTACCTTCGCCTGGCGGAATTTCTCAAAGACCGTCTCCTTGTCTTCCTCGGCGATGCCAATGCCCGTATCCTCCACTTCCAGAATCACGAAGCGAGCCGTCGGTTCTGGCACGAAGAATGACACGGCCGCCCTCAGGCGTGAATTTGATCGCGTTGGAAATCAGGTTGTAAAGAATCTGGCGGACCTTTCCAGGGTCTTGCCGCAAAAGGGGAATCGCTTCCTCAAGCCGGCACTCCAGCGTGATGTTCTTGCCGTCGGCCATCGGCCGCGTCAGGTTGGCGACTGCCTCGCAAACATCGCGGATCGAGAAATCCTCAATTCGAACCTCCATCTTGCCGCTTTCGATCTTGGCCAGATCCAGAATGTCATTGATCATACCCAGCAACATCTTGCCGGAAGTCTGGATGTTGCTCGCGTAGCGCCGCTGTCGTTCTCCCAGGGCATCGCTACCGGCCAGGACCTCGGAGAAGCCGATAATCGAGTTCAGCGGGGTACGCAGCTCGTGGCTCATGGTCGCCAGGAAGTCGCTCTTGATCCGGTTCATTTCATACAGAGCCATGTTCGCCTGGGCGAGCTCGTCGACTTTCCGATCGAAGTCGCCGTTGACGTCGCGCAGCTCTTGCTGCATGGCGACCAGATTATGCAACATCCGGTTGAACGCGTGTGACAAGTCCTCGAACTCGTCGCCGGTCTGGATCTGGCTGCGAATGTTCAGCCGCCCCGCCGCGATGGCGTCGGAAACGTCGCGCAGGTGTTTGACCGGCTTGACGATCACGTAGCGCACGATCATCGCTGAGGAGAACATTGCCAGGATCGCAGTCACGAGCGCCGCGCTGATTAGCATGGCGCGGTTGGTGTTAATCGCTGTCTCGGTCGCCTTGGTGGGCACGTGCACAACCACGGCGCCAGCCAGGTCGCCCGCCTTGGTTGGTACCCAGTGCTGACCGTCGCGGGCCGGCCTCATCAGGTGGTTGTCCAGATGCTCGGTGCTCTCATCCTGATTACCGGTCCCGGCGCTGTCCTTGTCCTTGCTGTGGCAGTCCATGAGGCAGGAGGACTTGAAAGTAACCGCCTGGATATACTGGTATTCATTCTTGGCCCTGTTGATTCGCTCTGCCCACATGGGAGTGCCATCGGCAAAGTAGTACGGCCTTTCTTGCGGTTTGCCGGCCCTCTGCATGGCGTCCTCGTCGGAGGCCGCCTGGAGAAACCGGGCAAGCGTCGTTCTCTCGAAGTCGTCGGCTTCCTGGTTTTTCGGGTCCTTGGCGTTGTACGGATTGAGGACCCAGGGCTCGGAATTGGGCAGATCGTCGAGCGGTCTGAGCCCCCCCCACAGCACGTCGATGATCGACTCAAAATTCTCGTTCCCCAACTTCTTGTAGTGAATGTTCATAAGCGTGGGGTTGACGAGCATTCGGGCGGTCTGGGTCGTCTGCTTCTTCACCAGGGTCTCGGTCTTCAGTCCGTACAGGAGGAAGCTGACCGTGACCAGCAGGAAGATGCCCAGCCCGAAGATGAAGCGGCACTTCCGCTCAAGGCTGGTCTCACCGAGCAGATGCTTGAAGCTGCGATAGGACACGGATCGCGGTCCCCACCCTGGCTGCCAACCCGCCGGTGCCCGCTGTTTGGGCGTCTCGACTCGGACGGGCACTCCCTGCCTGCGAATACCTCCGCCCGCATCATCGGTCCGAAAGGGCTATTCAGCCTACTCGAAATCGGCCCCGACGGCCAGACCGAGCCCAAAGGCGGCAGGACCCCAGGACAGTTTCGTTCCCGGATCGGGGCGACACTTGCTCCAGCAGTGAATCGCACTGGCTCATCTTTAATGTTAGTTTTCAATCGCCACATACACCTTGCGAGAACAAGAGCAGAGGTCGATGAGCAAAATTCTCAAGACCGTCATTGCCTCGACTCTGCCGCTTTTTTGAACGCCCAAGGTGTCAAGCTCCGACGCCGTGTCTGGCTGGCCGGTTTCGTTGCCTGGCCTGGCTCGGCATAATGGAGACATCTGATCGAGAGCCGGTCCTGCTTGTCCGCGAGGGTGTTTGGAAAGTTGCGTGGATTAGGGGGTGACAAGTCGGAGCATTAGAAGTCTCGGTCATAGCAAGTTGGGCCGTTTGCTCGGACGTTCCTGAATGGCTACAGGAGACGCATCGACTGCCGACGGTGATACTCCAAGAGCCAGACGAGAGCGATCGCGCTGGCCATCCGCCCTGGTTCTCGGCACACGCCTCTTGATCCTGATCTTGGTAGGTTTTCTCTCGATGATTTACCTGTTCCAGGACCGTCTGATCTTTCCGGGGAATGCCACACAGGGAAGCCTGGAGGCGGGCGTCCGTCCGAGATCCGGCGCGGAGCTGCTCCAACTCGCGACGTCACGGGGAGAGCGAATTACGGCACTGTACGGCCCCGCGCTCTTGGCTGACGGTCGGCCAGACCCCGAGGCGCCTTCGCGTCCCGCGCTGGTCTACTTCTACGGCAACGCGATGTGCCTGGCCTACGCTGAGACCGAGTTCGATCGCTTCCGCCGCCTGGGTCTCAACGTGATGATTCCCGACTACCTGGGCTATGGTTTGAGCGCGGGCAGGGCCTCGGAGATCGGCTGCCGAGAGACGGCCGAGGCGGCATACCAAGCTCTTTTGTCGCGGGGTTTTCCTCTACAGCGGATCATCGCCGGGGGCTGGTCTCTGGGCGGGGCCGTCGCCATTGATCTGGCCTACCGCCGGCAGGTTGGCGGCCTCTTCGCATTTAGCACATTCACCAGCACCCACGACATGGCTTTGAGCGTCTTCCCCATGCCGTTACCCCGCTGGTTCTTTGCCCACAAGTTCGACAGCCAGGGGAAGATCGCCTCGATCAATTGCCCCATTCTGCTGGGTCACGGACGTCGCGATCCGGTGGTTCCTTTTCCCATGTTCGAGCGGCTGGCTGCCTCGGCGAAGGGGCCGCTGTCGACGCTGGTGATTGACAACGCCGAGCACAATAACTTCTATGAGGTTGGTGGAAGGCGACTCGACGAGGCCACACGCACGTTTGCAGACCGTATCAGAGCGGGTCCGGCGGCTCGCTGACGTCGCCGCTCCTGCGAACTGAGGCCGGCGACGCGGCGCAAGAAGCCTACTCCAAGCTGCTGGAAGTTCTCGATCGTCTCAGGAAGCGTGGACAGGACGAAGCCTCGGTTTAAGTCGGTACTCCCGATGCGCAATCAAATCAAACTCGACCGCCTGGAGACCGAGCGGCTGACGTTGCGGATGTTCCGTGAGACCGACCTGGACGATTATGCCGAAATGTGCGGCGATGCCGATGTGATGAAGTATCTGGGCGGAGCCGCGATGAGCCGGTCGGAAGCCTGGCGGAGCATGGCTACCGTGCTGGGACACTGGCAACTTCGGGGGTTCGGTCTCTGGGCCGTCGAGCAGCGAGACTCGGGCGAGCTGCTAGGACGAGTTGGCTGCTGGCGGCCGGAAGGCTGGCCGGGGATGGAAATCGCCTGGACCTTGCGAAAGAGATTCTGGGGCCAAGGGTATGCGACCGAGTCTGCACGGGCAGCGCTTGAGGCGGCCTTTTTCCGACTCCAACAGACCCATGTGATCAGCATGATCCACGCCGAGAATCAGCCATCGATCCGAGTTGCACAGAGGTTGCGCATGCGACTTGAAGGTCAGACCGCCCTCCTGGATCATCCCGTCCTGGTGTACGGGATTCGCCGACCGGCCGCAAGATGATCATGCAAGTGACATTCCGGCGTGATGAGGGCGAATGGTACTGTACAAATCTCGTTTCTAAAAGAGCACGCCAGCGCGTTCTGCTCGTGTGTGTTTTTCGCCATTCACCCTTTTTTTTCCGTCGATCGATCTCTATACTTAGCGCGGTCGGAAACCGGATGAGTGCATGCCGTGAATCACGGTGGAACGCGTCGACTTGCCTCAGCCGACGATTCACCTGTCAGCAAGGACGGCAGAAAACCCGGTTTGTCTGACCCAGCTAAGTGATTACCGGCCTGAATGAGGAGTTTGACGGTGGGCAAGAAACTGTACGTCGGAAATCTGACCTATCGAACCAACAGCTCCGACCTGGAACAGTTGTTCTCGCAGTATGGAACCGTGCAGAGCGCCGAGGTCATCTCTGATCGAGAGACCGGACGAAGCAAGGGATTCGGATTTGTCGAGATGAACACCGAAGCCGAGGCTAAGGCAGCGATCGAAGGCCTTCATGAACACGAAGTTGATGGGCGTCGGCTGACTGTCAACGAAGCCAGGCCGCGCGAGCCCAAGCCTAGCGGCGGCGGCAATTACGGCGGCGGGTCGGGCAGTGGCGGCCGCGACGGTGGATATGAGCGCGGCCGCTACGAATTGGCCCCGAAGCCAATCAACCCTCGGTCTTCCGCTGAGCGGCTGCCAGCGGCCGGAGAACGGCCAGCATCGTATTCAGATGGGCGAGCCGGGGGCCAAAACGGTCGACAAAATCGCTCAGCGAGAAGTCGCCTTCGAGCAGGTTTTCGTGATTCTCCTCGACATAATGGGCGAGCTCACCCATGAGTGAGGCGTGGACCTGCTCGAGCCGGCCCAGAGTATCCCGGCAGGCATCGAGCACGTGGTCGTGTCCGACCTGCCACCGTTCCAGCTCGGCGCCTTGCCTGGCCCGCTGCTCGCGGCCAACCTGTACTGTCTCACGCGCTAGATCAAGTTGCTGCCGCTGCACTTCGAGAAGCTGCCTGAGCGAGTCTAGAGTCTGGTTTTGAAGATTGACCAGGAGATGGAGCAGGACGATCGGTTCGTTAGGATTCGTCGCGGAAGCAGCGGGGCCCTGTCCGGTAGGAGAGACTTCCATGCGATAGGTCCAAGCCGCCGACGGGGGATTTTCGCGAGATGACAATCCGACCTCCTGGGTTCCGTTGGGCTTCGGGATCGCAGCGACGGAGTACCCGCCTTGATTACTCCAGCATAGCCGCGCGATCTGCATTTTGCCTTAATGCAGTATACTCTAGATCGAATCCAGAACATAGGCGACAGAGAACACATTTCAAGGCCGAGCGCGGAGTAATCCGGCTGGAAACGGGAGCTTTGCGGGTTCGGGGAGCTTTGCGGGGCCGGACCTGGTGATGATTGCCGAGGCCGAACGGTCAGTCGACCGAGTCTCACCATCACGCGGTGTGCTTCTTTGTGGTCACGCCCGACTTGGCAACGGGCCACCTCAAGCCGATCGTCAACGAAGGCGGACCCGGGAGGAGGCTATGGCTGAAGAGCCGACGCGGGGACCTCAACTTCAGCCGAGGAGATTCAAGAAATACCGCCCACCCCGCTCCATCAATGAATGGAACGAACCTGACACACATTAGTGATTTGGTGCCGCTTTCCATACGGAGCTGGCGAATCCGGGAAGCCTCACCAGACTACCCGGCCTCGTGCTCCGTCCAAGCGCGGTCAAACGCATCGGGCAGGGAATCGACGATGTCGCCCGCAATCATGCCAATCGTGCCGCTCTGGTCGCGCGCGATGTCGCCGGCAAGACCGTGCATGTAAACGCCAAGCTGTGCGGCGTCGAAAGCAGGCATCCGCTGCCCGATCAGTGCCGCGATGACCCCGGTCAGCACGTCTCCGCTTCCCCCCGTGGCCATTCCCGGATTACCGGTCTGGTTAACATAAACACGTTGCCCGTCGGTCACCACGGTACCAGCCCCTTTGAGCACCACGATGAGCTGTTCCCAGCTCGCCGCGAACCCGGCGGCGTTGCCGATGCGATCAGCCTGCACCGCCGTAACATCGGTCCCAGTCAGACGGGCAAACTCGCCGGGGTGAGGTGTTACCACTACTGCCCGGGTCAGGCCGGAAAGCAGCCCGGGTTGCCCTGCCAGCGCATTGAGGCCGTCGGCATCAATGACCAGTGGTTTATCCGTCGATTCGATGAGCCAGCGAACCAGACCGCGAATGTCGCCGGACTGGCCCAGGCCCGGGCCGACGGCGACGACGTCAGCCGAAGCGATCAGGCGCTCGAGCGCGGGGATCGATGGCTTTAGACAGATCAGCCCGTCGGCGTCGTCGAGATAGGGGATAGGTCATGTAGCAAGGCTCGAAGCTGGCCACCGTGGGCTGAACCTCGGCCGGAGTGGCCACCCGGACCAGGCCAGCGCCCGCCCTCAGTGCCGAAGCCCCGCAGAGTGCGGCGGCGCCGGCCATCCCGCGGCCTCCAGCGATGACCAGGACCGTGCCATAGAGCCCCTTGTGGCCATCCTCGACTCGAGGCTTCAATACGGGGAGAGACGTCGATCCGCTCCAGTGCCATGGGCAAGCTTACTCCCGGGAGTCCGGCTGGTTCGGGCCGGCCCGCATCAGTCAACGGCTTGGTTTTTCACTTCGCTCTGTGCTGGGAAGCCGGCCGCCGCGGTTGCCGGATGCTGGCCGGTGCCGGTTGCCGCGGCTTTGGACGGCATGCGGGCGAGCCCGGCGCGGCGGGCGATCAGACCAGCCACATGGCCGCCGTTGAAGCCGGCGTCGATGTTCACGACGACCACGTTGGAAGCGCAACTGTTGAGCATTCCCAGAAGGGCGGCCAGTCCATGAAAATGGGCGCCGTAGCCGATACTGGTGGGTACGGCGATGACCGGGCAATCGACCAGGCCGCCAACGACGCTGGGTAGGGCCCCTTCCATGCCCGCGACGACCACGATCGCGTCGGCATGGCCGAAACGGGGCAACTCGTGCAGAAGCCTGTGCAGACCCGCCACGCCCACGTCGGCCACCAGCGCAACATCGCAGTTCCAGGCCTCGGCCGTCACCCGAGCCTCCTCGGCGACAGGCAGGTCGCTTGTCCCGGCCGTGACGATGACCACCCGCCCCACTTTGGCGCCGGCAGCTCGGGGCTTTCGATCCTGAAGGTGCGGGCGACCGGGTTGTGCTGGCCCCCCGGAAACGCCGACCCCAGATGGGCCGCTGCCGCACGGCTCGACCCGCGTCACGAGACCGCCTTGGCCATGCGAGATCAAGGTCCGCAGAATGGCCTCGATCTGTTGCGCCGTCTTGCCTTGGCCGAAAATCACCTCGGGAAACCCGCAACGAACCCGGCGGTGGAGATCCACTTTGGCAAATCCGCCGGCATCGACGAACGGCTGGGTCCGGATTCGAAACGCGGCGTCGGCTGAGGATAACTAGCCGGCCGCAACGGCATCGAGCAAGTGTGTCAGCTCATCCTGGTCCATGAACCTCGACATCCCCCACGGGCCCTGGCCCGGTGACCGATCGGAGCGTATGTGCTGATTTCTCTTGTAACCGCCAGCCTGACGGTCCGCAACCGATTTGAACTTTCGACCGCCGCCGTGGGCGTGGTAAGCTCACCTTCACGGAGAGTAAAGGCAGTGTCAGGTCGGACGGCTTCATCCAAGGATTGGGTCGCAGCTTCCCAACCGAATTCGCCGACCGAGGTCGAGGTCTAGCATGTCGGTTCGCCCGTTACAGCGGCAGGCGGCGAGTGCCTCCGGTAGATCCACGATACCTGTCTCCGGATCGCAGGATCGTCCCACGTCCGCTTCGAGGCGTCAGGCCTCGTCGGCCTCGATCCAGGATCCGGAGGATTCGGCAGCGTTTTCCTGGGCCGAATTCTGGACTCCCACGAACCTGCGGAGCTGGGCCGGGTCTATGACTCTGCACGGCCTTTTGCTCCTGACGCTGGCTCTCTGGTATTTCGCGCCCCCTTCGCGGCGGCCGATCCACTTCGACAGCCGGCTCGCGGGATCGCCCAAGGGCGTCCCGGAAGGCCTGACTCTAACCGGTGGGATGAACACGCCGCTGGCCATGCCGGACGTACCCGACAACTTGCTCACCTCGCCTGACGAGCCGCTCCTGGAGCTGATCGCGCCGCCTCTGGAGCCAGCCGCCGTGACGCTGGTTCGCGGGGGTAAGCCAGCCGCGGGCGGTGGGGTAGCCAACGACAACCCCGGGGCCGGGTGAAGGCGATGGCTTTGGCCTGGCCCGCTTCGGCGAGGGAGGAGAGCTCGTCCGCGGCGTCGCCGTCAAGGTTGGCGACCCTCAGTTCACGCTGCTCTGGGACACCGATGCCGACCTCGACCTACACGTGATCGAGCCGGGCGGAAAGGAGATTTACTGGGAGGAACCCAAGGGCAAGACAAGGCGGCGAGCTCGACGTCGATAACACCAAGGGATTTGGCCCTGAAAACATCTACTGGCTTGTCGAGTCGGACGGACTTGGGTCCAAGAAAGTCAAGGGGCCAGGGCCGCCGGGCGTCTATCAGTGGTTCGTCGTCTACTGGGGCGGCTTCGGGGGCGTTCCCAAGCCGACGCACTGGAAAGTCCGGATCAAGCATGCCGGCAAGGTTACCGTGATCAACGGCAAGTTCCACGCGCTCAACGAGCGAAGCAAGACGTTCACGCTGAAGGTCGAGCCAGGTCGTGCCCCCGATGGCGGGAACGCCGGCACTGCCGACGGAGATGCACTGAATTGCACGGGCGTTGACGACCTCGTCAGCAGCGGCCATAACAGTATGGGTTTGAGGAGATCTGCGCAAGTCATGGAGATTCCGACGGCTCACGCCCTTATCTCGACTCGAATTTTTTATCATAGTTGTTAGACTATGTTAATGATTGATCGCATTTTTTTCGGCCTGTATGATCCCGGTCCCCCCTAGAACGAAAGGTATCGAGGATCGTCATGGCGAGCACGCTCCGCGAAGAACTCGCCTCGCTCAAGATCGAACGGTCGGAATTTATCCGTCCCGCGCGGACAAAGCGAAGGCGTTGTCCGAGTACCGCCGCAGGAGGGTGGCGGTCTCCGTCTGCTCTCATGGCTTCTCTGGCTGATTCCGCTGAGTATTATCGGCGGGGCGGGTTACGTTGGCTATCGCGAGTACGACCGGGTGCGATCCAAGCCCGAGGTCACCATCGGCCTGGTCCAGAGGATGACCACGGGCGAAGCCGAAAAACTGCTCAGCGCCAAGGGTTACCTGAAGTCGCAGAAGCAGGCGATGATCGGCACCAAGGTCGCGGGCCGGGTCGAGGAGATGCGCGTGAAGGAGCATGATCAGGTCAAGACTGGAGACATCCTGGCCGATCATCGAGCACCACGATCTGCTGGCCATGATCGAGCAGAGGAAGGCCGGCATGGAGCGGACCAAGGCGGAACTGGAGGAAGCCAGGGCCGACCTGTGGGAGAAAGATCGCGAGGCGAACCGGGCCGAACGCCTCGTCGGCAAGAAGATGGTGCCGCAGGAGGATTATCGAAAAAGCCTCCTCGCTCAAGAAAATGTGCGACCGCGCGGGTCGCGGCGCTCGAGGCCTCGATCAAGATGATGAAGGCCAACATCGACGAGATGGAGTACACGCTCGCAAGTACCAGATGCACATCCATGCGCCGTTTGACGGCACCGTCGTGGAGAAGCAGGGCGAGGTGGGCGAGATCATCTCTCCCATGGCCATGAGCTCATCACTGGGCCGCTCGGCGGTAGTGACACTCGCCGATCTGGCACACATGGACGTCGAGACCGACATCTCCGAAAACATGATGTCCCGGATCGACGTGGGTCAGCCCGCCGAGGTCTCCGTCAGCGCCAATCCCAACAAGCGATACCAGGGCAGGCTGCGGCAGATCATCCCGATGGGCGATCGCACCCGAGGCACCGTCAAGGTCAAGGTGGAGATCCTCGATCCCGACGACAAGCTGTTTCCCGAACTGGCGGCCACCGTTCACTTCCTGCCCTTCAAGACCGGCCCCGGCGGCGGAGGCCAGCAAGGCCTACCTCTTCGTGCCCAAGTCCGCTGTGTTCCAGGAGAACGGGCACGATTACGTCTGGGTCGTGGGGAAGAAGTCGCGGGTCAGCAAGCGGCAGGTCGAGGTGGCCACGACGACGGAAGACCTGGCCCGTGTCGAGTCTGGCCTCGAGTCCGGAGAAACCGTGGTCTTGAATCCTCCGAAAACGTTCAAAGACAATGAAGAGGTCAGGATCGCCGAATAACCCCTGTGTCGCCGTCACGATTTCTTCGCGAAGCGAAAGGTAATTCGTTCATGGGCCAAACCGTCGTCGATCGTCGCTGCGTAGTGTGTACAAAGAGTACCGCCGGGATGAGTTCGTGATTCCCGTCCTGGCAGACCTCGACCTCGAGGTCGCCGAGGGTGAATACCTGGCCCTGATGGGACCGTCGGGATCGGGCAAGACCACGCTCTTGAACCTGGTCGCGGGGCTGGACCGGGCGACCAAGGGCGAGGTCGTCGTCCACGGCCAGGATCTGGGCCACCTCTCCGAGGCCGAGATCACCCGCTGGCGCGCCAACAACGTCGGGTTCATCTTCCAGACCTACAACCTGATCCCGGTGCTGACCGCGTTCGAGAACGTCGAGCTGCCGCTGCTGCTGACGCAGCCTGTCCCGCCGCAAGCGGCGCGAGAACGTGATGACGGCGCTGCGGATCGTCGGCCTGGAGAAGCGCGAGCACCACTATCCTCGCCAGCTCTCCGGCGGCCAGGAGCAGCGGGTCGCGATCGCCCGGGCGATCGTCACCGATCCCTACCTGCTGGTGGCCGACGAGCCGACCGGCGATCTCGACCGCACCACCGCCGGCGAGATCCTCGACCTGCTCGAGCTGCTCAACCGCGAGTTCCAGAAGACGATCGTCATGGTCACGCACGATCCCCTGGCTGCGGCCCGGGCCAGCCGGGTCTTGCACCTCGACAAGGGCCGTCTCGTGGATGAGGTGATCCAGGAAACCCGGGTCTCGGCCGCGTCATGAAATACTTCACCTACATTTTCCGCAATGCCCGGCGAAACCCCATCCGGACGATCCTCACCATCGCCTCGACGGGCATCTCCCTGTTCCTGATGATGATCCTGCTGGCGTTCTTCGACATGCGAGACGACGCCGCGAAGGCGAACCGGGTCTTCAACCGCATCATCACGATGAATGCCAACGGCTTCGCCGGCATGGTGCCGATCGTCCGGGTTCCGGAGATCTCCGCGATGGACGGCGTGCTCGCCGCTTCCCCCTTTAGCTGGTACGGCGGCAAGTATCATGACGAGACGATGCCCTTCGCCCAGTTCTCCGTCGATGCCGACTCCGTCTTCAAGGTCCTGGACGAATTCCATGTTCCCGACCGGCCAGCTTGCGGACTTCAAGGCCAACAAGGAGGCCGCTGCGATCGGCCGCAGGCTTGCCAGCGATTGGGACCTCAAGATCGGCGACCCGCTCCCCTTGAAAGGCGACATCTTATCCCGTCGACATGGACCTGACGGTGCGGGCCATCTACGACGGACCGCGAATCGGAATCTGCGGATGTGCCTGTTCCACTACGAATACTTTGACGAGGCCATGAAGAAGGTCACCATGAGCGCCTGCGTCAAGGCGGTTCGCTGGCCACCGCCAGCTCCCGCGTTTCGGGCAACGCCAGCATGATCTTCATCAAGTGCAAGAATGCCGACATCATGGCCTCGCTGAGCAAGAAGATCGACGACATGTATCGCAACAGCGAGTTTCCCACCCGCACCCAGACCGAGGAAGCGTTCGGCAAGATGTTCTCGGACATGCTGGGCGACCTCCAGAACGCCATCTACGGCATCGGCGCTGCGGTGGTGGTCTCTCTCCTCTTCGTCGCCGGCAACGCCATGGCCATGGCGATGCGCGAGCGGACGTCGGAGGTGGCCATCTTGAAGGCGATCGGCTTCAGCAAGGGCAAGGTGCTGTTTCTGGTCCTGACCGAGGCCATCCTGGTCGCGGGTCTCGGAGGCGCCCTGGGATCTCTGGGCTGCAAGGCGCTTTGCGACTTCGTCGACGTGGCCAAGTACTCGGCCGGTTTTCTGCCCGTGTTCTTCGTTCCGTGGAAAATTGCACTCTTCGGGCTGGCGGTTTCGCTCTTCGTGGGCTTCGTCAGCGGCGTTGTTCCCGCGGTCCTGGCGGCCAATTCCTCCGTGATCAACGGTCTGAGAAAAGTGGTCTAGAGACCTTGAAACACTTCCGATACATCTTCCGCAACGCCCGTCGCAATCCCGTCCGGTCGATCCTCACGATCGCCTCGACGGCGATCTGCCTGTTCCTGATGATGATCCTGCTGGCGTTCTTCGCCATCAACAACGAGGTCGGCCGAGGAGTCGCGGATCTACAACCGCATCGTCACGATGAACGCCAACGGGTTCGCGGGAATGGTGCCGATCTCCTTCGTGGGCGAGATCTCCAAGATGGACGGCGTGGTTGCGGCCACGCCCTTTAGCTGGTACGGCGGAAAATACCACGAAGAGGTGATGCCCTTTTCCCAGTTCGCCGTCGATGCCGAGACGGTCTTCAACGTCATGGACGAGCTAGCGTGCCGCCGGAACAACTCAAGGATTTCAAGGAGAACAAGGACGGTTGCGTGATCGGCACCAAGCTGGCCAGCGATCGCGAGCTGAAGGTCGGCGATCCCTTGCCGCTGAAGGGAGACTGGTATCCCGGTCGACATGAACCTGACGGTCCGCGGGATCTACAGCGGCCCGTCCAGGACCGATCAGCGGATGTGCCTGTTCCACTTCGATTATCTTCGACGAGGCCCTCAAGAGGGTCGACGATGGGCCCGGGCTCGGGCGGATCGCTGACCCCCGCCAGCGCCAGGATGTCGGGCAACGCCGGGCATGATCTTCATCAAGTGCAAGAACGCCGACATGATGCCCTCGCTGAGCAAGAAGATCGACGATCTCTATCGCAACAGCGACTTTCCCACCCGCACGCAAACCGAGGAAGCCTTCAACAAGATGTTCGCCGACATGCTGGGCGATCTCAAGTACGCCATCTACTGGGATCGGCCTGGCCGTCGTGGTCGCCCTCCTTTTGGTTGCCGGCAACGCCATGGCGATGGCCATGCGCGAGCGGACCACCGAGGTGGCCGTGCTCAAGGCCATCGGTTTTCCCAAGGGGCTGGTGCTGTTCCTGGTCCTGACCGAAGCGGTTCTGGTCGCCGGCCTTGGCGGAGCCATCGGCGCGCTTGGGCAGCAAGGCGTTCTTCGATTACGTGGACATCGCCCCCTACACCGGCGGGTTCCTGCCGTTCTTTTACGTGTCGTGGAACATCGCGCTCTTCGGCCTGGGCGTCTCGCTCTTCGTGGGACTTGCCAGCGGTTTTTTCCCGCGCGCTCTTCGCGGCCAACTCGTCGGTGATCAATGGACTGAGGAAGGTGGTCTAGAAGCGTCATGATCCCACTCAAGTACAACGTCCGCAATCTCAGAGTCCGGTGGAAGACGACACTGATGACCGTGCTGGGCACGGCCCTTCTGGTCGCGTCGTCGTGCATCCTTTTCGGCCTGGTCGAGGGCCTTGAATACAGCTTGCAAATCTCGGGCGACCCGCTCGACCTGATCATTCTCCGCAAGGGCTCGTCGAACGAGACCACGGGGGGATTCGAGTCCGCCAAGGCCGACCAGATTCTACCCTGCCGGGGATCCAGCGCGACGTCGTCGGGGGCGCCGCTGGCCGCCAAGGAGCTGCTCAACATCGCCAACGGCGAGCGCGCCAACGGGACGCGGAACAACATGATCATCCGCGGTGTCCAGCCTGCCTCGCGCGGCCTCCGCCCCGATTTCAAGATCGTGGCGGGAAGGGATTTCGTCGAGGGCCGGGGCGAATGCATCGTCAGCAAGAGCGTGTCGCGGCGCTACAAGGGTGGCCAGATCGGCGGGCTGCTCTACTTCGGCGACAAGGAGCAGTACCGCGTCGTCGGCATTTTCACGGCAGGCGGCAGCGCCGCTGAGAGCGAGGTCTGGGCCGATCTTAAAGACGTCGAGAAGAACACCGGCCGAGAAGGCTCGGTCTCCTGCGTGCAGATCCGTGCGGCCAGCCTCCCCGATTATGAGAAGCTGCAAAAGACCATCAACGACGACACCCAGTTCAAGCTCGAGGCCAAATCGGAAAAGGCCTATTTTGAGGATCAATCGCGAATGAGCATCTTCCTCAAGGCCGCCGGTACCTTGATCGCTGTGCTCTTGACCTTCGGCGCCATGTTCGCCGCGGCCAACACGATGTTCGCCGCGGTCAGCTCGCGAACCCGGGAAATCGGCACGATGCGGGCCCTCGGGTTCTCCCAGTGCGACATCCTGATCTCGTTTCTGGGCGAGTCTTTCCTCCTCTGCGCCTGGGCGGGGCCCTGGGCCTCTTGGCAACCTTGCCGCTGAACCTCTTGACGATCGAGACGTTCGATTTCGGCAGCTTCGCGTCGATCTCCATCTCGTTCCGCTTCGGCTGGTGGGTCGCCGCCGTGGCCATGATCATGACCGTCGCCATGGGGCTTTTCGGCGGCATGTTCCCCGCCCTTCGCGCCGTTCGGCTGGAAGTCATCGCCGCACTGCGGGAACTGTGAACAATTCTTCCTGACGCCTGCCACTTGCTGCCAGGGTCCGTCGGCGCTGCTGCCCAGTGCCGGCGCCAGCACGCCCGACCCGTCCGGGTATACATGCTACGGAATGCTACGTTTTCGACTATTTCGCGAGCCGGTGTCGAGCTCGGTATCCAGACGTAAGCTATTATCGCATATATAGTTACGTCTGCCTATTACTCTTCACATCTGGCTACGCTTATGTGTTTCGCTGCCCGCGACTCTGGACTTAACTGTATAGTGAGACAGGCGTTGTGCCGGATTGATCCACGTAGCCGATTCGCAACATTGTCTGGCTCCCGCCAGTTGAGGAGGCGGTTCAGCGATCAAGCGGCCTTGCGAACCGGTTCCGGCAACCTGTGCTCCGGCAGTCGCACGGTCCCACGCCCAGCGTCGAGTTCATCGTTGCGCCGGGGCTTCCTGCGCGGCCAAGGCCAGTAGCATCTGAGACGACATTGTGGGGAAACCTCATTTTTCTTGTCCCGAACCACCGGCAGTGCGCCAGTCATAAGGTATGGGCAAGATCATGAACGACCCACCGAGTGAAACGTTCGCTTCCTCGAGCGGCTTCGAGCCGGGGATCGCCGGGCGCTGGCCGATCTGTTCCAGCGGCACCGCGACCGGCTGCGGAGGATGGTCGAACTCCGCATCGACGCGCGGCTTCATGGTAGGATCGACGCCTCCGACGTGATCCAGGACGGCTTCCTCGACGCGGCAAAGCGAATGGAAAGCTATTTGAGCGATCCCAGGCTGCCGGTGTTTCTCTGGCTGCGACTGGTCGTCAGTGATCGGCTGGCGCTTGTTCATCGCCATCACCTGGGCACGCGGATGCGGGATGCCGCGCAGGAGGTCTCGCTCTACCGCGATCCGATGCCCCAGGCCAGCTCGGCGGCCCTGGCCTCGATGCTTCTGGGGCGGCTGACAACTCCCTCGAACGCGGCCATCCGGGCCGAGCAGATCCTTCAGGTCCAGGAAGCGGTCAATTCACTCGAGCCGCTCGATCGCGAAGTGGTGGCGCTGCGGCACTTCGAGCAGCTCAGCCGGGCCGAGACCGCGGTGGTGCTAGGCGTCACTGAAGAGGCCGGAGCCAAGCGTTACATCCGGGCACTCAAGAAACTCAAGGCGATACTGGCCGCGATGCCAGGCGGACCGGAAGGATTTTGAGCGATGTCGATCTCTGATTCGGAACAGTATGACCTGCTCGATCAACTGGCCGAGGAATTCGCGGCTCGGTTCCGGCGCGGCGAGCGGCCCGCGCTCAAGGAATACACCGACCGCTACCCGGAACTCGCCGACGACATCCGCGAGCTCTTCCCGGCGATGGCCAAGGTGGAGCAGGCCGAGGGTGTCCGACAGGCCGAAGACGAGGAGGCGACCGGGGCTTCCCGGTCCGCGAATCCAACTCTGACGCAGGTCGGCGACTACCGGATCCTCCGCGAGGTCGGCCGGGGCGGGATGGGCGTGGTCTACGAGGCCGAGCAGGTCTCGCTGGGCCGGCGGGTGGCCCTGAAGGTCCTGCCCCGGCAGGTCTCCCAGGACCTCAAGATGTTGGCCCGCTTCCGCCGCGAGGCACGGTCGGCGGCCCAGCTCCACCACACCAACATCGTGCCGGTCTTCGAGGTCGGCAAGGACGGCGAGGTCAGCTATTATGCCATGCAGTTCATCCAGGGCCAGGGGCTGGACCTGGTCATCGACGAGCTGCGGCGGCTCAAGGAGCGCGCGATCCGTCTGGTCCGGCCCGGAAGCCCGAACGGCCGCACCTGCCGGTCCCGTCCGGGCCGACGGCGCCCGCGCCGTCCCGGTCCCGGCCGGTCGGCCGGATGGCCCACTCGCTCTTGACCGGCCGGTTCGTGCCGGAGACGCCCGACGGTCCGGAAGAAGCCGAGGCCACCAGCGCGAACCCGAAGGCCACAGCCGCTTTGAGCGATCGCCTCGATCCAGATGAGACCGAGGCGCCTGCGGCGAGCGACGACTCCTCGGCCGCCGTGTCGAGCCCGCCGTCGTCGGTGGTGTTGCCGGGCGGGTCGCAGCTCTCGGCGGTCGAATCGGGCCGGCGGTCGTTCTTTCGCAGCGCTGCTCACATCGGCCGGCAAGTGGCGGCGGGGCTGGCCTACGCCCATGCGCGGGGGATCGTCCACCGCGACATCAAGCCCTCGAACTTGCTGCTGGACACCCAAGGGGTCGTCTGGATCACTGACTTTGGCCTGGCCAAGGCGAGCGACGACGGCTTGACCCAGACTGGGGACATCCTGGGCACGCTCCGCTACATGGCCCCCGAGCGGTTCCGCGGCGAGGGGGACGGCCGCGCCGATGTCTACGCCCTGGGCCTGACCCTCTACGAGCTGCTCACGCTGCGGTCGGCGTTCGACTCGCCCGACCGGCTCCAGCTCATCGAGCGGATCAAGGCGGAGGAGCCCCAACGGCCGCGTGCGCTCGACAGCCGCATCCCGCGCGACCTGGAAACGATCGTTCTGAAGGCGATCAATAAGGACCCCAGGGATCGTTACCCGTCGGCCGACGCGGTGGCCGAGGACCTGCGGCGGTTCCTCGCCGACGAGCCGATCCGGGCCCGTCCGACAAGGACGTGGGAGCGGGCCGTGAAGTGGGCGAAGCGCCGGCCGATCATCGCGGCGCTGGCCGTGGCGGTTCAGGTGCTCCTGATGTCGTTGCTGGGCCTAGGGATCTATTCCTATGTGGAAATCAATCGGTCGCTGAAAGTCGCGAGGTCCGAGGGCAATCGCGCTCAGGAGCAGACGAAGATCGCCCAGGAGCAATTCAAAGCAGCAGCCGCTCGGGCCGAGGATCTGGCCTGGGAGGACTACATCAACCGGGTTAGCCGGGCCGATCGCGAGATCCAGGACGACAACGTGGCGCTGGCCGAGGACCTGCTGCACGGCTGCCCGCCGGAGCGGCGCGGTTGGGAGTGGCACTACGTCAAGCGGCTCGGCAATCTCGAACGCCTCGACCTGGAGGCGACGAGCTGCGTCAACGCCGTCGCCTTCAGCCCCGATGGGACCTGGATCGCGTCGGGGTCGGGCAATTCGGTCAACATGGCATATAAGATCGCCGAGTCCGAGGAATCGCTCGCCATCCTGTGGGACGTGCCGACTGGCCGACGGCGGCACACTCTCCACGGGATCAGAGGATGCATCTACGGCGTGGCCATCAGTCCCGACGGACGCCGGGTCGCGGTCGGGAGTGGCTACCTCGCTCCCAGGACCGAGGGCCGGCTCTCGATCTGGGACCCGGTGACTGGCCAGCACGTCTGGTCCAGGACCGACCCCGATCTCGTCGCCCTGAGCGTCGCTTTCAGCCCTGATAGCCAGTCCGTGGCTGCGGGGTACGGGCTTTATAACGACGACACCGCCGTCGGGAAGGTCAAAGTCTATGACGTCGCGTCCGGTCGGACGGCTTGGGCGTTGCCCGGCCCGGCCGGCGGTGCCAACAAGGTCGCCTTCCATCCCGGCGGCAAACGGCTCGCCGTCGCCGCCGGGTCGGGGGTCGTCGAGATCTGGGACATCGCGGGACCCACGAGAGTTCATGAACTCCGGGAGCATTTGAAATGGGTGTATTGCCTCGCCTTCAGCCCCGACGGGAAGTGGCTGGCCACAGGAGGCCATGACAAGACGATCAAGCTCCACGACGCGAACACCTGCGCCGAACGATGGTCGATCTTCGCCCACGAGGGGTTCGTCCTCGATCTGGCCTTCAGCCCCGACAGCCATTCCCTCGCCTCGACGAGCGAGGACCGGAGCGTCCGGCTATGGGAGATCCCCAGCGGACGCCGGATCGGCGTGTTCCACGGCCATACGGACCGCGTCCAAGCCGTCGCCTTCGGCCCGGACGGCCGGGAGATCGCGACCGGGAGCATGGACGGCATGGTCAAGGTCTGGAACCTGCGGACGAGCCGCCCGGTCGTCTTCGGCAAGCACACGAGCTGGGTGCACGCCTGGCGTTCCGCCGCGACGGTCGCCGCATCCTCTCGGATACGGTGAGGCACAGGGCCGTAGGGGAGACCGCCGTGGGTTGGGACCCGCGCACCGGCGAACTCGACCCGACGTTGGCCGGGGCGAGTCTCAACGATCCTCCATCCGGTTTCGTGCCAGGCTGCTCCTACGACAGAACGGGGCTCTCGGTCTTCTCGACATCGAGCCCCGACGGGACGCTGATCGCCCAGATCAGCCGCATGAGCGGGTATGGCAATACGTCACGTAGCAAGGACTACGAGGTCAGTTCGGTCATCATCCGAGAGACGTCGAGCGACCGGACGATCCGCATCCTGGTCGGCCACACTGCGGATGTAACCTGCGCGGCGTTCAGCCCCGACGGCCGGCGGCTGGCAACGGCCAGCTTCGACCGCACGATCAAGCTCTGGGACGTGGAAACCGGCCGCGACGTCTTCACCCTCCGCGGCCATACCGGCGGCGTGGTCAGCCTGGCGTTCAGGCCCGACGGCCACCGTCTCGTTTCGGGGGGTATCGATGAGACGGCGAGGGTCTGGGACGCGACTCCGCTGTCGCCCGAAGCTCTGGGGGAAGACGATACCTTCTTTCGGCAGAAACGGGAGAGGCTCGCGGAATTGACGGAGGACATGACCGACGCCAGGCTGGGTGAATCGCTGGCCCGGAAGCGACAGTGGGACCTGGCTGCCGAGGTCCTCAGCAGGGCGATAGAGCGCGAGCCGGCCCTCACCCCGTTCTCGCCGGGCCCATCTCCTTTCGCTCCTGGCAGCCGGGGACCTCGAGGGTTATCGGCGTACGGCCGCGGACTTGATCGCACGTTCCGAACGCGATCGCGTGCTCAGAGACCCTGAATGGGTGCCCTGGTTCTGCGTCCTGGCTCCGGATGCCGTCGCGGATCCGGAGCTCCCCGTTCGCCTGGCGGAAGCCGCCCTGGCGAGAAATGTGGCGCATATGAAGCCCTACTGCGCGAGCATCCTGGCGCCGCCCTATACCGCGCTGGCCGGTACGGGGAGGCGATCCGCCACCTGGAGCAGAGCGCCCGGGACTGGACCGGTGGTGTGGGGGCGCCCGGAATTGGGCGTTCCTGGCGATGGCCCACTATCGACTGGAGCATCGCGGGGAGGCCCGCCGCTGGCTCGACAAGATCCGAGCCTCCGCGCCGAGCAATGCGTCGGGATTCTCCTGGGAGGACGTCGAGATCGGCATCCTCCGCCGCGAGGCCGAGGCCCTGATCCTTGGAAGTCCTGTGACCCCGCCCTGAGCCGCTTCTTGACGCGGTTGTCAAAACAATCCGGGACCGTTCAGAGGGGGTTCAGGAGAACCCTGCTAGCGATCAGCGGCGCACCCCCATTACGATTGCAGCGGGTGTCTGACGAGTCCGCCGCCGCGGCAGGGCTGGCCTGGATAGCCAGGCCGGCGGCGACGACCGAGAGGTGAGTGTTGCCGAAGCGACGGGCGGTCCAGCTGACCGCAGTGCGATCACGGACTGACGGCGCGGCAAGTGGCCAAATGCGGGAGATCCATCCTTAGAGCATATTTTTCAGCAATCTGGGCGGTACCCTTACATCCGGTGCGGAAATGGATTATGCTGATCCTCGCGGTGCTCGCGGGCTTCAAGGGAACGCCCGTGTCCTGACCCGAAACCGCACGGCGTCGTGCATAGCCCCGGACCGATTCCACCCAGGAGGTCCTCTACGAGCTGCCCCGACTCAGGGGGCACGCGCATGGGAACGGTCCGGTAAAGGAACTCGAACTGCCGGATATGCCGATCCCGTCCGGGACGACGGCGGCCGCACTGTCGCGCTCCCGGCCGGTCAGCCGGGTGGGGCACTCGTTGCTGATATGCCGGTTCGTGCCGGACACGCCGGGCGGCCCGGGAGCGGCCTATGCCACCAGCGGCGCACCCGAAGGCCAAAGCCCCCTTGGCCGATCGCCGAGATCCGGATAAGAGCGACGCCCCTCCGGCAAGCAAGCGGCCTGGACCTCAACCGAGCGTGGCTCGGACGACCTCCACGCCCTCCGTCTCAGGACCGGTACGATGTGGCCAGCCGACTCGGGTCGGACTGCACCGGGTCGATGATCGGACGGCGCGGTGGAACGGGTGAGGCCATTAGTGGTCCATCCGGCAAGTCGCCGGACGATGCGGGCGACCTTTCCAGCCGATCGACCTGGGGCGAAACGGAGTGGGGTCTCACGTCTCGTGATCGAACTGATGCTCGACGCATACCGGAGAAACCACGGTGACGAGCACGGATGGCCCGGTGAGAGCCGCCTTGCAGAAGGCAGTGGACGCTCGAGAGTTCGCCGGCGCGGCGACTGGTAGAACGCAGCTAGGATTACGTACCAGTAGCGGACGCATAGTTGAACACACTATATATTAATATATGACTAGCTACGCATTTTAGCATCGGTTCGATGGTGATACGGTAGCGGCCGACCCGCTCCACGGCGGCCGCCGGCGGCAAGGGATGCCCGGAGGCGGCCGGCTTTCTTCTTTTATTACGCTCGGGACTCTTGCGAGTGCCTGTCTGCCCCATTATAGTGCGGGGCGCCTGACCAAGAGAGCTCGGCGGAGAGTGCTCCGTCCGGGCGACCACAACGAGTGGTGGAACCTTCCCTCGTCCTTGTTGACGGTGCGTAACCTCGCCCGCCGCGGCGGTCGTTAAATCGCGGACCGGCTGCGCATTCTCTTTACTCGCAAGAACCAAGGCGGCCAGACGGTCCGCAAGACGCCATGCGCACAGCGCGCTCAAGCACCCAAAGGAGCCAACTATGAGCTTTACATTCCCGGTTGAGCGGTGGTTCGGCAAGCGTCAAGGGACGATGCGCAACAGCCATCATGGCCCGATCCAAACCAGAAAAAAAATCGCCCGCAAGTCCGTCAAGCTTTTGCTGGAGATCCTGGAAGATCGCCTGGCCCCGGCGATGGTCAACTTGGTCGGCAGCGAGCTGGACGTCACGGCCAGCACGACCGCTCAGGAGACCATCACGGTGACCGCACCATCGGCGAACACTTTGGACATCGTCGCGAGCGACACGATCGTCCCTTGGCAGCGGTGCAACAGGCTCGAACTTCACCCTAACCAACAACAGCTCCTTACAAATTAGCAATATTAATACCAGCGGCCCATCGATACTGATTTTCGACGTGTTCCTCCCCAACAGCAGCACCATTAGCGACACGCTGAACTTTGGCCTGACGAACAACACCGGCATTAACAACGTGAGCATCAGTGGGCCGAGCCTCACAACAACCGATAGCAACGACACCGTCACGCTCAACGCCTTATCGATCCCGGGCAACCTGACCGTGTCTGCGGAAACGATCAATTTCCAGGGGGGCAACACGGTGGACGCAAGCTACATGGCGCTCACCTCCATGAACAGTCTGACTTTCACGTCGACGGGCATGCCGTACCTGGGGGCCATAACGCCTAACGCCGCTCCTCCCGCGGGACAACCCTTTGCCGGAGACACGTATATCACCGGACCCGACTGGGGCGCCTACGGCTACGCGCCGGGTGACGAGATAACCATCTCCAACGCGACCAACGTGAGCTCCACTACAGACTACTCCGTCGCGGCCATCATCGGGGACAACCTCTATCTCACTCCGGCTCTACCATCCAATGCGATACCACCCAATGCGACAGTAAGCGACGGCGATGTCACAGTGGCCCCCGCTAACTTCACTCCTGAACTCGAAGGCACCCTTTTGAACCTGATCGTGACCGGACCGGGGAGCTCGATCTCCGGTGCAATTGAAGCGGACATCCTGGAGGGCTCCACCCAAAATGGCAACATAACTCTGCAAAATGTTGACCCCACTGCAAAGACTGCACCGTTTGCACCGTTGACGGTCGATACCCTGAACGCCGGCACTGGGACCATCCAGCTGGACGTGAATGGCCCGATCAGGTTCAGGGTATACATTGGTCAACCTGAACCTGATCGCGGGCGCGGTGAACCTGATGACCACCGGGATCGACGGCAGCATCGGTGCTTCTGACAATCCGATCAAGACCAAGATCGACGGAGAGCTGACGGCCACGATCAACGACGGCGGCGTGCCCACGGCCACGACCAACGGCGGCGTCTACATTGATGATTCGGGTCCTGGGCTGACGATCAATTCCGTCGTGGCCGACCAGGGGGGCCAAGCTCCGGTCGTGAGCAATGGTCAAATCGTTTACAACAGCATGCCCGGCAATTCCACTCCAACTTACGAGTCCGGGGACGAAAACGTCTCGATCAGCTCCACGGGCCCCATCGTACTAAACTCCATCACGGCCACCGGTGATGTCACGATCACATCCAGTGCGTACATATTGGAAGGCAATGCGCAATCGCCGAACATCGTCGCCCAGGAAGTGGACCTCATTGCTGATGGCACGGGGGAATACCAGGGGCAAGTGACTTTTGCCGACCCGACCGGACAGCTGTCGGCGATACGATGACCCTGCCCGCCACGATCACGTGGGCGGCTCCACAGTCGCCGGGCCACTGGAGCTCGCTTGGTTTTGCGAATGGCGGTTCGATTTTCGTCGAGGCGCAATCAACAGCGCCGACAAGGGCGCGTTCACCATCGAAACCGTGTCGGGCAATGTCCTCACTTTGACGCAAAATGTATGTCCTTGCCCCGGAGACGCAACCCGGTGTCATGGTGGGAGATGGCATGATCGGGCTCGCTGAACGCTGCCATTTCTTTATCGGACGTTCCCCTCTTTAGTGCCACGACGGCCAACGGCGGAATCTACCTGGAGCCAGGCGGCTGGTGTTAACAGCACGGCGGTGTACGTCAACGCCGGCGGCATGCATGGCATGACCAACAATGTGTCCGTGACGAGCCAGGCCAATTTCCTGACCATCGAAAACATCATCGCGACGGGCAACGCTGCCGTGGCCATGAACAGACGGGTCGTTGCTCGAGTACTCCGGTGCGAGCTACTTCGGGGTCGTGAACATTCTCCCCCCCTCGAATGACGGTTCGGCCACGGGAGGCGATTACAGTATTACCAGACTCGAAGGGACGACCACCTGGGCCGCGGATGGCTTCGAGCCTGGTGGAGTGATAACCATCTCCGACCCTCTACTGGCTTTACTGGGTTTGAATACTACCATCGACTACACCATAGCGAGCACAGACAACTCCACCCTGTATTTGGTACCCGGTGAAACGATCGAGGCAGGGAAAGCCTTCAGTGGGCTAGCCATTGTCACTGTGGCGACCGTTGGCGACGTCACCGGCCAGAACGTTTCCTTGAAGAGCCCGTACAACATCGGATCTGCCTCGTCTCCCTTGCAGACCAACGCCACGAGCGGGCTAACTGTGGCCGCGACTGCCACCTCCCCGAGTTCCGCCGCCATCTACGTGGACAACTATCCTCCTCTTACGTCTATCGGGGTCAGTACTTATGACGGCAGCGCGACGATTCAGTCCGGCTACAACGGCAGCAATTACGCTGGCAACCTCTCGTTCGCCAACAACGTGCTGTCGGAAACGGGCAACGCGGTCGTGACCTTGACGAACACGGACAAGCAGGACGGCTCGGCCGGCGACGTCATCATAAGCGGCCCAGTCTACGTGAGCGGCATCAGTGCCGGCATCAGTGTCACCGGCACTGCCGGCGCCGGACAAATCCTGTCGGAGGGGAGCGACGAGGATGGACCATCGACGGGAACGGGGGCACGGTCATCCTGAGCGCGGGCAGCGGCATCGGCATTCCGGGAACTTCAACTTCCATCGACATCACGGACGTCGCGACACTGGATGCGACGACGACGACTGGCGGCATCTATATCGATACAGTACTTCCGCCAGTGCCGAATACCGATGACTCTGAGCGCCTCCGCGTCTAACGGGAACATCGATGTGCGCTCGTGCGGGGGAGATCGATTTGAGCAACGAGAGCAGCGGCAGGGCGGAGAGCGTCTCCACGACTGGTACAGTAACCCTCGACGCGGCGGGCGGCGCCATTGTGGACGAGAATGGCTCTACCGTGTATGCGAGCACGCTCATGCTGACGGCAACCGCACGGGATCGGCACAGCCAGCAGCCCCCTGGAAACCTCCTCGCCCGGCACTCTGACTTTGACGGCGGCCGCTGGAGACGGCCTGTTCCTTGACAATAACTCGGCCGCTCATGGTGAGTTCGGCGAAAGCAGGGAACGGGGACCTTTCCATCTCGTCCACGGGAAACCTGACGCTGCTGGGCAATGTGTCTTCAAATGGTAACGTCACGTTGACGGCAACGGACGGCACGTTAACGACCATTGGCAGCGTCTTGATAAGCGCCAACTCCCTCACGATCACCGCGGAGCAGATTGGATCGACGAACGACGTTATTCAAACCAGCGCACAGACCATCAATGCCGCGGCGAACTATGGCGGCATTTACCTCAGTAACAACAACAGCGGCGTTTTGACGCTCAGCGCGGCTGCGGTTGGACCGCTCAGCGGGACAGACGAACAATATCATCATTTACAGCGAGGGCAATATCGTCCTTTCCCCGCAGACGACCAATCTGACCGAGCTGGCCACTACGCTACCTGTAGCGGTCTTCAATCCGGGCGGAATACTTACACTTTTGGCGGGCGTAACGCTGAGCGCTGATGGTGCGACTGCGACAAGATGGAGCAGCTCGGCCACGATCACCAGCGCCGATGCGGGCGACACGACCCCGTACTACGACGTCTGGACCGGCAACTATGATATTAATGGGGCCAGCCAATTTAACGACAACTTCAGCACCAGCAACAGTGGCGGGCTCGACACCACCTGGACCGTCCAGTCCGGCAGTTTCACGGTCGATACCGCCAGCCAAACGGCAACGGCAACTGGCACTTCTGGCAACAACCTGGCCACGGTCACCAGTGGCGACAGTATCAACAGCGTCAACGAATCCGCTCAAGCCACGATCAGCGGTACTTTGGCGAGCGGCCAAGAGGCCGGCCTGGTCGCTCTCTTTACCTCCCCCAACACGTACTATTATGGCTCCATCACCGCCACGTCGAGCAGCACGTACACGGCGTCCATCTACAGCGTCGTCAACGGCGGCACTCCGACGCCATTGGGCACGCCGCAGTCTTATAACGGCTCGGTCAGCGACGCGGTGCTTGAATTTAGCGTGGCAGGCTCGTCGTTGACGTTGCTGCTGAACGGCAAGCGTGGTAGCCAGCGCCACAAGCTCGAGCATCACGACTGCTGGCGTTGTGGGCATGCTGGCCTCGTCCGGCGTCAGCTTCACCAATTTCAGCAGTGCGCCGTCGCTGCAAATCGAAAACAATACATCGGAAGTCTTGGTCATGATGCCGGGCAGCGCGTCATCCACGAACACGCTGTTGGAGCTCACTGCCAGTGAGCTGGAGGCTGGCGGCGCGTTCATCGGCGGGACCATCGAGATTGAGGACCTGGGCGCAAGCGGCCAACCCGGCACGGTCAACGTCGCAGGCGACCTTGTACTCGTTGCGACTGCGGGGCCAATCACCTTCCAAAATACACTGGACACAATCGCGCTACAGGGAAAATCACCATTGAGGCGAACGACGTCGCGGACCTGGGCAACCTCACGACGACTGGCGACAACAACATCACGATCAGCGCCGGCGGCAACATCGGCGTCGGCACGGTCAACGCCGGAAGCGGCACCGTCTTCATCACGTCCAGCTCTGGAGCCATCTTCAACAGCACCAACGGGTCAACAACTCTGTCAATTACCGCCGGCTAAGTGGCGTTGCACAGTTCGGCCCAGAGCAACAATTCGGCCCAAAGCGCCAGCTCGGCCGCCGGCCGCGGCCCAGGCCGCGAGCATCCAGGACCAACTTAACGCGGCCGAAGCGGCCGCAACGGCGGAGGCCGCCGCCGCGGTGGCAGCCGCGGATCAGACCACGGCCGCTGCCTTCAAGGCTGCTTTGAATTCCATCCAGAACGCGGTGGTGATCGATAATCAGGCCTACCAAACGGAAAGGCACACCACGCAATAACAGCGGATCAAACAGTCAACAGCCGAACAAAATGTGGTAAACGCCGAAAGCATAGCCCTGGACGTTTTGGGCGGAATCGCGGCGGCGGTAGTCAGGTTCTTTCCGCGATTTTAGGGATTGCTGCGGCTGATCGCTGATAGGTTGCGGCTTTGACCCTAGACATTCCACATTTTGGGCAAGTTGATTTGTCAGTTTGCCGGCGAATTAAGTTTAGCTTCCGCCTTTGCCGGTTTGACTCGAGGGAATCGACGGACGGGGCGCATATTCGCCGCATCGTCCGCCCTTACCGCCGACACGATCGCAGTTGGGCAACGACAAAGCCAGTCTGGCCACGGATCAGTCCGCTCAGGACGAGGCGAAGCCCAGTTGCAAGCGGATATGGATACGGAGACGGCTTTCGCGGCCGCGTACAACGTCGCGGAGCAAAACGTACACCAGTGCCGAGGCGATCAGCAACCAGGACGAGCTGGCGAGCGAGGCCGCACAGCAAGCCGCAGCCGTGGCCGAGGCAAACGCCGCCGCGGCCTCCCAGGCGGCCTCCGTCGCCGCCGCCACGACGCCACCGACCCTGAACGTGACCGGTCCCGTCAGCATTTCCAATGCGCCAGGGCGCAGCGGGCATCAATTGGACGAATGCGATCGTCTCGAACAAGCACCGTGACGGAGCATAGCCAAGGCCCACTCGCGATTAGCGGTGTGACCATCCAGTCCGGCTCGTCCGTTACGCTCACTGCGGCAAGCAACGTGAACATTGCGTCCGGCTCGACGATCGAGGCAGCTGCCACTTCCCCGATCACGATCACCGCCAACACCAACGACGCTTCGAGTGGCGCGACGGTGACTATCGACGGTACGCTCAGCGCCCAGTCGGCCTCGATCGGCGTGGACCCGAATGCGACGGGCAATGAAACGTTTACCATCACGCCCTCGGCAACCACGCCGATCTCAGTAAACGGCGGGAGCGACAGCAGCGGCGACAACACGCTGAACTACAACGCCGCCGGCCTGGCTCCGACCCTCTCAGAGACCATGTTAAACAACGAGGTCGCCTATACGATCACGGCCCCGGGTGTGGCAGCCGGTGACGTTCACGAATATCGAAATCGTCAATATCACCAATGCGGCCGGCGGCGGCAGCTTGACGCTCATGGGGTTGAGCGGCCAGGCCAATGCCATGAGCCTCGTGGGCACGGGCCAGGGGGCCGGCACAGCCACGCTCAACGGCCTGGCGATCTCCTTCAGCGGCATGACCAGCTTCAGCTACCAGGGCGGCGGTGCAGCCGGAGGCGCAGGCGACACAATCACCGTGACGCCGTTCGTCACTTCCCACTGGAATTTAGCGGTCATGGTCGCCGGCGGCTCCGGCACCCCCGCGAGCCTCACCTACAACAGCGTGGACTCACTGGCCGATACCGTGACGGCGACCGGTGCCAGATGCGGGCTCGATCGCGTCGCCGGGCCTGGCAATGGTCCAGTTCTCGAACGTCAATGAAATCACGACCAACGCCAGCCAGAGCCCGGGCGGCGAGCTCACCGTGAACCTGCCTGACGGCTCGAGCCTCGACTCGGCCAATCTGCTCTCGGTTGGCAACGGCACCGCTGACATCAATTTCATCGGACTCTTTGGCCTGAACGTGGACACGGCCGACTACGCCGGCCTGACGATCAACGGCAACACCGTGGGCTCCAACAACCTTGACCTGGTGACTTCCACGGGCGCCGGGCTGTCGATCCCGCTGACGCTGAACTACCCTGACATGCACAGCGTGGTGAACACGGGCGCGGCGACCTCCGTGGAGGCAACGGCTAGCGGCGACATGATTTGCGTCATGAGCGCCGGACTGGTCGAGGTTACCGACCTCTTTGGCAACGTCAGCGAGTTCGCTGTTACCGATACACAATTGGTGTTCAGTGACCTGGGCAACAATGACACGATCAACATCGCCGGCAACAATCCATTCACGAACGGAATCTATGTCGACGGCAATGCGTCGTTCAGCGACGTCATCAACTACACTGCCGGCTCGGACGCCGCCGTCACCGTCACGCCCAGCACGTCCACCGTCAGCCAGGCCGGCGCCGGTGCCGTCTTCTACGCCGGCATCCAGAGCGTCAACCTGGCCGCCAGCGGCTCGACCTCCACGCTGACCGTTAACGGCTCGGCAACGGCGGAGGCCTTCGACTTCACGCCGACCGGCGCGAGCGCGGGCAGCTTCACGGTCGTCGGCCCGGGGGGAGCCATCGACGCTTCTCCGCTGTTCACCTACACGGGCTTCGGCAACGGCGTCACCGTCGAAGGCGGCACGAGTCTCAACGTGCCCTGCACTGACCAGGTAAACAACATGACCGGCAACCTGGCCACGGTGACCGGCTACAGCTACGTCAATGAGTCCGTCAGCGCCACGATGACCCTGACGACCGGGCAATATGCCGGCCTCGTCAGCCCGCTATACCGGAGCGGGCCACGCAGAACATGGACCTGGGCTTCGTCGTAGCCGGCAGCAACAGCTACACGGCTTACATCTACAGTGACGTCAACGGCACCTGGACGTCATTGTTCAACCAGACCTACAGCGGGTCGGTGGCCGCCAATTCGACGCTGATTTTTGACGCCGAAGGTCCGTCCTTGATCCTGTCTCTCAACGGCACAAATCATCGGCTCTGCCACCGACACGGCCCTGGCTTCCACGGCCGGCAGCGTCGGCATGTGGACGTCGAGCGGAGCCGTCATGAGCAACTTCGTCGCCGCTCCGGTGACGCTGCAGACGGCCAGCAATCCGTTCAGCGACAACTTCACCACGAGCAGCGCCAACGGCTCGCTCAGCACGTACTGGATCCCCCAGACCGGCGCTTTCCAGGTCAACACGAGCAGCGGTACGGCGACGGCGGTGGCCCCGACCGCCCTGGCCACGGTCAATGGCATCAGCAATGCCAACGAGGCGGTCAGTGTCACGATCAACACGTTGACGACCGGACAGGGGGTCGGGCTGGTAGCTCGCTATGGCGGCTCGGGCCTGGCCAACATGTACTATGGCTCGATCGTGGCGGGTTCGGGCAACTACACGGCCTACATCTACCGCTATGTCAATGGTGTGCCTACGTCGCTGTTCAGCAAGACCTACATGGGAACGGCGACCGGCAAGACACTGGAATTTGACGTGGTTGGCACATCATTGCGGCTTTACCTGAACAATTCGATCGTCGCCTATGCCAACGACAGCACGTTTACCACAGGCAGCGTCGGCATGCTGACTTCGGGCGGGGCGGTCGTCGTCAGCAATTTCAATGCTGTAGCCATCACGCCGCCGACGGCCAGTTATCCCTTCTCGAACACTGCGACCGGCACCAGCCCCATCACAGGGCTGAGCAACGGTCAACTCAACAGTTACTGGAATATTCAGTCCGGCGATTTCGTGGACAACGCGGGCACGCTCACCGGGCAGAGTTCGGGCGTCAATCTGGCCACGGTCAACGGCGTCAGCGAGACGACTGAGAACGTCAGCGCCACCATCACTTTGAGTGAATGGACAGTCCGCCGGTCTGGTGACTCGCTATGACGGGGCGGGCAACATGTACTACGCCGAAATCGTGGCGGGTTCGGGCACCTATACGGCTTACATCTACCGCATCGTCAATGGCGTCCAGACGCAATTGGCGGTTCAAACCTACAGCGGGTCGGTGACCGGCGCCGTTCTGGAGTTTGCAGTCAGCGGAACGTCGCTGACTCTGACACTTAACGGCACCACGGTGGCCACAGCCACCGACTCGACCCTTATGGGCGCTGGCTCTGTGGGGATTATATCCTCGGGCGGGGCCACGATCAGCAGCTTCAGTGCCGACTGAGTTATGATCCGACTGCGGTTCGCTTCGCTCCTGAACCCGTGGGGTCAAATTACTCAACCGTACTGCAATTGCTCACTCTTCAGCCGTTTTCAGTAATCGGCCCCAAGGAGCGACAGCCGCCGGCTGTTGTCCAGACGATCCTGACCTTAACGTGCCTCGTCTATCCGCCGCTTTAGGCTCGGCTCTCACGCTTCGTTCCCTTCGTTGCCTTCTGTTCAAGGAGTGTTTGCACCGGGGTAACTTGGAACAGAAGGAAACGGAGGAAACAAAGAATTCGTTTAATGCCTCAGCGGAATTCAGTTATGCTCGCAGTTTTTCGACCACGATGTTGAATTGTGGTTATGGCGACCCAGGGTATGGAGACCCTGGATGCGGCGGGAGGATTCGCGGGGTCGGAGGCTTCGGGCCGGTCCGCAGAGCGGACCCTACGAGTGGGTGAATATCGATTCTGGTAGGGTCCGCTGTGCGGACCATCCGGCCTGCTCCTGACAGTTAAGGCCCGTGATTATTTGCCACCCACGTGAGCACGCAGCGCTCGCTCCGACCTCGCTGCGGGAACGAAATTCACTCGGCCGTACCGACCAGTTGCGGTTGCCGCTTCGGGCCAAACGCGACGTTTGACTCCGAATCAAGAAGCAGCTTTTGTTCCGAGAATTTCAAGCGAATCGTGTGGATGAAGGGTGTCTCGTAGAAGCAGATTTTCACGGTGAAGACATCGTCCCCTGTCCAGGCGCCACTGGCGGCTGCCCGCTGCTCGGGAAGCGTGCCGTACGCCAGCCGGCCCTTTCGCCACGCCCCGCGGCCCACGCTGATTCGCCGATCGATACCGCCGAAACGCGCGACGACGGTTGCCGCGTCGCCTTTGCCGTCGTCTTCGAGAGTGATCGCTTCGAGCTTCCGTTCATTGGCAGGAAACACGTATTTCTTGCCCGACACGCTCGCCGCCTTTTCGTTTGAGGCCGAGCCCTCCTGAGGACGCAGCGACAGGTCGGCCAGCTTGAGCTCCAGCTTCTTCCGGGCATCGTCATCCGCTGCCAGGGGTGCTGGCTTCATGGCCGGGAGCAGGTGCTCCCAGACGAGGTTCAGGACCGACTGCATGTCCCCGAGACCGCTGGTGATGGCGACCACGGCGTCTTGATCAGGCATCACGATGCAGAACTGACCAAACGCTCCGTCACCGCGGTAGGCGCCATGACGACACCGCCAGAACTGGTAGCCATAACCTTGGTCCCAATCGCTCTTCGGGTTGCTGCCGTTTGCGGTCTGGCGCGCGGTGGCCGCGTCGACCCAGGCCTCCGGCACGAGCTGATTGCCGTGCCATTGTCCTTTTTGCAGGTAAAGCTGCCCGAACCGGGCGATGTCCTCGGTGCGAATGCTCAGCCCATAGCCGCCGAGGGTCACACCTTGCGGGCTGGTTCCCCAGGTGGGGTTGTCGATACCCAGCGGCTCGAAAAGGCGAGGCTGCAGGTAATCGAGCACAGTCATGCCAGTTGCCTTCTGGACGATGGCGGAAAGCATGTAGGTTGCCGCTGTGTTGTACAGGAAATGGGTTCCCGGTTTGTGTGGCACCGGCTGCGCGAGGAAGGCCTTGGCCCAATGCTGCGCGGTCCTGAATGAGGGCTCCGCCTCGTGCCCCGTGGACATGCGCAGCAGGTCACTGACGCGCATCGATTTGAGGTTGCGGCTCGGCTCGGCCGGCGCATCGTCGGGGAAGAACTTGAGCACTTCATCATCAACGCTCAGCTTGCCCTCCGCCACAGCGAGTCCGACGGCGGTGGAGGTGAAGCTCTTGCTGAGTGAATAGAGCGAGTGAGGCGTGCCGGCTTCATAGGGTGACCACCAGCCCGCGGCCACCACATGCCCGTGACGCAGCAGCATGAGGCTATGCATCGCGTCGACATTCCTGTCGGCCGCATCCACGAACGCGAGAATGGCCGAGGAGGGGATACCTTGCGCCTCCGGAGTTGAGCGCGGCAGCACGAGGGAAGGCTCTGCCGCGCCGAGGTAGGTTCCGCCACAAATAAGCAATGCAAGGAGAATGTAGGTCTTCATGCGTATTACTCGGCATTAGGTTATCTTGACCACAAGGAAATTCATTGGACGGCGGCGTACCGGTCAGGTCAAGCGTCCACCAGACAAAGGCACAGCGATCAGCGGGCGTGATCGAGCACGATGATGGTGCGTCTCTCCGGCAGCGTCCCGGGCGTGACCTCGAATGTGCTCGACCCGATCCGGATGATGGTATCTTGCGGCAGGACTTCGAGGAACCGCTCCACGGGCTGGATGTTGAGGTTGATCTTCGGGGTCTTGTAGTGCATCGGCAGGACGAGCCGGGGTGCGATGGCATCGATCAGTTGGGGGATCAGCGGAAAATCGATGGTCGGCGGGCCGCCGGCGGGAACGAGTACAATCTCAGCGCCTCGCAGTGGGGCAAGCTCGGCCTCCGTGAGCTGATGTCCCAGGTCTCCGAGGAACACCAGGTGCAACCCCTCCGTCCGGAAGTGGACGACTGTCACCTCGTCCTCCGGCTTGCGCTCGGGGGTCTCGAAGACTGGAACCGCCTCGATCCGGATGTCGCATGCCACTTGGCCTCCCTCCGGCAACTCGAGCGCTCGAATCAACTGGAAAGGGGGAACGATCTGTCCCAGGTGGCTGTGGTAGCGGTCGTTCTCGTGGCTGACAACGACCAGGTCCGCAGGCTCGTCGATCGGCAGATAGCCTCCCGAGTCCGGAGAGCGATAGGGATCGAGGATGATCCGCAGGCCTCCCGTTTCGATTAAGAACGCGGCATGGCCATACCAGGTAATGCGCATGGTCGGGACTTTTTTGTTTGGAGTGGGGAATGCTCGCGGCTGAGGTTTTCAGTCTAACGACCTGGGGTCCGTACCGGGTAGGCTTGCCCCCCGAGTCGCTTCATTGACGGTCGGCAGCACGCTGGCGACGACGACTCCATTGCATGGCGAGGTCTCGGAATGAGTGACACCGCAAGAGGACGACTGTTGTTGAGACAAGCTCGGGCGTTGATCTCGGGAGAGATCGATCCTCGCCCCCTTTGGTATGCTCTCCGAGACCATCCTGCGGACGTGATTTTCTGGATTGGTGTGCTTCTGCGGGTTGGGGTCTACCTTTGGGACCGCGAGTACTGGATCGACGAAGAATCGCTGCTGAGCAACCTTCTGGGAAAGCATGTTTTCGAGTTTTCGGGGTACCTGAATGGGGACCAGCTCGCCCCGATTGGCTTTCTGATCATCCAGCGAGTGATCGTCGGCTTGGTCGGAGATTCGGGTTACGTCACCCGGTTCGTCCCCCTGGTTTGCGGCATCGTCGCACTGTGGCTCTTCAAGTCGCTGGCGTTCCGCCTCTTGCCTTTTGCCGCGGCGATGGTCGCTCTGGCCTTGTTCGCATTTTCCGACGACCTCGTTTATTACGCAAGCGAGCTCAAGCCTTACTCGTCTGATCTCGCTCTCGGCCTAGCGATCACATGCGCGACGGAGAGACTGCTGAACTGGCCGCTGAGCGGAACATGGCTGGCGACACTGGGCTTGCTGGTGGTGCTCGCCCCCTGGTTTTCGTTCCCCTCGGCCTTCGTCATCGCCGGGTGTGGGATCGTGCTCTTGATTGATCGCTGCCAAAAGCGCTCGTTGCCAGAGATCGGCGGGCTGCTGGCCATCGCTCTTTGCTGGCTGGGTAGCTTCTGGCTGGCGTACCGGGCCTCGCGTGCCCTATTGCACCCGGCGACCACGATGTATGTGTTCTGGGATTTTGCCTTCTTGCCTGTACCGCCCGGCAGCCGGGCGGACCTGCTCAAGATTGGAGGCGTTCTGCTGGAAGTCTTCGTGAATCCCCTGAATCTCGTGGCACCCGTTTACGTGGGTCTGGGGGTCATTCTGCCGGTCTTGCTCGTGGACCTGGGGTCATTCTGCCGGTCTTGCTGATGACGATCGGCGGGTTATCGCTGGCCGTACGCGCCAGGTGGGCATTCTCGATATCTCGCGCTCCCCGTCCTGCTTGCCGTTGTGGCGGCCGCCTTGAGGAGATACCCCTTGCACGGTCGCCTCATGCTCGAACTGGTTCCGGCGTTCTATCTGATGATCGCCGAAGGCACGCAGCAGCTTCGCGTCAGGCTGGGTCGTCGGGCTTACGTGGTGATGTTGTTCCTGCTGCTGGCTTATCCCTGCTTGAGCACGCTCTATGAAGCCCAGGCTCCCCGTACGCGGTGGTTCAATCAGCACGGCGATTTGCACCGCAATCGCTTTCTGCCTTAGCAAGTCGCGCTCCGATTAGAAGGTCGGGATCGTCACTGCGGTCGCCGCCCCGCATGGCCGAATCGTGGGCACAGAGGCCGACCATGGTCCAGTTGGCCGAGGTTTCGGCGTCGGGCAGAGCCGGACGCTCGCCGCGTATTGCGCTCAGGAAGGCATGGACCAGGTGCGGGTGCGAGCCGCCGTGGCCGCCTCCCTGCAGGAACGAGAGATGTTCGGCGTCCTGGATGGCCGCGGGCTGCGTGAAACGGCGAATTCCCTCGGGCAGAAGTGGAGCGTAGTCGGGCACCTTGACCCGCCTGGGCGATCTCGGGCTCGGCCAGGGGGTGCTCTGGCGTGCTCTTGGTGTGAATCACCGGATCCTCGTTCTCGACCTGCTGCCACTCGAACGACTTCTTGCTGCCGGAGACGTCAAAGCTTTCGCGATACTGCCGCGCGGTGTCAAACAGGCTGCGAGTAACCTCGGCCACGACGTCGCTGTCCTTGATCTTGAAAGTCGCGGTCTCGATGGCGAACGGGCTGCCGTACCGCGAGATCAGGTCTTCGCGAATCCGGCCCGAGCCGTGGCAGACCACGCTCTCGGCAAGCTTGCCCAGGATCGCCAGGCAAGGGCTGACGCAGTGCGTGGCGTACCACATGGGGGGCAGGCCCGGCCAGTAGTTCGGGCCAGCCGTCCATGTCTTGCTGATGGCTGCCCCGCAGGAACTGGAGCCGGCCCAGCTCGCCCGTGTCGTAAAGCTCCTTGACGAAGAGGTATTCCCGGCTGTAGACGACGGTCTCCATCATCATGTAGGTCTTGCCGCTCGTGCGCTGGGCCAGCGACGATCTGGCGGCACTCGTCGATCGAGGTGCCCATCGGCACGGTGCAGGCCACATGCTTGCCGGCCTTGAGGCCCTCGATCGACATCCAGGCATGGTCGGGAATCGGCGAGTTGATATGAACCGCGTCGACGTTCGGGTCCTTGAGCAGTTCGCGGTAATCGGTGTAGCGGGCCTTGATGCCGTAGCGGTCGCCGCACTCGTCGCAGGCCCTTCTGGTCGCGGCGGCAGATGGCGTACAGCTCGGCGCCGGGATAGTTCTGATAGATGGGAATGAACTCGGCCCCGAAGCCCAGCCCGATGATCGCCACGCGGATCGGCTTGTCGCTTGCCATGGTGCAGGATCCTGGATCGGCTCGCGCCGTCGCCTGAGGCGAGGAGAGGAGTGCGGACATTACAAGTAAAGACCGCGGCGCTGTTCTCTTGCCCAATTCCGTGCAGCATAGTAGGACGGATGACTTCAAGGCAAGCACCCCGAGAGGACACAGGTCATGTCAAGCTCTTCCCCATCCCAGCCGATCCGAGTCGCGTTCATCGGCGTGGGCGCTGTTGTGGCGTACCACCACCTGCCCGGATTGCGGCTCGATCCGCGCGCCCGGCTGGCCGCGATCTGCGACGCCGACCCCGCCTTGCTCGGCGCGGCGACAGGCCGAATGGAACGTGGAGCAAGCGACGACCGACGCCCTCGGCCTGCTGTGCAGCTCTGACGAGATCGACGCGGTCGTGATCGCCACGCCCAACGACCTGCACCGGCCAATCGCGGTTGCCGCGGCCAGAGCGGGCAAGCACGTCATGTGCGAAAAGCCCCTGGGACTGAGTGCCGCCGAGGTGCGCGAGATGTACGAGGCTGCGCGCGACGCCGGGGTCGTGCACATGACGGCTTTCACGTACCGGTTTGCACCGGCGATGAAGTACCTCCGCCACCTGCTGAAGTCGGGGGCTCTGGGCACGCCCCGCCATTTTCGGTCGCAGCGATTCCTCGATTGGCCGGAGACGAGCTGGGGCTGGAGGCAGTACAAATCCCGGGCAGGCGCGGGAGACCTGTTCGACATGACCATCCACCGCATCGATTTCGCCATCGACCTGCTGGGCCCGATTGCGCGGGTCTGCGGTGCGGTAGCCCGGTTCGCCCCGCGTGACCGGACCGCTCGACGGCAAGCCATGTCCCCCCTCGGACGTTGATGATTGGTCGTGTCTGATCGGCGAGTTCGCCAGCGGCTGCACAGGGGTCTGGGAGGGAACGACGCTGGCCAAGGGATATGATCGCGACGGCTTCGGCCACGAGTGGGCCGAGATCAACGGCTCGGAGGGTTCCGCCGTCTACCGGCTGCACGAGCCCAATACGATTCTCCTGGGCAAGAGCGGCCAGGACCTTGCCCCGGTACACGGTTCCGGCCGAGTATCTGAAGCCCGCATCGAGCCCGCGCAACCCCGCGGAGGGCTGCGCCCGCCACGGTCTTTCGCTACGACCTGATGTGGGAGTTCATCTCGGCCATCGTCGAGGGCCGGCCGGCCGTTCCGAGCTTTCACGATGGTCTGAACGCGCAGCTCGTGGCGGATGCCGTGCTCGAGTCGCACGCGCGGCGTGCGTGGATCGACACGCCGCTGGCGCCGGCTTGAAGGAGTGTGCCACGGTGGCAGGCTGCCGACTTGGTCTTGACAGCCCTCAAATCCCGACTGATTTCATGTCGTAAATCAAGAACCAAAGGCGAGAGTGGGAAAGAAGTACAGAGGATCAGGGGCAGGTCCTGTAAGGGCGGAAACCGTAGTATATGTTACTTTGCGACGCAGGGATGTGGTTGGCGTACGTCGAGTGGACGAACTCCGGAAGAAAGTGGAACGACCCGCCCCGAAGAGCACGAGCATCGTTCTTTATATATTCAATATAATAGATGTTATCACGATACAATCCTTTTGTCCTCTCCCTGGCTACGACTCCTCGATCATGACACCATTCAAGCGCATTTCCCAGCATGTCAAACAGCCCGAGGTCGTTTGGAATTAAGCTACCGCACCGCCAGGCACGCTCATTGGAATTATTTAGATGCCAAGCATAAGCGTCCATCATGTCGATTGAGTTGCCATAATACCTGCTGGTCACCGCACCTGCCCGGCAGGCGTATTCCCATTCCGCCTCGGTGGGCAGGCGATATCCCGTGCGCTGCAACACGTCGGCAGGAATCACCATCCCTTCCGCGTAAGCCCCACTCTCGTTGGGGAGATAACACCATTGGTCCTTCGTCAAACCCTCCTGCTCGCTCAGCCAGTTGCAGTAGTGAGTCGCCATGTACCAGTTGGGAGCGAGCCACGCTCCCTCGTTATCGGGGCCGTGCCTTTCGAGAAAGCTTGGCGAAGGCTGATAACTGTCAATGCTGATGTTCGCCAGTTTTAGAAAACTTTTCCACTGCTCGACAGAGACCTCCTTGGCGGCGATGGCGAAACGGCGGGGATCGACATTCGACTGGCAGGCTCATTCCCGGCAAAGCGATTCGTATCGGTCGACGGCCCATGCTTCGCTCTGCCAAAAGGAACTCGACTGGGCCATCGATCACGGCGAACGTCTGCCCCTGACCATTGACAAACCACCGCCGAGGTCCCCACTCTTTGACTCTCATCAACTGGGCATCCACCGTCTTCAGCTTGTCCTGCTGCCCCAACTTCCGCAGGGTCCATTCGGCCGCACCGTGAACGCCTGCGTCGGGATCGTTTCGGTAGAGGTCGAGCAGCTTGCCGGTCAGAGGCTCCCGCTCGCCGGGGGATAGTCCCTCCATGCCGTAAGTTCCCAATGCCTGGATCAACGCCCGACGGATCGAGGTCTCTGGATGGAAGAGGATTGCGTCCATTTTGTGCTGCCCTGGGTCGGGCGTGGGCGTGGCGTTGCGGTCGATCCGGTCGAGTTCAGCAACAATCAGGTTCGGATCAGTACCCAGGGGATTCAACCAGTTGATGATGAAGCTACGAAGACGAGGGTCGGCGCTGTGCCTTAACAGGTGCCAGACCTCCTCAGCTCTGCCCAAACGTGCCAAGGCGACCGCCGCCCGTGCCTGACGCTCAGCAAGTCGATCCTTGACCTCCTCGCTGACTACGGGGCGATGCCAGACCGAGGCGGTGAGAGGCGGTCCCTCGGTTGCGATCTTGCTCGCCGACCATGACATGGGGCGATAACCCTGGGCGATCAGTTCCCGGCACTTCTGCCTGTTAGCGGCGGGATCAAAGCCGTAGATTGATGTCGCCTCGAAGCTCGCATCGCTACCCCACACAGCCGCATAGCGGCGGTCGGGGTGACCGATATTTATAATCTGGATGAACGCTGGATCGTCTCGAATTGGATCGAGATCAGCGTCCTCTTCCATTTTGCCGAAATCGGCATCGTCGCTCTTGACCGCCTTTCTGAGCAGTTGCAGAGATCGCTCCGCTAGTTGATGACCCTTCGCCTTGTCCGAGCGGGAGATGGCTCTTGATGCCAGGGAATAGGCACGGGCAGCGTAATAACGCAATTCCCCATTCTGTGGATGTCGCTGTATTTCTGCCTCAATGGTCTCAAATGCCTTATCTGCGCCCTCACCTAGTTCCGCTGCTGATACCGCGGCAAGGTAGAGCTTTGAACTCTCGGTGGTGTCGTCTTTCTGAAACTTCGCCAGTTCGGCCAGGGCGTCTTGCTTCTTGCCGAGCCGTGTGAGGGCGATGACCCGGCACTGTTTGGCAGAGATGGCTTCCAGGTCCTTCGCGATCACGACCTGAAGGTCATCGAGTGCCTTCTGATTCTCTCCCAGACGGAAATTCGCCATGGCCCGAGCCAGCCGTGAGTGGAGGTCTCAGGCTTGCTCTTGAGCTTCTTGTCCGCACTCTCAAGTGCAGCCTGCACTCGATCTCGGGTCGTCTGTGGTTTGCTCGCCCCGTTGACTGCCACGTCGATGAGCAACTGGTCGCGCAGGTCTATAAAACTCTGTTCAAAAGTCCCTTCTAACTGGTCTCGATACGCCTGACCCGAGACGGAGTCTGATGAAGGTCGTCCCCAGACGCCGCAATATCTGGTGCGACCGTCCACCCCAATCACGGCTTGTATGGTCCGGGCAATCAGATTCGCCTTTTTGAGGATGTCCTCAACCTCGGTCTCCTCATCGGCGGTCGTCCCGACGTACAACTGGGCGTCGTTATTGCCCGTCTTCTCGACCCAGAGGGCTGCAAAGCGGTCGGCGGGCTTGCCGTCCTTCTCGATCGAAATGTACCCGGCGGCATCGACAGGAAGGAACCTATCTCTCTTGTTCCGTTCATCCTCTTGTCGGACCTCTTGGGCGGTTTGACCTGAAGACATTCGCCAGCTTCGTCCATCTTGGGTCCAGACCGCTGCTACCCGCACCACCTGCCCATCCGCATAAGGACGGAACCGGACGGGCCGGTGACCCGACTTCCGCATCCCCTCGGCTGTTGTGAGGAACTCGTCGATCGGCATTGTCTGACAGAAAGCGAAACGCTATGCGAGCATGCCCTTAGCTGACTCGAACTGGCTCACGAGCGTGGCGTCCGGTTCTGTCCACAATGGGTTGAGCGGCGGATCGTTCCAGGAGTACGTGGCTTTCTTTGCAAGCTCGGCTTGGAACAAAGGCAGGGTCTTCTCTGATTGCCGCTCGGCGACCGGGAAGAGGCTCAGATACGCCTTCGGCTCGGAGACCATGAGAAGTTCGGCAAGTCGGTCGGGATCGTCGCTGGCGTAATCAGCTAGGATGTTGGCCACCAGCAGGTGTTCGGTCTCGGGCCGGCTCTTGTCCCGGAAGAGTGTAGAGAGGGGAGCGTTGAGAGTACCTCGTACCGGACGAAGGGAGTCGAGCCACGAACCCAGAAAAATGGGGTTTACCGACGCCATCGCCTGAGCAACCTTGCCGCCCACTGCTACCCACCTGGCGTCACCCGGGGCGTAGTTCGCCAAGGCACTGGCGGATGGCAGCAGCTTGGCATCGCCCGGCTTCGCTGACTCCAGCACAGCCCAAAGTTTCGGGGACAGGGTTGATTGGTAAGTTTTCAGGGCATCACGAAGTACAGGAAGCTCGCCCGGAGTGGCAGAGAGCAAACGTTTGAAGAGGTAATCTACCTGGGCATCGTCAACGGAGAGTAGGGCAAGACTGGCGTGCAGATGCTCCCGGCTTTGATCATCGGCGCTCTGCATCACACGCGCTAACCGAGGATCGGCCCAGCGGCGGTAGCCCGAGAGCTGCCTTACAATGGCAGGAACGTCTGGTGTGGAAACCTTCTGGAGTGACTCCACTAGCGCCGAAGCCCGTAGAGTGCCGTAGCCCTCGATCCCTCCCCAGGTGATCAAGGAGACCAAAATTACCAATCCCAGCGACCTTAGACCATGCACCCGCCCGGCGCGTTTCATCATCCTGCGTTGTGGCTCGGACCAGTCCTTCTTCCTGGACAGCAAGCTGATGTTTGCCCACTCTAAAGCAGAAGGTAGATGGCGGTTTTCGGGTTTGGCATTCCACGACGCCGACCGTTCCGCCAGCCGTAGTTCCGCCCTGCCTCGACGAGTCTCCCTTTGCTTGCGGGTCAGCCAATCCCGCAAGGAGTGAACCAGATAATCGTGTGCGAGTTGGTAGTAGCTGCCCGCTCGGTAAGCTCGCCTGATCCTCATTAAAGGAACCTTCGGGGTCGGTGGGCGTGATCAGACGAAGCTCAGGGTCGAGAATATGAATCAGGTCGTCGAAGTCCCTGGGGCGGTTGGCATATCCCGATGCTTCGAGCAACTGCTGGTGTGATCTCATCTGCCCTTTGATGTCGGTGCCGCTCTCCGGCAAGAGGGCTTTCAGCACCGCCTGGGCGGCTTTCTGATGAAAGCGATGCTCGGGAGGGGCGGTCGAGGCGCTGAAGGTCTCCTCCAGGAATGTGACACCAACACCCTCCATACCGCCCACGGCTTTGAGCGTGGAAGGAGCCCAGGTCTTGCTTTTCATCATCTCGGCATAGAGCGCCAGCGCACGGAAATGACCCTGTTTTCTTCCGCCAGTCCATTCACTGATTCCTTGAGAAAGTCCTTCTGGTCTTTCAAGGTATCCGACGAGTTCTCGGGGAGCCTGCCGAATGCCCGACCAAAAGCCGCCAAGACCCTTTGGGCGTGGTCGAGGTCGAAGAGATCTACGGCTGCCGAGTTCTCTCCTTCGACAATGCGAATCTCCAGATTCCTCATGAACCTGGTTGCCGCCATCCAGAAATCGTCTCGCACCATAACGACTGCCTGGACATGCTCACCATCGCAGTGCCGAAGAGCGGCGACAAGTTCGGTGTTCTCCTCCCCCCGCTTGGCAAACAGCCATTGCTCAAACTGGTCCAGGACCAGCAACACCTTCCGCTCAGGACGTAAGATGTGCCCCCTTCGCAAGGTGGCCAGCGACTCGACCAGCCCCGATCCTCGGGACAGTTCCAGACACGCCTTTCGTAAGCCTTTGAGCAACCGGGCTTCCGTCTCCTCCGCAGTCGCCTCAACATAAACCGTGAGGATGTGCTTTCCCAAGCGGGGCAATAGCCCCGCCTTCACAAGGGATGACTTTCCGCAGCCCGAGGGACCGTAGACTAGCCCCAGTCTGAACGTCAGGTCGGGGTCGATCTGCTCGATCTTGCGCTTCCAGAACCGGATGCTATCGGGGAGTCCGTCCCGGTCCCGAGGTCCGGGGAGTAATGCCAGGAAGAAGTCGGCATCATGCTCATCAAAGGCTCGCAGCCCCTTCGGGACGATCTTGATAGGTCGCTGCTCGGAATCGGATCGCCTGGATGTCGGTGGAGGCGGAGCGGATTCCAGGGTTGATCCGGGTGGGGTGGCAATCGGAACCGCAGACGCCAGAGGCGAGGCCGTGACTCCCGCGGTTTGAAGGAATAGCAGAAGGTCTTCCCCCAGATCCTTGGCAGTGCTAAATCGCTCGGATGCCCGCTTCGAGAGTGCTTTCTGGCAGATTCGCTCCAGTTCCTTGGGGATGGTGTCGTCGATCTGCCGAGGCGGGCGAGCCTCAGCCTGGGTCACTTGCTCGATGATCTGGGGAAGCGAATCCGCACGGAATGGTCTGCGACCGGTCAGTAGTTCGTAGAAGACTGCGCCCAAGCTGAAGATGTCCGAACGCCCATCGACCAAGTGTCCCTCACCCCTGGCTTGCTCGGGACTCATATAGGAAGGAGTTCCAGCCAGTCCACCGCCCTTGCCGAAGTCCTCGTCTCTGAGCGCAAGACCGAAATCGGCGACATGGGGTTTACCCGAGACGTCGATCAAAATGTTTGCGGGCTTGATGTCCCGGTGGACCAGCCCTCTGGTGTGGGCGTAATGCAATGCGTCTGCAACGGTGGCAACCAGTTCCGCCGAATCCCGGAAGGATGGTCGAGTTTGTCCAATCCTGACCGCCAAATCGCTGCCTTCGACGAGCTTCGAGACCACGAAACAGAGGCCGTCATCCGTGCGACCCACATCAAAGACGGGGACGATGTGGGGATGGTCCAGCTTGGCTAGGATGCGGGCTTCAACGAGAAACGCTTCGACATCCTCGGGGCGGGTGATTCGTTCTGGCTTCGGCACCTTGATGGCTACTGGGCGGTCGAGGTCATCATCGTGGGCAAGATAGACCCTTCCGAACCCGCCCTTGCCCAAGAGTCCGAGGATCGTGTAACGCCCGATCTTCGAGGGATCTCCACTCGGGAAGCCACCCGAAACCTCATCAGGCGGTTGCGTGCCTTCATTTTCAGACTGGCTCTTCGTCTCATCCATCGCTCGGTCCTGGACAGCGACCGGTCTCTTTCATGAATGTCAAGCGGGGCTATTGTCTCATCCTGAGCTCGGACGGGATAGTGGGGCAAGGTTATTGTCATATCAGCGTGCTGCGGGGGGCGTGAAGCATGGGGCGAGCCGTGAGAGAATAGTGGGCAGTGTCCCATGGCCAGTGAAGCCGAGGGGAGGGAGATCACGCCCCACGCTTCACGCCCCACGCCCCGCCTAGCGAGGTCGCATGCGCTGGTCGATCCGGCAACAGGTTCTGGTTCCGATCGTGGCAATCCAGACGCTCACGATCGCGGCGATCACGATTGCCTCGATGGCCCTCGCTGCTCGGCGGACCGAGCGGCAGATCGTCGAGCGGCTCAGCGGCGTTGTCGACGCTCTTAGCCAGTTCAATTTTCCTTTGACCGACGGCATCCTGGCCCGGATGCACGGCCTTTCAGGAGCCCGTTTCGTCGCCTACAATCCCGCCGGTCAACCGGTCGCGGCCAGTGAGCCTGGCCTGGCGGCGAGCGCCCCGGTGTTACGAGACATTCGGGTACGGAGCCAGGATCGATTCAACAGCCTGAGGGACTCGCCGACGCTGTCGATTCGCGGGCAAGACCATTCCGCCGCAGTGATCGGCCCGCGTTCTGCAACCTCTGGCACTGCCTTGCTGGTGCTCTATCCCGAGTCGAGCTGGCGAGAGGCAAGGTGGGAGTCGGCCCAGGTTCCCTTGTTCCTCGGGGCGGGAGCACTGGCGCTCATGGCGGCGACGACCACCTGGATCGCGCATCGCATCAGCCGGAGAATCCACCGCCTGGAGTACCAAGTTGCCCGGGTCGCCGAGGGTGACTTTCGGGAGCTTCGCTCGAGCCCGATGCCGCTGCGCGACGAAGTTAACGACCTGGCCCGATCGATCAACCAGATGTGCGGACAGCTTCGGCAAATGAGTCAGACGATCCGTCGGTCTGAGCGCAGCTCAGATGCTGGCGCAGCTCGCGGCTGGCATGGCTCATCAGCTCCGCAATGCACTGACCGGCGCCAGGCTGAGCATTCAGCTTCACCTCAAGCGCTGTGCGGATGCGCAGACCGACGCCAGCATGACTGTGGCTCTGCGACAACTCACACTGATGGAGGAGCAGGTTCGAGGCCTCTTGACCTTGAGTCAACTCGAAGAGCGGCCGCATGCCGCTTGCGACCTGGTTCGACTGCTTCGCGACATCGCCTCCCTGCTTCAGCCGACCAGCGAGCATGCCCGGGTTGCGCTGCGGCTAGGAACTTGCGCAGGCTCGCCGACCGTGGCGGTGATGGCCGATGAGCCCAGCCTCCGCGCCGCGGTGCTCAACCTGTCACTCAACGCCATCGAGGCCGCGGGGCCGGGCGGCTACGTTACCCTCGAGTTGCGGAGCGACGAAACGTCGCGGGTTGTCGAGGTCACCGATACCGGCCCGGGACCGCCGACGCAGCTTGACGAGACGCTGTTCGAGCCCTTCGTGACCGGTAAGCCCGAGGGAGTCGGGCTTGGACTTGCTCTGGCCAGACATGTGGCTCAGGCGCATCATGGAAACGTCACCTGGACGCGCGAGGGCTCATTGACCCGGTTCCGGATGACCCTGCCCATCGATTCGCGGGAGTAAGAGGCTATCCGGGAACTATTTCCCGTGATTCACGGTACTTGAAAGGGGCCGGGCGGGTAGAACTGCTAGGTTTCAAATATCTAAGCATACGATGAATCGAACTCACTTTGATCATCGCCTCGCTGGAGTGTGTGAAGCGCTCGTAGTCTCGGCTGTGCCTGCGGTACCGTCCAATCCAGGCGAGCGTACGCTCTACCACCCAGCGCCAGGCCAACTTCACGTATCCCACCGACCCAGCAGGTCGCGCTACGACATCGACCGAGTACGTCGCCTTGGTCCTCTCCAGCCAGTCGTCCAGGGAGTTGTTGCGGTACTTCTGATCGCCCCACAGCCTCTCCAGATGCGCAGTGCTCCGCAGTCATCTGCCCCAAGACTTCCGGCGAAGCCGTCCCGTCATCCGCCGATGCCGCTGTGACCGCAACCACCAGGAGCAACCCCAAGGTATCCACGATGATATGTCGCTTCCTCCCGGTGATCTTCTTACCGCCGTCATAACCTCCCTCGCCCCCGACCTCGGTCCCCTTGACCGTCTGGCTGTCAATGCAACCGGCGCTGGGGATGGCTGCCGCCCCGCCTCCGTCCGCACCCTCCGCCGCAAGGCATCGAGGATCTTCTGCCAGGTACCGTCGTCCCGCCACTGGGCGAAGTAGTCATAGGCAGTGCTCTTGGCCAAGAGGTCGTGCGGCAGCATGTCCCACTGGCAACCGGAGCGGTTGAGATAAAAGATCGTGTTGAGCACCTCCCGCGTCTCGACCTCGCGGGGTCGACCCACCTGGTTAACAGGGATAAGCGGTCGGATGATTTCCCATTGCTCGTCGGTCAAGTCCGAGGGATAAGCCTTACGCATCGGTGTGCATCCTTGCGTTGGGGAAATGGGCGGACTTCCTGTGCTGAAAACAGCTTACGAAATCTGGGGATTACCGGATAGCCTCTAAGAGGCGGACTGAGACGATGAGTCATGTCCTGGTTGTCGACGACGAGGAGAGCATCTGCTGGGCGCTGCGAGAATTCCTGGGCGACCTGGGGCACGAAGTGGACGTTGCGTCCTCGGCCGAGGAAGGTCTCGATCTTGCGGGACGCGGTCAGCCCGACGCAGTCATTCTAGACGTTCGCCTGCCGGGAATGGACGGGCTATCCGCCCTGGGTAGGTTCCGCGAGCTCGCCGGGTCGGCACCCATTATTGTGATTACCGCGTTCGGCAATCTGGACACCGCCGTGCGGGCAATCGAAGGCGGCGCCTTCGATTACCTGGTCAAGCCGTTCGACCTCGACCAGGCGGCGTCCGTGGTCACCCGCGCACTGAACGCGCGTCGCGGCCGTCAGGAGGCGACGGGCGAGAGCTCCAAGGGCGAACCCGAACCGCAGAGATTCGACCCGTCCGTCCTTATCGGACATTCACCGCCGATGCAGGAGCTGTTCAAGCAGATCGCCCTAGTGGCGCCGACCGATGTTCCGGTTTTGATCACTGGTGAGAGTGGCACGGGCAAGGAGCTGGTGGCCCGCGCCATCCATCGCCACAGTGCCCGGCGGGGCCACACTTTCCTGCCTGTTTGCCTGGCGGCCCTCAGCTCAGGGCTGATCGAGCGCGAACTGTTCGGGCATCTGCGCGGGTCATTCACCGGGGCGGTTCAGGATCGCAAGGGGCTGCTCGAGCTCGCTGACGGCGGCACGGTGCTGCTGGACGAGATTGGCGACGTTCCGCCCGGCGTGCAGGTCAAGCTCTTGCGTGCCATCGAACACCGCGAGGTGACCCCGGTCGGGGATGCTCGCCCGCGGCCGATTGAGGTTCGCTTCCTGGCCGCTACCAATCGTCCGCTGGAGGAGCTCATGGCCGCCGGCGAATTCCGCGAGGATCTATTCTTTCGCCTGAGCGTCTTCCCGATCCGGGTGCCCGCGCTGCGCGACCGCCGCGATGATATCCCTGCACTCGCCAGCCACTTTCTGGAGCTTTTGAACTTACCTTCAGGGGGACAAGTTTCACTGCGCGACGACGTCGTTAGCGACCTGATGTCACGTTCCTGGCCGGGCAACGTCCGAGAGCTGCGCAACGCCATCGAGCGCGCGGCAATTGTCGCTCGCGGACGGGAGATCCATCCCGAGCATCTACCCCCACCATCCGATCCGCAGCCCAGGTCGAACTCCCCAGAGGCGCCCCGACAAGCGATTCAGCACCTGATCATGCGCTGGATCGAGAATGAACTTCGCCAGCCAGACCAGGCGGTCACGGACGAGAGTACCCTCCACGACCGCTTCCTCGCCCTGGTTGAGCCGCCATTGCTCCAGACGCTACTGCGCCGCAACCAAGGCAACCGCGCCGGAGCGGCCTTGCAAATCGGCATCCACCGCGCGACCTTGCGTCAGAAGCTACGGAAATATGGCATCGAATGATCTGTACAGGCACGATCAGACGCCGTTCATCCGGTTGTCGGATCGCTCGGGCGGTACCCACCAGCGTACAGGCGCTGGCGGCCGGTAGGGCTCGAGGCGCACCGGCCGCAAGCCTCGTTCCCCATAAAGATGATGAGGCGGGACAGCCTGGACCGGGACCCGAACAACCCTCTTGTACAAACGGTGTCTGGCCCAGATGAGCAGTGCCAGGTTCACGCACCCAGCCAGCAAAGGACCTCCGAAGACCCAGAGCTCGAGAACGCCGTATCTGGGCAGACTTATGGCTTGGCTCTGGAAGCCCGCTTTCAAGAACAGGCATTCCATGAGCAGGCCCAGCATCAGTCCCGTCGTGACGAGCAAGAACCGCAAGCGGCTGCGAGCCAGCGAGCGAATGGGCGCGTGTGTTGAGATCCAGAGCGCGGCAATTCCGGCCACCGCGGGAAAACCCAGCGACAGGTTGTCTGAGCGCAGCCTCCAAGCTCCAGGTATCGAGCCCGACGCAGACGCTGGAGGTGAGTAATACCGTGGCGTTCAGGCCGGGCAGGATCGTGACCGGGTAGATCAGAATCGACGCGATCCACCGCCACGTGGCGATGCGATCACGATTCATGCCTTGTTCCATGGTCGGCCCCGAATCGGACCCTGGGCGCAGGCCATCCTGCGACGGTTCTTCTTCTATCTATCGGGAAAAGCGGGCCTCGCCTCCAGCCCGATCTTTCGAATTCCGCGTCGCGGCGGACTGTGGAAACGAACCCAGGGTCAACATACGTAACCAAATTGCTCCTCACAAAATGGAACCTGCAACTGTCCCTGTGGCCGGCGGCCCGAGTGTGAACTAGGGTTAATAGACCATTCCAAGCTTCATCGAACCGCTCCAGTCGTCGTGGACAGCTTTTGCGGACGATTCGCGAGGGGTTCGAGCCAAGGTCACGGAGATGTGATTGACCGCCATGCGTGGAACACCCGTGCTTTTGCTCTTTCTCCTCACCTTGTTTCTCAGTGCTTTCCTGCTGTTTTGCGTGCAGCCGATGATCGCCAAGATGGTACTCCCCTTGCTCGGCGGCTCGCCTGCGGTCTGGAGCACATGCATGGTTTTCTTCCAGGCCGCATTACTGGCCGGCTACGCGTATGCTCATGCGACAACGACATGGCTGGGCGTTCGCACGCAGACGGTTGTACAGACCGGGTTGCTGTTGCTTCCCCTGTTCGTCTTGCCCTTTGGCATTCCCCCGCACGCGGTCCGATCGTTATCTCCCGAAGCGAACCCGACCGGATGGCTTTTCGGGCTCCTGCTCGGGATGGTGGCTGCGCCGTTCTTCGTGGTCGCGACCACTGCCCCGCTACTGCAGCGATGGTTCACCCAGTCGGGACATCCCACCGCGTCCGACCCGTACTTTCTTTATGGAGCCAGTAACTTGGGGAGCATGCTCGCCTTGCTGGCGTACCCGCTAGTGGTCGAACCGAACCTCCGGCTCGTCGACCAGAGCATGGCCTGGACCGTGGGCTACGGAGTCTATGTTGCGTTGGCGCTGGGCTGCGTCACCGTCGTCCGGAGGGGTCGGGAGCGAGCCTTGGGCGGCCCGGGAAACGCAGAGCTGACCCATGAGCCGACCTCCCTTGGAATCGCCCAGATCCTGCGCTGGGTCGTCCTTGCAGCCATCCCGACGAGCCTCATGCTGGGCGTGACGATGTACCTGACCACCGATATCGCGGCCATCCCGCTGCTCTGGGTCATTCCCCTGGCTCTGTACTTGCTCACGTTCATACTGACCTTCGCGCGGCGGCCGCTAATCCCTCATTCGTCGATGGTCCGTGCCTTGCCGATGGCCGCGGTTCTGCTCGTCCTCGTCCTGAACATTGCGGCGGTGGCGCAGCCGACCTTCCTTCCGCTTCACCTCCTGGTCTTCTTCCTTGCCGCGATGGTCTGTCATGGAGAGCTAGTGCGGTGTCGTCCCTCCCAGGAGCATCTGACCGCCTTTTACCTGGCGATGTCGTGCGGCGGCGTGCTGGGCGGGCTTTTCAACGCACTCATCGCCCCGCTGGTCTTCGATCGGATCGCGGAATACCCTCTGGCGCTCGTTCTGGCTTGCCTTGTGTTACCGAAACCACCGACGGATGCCTGCGACCGAAGGAGCCGCTCGCTGGACTGGATCATGCCGCTGTGCCTAGGGCTTCTCATGTGGGGCCTCGTCTCATTACTGCAACCTCGGTCGGGATCAACGCAGAACGACTTTCACGCCAAACTCGCCTTTGGTCTTGCGTGCCTGGCCTGCTATGCATTCAAAGATCGCCCGGTTCGATTTGCCCTAGGATTGGGCGCTGTCTTGCTGGTCGCCGGGACCTACACAAGCAGCTACGGCCGGGTGCTTTACCAGCACCGGAATTACTTCGGAGTCCTGCGCAGTCACGTACGATGCCTCGGGAAACTTCAATCGGCTGATCCACGGCCATACGCTTCATGGGCAGCAGTCGCTCGATCTGGAGCGGCGTCTCGAGCCGCTGACCTACTACCATCGCACCGGGCCAATTGGTCAGGTCTTCGAGGTCACGCGTACGCGAAACCCTGGGACGGACGTCGCTCTCGTAGGTCTGGGAGCCGGGTCACTGGCAGCTTATGCCGAGCCCGGCCAGCAAATGACTTACTACGAGATCGATCCCGTCGTTGCACGGATTGCGCGGGACTCGCGATTCTTCACATTTCTGGAGGACAGTCGAGCAGGTTCGATCGCCGTGGTCCTGGGCGATGCGCGGCTTCGGCTCGACGACGCGCCGGACCATGCGTATGGGCTCATCGTCCTGGACGCGTTCAGCTCGGATGCGATCCCGACTCACCTGCTGACCCGAGAGGCTCTGCGGCTTTATCGCTCCAAGCTTGGGGAAACGGGAATCCTCGCCTTTCACATCAGCAATAAATGCATCGATCTGGCTCCGATCCTGGGAGCCCTGGCACGCGACGCCGGCTTGCAGTGCCTGGTTCGCAGCGATCTGGACCTTTCCCCGTGCGAAATGGAGAGCGGCAAGGAGCCCTCGACCTGGGCCGTCATGGCCGCACGCGACGCTGACCTTGGCTCGCTCTCACACGACGCCAGGTGGACCCCGCCCCAAGTTCCACCCAACGAACCCGTATGGACGGATGATTTCTCGAGTATCATCCAGCACTTGCGCTTGAACTAGCTTCGGGTGAGCATGTGGGTTGGGAGCGCTGCGCTTCGCCGTGAAAATCCGCGGCAGGACTTCTTGGTGCTCCCGGGCACCGGCTCAGGACGACGCGACCGACCGGATCACCAAGCGATGCCGTGTCTCAGGGAGGTCCAAGTAATCAATCGCAGAAGACCGTCGGTCTAATGTAGAATCTTATGCTGGAGGAAGAGAGATTTCATTCGTGCGCCGAGGGGCGATTCGGTGGATCGGATTGAAAAAGTCAATCGATCGCGCTGCCGCAGCGCGGTGGCCAGGCTGATCGTGGTGGTCGTGGTGGTCGCGGCGGTGGGCTGGAGCTGGCTGCACCTTTGGGACCACTACCATCCGGCCGCCTTTGCGGGACGCAGGCTCTGGAGTGGGGATCCCGAAGAACGCATCGCCGCGGTCTCCGACCTGGCCCGTTTCGGTCGGGATGACATCGACGTGGCGATGCCCGCGCTGCTCGAAAGCCTGATGGATCGTGATGCCAGGGTCCGTGCGGCGGCTGCGCTGGCCTTTGTCAGCGTCGTTCCCGGAACCCGCGGAGAGATGCCGAGAACGGAACACATCACCGAGTCGGCCACGGCGCTGTTCAAGAGCATGAACGATCCGTCACCCCTCGTGCGTCCTCGGCGACCGAGGCGGTCTGGATGGTCATGAGCGTGGTTCAGGTGCCGGCGAGCGAGCCAGTACTCCACGAGGTGAGAACCGCCCTGGTTCAGCGGCTAAGCGATTCGGACGCATCGGTGCGCCTTGCGGCGATTCGCGGTATTGGGACAATCGGTCCGAAGCTTGCAGACGAACCTCTTGCGGGGCTCGTCGCGGCACTGCAGGACGAGTCGGAGAAGAACCGCGCCGCCGCGGCACTTGCACTTGCAAGCTTTCCCCGTGGTCTTTCCGCGTTGCTCCCGTCGTTGGTCCGATCGCTGGATCATGCCCCTGAGCAGTCTAACGCGGCACTCTTGGACATCCTTGAGCGCGTTCGTCCCCCGCGATTTTCGCCCGAAGCCTTTCTCGGCCTTGTGGCGGCCCTCGCCAGCCGAGACCCGCAGGTCATCCGCCTGGCCGCCGCCGATCTCGTCGCGTTCAGGCCAGCGGCTGGACGGGTGGTTCCCGACCTGGCCAGGGCACTGGACCGCTTGATCGGGTCCGAGTCAAAAGGGACCGCCGTGAGGGATCAAGAGACACAAGATCTCATCGTCCTGATATCCGAAAGCCTCGAAGCGCTGGCTCCGAATGCGGACTCGCCGGACGCGGCCGTCACGGTTCTGGCCAGGCTTCTCGGGCTCGATATCGATCAGCGCTGCAGAGTCGCCGCAGCAAAGGCCTTGGGCCGGTTTCACCCGACCCCAGCCCTGTTCAATGCCCTGAGCGAGAGGATTGACGACCACGATCCCCAGGTACGGGTCGCCGTCATGTGGGCGATCGACCACGCCGATTTTGGAACGGAATACCAGGTGCCCAAGGCGCTCGCCATCGCCCTGGAGGACGGATCTGCCGAGGTCCGGGCGCGGCCGCGGCGGCACTGGGCCACTCCGGCGTGGGGCTCGATCCGATCATCCCGGCGCTACTTCGCCATGCCCAGCACGACGCCGACGGCGAGGTCAGAAGCATCTGCTACACGGTCCTGGAGGTCTGCTCCAGGCCGCCCAAGGTCAGTCCATCGATAATCCCGGATCTGATCGAGGCGCTGAAGTGTCCCGATGGAGCATTGCGCGAAGCGCTTTGCACACTCCTTTCCCGCTTCGGAAAGGAGGCGGAAGCTGCCATCCCCGCGCTTTTGCGTGTCCTTAAGGACACAAAAGCTGAGAAGGCATCGAGGTATAGGTGGATCGCGGAGGAGGCTCTCGGCGACATCGCCCCAGACACCCCGTACGCCGATCGGGTCCTCACGGCACTGATCGAATCGCTGGGCTATCCAGACTTCAGAGGCCCGACCACCAGCATCGCCGCACTGGCCGCGTTCGGGCCCAAGGCCGCAGCCGCCATCCCGGAACTCCAAAAGCTGCTAGAAAGTGGCAACGATACCGTCAAGGACGCCGCGACCAAAGCGCTGGCCCGGATCAGGGAAGCCAGGTGAGGATTTCAAGTCGCGGTGTATTCCGATCAAAACGGAGATCGGCTCACAGAGCCGATTTCGCCAGGGGACGGTTCATCCGGCGCGACTGTGCAGCCCTGGGGGTTCGCGGCTCGGCCCACCAGTCCCAGCGCCAATCGACCGGAGGTGGCAGGCCGACGCCGGGAATTCCAGCCTCCTCGGGAAGCCGCACTCCCTGCCGAATCTGCACCGCCGCCTGCTCGAAGCGAAGGTGTTTGGCCTCGCGCTCCGCGGGATCGTAACGGGCGGCCCCCAGGTGGGTGAAGTATATTCCCGCCTTTACGCAGACCGCGGCCCAGACTTGGCTATCGATCTGAAAGTGCGCCGCGCACTCCGCCGGATTGATGATCGGGGCTCTCGCTCCAGCCCCGCCCAGGCCTAACGCTCGCCGCTGGTGAAGCTGGTCGAGAATCGCCTGGGCCAGGTTCAGATGGCTCGCCAAGGTAGGATGGTGAGCGTCGTGGCAGAGCTCGTCGTCGATGATTCCATGCCGGCTCTTGGCGCGGAGGACAGCGGGGCCATCAACCAGTATAGAATTGTGCCGCGCCGCGACGTCCCGATAGATCTGAGCGATATCGCTCCGGCAACGGACCGGGAAACCATCGAGATCACGAGCCCGAATATAGTGATCACGCGCCTCATCGAACGCCCCCTTCTGCTCGAGAAGCCGTCCCAGCCGGAAGTTGGCCTCCGCGAAGTCGGGTTGCTGGTCCAGAAGAGCTCGATAGCGTGCCTCGCTTTGCGCTGGATCCTGCTGCTCGGTCGCCCTGGCTCGCAGGAATTGCTCCGTAAGCGCCGCGCGCCCGGCTCGCGAGACACGAGCGGAAAGGACCGTGCGGTTTGGTTCAAATCCAGACTCGTTGCCGGGAGGAATGACCAAGATCGGGATCGCTTGGATCTGCTCGCAATAACTAACAATCGCCTCAAGCCGTCGCTGAAAGTCAGTGAGGATATGAATAAGCTCTGATGATGTGAACGCCGGAACATCGATGAGAAGATGATGGTTGAGGGCCGGAGGCGGGCCGCCCAGCCGATGATTGCGCACGCATTCGTAGATCCACAGACAGAGTGGCGAGTGCAGACTCAGACAGTAAAGCCCGTGCAGTAAGAGTCCCTCGGGCGCTTCGGAGTAACCGGCGTCCCGCATCGTTTCAAAGCGTGACAGGAATTCGTTGTGACCTGAGAATACAATCAGCGCATCGGGACGCCGCTGCAGCGTGAGCAGTCCCTTGTGCATGTCTTCAAGGTTCCTTCCCACTTTCGCCCGGATGTCCACGATTACGCGATGTCCGGGCCGGACCTGCTCGAGCTGCCAGGCGACGACCTGGCCGATCGAAATCGTCGGCTCGTAAGGGTAGCCCAGCGCGCTAGAGCCGCCTATCACCACTAGCGAGAGCTCATCTTGGGCCGTCCGTGACGGGAGAAACTCGGTGGGCAGACGTGGCATCCGATGGACCCACGCCAGACAGGCCGCAGCCGCCAGCTCGAGCCCGATAACGGACAGCCCGGCCGAGACGCAAAGCAAGGCCAGCCGGGCGCACAGCGGCTTGCGCTGGCCGCGCCTGCGAGCTCGTATCACGATCCAGATCGATATGGTCAGGACCAGAGGTATCAAAACGAGAACGTTTATATATGCAATCAACAAGAATCGCAAAAAGATTTCGGTCAACGTTCTGCCGAGTTCCCTGGGGAAAAGGGGCAGCCATGCGTCGGCGGCAGAGAGCCCCGCAACTAGCAGCGTCACCAAAACGAACGGCCATGCCCACCGAGCCACGTTGCTCCAGCGTAGTTGAACTTCCGCTGCACCGGTCATCAAGCTGAGCTCCCTTTGATCTTGGTTCGTTGCAATCGATTGTCGCGCAGTCTTGAACCTGTCTAGAGTGGGACCAGAAGCGTTCCCGCCAGCCGATCCTGGAGACCGCGGTTCCGTAACTGCAGGGCCAGGGCCAGGTAGCAAAGCAGCAAGAGAATGGCTCCGAACCAGAGACCCAGGGACAGTCCGGTTGCCTCGGGATGTGTTTCGCGGTCATAGAGCACGCTTGCCAGCAGCACGGCCGGCACGCACCAAACCAGGAAGGCTCTCCAGGCACAGGAGAGACGGCTAGCCCTGCGGCCGTCGCTGCGCACCAGAGCGATGCCGGCCAGAGGAAAACTCAATCCTCCTCGCGTTGCGGATGACCAGAGAACCCAGCAAGCGGGAATCGCGGATACCATCGCCAGGTCCCAGGGGAACAGACGCGTCTGAAGCGACGGACTGGCCAGCTGGAACATGAGCGAGAGCCCAGGCAGCAGGAAGAACGGCTGGATCACCAGATGGATTCCACGCCGAACAAGACTGATTTCGGTGGCGCGGCTGGCAGCCTTATCAAGCTCGGCGCGGAGGCTTTCAAGAGATGCAAAAGGCGAGCGAACCCCCGCCAGTCGATCCAGGATGAGCCCCGCGCTTTCGGGCACCGCCGCCCGGATACGACGGCCCCAAGCTGCTGGTAACCAGCGCAGGGCCTGGCCGCCTCGGCTTTGACGTCGCCTCTCGTGCCGCGCGGCGAGAGCGTGTATCAGTCGATGCGGAGGATGCTGGTTCCGCCGCCCTTCGAGCGCCTGCCTGGCCACTTCACCCAGGAAAGCCAATAGCTCATGCTCGTTCGGCAGGGCGGCCGAGGCGCCGTCGCCCACACCCGACCCGTTATTCGCGGTCTGATCCGAGTCCGGTGGTGCCAAGGCGGGCTGATTCTCGTCGCCGGTTCCATCCAGCAGAATGAAGTAGACGAGCCAGAGGGTGCGTTCGAGCCAGCCAATGATTTCTTTGTTACGCTCCTGGAACTGCAGGGTTTCCATGAGTTGGGTCCGGTGATAGAGCATGATCAAACCGAAGATCGCCCATGTCACCAGGTACGCCAGGCTCAAGTCCGCGAGATAGGCACCAAGCCGCAACCCGATGCCGGCTATCGACGAGCCGGTCGGGAACAGAGGGCACCAGAGCGTCACGCAAACCCTGGTGATCGCCGCCGCCGATCCAGCGCGGTCGGTTTTGTCGGTTAGGGACCCGCGCCGGCGATGGAGCCTGGGCAGGAGGCTCTCGCAAGACGATCCAGACGGGTCGCTCGAGAGTCGAGTCCTGACCAAGCACGATCTTTTGGCCGGGCTCCCAGCGGATAGCACCCTGGACCACGTAAGGGCCGACGCGATCAAGTGGATCGCAGGGGAGCTGTCGACGCGCCGCCGCCACGCGAGAGTTGGCGAGTGCCTGCAACCGGTGCGTCGGCTGCCGGCGCCGGTAGCGGATAACCCGGACGACGCGCGTGCCGCTGAGCCACTCGTGGGGACCTCGAAAGCCCGTCTTTTACGCATGGTCGTGGTCAATGGACGAGACCCAGACCGCGGAGGATTCGCTCATAAGCCCAGAAGGTGAGCCACATCCGAGTGCCCCGGGCCTCCGGAACAGCTTCGTGGAAAATGCTCAGCAGGCAGCTCCGTGATGGCATAGAAGACCAGCGCGGACGAGCCCCCGACCCAACCCGGGAGGGCCCCCTCGACCGACCCGGTTTACACGCAGGCCCGCCAGCCATTTGCCCAGAGAGGCTCCGCCGAATTCCTTCCAGCAGAATGAAGTAAACGAGCCAGAGGGTGCGTTCGAGCCAGCCAATGATTTCTTTGTTACGTTCCTGGAACTGCAGGGTTTCCATGAGTTGGGTCCGGTGATAGAGCATGATCAAACCGAAGATCGCCCATGTCACCAGGTACGCCAGGCCAAAGTCCGCGAGATAGGCACCAAGCCGCAACCCGATGCCGGCTATCGACAGCCGGTCGGGAACAAAGGGCACCAGAGCGTCATGCAAATCCTGGAGATTACGCCACCGCCGGGCCGGATCGCGTTCCAGGCCGCGGTGGATCACGGCTTCGAGGGTGCGGGGAATATCCGGGCAATAGCCGCACAATGGCGGCGCGGGCTCCGACGCGATTCGTGCCAGGGCTTCCGCGGCGTCGTTGGCCTGGACCGGTAGGTGCCCGGCCAGGAGGTAGTAAAGCGTTGCCGCAACCGAGTACACGTCGGTTCGTTCATCGACAGGGTCGCGCTTGATCTGCTCGGGAGATGCATACAAGGGCGTGCCAATAAAGGTTTCAGTTCGTGTCAGCTCGGCACCGCCTCCAAGCGACTTGGAAAGGCCAAAGTCGCCGATCTTTACCCGCCCCCCGTTTTCCAGGAAACAGTTCGACGGCTTGACGTCTCTATGAATTAAGCCGCGCTTATGAAACTCCTGAAGGCCTTCGATCACGTCGAACATCTTGACGATTGCGCTGGCGGAATCGAGAGGGCCGCCTTTTTCCACCAAGGTTTGCAGGGTGGTGCCGGGCATCAGCTCCATCACAATGTAGGGAGCGCCCCGGTATTCATCGACGGCGAGCACGAAGACGCAGCGCGGATGCGTCACAGAGCTGGCCAACTTGCCTTCCTGGCGAAAACGCTCGACGGCTTCCCAGGATGAGACATGATCGCGCGCGATCAACTTGACGGCGACACGCTGCGCCTGCGCCTCGTCCTCAAACACCGTGCCCATGCCGCCGGAACCCAACCGCCGTACCAGCCGGTATCCCGCGATCCGGTCGGGAAACTCTTCGACGCCAACCGCTCTAGCAGACGGCCCGCTGGCTCGATATTCCACCGTCTCGGTCAATGCGGGTGACGGCCTCGGCCCGGTTGCCTCCAAATCGGTATCGGCCCTGGCGGCATCCATCGCCAGCCGGAGAACACTGACGGGCCGGTCGTTTTCCACGAGGGGCGAATCACAGTAGGCAAAATACGATGGCCGATCACTGGAATACTCCAGGACTCGGCGGCATCGTGGGCAATCAGTCTGCATAATGATACCACACACTTATGTGACTCGGAACCACACGGTCCGCATCAAGTTACCGTCGAACGAGCAGCGCTGAAGGCACTCCAGGCTCCGGTCCGCTGAATCTCGGTGAGAGCTTCAATCGCGGCTTCGAGCTCATTGTCGCGAGTATAGAAGTGAGGAGAGAGGCGGATTCCGGCTCCGGGGCGATAATCACAAAGGATATCGATGGCCTTGAGGCCTCGAGAGATCTCGTAGCCATGTTCGACCTCGATGGCCACGGTACCCCCACGTCTACCGGGATCGTGCGGCGTGTTGCAGCGAAACCCGTGGGCCTCGGCAAGCTGCATGAGTCGCGTCGTCTGGCGGATCGATTTCTCCCGTATCGCCGCAACGCCGATCTGGCCGATGATCTCCAGAGCCGGCCGCGCCGCGTACAGTGCCGGAATGGCCGGGGTGCCGTGAAGAAACCGCCAGGCATCACGGCGCCGGGCCATCGTTGGATGGAACGCGAAGGGTTGGTGGTGGGCCATCCAGCCGGTCAACCGTGGCCGCAACCGGTCCTGGAGATCGGGATCAACCCACAAAAAGGCCGCGCCCGGTCCGCCGCACAGCCACTTCAAGCAGCCACCGATGTAGACGTCGACGCCCAGGGCGCGCACGTCCACGGGGATGGTGCCCACCGATTGATAGCCGTCGACGATCAACAGCGCCCCGACGCTTCGAGCCTTCGCCGCAATCGCCCCGACATCGTGAATATAGGCCGACTTGAAAAGAACATGAGAGATGCTGACAAATGCCGTTGCCTCGTCGATCGCCTCGATCAGCCTCTGGGTGTCGATGCTGACTCCGTCGCTGCACGGGACCACGGCCACAAGGGCCCCGTTGCGGCGTTGCTCGTCAATCAGGTAGAGGATCGACGGAAAATGCATTGCATCTGTGACAATCCGGGAGCGTCGCGCTGGATAGTCGAGCGCGCTGAAGACGACGGCGTGGGCCAGAGTGACGTTCGGTTGAAAGACCACTTCGCTGGGCTTGGCGCCGATCAATGGGGCGACGCGATCGCCAAGATCGGCGACCATGGACCACCAGGTCTCCTCCCAGGCGCGGACGCCGCGGGTGGCCCAGGTCTGGTAATAGTCCTGCAAAGCCAGGGCGGAGGCTGCCGGAACCGCCCCTAGGGAATTGCTGATCAGGTAAGTGGTGTCCGCCACGATCGGAAAATGGAGGCGCCATTCCAGCAGCCGATCGTCTCCCAGAGCGGATGCCTGCTGATCGAGTGTTCCTGCCTCGTCGGGTGTCATTGCAATGTCCGGAGGACAGCCCGGACCGGGCTGGCGTCGCAATCGACCAGGCGAAGCGGTAGCGCAATCAGCTCGTAGCGACCAGGCGAAATCCCTGCGAGAACCAATCCCTCAAGGATTGCCATGTCATGGACCAGAAACCTGCGGTGGGCCGGCAGGTCTTTCGAGTCAAAGAGATCGACGCTCGGTGTGTCGATGCCAATCAGCCTCACCCCGAGCTCATGAAGCTGATCGACGAGACCGGGCTCGAGCGCGGCGAAGTCTTCTCGGAAATGGTTCGGGTCGGGATAAGTGCCAGTGCACAGCAAGACCCGCTCGTACGTGATGGGGGCTTGCAGATCCTCCAGACGGACTCGCGCTCGGGGAGCGGCCGCGACGCGAATCACCTGGCAGGGTCCCAGAAAGTCGTCAAGCGGCCGGGCGTCGATACCCCGGACGCCTCTGCCATAATGACTGGGCCCGTCGGCATGCGCACCTAGGTGGGCCGTCCCGTGCAAGGAAGAAAGCGTGATGTTGTCACCCCGGTTCATGTCGAGTAGGAGCTCTCGGCGCGGCGGCGTGTCGCCTGGCCAGACGGCCAGAGCCTCAGTGATCGGGGGTGAGATATCGAAGATACGGCGCGTCATTAACCGATCAGGACTTTAAAGATCTATGTATGATGACGTGAGCGTACGTGCATACCTTATTTCATGAAGTGCCTTGCCCGGTATATTTCCAGCCTGCCGCTTCCTCGCCATCGGTTCGCAAGGTCAGGCACTTGGCGCTGCCGCCGGACTTGATGAACTCGGAAAACTCGAGCGGCCGTACATCGAAACCAAGCGTTTCCAGCGCGGACGCTAGCTTCGGCGCACCCTGATTCAGGACGACCAGGCGGTTGACCACGACGGCATTGCAACTGAATGAGACCGCCTCTTCGGCGGATACCTCCACTAGGCGGTCGATACGGTCTTTCAGGACTGATCGGCCGTACTCGTCGAAGGCGCCGGGGTAATAGATCGCCACGCCGGGAGCGACCGGACAGAAGCAAGTGTCAAGGTGATAGAATCGTGGGTCCACAAGCTCCAAGGGCAGCACCGGTACATCCAGCCGCTGGCCCACCCATTGATGGCTCCGGACGTCGCTGCGAAAGCGATAACCGGCGAATAATGTATCCCCGCAGAAGAGGGCGTCTCCCGCGCCCTCGAAGTTCATGCCTTCCGGTAGCTGCGCCAGCGTGAAACCCCGGTCCCGAGCCCATTTTTCGAAATGGGGACTTTCCCCCTGACGTACGCCGAACCGAAACCGCGCGGGCAGAAACAGTTCGCGGAAAACCAGCCCGGCGTTGGCTGTGAATACGAGGTCGGGCAGCCCAGCAACTGGCTCGAGCAGGTCGACGGTCGCGCCCAGATCGCAAAGGGTTTGATAGAGTCGCTGCCACTGCCGGCGCGCGACCTGGGGGCTCGCGCCTTGCTGAATGTTCATCCAGGGGTTGATCTCGTACTCGATACCGAAGTAATCGGGTGGACACATCAAGAACCGCGCGGCTGGCGAGGAATCCATGACGATGACCGGTGCCTTTACTACTTTACCGCCAGCGCCGCAGTTGCGCTCAGTTCCGCGGCCAGGGAGCGCACAAAGGGCTCGACATCCGTGACCAGGCCTATGGTCTGGAATGTTCCCCTGTCGCTCAGCTTGGTCACCGTTGCGGGATTGATGTCGACGCAGACCACCTTGACCCATGCCGGCAGCAGGTTGCCGGTAGCTATCGAATGCAACGCCGTGGCGATCAGGAGCGCGAAGCCGACGTCACGGATCGCCTGACGCATCCGGTCCTGCGCAATGACCGTGTCGGTGATCACCTCCGGTAGTGGGCCGTCGTCGCGGATCGACCCCGCCAAGACGAGATCAACGTTGTGCTTGATGCATTCGTACATGATTCCCGATGTCAGCAGGCCCGACTCTATGGCCAGTGCCAGCCCTCCCGTCCGGCGGATGGAATTGATGGCGCGGAGGTGGTTCTCATGACCGTGCTCGATGGGCTCGCCGCGCTCGATCGAGACTCCCAGGCTGGTGCCATAAAGGGCTTGCTCGACATCGTGCGTGGCAAGTGCGTTGCCCGCGAACACGGTCTGGATCCAGCCATCACGGATCAGCTTGGCGACGTAAGGAACCGAGCCGGTATGGACGATCGCCGGCCCGCCCACAAGAAGCACCTTCTTGCCGGCGGCGCGCGTCGCCCGGATGGCCTCGGCCACGCTCCTCAGGCTGACCGACTTGGGTTTTTCGCTGGAGACCGAGGAGCTCATGAAGCCGAACAGGGTTGGCTCGCGTGGTCGTTCGACGGGCAGCACTCGCACACCCGCGTGGCCGACCACGATCGGCATGCCCAGAGTCACCCGGATCATCGGCACGCATCGGGCCACTCCAGACGCGGGATCAAGCGCGATGCCGCAGTCCATCTCCTGTTCCTGGACATCGATCCAACGGCCCTTGAAACGGATCTGAGTGCGCTGGTTGGTCGTGCTATAGAAGGAATCGGGAAAGGCGCCGGCGATGTCGGCGAGAATGGTTCGGGCGTCCTCGGCATGCACCGGCCACGCGCCATGCTCCACCAGGTCTCCGAGGATCGCGTCGATCGCCTCGGGGCTCTCGGCGCGGATCCCGATTCGAGCGTAGCTAGGGTCGGATCGGCGCACTCCAATCTTGCACTCGTGGATCTCGAAACTCCCCCCCATCTGGAGAATGCGGTCCAAAATCTTGGGCAGCAAGAGTGAATCGACGATGTGCCCGCGTACCTCGATCTCGTCAATGACGCCCGGAACCGAAGACGGATCGGAGCCCTCCGGCTTTGCCCCGGATTCCCGTTGTCCTGCCTTTGTCATTGGCGGCTATCCTTTGATCATGCCGATCGGCTGCCATCAGCCAGTCTGTGTTCGTTCCCTCCTGATTTCAAGAGGATCAGACTGGAAGATAACGGTTTGGATATGGAGGTGCGTCCTAGAGCGTGGCCAAAGCCTGGCGAAGATCGTCACGCAGGTCCTGCTCGTCCTCGATTCCCACGCTCAGACGGACCAGACCGTCGTCCACCCCTCGAGCGATGCGGATCTCGGCTGGGATGCTGGCGTGGGTCATCGTCGCAGGGTGGCAGATCAGCGACTCGACGCCTCCCAAGCTCTCGGCGAGGCTGAAGAGGCGGGTGTGAGTCAGCAGGTGGTGGGCCGCCTTTGCACCTCCATGTAGCCGGATACTGATCATGCCGCCGAAGGCTCTCATCTGTCGGCTTGCAAGCACATGACCGGGCGCGCCTGGGAGACCGGGATAGTAGACTTTTTCCACCCGCCGGCTGCGTGGCCAGCCAGGACGCCAGGGCCTGCGCATTTGCGCAGTGGCGGTCCATCCGCACGCTCAAAGTCTTGATTCCCCGCAGGGTCAGCCAGGCGTCGAACGCTCCGGGAACGCCGCCGGCGGCGTTCTGGTAAAACTGCACCGGCTCAAGCTGTGCGCGTCGGCCGACGACGGCACCGCCGATCAGGTCGGAGTGGCCGCCCAGATACTTGGTTGTGGAGTGAACGACAAGGTCCGCCCCCAGCGACAGTGGCTGTTGAAGATAGGGAGATGCAAACGTGCTGTCCACCGCGAGAATTGCCCCGTGTCGATGGGCCAGCTCGGCGACTGCCGCGATATCCACAATCTGGAGCAGGGGATTGGTTGGCGTTTCAATCCAGACCAGCTCGGTCCGGGGGCTAATGAGCTTGGCGAAGGCCACCGGCGTGAGCTCGTCGGAGTAGCGGATGATGACACCCTGGGGACGGAAGACACGTTCAAGCAGGCGATACGTGCCCCCGTAGAGGTCGGCCGCGGCGACAACTTCGTCGCCCTGATGCAAAAGCGAAAGCACCGCAGTTGTCGCGGCCAATCCCGACGCGAAAGCCAGAGCCGCCTCTCCTCCTTCGAGGGCGGCCAGGCAAGTCTCAAGTGCCGCGCGTGTCGGATTGCCGCTGCGTGAATACTCATAACCCTTGTGCCTGCCAGGTGCTTCCTGGGTAAACGTGGACGTGGCGTAGATTGGCACCACCGTCGCTCCGGTCGCGGGGTCGGGGTCCTGGCCGGCATGAATTGCCCATGGTGGAAAAACCTGGTTCATGGTGCTCTTGGCTCATGACTTCCTCTGGTCGGCGGGAACTTTGTCCAACGAGAATGGAGATGCGACCTCCGAAGGTTCTCGGACGGTGGAGGACTGGCTCATCTGGTTCCAGTACTGCACCAGATCAATTCGCGTGATGATATCCAGGACGACCCCGTCGGCTACGGCCAGCACGCCAGTGTTTCCAGACAGCAGCAGCCGGTAGGCTTCGTCGAGCTGGGTGCTCATGTCGAGCTGGGGAAGGGGACGGGCCATGACGTCGGCAACCTTGACCTTCCCGGGGTCGCCCCGGTCATGGAGAATCCGTGCCAGGGTCACCTCTTGGATGCTGCCCACGGGCAGCCCATCGCGAAGCACCGGCAGCTGCGAGATGCCTGTGGCCTGAAGCAGCTCCACGGCCTCGGTGACCGTGGCCTCGGGGCTGATTGTGGTGAGCTGGCGAGGCCGGCGGGAGCGAATCAGGTCGCCAATGGAATTGGTCGGCTGCGGGTCCCAGGAGAGTCGATTCTCGGCCAGCCAGTTATCGTCGAAAAACTTGCTGAGATAATTGCGGCCCGTGTCCGGGCAAAGCACCACGACCAGGTCATCAGGGCTGAGTCGGCGGGCGAATTGAAGAGCCGCCGCCACGGCCGTGCCGCTCGATCCGCCCACCAGAATCCCCTCTCTTCGCGCCAGCGCCCTCGCGGTGTGGAATGATTCGGCGTCGCCCACGCGGATCCACTCGTCTACGACCTGGCTGTTGAGCGTCCTGGGCACGAAGTCCTCGCCGATCCCCTCGACCTTCCATGATTTTGGCGTGTCACCGGAAAGGATCGACCCCTCGGGATCTGCGCCAATGACCTTGACTTCCGGATTCTTCTCCTTGAGGAACCGGCCCACGCCCGAGATCGTTCCTCCCGTCCCGCAGCCCGCCACGAACGCTGTGATTCTGCCTTCGGTCTGGTCCCAAATCTCTGGGCCCGTTACCCGATAGTGGATGTCTGGGTTGGCCAGGTTGGCGAACTGGTTGGGACGCCAGGCGTCTGGAATCTCGCGTGCGAGGCGATCTGCCACGCTGTTGTAGCTGTCCGGCGAGTCGGCTGGAACCGAGGTCGGCGTGATCACGATCTCGGCTCCATAAGCGCCGAGAAGCCGGATCTTCTCACCGCTCATCTTATCGGGTAGCACGAAGATGCAGCGATATCCCTTGACGGCGGCCGCCATCGCCAGGCCAACACCAGTGTTGCCTGCCGTTGCCTCGATAATGGTTCCACCTGGACGCAGCCAGTGTTGCCTCTCAGCCTCATCAATCATTGCTATGGCAACGCGGTCCTTGATGCTTCCACCAGGGTTCAAGGATTCTACCTTCAGGCAGATCGTGGGGCTAAGACCAAGATTGAGCCGACGCAACGGCACCAGGGGTGTAGATCCCACCTGATCGAGGATACTTCCTTGCATGATTGATTTCTCCCTGTGTGGAATCCAGCCCGGGCAACAGAATCTCGCAGGCTACCAGTTTGCTCATCCTCGGCTCAAACCAGGCGATCGAATTGTCGCTACCGGTGCAGAGAAACTCCAGACCTTCGATTTCCGGACATCATTACAGAACAAAAGAACTTGACTTCCACTATCTCGGTAGGTTAAGTTGAGATTCAATAAGTTGTTCGCCTAAGGTGACATTCGGTTCTAACGGGACGGGAACCTGTCGATGCCTTTGATTGCCTACAATCGAGCCCATGGGGTCACTGATTTTCCTCATCACTTCACATTCTTCGGGCAGCTTGAAAAACTCGGGCTTCTGGACCGGTACCAGTTTGCTCTGGACACCATATATGATCCTACGTACTGCCTTCAGCTGATCAACCGTTTTCCGCAGCTCAAGCTAGTCGACGACGTGAGCCGCCCACGGAGGTGGATCAGGCACGTTCAGGAACACTTGGGTCGAGGGTATAGACCGTTCAGCTATCTGGACAAGTTCGATGCGGTCTGTGAGGCGCCAGGAGGTCGAATCAATGGGATGTACTTGCACGGCGACGTTTTTAGGATGTACCCGCGGGTGAAAAAGCGGGCGATTCTGTTTCATTCCATTGAACCCGGTGCTCTCGAGGATCCTGCGACAAGGGCGTCGATCGCCGCGACGGATCTAGTGGTCGCACGGACACAGCAATCGGCCAGGAACGCCAAGGCGGCCGGAGCCAAAAGGGTTTGCGCAGCTTCCGACATCGTTTTTCTGGATAATCCCCAACCCATCGAGTCTCGGCCCGGGATCGCCGTTGCTCTGCGTTTGCCCAATCACGGCGTCACCGAAAGCTATATGACTAGCTTGGGAGACATCATAGCCCGCCTTGAAACGCGTAATGGTCAGGTTGACTTCGTCAGGATCGAAGAACCGATGGGCAGAGAGATGATCGTGCGCGGGCTGGGAAGTTATCGTAAACCTAACGCCGGTCTTTATTACGAAGACACGATGTACTTGCCGTTTCTCCAACGCAGGGATGCAATCATTTCCGCTCGTCTCCATACAACGCTAATCGCTTTGCTACACGGGAATCGCAAGATTCTCCAGTTCCACATCGAGCTCGGCACGAACAAGAGCGAAGAAATCCTGGGTGATATCGGACTTGGTTCCTTGAAGGTCCACCGCCTGCAGGACGTCTGCTGGTGCCTGATCGATCAATTCCTCGAGCAAGGGCAGACGATTTCCGAAGCTGAAGCCCAGTCAGCTATTGAGTGTGGAAGGACAAAGACCATGGAAGGCATGAACGTGTTCCTGGAATGGCTGCATTCAATCAAGTAGTGATTGCTTATAGCCGGGTCAGGGTGTGATGTGGAGCGTCGCGGTCAGGTCCAGCGGCGGTTCGCCCGCAAGGTCGGTGTGAACTCGGAATACGCGACGCAGGTCACCGCGGGTGCTCCCCTCCTCCGCCTTGTAGGCAACCGTCAGCACGTGCATTGACTTGGGCGTTGAGTCCGGCGGATCGAGAGAGAACCCGTCACCGATCCCTTCGACGGTCGTGATGGTGAACGGCCGTGAGGCTCGGATGATGAACCGGCCCTGCTTGCCGGCCGACGAGTTCACCTCACCCATCGTCAAGATCGAGGGAGCCGCACTAAGCTCACCGCGGATTGTGGCTGTCACCATGACTGGAATGCTGGGGGTCTCACGATCGTTGCTCAGCAGGCGAATCTCATCACGCACCTGACCGACAGGAGCATCCGGCTTGATTCCGACTGTAAGTGTGTAGCTCACGTCTCCCTTGGCATCGCGTCGGGTTTCCACGAGTTGCGCCGATATGATGCGGCTGGCCGAGACCATGCGTTCGAACCTCCATGCCGGGGCTCCGATCCGGTCGATCGTGAGCACCTGGCTGGGGCTTTGACCTTTCATCACCGTACCAAAATCAACGGAGCCCGGGTTCAGGACGATGTCAGCGAGTATGTTAGAGGAGACTCCAAGTCGCACCTCGGCCTCACGACCACCGGCAGTCACCAGCGTGACGTACAAAATCGTTGCCTTTATCCCCAGGAAGCTCCGCGTGTCCATCCGTGCTTCGATGACCGCGCTGCTGCTGGGATTGACTATCGAGGCGCTTGCCTTGCCGCTGGTGCAGCCGCAGGACGGCCTCAAGTTGAGGATCGTGATCGGTTCGGCTAGGCGATTGGTAAGCAGGAAGTCGTGCTTGACCTTCGCTCCCCGCGGCACGGGGCCGAAGTCGAAAGAGCGTTCGGCAAAAAGGGAGTCCGCCCAGCCCGCCGCCTGGGCTCTCGCCGTGGCCAGTGCCAGGAATACAAGCCCCCCAACCAGGCATCGAATCATGCGCCCAGCCATCAGCGCCTCCTGCATTCTTCCCTCAACTCATTGAAGCGTCCACGGGGTGGATCCTTCCACCTGGATTCCGTATCGGACGGATCGCCTGCGGCGCTCAGTCTTGCTCAATGATGCAATCGGCCGCGTGGGCAACCTGGGAAGAAGGTTTCGAATAAAGCGGTTGGAAGAGTAAGCGGCGAGTGAATTGTCGTCGGTAGGGAGTCACCGATGATGAGCAAGCCGAAGGGAGGGAGATGACGCCCCACGCTTCACTCAGATTCTATTTAGCTGCTGGCGCTGCGATAAGACCGCAGGGCGTACTGGAAGAACCGGCGGCTGACCAGAAGCAGCACCACCGCGGCCACAATGGTCAGAGCGACCATGCTCGGATCGAGCACGCGGACCATCACGTTGGACGGGACGTTGGAGACCACCAGGATCGGTATAATGTAGGTGAAGATGAACCCCAGGGGATCGCCCCAGCGACCGGTGTAGATTTCCTTGGGGTATCGCGCCAGGCTCGAAAACATCCACCACATCTCCATAAGGCTCTGGTTTCGCACCATCCAGACCGTGAACGTGGTCAGGATCAACATGAAGCTGTAGGCGATTGCCGTGGCGCAGGCCATCGTGACGAAGAAGGTGATGACACGCACCAGGTCGAATTCCCAGCCCTTCTGCACCAAGGCGCTGAGCATCACCGCGGCACCCATGAGGACATTCGGGGCCGTCCCCCAGTCGATCCGCCGCAGCGAGACCAGGAACTGCTCGTCAATCGGCCGCAGCAGCAAGAAATCCAAGTCTCCTGTGCGGACCAGCTCGGCAAATTCGTTGCAGTTCTCGAAAAAGAGCGTCTCGACCAGGCCGTTGAGTGCGAAGAAGCAGCCGACGAAGAAAAAGTATTCCGACTCGGACCAACCCGCAATGTTGGTTGTCCGCGCGTAGACGGTGCGGTAGAAGGCAATCATGATTCCCAGCCAGAGGACCTCGACAGACACCTTGACCAGGAAGTTGCCCCGGAACGCCAGCTCCCGGCTGAGGGTGTAGCGGGCAAGGTGGAACAGCAGTCTGAGATACCTGGCGACCTTCGCGAGCACCAGCTTACCCTCCATAGGCGCTGTAGCGTTTCAGCCCCAACCGGTACAGCCCACGGCACAGGACCAGGAAGACGACCGCCCAGATGAACTCGAGCACGAGGTGCAGGACAAGGTTCCAGCCCGTGACCTTGCGCAGGAACACCACGGCCGGGAAGTAAGCCATGTACTGAAACGGCAGGGCCTTGAGGATCGTGGACCAGGGTTGGGGAAGCAAGTCGAGGGGAAGCATGTGGCCGGAGATGAAGAAATTGAGCGTCATCACGATGTAGAGCAACGACGTCACCTCGAGGAACCAGAAGCCCACCATGCCCACGCTGGCCTCGAAGAAAAAACCGACCAGGAACGAGAGCACCAGCGACGCGGCATACGCGGCCATGGTCAAAGCGTCGGGAAAGCCGTCGAAATAGCTTCTGCAAAGGAAGAAAAGGGCCGCGTACGGAAGAAACGACATCGTAATATAAGCAACCTTATGCGCTACGCGGTAGGAGAGAAGGTAGCCGATCATGTCGACAGGCTGGATCAGGTAGCGCTTGAGTGTGCCTTCGCGGATATCTCGGGCGATCCCGCCCGCCAGCCCCGGCATGCTGGAAAACATCCGGCTGATGTGGGTTAGCAGCAGGTAGGCGATCATTTCGCGATAGCGGAACCCCGCAAGGTCTGACTTGCCGGAGCTCTCGTAGATCGAGCTCCAGAGCAGAATCGTCGTGACCAGGGGTAGAAAGCGGAGGATCGTTCCCAGCAGAAAATCGCCGCGGTATGTCATCCGCTCCGAGAGCGAGACCCGAACGATCTGGATGTGTTTCTTCAGAGTGGCGATCGGTCCGCGCGGTGGCGACTGCCGGAGTGGAAACTCGATCGGCGGCGATGCAGTGGCAGAGGACGCGGGCGCGGGGGCGGACGGCGCCGCCAAGGCGTCAGGCGGCGTCATGATCGAGCCGTGCCTCCTCGAACACCTTGGCGATGATCTCCTCAAGGGGAGGGTCCTCCACGGTCACGTCGGCGAGCGAGTGACGGTCAAGGACCGCGCTGAGAATCTCCGAGACGCGCGACCGCTCGATCCGGATGTCCGCGAACGGCCCTTCACGCCGCACCACCTGGCCGAATCGGCTCAGGTCTTCGGGCGCGAGTCCCTCGAATTGCAACTTGACCAGCTTCGACTCGCCGAACCGCTCGGTAATTCCCACGAGCGGCCCGTCGTAGACCATGGCCCCGTGATTGATCACGAGCACACGGTCGCATAGGGCTTCCACGTCGCGCATGTAATGGCTAGTCAGCAGCATTGTCACTCCGCGCTGGGAGTGATAATCACGCAGGCACTTCTGAATCGCCGCCTGGGCAACGACGTCCAGGCCGATGGTGGGCTCATCGAGCAAGAGCAGCCGCGGACCGTGCAAGAGCGCGGCGATCAACTCCATCTTCATGCGCTCACCCAGCGAGAGCTCACGGACCGCCTGCCGTGTCAGCTTGGCCACGCCCAGAAGGTCGGTCAACTCGCCCAGGGTCTTCTCGAACTCGGCGTATGGTATTTGGTAAATCTCGCGATGGAGCTGGAAGCTGTCCGCCGCCGGTAGATCCCACCAGAGCTGGTTCTTCTGGCCCATGACCAGCGAGAACTGGCGGCGGAACAAGTCGGCTCGCTGCCAGGGCACGAAGTCGAGAACGCGGGCGTCTCCGCTGCTCGGGTAGACCAGCCCCGCAAGCATCTTCAAGGTCGTAGTCTTCCCCGCTCCGTTGGGCCCCAGAAACGCGACCATCTCGCCCGGCTCGATGGCGAAGCTGATGCCGTCGACGGCCCGGACCTCGCGATACTCGCGCTTGTACAGCCCGCACAGCGCCCCCAGCACGCCTTGCTTTTTTTGAAAGACGCGATAGTTCTTGGTGAGTTCGACAGCTTCGATGATCGGCATGTGCTCGCACATCCTCTCGCTTCTGCCAGCGGCAGCGCCTCTATTGTAGGGCGGGCGATTGGCATGCCTAGAGCGCGCTACTTGGTTTGACCCTCCCGATTGCCAGAGTGCACTCGAATGTAATGGTCAGTAAGCGACGTGTGGAGCACGGCCATGGGCACCTTCGGCATGTGGCAGTTCAAGCAATCACGGGTCGGGTTGACCTTGCAAGCCGTACCCCGAGAGTCGGACTGCGGGCCGACGCGGGACCCAGAGCGCCCGGGCTGGTGGCACGCCAAGCATTTCCGCTCGTAGAACGAGGCAGATCGCTCCGAGACGCGGTGCGGGTCATGGCAGGTCAAGCAGCTAAGTTCTCCAGACGATTCCGTGTAACAGCGGCTGAAGGTCATTGTCAGGCCGGGTGAGCGAACCCAGATCGATTCCTCGCGGCGGTTGAAGATCTCCGATGCGTCGCCAACGATATGGCAGTCGCGACATTGCTGCGTTGCCGCCTCGCCCGACCCGGGACCAATGTTAACGATTGCGTGGTCGGCGAGGTCCGCCTCCTCCGCCACGATGTGATTGCCGCCCGGCCCATGGCAACGTTCGCAGCCGATGCCCGCGTCGGAGGCTTCCGGACCGCGACCAGTCCTTTCGGGATCGCGGAATTCACGCGGGTTTGTCACATGACATTGCAGACACCGCACAACTCCGTCGCGCAGAGGGACGACCTGGCCGCGCAGACTTTGCATGTCGGCGGCGGTCCCCGTGTCGCCGGCGGTCGGGCCCCAGCCCGACTTCGACTGCTCGTGGAAGTACGACAAACGCAAGGCTCGCGAGCCTCCATCACCGTCGCGACCGACCATGGTCAGGTATCGGTCCTTTGTACCGAATGCGTAATCCACCACGACCTCGTAAATTCGGCTGTCGATGTTGCTGCGGACCTTGAGGCTCGTTCCGTCCTGAACGAAGGTGTGGGTCACTTTGGAATCAGCCGGGTCGGCTAGAGGCGAGGATCTGCGGGGGAGGGAGAGCAACTCCGCGCCATGGTGAAACGTGCGCGAATGGCGGGTCTCCGCATGTGCCCTGCTGATCTCGGAATGACATGTGCCGCACCTGGCTGCGCCTGCATGGAGACCGGGCTCGGGAGTCAGCGGGTTGGAGGCGCGATACGATCCCGACCGGGCAAGTTCCGCGTTGAAGCGATCGAATTGCTTCTGCTGCAAGGCCGAGCGGCTGGCCAGCCAGGCCGCCTCGGTATCAACCGGGGCGTTCCCCGCACTCGCCGTCAGAGGTTCCAGCCAGCCATCGGCGGCGGCCGGTCGCCCGAGCGAAAGCAGGCACCGGGCCAGGAGCTTGCGATAAACACTGGGGTCCAGCGGCGCTCTGCTTGCTGCGGGGTCAAGTTGCAGTCCGCGCTCCAGGTCGTCGGCCGCCCCGGCCAGATCGTCCATCGTGAATCGGTTGGTGCCCAGGAGTAGCAACCCGGCAGCCTGCCAGCCGGGAATCAGGGACAATCGCCTGGCCAGTGCAGCGGCTTCGTCGAGCCGCTGCATGCGGGCTAGCAGATTGGCCAGCGACAGCAGCAACTCGGGGTGCTCGGGAACTTGTCCTGACGCTTTAGACCAGACCCGAAGCGCCTGCTGCAAATCGCCCTGGCGGCTGGAAGCGACTCCCATCAGGAACGCGTCCTCAGGTTCCAGGGGTAGGGCCCCCAGGCGTTGGTCATAAATCAATGCTCCGGCGTTGTCGCGCCCTAGCCGGATCGACGATCGGGCAAGCAGCCGCAAAGCCGCGGCGTCCTTGTCGTCGCTCTTCAGCCGCTCGCGAGCCAGGTCGGCCGCCTTGGACCATTGCCCGCGTGCGTAGGCGGCTCGACCCTCGGTCAGGGCGTCGGCCCGCTCGGCTCGATGATACAGGAAGAGCAGAAAGAGCGCCAGTCCAAGCAGCATCGTCAAGACGACGGTCCAGTCACGCGCCCGCGGCCGCATTCTCTTGTTGGCCATCGGCTTCATCAAACCTTCCTCGTCCCGCGCCACGCCAGTCAGATATCGATATCCTTGGCCGTATAGGCTTCTTCCATGATGAACTTGAAGCGAGCATCAGGCTCCTTGCCCATCAGATCGCTCACGGTCCGATCGGTGTAAGGACGATCATCCTCATTGATGACAACGCGGAGCAGGCGGCGTGTCTCGGGGTTGAGGGTGGTCTCGAACAAGAGCTTCGCTGGCATCTCGCCCAGCCCCTTGAACCGCGTGATGGTGGGCTTGGCGTTCTTGGGCAGCTTGCCGAGAATGTGGTCGCGGTGGGCATCGTCCGAGGCCCAAAAAATTTCCTTGCCCCAGCTTATCCGGAACAAGGGCGGGCAGGCCAGGTAGATTCGACCGTCGCCAAAGAGGCCGGGGACGTGCCGATAGAAGAAAGTCAGCAGCAGAGTTGCGATGTGGTGGCCGTCGCTATCGGCGTCGGTCAGCAGGATGACCTTGCCGTAGCGCAAGCGGGCCGGGTCAAAGTGGTCGTCCATGCCGCATCCCAGGGCGCTGATCAGATCGGTAAGCTCCTTGTTGTCCAGGACCTTGGCTTTGCCGGCCTGTTCCGCATTGAGGACCTTGCCGCGCAGCGGCAGAATCGCCTGGATATCGCGGTCGCGTCCCTGCTTGGCGGACCCTCCAGCGCTATCGCCCTCGACGATGAATAGCTCCGAGAACTCCGGATCGGTGCTGTCGCAGTCGGCGAGCTTGCCGGGAAGGTTCAGCCGGCCACTGATTGCGGTCTTGCGGCGCACTTGAGAGGCGGCTGCCCGGCTGGCCTCGCGGGCTTTGGCGGCCTGGATCACGCGGTTGGCGATGGCGTCGCCCACACTCTTGTTCTTGAGCAGGAAGTTCTCGAGCGCGGGGCGAACCATCGATTCCACCTGGGCCCGGACTTCGGGGTTATTCAGCCGCCCCTTGGTCTGGCCTTGGAATTGCGGCTCGCGCACGCAGATTGCCAGCACGGCGGTGAGCCCCTCGCGGATGTCCTCGCGCTTGATCTCGGTTCCCTTTTTCACCAGGTCATGAGTTTCCATGAACCGCAGCACGGCCGTGCCGACGGCCGACAGCATCCCCAGCTCATGGGTTCCCCCATCCCGCGTCGGAATCGTGTTGACGAACGATCGGATGTCCTCGTCGGTCGCCTCCGTCCAGGCCAGTGCGAGGTGGCAGCGGACGCCGTCCTCGTCGTCCTCGCGCTCCAGCACAAACGGCAGAGCCGCAACCCGCTGGTCGCTGCGCTGGGCGTTCACGGCGTCAAGGAAGTCGGCCACGCCGCCGTCATGGCGGAACTCCACGTTCGTCCGGTTCTTCTGATCGACGAACTGAATCACCAGGCCCTTGTTGAGGAACGTCTTCACGTCGAGCCGCTCGGCGATCAGCACGGGGTCGTAATCGAGCGACTGGAAGATTTCTGGGTCGGGATGGAAGGTGACGGTCGTCCCCGTACCACGTGACGGCTCACCCGGCTCGATGTCGCCTGTGGGCTTGCCTCGACGATACTTCTGAATATACGTTTTGCCGTCACGGCGAACTTCGGCGACGAGGCTCTTGGACAGTGCGTTTACCACGCTGGCGCCCACGCCGTGCAGCCCGCCGGCCACTTTGTAGGCGTCGTTGTCGAACTTACCGCCGGCGTGCAGGGTCGTGAAGATCACCTCGAGCGCGCTTTTGCCGGTCTTGGGATGGATATCGACGGGGATGCCGCGCCCGTTGTCGGCCACCGAGACTGTCTTGCCGTCGCCGTGCAAGGTCACGATGATCCGGGTGGCGTGCCCGTTCATCACCTCGTCGACGGCGTTGTCGACGATCTCCCAGAGCAGATGATGCAGCCCCGCCTTGTCGACTCCGCCGATGTACATTCCCGGCCGCCGCCGTACCGCCTCAAGCCCTTCGAGAACAGTGATCGACTTGGCGTTATATGTAGAAGGTCCGTTGGCCATACGCAGTAGCTTCCGTACTTGTGGAAAAAGGGGCGAATTGCTCTCAATCGAAACCCGGCAGCGGATTGTTGGGCTCATCGGGCCTTGCCCTGGCATCGGCATCCCCCACCTGCTCCTGGGATGGCACAGGCTCGGCCTCGCCGGGCACGACGACTCCAGAGAGCCTCGTTGCAGAATCGCGTAGCCGCGGCCGCCGCGGCCGGTGACCGGGTACTTGGTGGCCCGGACGATCTGCAGGCTGCCTGCGGTTGGTGCGCACGGTCAAGCCTTCGCGTTTCTTGTTGGCCAGCATAAATCCGATCACTCGGTCCTTGGCCTCGAGCTTGATGGCGACGACGCCACGGGCCGCGCCGGCCACCACGTTGGCCTCGGTGACCGGGAAGATCAGCACGCGGGCCGATCTGGTGGCAAGGCAAACGTTTTCTGAGCCGTCCGTGGCCTCGACACCGACAACCAGATCGTTCTTGAAGGTGGCATCGAGTCTGGCGACGATGCGGCCTTTCCGCGTGGAGACCGCGGCCAGCGCGGCCAGCGAGAAGCGTAAGACCTTCCCTCCCGCCGTCAGGGCGATGGCGTAGGGAGGCGGAGGCAGCGCGGGAGCCGCGCCGTTGCCGTTGCCAAGGCCGTGACCAATTCCGTTCGCCCCGGCGACTGCTCCTTCCGAGGCCTCGCCATCGGCATCAACGTCAAAGAGCCGCTGCACCAGGCGCGGGGGAGTCTGGGGGTGCTTGGTGGGATCGGGCAAACAGCGCGGGTCGTGGCACACAACCCCCACGATGTGTTCCTGGTCTTCAAAAGTGAATTGCTTCTGGATGGGCTCACCGTGACCGGTCGTCAGCGGGATGTCATTGACCCGCAGAGTGTATGCGATGCCGCGATCCGTAAAGAACGTGATCGTCTGCCGGGCGCGGGCTCGATAGACCCAGCCCACGCGTGTCGTTGTCGCGAACCCGGATGCTGGCGATGTCGGTGAACGACCGCTGCCGCTTGGTCCAGCCGTCGCGAGTGACGATCACCCAGGAGTCCTCGTCAATGATGTAATCTTCCTCGCGGAACTCCATGGGCGCCGTGGGAGTCTCCACGCGGGTTCGTCGCGGCTCTCCGAAAGTCTTGATGATCTGCTTGAGTTCGGCCTTGATGATCTCCCACCGTGCTGGCTCGTCGTCGAGCAGGGTCTTGATCTCGGCGGCTCGTTTCCGCTTCTGCTTCAGCTCGTCCAGGATGTCGCGGATCTCGAGCTTGCCCAGGCGATAGAGCTTGGTCTCGAGGATTGCGTCGGCCTGTAACTCGCTCAGACTGAACCGCTTGATCAGCCTGGGTGCGGCGTCAGCCTTGCCGTCGCTGCTGCGGATGATCTGGATCGCCTCGTCAAGGTTCTTGAAAACGATCGCGAACCCTTCGAGTATATGAATTCTGTCCAGCAGGTTCTTAAGCTCGAACCGCAGGCGCCTGACCACCACCTCCATGCGGAAGTCGAGGAAGTGCTGGAGAATCGATCCCAGGTCGAGCCGGCTGGGCACGGCGACCTCGGCGCCCGCGGCCGGCAGCAGGCAGGTCAGGTTGACGTTGTAATTGACTTGCAGCGGCGTGTTCTTGAACAGGTAGGCAAGCGCGGCGTCGGGGCTGGATCCTGGCCGGAGCTCGAGCACGATCCGGATGTCGTCGGTGCTCAGGTCCTTGACGTTGACCAGTTGTGGCACCTGCCCCTTGCCGATCAGCTCGCCGATACGCTCGACGAGGGCGTCTTTCTCGATGCCGTAGGGAATCGACGTGATCAACACCGCGTTGTGCCGATCGGGATGTGGCTCGTACGTCCCCCGTAGCTTGATCGATCCTTGCCCCGTGGCGTAGATCTGGCGGATCTCCTCGGCCGAGTTGAGAATCACTCCTCCGGTGGGAAAATCGGGGCCGTGAATGTGCTTCAGCAGCCGATCCAGCGGCAGCTCGCGATGATCCAAAAGCGCGATCAGGCGCAGTGCAGACTTCCTTCAGGTTATGGGGAGGAATGTTGGTCGCCATCCCCACCGCGATTCCCGACGCCCCGTTAACGAGCAAGTTGGGAAACTGGGCCGGCAGAACCTCGGGCTCAAAGGCAGTGGAGGCATAGTTGGGGCGCAGGTTGACCGTCTGGTCGCGCAGCTCGCTCAAGAGCACCGTGGCGATCGGAGTCAGACGGCATTCGGTGTACCGCATGGCCGCGGGGGGGTCGCCGTCGATCGATCCGAAGTTGCCGTAGCCCTCGATCACTGGGTGGCGCAGGCTGAACGGTTGGGCCATCCGCACCAGTGCGTCATAGATCGACTGGTCGCCGTGGGGGTGATAGGTCTTCATGACCTCACCCACGACAGCCGCCGACTTGATGTATCGGCTGTCGGCCGAGAGGTGCAGGTCCGACCACATCGCGTACAGGATGCGCCGCTGAACCGGCTTCAGGCCGTCGCGGACATCGGGGAGGGCACGCGAGGTGATCACGCTCAGAGCGTAGTTCAGGTACCGTGTCCTGGCCGCCTCTGCCAGCGCGACGTCCTCGATGAACCCGTCGCGCCGCGACTTGCCGTCTTTTTCCTGACCGCCCCGGCGGTTCCGTTTCGCCATCGCTTGGCTCTCAACCTCGATCCCACATCCCGCAATTTTGTGACTATCCCACAAATCCAAACACGTCTCAACCGCATCACAGTACCAGTTTCGAGGGAAGACGTCCAATCGATTCTGTACGGATTTTCAGTAGATGGTGAGGCCGTACCACGGCCACGTGCCTTCGCCTGGATAGCCCGCGCTGAGGGCGGCAGTCAGGTTCGGTTCTGGGCGGCTGACAACTTCTGCCGCAGGCATTCGATGCTCCGCCTCGCGGTCTCCTCGGCTCCCGGGGAGAAGTCGAAGACCTCGACGGAGACCCAGCGATCGTAGCCGGAATCGACGAGGGCATTCATGATCGGCCCGAAATCGACGCTGCCCATGCCGGGGCCGCGCAGGTTCACGTCCTGGGCGTGGAAGTGCCCCGCGGTGCGTGCGTGCTTGCGGATCAGGTCGGGCACCGTCGTCCCGACCTCGCCGCTCTGGGCCTTGACGTCCATGTGCAGCTTGAAGTGGGGGTGATTCACCTGGTCGATGAGGGCTTCAGCCTGGGCGCAGGTGTTCAGAAAACTCGTCTCGGAGGGTGCCAGGGGCTCGATGCAGAGATCGACGCCTATCGCCCCGATCGCGGGCATGACGCGGCGGAACAGCTCCAGGGCGTATCCGGCGGCCTGATCATGGCTGATTCCCGGCAAAAGGTCGCGCTGCTTGGGCGAACCCAGGACCATGAGCGAGCCCCCCAGGTCGCGAGTAGCCTCCGCCAGCTCAACCAGGTAGTCGCCAGTCTTGCGACGAACCTCCGGATCGGGCGCCGTGAGATGGAATCCATCGGTCTTGGCCAGCAGCCAGTGCAGGCCTATCGTCGCCAGGCCGGCGTCCTCGACCATCGCTCGCAGCTCCCGGCGGCGGGCCGGCGGCGAGTCGGCCAGCCGGGGGGCCAGGGTAAACGGGGCGATCTCCAGTCCTTCGTATCCGAGCGCCTTGACGGTCCGGCAGACCCGGCCGAACTCCCAGCCCTCGAACAGCTCGTTGCAGATTCCCAGTCGAATCATGTCCAAGTCCTCTCATCACGAGGAACGGCCGGATGGCGCCTGTGCCGCGAGCCGGGCTGCCTGAAACGTGTTCCGCAAGAGCATGGCGACGGTCATGGGGCCGACGCCGCCGGGGACGGGCGTGATCTGCGAGGCCACCGCGGCCACGCCCGCGAAGTCAACGTCCCCGCAGAGCGTGCCGTCCGCTCGCTTGTGGATGCCCACGTCAATGACGACCGCGCCAGGCTTGACCCAACTTGCCGTGACCGCTTCAGGCCGTCCCATCGCCGCAATCAAGATATCGGCCTGACGCGCGATCGCGGCTGGGTCGGCGGTTGCCGTGTGACAGACGGTCACCGTGGCATCGCCGCCGGTGCCTTTTTGAAGCAGCAGCAGGGCCATCGGCTTGCCGACGATCTGCGAGCGCCCGAGCACGACCGCGTGGGCACCGGCCGTCTTGACCTGCGCTTCGCTCAGCAGCTCGCGAATCCCCAGCGGAGTACACGGCACGAACCGCGGGGCGCCCTGGGCAAGCAATCCGGCGTTGACCGGGTGGAAGCCGTCCACGTCCTTGAGCGGGTCAATCCGCTCGATCACGGCGCGGTCGTCAATTCCCGCGGGCAAGGGAAGCTGCACAAGGATGCCATGAACGGCCGGATCGGCGTTGAGCCGGTCGATCGCCGTCAGCAATTCGCCTTGGCGTATGTCCGCGGGCAGCCGCAGCAGGCGGCCGTTCATCCCCGCGGCCTGACAGGCGTTCTGCTTGTTGCGGACGTAAACCGCGCTGGCCGGGTCAGCGCCCACGAGCACGACCGTCAGCCCGGGCACGATCCCGGTTTCGTCCCGGAACCGGGCAATCTCGCCGGCCAGATCGGCGCGAATCCGCTGGGCCAATGCTTTGCCGTCGAGGAGCTTGGCGGGCACGGCGGCCTTCCTCTAGGTCTTTGCAGCCAGCGGAGGAGGTGGGATTTGAACCCACGGTACCGCGAAGCGGTACACCGGTTTTCGAGACCGGCCCTTTCAACCACTCAGGCACCCCTCCGGATCGCCGCGATCTGCTTGATGCAGTTTAGAAGAGAGACGGCGATCCTGGAAGAAGCGACTGAGGATTTCGCCGCATTGCCGCTCCAGCACGCCCGCCGTGATTGCGGCTCGATGGTTCAAACGGGGGTCGGACACCAGCGTGTACAGGCTAGCACAAGCTCCGGCCTTGGGGTCCGCCGCGCCGTAGACCACGCGGGTAATGCGACTTTGCACGATCGCCCCGGCGCACATGGGGCAAGGCTCAAGCGTGACGTACAGCGTGCAGCCTTCCAGCCGCCACGCGCCCAGGGCCCGTCCGGCCAGGGTGATGGCCAGCCGCTCGGCATGGGCGGTTGGGTCGTGCAGGGTCTCGCGTAAGTTGAACGCCTGGGAGACGACCCTGCGGTCGTGGACGATCACTGACCCGACCGGAACTTCTCCCAGGTCGGCCGCCTCCCGAGCAAGCTCGAGCGCCCGTTCCATCATCGCCTCATCGAAGCCATCGGCTTCGATGCGGTCGGCCTGGGGGCCCGCCATTCCGGCGGGTCTGAAGAACTCATTCGTCATCGCGACCCGTTTCCGAGGCTCTCAGGCGGTCAGCTTGTCGCCGCCCATGTCGAACGCGTTAAACAAGTACGCGGCCGCGGCGCCGCCCAGGAAGTCGGCGATCAGATAGACGATCAGTTTGCCAAAGCCGGCCAGACCCATGACCGTGACCCCCAGGCCGACGGCCGGGTTGAACGCGCCCCCAGAGACCGGCCCAACCGCAAAGGCGCCGACCACGACCGTGAAGCCGATGGCCAGGCCGTAAAACGAGTTGCCCGCTGTTCCCTTGGCGGTCGCCGAGTTCAGGACCACGTACACCAGGGCGAACGTGAAGAGGAACTCGCCCAGAAACCAGGCCGCGGCGTTGTAGGATATGGGGCTCGGGATTGGCTCGGAGCGCCGGACGCCGTGCCTTTGATAAACAGACGCAACCGGCCGCGATGATGGCGGCCACGAACTGAGCGACCCAGTAGGGGATGCGTCGGCCCACGTCATCTTGCCACGCAGCGTCACTCCGAGCGTCACCGCGGGATTGTAGTGGCCGCCGGAGAAGTGGCCGCCCGCGTAGATCATGACCATCAGGGCCGAGCCAATCGCCAGCGGCGCCAGGGCCGCCGCGTCGGGACTTTTTACGGTCATCCCCACCGTGAACACGAGGAAAAACGTCCCGATGAACTCGACAACAGCCTTGGCATACGGCACGGGCATGGGGTTCTCCTTTGAACGAGATAAGCCGCTTCGGTTCTCGCGAGGCGGAATTGCGTGGCCAAGATAGATACCCGGAACCTGACCGCCCGGGCCGCGACGCCTTGGGGGTGCTGGATACTGCGCTCGTGACCACGGGAAATCGGCTCGATTCGACGACGAGTATTTCGCAGGCGAGAGTTATAGTCGATTAAATGCCCTCATGCCAGTCGGCAGCGGAGCCGCGGACAAAGAATGACGATCTTGATCTAGGCCGTCCCCCGGGAAAATCCCAACGGTTGCCACCCTTCCCGCTTTCGCCCGTTGGAGCCTCGCATTCCCTAATCGTCCATGGCCCACCGACGCCAGGAGAACCACGGCGCCCAGGACCTTGATTCTTTAGCCCGATTCACTTCTAGATAGTGCGTGAAACGGGATAGGAATGGGCATTGAGCGGTTCTGACTGCGTTCAAGGGCCGCCCGCGACCCTATCCCCTTGTGCCACTGGATTTGGGAGATGCACTATGTTGTGGTTGCGCTGGACCCTGCTGCTGGTCATCCGGGTCTTCTCGGTGCGGAATCGCGCATCGATGGATGTATCGTTTCTCCCTGATCGATGAGCCTGCCCAAGGTTTTCCGATCCTGGGTACTTACGTGCTGGGTATACCTCCGGCTGGGGGCTGGTCGGGTTGATCAAGAAGCTCTTCTGACGGCCCGCGAGCCCAGGTTGAAGTCGCGAACGAGCACCTGATCCAGATAAAATGTCTGAATACTAAGCATTTCACATCTATAGCTTACTTGTTCAACTGGTACCCTCAGCCAAGCCTTACCTGGATTCGCCGCGAGATCAGGGCGGTGGAAGACCTTGGGTTGTCGCCTCATCGGTTCACGATCCGGCCGTGCACCGGACAACTGGTCGACGAGAACGACCTTGCTGAGCGGCGCAAAACACGAGCCCTGCTCGATGCCGGCGTGCTCGAGGTTCTTGTGCGGCGATCTGAAGGTTGCCGTGAGTCGGCCTCTGGCCTTCGCCCGCGCCCTGGGGATGGCCGTGAGAGTGGGCCGCGTTGACGAGCGTGGCCTGGTGCGGAACTTCATCTTCTTCGTCCGAGGCGTGCGTGCTGCTGGGCTGGATGCCGAGCTGGGGATCCGGCACGTCCACGCCCACTTCGGGACCAACTCGGGCGGCCGTGGCGATGCTCTGCCGGCTACTCGGGGGCCCGACTTACAGCATCACCCTGCACGGTCCCGAGGAGTTCGATCGCGCCGCGGGGCAACTGCCTGCACGAGAAGATCCGGCATGCCCGGTTCGTGGTCGCGATCTGCGAGTTCTCGCGGAGCCAGCTCTATCGCTGGGTCGCCTATCAGGACTGGTCCAGGATCCACGTGATTCACGTCGGCGTCGGCCGCGTCGTTCCTCGACGCACGGCCCGGTCCCCCCTCCCTCGGCGCGTCGACTGGTGAGCATCGGCCGGATGGTGGAGCAGAAAGGGCCAGGCCGATTCTGATCGAGGCGGCCGCGCCTCCGGCGGACCGCGACGGACGACTTCAGCTGGTCATCGTCGGCGACGGCCCGATGCGGGGCGAGATCGAGCGCTGATCGAGCAGTTCGGCCTGGGGAGCCGGGTGACGATCACTCGGCTGGCTGAGCAACGCCGAGGTCCGCAAGCAGACTCCTCGCCGCTCGTGCCCTGGTCCTGCCCAGCTTCGCCGAGGGGCTGCCGTCGGTCCTCTTCGAATCGCTGATCCTGGGCCGTCCCGGTGATCAGCACCTACGTCGCCGGTGACCCCGAGCTGGTCGAGCCGGGAGTCAACGGCTGGCTCGTTACCCCCGGCTCGGTCGAGCCCTTGGTTGACGCCATGGCCGAAGTCGTAAGGCCGACCCCGCGGTGCTGGAGACGATGGGCCAGGCCGGCGCGAAACAGAGTGGCGGAACAGCACGATTTTCACAAGGAAGCCAGGAAGCTCATCGAGCTGTTCCAGGCACCCTGAGCGACGAACGAGGTCCTGGATAGTGCGCCTGTCCCAAGTCCACCATATTACCTGTAGGACAGAGGATTACCCTGGATCCTCTAACGCGGCGGAAGAATCATACATATCGTCGTTCTGGGAGGTATCGAAAGTCTCGATATCTAGATATCGAGACCTCGGAACGCAAGGGGCGGAATACACCCGACTGGATCGGCCGGGGGCGGCGGCCCGGACAGGTGCGGCAGCGGCGGTAGGATTACGGCGGTTTGCGACATGAAAGTCGGCGGCAAACCGCCGCCCAGGGCTTGATAGGCGTTGACGACGGCAGACAGTTGCTGCTGTTTAGTGTCGATCAAGTCCCTTCTCGCGTCCGATCATATCACGCTGGGTGAATAGCACGTCCTAGTGTAATCGGCGCGGGCATTCTGGAAAAGTTTGCTGGCGATATCGACTGAGGCCAGAAAAAGTGACTCCAACTGCTGCTTCTTGATCTCGATGCTCTTGCGGTTATTCTCCGCCATCGACAAGCGGTTGATAACCTGGGTGTAAGGCCTCGAGGATGGCAGCCTGTGCTGTTAGTTATAGACGGCTCTGCAATTGCCTGGCGTTCGCGGAGGAGGTACTCGGCCTTGATCACTCTAAAGTTGACCAACGGCCCGACCAGGCCGCTGGCGATATCACCAAGTACGGCTTGCGGCTCGAACAAATGACTCAGGATGAGGGACTGGAGGTCGACACCGCCGGTGAGGGTCAGTTAAGGAAAGAAGTTGACCGGGGCGACCTTCACGTCGAGCCCGGCAGCCACCAGCTCGCGCTCGGCTTGGCGGATATCGCGTCGATACAGAAGTAGCTCGGAGGGCACTCCCACGCTCAGAGTGTGAATGTCCAGATCGAAGAATTCCGAGAATCCGGCAGACATGCGTTGGACAGGCTGAGGGAAGCGATTGACAAGGAAGTTGATACGGTTCTCATCCTATCCGGCTTACGGAGATTGGGAATACAGGACGGCAGCACCAGCAGGATCCTGCAAACGATCGCCATCGCCATCGAGTGCTCTCTAGCTCCGTGCTCGAGAATCTCACTGAGAGGTTCATCCGTCTCGTCCTTGAGGAGGTCGCGCCCGTCGGAAATCTTACCGAAGATGTAGTAAAGGCCGGGAATGACCAGGACCCCAATCAAGGTGCCCACGAGCATCCCGCCGACTGCGGTGGTGCCGATGGTGCGGTTTCCGATCGCCCCGGGGCCGGTGGCACCGACCAACGGAAGGAGACCGGCGATGAAGGCGAAGGAGGTCATCAGAATCGGCCGGAAGCGCAGTTTTCCTCCTTCGATGGCTGCCTCCTTGAGGCTCACGCCCTCCCGGCGCCGTTGCACCGCGAATTCGACGATCAGGATCGCGTTCTTGCCGAGCAGACCGACCAGCATGACCAGACCAATCTGGGCGTAGACGTCGTTGGCCAACCCCATCACGTCCAGGAACAGGAAGGAACCGAAGATCCCGACCGGCAGCGACAGGATCACCGCCAGCGGCAGGATGAAACTCTCGTATTGCCCGACCAGTACCAGATAGACGAAGGCGACGACGATCAGGAAGATATAAACGGCCAGGTTCCCCTTTCTCGCCTCGTCATAAGAGAGGCCTTCCCAGCCGATGCCGTAACCGCGAGGCAGCGTCTCGGCGGCGACCTCCTGGATCGCCTTGATGGCTTGACCGCTGCTGTAGCCGGGAGCCGGTGCACCTTGAATGGCGGCGGAGGGATACAGGTTGTAGCGGTTGATCTCGTTCAAGCCCTGCTGCTTCTTGATCGTCATGAACGAGGAGTAGGGGACCATTTCCCCATGATCGTTCTTGACGAACATATTTTCCAAATCCTCGGGGTACCGCCGGAACTCCGGCAAGGCCTGGACATAGACCTTGAAGAACTGGCCGAAGAGGATGAAGCCTTGCTCCCAGGTGCTGCCTACGACGATGGAGAGGTTGTCCATCGCCTTTCCGATCGACACACCCTTCTGCATGGCCACGTCGTTGTTGATGACCAGCTCATACTGCGGGTAGTTGCTGGCAAAGAAGGTGAACAGGCCCTTCAGCCTCCTTGCGTTTCGACAGGGCGGCCATGAACTTGTCGGTCACTTCTCCGAGCCGCTGGTAGTTCATCGTAGTTCGTCTTGTCGAGGAGCACGCATGGAGAAACCCCCGGCCGCGCCAAAGCCGGGAACCGCGGGCGGCTCGAAGAACTCGAGCTTCACATTGGTCATCTCGCCGGCATTTTTCCTCGAGCTCCTCAATGATCTGCTTCGAGGTCAGCTTGCGGTCGGACCAGGGCTTCAAATTGATGAGACAGGTCCCCGCGTTCGAGCCGCGGCCCTCGGTCAGAACCTCGTAACCGGCCAACGAGGAGACCGAGGTGACTCCTTCGATTTTCTTTGGCGATCGCCTGCAGCTCGTGGGACTTGGCGTTGGTGTACTCGAGCGTCGAGCCCGGAGGCGTCTGGATGACCCATAGATCATGCCCTGGTCCTCGAGCGGGATAAAGCCAGACGGAAGCTCCGTGTTCACAAGGTAAATGCCGGTGCCAAAGCCCATGATGACGAACATGGTCAGCGCGCGGCGCGTGACGATCCGGCGCAGGAACGCAGCATAACCGCCCGTGACCTTCTCGACGCCGCGGTCAAAAAGATGCAGCAGCATAAGCGCAGCGGCCCACGCTTTTTCACCTGGCCCGTGTGGGGCTTGAGAATCATCGCACAGAGAACCGGCGTGAGCGTCAGGGCCACGACACCGGAGAGAACGATGGACGTGGCCATCGTGAGGCCGAACTGGCGGTAGAAGGTGCCGACCGGCCCGGTCATGAAGGTCACCGGAACGAAGACCGCGGTCATCACCAGGGTGATGGCGATGATCGCGCCGCTGATCTCGTGAATCACCTCCTTGGTCGCCCGATAGGGCGAGAGGTGCTTCTCGTGCATCTTGGCATGCACCGCTTCGACCACCACGATCGCGTCGTCCACCACGACCCCGATCGCCAGCACCAGCGCGAAGAGCGTGATCAGGTTGATCGAGAGACCGAGCAACAGCATGAAAAAGAAGGTCCCGATCAGCGATACCGGAACCGCCAGGGTCGGGATCAGCGTGGAACGCCAATCCCCGAGGAACAGGAAGACCACCAGAGACACCAGCACGAAGGCCTCGAACAGGGTGTGGAGCACCTTCTCGATGGAGGCCTCCAGGAAGCGGAAACGTCGTAGGTGACCTCAAAGTCCATGCCGGGAGGGAACGACTCCTGCCTTGATCTCCTCGAGCTTCTTCTTGACCTCCTCGATGACGGCGGCGGCGTTGGAGCCGGGACTTTGCTTGAGAACGATGGCAGCCGAGGGATGGCCGTCGATGTCCGAGTAAATGTCGTAGAACGCGGAGCCCAGCTCGACCTTGGCGACGTCCTTGAGCCGCAGGATCTCGCCCTCAGGGTTTGCCTTCAGAATGATGTTTTCATACTGCTCCGGCTTGTTGTAGCGTCCCACCCAGGTCAGGACGTACTCGACGGTTTGCGACGTCTTGCCCGTCGCCTGGCCGAGTCGTCCGGGCGAACCAATCACGCTCTGTTCTGCCACAGCCTTCATGACGTCGTCGGCGGACACGTTGTAGGCGCGCATGCGGTCGAGATTCAGCCAGACCCGCATCGCAAATGCGCGGTTGCCGAGGATCGTGGCGGTGCCGACGCCCCGGACCCGCTTGATCTCGGGCAGGATGTTGACGGTGGCGAAGTTGTAAAGGAAATTCTGATCGACGCTTTCATCCGTACTGTAGACGTTCACATACATCAGCATGCTCGTCATGGCCTGCATGACGATGATTCCCTCCCGCTCCACGATGGGAGGGAGCCTGTTCTTCACGATGTTGATCCGGTTATTCACGTTCAAGACCGCCACGTTCGGGTCCGTGCCTGGCTCGAAGATGATCAGGATCGTTGCCTCACCGGCACTGGTGGCGGCGGAGGCCATGTAGCGCATGTCCTGGACGCCGTTGATGGACTGCTCCAAGGAATCAGGACCGAGTCGACCAAGACGTTGGCACTGGCGCCGGGATAAGAAACCGCGACGATCACGCTCGGCGGCGCGACGGAGGGGAACTGGGAGATCGGCAGGGTTTTGATTGCCAGCATCCCCAGGAACACGATGATGACCGAGATCACGATCGCCAATGCCGGTCTATAGAGGATTCTCACGAACACGGTATCACCGGGTACGTCAAAGCCGGCCACCCATGGGCGCTTTTCGAAACGAGCCACGACGACATGTGATGTGGTTCTGGATACAACTCTACGGCGGTTGCCAGCGTGGTCAATGGACCACTGGCTTCCGGCTCTCTTATTCTGTTTCGGAGACGGAAACAGAGGGAGGCTACTAGCAGGGTCCAGGGGGCGGCAATGAGCCCCTTGGTCGCCGGTAGGGAGCCGGCGAAATATTGCAGGATGCCGGCCATCTCACGCAGCTCCAGAGCCGGAGGGCGCATTGGCTGGTTTTGAACCCCCACGCTTCGCGGCTGAGCCGGAGGGCGCATTGGCTGGTTTTGAACCCAGACGCTTCGCCGCCAAGCCGAAGGGCGAACTGGCTGGTTTTGAATCCTCGACGCCCGCCGGAAGCGCAGTGCTGCGGTGCTGTAGTCGATAGCTGCGGCCCGTGATCTGCACCAGTTCAGGGTGATGTAGTTCGAGCGACGGAGCTTCTCATTAACGGCGGCGAGCTCGTCTCTTCGCTTCTCGGCCTTATCTTTGGCATCGTCGGCCTCGCGCTTCCGGTCTTCAGCCGCCACTTCGCTTAGCTGCGCCGCCTTCGAGCTCAACTGGGCCACCGTTTCGGCTCGAGTCGACCGCACGGCCTGCCAGGTGCTTGCTAACGTTCCCAGCAGGAGTGCCACGGCCACAGCGCTGCCGTCGTCAGAGCCACCTTGTTCCGGCGGGCCAGCTTGCGGAAGCGATACCACGTTGACGGCGGCCGGGCATCGGTCGGCTCCTCGGCGAGAGACCGGCGGCACGTCGGCGGCAAATGCACTGGCCGTGTCGTAGCGCCAACCGCGGTCCTTCTCGAGCGATTTCGTGACGATCCTGTCGAGATCCCCTTTCACCAGGGCCGACAGCTGAGGCCTCGAGCGCTGCCAACGGCTGCTTCTTGATCTCCATGCTCTTGCGGTAATTCTCCACCTTGGACAGGCGGTTGATAACCTCGGTGAAGGCCAGCTTCGAGGTGGTCCAGCTCAGCTCCAGTGCGAGGTAGAGCGCCGGCGCGGTCACGTGGTAGAAACGGCCACGTGGGTCGCTGACATGTGTAAGCTCCTCGTGTCAAGAGGTTGTCACAGACCCATTGGAGCTTACGGTCAGCGACTCACATCGGAATACTGCCCCCGGCATCGTATCTTACCCCTTATCGCCTCCCATCGGTGCTGGAAGGCGGTTTTGGAACGACCGCCTTTCCGCCGCCGGTGTTGCGAGGCGATTGCGGACCACTTGCCGCCGCCGGCGTCGGAAACGGTCCCGGACCACTTGGCGGCGCCGGTGTCGGTGCTGGAAGCGGCTCCGGACCCCTTTCCGCCCCCGCCTCCAGTGTTGGAGGCGGTTGCGGACAACTTCCCGCCGCCGTGCTCGCTACTGAGTGTCTTGAATGCTTCCACCAATGGTGAGATTGCAGCGGTGGCGGGATGGGAATCGGGAACAAATAGCCGCCGCCGCCGAGAGCTTGATACGTGTTTATGATGGCAGACAGTTGCTCCTTCTTGGTGTCGATCAAGAGCCTTCTCGCCTCCACTAGCTCACGCTGGGCGGTCAGCACGTCCAGGTAGTCGACCCGATTATCGCCGCAGGGATTCTGAAAAAGATTCGTGGCGGCGGCCACTGAAGCCTCGAGCGCTTGCACTGCCTGCTTCTTGATCTCGATGCTGCTGCGGTAGTTCTGCACCTTGGACATGCGGTTGATCACCTCGGTGACGGCGTTGATGATGACGCGCTGGTAGTTGTAGACGGTCTGCAACTGCCGGGCGTTCGCGGCGAGGTAGTCGGCCTTGATCGCTTTGAAGTTGATCAATGGCCCGACCAATTGACCAGCGACATTGTCAACCAGGGCTTCCGGAGTAATGAACAGATACCTTGGGTTGAAAGCCTCGTAGCCAACGCCGGAGGTGATGGTCATCACAGGTAAGAAGCGTTTCCGGGCGACCAACACGTCGAGTCCGGCTGCCGCCAGCTCGCGCTCGGCTTGGCGGATGTCGGGTCGGTTCTGAAGTAGCTGCGAGGGCACTCCTACGCCAAGCGAATGCAATTTTCAGATTGATGAATTGATCGATAGTTCCCGGTCCAGCGTTCGACAGGTTGCGGGAAGCGACCGACGAGGAAGTTGATACGGTTCTCGACCTGGATGATATCCTGCCTGACGATCAGCTTTTCGCTCTGGTTCTTGCGAACCTCAGCCAGGAACCGCTGGACAGCCAGCTCGGTGCCGGTCGCGGCTTGCTTCGCGGCCTGGGCGAACCTCAGACTTTGCTCCTGAAGCGCGATGATGTGATCCAGATTCTCAAGCCGTTTGTCGAGCGCCATAAGCCCGTAATAATTGTCGGCAATTTCAGCGACCAGTCGGGTCACGAAGTAGTTCCGACCCTCGCCGGCGGCGAAGTACGCGCACGCAGCCGCGTCCTTGGCATTATGCAACTGCCTCCAGATATCCGGCGTCCAGAAGAAGGCGGGGCCCAAAAAGAAATTTGGCAGCGGATTGGGTAAAAACCTCCCGGGGAGAAACGGGTCGTCGCGTATGCCGGCTCCCTCAGGCGTAAACTGGCTGATTCTGTTCAGCGACACGCCGCCCCCCGCAGTGACGAAAGGAAGGTACGCCCCTTGCCGCGCCAGTGATCTCGTAGCTGGCGATCAGGACGTCCTCGCTCAGGATCCTCAGCTCCTGGTTATTGACCAGTGCCTGGTGGATCAAGCAAATAAGCATCGGATCATTGAAGAACTCTTCGATCTTGATCTGGGCTGAGCTTTCCGAGCTGGTCGCTTCCAAGACTTCCGGCAGGTCTGGTCCCGAACCCGCCTGACGGAGATCGAACCCTTCCGGCAGGTTTGGACCCGGCGCCGGGTGACGGAGATTAGGAATACAGGACGGTAGAACCAGCAGGAAGCTGCAAGCGATCGCGATCGCAATAGTGCCCTTCCTCTGCTTCGTGTTCGACAAGCTCAATAACTGGTTCATCCGCCTCGTCCTTGACGTCCTGGGCGAGAGTCTTCAGCTCCCGATTGCCGCCCAGTACCTGGTGGATCAATCGCGTAAGCATCGGATCATTGAAAAACTCTTCCCTCCCGGGCTGAGATGAGTTTTCCAATCTCGTCGCTCCTTCAAAGCTTGCCGGCAGGTCTGGTCCCGGCTCCGCCTGACGGAGATTGAGCATTGCACAGGACGGCAGAACCAGCTGCATGCCGCAAGCGATCGCCCCTGCTTCTTCCTTCGACCGATAAGGCGTGTGGACTTTATCGGTTGTGCCGGCGGTGTTCGAAAATTCCCGCGCGAACGAGCGAAAAACAGAGTGGAAATGCCAGCGAGTGGAAATGGTGGAGAATGGAGGGCCTGGCCATGCCAACACCGGCAAGAGTCATGAAGATACGCTTCCGTCGCAAATTTCGTCACGAAGACCAAGCAGTATCGACGTCTGCAAAAAAACAAGCGTGATTGAATCAGGCCTCCCAATCACCTGCATCCACTGCGTCGTGTTCGTTGTGTTCGTTGTGCTCGATGTTCCTCAAAAACTTCACTGAGAGGTTCAGCCACCTCGTCCTGGAGGAGTTTGCGTCCGTCGGCAATCCTGCCGAACAAGTAATAAAGGCCGGGAATGACCAGGACTCCTATCACGGTGCCCACGAGCATCCCGCCGACTGCGGTGGTGCCAATGGTGCGGTTTCCGATCGCCCCGGCGCCGGTGGCAAAGACCAACGGAAGGAGACCGGCGATGAAGGCGAAGGAGGTCATCTGAATCGGCCGGAAACGCAATTTTCCTCCTTCGATGGCTGCCTCCTGGAGGGGCACGCCCTCCCGGCGCCGTTGCACCGCGAATTCGACGATCAAGATCGCGTTCTTGCCGAGCAGACCGACCAGCATGACCAGGCCAATCTGGGCGTAGACGTCGTTGGCCAACCCCATGGCCTGCAGGAACAGGAAGGAACCGAAGATCCCGACCGGCAGCGACAGGATCACGGCCAGCGGCAGGATAAAACTCTCGTATTGCCCGACCAGTACCAGATAGACGAAGGCGACGACGATCAGGAAGATATAAACGGCCTCGTTCCCCTTTTTTGACTCGTCGTAGGAGAGGCCTTCCCAGCCGAGGCCGTAACCGTGTGGCAGCGTCTCGGCGGCGACCTCCTGGATCGCCTTGATGGCCTGACCGCTGCTGTAGCCGGGAGCCGGAGCACCTTGAATGGCGGCGGAGGGGTACAGGTTATAGCGGGTGATCTCGTTCAAGCCCTGCTTCTTCTCGATCTTCATGAACGAGGAGTAGGGGACCATTTCCCCGTGATCGTTCTTGACGAACATGTTGTCCAGATCCTCGGGGAACCTCCGGAACTCCGGCGACGCCTGGACGTAGACCTTGTAGAACTGGTTGAAGAGAATGAAGCCTTGCTCGTAAGTGCTGCCAATGAGGATGTTCAGGTTGTCCAGCGCCTTCCCGATCGACACGCCCTTCTGCATGGCCACGTCGTTGTTGATGATCAGCTCGTACTGCGGGTAGTCGGCGGTATAGAAGGTGAACAGGTTCTTCAGTTCCTTGCGTTTTTTCAAGGCGGCCATGAACTTGTCGGTCACTTCTCCGAGCCGCTTGTAGTCGGACGTATTCGTCTTGTCGAGGAGCCGCATGGAGAACCCCCGGCCGCGCCAAAGCCGGGAACCGCGGGGGGTTCAAAGAACTCGAGCTTAACGTTGGTCATCCGACGGCATTTTTCCTCGAGATCTGCAATGATCTGGCGCGCGGTCCGCTTGCGGTCGGACCAGTTTTTCAGGTTGATGATACAGGTCCCCGCGTTCGAGCCCCGGCCTTCGGTCAGAACCTCGTAACCGGCCAACGAGGTGACGGAGGTGACTTCTTCGACCTCTTTGGCGATCGCCTCGAGCTCGTGGGACTTGGCGTTGGTGTACTCGAGCGTGGAGCCCGGAGGCGTCTGGAGGACGGCGTAGATGATGCCCTGGTCCTCGCCCGGGATAAAACCAGTCGGGAGCTGCGTGTTGACAACGACAGATGCCGGCGGCAAAGCCCCCGACGACGGCCATGGTCAGCGTGCGGCGTGTGACGATCCGCCGCAGGATCCCGGCATAACCGCCCGTGACCTTCTCGACAGCGCGGTCAAAAGGACCCCGCACAAAGGGCAGAAGAATGAACAGGAAGCCAACCGGCCCCCACAAATAATACGCCAGATAAGTTACTGGCCCCAAGACCAGCAACCCTCCAACAAACATACAGCAGAATGACCTGTAGTCCGCGCCGTTTTTTCGCATGGTTCGTGTGGTCGGTGTGGCCGTGTGGCGTGGGGTGTGGGGCTTGAGAATCATCGCACAGAGCACGGGCGTCAGCGTCAGGGCCACCAGACCGGAGAGAATGATGGACGTGGCCATCGTGATGCCGAACTGGCGGTAGAAGGTGCCGACCGGCCCGGGAATGAAAGTCACCGGAACGAAGACGGCCGTCATCACCAGGGTGATGGCGATGATCGCGCCGCTGATCTCGTGAAGCACCTCCATGGTCGCCCGGTAGGGCGAAAGGTGCTTCTCGGCCATCTTGGCATGCACCGCCTCGACCACCACGATCGCGTCGTCCACCACGACCCCGATCGCCAGCACCATCGCGAAGAGCGTGATCAGGTTGATCGAGAGACCCAACAACTGCAGGACAAAGAAGGTCCCGACCAGGGACACCGGAACCGCCAGGGTCGGGATCAGCGTGGATCGTAAGTCTCCGAGGAACATGTAGACCACCAGAGACACCAAAATGAACGCCTCGAGCAGGGTGTGCAGCACCTTTTCGATGGAGGCGTCCAGGAAGTTGGAGACGTCGTAGGCGAGTTCGTAGTCCATGCCGGGAGGGAATGACTCCTTCTTGATCTGCTCGAGTTCCTTCTTGATTTCCTCAATGACCGCGGCGGCGTTGGAGCCGGGAGTTTGCTTGAGAATGATGGATGCCGCGGGATGGCCGTTGATGTCCGAGTAAATGTCGAAGAACTGCGGAGCCCAGCTCGACTTCGGCGACGTCCTTGAGCCGCAGGATCTCGCCCTCGGGATTGGCCCTCAGAATGATGTTTGCATACTGCTCCGGCTTGTTATAGCGCCCGATATAGGTCAGGACGTACTCGCGTGATTGCGACGTCTTGCCCGTGGCCTGGCCGAGTCGTCCGGGCGAACCAATCACGCTCTGTTCCGCCAGGGCCTTCATGACGTCCTCGGTGGACATCTTGTAGGCGCGCATGCGGTCGGGGTTCAGCCAGACCCGCATCGCGAAGGTGCGGTTGCCGAGATTCCTGGGGATGCCCATGCCCTGGATCCGCTTGAGCACGGGCATGACGTTGACGTTGGCGAAGTTGAAAAGGAATTTCTGGTCGGCGTTTGGGTCCGTACTGTAAATGTTCACGTACATCAGCATGCTCGGCACGACCTGGCTGACGAGGATCCCCTCCCGCAGCACCAGGGGCGGGAGCTGGTTCAGCACGATGTTGACCCGGTTTTGCACGTTCACGACATTGATGTTCGGGTCCGTGCCCGGCTCGAAGTAGATGATGATCGCTGCCTCACCGGCACTGGTGGCGGAGGAGGCCATGTAACGCATGTTCTGGACGCCGTTGATGGATTGCTCCAACGGAATCAGGACCGAATCGACCAGGACGTTGGCACTGGCGCCGGGATAAGAAATGGCGACCATCACGGTCGGCGGCGCGATGTCGGGGAACTGGGCGATCGGAAGGGTCAAGATCCCCAGCACCCCCAGGAACAAGAGGATGATCGAGATGACGATCGCCAATGCCGGCCGATAGAGGATGTTCGTGAACATGGTTCTGAGATAGCATCCGTGCTGGGTTCCGTGTCGGGAAGCGTCCGGGAAGCGGTTGCTATTCCGCGTGGTTTTTTTGGTTTGCCAAGGGCCTCTTCCGGCTTACGAAACTCGTATTCCACCTTCTCGCCGTCGTGAACCTGCCGGACCCCCTCGAGAACGATCTTGTCGTTCACATCAAGTCCCTTCTTGATGACAAAGATGTCCTCCATTTCGTGCTGGATGGCGATCTCGCGCTGATGCACCACGTCATCTTTGCCGACGACGTAAACGTACCGCTTGTCGAGAATCTCGAAAGTCGCCCGCTGCGGGATGACGATGGCGTTCTTCAACGTTCGGTGGATCAACACGTTGCCGGTCTGACCGTGACGCAGCAGGCGGTCCGGGTTCGGAAAATCCGCGCGGAAGGGGATGTTCCCGGTCTCGTTGTTGAATTTGGCCTCGATCGCACCGATCTTGCCGATCTACGGGAACTTGCTGCCGTTCGCCAGCACGAGTTCGATCTGCGGATCCTCCTTATCCTGATCTCAGGCCGGCCATGTATTCGAGGTAGCGCGCCTCGGGGACGTTGAAATAAACCCACATCACGCTGTTATCGGACAAGGTCGTGAGGATGTCCCCCTCCTTGATCAGGCTGCCCTGCTGCTCGTGCAGGCGATCGACGATGCCGTCGAAAGGTGCTTTGACGATGGTAAAGTTCAATTCGGCCTGCGCCAGCTCCGCCTTGGCCTGGGCCTTCGCCAGTTTGGCCTGGAACAGTGCCACCTCATTCTGAGAGACCACTTTCTCCTCGAACAACTTCTTGGTGTTATTGAACTCCATTTCCGCGAGCTTGGCCTCGGCCAACTCGGCGTCCAGCTTTGCCTTGTAAAGAGTTGGCAAGATCTTGAACATCACATCGCCCTTTTTCACCGCCTGGCCTTCCTTGACCGCGATCTCCTCGAGATACCCGTTCTCCAGGGCACGGACATCGATGTGGCGCTGCGAGTGGATCTGGCAGACATATTGCTGGGTGATGATGACGTCCTGTGCCTTGGGGCTGGTGACCACGATCTTATGGTGCTCCTCGTGGCTGCTCCTCCTTGTGCTCCTTAAAATACGACTCAAACTGGCCGACGATGTACATTTTAATCTGCTTGGCCTTCGTGCCAATATAATCAAGATAGTCGTTAATCTTAGGCGTGTTGAGCGATTGAAAGTCACCGACCGAGATCTTCGAGCACCCCAGGAAGCCGCCACCTAGAAGCGTGACGACCAGCATGAGGGTTATGACGGGTCGCCGCATGGCGAATTTTAAGGGATTCATCGCACAAACTCCGACATGACTTGTGTCAGGCAAAAGATCCAAGCTCGAAATTGAAGCAAACAGGCGCACACGCGCTCACGTGGTTCAGACGTTCTCTGCGAGGATGACTTGCGGGGAACAACACGTGGCAAGCAAGCCCGGCCTTTCCCCCGCGGGAAGGCCACTCATGGCTCGGCGAAAGGGGGGCGCGCTTTCATCAACAACGCAACGGGTGCTGAGCCGGAGTCAGAATGGAGAGGGAGACACTCTGCGGCGTGATTTGCAAGGAAGTGAAAGAGGGGGGCGAAACAAGCCATACACTTGGCAGCCCGAACGGCTCAAGTTCCTCTTCTTGAATGTCGCGATCGTCGTCTCGATCGAAACCATCATCGGTCCCAGCAACGGTATCGTCGCGGTGATCTCGATGCCAGCCTTCGGACACGGACTTGACGCTGACCTGCGGGCAACTCACGAGCGATACAGATAATCCACGCGAGTGCTGCGACGACCGCAAACGACGCACCTTTCGCAGGATACGGCCAGCCGCTCGATCACGCCCATTCCTCCACGGAAAAAACTATGCTCCGCAGATGACCGACTTTTGAATCGCGCCATATAAAGTATATGATAAGCACTGCCAATCCACGCCAATCGTTAAAGCAATCTAATAATATACGAACCACAGTTCGCATAATTTGTATCGCCAGTTTGCCCGGGAGTCAAGGCGTGGTACGTGAATTGCGTCGGAACGTGACCAACATTGACTGGACGTTTCTGAGCAATCACGCTCACGTTTTGATTTGCATCGCGCAGGAGCCGGGGGTTCGACTGCGTGAGGTCGCAGCCCGAGTTGGGATCACCGAGCGGGCCGTGCAGCACATCGTCGCCGATCTCGAAGAAGGAGGCTACCTCTCGCGAGCGAAGGGCCGCCGCAATCATTACGAGCTGCACGCGGATCGACCGTTCCGCCACCCGGTAGCCGCGACACCGCGACGTAAGCTTGCTCCTTGATTTGATCCTCGGCCTTGGGCTTCCGAACCGATCCGACCGCGCAGAAGTAAGAGGCCGAAGCTTCAGGACGATAAGACCCAACGGTGCAACCGGGGCGGTCCTACTTGGCTTATCGTGATCTGCCCGAGCGACCCAAGGCTCACGGCAAACCGTTATACCCACATTGGGCTTGAACTCGAGGCCGGAGGCGATTGCAAGTTTGCCGCGAGTGCCGGAGCTTGGATCGTCGGTTCGTGATAAGGGACCACACAGCGGTTTGATTGCAGGAAACCCTGTCGACGCGTGTCATGAGGGGACATCGGCTGTCCCTGAAAGAACTCAGGGAGTGATCAACGATCCAGAACCCAATGCCCTGTCAAAACATGACTTAGGCAACAATTGTCAGCAGGAGTCCTCCACTGACAGAATACACCCGACTGGATTCGAACCAGTAACCTTCGGTTCCGTAGACCGATGCTCTATCCAGTTGAGCTACGGGTGCGCATGCATTGCTTCCGACGGATTCAATGTATCGAACGCTCGTGGTGACGACAAGTCTCGGGACAATGCGCCGCGACAACAACGGAGTGCCTGGCGAAGGAATCTCGTGTCTGGATGGTGTCAAGCAGGAGTCCTCAGTTTGACAGCAGCAGCGTCGAAGCGATCCCGCGCGAGCCTCAGCTCCGAAATCCACGACCGGGCGTACAGCGTGTTGAGCGCCGCCGGAGAGGCCGGTGACAATACAAGCCGATTCGCCACTTGTGTTGAGGGGGTTACCGCCATGGGACTTGTCTGTCCGCATTGCCATAACGCCCTGGTCTTGGGCGAGCACCCGCCGACCGAAGAAATCCTTTGCCCCGTGTGCGGCTCCAGCTTCCGGTTGGAACCGGAGGCGACCACCGATTGGAGAAGCCGGGATGATCGCCGCACGCTGGGCAAGTACGAGTTGATCGACATCGTCGGGGCGGGCGCATCCGGCACGGTGTACAAGGCCCGCGATCCGGACCTCGACCGCATGGTCGCCGTCAAGGTGCTGCGTGCCGGCAACCTGGCCGGACAGGGCGAGCGGGAACGCTTCCTGCGAGAGGCGCGGAGCGTCGCCAAGCTCCGCCACCAATTCCTCGTAGCCGTCTACGAAGTCGGTCAGGCAACAGAGCTACCTTATCTCGTCAGCGAGTTCGTAGACGGAGTCACCCTGGCAGACCAGATGAGCGCGCGGCAGCCGTCGCGGCGCGAGGCCGCCGAACTTATCGCCCAGCTGGCCGAGGCCTTGCACTACGCCCACGAAATGGGGGTCGTCCACCGCGACGTAAAGCCAGCCAATATCATGCTCAGCGGCGACGGCTCGCCGCGGCTGATGGACTTCGGTCTGGCTAAACGAGACGCGGGCGATGTGACGGTCACTGTCGAGGGACAAGTGCTGGGCACGCCGGCGTACATGAGCCCGGAGCAGGCCCGCGGCGAGGCCCACCGGGTCGATGGCCGCAGCGACGTCTATAGCCTGGGCGTGGTCCTTTACCAACTTCTCACGCTGGAGCTGCCTTTCCGTGGCACGACCCGCATGCTCTTGCACCAGGTGCTCCACGATGAGCCACGCCGACCGAGGAGCCTGAATGACCATATCCCCAAGGACCTGGAGACCATCTGCCTTACGGCCATGGCCAAGGAGCCGAACCGCCGCTACCGGACGGCCCGTGAGCTGGCCGACGATTTGCAGCGATTCCTCAACGGCGAGCCAATTCTGGCTCGGCCCGTCAGCGCGTTGGAGCGGGGCATCCGTTGGGCGCGGCGCCGGCCCACTCTGGCCGGCCTGCTGGTCGTTAGCGGCGTGGCGGTAGTCGCCCTCGGTGTGGTCATAACAAGCCTTGTGTACAACGCTCAGCTCAAAAGTGCGTTAGGGGAGACTGAACAAGCAAAGGAGAAGGCGGAAGCAGCTACCCAGGAGGCGGAGAAAAACAAGTACTACCTGCGCATCGCCCAGGCGCACTCCGGCTGGCGAGACGCCAACTTGTCTCAGATGGAGCCGCTCCTTGAGGAGTGCCCCCCCGCCCAGCGGAACTGGGAATGGCATTACCTCAAGCGGCTATGCCATGCAGACCTCTTTACCCTCCGCGGACACACTTCCTGGATCTGGCGCGTACTGTTCAGCCCCGACGGGACGCGGCTTGCCTCGGTCAGCGCCGATCGGACCGTAAGGGTCTGGGACGCGACGACCGGGGAGCTGATCCGTCGGTTGGAAGGTGGTGTCCGTCCGTTGGCCTTCAGCCCGGACGGTAAGCGCCTGGCTGCCGGCATGGACGGAACTGTAACGGTCTGGGAATTGGCGACCGGGAAGGGCGAGACATTCCTGGAGGAGAAAGGCTGGGTCAGCTCGGTGGCTTTCAGCCCTGACGGCCGGCTGCTCGTCTCCGGGGGTAAAGAGCACCCCGACGTCGACCCTGGTGTCGTGAAAATCTGGGAAGGTACGCGAAAACGAAATGCTCTCTGGACTGTCCCAGATCGCGCCAACGTCTTCGGCGTGGCGTTTAACCCCGACGGAACCCGTCTTGCATGGTGCGATTGGTGGGGATATGTGAGCATCTGCTCGTTAACCTGGGATAAGGACCAACTGACCAGTGGGCGCGTATTGACCTGGAAAGCTCATGAAGGGGAGGTTCGGAGCGTGGCGTTCAGCCCCGACGGTTCTCGGCTTGCCTCTTCCTGCGGGGATGGCTCGGTCAAGCTCTGGGACGCTACGACGGGTCGTCCCGTCACCAGTCCATTGGTGGGCCATAACTCCAAGGCCGAATGGGTCACGTTCAGTCCGGACGGCTTACGACTGGCCTGCTGCGGCTGGGACGGCACCGTGAGAGTCTGGGACTCGAAGACTGGCCAAGAGCTTCTGACCCTTCGGGGCCATCCCAGCGCGGCCGTGGGTATCTCGTTCAGTCCCGATGGGACGAGGCTCGCATCGAGCGGCGGCAGTGGCGATCCAACGGTCAGGGTCTGGGACGCGATGACCGACCCAGCGATTCGCCTGACTCTCAGTGGCCGCCACGTTCACGGCGGGTCGCCGTTTCCGCACGACGTCGAAGGCATCATCACCACGGTATTCAGCCCCGACGGAGAGCGCCCTGGTCTCGGCGCACGTAAATGGACAGTTGAACTTATGGGACACGACGACCGGTGAGCGGACGCCTGTCACGATGGACGGTCAGTCGAACGGAGTTCGCTTTTTGGCGCTGAGCCCCAACGGATCACGGTTGGCTACCCGCGTTGTCGACGGCTTGCAAGTTCGTGTTGTAACGACGGGCCAGCTATTGCTTTCCCTGCCTGGCCATGCCTTTTCCAACGTTCTGTATGCGGCTTTTGCCGACGACGACAAGCGGCTGGCCTGGTATGGCTCGAACAAGACGGTGCACGTCGTCGAGCTGGCCACGGGAAAGCAACTTGTCGAGTTCGAGGACCGGGGCGAAGCGGTAGTCAAGGGCTTGGTATTCAGTCCCGACGCCACTCAAATTGCCTCATTCTGCGACAACGCGACTGCGAGAGTGTGGGAGGCGGCGACCGGCCGATTGCTTTTCGACATCCGTTACAAGACAGCGGGCCAGGCGTATAACACACTCGAGGCCCTGTCATACCGTCGTGACGGCAAGTGCTTTGCTACAGGCGGGCAAAGCGAAATGTTAATTGTCTGGGACGCCACTACGGGGCGGGAGCTGCTCGCCCTCCGAGGTGACAACGTCGGGGCCCGGCGAGTGGCGTTCAACCACGACGGAACCCGGATCGTTTCCGGAAGCTGGGACGGGAGCGTGAAGGTATGGGATGCCACGGCCGGCCAGGAGCTGCTCACGTTCAAAGTACCCGGCCCGGTCGAAAGTGTTGGTTTCAGCCCGGACGGGACCCAGGTCGTCGCGGCGGGCGCAGACGGGGCCATGCGGATCTGGGACGGTCGGCCACTGGCTGCCGATAGGCCGGGGCAGCGCGAGGCGCTGGGGTTGCTCCAATGTCTTTTCCGCAAGCCTCTCCTCAGGGAGGACGTGATCAAGTACGTATCGAGCTGCCGGACCATCGCGCCCAGGCGCGGCAATTGGCGCTAAAGCTCGCGGAACGTTTTCATGAAGAGACCGACCCGGAACACTACCATCAAGCAAGCTGGGCCATCCTCCGCCAGCCCTACCTGAACGCGATCCAGTACCACTTCGCGACGTGCCAAGCCGAAGCTGCGTGCCGCCTTGCTCCGGAGCGGACCGCGTACAAGACCAGTCTTGGCGTGGCCCGGTATCGCGCCGGTCAGTACCAGGAAGCTGTAGAATCCCTCACGCAAGCGGGACAGGGAAACAAGGACAACCCGGCGATTTTGGCGTTTCTGGTCGCGGCTCGCTACCGTCTGCACCAAAGGACTGAGGCAGAAGCTGAGCTGGCACGCCTGCATAAAATGATGAAAACACCAGAATTTGCCAATGATCAAGAGGCCAGCGGCTTCCTGCGCGAGGCCGAGGCCGTAATACGAGCGAAGGCAAGCGAGCACCGATAAGTATGTTGGGCTTGCGAGCGGCAATCCTAAGGCGGCAGCCTTCTGTCAGCAATATGCTACACCTAGTAGTACCTCCGTGAGAGCTCTGCTTTGCTTATTCATCTCCCTTCAACGTTCGTCCCTCTTCGGCTGAGCGGTAGGCGGTCCAGACGACGTCCATGGTGCGCAGGGTGTCGCGAGCGCTGGTCTCGTGCGCGGCGCCGGTGAGCAGACCACTGACGAAGTGCTCCTGTGTTGCGGCGTAGCCGTCGACGTAAACCTGGTCGTCGGGGCCCAGGGCCACGGGCTTGCGCTCGCGGCTACCGGTCGGGCCGATCCACTCGAGTGAGCCGTCGGTCAGGAGCCGGAGAGTACCGGCCGTTCCCTCCACGACCGTCTCGTTGAGCGCCCATTCCTCACGGGCAAGGTCGGCTGGCGCGCACCAGCTCATGTCCAAGAGCCCCAGGCAGCCGCCGGCGAACCGCAGTGAGAGCGTCGCCAGGTCCTCGCCTGCACTATAGGGGCCGAACTTGCCCAGCGTGGCCGAAACGGTTGCGACCTCGCCGAGCAGAAACCTCGCGGTATCGACGAGATGGCAACCCATCTCGAGCAGGATCAAGCGGGGCATCGTGCGGAAGTAGGGCTGCTTGTCGTACCCTCCGGCGGCAAGGCCCGGGTGTCGCGATGCGCGATCCGCAGGCGAATCGGCCTGCCAATCGCCCCAGCCTCGATCTCGGCCCGGAGTGCACGATACCAGGGTCGAAACCGCCAGTTCTCGTGAAACATGAGGCGAATGCCTGCCGAATCGGAGGCCATAATCATTGCGTCCAGATCGGGCCGCACAACGGCGGCTGGCTTCTGGCACAGTACGTGGACTCCCCCGCGAGCAGCCAGTTCGACAAGCGCGCGATGCGAGTCGGGCCGGGTACAAATCTCCACAAAATCAAGTTCCTGCTCACTCTGGAACAAGCCAGCGGCGTCGGTGTATAGCCTCGCCCCGGGAACCCTTGTCGATGCCTGCTGGAGCCGCTGCCGGTCGAGGTCGCAGAGCGCCACAAGGCGCGCCGACGAGACCCTGGCCCAGCCCTCGAGATGAAACCGGGAGACATATCCGCAGCCGATCAAAGCCCCTTGAAGTGGTGGGGCAGCAGTTCTCATCAGGGTAGCCCTCTTGTGGTGGGACGCTAAGTAACGGTTGCGTTAAGAATCTGGGATGCGCATAATGAACCCGTTCGGCCTACCCTCGTAGTAATACCAAGGAACGAGGCCCACGCGTCATGCATTTATGCACCGTGGTGTGACCGATCGATGGGCCGGTACCCGCTTGACCGGGCTCGATGCGCGATCGGTCGGATGAGTTCGACGTAATGGCCGGCGTTGATCCGAGGCTTGGGAGGAAACTACCAGCATGTCCACGTCCGTCATGATAGAAGCCGATGGACTGTGCAAACAATTTGGGTCATTCCTGGCGGTCCGCGACGTCTCCTTCTCCATCCCCAAGGGGCAGGTGGTGGCCTTCCTGGGTCCCAACGGGGCGGGCAAAACCACGACCATGCGGCTGCTGACCGGATTCGTCGCTCCCACACACGGCACGGCCCGGATCGCGGGGATCGACGTCCAGCTAGACCGGATCCACGCCGCCGAAAACCTGGGCTACCTGCCCGAGAATGGCCCGCTTTATCCCGATATGTCGCCATTGAGCCTGCTGACTTTCTTCGGCCAGGCCCGCGGCTTGAAGGGGAGCAAGCTGGACAGCCGTGTCGACGCCGTCGTCGATCAGTGCGCCTTGGACTCGGTTGCCCACAAGCCGATCGGCAAGCTGTCCAAGGGCTACCGTCAACGAGTTTCCATGGCGCAGGCCTTACTGCACGACCCCGAGGTCCTGATCATGGACGAGCCCACCAGCGGCCTCGATCCCAACCAGATTCGCGGGGTCCGCTCGCTGATCCGCGACCTGGGCAAGTCCAAGACGATCATGGTTTCAACCCACATTCTCCAGGAGGTCGAGCCGGTGGCCGACCGGGTCCTCTTCATCCATGACGGCAAGATCGTCTTCGACGGCAGGCCCGCCGACCTGGCGCAAATGAATGGCAACCTGGAGCAGTCCTTCTACAAGTTGACGGCGCAGCCAGTCTGATTAGGTTCGGCCATCGGCCGTTGTTTTTGAGAGGGTATCCCCGGTGACCACGCTCGAGACCAAACCGACCAGCAAGGCGCCGGCCGCGACGCCGGCACGACACGGCGGCTCCCGGCCCTTCCGCCCTCACGTGATTTGGGCCATCTTCAAGCGCAACCTGCAAAGCTATTTCAGCAATCCCGCCGGGTACGTATTCATCACGCTCTTTGTGATCATCAGCTCGGCCGTCGCTTTCTGGCAGCCCGAGTTCTTCTCGAATAACCTGGCGAACCTTGACCAGCTCAACAAGTACATGCCCTATGTACTGCTCTTCTTCATCCCGGCGATCACGATGACCTCGTGGGCCGACGAACGCAGGCAGGGCACCGACGAGCTGCTCTTGACCCTGCCCGCACACGACGTCGACGTGGTGCTTGGCAAGTACCTCGCGGCCCTGGGAATTTACACAGTGGCCCTCGCCTTCTCGCTGAGCCACCTGCTGGTGTTGCGCTACCTGGGCGATCCCGACTTCGGGGTGATGTTCTCAACCTACCTGGGCTACTGGCTGATGGGCGCCATGCTGATCGCCGTCGGCATGGTGGCCTCGCTCTTGTCGTCGAACGTCACTGTGGCCTTCATCCTGGGCGCTTTGCTCTGCGCAGTGCCGGTGTTCTTGGACTGGGTCGGCACTCCCACCGCCGCCGGCTTGCGACGGCGCATCGAGGACTGGTCGGTGCCGGCTCAGTTCCGCGACTTCGGCGGCGGCGTGATCTCACTGTCGGGCGTCTTTTATTTCCTGTCGCTGGCCGCGGCGATGCTTTACCTGAACATGGTATTACTCGGCCGCCGGCACTGGGCCGGGGGCGAGGCCAGCAAGGGCCTGTGGGCTCACTCGGCGGTGCGCTTCCTGGCGGTGATCCTGGGGCTCTTCAGCATCAGCGTGATGTTCCAGCGGCTGGGTGCCCGCGCCGATGCCAGCTCGGAGCAAGTGCACACGCTTTCGCCGGAGTCGCTCGAGCTGGTCAAGCAAATTGCCGACGACAAGCCGGTGCTGATTCAGGCCTACTACAGTCCGGAAGTGCCCCGCGAGTATGTGGAGACCAAGGCCGACTTGCTCGGGCTCTTGCGTGAGTACGAAGCCCGCAGCCGGGGCAAGATTCGCCTCAACCTGGTGCCGACCGAGCTCTATTCGGAAGCCGCCCGCGAGGCCGAGAAGCGATTTGCCATCGAGCCCAAGCGGGTTTCCTCTGATGACCAGGCCAAGCGGATGCTCTCGGAAATCTTCCTGGGCGTGGCATTCACGTCGGGGGTGGAGGAAGTGGTCATTCCGTTCTTCGATCGCGGGTTGCCCGTCGAGTACGAGCTGACTCGGTCGATCCGCGTGGTCTCACGCAGTGCTCGCAAGAAAGTCGGCATCCTCAGCACCGACGCCAAGATGATGGGCGGCTTCGATACGCGTACCTTCGGCCAGACGCCGGAATGGTCGATCGTCACCGAGCTCAAGAAGCAGTACGAGGTGAGCTCGGTCGCCCCCGATACGCCGATCAACGCCGAGCTCGACGCCCTGATCGTCGCCCAGCCCTCCTCGCTGACTCAGAGGCAGATCGACAACCTTACCGAGTATGTGAAGAAGGGGGGGCCGACGCTGTTGTTCCTCGATCCCCTGCCTGTCGATAATCCCCAGATCGCCCCTGACGTTCCCAAGATGCCGCCGGGAGGACCGTTTGGTGGCGGTGCTCCCCCAGAGCCCAAGGGGAACCTGCGTCCCCTGCTTGATCTAATCGGCCTGGATTGGCCGACCACCGAGATTGTTTGGAACCCGTACAATCCGCATCCGCAGCTTGCGATGCTCGAGCCGGAGATCGTCTTCATCGGCAAGGGGAGCGGCGCCGACGGCGCCTTCAATCCCGAGCAGATCGCCTCGTCGGGGCTGCAGGAGGTTGTCACCCTTTTCCCGGGGCTTCTGCGGCCTCGCAGCGGCGGTTCGGGTCCGGAATTCATTCCGCTGCTTCGCACCAGTCAGCGCCGGCGGCACCGTCTCGTGGACCGACGCGGTGCAGCAGGGCTTCATGGGAATCTCGGGCATTAACCCCCGCCGCCGGCACCTCCCCAGCGACACGAGCTACACGCTGGCCGCCCGCCTGACCGGAACGGCCGTGGTGAATAAAACGGCCGCCGAGAAGAATGCCCTGCCAGGTGAGCCCAAGAAGGATCAACCCAAGAAGGAGGACAAGCCGGCGGCCATCAAGGTCATCGCCATTGCCGATCTCGACCTCATCTCCGAGCAATTCTTCGAGCTCCGCAGGCAGAAGATCGGCAACCTCGATTTCGACAACGTCACCTTCGTGCTCAACTGCGTCGATGTTCTGGCCGGCGACGAATCGTTCGTGGCTTTGCGGAAGAAGCGGCCCAAGCATCGCACGCTGCTGACGCTCGAGGCTCAGACCAAGAACTTCGTTGAGGAGCTGCAGCGGCAGACCAGGTCGGCGGAAGACGCGGCCAAGGACAAGCTGGACGAAGCCCAGAAGGCTTTTGACAAGCAAGTCGATCAGGTAAAAAGCCGCACGGACCTCGACGATCGCACCAAGGAGATCATGCTCACCAACCTTCAAGAGGTCGCTCAGCGGCGCCTCGAGGTGGGGAAGGCCAAGATCGAGGATGAAAAGCTGACCAGGATTCGCGAGGGCAAGGCAGACTCGGAGCAAAAGACCCGGGCCATCGAGAACCGCGTGCGGTTCATGGCGGCGGTGATACCTCCGCTGCCCCCGTTAATCCTGGGCCTCTTTGTCTTCGCCACTCGCCTGCGGCGGGAGAACCTGGGGGCCAACCCCAGCCGGCTGGCCTGACCGATCGCGCTCATGCATCAGAGGCGAAGTGCACCGGGTCGCGTGAACATTGACGTGGAAGCGGGTGTTAGTCGCTACCGGCTGTCGCCGGCAGGTTGATTTAGAGGATCCATGATGAACGAACTCACCAAGACCCTGGCTTTCGGTGCGGTCGCCCTCGCACTTTGCGGCGCGGCGTTCGTCAGCACCAGGGACCGCTCGATCCGTGACGAGGCCTTCAACGACCAGGGGCAGCCGTTTTTCGCCGAATTCAAGGATCCCCTGGCTTGCACCGACCTGGAAGTCGTCGATTTTGATCCGTCGACGGCGACCGCCTCGCGGTTCCAGGTCAAGTTCGAGAATGGCAAGTGGGTAATCCCTTCCCACCACCATTACCCGGCCGACGCCCGGGACCGCCTGTCGAAGACGGCAGCGGCCGTAATGGACCTGGCCAAGGACACGATCCGCTCGGACCGCTCCGAGGACCAGGAAGAGATGGGCGTGGTCGACCCGCTCGATACCAAGACCACTACGCTCAAAGGCCGCGGCAAGCGGATTACTCTGAGAGACTCCTCGGAAAAAGTCCTCGCCGACTTCGTCATCGGCAAGGAAATCAAGGACAAGACCGGTCAACTCTACGTGCGCGTTCCCGGTCAGAAGCGAACCTACGGTGTCAAGGTCAAGGCCGAGCCCTCAACGCGGTTCGCCGACTGGATCGAGACCAACCTGCTGAAGCTCGAAGCCAGCCATATCCGCAAGATCGAATTCGACAATTACAAGGTGAACCTCGAGCAGGGCTACCAGCGCGGCGAGGTGCTAGACATCGAACGCAAGGATTCTAGCGCGGCGTGGACGATGGCGGGAGTGCCCGCCGACAAGGATCTCGACAGCGACAAGCTGCGCACCCTGACCGACGCCCTGGCCGACCTGAAGATTGTCGGCGTGCGCACCAAGCCCGCGGGGCTCACCAGGGATCTGAAGCAAAGCGACAAGGAAGGCATCAGGCTCACGGCCACGACCGTTGCCTCGCTGCAAGGCAAGGGGTTTTACATGACCAAGGACGGACGGCTTCTTTCCAACCAGGGCGATGTCCGCGTCTACACCGACGAGGGGGTCGTCTACACCCTGCGGTTCGGCGAAGTCTTCTTCGGCACCGGCGATGAGCTTACCGCCGGGAGCTCCGACGAAGCCGAGCAAAAGGCCAGCGACAAAGCAGCGACCAAGGACAAGACCAAGAAATCCGAGGGCACCACGGAAAACCGCTTTGTGATGGTGACGGTCTCCTTCGATCCCACCCTGATCCCCAAACCCAAGAGCGACGACGACAAGGCAAAAGACCAGCCGGCCCCCTTGCCCGGGCAGCCGCTGGTGATTCCGGCCAACCCCTTCGCCCCCGACCCGAACGATCCCAAGTACCTGGCCGAGCAGAAAGAGGCTAAGGAAAAGGCGGAACGAGAGCAAAAGGACTACGAGAAAAAGATCGCCGACGGCCAGAAGCGGGTTACCGAGCTGACCGACCGATTCGCTGCCTGGTACTACGTGACGCCGGGCGACAGCTTCCGCTCGATCAACCTCGACCGGGCCGCCTTGCTGAAGCCGAAGAAGACCGAGTCGGCCAACACGCCCGGCGGCGGGACGCCTCCGTTCCCCGGCGGCACGTCTCCGCTCCCCAATACCCTGCCGCCGATTCAGCCTTGAACGAGTGCCCCGGCGGGGAGAGTCCACCCGCCGGGCTCTTGCGTTTACGGGCCTGGAAAACGAGAATTCTTTCATTGCTGTGCTCGTAAGTGGCGTCCGCGCGCTCGTTTGTGACCGCGCGGGCCTGCCGGCAAGAGGAGCGTCGATGTCGATTCCAGCGGGTCAAGGTTCTAGCTCGTCCACGGGCCCGGGCCGGGAATCCGCCAGCACCGGCCGGATCCGCCATGTCCTCTCGGCGGTCGTACAAAACCAGCCAGGTGTACTGGCGCAGGTCTCGGGAATGTTCGCCTCGCGGGGTTTCAACATCGACAGCCTTGCCGTGGGAGAGACGGAAGCACCCCGGTTCTCGCGGATCACGGTGGTGGTGAAGGGTGACGACCGGCATCTCGAGCAGGTGCGCAAGCAGCTCGAGAAGCTAATCCCGGTTGTCAAGGTGCACGACATCTCGCGTGAAGACTACGTTGAACGCGACCTGATGCTCATCAAGCTGCGGGTTCCCGCGTCCGAGCGCCCGGAGATCCAGTCGCTGGTGCAGATCTTCCGGGGCAGGATCGTCGATGTCAGTCCCGCGGAGCTCATGATCGAGATCTCGGGGCAGGAAAGAAAGATCGAGGCGTTTATTGATGCCGTGCGCTCATACGAAATCATTGAGCTGGCTCGAACCGGCCGGATCGCCCTCGTGCGGGGCACGCGGCGCCAGGAAGAAACCGCTGAACAGGCGCCGGCCCACTCAGCGGCCGAGGGCGAAAACGACCAGCCGTCGGTTCACGGTCATTCCGAACTCTGATGAAGGGGGTATGCGATCCCCTTCCGGCCTGCGGCCCGGGATTGATCGATTCAGTCCCGGGTCTTTTGTTTCACGAGTCGATAGCCGCCCAGGAGAACGCCGATGCCCGCCCAGATGTATTACGACCAGGACGCGGATTTCTCCCTGCTAAAGGGAAAGACCATCGCAATCATCGGGTATGGCAGCCAGGGACACGCCCAGGCCCAGAACCTGCGCGACTCGGGGTGCGATGTTGTGGTCGCTCAAAGACCCGGTTCGGCCAACCACGAGATGGCCATTCGTGACGGATTCACGCCCATCTCCGCGACGGAAGCCGCCCAGGCCGGCGATCTGATCAACATTCTTTTGCCCGACGAGGTGCAGGCCGACACCTACTCCCGGGACATCAAGCCCCACCTCAAACCCGGCGACCTGCTCCTTTGCTCGCACGGGTTCAACATCCATTTTGGACAGGTGGTCGCGCCGGAGGGGGTGGACTGTGCGCTCGTGGCTCCCAAGGGGCCCGGCCACCTGGTGCGCAGCGAGTTCACCAAGGGGGGAGGCGTTCCCTGCCTGATCGCCACGACGGAGACCTGCTCGCCGGGGGGCAAGGCCCTGGCCCTGGCCTACGCCAAGGGAATTGGTGGAACCCGCGCGGGCGTATTGCAGACTACCTTCGCCGAGGAAACCGAGACCGACCTCTTCGGCGAGCAGGTGGTCCTCTGCGGCGGCGTCAGCGCCCTGGTCAAAATGGCGTTCGAGACTCTGGTTGAAGCCGGCTACCAACCCGAGAGCGCCTACTTCGAGTGCCTGCACGAGCTCAAGCTGATTGTCGACCTCATGTACCAGGGAGGTCTGAACTACATGCGCTACAGCATCTCCAACACGGCTGAGTATGGCGATTACACGCGCGGCCCACGGATCGTCAACGAACAGACCCGCGGCGAGATGAAGCAGATTCTCCGGGAGATCCGCAGCGGGCAGTTCGCGCGGGAGTGGATCCTCGAAAACAAGGCCAACCGGCCGGTGTTCAACGCGACCAAGCGGCTTGAGCGCGAGCACCCGGTTGAACAGGTTGGCAAGCGTCTGCGCGCCTGATGCCCTGGATCAACGCCAAAACAGTGTAGGTCAGTCGGTCGCGGCGCGACAGCCGCCTCGAGGTCGTTTCATGAGCAGCTACAAGGAATGCCCCTCTTGCAGAGCCTTGCTCACCGGCGGGCAACTGGCCTCTTGCGCGGGGGTCTGCCCGTACTGCGGCGGCAAGCTCACGCTCGATCGCGGCCTGACTTACGGATCGGATCTCGATCTGGACAATCCGTACGCGCCGCCAAGGGAGTCGCAACGCGACGGCCGCGGCAGGCCCCCCGTTACGCCCGGCTTCGGCGGCAAAATGGTCATGGCCTTCCGGCTGCTACTGGGCCAGCTACCCCTCTTTGCCGCGCTCGTGCTCACAATCTGGGTCCCCGGCCACCTGCTCATCGACATGGCCTTGGCCTCAAATCCCAACCAGGCCGATAGCCAGACGATGCTCGAGCTAGGCCTACTGGTCGAGATTGTCTTCGGACCCATCTACGGCGCGGGCATCATCCACGCCCTGGCAGCGCGGATGGCCCGCGAGAAGACGTCCTACCCTGAGGCCCTACGCGCGGGCTTGCACCACTGGGGCCGCCTGTTCGGGGCTCGGTTCGTCGCCGGCTTCTCCGTGATGCTCGGCTGCTTTGCGTTCATGATTCCGGGGCTCATCCTGGCGGCCCGGTACATGCTAATCGACGAGGTTGTGGTGCTTGAAGGCGCCGGCGCCCGCGACGCACGCCGGCGCAGTGCTCAGCTCACCCGGGGCAAGACGCTGCGGATGATTCGGGCCTGGTTCGTCTCGGTCGCACTCATCCTGACCTTTTCGTTCTCGCTGGCGAATCTTCTTGCCCTTACAGGGATGCAAACTCATCCGCTGGTCAGCGCCGCTTGTGATTGCCTGATCAGCGTCTTCTCGGTCTTCTTTAACTGCCTGCTCTTCGTCTATTACTGGGAGGCAAGGCACCAGGAATTGATCCTGCAAGCTGAGCCTTCGACACCGGATGACATCGACGTTGAGGCTATTTATCCACCGTCTTGAACCATCAACAGACCCTGCTGTTTCCAGATCCAATCATGGCCGACCGCGAGCGGAAACTTGGGGAAAATGCCGCCGGGCCGTTCTATGTGGATGCCACATGCATCGACTGCGACCTTTGTCGCGAAACGGCACCCCACAACTTTCGCCGGAATGACTCCGAGGGTCACAGCTACGTCCATCAGCAGCCCCAAGACCCCGCCGAGCGAGCCGCTTGCTTGGCGGCCCTGGAGGAATGCCCCGTCGAGGCTATCGGCGCCGACGGGACTGGCGCAGGCCGGCCGGAATTTAAAGACTAATCGACATTGTTCAACGCCTAACCTGCAACTCCCGGGCGCATCAGCGCATGCCGCCAGAGAGGTGCAGGGTTTCACCAGTGATCCACGCGGACTCAGGCGAAGCAAGGAAAACGACCGCCGGCGCGATGTCATCCGGCTGGCCGATCCGGCCCAGCGGCGTGGATGCTTCCATTTGCTTGCGCATCTCGCCCGTAAGGAATCCCCCGGCGTGTGCGCCCTCAGTTTCCACCATGCCGGGGTTGATTGAGTTGACGCGGATCTTGCGCGGGCCGAGCTCCTTAGCCAGCGACCTCGTGACGGCATCGACGGCCGCCTTCGTGGCGCTATAGACCGAGCCATTCGGAGGAGCCAGGGTACTGACGACCGAGCTGATGTTGATGATGCTGCCACCCTGGGGACCGAAGTGTTTGACCGCTTCCTGCGACGCCAGGATCAGCCCCAAGACGTTGAGGTCGAACATCTTGTGAAAGTGCTCGGCCGTCACTGCCTCGATCGGTGCGAACTCGAAGATGCCAGCATTGTTGACCAGGATATCGATCTGACCGAATGCCTTCATCGCTTCGGCGAAGAGCCGCTGGATGTCGGCGGCTTTGGCGATGTTCGCCTGCACGGGGACCGCGCGGCCCCCCTTGGCTGTGATCTCAGCGACAACGCGGTCGGCTCCCGCCTTGCTCGAGCTGTAATTGACGACCACGGCCGCGCCCTCGGCCGCCAGGTGCTTGGCGATCGCAGCACCAATCCCCTTCGAGGCACCTGTCACGATCGCAACACTGGTTCCAAGTTTCGACATCAAGAACCCTCCCTTTCTGATGTTTGTGCCGGGCTTGGGGTATCATAGAGCGTCCTCCCCGAAGGACAAGTACGCACCTTTCGGTAAGTACACCGAAGATCATGGGAGAAGCCATGCAGCCTAGGGATTACGGTTGCGGCCTGAAAGGGGGCGCTCGATGGGCAAGGTGAATCGTAGTCCGGCGGAATCTGCACATCATTCCCGCTCAGGTCGAACCCACTGGTCGAACGCGTGCAGCAGGTCCTCGCGGCGAGAGTACGGGCCGGGGCGGTAGGCGCGGGACGTGAGTCCAAGCTGCATCTGCTCGCAAACATGCCAGTCCTGGCGATTGGTCTGGTCCCAGAACGACACGGCATCGTCGAGACAAAAACCCGGAGTTGCCATGCCCTCGGGGTGGAAGTGCCACTCACAGACGATCTCGGTGCGGTCGAGGGCGCACGGCCAGAGGGTGTGGGTCATCATGTAGTCGGGATGCAGGCTGAGCAGAAGGTTGGGCAGGACGGCGTAATAGTAGACCCGGCGCTGGTCTTCTGCCGAGAGCCCGGGCAGGCAGGCACCTGTGAGCTGACCGCTCGTGGACAGGGTTCGCACGCCTTCCCGCAGATCCATCCGGCCGCCCAGATATCCGGGGTTGGCCGGCTCGTTCTGACCGCTCAGGAAGTGGGAGAGACGTTGCAGCGCCGGGTGAACCCCAGGGCAATGGAGACACTCTGAGTAGTTCTGGATAATCAGCTTCCAGTTGCTGGCCACGTCGTAAACGATCCGCTTGCCTGTGCGGAGCCGGTCCATGCCCCAGGCACGAAACTTGTCGGGGAGGTCGCCGAGCTGCTCGGCCAGCGGACGGGGAGATTCCGCGAGGTTCAGGAAGATATGACCGTCCCAACATGCGACGGCGACGGCCAGAAGCGGATAATCCTCCATGCGGAAATCGGGGAGGTCATCCATCTGGGGCGCGGCCACGAGCTGACCGGATAGGTCGTACGCCCAGGCGTGGTAAGGGCAGCGGATCACGCCGCCAACGGTCCCCTGGGAAGACTCGCAGAGGCGAGTGCCGCGATGGCGGCAGACGTTGTAAAACGCGCGGATTGTTCCGTCTCCCGCGCGGCTGACGATCAAGCTCTCGCCGGCGACGTCGCGGAGTACGTAGTCTCCAATTCCGGGAACCTGGTCGGCCCGGCCACCGTGGATCCACATCCCCAGGAAGAACCGGTCCAGCTCGGAGCGATGATTGGCAGGGTCGGTGTAATAGCGAGCGGGAAGACTCATCGCGCCGGGGTGCCGGTTTGTAGATGATTTCTCGTGCACATTCATGGATTTATTCTCTCTGTCTCGGACTGTTGCGGCTTGCGGATCAACCAGACCTCGGCCACCTGGCAGCCCCGGCCGTTGGCCCCCTTGCCGGGCTCCTGTCGCCAGGTCAATTCAAGCTTGCCGTCGGCGGTGGCCGGTGCTGGTATGTCGAATTCCACGGGAACTGGGGGATTGGGTTTCTTGAGCCAGTTGTGGACGGAGTGGCCGCCGGCGTCGAGGCGGATGAGGTTGCGGAAGCTGTCTCCGGCATAGACCACACGGAGCTTGTAACGTGCCTTGGCGTCGAGCCCCGCGTAGCGCATTTGCAGTGGGGCATCGTGAAGCGTCTGGGCATTCTGGCACCAGGCCAGCGGCCAGCCCGCACGCGAGCCGAAGCCGACCAGCGACGAGCGGCGGAAATCTGGGTCGGCAGCAGAGTCGGAATTGTGGACCAGGTGGTCCTGGCGGCGAAGGTTGCCCAGGTCGTCGTAGAACCCGCCCGGGCCCGGATCGGTGCGCTGCAGGATCGCCTTGATGGCGCCGCTGCGGTCAGCCTCGGACTCGAGAGTCCTGACCTCGGCGAACTGGTCGCGGAGCCAGAGGCGGTCGCTCAAGGGGACGTCAACCGTGTCGAGGTTGGCGCCCCGGTCGACCGCGATCGCGTCGAAGAGCGGTACGCTCAATTGCATGCGAATGCTCACGAACAGGTCTTCGGCAAGCTCGCGCACGCGGTGTCTCCCCGAGTATGGGCTCTCTGCCGGCGGGACGAGCTGCATCTCGGCGTTTCTGATCGCTTCGAGAGAGCCGGTTTCGCGGTAGCCGCCCAGGATTTCCCGCGAACGGGCTTCCTGGCGGGTCTCGACGATCAACCGGGAGCGCACGTAGGCATCGTAATAGGCCCGGTAGAGGGCCTGCTGAAACCGCCAATTCGCGACGGTTTGCCGCCTGGCCAGGCGTTCGAGCTCGCGGAACTGCGCCAGCGTCTTATCAACGCCCGGGTTCTCGAGAAGCGGTCCATGCCAGTTCCGCTCCAGAGCGAGGAAGCCCTCGGAAAAACTCGTGACGAACTCTTCGGTGATGAAGGCACGTGTGTACTGCTGAAGCAGCTCCTCCACGTCGCAGTCGGGGTCCCAACCCAGGCCGCTCCAGACCATCTTATTGACGTCGTCGCTGCAGCCTTCGGAATAACTGATGAATCCGATCGAACCGGGCTGGTAGTAGCGGAAGATGGATGCCTCGCCGCGGGGCCTGGGGTTGATGACCTCGCGGCCCTCGGTGAGTGAGAAGGCCACGTCCCAGTCGGGCACGGGGAACTGGCACTGCTGACTGTGGGTGATATCGGGATAGGTGCGAATCGGATATCGCGCCGGTACGGCCCTGCGCAGCTCTGCGTTGCTGATCCGCACCTGGGGGCCGTGCACGACCCCGGTCAGCCAGGCGGGCTCTTGCCTAAGAATAGTCAAGAATTGGTCAAGCCATTCTTGGTTGAAGCCCTGCGGCGAAACCCAGACTCCAGCGCGGGGATGCGAACGTCGCAAGACCTCTGCCACCCTACCCAAGAACGGCATGAGCACCGGCGGGGGCGTGTGCCCGGGATCGCCGCCGGGAACGAACACCGCGTCCAGCCGGGGCAGCTTGCGAAAAACGGCGTCCCACTCCGCCAGTGCCGAGGCGACCGTAGCCGGATTGGAATAGTCCCCGTCGAGGGCCGGATACCATATCCAGACGTCCAGCCCGTAGTCGTCCAGCAACCGCGACATGCCGACCATCATCTCGAGTGGTGGCCGGGGAAAGTGTGGGCTTTCCGCGTCGTCGTCGGAGCGCGGAGGAATCAGCTCCGCCGTGTTCGTGCCGAAGATCGCCAGGTCGCGAATGTAGCGCTCCCAGCGGGGAAGGTCCCAGGCGTCGTACGAGTTGGTCTTGGGCCGGTAGCCAAGCTGATGCCCGCGAAGGGGGTACTTCGGGGCCGTCTCGAGCTGAAAATCAGCGGGCAGCAAGACGCGTCCCTCGGTCGTCCGCAGTTCACGAAGCAGCCTGCCAACGCCGAAAAGCACGCCGCGGCTGTCGTGGCCCGCGACCAGCACGGCCGGACCTTTCGCCTCGGAGCGAATGCGATACCCCTCGGCGGTTCTAGGCCTTGTCGCGTCTCCCATGGACTCAGCAAAAGGGCCGGTGAAGGCCTTGACGGCGGAGTAAGGCCCGACGGCGACAACGGGAACCGGCTCGACCGGCCAGCGCGTCTGCACTTTCCAGCGGATGCCGCAGCGGCGCGTCACATCCTCGATGAGCAGCTCGACGGCCTTGCGCTCTGGCCCACTCAGCGCCGTGGTCGTCACGACGACGGCGCGGGAAAGGTCGAGCATCGCGGACTCACGCGCGGTGCGAGCCGCCAACGGACCCATGAGGCCGAAAAGATTAGCGAAGACCGCGGTCAGCAGTGGAACGGCTCGATAGACGCGCAGCCAATCTCGCAGAAGGGTCGTCTGCTCGCGATTCGGCCGCATCATTTCGACTTGCTCCAGGGGTCGTCTCAATCGCCGATCCGGCGGGATTGGCTTTCATATTATGGTCCGCTCCGCGTTCAGCCAAGCGCAATGGTTACTGAAACACGGTTGATCCTCCCGCATCACTCTTGCTTGCCACACTGGACCCCATTAGAACCAAGGAAAGAACGAGTCAGGTTTCGTTCGACCAGGATATCGAGGAATGTGCGATTCGAGGACTACCCCATGAGCGCTAAGCTGAATCGGCGGAATCTCATCGAAAACTCTGGGCGCCTGGCTGCGACGGCCGCTGGTGTCGCCACGTGGTCGGCACTCCATCCGGCGGTCCGCGCCGTTCGGGGCGAGGCGGTCGCGCCCAGCGAGACGATCAGAGTTGCGCTCATCGGCTGCGGCGGCCAGGGCGGGTATGACCTGGATGTCTTCATGCGGTCGTCGGAAGTCTCTGTCGTTGCCCTTTGCGACGTGGACCAACGGCATCTGAACAGGACTGCGGAGAAGGTCGAGAAAAAGTATGGCAAGAAGCCAGCGACAACGGTCGACTTTCACCCGATTCTTGAGCGGCACGACGTGGACGCTGTGATCATCGGCACGCCCGACCACTGGCACGCCATCCCGTTTGTTTACGCCTGCATGGCCGGCAAGGATGTCTACTGCGAGAAGCCGATTTGCCACAACATCAAGGAGGGTCGCGCCATGGTCAATGCAGCCAGGCGCTACAAGCGGGTCAGCCAGATCGGTACGCAGCAGCGGTCGGGCGAGCACTTCCAGAAGGCCGTCAAGCTGGTGCAAGACGGTAAGCTTGGCAAGATCAGCCTGACGCGGACCTGGAATTTTAGCAACGAAGCGCCCAACGGGTGCGGCAAACCGACGGATCGCGGCGAGGCTCCTGAGGGCGTCGACTACGATCGCTGGCTCGGCCCGGCTCCCAAGCGTCCGTTCAACCGGGCTCGTTTTCACGGCACGTTTCGCTGGTTCTACGACTACGCCGCCGGCATGATCGGCGATTGGAATGTGCATCTTCAGGACATCATCCACTGGGCCATGGGAGTGACCGCGCCAAGTCGGTGCACGCCGCCGGCGGCAAGTTCACGCTCGACGACATCCGCGACACGCCCGACACACTTTTGGTGACCTATGAATTCGACAGCCCGCACGGACCGTTCATCCAGTTCTATGAGATGCGGAAGGGCAACAACCACGGCATCGGCGGCGACCCCGGCCACGGCATGCAGTTTCACGGCACAGACGCCACGCTCTACCTTGACCGCGAAGGTTTTCAGGTGATTCCCGAGCGGCAACGAACCGCGGCAATCAAGAGCGGCAGCTCGGACCAGAACTGGCCCCACGTTCAGGATTTCCTCAAATGCGTCAAGTCCCGCGCGCGGTGCATCTGCGACGTCGAGACGGGCCATACCTCAACGGCCGTCTGCCACCTGGGCAACATCTCTTACAGGCTTGGTCGCAAAATCTTCTGGGACGCGCAGTCCGAGACCATCGTCGATCAGAAAGGTCATCCCGACCTCGGGGCCAATGCCTTGCTCGGCAGAGAGTATCGCAAGGGCTTCGAGCTGCCGAAGGTCGAGCCGGCCTGATGCGCAAGGGATACAGCGAGTGAATCGAGGAACCATGAGACGCTTCAAAGGAATAAGACCGGCCGTGGCGGCGGCCTTCCTGGCACTTGCCAGCCTGCCCTTTGTTCCCGACCCCGCCACAGGCAGGGCAGGGCAGCATGAGAAGCAAGCCCGTAGTGAATTCATGCGGCGGAAGCTCGAACTCTCTAAGAACGTCCTCGAAGGACTGTCGCTCGAGCAGTACCCCATGATCGAGAAGAATGCCAAGGCGCTGAAGGTTCTGAGCCAGGCGGCCGAGTGGGAAGTTCCGACAATCCCCAACGCCACCGACTACGTGGCCTTGACCTCGGAATTCCAGCGTTATGCCGACGATCTCGCCAAGGCTGCCAAGCAAGGCAACATTGACGGAGCCACACTGGCCTACGTCAAGCTGACCATGAACTGCGTCCAGTGCCACAAGTACGTCCGATTCGCAAGCCATTGACCCGAACAAAGGGCGAGAGTGGCAGCAAGAGATGGGCTCGGATCACCGCAGACGAACGCGCGGATCTGGAATCGATCAGGGTTTCTGCTTGCGATTGTCGACCAGCGACAGCACGAAGGGGCGATCGGACGACGGCTGAAGGCTGGTGGCGAAGCTGATCTTGTGGACCGCGCCGGGGCCGAGCGAGCCGATAAGGCACTCGGCCAGAACGGCGCGATCGCCGGCGAACGAGAACCGCACGGGCCGACCTGCAAGCAGGCGCTCGCGAAACGGTTCCAGAGCGGGTAGACCAAGCTTCCGGGCACGATCAAGCCAGGACGCGGGGTCGCGCGCGGGGTGGAAGTCGGGCAGCTCGATGGGCGGGAGCAGCTCGGCGGGGTTAAGCTGGTAGAATAGGTGGCCAAGCGCCAGCGAATTGTGGTAGATGACAAACGGCTGCCCGGCCACGGTCTCAAGGTGCTTGTGGTCGATAATCAGGATGTGTGTGTAAAGCTGCCGACCGCCGCGTCCGCTGTATTCGGGCGGACCCTCACAACTGCGGGACAGGGCGAACCGTCCCCCGGGCAACGGGAAGAAATTCACGCTGACGCGATTATTCTGGTCTTGAAGCAGAGACCCGTGGGACGGCGACCAGCGGGTGATCGCTTGAGCCTCCTGCCCGCTCAATCCCTTTGAGCGCGAGACCAGGTGGTAGCCGCCTCTTCCGTGGCGCGGCAGCGAGGTGAAAATCGCCTGCTCAACCCACACCTTCTGGGTTCTCCTCGAGGGTAAGTCGGGGGCTAAGTTTCTCCGGAGGCATTTAATCGGCAACCCGACGGGTTCAGGTCGACCGCGCCACATTTGCACTGCGACGTTTCGAGGAACGCTAGCCAAGCTTGGTGACCATCCACGCAAACGGCTCGATAATGCCCCGCGGTTCCACCCGCAGGGGTACCAGGCTCTCCTGTCCCGATTCGTTCACGAGTTTCGCGGACGAGCCGGCCACGCCGGAGCAGTAGAAGGCATACTGTTCGAGCCGTGCTTGACACTGGGCATGGAGACTCGAGACGTTGCCCTGGGCGAACGACTCGGGATCGCTGATCCATTCCTCGAAGAGGTCTGCCTTGGTGAAGACAATGGCCACCGGAACTTCGAGCTTGCGCGACTTCTTCCTTCCCGGGCGCAAGGAGTCGAGATAACTGATGAGCTGCATCGCAAAGAGCTCCTGGCTTTGGCCGTCCGCCACCACCTCCACAAGGTCGACCAGGACGACCATACCCGAGCAGCGGCTGATCAAAGCCCGGATAGTCTTGTTGGTTCCCGGGTTCTCCAACTCGGACATCACGGCTTCCCCGGCAACGTCGGGCGTGACGATGTCGGCCGCGCCCTTGCCCCGAGCAGCCAGGATCTCGCAGTGCAGCCAGTTCCAGCGGTCGGTCTCGACGGGGGTTTTTTCGGGGAAACGCTGCCGTTCGAGCACAGAATCAGGTTGCGGTGCAAGGTGAGCGAGTAGGGGCTGCGCGATAGACCCTGCAACCCTCCGGCTCCTCGTGAGAGGAGATCAAGCAGCATTCCCAGGTAGACCGTCTTGCCGACGCCCGTGGGGCCGAGGACCACGACGAAGCTAGGAGGATGGGGACGAGAACGGATCGATTCAATGACCTTGAAGGGGAGGAAACAGGTCCCGCAGGGCTCTCCTTCATAGGTGTGGCTGCCGCACAGGGGGCAGGCGAAATCGCTCCGCTGCCGATTGTATTCCGTCAGGAGTGGTGAGCGTGACATGGCGGGGCTCTCAACGCGAAAATGATGACGAGGTTACACGGATGACAGGCCGGCGATGGTCATGAGTCATTCAAGGTAGAGGCCGCAATTGGTTCAGTGAAAGCGCAAACGAAAACCGATATTGTCGCGGCGGTCCATTTCACTCTGGCCGGTGACGAATTGACAGGTTGCCTCGCTGGGGAGGTAGGTATTGAACGCTCCCCCAATGATCCGCCGCAGGGGTTTCCAGGATTGGAAATATTCACCGGGCTGGCAAGGTATGGTTTGCAGAGAGTCCTCAAGCCACTCCCAGACGTTGCCGGTCATTTGGTAGATTCCATTGGGTGTGGCGCCCGAGGGGTAATCACGCACGGGCACGGTCTGGCCTCGGCCGGAGGCCGAGAGGTTGGTGCGTGCCGGCTCGAACATGTTTCCCCAGGGGTAGCGGTTACAGGTTCCGCCGCTGAGTTGTTCGGGCCAGCCGCCAGCCTTTTGCCATTCCGCGGCGGTAGGCAGACGCTTGCCAACCCAGCGCGCAGTAGGCAACGGCCTCGTACCAGCAAACGCCCACTACGGGGTGCTCGGCTTTGGGCACGGGGAACTTGCCATTCTCCCAGTCTCTGGGGCCAGGGCGTCCTGAGAGATCGGTGAACCTGGCCACGCTGGGCCAGACCTCGGGGGGCCAGATCTCCAGGTCGTCATACGCACCTGAGAGGACGAATTGTTGGAATTGCCGATTGGTCACCGAGCACCGATCGAGATAAAAACCCTCGAGCTCGGCGGGTGCAAAGCTGCCGTCGCAGAGCATGAGGGGCAAATTGCCCGCCGGAATCAATGCCATCTGGGCGTTCAATGCGTGCCAGGCGGAATGCAGCGTCCACGTCAGTGATTTGCCCCATGGCTTGCCTCAAGAGGACGAAACCATAACGATCCTGGGAAATCAGCTTCTTGGCCATTCCGAGATCGTTGTTGCCGGGATCGCCGGCGGGTCGCGTGCGTATGACTGTGCTTTTGGTGAGGTGCCGGGAGGCGAGGCGACTTGGCCGGGGTTGCTTGCCCGGACTCAGCCAGGCCAGAAAACGGGCTCCCAGCCCGGGCCGACACCGCGGGGCGGGGAACACAGGGTTTGCCGGCCGGTCAGAGCGAAGAGCATCCTGCTCGTTGCGGTGTTCCTGTTGAAGCGAAAGATCCGCGGGCATGGTGGAGCACCTTTTCAGTGCGGGGAACAGCGGGCGTCCGTCGTGCGGCGAACGTCGTTACAAAGGGTTTGAAACTGACGAAGGATGGATTCCGCAACGGGATTGGGAGTCTCGATGGAGACCATGGGCCGCGGCGTGGACATGGCATGCGTGGCGTGCCCTTCGGCCGGATGCGGGTGATGAGCCGGCGGCGCTGCCTGGCGACGGACCCGGCCATGAGCGCGTCGATTCGTTCGCGTTCCAGCCGTTCCCAGGCTTCGGCAAGCAAGTGGCGATCATTCTCGAGTTGGGTCAACGATTGCTTACCGCCAGGCTCCTCACTAAAGAGCTCGGAGCGGGCCCGGTTGCTTTCGAGTTCCAGCTCGGCGATTCTTTGCTTGAGCATCTGTTCCGTCCGGCTGATCTCGACGGCAGAATCGCCTGAGCAACAACGCGCCAGCTCCTCGATCGACTCGAGCCGGCGAAGCACGCAGAGCGCAGCTCTTCAAGATTGCGGACGAGCCCCGCGGGCAATGTCTGCTGTAACAGCTTTGTCGGTCGCTGCTTTCCGCGCGGTCCATGGCAGTATCACTCTTACCAAGATTGTTCATGTTCACCTGGGTCCCGTTCGGGTCCAGAGCCGGGAGAGCCTGGCGCCAAGCCGATTGCGATTGCGGGCTTCCGCCTCATGACAATGAATTTCCTTCAAATGCTGTCTGAACTCCCGAATTCGGATGTCGGCTTCGAGTCCGGGGGAGACGTCGCCGTGCGTCTCCAACCTCGTCGCGTGGCTCTCGCTGTCCTGCACGGCCAAGGCCGCCCGGGAGCTTTGAGAGCGCAGCGAGGCGACGGCGATCTCATACTCGCGACGCTCCCGGTCCCTCTCGTCCGTGACGAGATCGCGTTCCCTTCGGACCTCCTCGAGCTCGCACCGTCCAGCTCAATGGCTTCGTGCAACGATTTCGCCTCGGACTTGATGGTCTCGTCGAGATCTGTACAGAGCTGTCGAAGCCGTTGGTTCTCGGATTCGAGGATCGCAAGCGCCGCGGCGTCACCGGGAGCGGCGACTTCCTGGGCCGCGCGGGCCAGCAGCGCCTGGAGGCGCTGGATCTCTGTCTCCAGGCCGCTTCGCTGGTGGTTCCAGGCTTTGCCTCCCGGTCAAGCTGCGAGCGGAATTCCTCGGCCTGACGGCGGTGGGTATCGAGCTCCAGAACCAGCTTCTCCGTGCCCGCACCATCCTGTCGCTCGACGCGCTGCTCGACCTCGGCGACCCACTGCGTGAGCTGCTCCCACTCAGCCCGACTGGCAGATTCGGCATCCTCGACGAGGCGAAGCTGGTCAAGCAGGAGGGTGATTGTCTCATCGCGGGCCGCCAGCTCGGCACTGAGCCGCTGGAACTCTTGGCGGTTGGGCGACTCGTCAGGGTCGACCGCGTCTAGCCGTAGTGCGATCGATTTCCGCCGAGCGGGAGCCGGTCTCGTCCTGGGCCAGAAGTTCTGACTCCAAGCGGGCGATTTCATCCTGCAGCAGGGCGATCGTCTCCAGGTAATCCGCATCCGCCTGGACGCAGCCCGGGCCGCGTCGCTTGTCCTGTCCATCATTCCTGGTTTCTCCATGCCGATCTCCCGCCAACCTGCCGCCCTCTAGTAACCCGCGCTCAAGCGACTCCGGCCATGGCGGCACGATCGACGTTCAAGAGATGCTTCACCGTGGCCAGCAAATCGCTCTCGCTCAGTGGCCGATGAAGCACTCCGTCGAGTCCCATTGCATCCAGCCGTGCCAGCTCGTTTTCATCTTCGATGTTGGCGATGCCGATGAACCGGGTGCTCGATGTGTTCTGCCGCTTGCAAGCCTGAAAAAAGGCCTCGTGGTCGGGACGATCGAGGGCCAGGATGACGAGGTTAAAGGCCTGGCGCCGCAGGAGGAGCTGGGCGGCCACGCGGTCGCGGACCAGTTTGAGCTGATGATTGGTTCCCTCTGGTCCCAGCACTCGTTGGATCAGCCGGACAGTCTCGGGATCATCGTCGAGCGACCAGGATGGTATCGCCGGACGACGGGTTGCGCCGTTCCAACATGCTGGCCAGCTCCAGGCCGTGAACCGTCGCGGCCACGTCTGTCATGTTCAGGCCGGACTCGCGAGCGATGTCATGCAGGGAACGGGTACCGTCCAGCAACGTGTGGATCTTGATCTCGGCGTTTGATAGACCCGCCCGGTCGGGGTTGCCGCCTCTAGCCGTCTGGCGTGCGAAAATGAGCTGTGCCCATTCGTCCGGGTCGGGCCTGGCGCGTGAATGTCGACGTGCCATCGACCAAGAGGGCGGCCACACTCAATTGCAGCGGCAACGCCTGGAACATCGGAGGCAGGCCGGTCATCGGCTCGAACGAGAATTTGCCGGGTTCGCCGGTGAGCCCCTAATAGGTCAGCAAGGCCGACTGAAACCGAAGGAGCACACGGAGCCGGCGGGGGTCGGAAAGGCTACGTTCCAGCATCTTGACCAGCCCCGACATCGAGGCGTCCTGTTGTTCGCCCAGGGTAAGAGCCAGGAGCGGGACCGAGATCAGCCAGATCGACCGGAAGATTCTATTCCAGCCGGTCCGGTGCGATGGTCGGCGAGTAGACCGCCTGGACCCGGCCTCCGGAGATGGCGAACCGGATCCGGTCGTTGCCCATTTCGAGAGTGAGCCGGCCGTAATGCTGACCATTGTTGAGAAATGCGAGCACGGCAAGGCAGCGGGAAGGCCGCGGTCGTGCCTTCGAGGGTCGCGTCGGTGACCTCGCCCACGGCCTCCGGCATGGCGCAGCCGGTTCGCTGGGCCTGCACGACCATGGCCCCGGTCTGGAGGGCGTTGGCCACGCCGCTTTTCAGCAATTCGGGCGTGAACGGCTTGGGGATCTGGTCGACGACGTTGGCGAACTCGGTGTACTGGGCGAACGCCCGGTTCCGCATGGCCGAGCTGATTACCACCGGGATCCGGCAGGTCTGCTCACCGTCCAACAGCTTGCGGCAAACCTCATCGCCGGTGGTGCCGGGAAGTTGGTGGTCCAGCAAGATCAGGTCTGGCTGCAGTGTGCCAGCCAATTGCAGCCCCTGCTCGGCATTGGGCGCCATGGCCACTCTATAGCCGGCCTGAGAGAGGTGGCACTCGACCATCTTGCGAATGGTCTGGCTGTCGTCGATGACAAGAACCAAGGGGTTTTCCATGGCTTCTCCGAGACATGTGATCGTCCGGGCTTAGCCGCCGGCCCGGTACAAGAGCGGGCTTACCGTGCTGGCCAGTGCAGTGGGGTCCACCGGCTTGGCGAGGAACGCCCTTGCCCCCAGAGCGAGAACCCTCCGCCGCGTCTCATCGTCCAGCTTCGTACTGGCGGCGATCACGGGAATTGTGCGAGGTGTTCTGTTGCGATGCATCTCGGCCACCAGCTCGAACCCGTCGAGCCTGGGCATCTCCAGATCCGTCACGACGAGCCGATAAGCACGAGACCGCAGCCGGCCCAGCGCTTCCAGACCATCCGACACTTCATCGACATCCAGCCCCAGCTGCCTCAGATTGTCGCACGATGACCCTCCGGACACTGATCGAATCATCGACAACAAGGACCGGCAAAGCCGGGACGATCTCCTGGGACGCTGCCTGATCCCCCAGGCTTTGGCGGTTGCCGGCGGCATCCCCTCGCTATCCACCGCTTCAGCCCCGAGGGATTGAGAATCGAGATCACCTCTCCGCTCACGGAGGACTGGTTCCCGAGATCACCGGGTGACCAGCAAGGAGCGTTCCCAGCGACTTGATCACCAGATCCTCGGTTCCCTCGATGCGTCGACCGCCAGGCCGATCATGCCGGTTGCCGGGCGAACTACAAGAAGCTTAGGCCATGCTGGAGCAGGCGTGCAGGCAATCCCCAGCAATTCTCGCACGTGGATCATCGGGATGCGCGGCGTCGCGGAAGATGACGAACTGGGTCGCCACGGGCTCATGTCCTTGCTCGCAGCTTCCCCCGCCAAGCCTGTCTCGAACGGCTGGGCGTACTCGATCTGGGCGACCGGCAGAGCAAAAGCCTGGCCGTCAACCCGGACGATCATGGTCGTCTCGAGAGCTAGCCGGGCGGGCAGACTGATGGTCAGTCGGGTTCCCCGGCCCTGTTCGGTCTGGAGGTCGATCGTTCCTTTCAGGACGCTTGACTTCGCGCGCCACGACATCCATGCCGACACCCCGGCCGGAGATCTCGTTGGCGTCTTGCTTGGTGGAGAAGCCGGAGTGGAAGATCAGGTTGTTCAGCCGCTCGATGCTTGGCTTTTCGTCGGCGTAAGCATGCCCAGATTTCGCGCCTTGGCTGCGATCGCCGCATGGTCCAGGCCTCGGCCGTCATCCTGGACCGAGACGACCAAGGTATTGCCTTCCCGCGCGCGCCTCGAGTGTGATCCTCCCCGCCGCGGCCTTGCCCGACGTGAGCCGATCAGCGGGAGTTTCGATGCCGTGCCCCACGGCGTTGCGAACCACATGCAAGAGCGGCTCGAAGGCCTTGTCCTGAACGGCCCGGTCAAGCCCGGTCTCCTCTCCGACCATCACGACTTCGACTTGCCGTCCCTCAACCCGTGCCGCTTCATGGGCAACACGCGGTCAGGCGCTGAAAGAGCCCGCGGATGGCTACGATCCGGATGCCTGCAGCTCGTCCCAGAGCTGGAGGGTCAGACGACCCAAAGCATCGCCGTGTTCGGCAATGGGCAAGGCTGCGGCCTGGGCCGTCTCGGCTAGAACCAACAGGTCGTCGGCTAGTTCACCAAGCCGCCTCATCTGGCCGGGTAACTCCATCCCGGCAGCGAGCAGCTTCGAGCGATTCTCTCGTCCCAGGCCGGCTTCATGAAGCCTGTCCAGGCATGCCGAGCATCCTGTTGCGACAGTTGCGAACGATACTGGATATCGACTTCAATGACCCGGCTTGAGCCGTCCAAAGCCGGCGACTGGCGATCAGCTCAGATACGAGATCCATCAGCTCATCAAAGCGGGACGCGGGCACGCGGATCGGCCCATCGCCCGCAGAGGACGAGCCATCGCCCGAGACCTCGGACGAGGGTACCTGGAGAATCGGGCTGAGCCGCTCCGACCCGACGGTCTGCGCCGGCTCGTGCTGCGAAGCCGGGAAATCCTCCCTCGATGACGTTTGCGTCGATGCTTCGAAACCCGCGTGACCGGAACTTCTGCCGGATGGATCGTCGCCGCCAGCCCGTATCGGCCTGGTGCGAAGCAATCCGATGAGACCGTCGAGGTATCCTAACGTCTGATGCAGAACGTCGATCAGATTGGCGGGGGCCGAGCTGTTCGGTGCTTCCAGGTGTTCTTCCAGGGTGTGGACAAGGCTTGCAAGATCGGCCAATCCCACGCTGCCGGCCGCGCCCTTGAGCGTGTGGAAGCAGCGTCCCAACTCCCGCAGTGATTCGCTGGGGTCGGTGTCGCGGCCCAGGCCCAGCACCAGGGGCTCGATCCGCTCGAACAGGTCCGTGGCGTCGGCCAAGAAGGCCTCGCGGATGCCGTCGTCGAGATCAATTCTCTGGGGCAAGTGGGGGATGGTGAAGGCAGGCAGGAGCTGTTCCGGCTCGGACTGCGCCAGGTCGCGGGGGCATTGAGATCGCCGGGGGTACCGGATTTGGCTGAGCCGGCGCGGCTGGTCGCGCCGGCACCGGGGTCGCCGCTGGCTTCGAATTCGGCGAGGCGGTTCCGGCGGTTGCCGAGCCACCCTGGAAGAGCCGGATCAGAGCCTGGGCATCAATCTGCAGCGAGGGGTCGGCAGCGGAATCGAGGCCGCAGTCAGCCGCTTCGGGTTCGAAGATGCTAAGGTCGTGGTCCGCGCCTTGGCTCTCGAGCAGGGCGAGATATTCACCCCACTCGCCGACGACTGATCAAGGATCCAGTCCACGATGCCCTCATCGCCTACTTTTTCCTGTTCTTCACACCGTGCAAGCTGGATCAGGGCCTTTGCACAGAAGTGACCGACCTCGTCCGCCCCGCTCTGAGGATCTGTCGCCAGGCATTCCCAGACCTCGGTCAAGAGGCTGATGCGCTCCAGAGCGCTCGAACCGCCCAATTACTCCTTGGCTTTCGGCCTCCGCTCGCAGATCCTGGATTGCCTCTCTGCAACCAGACACTTGGTTCAGCGAGAAGGTACCATGCAGGGCCTCGTTCATCCGCCCGGCGAGCTCCTCCAGGCGGGCGGCCAGCGAATGGGATTTCAATGGTCGCGTGGTGGCCGCGTTGGTCATCGCGCGATCTTTCCTCCAGCCAGCTCACGGTCTCGCCTCGCTCCGCTGTGAGGGGCAGCGGGATGAGGCTGGGTCGCCGCCCGCGAGCGGCTCCCCGTCGAGCCGGGCGGCCGCCAGTCGCTGCCAGGGCTCGCAAGACCGGACGAGGGCCTGCAGAGAGGTCCGGGTAAGCGTGGTTCGTTCCAGCGTCTGGTTGGTGACCTCCGAAATCCGTTGCATGGCCCGAACCAGATCCTGGGTTGCAAGTACCTGATCGTTGGTTGAACGCGAGATTCCCTCGACGAGCCTCGCCGAGTGCTCGGCGACCTGGCTGATGCGTTCCAGGGCCGAACCAGTCTCGCGTACACGCTCCGACTCTGCGCTGCATCTCGGTGTGCTCCTGTCCCAAGGCGCGAATCGTCTCGTGGGTATCAGCCTCGATCGCCTCGACAATCGTGCCGATCTCACGGGTGGCCGTCGCGGTGCGTTCGGCGAGCTTGCGGATCTCATCGGCCACCACGGCGAATCCACGTCCGTGTTCGCCGGCGCGCACCGACTCGATCGTGGCATTCAGGGCGAGCATGTCGGTGCGGCTGGAGATGCCGCGAATCAGGTCGACAATCATGCCGATCTCATTGGAGCGGTCTTCGAGTCGTTTGGTCTTGCGGCCGTTGGTTTCAATCTGAGCCAGCAGCCGGTCCATGCCTTCGATCACGCTATGGACCTGCTCCAGGCCCCGGCGGGCCTCATCGCGGGCTCGCTCGCAGGCTTGTGCGGCCTCCTCGGCGTTCGTCGAGATGCGGTCGATTTTCTCGGAAAGGGCCTCCACCGCCGACGCAGTACGGCCAACTGCGTCGGACTGGTCGGCCGCTCCCGAGGCCACTCGCTCGTTGACCTCTCCGAGCGACGACGCATCTTGATGGATCGCCAATGCCGTCTGCCTCAGACGGTCGAGCAGGGTAGGCAGCCTGGCCCCGACCTCAGCCATGATCAGCTCGTTGCCAGGCGGCGAGCCGGAACCATTCATCGAGGAATAGAACAGCCTGGCGGTGCGCTCGGCCTTGCCAAGGTCATGCTGAAGCTTGCGTGCGCGGTCAAGACACTCATGAAGGCGGTTCAGCTCGGTATCCAGGAAACCATGACCGAATTCGAGTGGATGAGCGGCTTCCGTCGTCCCGTTGATCTCGTCTTCGGTTAAACAGGCCAGGCCATCGGCGGCCCGGGAAAGCGCCCGGCGCCATACCATCCAGGCGACGCCAGCTCCCGCCAGCGTGCCCGGCAGCAAGCCCACAGGGACACGAGCTGCGGATCCCGTGCTCTCGAGCACGGCAACGGTCGCTCCTGCCCCCAGCAGACCGAGCACCGCTCCCAGCAAGATCGAACTGGATTGCAATGGCATGGAGAAACCTCAAAGCCTTCTTTCCCGGCCGGCCGACGATGCCGAGCGTTCTTCACACAGAGGCCCGGTCGGTGGGACGCGGCGATGTGCTGGACTCGTCGAGATGGGTGTACCAGTGAATAACCCGCGCGCAATCTGCGCCAGGTGGACTCGGCATCGAGCAAGGCATGGACAACCCCCTGGTGATCGATCTGTCCCTCGATGACCACTCCGTCGTGTTCGTCCTTGGGCTCGAGTCTTGTAGGCCGCTGAGTGCGAATGCTCGTTCCCTCCCGGTCTATTAAGATGCCCCACCTACCCTGGCCCGTCTGCACAATCAGAACAATTTCTTTTGGTGCTTTGGCGGAGCCGCTCTGCTCGGGCACAAGCGGAGCCGTCCGGGATGGGTCCTGCCCGAGGGTGACGACGGGAACGACTTGACGGTGTAATGGACAGAGACCTGTAATCAGCGGTGGACACAAGCCGACGCGGACCAAGGCATCAACTTCGGCGATCTCGGCCACGCTCGCGAGGGCAACCGCAAACGGCTGCGATCCACAGTGGAAAAGACAATACGATCCATCGGCGGCCATGATGCCAGGTTCCTGGATTTCGATTCATCGGCGGCCTGTTCGTTGTCAGCGAGCAGGCGGGCTTTTATCCTGATAAATGATCGTTCCGATTCGACCTTTCCGATTCCTTGCGTATCTCCTCCGACAGCCGGAGGCGCTCGCCAAGACGGCGGGCTACTGCGTCAAGCCGATGGCTGGAATCGGGTTGCAGCGGCAATCCGGCAGCTTCGGTCGTTCCCGCCTTTTGGGGTACAATCCTCAAATCCAAAGCCGGAGCAGGCGCGGCGGGGGGCTCAGGCCGGGCGGCAAGAATCTTGGCAGGAGCAATTCCCACCACCGATCCCGCCAGCGGCCATGCGTCGCGTTCACATAACAGGCCCAACTGGGCATCGATCCACTCAATCAGTTCCTGGCGAAACTCACCGATTGCCTCGACGAGCAGATCCGCTTGTCCCTCGTCCTCGCTCATGACAGAAACCTCGACCACCTGTCTCCATCGTGCACGCAGGATAGCGCGGTTGATGGAGTCTTTCCGACTTAACACTAGGTCAAGAATTGTCGTGGTGGATCGAATTCTCGCGGAGTTGTTGCAAGAAGTGACGGATGAATCTGATCCCGGGCTGGTCCGCAGAAGATTTCGCCGGATTAGAATCTTGCACGCGATTCGGCAAGGGCCCCAGGGAATGGCGGGTGCAGGTGGATTTCCTCGCGTGGGCGGGTTATCGCTCAAGTTTCGTCGAGGAGCAGCATCAGCTCATCGTGATTGATCGGTTTAACGAGGTGATAATCAAACCCGGCCTGTTGTGACCGCTCTCGATCTTCGTCCTGGCCGTAGCCCGAAACGGCAATGATGACGGTATCTTGGCATTCGCAGTCCTTCCGCAACTCCGTAGCTACTTCATAGCCGTCAAGGCCTGGCAGGCCGATGTCCAGGAGAACGTAGTCCGGCCGCTGCCTGCGTGCCAGGGCGAGGGCGGACGGACCGTCATGCGCAGTGCGGACGTTGTGTCCGAGCACTTGGAGCAGCTTGGAAAGGGCCCGTGCCGTGTCACGGTTGTCATCGACAACCAGGATACGAGCCGCGTGATCGGCCTTCCCCGCGGCAACGTCGCGGTGCTTGTGCCTGGGTGGTTGGACAGTTTCAGCCGCGAGGAAGCTGACAGCGAACTCCGATCCCATGTCAGGGCCGCGGCTCTCTGCCGTGACACTGGCGCCGTGAAGTTCGGCGAGCCTCTTCACGAGGGTCAGTCCGATCCCCAGGCCACCCTCGGTGCGAGCCAGGGAGCGGTCGCCCTGGGTGAATAGCTCGAACATGGAGGGGACCTTCTCGGGGGGTATGCCAATGCCGTTATCAACAACCCGGATGACGACTGCCGGGCCCTCGCTGCGCCGTCAGCGAGATCTGGCCGCCCGGGTGAGTATACTTGGCGGCGTTAGTGAGCAGATTGACCACGATCTGCTCCAACCTGGTGGGGTCGGCATCGATCCGTAGCGACTCCGGCGCGTATGCGACGGTAAGGTGGTGGTTCCGCTGCTCGATCAGTGGGCGCACGGCTTCGATCGCATGATTGAGCACGCTGGAAACATCCAAGTTTTCTCTTCCGAAGCTCGATCTTACCCCGCGTGATGCGAGAGACATCGAGAAGGTCATCGATCAATCTTCCGAATTGCTTAACCTGCCGGGAGATGACTTCTTTGACCCACGGAAAATGCGCCTGGGCATCGCGCGATCCGAGAATATGGCGGCATTGCCGATTGATGCCAGCGGGTTGCGCAGCTCGTGAGCGAGCATCGCCAGGAACTCGTCTTTCTTGCGATCGGCATCCCGGAGCGCCTCTTCTGCTTGCTTCTGATCCTCGATGTCGGTGCAGGTGCCGAACCACCTGACGATGTTGCCCTGGTCGTCGCGAATCGTCGTCCCCCTGGTCTTGAACCAGCGGAAGGCGCCGTCAAACCGGCGCAGACGATACTCCAGGTCGTAGATCCCTCGATCCTCGACGGCCGCTCTCCAGGCCGCGCCTGTCCGCTCTCGATCGTCGGGATGTATGGAACGAAGCCATCCCGTTCCGAGTTGCTCCGCCTCGGGTATTCCCGTGTACTCCACCCACTGCCGGCTCAGATAGTCACACTGGCCGTCGGCGCGGCAGGTCCAGAAGAGCTGCTGCACATTGTCCGCCAGCGTCCGGTATTTTTCCTCGCTGAGCCGAATCAAGGCGGCTTGCCGCTCTTGCTCGGCGATGAGCTCCCGCACTTGATACTGGCGGCGCCGATCGCGGACAGCGCTCTGGGCGGTGGTCACGAGGGCAGAAACATCGACGGGGCGCTTCACGAGCATCACGTGCCCGACTCGGCGCAGCGCGTTGGTTCGCTCAGTCGACTCCTCCCCGGCCGTGGTCAGGACGATCACGGGCAGATCGGACCACGGAGGTTGCTCTTTGAGGTAACGTGAGAGCGGCATGAAGCCGCCTGTGAGGACGGCCTCCTCCGTGAGGATCGCCGCTCCGGCGCCTCGAGCGGCCTCACGGCAAATCTCGTTGATGTCCGCGCAGGGAAAGGACGAAATTCCCGACGCGGCAAGGATACCACGAGTCACCTGCTGATCTTTCGATGTCGGCAACAAGAGCAGAACCCGATCGTCCATGCCTACGAGATCATGGTCGTGATCACTCATCGGGCGGCCTCATCAGCGACGTATCGGGACCGACGAAAAGTGGTTTCCCACTTAGCACCCCATGAAATTCGGTGAGCGGCTTGCCGACGCGAAGGCCCGTGGAGTCCATCTGCAGCTCGCGGATGCCTCGCTCGTGGGGTCCGCTCCGTTTCTTCAGCACGGAAATGGCCTGCTTGACCGAGCCGAAGGCTTCGAAGTAGCGGAGCATGATGACTGAATCGGCAATGTAGGATGCGTCGACCACACTGCGAATTTCTCCGAGGATTCCGTGCTGGGCGGCGACGATGAGCGAAACTACCCCCTTATGCCCAAGGTACGTGAGCATCTCGTGGAGCTGGATCTCCAGAAATCGCTCCTCCGGCATGGCGTTCATGTAGGCATTGAGGCTATCGATCACCACAACTCGGGTTGCCAGGCCACCAGTATCGTTCTCGGCCGCCCGTCGTACATTCATGGCGAACTCACCGGGGCACAGCTCGCCCGGGTCTACCGACTGGATACGGATTGCACCTGTGTTCAAATGCTTGCGCAGGGGTATTCCCAATCCGGCTGACCGTGCCAGGAGCGTTTCGAGCCGCTCGTCGAAGACGAAGAGCGAGGCGCGCTCGCCACGCGTCGCTGCCGAGACAGCGAATTGGAGGGCCAGCGACGACTTGCCACAACCGGCCGGGCCGAGCACGAGAACGCTGGTCCCATGTTCGATACCGCCCCCGAGCAGCTCATCAAGCCCCGTAATGCCGCTTTTCAACTGGGCTTGCGGCCTCTCGTCAGGTTGATGATCGGCGGCCACAAGCCGGGGAAAGACGTTCAATCCGCCCCGGCCAATCGTGAAATCATGGTATCCGCCACGAAACTTCTGGCCCCGTAGCTTGATCACCCGCAACCTGCGTCGCTCCACTCCGTACTCCGGCGAGAGCTGCTCGAGCCTGACGACGCCATGAGAGATACTACGCAGTTGCAAGTCGGCAACCTCGGAAGTGAGGTCGTCAAGGAACAGTACGGTGCACCGCCGGCCCGTGAAGAATTGCTTTAAGGCAAGCACCTGCCTGCGATAGCGCAACGCGTTCTGCGCTAGCAGCCGCATTTCCGAGAACGAGTCAATGACCATCCGCGTCGGCTTGACGCGGTCGATCTCCGCCAGAATGAGCTTCGTGTTTGCACCGAGCTCCAGGTCGGCTGGCTTGAACATCGTGTACTGGTTGTCCGGCTCCAGGTCAACCTCCGACGGCACCAGCTCCATGATCTCGATGCCGGCGAGCGACCAGCCATGAGAGGCAGCCACCGATTCAAGCTCTTCTCTGGTCTCGGACAGCGTTACATAGAGGGTCTTCTCCCCCTTGGCCACGCCGGTCAGAAGGTACTGCATTGCCAGCGTCGTCTTGCCGGAACCCGGGTCTCCCTCAACCAGGTAAAGCCGATTCGCGGCCAAGCCTCCCGCGAGGACATCATCGAGCCCTGCGATTCCGGTCGCGACTGGTGCAATGGACTGGCTTTCCAGGTTCCCACTCATGAGAGATCAAGGGCCCCAACCGCTACACTTGCAGCCATATTCATATACGCACCAGGTTTGGCGAGCGGGATAGAAAAATCGCCTGGCGCGAGGCACTAAGCCGTTCTCTATGCAAGTAAGAAGCCGCGGGCGAAACGGCTTCAGGCTAACTTATTCTTCACAGTTTAACTCCGACCAGTCGTTTTCTCAATTCACAAGCCTGGAGCGCCTGGAGCGAAAGCTCGACCCATTACACGCCGATCACACGGTCGCGAGCCGAAACTTCCCAGTCGTCCACAAGGCGTCCAGATGCGATGACATAGGCGCGGCGATGGAGAGCCGAAGTGGGGCAGATGTGAGTAGGCATTGCGAGAATACAGGTTCCAATCGGATAGCGATCGGACGCGGGGGCGTCGACCACGAGATGCTCCTCGCTCTGCCCGACGACGTTTGCATCGGGAACGTCGATCAGGTGCACGCGCGGCCCGGCTGGGTCGGCGGCGACGGCCTTGTGACCCAGGTCGAGACAGATGCGGCCAGGCCTGGGACGGCTCACGACCCGGGTTAACAGGAGTGCGGCTGGAGTGAAAGGCAAGTCGGGAAAGCGGGTCGCGTAGCCGTGGTCGTGAAGTACGATCGTCCCCGGTGAGCATTCCACGCCTGGAAGATCCAGGCCCGCATGCACGGGGAAGCTGGGCGTTCCGCCGAGCACGATACGCGACACGGGCAGCCCGTGACGCAACAACCGATCGCGCAAAGCCAGGGTCACGTCCTGCACGGCCCGGACGGACCGCCTGCGCCCTCGAGGTTGGTCTCGTTGATGTGGCCGTCGTACGCGTGCAGGCCGTCTGCCTGCAAGTTGGGTAACCCCGCGACCAGTGTGTAAAGCGCCGCGGCCGGCTCGCCGGGGTCGATCCCAGTCCGACCCATACCCACCTCGAGATCAACCAGCACCGGAACCGGGCGATCGAGGTTTTGGGCAGCCAGCGAAAGCGCCCGGGCCGAGTCAGCATGGTCAACGATTGCCCTGAACGTGGTGCCGGGGTAGGCTCGAATGAACCGCGCCCACCGCGAGAGGTTCGGCCCCACCAGCGGATAAGCCAGAAGAACGTCGGTGCCGCCCGCCGCGGCAACCATCTCGGCCTCGGCGATCGTGGCGCATTTGTGCTTGTGGACGCCCAGTTCCTCCGCCATTCGGACGACCGCGGCCATCTTGTGAGTCTTGACATGCGGCCGCAGCCGGTCTGGACCCCGCGCTATACTGATCATGTCGACAAGGTTCTTCCGCACCAGGTCGCGAAAGATCACAAGCGAGGGACTGAGCATATCGCGCGAGTCGTCGATCGCGTATCGAGAGTCCATGTTGCTCCTTGCTCGAGGTCCAGGTCACTCGCAACAGTCTACCGCGGCCGCCTGGTCCGTTGCGAGCGGGAATTCTCGGGCGTTTCTCGGTCGCGGCATGCAGATGAGGGCTTTTGCTCAGGAGCGTCTTCAGTAGCCGCGAGTCTTGCACTACCATCAAGCCACCTATGTGCCCGCCTACTACGTGGCTTATCGCCGCGAACCGGGAATCGGCGGAGGGTTGCTCTATGTTCGATTTCCTGACACACCTGCTGGATACCACGGGTTTTCCACCGCGCTGGTACTGCGGCGACTGGACGGTGGGACACGGCTTGCTGCACATTTTTTCCGACCTGAGCGTGTGGTTGGCCTACGTCGCCATCCCCTGCGTCCTGGGCTTCTTTGTCCTGCGCCGCAAAGACATCCCCTTCCGCACCGGTATTCCTGCTGTTCGGGGCGTTCATCCTGGCCTGCGGCACGACCCACCTGATGGAGGCAATCATCTTCTGGTGGCCCGCCTACCGCTTAGCGGGGGTCCTCAAGCTGGTAACCGCCATTGTCTCTTGGAGCACGGTCCTGGCACTCGTGCCGGTGACTCCGAAAGCCCTGGCGATGCGCAGTCCCGAAGAACTCGAGCTTGAGATTGCCGGTGCGCAAGCAAGCCGAAATAGGCTTGCAAGAAGCCAACGCTGAGCTGGCGCGCCAGGTCGAGGCGCTCAGGGCCAGCGAAGAGCGGTTCCGTCTGCTTGTTGAAGGCACCAAGGACCATGCGATCTTCCTGCTCGACCCGACCGGGCGGGTGACCTCGTGGAACCCTGGTGCCGAGCGCATCAAACAGTACCGGGCCGAGGAGATCATCGGCCAGCACTTTTCTCTGCTTCTACCCTGCCGGAGATATCGAGTCTGGCAAGCCCGACCATGAGCTCAAGGTGGCTGCCGGCCGAAGGGTCGGTACGAGGAGGAAGGGCTGGCGGCTGCGGAAGGACGGCTCTCGCTTCTGGGCAAACGTGGTCATTACGGCGCTGCGGGACGAGGTCGGATGAACTTGCGCGGCTTTTCCAAGATCACCAGGGACATGACGGAGCGAAAGCAGGCCGAGGAGACCGCCCGCCGGCTGCTTGAAAGAGGAAACGGCACGCCGGGCGGCGGAAGCATACGCGGCAGCGATCTGGGAAGAACGGGAGCGACTGCGGGTGACGCTGCACAGCATCGGCGATGGGGTCATCGCCACCGACGCCGAGGGCAGGGTGACGCTGCTCAACCCGGTCGCTGAGGTCCTGACCGGGTGGTCCAGGATCAAGGAGCGATCGGGACGCCCCTCAGACCGTATTCAACATCATCGACGAGGAGAGACGAGGCAACCGGTCGAAAGATCCCATCGTCAAGGCGCTGTCGGGACGGCAGGTCCGTGGAGCTTGCAAGTCATTCCATCCTCATCCACAAGGATGGCACGGAACGGCCCATTGACGACAGCACCGCACCGATCCGGGACAGTAATGGCAACTCTTGCCGGTGTCGTGCTGGTGTTTCGGGACGTGACCGAGCAGAGGCGGGTGGAACAGGCAGACCGCAAGAATCAGAGAAATCCTCCAGCTCGTTCACCAGATCGGCAAGATCGGTCATTGGGAGTGGAATTCACTGACCGACGAGAACAAGTGGTCGCCTGAAATCGAAGGCATTGTACGGACTGAAGCCAGGCGAGTTTCGAGGGCGGCTACCAGGGCTGGGCCAAGCTGCGTCCATCCCGACGATTTGGCCAAAGCCGAGGCGGATATACAGCGCGCTCTGGAAACGGGGGAGTATTTCACGGATTTCCGGGTGATTTGGCCGGACGGAAGCGTCCACTGGCTGGAAACCAGGGCGAACGTCTTCAAGGACGATCACGACAGACCCGTGCGGCATCATGGGCGTGAACATGGATATCACGGAACGCAAGCGGCAGGAGGAGGCGCTGCGGGCAAGCGAGCAGCGCTGCGGCACCCTGGCCGAGGCGCTACCGAACCTCGTCTGGACCGACTTGCCCGACGGACAATGCGACTGGCTCAGTAGCCAGTGGAGAACGTACACCGGCATCCCCGAGGACGAATTGCTCGGCTTGCGCTGGCTCGAAAGGGTCATTCACCCGGACGACCGGGAACGCACCCTGGCCTGCTGGGCGGCGGCGTGCGCCGACCAGGGCGACTACGACCTCGAATACCGGATTCGCCGATACGACGGGGAATACCACTGGTTCAAGACGCGTGGCGTTCCGATCCGAAGCGAGCAGGGCCAGATCGTGTACTGGTTCGGCACCTGCACCGACATCGAGGACGTCAAGCAACTCGAGGCGGCGCTGCGGGAGGCCGACCAGCGCAAGAACGAGTTCCTGGCGACGCTGGCTCATGAGCTGCGCAACCCGCTGGCCCCCTTACGCAACGGGCTTGCACTTACTGCGTTGACCGATGAACGCGGCGGCCCAAAAGAAGACCCTCGAGATGATGGAGCGGCAGCTCGCGCAGATGGTCCGGCTCATCGACGATCTCATGGACATAAGCCGCATCAGCCGTAACAAGCTGCAGCTCCGCAAGGCCAGCATTTCCCTGGCCGCCGCAGTCGAGAATGCCGTGGAGACCACCCGCCCGCTGATCGACTCGAAAGGCCACTCCCTCACCGTGAGGCTACCAGCCGAACCGGTTACCCTCGACGCAGACCTGACGCGCCTGGCTCAGGTTTTCTGGAACCTGCTGAATAACAGCGCCAAGTACACCGACCCGGGCGGATCGATCGAATTATCCGCGGAAAGCAAGGGCGGCGAGGTCGTGGTAACGGTTAAAGATAATGGGATCGGCATTCCCTTCCGAAGCTCTGCCGGGTCTGTTCACCCTGTTCTCGCAGGTCGATGACAGCCTGGAACGATCGCAAGGCGGCCTGGGCATCGGCCTGGCTCTGGTAAAGGGTTTGGTGGAGATGCATGGTGGACATGTACATGCCCGTAGCGCCGGATCGGGAAAGGGGAGCGAATTCGTGGTCCGCCTGCCTGTGTCTCAAGGGCTGGGGCGGCTGGAGACCGACCCACCGACGACGGCTCCCGGTGGTTTTTCCAAGCGACGTGTCCTGATCGTCGACGACAATCGCGACGCGGCCGCCAGTCTCGCCATGATGTTATCGCTGCTGGGCCATGAGCTCCGCACTGCCCATGATGGCCTGGAAGCGCTCGAATTGGCGGAGGCTTTCCGCCCCGACCTGATGCTGCTTGATATCGGCCTACCCAGGCTAAATGGCTATGAAATCTGCCTCCGCATCCGTGAGCAGCCCTGGGGCAAGCGAATTTATATCATTGCCGTGACAGGGTGGGGTCAGGAAGACGACCGCCGCCGTTCCCAGGAAGCCGGGTTCGATTACCATATGCTCAAGCCCGTCGACTATGTGGAACTGGAGCGGCTGCTGGCCGGCATGCCTTATGCGGACGACCAACCGGGCACGGGTCTGTGAGGCAAAGGGCCCAATCCGGCGCCGGCATCCACTTGCCGCGACAGACGGACACAGACAGAATTCGAAATTGACTCTTTGTTGCACCGACCGGGCGCCCAACCGAGAGGCGATCGGGGATTCGGGGAAATTAGAGCGGGGGCCGTCATGGCTGTATTCCGCCGACCCGTTCGCGTAGCGACCGTCTCACACCGTCCCACCGCCGGAGTGGACAGCCCGGCCGGCATGGACCGGCTGATGCAGGGGGTGAGCTTTACATCGACCGGGCGGCGCGAATGCGTGCCGACCTGGTCGCGTTCACCGAGATCTATCCTCAGCTCGCATTAGCTGATCCTTTTCATCACGCCGAGCCCTCCGAGGCTGGGTCGCTGCTGCGCGTTCGTGAACTGGCACGTAAGCATCGGCTGTTCATCGTCTGGCCGCGGCTCGAATACGATCCCGTTCGGAATCTGCGCAATACATCGGTTCTGGTGGGTCGCGACGGGGAGCTGGTCGGCCGCTACGACAAGATGTTTCCGACGATCCCCGAGCTGGAAAAAGGAGTCATCCCCGGCACGGTCGCTCCTGCGTTCGAGACCGACGTGGGCCTGGTCGGTCTCATGATTTGCTTTGATCTCAACTTTCCCGAAGTCCGCGTGGCCCTGAAGCAAAGCAAGCCAGACCTGGTTCTCTTTTCGTCGATGTACCGCGGGGGCTTGCAGGCGCAGCGCTTGCCTACGAGCTGCGCTCGTTCGTGGTGACCTCAATCGCAGGCGAGCTGGGACTGGTAATTGATCGGGCCGGCCGGATCATCAAGGAATCAACCTACGAGGCCCTGGCTGTTGCTCCCATCAACACCAATAGCGTCGCCATGCACATGGACTTTAACTGGACCAAGATGGACGCGATGCTCGCGAAGTACGGCTCAGCGCTAACCTTTGACTATCATACGCGGGAGGCTTTCATGGTGATCGAATCGGCCCGCGATGAGGACATCGAGTCGATTATCAAGGAATTCCAGCTCGAACCCGCCGACGCGTATTTCGAACGCTCACGCCGGGTCCGAGGCGAAATGCTCGAGAAATTCCAGAAGTCCCGGACTGCCCGGACATAGTCTTGAAGCGGGGTTTTGGTGATCTACAAAAGGAGGACATTCTCCATGCGTGCCCTGACAGCGCTGGGAATCGTTGGCGTTTTCACGGCGGGAATGATCACTGGTCGTCTGAACTCTTCGTCAGCGGTCGGCCAGGCACAGGCCGCCGCGCCGGCGAGCCCGTACGCGACAATGCTCCACGTGGGGATCGTGGTCAAAGACCTGGAAAAGTCGGTTGAGAAGTGGAAAGCAATGGGTTTCACCGACATCCGTGTCCTGCCTCCGAACAAGGGCGTCGACCGGATGTACCATGGCAAGCCGATCGTCGTGACGGTCAAGCAAGCGTTCATCCACGGGACGAGCCCCATGATCGAGCTCATCGAGCCGGTCGAAGATGTGCCCAGCCCATGGCGCGACTACCTATTGCGGCACGGCGAGGTACTCCACCATCTGGCCTACCGTGTTCCCCAGAGCGGCCCCGAACTCGAGAAATACAAGCGGCTGGGCATGGACGAGATCGCGCAGGGCAAGTGGCCCGAAGGCAATGACCACTGGGGCACGTTCCACTACGTCCAGGATTCGAGCGGCGGGACCGTCATTGAGTTCATTTCGCGGATTTTGAAATGAATCGGAGAGTTCATCAGGGCTTCGACGGCAGCAAGCCCACGACCGCCGCGGTCATGGCGCTTATGCCGGTGGAGATCGTGGGCTCCGTCTCGGGGTAGTAAAGGCCTGAGTGCAGGGACGGCAGGTCAGTTCCCGCGGCCTTGGCCGCGGCGATCCGCTCGGGGGAGATCGTCCCCAGCCAGAACATCATGATTGGCACGTTACCCTCGGCATACAGGGCGAAATCCTCGGCCCCCATGACCGGATCGGTCCCCTTCACATGCTCGGCCCCCAGGGCTTTCGTGAGGAAAGGAACAACGCGCGCAACCAGCTCAGGGCTGTTGATTGTTGCCGGCGTGAACTCCTCGACTTCAACCGTGGGCGCGGGAGCCTTGCTGCGCCTGGGCAAGTGCTTTGGCCCTGCTCGATGCCATCGATGAGCTGGAGCCGCACCGGCTCGGAGAAAGGCCCGCAACGTGAGCTGAAGCTTGACCTCGTCGGAGATGATGTTGTGCCTGGTCCCGCCGTGGATTGAGCCCACGGTGACCACGGCTGGCTGGATCGGCTCGACCTCGCGGCTGACGATTGTCTGGAAATCGAGAATGGCGAGCGCCGCCAGGACGATCGGATCGACGGTGCGGTTTGGCCAGGCGCCATGACCGCCTTTGCCGCGGAGGGTCACGGAGAGCGACGTCGAGCTTGCCAGGAGCGGGCCTGCACGGTAAAGGACGGTTCCCGCGGGCTCGTTCGAGTTGCAGTGCATGCGCCAGGGCGAAGTCTGGCTTGGGGAATCGGCTGTACAAACCGTCGGCGAGCATGCTCCGAGCCCCGCCGATGGCTTCCTCGGCCGGCTGGCCGACCAAGAGAACCGTGCCGCTCCAGCAGTCTTTATGCTCTCCGAGCCACCGGGCCGTGCCGATCCAGCAGGTCATGTGCATATCGTGGCCGCAGGCGTGCATCACGCCGACCTCACGGCCCTGCGAGTCTCGTGTTTTGACTTTGCTTGCGTAGGGAAGCCCCGTCTGCTCAACCACGGGGAGCGCGTCCATGTCGGTACGAACAAGCACAACGGGCCCCCGCCCGTTCTCGATCAGCCCCACGACGCCGAGTTTCCCCACGTTGGTCGTCACCTTGGCGCCGGCCCGCCTCAGCTCGGTCGCCAGCCGGGAGGCGGTCTCCACTTCTCGGTAAGAAAGCTCGGGATGAGTATGCAAATTCATGTAGAGTTGCAGCAACTCAGCGCGATGGGAGTTGAACCAGGGGTCAGTCGCCGTCGCCTGTACACCTTTGAGCTCGGGCTGGGCACTGCGGGCAGCCTGAAGACATGTAAGGAAAATAAGAACACTTGCTAATTGCGCAGACATGAACTTTCGTTCCTCGCGGTCACCAAAGAATTCCAGGTCATCCCAAGGACGTGGGGCTCACGATCACTCGAAGCCCATCTGCTTCTGATAGGCCACGGCCTTTGCGTGCTCGGCTTCCGGGATGCGCCCACACCGCTGGTAGATCACCGAGAGCGCAGTATAGCTGAAAGAGTCGTCCGGCTCGAGTTCGACGACTTTCTTGGCGTGCAGGATCGCTTTGTCAGCTTCTGCCAGATCAGCGTAAAGCTTGGCTAGCATGCCATGCCCGATAACAAAGTCGGGGTCGAGCTGGATCGCCTCCTCGAGCCTCGAGACCGCGCCTGGCTTGTCGCCCCGGTCACGCAGATCGACGGCAAGGTCGTAAAGTTCGTTGGCGGTCGGCATGGGATCGCATCCTGAAGGGTCTAGTGCAAGAGCAAGCGTGTCGTTGTTTCAGCATAATTGTAAGACAGAGCCATGATCGTCGCCAGCCAGACCAAAGAGATCGAGCCTAAATACTTGAACCAGAGTGAATCAAGGAAGAGCTAAGACGATCCCCGTCCCTCCAGGCTGACCCCCCTCCCTCCCATTACATCAAGGGCCGAGGTGAGCATGACTCGCCTCGGCCTTTTGCATTGAATCGTGGACCTTCACTTTGCGAATGGATCGGCCGGGAATCCCTTGTCGAACAATTCGGCCAGCAATCGGCGGAAGTCGTCACGGTCACGTAGCGGGGCCAAATCGGGATCGCGGCTGGTGTGCTGGGCATTGCTCCACCCGGCGGCGATGGCCTGTTTCAGCAACTGGACCGCCTCGGCCTCCAGGGCTGGCCGTTGATCTTCTTGCACAAGAGTGACACTCAGAGCCAAAAAACAGCCAATGTCGTAAAGATCATTGGGGCTCCCTCGTGATCGCTTCGACCACTCCCGCGCTGCCTGGACTGCCTCGGCCGGCTGACTTAGCGCCTGGTTCCCTATCGTCGGGTTGATCTGACGGAACCGAAAAGCCAGAGCCCGACGGTAGGAATCCAGCGCCTCGGCAGGATGCCCTGAAGCGCTCAGCAGGGCACCAATCCCCTGGTGGCTTGAGGCCAGATCGCTCTGGTACTGGATCACGGTGGGATTCTCGCGGGCCAGGCGCTCCTGGTTTTCCAGTCGCCCGCCGGAACGACACCAGCGCCTCGGCGGGATGGCCTGTGGCACTCAGCAGGGCGCCAATCGCCTTGTGGCTCAAGACAAGCTCGTATGGATACTCGGTGACTGTTGGATTGTCGCGCACGAAGCGCTCCTGGATCGCCAGCGCACGACGGTAGGATTCCAGCGCGTCGGCGGGATGTCCCGTGGCCCTCAGCAGGGCGCCGATCCCCTGGTGGCTTGAGGCCAGATCGCTCTCGTAGGCGGTGACAGTGGGATTGTCGCGCACGCAGCGCTCCTGGATCACCAGTGCACGACGGTACGAATCCAGTGCCTCGGCAGGATGTCCCGTGTTACTTAGCAGATCCCCGATGCTCTGAACGCTCAATGCCAGAACTCTCTGGTTCTCGTCGACGGTGGGATCGTTGTGCACTAGCCGTTCCTGGATCGCCAGCGCACGACGGTACGAATCCAGCGCCTCGGTCGGTTGGCGCGTATCGCTCAGCACATTTCCCGTTTCATAGTGGGTTGAGGCCAGATCGCTCTGGTACGCGGTGACGGTGGGATTGTCGAGCACTAGCCGCTCCTGCATCTCCATCGCCCGACGGTACGACTTCAGCGCCTCGATAGGATGGCCCGTACTGCTTAGCACCATGCCGCTTTCATAGTGGCTTGAAGCGATCCAGGATTGATACTTGGTGACGGTGGGATTGTCACGCGCCAGGCGCTCCCAGATCGCCAGCGCCCGACCGTATGACTCCAGCGCCTCGGTTTCACGGCCCGTTTGGCTCAGTAGAATGCCGATTTCTTGGTGGATTGAGGCCAACGTGTCTTGATACGGGGTGATCGTGGGGTGCTCGCGCACCAGGCGCTCCTGGATCGCCAGCGACTCGGAGAAGGAGCGGATCGCGTCGGGAACGCTACCGATCTCCGCCGTGGTGAGCGCCAGGTAATAGTTCGCATTGGCGAGCTTCGCCAGAAAGTCGGGACGCGTGTCGCGGTCGGCCAGGAGCTGGTCTCGAAGCTTGCGGAGAAACTCCATCGGCTCCTTCAGCAGCTTTCTCCGCAGCTCGTTTAACTCGGGACGATTCTTCAACTCGGGGTTGGCCTGGACCGCGTCGCGGAACTTCATCACCGCGTCAATTGCCAGAGTCTCCCGCTCTTCAGCCCGCCGCCGCTGCCTATCCAGTTCTTGATTCTTTCCGGCGAGTTCCAGGTTCGCGGCATCAAGCTGCCGATTCTTGTGCGCCAGTGCTACGTTCTTGGCGTCCAGCTCGCGGTTCTTCTTTGCCACGACCGTCGCAACGCCCATCAGCACGGCCAGGCCGAAGATCAGCACGGCGGTCGTGCTCGTCACCGCGGTCCGATGCCGGCGCATCCACCGCCGCGCGCGAGCGGTCAGCGGCTCAGTGTAAGCGGTCACCGGCTCGTCGGCCAACCAGCGCCGCACGTCCGCCGCCAGGTCCAGAGCCGTTGCATACCGATCCGCCGGACGCTTCGCCATCGCCTTGAGGCAGATTGCCTCCAGCGCGGGGCAAACCCGGCTTGATCTGCCGTGGCCCGGGGAATTCGCAACGCTTGACTTTCTCCAGGATCTCCCCGACCTTGCGACCCTGGTAGGGGGCCTGCCCGGTCAGCATCGCGTAGAGAATTCCACCGAGGCTGAAGATGTCGCTGGCCGGACCCACGATGTCCCACCGCGCCTCGGCCTGCTCCGGGCTCATGTAGGCCGGCGTCCCCACCACGCCCACAGTTGGCGTGTCCGAACCGCTGTCGCTCGAGCCCGAGCCGGGCATCAGCGTTTCCTCGCCCACCGAGCGAGCTGCCTCATCCCGGTCGACCGGCTTGGCCAGGCCCCAGTCCACCACCAATGTCTCATCGTATTTCCCCAGCATCACGTTCCGCGGCTTGAGGTCACGGTGGAGGATGCCTCGGCTGTGCGCGTAGGCCATCGTGCTGCAGATTGACACGAACCGGTTCAAGAGGTCGCGCAAGGCCAATGAGCGCCGGACGGGTCGCGGCCCGGTTTCTCGGCCGCGTGGAAGGCGTCGATGGGGTTCTGGAGCGTCTCTCCCCGGATGAACCGCATTGCGTAGCAGGGGGCACCTGATCCGTCGGTCCCTAACGCGTAGATTGGCACGACGCCGGGATGCTCGAGCCGCCCGGTGACCTCCGCCTCCTGAAGGAACCGGCGCAGGCTCTCGGGGTCCCGAGTGCGCTCGGGCTTGAGGAATTTGAGCGCGACCTCACGGTTCAGCTCGGAATTGCGTGCCATGAAGACCTCGCCGAGGGCGCCTGCGGCGTGGAAGCGGAGGTCGCGGAAATCGGCCCGCGCCGTGGCCGACTGCCGGCTCGAGCCGCCGGCCGGCGTGGCGGGAGCCGAATCGCCAGGAGCGGTGTTCGTTTCGACCACTAGAGGGTCCATCTTGCGGAGAAGTGCGATGCGGCGGGCGAGTTCCCCGGCCAGTTCGGGGCAGGTCGAACAGAGCTCGTCGGCGAGGACGCTCCGTCCCTCGTCATGCAGTTCCTCCCAGCGCAGCAACAACTCAGCCAACCGGGGATCGTCGGCGTCCGCGATCATCGATCATCCTCCCGGTCGACGTCGGGGTCAAAGGCCGGGCGTCTCGCCTGCCAGGGGGTGGACTAAACCCAGTTGCGCCGATGGCAATCGGCGCTTGATGGTTCTATCCGCAAAGTACCGAACGATTTCCGCCTCAGGTGATCCTGCTCGAACCATCGTGTCCCGCGACCTGATGGAATTGCTGGATGCTAATCGAAACCAAACGGGCTTTCCAGTCAGCGATTCTAGCGATTTCGGCACCACCGGCTCAACTCCACGATGCCCGGACGAGCTGGTCACCGGAGAGATTGATCCTCCTCTCACATGCCACTTGTCAAATTTTTTTCACCGCCTTGGCCCGTCGGCGCTGTGGCTCTCGCTGGGCAGGGTGGAGAGGGTCGGAACCAACAGACGACCCCAGTGAGTTGAGACGATCAACCGGACACCCACCCTGAAGGAGAGCACCCATGTCTGCCAAGCGCCGCCCCAAGTTCGGATCCGCCAATCAAGTCAACGTCGTCGATTGGTTCGACAGTAAGACAATGTGGCGTCTTTCAAGTTCCCAGAGTCGGACGGGCCGACATGTCGAGCGACGCAATCGGTTCCGGCCCCAGTGCGAATCGATGGACTCGCGAGTCCTGCTCTCCGGGCTCACCCCGCCAGCTTTCACGGCCACGGGGGTTTCCACGACGCAGGTCGGTCTGTCCTGGACCAGCGTGCCCGGCGCCACGGGTTATTACGTCATCGAAGCGGTCAACAACAAGTGGGACTTCATCGGCAACCTGAACAGCAACAGCACCGGCTGCACGGTCAACAATCTGAGCCCTGGCACCACCTATGTCTTCGACGTGGGTGCTTACAACGCGGCCGGAGTCGCCTGGGGCAGTCCGCAGTACGCCTCGACCCAGCTTGCGGCCCCGGCCGCTCCCTCGTTCACGGCCTCGGGGATTTCCACGACGCAGATCAGTCTGGCCTGGACCAGCGTGCCCGGCGCCACGGGCTACTACGTCATCGAAGCCGTTAACGGCAAATGGGACTTTATCGGCAACATGGGCAGCGGGAGCACCGGCTGCACGGTCAACAATCTGAGCCCCGGCGCCACCTATGTCTTCGACGTGGGCGCTACAACGCAGCCGGAGTCACTTGGGGGAGTCCTCAATCCGCGACCACATCCGCAAGTGCCCTCACGGTGGACCACCCGGCGGCGGCGGTGGACTACAGCCCCGTGAGCGGCTCGCTCTTCGGCCCTAACGGGCCCTCCTACCTGGACGTTCATCAAGGTGCCGAGGGCGACTGCTGGCTGATGTCTTCACTGGCTGAGGTCGCGGTCCGGGACCCGTCGGATATTGAGAACATGTTCACTGACCTTGGCTCCTACACGGAGAACGGTTCCCAGGTCGAGCTTTACAAAGTGCGCTTCTTCAACCCTTCCGGAGTGGCCGAGTACGTCACAGTGGACACGGAACTGCCCGACGGTGGCGGCTACTACGACCGGGTGGAGAACGGCGTCTTGTGGGTGGCTCTGGCCGAGAAGGCTTACGCCGAGGCCAACGGAGAGGGCATGGTCACAACATCGAACCAAAACACCGACTCGTACGACGCTCTCGACGGCGGCCAACCGTACTGGGCGTTGCAGGCGATCACCGGGAAGCCGGCCAGCTCCTTCAACATCAACCCGAACAACATGGCAGCGGCATGGAACTCGGGTGAGCTCATCGTCCTTGGCTCGAGCCCGAACGCCGGTGACAACTTGGTCGTGGGTGACTCCGAGGGGACCCACGCCTACGCGGTGATCAGCTATGATGCGTCGAGCAGCTCTTTTGAGCTGTATAACCCGTGGGGACTAAGCTCTGTGGTTGGACACACGACGACTTATAATGGAAATCAGGTCTACGACGGCCCGTTCTGGCTCGATTCGACCGTAATCGCGCAAGGACTACGCTACCCAGGATTTCGGGACTGGGTCGACTCCTGGACTGAGGCACAACAGCAACAGCTTGCACGAAGGCCTGGAAAGTGTCAGTTCGGAAACGGTCGCATCCACCAGCTCCCCCTCGTCGGCGAAAGTTGTCAAGATTTCCAGGCGGACTTCGGAAGGAACTCTTCCTGCCGTGAGCAGCCCGAGGCATGTTTTCCAGGGGCGCCAAATCGCGTTCGGCGATCGACTACGGATTGATTCATCATGGGGTTCCCCAACAAAGTTGCAAGAACTCTCACGAGAATCGGTCTAGCATCCCGAGCGGATAGTCGGTTCAACGACGCCCAGACCCGACCCAAGATCAATTCAGCGCCTCACTTTGCACTCGAGAAGCCAAACATTGCGGTTGTGGCATTCCAAGTCTACCTGATCGCTTGCTCCATCGCCGCGACGCTCCGGAAAGCACCGCGGCGTTATCGCTTCTCTTCTCGATTTGCTTGGTCTCGCTGAGGCGGTCGAGGTTCCAATACCGGGTGAAACAAGCTAATCAACTCGAGTTGACCGGCCATCGGCACGACCACCTGGACCGCGCCCTGGGATCGTTGATGGACGAGGATCTGGTGTTCTTACGATCTTGATGGGACGCCGAGCATCTGACATTACATCAAGGGCCGAGGCGAGCATGACTCGCCTCGGCCTTTTGCATTGAATCGTGGATCTTCACTTTGCGAACGGATCGGCCGGGAATCCCCTGTCGAACAGTTCGGCCAGCAGCCGGCGGAAGTCGTCGCGGTCACGGAGCGGGGCCAAATCGGGATCGCGGCTGGTGTGCTGAGCATTACGCCACCCGGCGGCGATGGCCTGTCTTAGCAACTGAACGGCCTCGGCCGCCAGGGCTTGTTGTTGGTCTCCCGTGGTAAGTGGGACGCCCAATGCCAAAGCACAGGCATCGTTGTAGAGCTCGGTTGGGTTGCTTCGCGGCAGCGCCGGCCGTTCCCGCGTCAACCGAACTAATTCGACAATGACCTCCGCCTCGAGCGGTTGATTCAGCATGCGGTGGACGTTCGCCAGTTGGATCAGGTGATTTCGAATAGACTGGCGATAGAGCGGCTGGCTTGGCATGGCATCGAGGCGCTCGCCGTTCGAGTTCGATGGCTCGACGGAGCCGCTGTCGAGCCTCCTGACATCGTCCCAGGCCCATTTCGGTCAGAGCCAGATTGCCCAGCGTCAGGGCGAGATCGGTCTGGTACTGGATGATGGATGGATGATCGCGGGCCAGCCGCTCCCGAATCGCCAGCGCCCGCCGGTGCGACTCCAGCACCTCGGTCGGCCGTCGCATGTCATTGAAAAGGGCCCCGATGTTGTTGTGAACGAGGGCTAAACCGCGTTGGTACTCGGTGACGTCGGGGTTATCGCGGACCAGCCGCTCCCAGGTCTCCAGCGCCTGCTTGTACGTCGCCAGTGCCTCGACGGGATGGCCTGTATCGCTCAGGAGGTTTGCCATGTTGCAGCAGCCGACGGCCAGATCGCGCTGGTACTCTGTGACGGTGGGGTGGTCATGCGCCAGCCGCGCATTGATCTCCAAGGCCCGGCGGTGCGACTCCAGCGCCTCGGTGGGATGACGCGTCTGGCTGAGCAGAACACCGATGTTGTTATGGTTCCCGGCGAGGTCGAGCCAGAAGTCGATGACCTCGGAGTGGTCATGCACCAGCCTCTGATCGATCGCCAGTGCGCGCTGGTACGACTCCAGTGCCTCGGCGGGGCGGCCCATGTTGTTAAGCATGACGCCGAGGTTATCGTGGCTCGAGGCAAGATTGCTCTGGTACTGAATGACGGATGGATTCTCACTCGCCAACCGCTCATTGATCGACAAGGCCTGCCGGTGCGACTCCATCGCCTCGGTCGGATGACCCATGTTGAACAGCAATACTCCCAGGTTGTTGTAGCTTGCGGCGAGCTTACTCTGGTACTCATTGATGGTGGGATGATCGTGCGCCAGCCGCTCCTTGATCGCCACCGCTCGCCGATACGACTCCAGCGCCTCGGTCGAACGGCCGGTGGCGCGAAGCAGGTTGCCGAGGTTGTTGAGGGTCCAGGCCAGATCGTTCTGATACTGGGCGACGGCGGCGTAGTCGCGCACCAGCCGCTCCCGGATGGCCAGCGATTCGGAGTAAGGAGCGAATCGCGTCAGGGATGCTGCCGATCTCCGACGTGATGGAAGCCAGTTCGAAGTTGGCATCGGCCAGATTGGCCAAGGCATCGGGACGCGTATCCCGATAGGCCTGAAGCTGATCGCGCGAGCTTGCGGAAGAACTCCAGCGGCTCCTTCAGCAGCGCCTTGCGCAGCGCCTCCAGTTCGGGGCGGTTCTTCAGCTCGGCATTGGCCGTCACGGCATCGCGGAACTTCTTCACCGCGTCGATGGCCAGCGTCTCTCGCTCTTCGGCTCGCTTGTCGCTGCCGGTCCAATTCCCGACTCTTGCTCGTCAGCTCCGCGTTCTTGGCGTCGAGCTGCTCATTCTTGATCGCCAGCTCCAGGTTCTTGGCGTCGAGCTCGCGGTTCTTCCCCGCCAGGACGGTCGCGAAGCCCGCCAGCCCGATCAGACCGAAGAGCAGGACAGCCACTGTGCTGGTCACCAGCGTCCGGTGCCGGCGCATCCAGCGTCGGGCTCGAAGCGCAACTGGCTCCCGCCAGGCCGAGACCGGCTCGCCCGCCAACCACCGCCGGACCTCTGCGGCCAGGTCCAGCGCCGTCGCGTACCGGTCCGCCGGACGCTTCGCCATCGCCTTGAGGCAGATCGCCTCCAGGCGCGGGGCACATCCGGCTTGATCTGCCGTGGCCCGGGGAATTCGCAACGCTTGACTTTCTCCAGAATCTCCCCGACCTTGCGACCCTGGTAGGGGGCCTGCCCGGTCAGGATCGCGTAGAGGATCCCACCCAGGCTGAAGATGTCGCTGGCGGGGCCCACGAGATCCCACCGCGCCTCGGCCTGCTCCGGGCTCATGTAGGCCGGCGTCCCCACCACACCCACCGTGGGCGTGTCCGAACCGCTGTCGCTCGAGCCCGAGCCGGGCGTCAGCGTCTCCTCGCCCACCGAGCGAGCCGCCTCATCCCGGTCGACCGGCTTGGCCAGGCCCCAGTCCACCACCAATGTCTCATCGTATTTCCCCAGCATCACGTTCCGCGGCTTGAGGTCACGGTGGAGGATGCCTCGGCTGTGCGCGTAGGCCATCGTGCTGCAGATTGACACGAACCGGTTCAAGAGTTCGCGCAAGGCCAGTGAGCGCTCGGACGGGTCGCGGCCCGGTTTCTCGGCCGCGTGGAAGGCGTCGATGGGGTTCTGGAGCGTCTCGCCCCGGATGAACCGCATCGCGTAGCAGGGGGCACCTGATGCGTCGGTCCCCAACGCGTAGATCGGCACGACGCCGGGATGCTCGAGCCGACCGGTGACCTCCGCCTCCTGGAGGAACCGGCGCAGGCTGTCGGGGTCCCGAGTGCGCTCGGGCTTGAGGAATTTGAGCGCGACCTCACGGTTCAGCTCGGAATTGCGTGCCATGAAGACCTCGCCGAGGGCGCCTGCGGCGTGGAAGCGGAGGTCGCGGAAATCGGCCCGCGCCGTGGCCGACTGCCGGCTCGAGCCGATACCAGGCGCGGGGCGGGGTTGATCGGCGGCGGTCTTGGTGCCGTCCAGTAACGGGTCCATCTTGCGCAGCAGCGCGATGCGGTGGCTCAATTCCTCGGCCAGCTCGGGACAGGTGCAACACAGCTCCTCGGCCGAAAGGCTTTGGCCCTGTTCGCGCAGCTCCTCCCATCGGAGCAACAACTCGTTCAGTCGTGGGTCATCGCCGTTGGTATTGGCATCCGGCTCATGGGTCATCGGCTCCGTCGCTATCGGGCTCAGAGGCCGGGCATCTTCCCGCCGAGGGTCTGGACCAGTCGCAGCCGCGCCGCTTGCCAGCGGCGTTTGATCGTCCGCTCGGAAACCTCGAGCACGGCGGCCGCCTCGGCCTGAGACAGCCCCTGGTAGAACAGCAGGTCGAACGCCTCGCGCTCCTCCACCGGCAGGGATGCGACCTGGCAGTGGAAATCGGACCAGGCGGCGAGGCGATCGGGGTCGTAGGTGGTGTCGGTGGGGTTGGGTCCGGCCGTGGGCTGGTCTGCGGACCCCTTCCCTCCTCCGGCGATGCTGGCGTGGTGGGCGCCTAGACCCTCGGCGCCGGAATACCGGCGGGCCAGGTCGAGCAGCTCGCGGCGGACTTGCGCGGCCGCCAGGCGAAAGAAGTCGGCGACCGTCGGCGGCTGGACCTCGCGCAGGGCGCGGCAGAGCCGGAGGGCGGCGTTCTGGAGGACGTCGTCGGTCTGCTCCCAGCGGTGGACGCCCGGGAAGTCGCGGAGCATCTTCCGCGTCAAGCGGGTCAGACGGTCCGCGGCATGGGCCAGCAACTCGTCGCGTGCCGACCCATCGCCCGACCGCAGACGATCGATGCAACCCTGGATCTGCGTCGCATGATCGTCCTGGGACATCGACTCGTCTCTCCAAGAGCCCCAATACCTTCAATGGTGATCGATTTGATGGAAGTTACTCGATTTCAATCCTGCTTGCCACTCATCGCTAATCGCGATATCCGGGCCGTCGGGTTGTCCAGAAGGCGAGGCTCCGCTCGAACCTCTGCTTGGGGCTTGAGTAGGAACTCAACTTGGGGGCTCCGCGGGGTTCCACAAAGGCCCCGGCTGAGACGTTCGACAACGCGGGGAGATTCGTGGAGCAGGAGGACCAGTCGAGCCCTCTGGTGCTGGCCGTGCGGCACCGCTCGCCGACGGACGATGGATCGGCATCGGTCAAGAAACACCGACGGGAAGGTGGGCCGGTCCAAAGGTGCGGGGCCAGACATGGTGCGACTCCATTCGCGGCGACGTTTTGGTTCTCCAGTCGAACGCCAATAGAACGGGCCGAACTACGCTACCGCTGGTTTTCGCAGACTTGGGGTTGCTACCCCTCGTAGTCGGTTGCGGATGAGAAAAAGACGTTCGGCAAATTTTTGGGAGCGACATCTGTCCCCTCCTGAGTCCGCCTCTCGCTTGGCTATTCAGACAGGACAAACGGGGTGGTCGAGATCGCCCCGAACATGAGGCGACGACTCAGGCAACTTCACTCAGGAAGGAATTCACCATGCAATCGCTCAGACCGGCAGCGTTCGCGTTTCTGGCCCTCGTCACGGGCAGTACCATCAGCAATGCTCAAGCTCAGACTAGTCGGATCCTCATCATCAACATGGCCAACGCGGTCATTAATTACAGGACTCGTGTACCATCCAAAGGTATGCTCGCATATGAAAGCGGCCCGGTATCAGTTATGAACGAATGGCATAACGCTGATCTCCAACCAGGTGACTTCAGACCGTACTCTGTACCACCCTCAAGACTTACAGGGAGGGCATACGAACTCCCACAAATGCAGATTGAGTACGACGATGGTCAAGGCCACACAATGTCGTATAGCTTGCCCTGGAAGATGGTCAATGATCCCGACGAGTTCGGTGCCATCTATTATTTCGCGGTGGAGAACGGAATTTTTAAGCTGTTAAGTGGCACTCCACCAAGCATTAAACTACCGGCATTTCATATTACTAACAACACAGAAGTTACATTAAATTATAGCACCATAATTAATGGTATAAAGGTAGACTATAAACTAGAATCAGGGCAGATCATGCAACATTCTTACGAGTTTATCCGGCGCACGAGGAAACACCCGGGGTAATTCTCGAATTTGATGCCGACATGACTGACAACAATCAGTTTGTGAGGCGATCTCTCCAATGGAAGATGGTAGAAAAGTGGAAGTTGTTACAAAAGAAGTTAAATGAAGGCACAGCCTACCATTTCGAGATTCATGGAACCCAACTCGAAATCCATCCAGGTGACAACTAACCATCACTTTGAAGTCAACCTGGAAACTCTGTGACAAAAAACAACGCCCCGCCAAGCCATCAAGGCCCCGGGGCGTTTTTCGTTTCGAACGCTGGGAAATCAACCAACCGGCAAGCCGGCGGCCATGAGGTCCTGATCGGGTGAGGGAAAAGGGGCCAGGTGAGGGAAAAGGGGCCATCACTGATTAAATTCTAGCAACGGTATCAGTGATGTCCCTTTTCCCTCCCTCTAACGGTAATAGAACCGGTGCCGGTAGTAGAACCGAGAGGGGATTGCTTGAGCATGTACGGGTGTGTGCGCGGGAAGATGATGGCGACCGCGGTCAGGAATCCGACGGTCGTCCAAATCGCCGCTGAAAGACAGGAGTAGAAAACCGGTTTCAATTTGGCTGTGTCCATCGTCATGCCTTGACTGCTATGTCATTGTCAAACCGAGCCGGATTCTCAGGCCCGGCTCGCTTGAACCAAGGTCGATCGACGGTGACTTTTCCACTCCCCGACACACTAGAGAGAACCTTCTGCTTGAAGTTCTTATCAAACGCAACGGTACCCCAGTCAAAATCCGGAGGAACCGCGCTCAATATCACCTCGACATAGTAGCTACCGGCGGGAAGGTAAAGCTCATCATGGAACGTCGGTTCCATCCTGCCCGGGGTCTCGACCAACCAGGTCGGCTTGTCAGTGTGATGACGTTCGCTCAGAATTGTCAACCCTGGAGCAGCCTCGAAAACCCTGGTTGACCACACGTAGAGTATGCCTGGAACCGTATCGTAAACGCGTGCAGACACGTCGATCGTTACCACGCCGTTCTCTACCTGCATTTGCTTCCTGCCGAAACCCATCGACCGCTCGTTAGAGGGGTCTGGATTGGCGGGCAACGGGAAATGCTCTGGCGGCGGTCCCACTTGCCGGCTTGTAATGACGTTCAGGATACCAGGGGGGACCTGATGCTGACCGATTGTCGTTCGCACCAGAGCGACGGCGACTAGCGCGGCGACAGCGATCAGGTGCCATCGCAGTTTGGTAATCTTCTTCATGGCACCTCCTCAACGAAAGAAGGGTGGTTCTGGAACGCGGATCTTGTTAATGAAGGCGACGTCATAAACTTGGCCGGTGCGGTCCGCCGAAAGTTGGGGATTAAACACGGCAATTTCCCATGTGAGCTGGAATTGCTGCCCGAACGCTACAGCAGGCTTGGCGTTGGCGAATGTGGTGGCTACGTTCATGGTGTAACCGGTTTCGCTGGAGCCGGAAAGTTCCAGCGGAGCTCTCGGCGTAAAAGAGCCACTGTGTTCTAGACGGACCAGGACATCCACCTCCACCTGGCTACACACCCGACATGCGCTGTAGCTGTTAGAGAAACCGCAGGTAAATGAGACCCACCATTTCCAGGTCCAGACCCAGGACTGTAGACTGCCAGACCCCACAGGCGTCACGTTGGTTTGTTCAACCAAGGACTGTGTCTCATAGAAGACGCCGCGGTCCGCCAAATCGTCACGATCCGATGACTGACTACGTGGATTGTCCCGTGTGGCGGCTACCGGGCCGCCTTCGCCCAGTAGCCGCATTTCCAGTAGAGGCAAGGAGAAATCAGACCGTGCTGCAAATCATCGTTTTGCTGGTCGGGTTGCTCGCCGGCTGCCTACCACTGGCCGCCACCGTCACTCCCATCCCCCCAACCCGCTAAACGCGTACGAAGGTGTACCTTCTGTCCACCTCAGGTGATGGCTCCGCCGCCTGGGGAGATCGTGAAAACCCCATTTGCAGCCAGGAAAACGCCCGAAGTGTCCTCAACTCCGCTGGGAGGCGTGGCGATGACCTTGATCTGCCCCCCTTTCGGGAACTTCTGTTTGCCCGCGAGCTGCAAGAAGACGGACTGGCTCGTCACGTCGGTCACCGAGAATCCGATCGGTTGGGCTACTTCGACTTTCTTCCTCTTGCCTTGCTTCTGGAGGACAAACTTCTCGACCACGTAGTTGCCTGGGGCCCGATGGTCTCTGGGTTCATTGCGGTGCTGAAGTCAATCGTATAGCCGGCTAATGTCGGCTTGCCTATCGGATGACCTTTCTTGTTGCGCTTCCGATTGAACACCACCTGCGCGCCGGTAATCGTCGGAGGCAGGACGATCGGCGTGACTGGCGGAGGGGGCGGAGGGGGCGGAGGCACGACGACCGACGTGATGTCGAAGGGGTTGGTCGTCACGGGGGCCAGTCCGCCGCCCGAGACTCTCAGTGTATAGCCATCGCCTGCGATGTTAATCGTCAGCCCGGAGAAGGTGGCCACGCCGTTAACGGCCGCAACCGTGACGGTCCCGCCCAGAGCAGAGCTACTGCCGCCGGGGTTATTGGCCAAGGCGATTGTCACGTCGCCGCTGAAGGCCTTGTCGACGACGCCCGAAGTGTACTCAACCGTAAAAGTAGTGCCAAATGGGCTGTTGACGTGGACGTCGGGTAGCGGCTGGGCCGGCGCCGCGAGATGCGTGTCGGTGAGCACGCCGATGGCGCCGGAGCCATCGGTAAACCAGAAGTTGCCATCCGGAGCGGCCGTGAGTGCGACGGGGTCGGGCGTCGAAACGACGTTGGTTGGGATGGCAAGCGTCCGAGTGATCGTCATGGTCGCAGGGTTGATCACATCGATCGAGCCGGCGACCTTACTGGTGCCGGTCACGGTAAACCAGAGGTTGCCGTCTGGCGCAGCCGTGAGTCCGAAGGGTTCGGAAGCCGCGGTCACGGGGATCTCTTTGATCAAGGACTCCGTTTTTGTGTTGATCACGCCGACGCCGAACGAGACATAACCGGTGACGGTCGAGTTGAGTACTCCCTCGGTGTACCAGATATTGTCGTCGGGGCCGACCGCGATTCCGAAGGGCTCTTCCGAACCACTGGGCAGCGCCACCTGCTTTACTATCGCGCCGGTATTCGGGTTGAAGATCCCGATGGCGCCGAACTCCGTGAACCAGAGGTTGCCATCCGGGCCGAGAGCGATCTTCGAATTCAAGGTGGTGATGGCAGACGGCGCTGAGTACTCCGTGATCTTGCCGGTGCTCGGATCGAGCCTGCCGATCTGGTGGGTCTGATTCTGCGTGAACCAGAGATAGCCGTCGGCGGAGGTGATTCCCGCAGGGCCAGACGCCGCAGTCATCCCGTCGGCAGTACCGAAACTCTGAATAGTATGGCTGGGGTCGTTCGGGTTGATCATCCCGATCTGATTGGCGGCCAGCTCGGTGAACCAGATGGTGTTGCCGTCGGGCCCAAGTGTGATTCCCATGGGAAGAGAGCCGGAGGGCAAACCTCCAGGGTACGTGGCGGGATTGGGGTTGGTCATGCTGAGCGACCCGATGGCATTTCCTCCAGGCTCGATGAACCAGAGGGTACCCTTCGGCCCGACAGTGATCTCCGCGGGCGACGGATTCTTGCCGTTGACCGAGGGGACGGGGTACTCGGTGATACTGCTCAGAAGGCGGCGTGACTCGAGCAGTTCCAGGCGGGGCTGGCTCCGTCCCCTCTTCGGTCGTCCATTCGTCTGTCTCGACGCTACAAGCTGTTTCATGCTCAACTCCCAGGGCTTACGCACCAGATTTATTGGAGATTAGGGCCGGTACACTCGATCGGTGATCATCGTGCCATCGCAGAATTCCGCTGCCGCCTCGGCCATGAAAAAATGCCTTTGGAAGCCCGTCAACCGTTCGCCACCCGGACGAAGCAAGGCATCGATGACTCGGATTAAACGTCGGTGAGAGCTTTCCTCGCGCGAAGTCAGACCTCAACAAAGGAAGCGTCCCGCATCGTGAGACAGAGTGGAGAGACTCGGTTCTCGGATCGCGTTGCACACGCCGGTCGCCGGGGACCGGACGAGTCCGACAATTTGCCGGGGAAGACACGGAAGAAAACACCGATGTCAAGGGACTTTTGACCGAAACTTTGGCGGACTTAGCGACCGTCTCAAGAAAGGCGAAGCAAGGCGATGTCGCCGCTCTTGCCGTGATGGATTTAACCCGGGCGCATCGTCGTGTGGTCGGCACGAACGATGCGCCTAGTTGACTCGGCCGTGGTCGGCAAGTCGTGTTTTATTTCAGCCACAACCACCGGCCAGAGTCTTGGGATCAAGCAGCACAGCTCCGCTTGGAGGAGCGGCGGCGGAACGCCGTCAGGACGATGAAAGCCATGCCAAAGCCCAGGAGGACTATCGAGGCCGGCTCGGGGATAGCACCAGAAGAAAACCCTTGGTTGACGAAGGTCACATTGGCGCCCTCGCTGCCCCCGTTGAGAAACATGTCCTTCTGAACCAAGATCGACGACACCCCTGCGAAGTCGAGGGTGGCGCTGGAAGACCCGGGCAGGGATACTTCCATCGACTGGCTGCCGCCGCCGGGGAAAGTGAGCAGTTCGACGATCGACACCGAACCCGTGCCGCCGTTGTTACCCATGGCGGCCGACAGGACCGCGTCGGTGATCAGTGACCCCGGTTGGGCTGTCACTGTGTAAGCGATCGAGTAGTCAACGGTCATACCCGGCATCGCGTTGAACCCCCCCCTGAATTCGAGGCCGCTTTCATTCGTGCCGGCTGGCAAAAATGCGGCGAGGCCAATGTTCGCCGCCGTGGGGGGCGACCCGACAGGGTCCGTGCTATAAGAGAAACTGGAGAATTTGTCGAGTTCATTCGGCTGCTGGACGGTGGTGAAGTTCCCGTTGCTGCTGCCATCGGCATTGACGAACTGGCCCAGCGTCGAGGGGAGCGGGATATTTTGTTGTGCCCGGGTCTCCAGGGCACCAAAGCCCCAGATAAGCACACCCGTGGTCAGTGCCAGGAATCGTGAACGTTTCTGCATTGGACCTCCTCGGAAGTCAAGGCGTTTGGAAATCAGGATGATTTGCCTTTAGAGACCGCGCCTCGATCAGCTCGGTCTCGGCGAAAAGCGTTTTGATGCAGCCGGCGGTGCCCGTTCACCATGGTTCCATCAGACGGAAACGGCCGGCTTGTAAGCCCATCAGCGCGGGGCTGGCGGACGGTAGAATAAAGTGAACGACCGCCCTTGCTCTCCGTCTCCTCCTTACTCTGACACTGACTGTGCTTCACCACCTTTCCTCAAGAGGGAGCAAGACGCGGGAATAACAACGACGACAGGACGACGGGCAGGCGTCCAGACCACCCCCACTTGAACCGACGCCCGATTTCGGTGTTGCTCTCTGACGGATCTTCCCTCGAGCACCAGCTCCGCCGCGCTTGCTGGCAAGGCCAGGCCGCTACTGCCCGGGTCGAACGGCGGGGGTAATGTCTCCCGCCGCAAAGCAGCCCCGACTTGTCGGACGCGCGGAGGACTTCAGGGGAGATCACTTGGACCCCGCCGGCCAGCACCCTGGCGGCGAGACCAGTGCAGATTGCCTCCGCCGCCGAGCGGATCGCCTGCAAACCCGACGAGGCCGCGGTCGCCACCGACTTGTTCACCCCGCGCAGGCCGTGCCAGATCGTCGCCTGACCCGACGGGGCGATGAACCGGGCATCAGCCGAGCTCAAATCGACGGTGATTCTGGCGACTGGACTCTTGGCACCTTCAATCCGGAGCCGGATCTCGTCGGCGCTCATCTCGTCCTCCCGATGGCGAGTGACTTTGACGGATACGTACATTTCATTATGATAATGTAATCGTAGTGACTGTAAACTTATGATGTGATTTGAGCAGGCGGCTGGAGTGGCCACAATGAATCCCGCGGACCAAAAATGGCGCAGGCCAGCGGTAGACCAGCACTACCTCCAATTGGTCCCAGAAGCCGCTAGACCTAACCAGTTCCCATTGGTCCCAGCCGGTAGTCCGGTACTAGTCCGAACTGATCGCGATCTCGGGATGAGTGCCGGTTTGGAACCAGAGAGCAGCGCCAGTGGAGACGGGTGATGCCTGTTCGGTTAGGCCAGGGTGTTCGGCAGCGATTCTCTCCACGTGGTAACACGCGGAGATACGTTTGCCTCACGATGTGTCGTGGCGAAGCTTGGCGCCGGCGGGCCGGCCCGGCGTTCGTGTTCGGTGAGCCGGGCGCGGACGGGACACCCAATATGACGCGAAGCTGATTCGCCATCACAAATCACGCACAGGGCGGGAGAATCAACTCCCTGTACGACAACGGTCCGTGCTGGTTCGATGGATCGTGGGAACCAGTTGCCGACCAAGTGTCCGGCTAAACTTGCGGTGCCGGTCAGGGTCCGCGCTGATAGTCGGGGTGGGGCGGCGCCGGCACCGTTAGCGACCGACGAGCTGCGTGGGCGGCAAGGCGCGACTCGTCTCAAAGACGATGTGGTCGTTCAGTTGTTAGAACCTAAACAAGCACCCAAAACGAGGTGAGGAAGCCGACGTGTTCATTCGCTCAGGAGACCACCTTCAAACCCGAACTCAGCAATCCCTGGTGGACCGCTTCGTGGGCGGCCATCTGGCGGTCCTCAACGTTGAGCTTGGATATGATGCTATGGACGTGGTTCTTGACAGTGCAAATCGAGACCCGGAGCTCTTTAGCGATCTGCTTATTGCCGAGATGTCGGTGCGCGATCAGCCCCAGGACCTCGATCTCCCTGCGTGTCAACCGGCAGTCCCCCTCGCACGTGACCCGACGGCTCGGCTGACCGAGCCTTCCGGTCTGCGTGAACAGGTGGTGGGCGACCTTGGGCGAGCAGTAATTCCGACCCGACATGACGATCTCGATGGCCTGGCGAAGGTCGTCTAAGGCGTCGTCCTCCAGAATACACCCGTCCGCGCCCGCCTGCAGGCTGGCCGAAATCAAATCTGGTGAAGAGGAGGAAACGAGGAAGATCGTCCGGGCCGCAGGGTTGGTCGTCCGTAGGGTCTGGACGAATCGGAACGCCATCATGTTGGGCAGGCTCGCGTCAATCAACAGGAGGTCGAGGCCTTCCTGAAGCGGCGGCACGAACGCTTCCACGTTCCGCTCATCCACGATCGTGACATCCATCTGTTCGTCTTCGCCCAGGGCCAACAAGAGACATTCGCGAAGTAACAGACTGCGGTGGCAGATGACCAGGCGTATCTTCGAGGTCATGATACGGACCTTGCGAAGAACAGGCAGATAAGGACACATCGGCAAAAAGGATACCATAGTCAACAACGCCCAAGGCGCCAAAGCCTGCAGATTAAAATCAACATACCATTCTGCCATGTGTGGTATCACGCTATTTTAATGATTGCCTGTGACGTAGGGCCGCTTGCTGCAGACCGGCAACCTCACCGGCGTTTCGAACCTAATTCATAGTTTCTCAGCGTATTACATTCAATCTCAAGATCTTCAACTCATAGAAAAGTGAAAGAACGAAAAATCAAAAAAAGCGGCGTCGAAGAAATTAATAGGTGCGAATAATTAAGGATTCTCGCCACGACAAATCGCGGTAGGGAGCGCCCATTCAAGTTCTCTGCCGGGTAAGCAGGCAGCTTTGCAACCAACCCTCCTCAAATGGGTGCACGCGAAAGTATCCATGAGCAGAAAAAATTGGACGTCGCGGAAGCCCCTTAACCCTGGGGGTACCGCTTTCGCTGAGGATGCCTTTTGTCAATTGTGTACCTTGCTATTCGATACGAACAGTGACATTTTGATTTAGTTCTACATATAAGTCACTTGTTTTTTCGCCAATCACCATGAGTCAACATATTGTGAAATGAAGTGGCAAATCTCTGCAAATGGACCGGGCTGTCGAGCAAGCCGTCCACGAGTACGAGCATCTGACGTTGGAACACATTCATGCTTGCCTGTCGTAGGCCAGCGATGTGCTGAAATCAGGACGGGTCAAATCCTTGCGTACCTGAAGAAAGCGCGACTACGGACTCTCCACCAGGCCGGCAGTGACGGGAATTTGGGCAGAGCCTACGTCGGGGCCGACATCGCACCACTCGGGTTTCCATGCGGATCCGCAGAGAATGTGATCTATCCGCAGCCCGATCGGACGCGTGAACATCGTGTGACCGTGCCCCCAGGTTGTCCACGTAAACGCGTCTCGGTAGGCGGACCAGTCGCGACGAAAGAGCGCGTGCTCGGAGGTCCGGTTGAAGTCGCCCGCCAGGAGGGAAGATGGGACATCACTGACTCCATTCCACCAACGATATCGGTGATGTCCCCTTTTCCTTCCCTCAGTTCATGAACCGGTTCATGAACCAGTGAACCACTCGGAGCCCACGCGGCCTGTCATGCTGGCATCTCCTGCCCCTCAGCCAGGGGGACCGGCTTCATAATGAAGAATTGCGCCGAGGCCTCGACCAGTTCGAGCCGGCCTTTGATCAACGCAAGTTTGCCCTCGATCCGCCCAGGGCCATCGTGAAGCAGTAGCTTCCTGGCATTCCTGGGACTGATCCGGGCGATGATCCGCCGACTGCCGCAGAGCACCACGACCACCGGGTTGTTTGGGTCGATGGAAGGGGCGTTGCCGGCCTGCCAGGTGAACGAGGCCTTGATGCTTGATGCTGTGAACGTCTCCATTACCTTCATCCTTCCGCGAAGTGGGCCGATATTCATGGTTGCTTGCTTCTATGCATAGACTCAGACCATGCGAACAAACGACGCCAACCGCATGTCGGACCATTCGGACAACGTCGTCACCCCCTTGAGGGGGTGGTGACGGCTCGTCCGTATGGTCCTGCATACCATGCGGCCGTCGCCTGACCATGCGGACAAATCCGGATGGTCCGGATGGTCCGGATGGTCCGCATAGTCCGCATAGTCCGGATGATCCGGATGTTCTGCATGGTCCGGATGGTCCTGATGTTCCGCATGGTCCTGATGTTCCGGATGTTCCGGATGGTTCGGATGGTTCGGATGATCCGGATGGTCCGGATGGTCCGGATGGTCCGGATGGTTGTCATCTGACCACCACGTGTGCATCGCAATCCTTCAATACTCCACTCCGGGTGCACGCCTGGTTGTTGTCGGTTAGATGAACCCGTCGAGCTCAAGCCGACAGAGAACGTGGGCTGCTGTGTCACCACTCCAGCCTGTGTGTGCTCGGACGTCCTGCTTGGTCAGAGGGCTATCAGGGTTCTTTAAAAAGACCGCCTTCGCCGCTCCCATTCGCTCACGGGAGGCTTCGCAGGGTCAAGTCCGGTTAACGGTTTTCACCAGAGACGGGGACTTTGCGGCGAAGGACTCCGCTCACGCGCTCGAATCCCTGTGATCATGGCTTGCGTGAACAAGATGGCGGCGGCAGTTTTCCGACGGCGAGATTACGGTTGGGCGGACGTCGGTAGGAGCCCGGCAGTGAGTTCCGGCACCACCGCACCGCCCTCCCGCCGATCGGCGTACCACTTCCGATGTGACCGCGTGAGAGGCGAATCGATGCGCGACAGGGCCACCTCGCCCGCCCGCTCCCTTCCTGTTCGAACGGGTTTCCCTTCCGATACGATCACGCGGTTTCACTCCCAATGGGGAAGTATGTCAAGACCAGAGGACGGACTCCCCTAGTACGGCGAAACGGCCTCAGCGCTGCCCATCTCATTAAACGGCTCGATCTTCACCGTTCCCGCGGGGAACCTCGCCGAGACTTCCAACTCGCCGCCCAGCGCATTCACGATGCGGCGAAGGGTCGAAATCTGCATGTCGGACTGCTTCTCTAGCTTCGACAGGCTCGGTTGCTTGATGCCGAGCGCATCGGCGACTTGCCGCTGGCTCTTTCCCGCCCACTCACGGATTTCACTAAGCAGCAACTCTCCCAGGAGTTCGCGCGTGCGTGCCGCCGCGCGCTGACGCGTCTTCTTCGTGGTCGTCCGCTTGACCAGTTCGTCGAATGACTTAGCCATGCTACTTTCCCTCTGCGCATCCTCGCCAAGATCGGCGAACCAGCCGTCGAACTCGGCCGTCGTCGCTACTCCCCACATCCTGGCAGTATAGCTTAAAGGCTATGGATGTGCAATAGCCTTTGGGCTATGCAGGTCCTCGCGGCTGCAGGATTCTTGAATCCGTTGCGATCGCGAATTTCGATCGCGCTCATGCCCTCAAGAAGAGAGCACCTTTCGCCAAGGCTGGTAAGGCACGCACGGTTGTGTCGTATTTTATAAATGTGGGGACGCTGCGCGCGGTCATTGGTCTTTGGCAATTCGGTCCCGTCAGCACGACTGCGCGTCGCCATAGCGTAAAGGCGGCGCAGTGTGTGCTCACGAGCGCGGAGACAAAGCGCCCTGCTTTGAGGCCTGAGCAAAGCTTGCCGATCAGCGAGTTGTCAAGGGCTGACAAAAGTCTGACGGCTGCACCACGGCCAGAACGGCCAGTCTCACCTCGGCTCCGTTCAGTCGCATGCGTTTCAAGCCAAGGGAGTGCCAGGAAATCGCCCGATCAAAGCCATCTTTCCTCGGCCATAAAGATTTCTCGATTAACGAGTTAGCATTGTATGTATCAGTGATCAGTGATACGAATCAAACCCAAATTTCGAGAGGCGCACTGTCAAGCGAGGACAGTGCCGGTTGCTTGGTCGGTGGCGAGTCAGGTGAGGGAGGCGGAACTGGTGGTCCCCAAAAAGTGGCGAATCAAAGCCAAATCACTCTAGCCGCTGATCACTTCAGCCAAACGAGTTAACATCAACGCGCTCGGCCTTCTTGATGCAAGACGAACCCAGTCGGAATACGAAACGGCCTTGTTGCCGGCACGGATCTCTCGCCTGTAGGGGCATGATCGAATAGACTGTTTTGGTTCCCCTCCGACCCGATTCATCGATTGAGGGACAAAGCCATGAAATTGGCTTTTTCAGACACGTGCAGCGCTCCGGTCGTCGTGTTGCTTCATGGCTTTCCGCTCAGCCACGAGATGTGGGTGGAGCAAATAGCGTCGCTTGGTTCGCTGTGCCGGGTGATCGCGCCTGATCTCAGGGGACATGGCCAGTCCGAATGTCCCGATGGCGTTTACACGATGGACGAGATGGCAGACGACGTAATCGAGTTGCTGGATCGGCTTGAAATTCAGCAACCCATCGTCCTGGGCGGGCTTTCGATGGGGGGATACGTGGCCCTGGCGCTGGTGCTTCGCCATCCCGAGCGGGTATGCGGTTTGATGCTCTGCGATACTCGCGCGGCGGCTGACACTCCGGAAGCCGTAAAGGGACGAGAGGAAACGGCGCGAAATGTCTTGCGTGAGGGAACCGGCCGATGGATGATCGAAACAATGGTTCCGCGTCTTTTCAGCAAGACGACGCTGGAGAAGCATCCGCAGCGGGTCGAGGCGATGCTTGCGGTTATGGAGCGGACGTCGCCCTTGGGGATCGCCGGCGCCTTACGGGGCATGGCGGTGCGCCCGGACCGGCGGGGCGACCTCAAGCGAATCACGATGCCCACCCTCGTGCTGGTGGGCCAGGACGACGTGATCTCGCCACCCGCGGAGGCACGCGAGCTGGCCGCCGCGATACCCGATTCAAGGCTGGAGATCATCCCGGCCGCCGGACACCTTGCTCCTTACGAGAATCCGGCCGCCACCAACCTTGCCATCCTCCGCTTTCTCAGTCAACTGAATAGGCCCGCCAGCAAGGAAAGTGCCCCGTCGTGACCTGATCGCCATCGGTCCGACCCGACCGAATCCGGGGCTGACCGCCGGGCCGATCCCGTGGGAACATGCCATGGCCCCAGTGCAGGACGATATCCTGATCTCCACGCCCACACAACTCCAAGGGCTGGTAGATCATGTTCGGGCCGCCGGACGCTTCGGCTTTGATACCGAGTTTGTGTCGGAAGACACCTTCGAGCCAGTACTCTGCTTGATCCAGGTGGCGACCGCCGATCGACTGGCGGCCGTTGACTGCCTGGCGGTGCGCGACCTGGGACCGTTCTGGGAGCAGGTACTTGACCCCAAGCTCGAGGTCGTGATGCATGCCGCAGGCGAGGACATGAGAATATGCTTGCTCAGTACCGGATCCCTGCCTCAGCGGATCTTCGACGTCCAGATTGCCGCCGGACTGGTGGGCTACAGCTACCCGCTGTCGCTCGTGAACCTGGCGTCCCAAGCGCTTCGTGTCTCACTTTCCAGCAGCGAGACCCGCACCGACTGGCGGCGAAGGCCCTTGACGACGGCCCAGCTTCGATATGCACTCGACGACGTGCGTTACCTGCTGGACCTCGCCGATCACCTGGAGGCCGAGCTGAAGCAACTGGGGCGATTGGACTGGGCCGAGGCCGAATTCGCGAGCTTCCTCACCGCCACCGTGGACCGGGCTGACCAGGAGCGATGGCGTCGGCTACCGGGTCTGCACCAGCTCAGCCGCCATGGTCTGGAGGCGGCGCGGCGGCTGGCCCAGTGGCGAGCAGAGGAGGCTCGAAAGCAAGACCGCCCAGTGCGGCAAATCATGCGGGACGACCTGCTTGTGGCCATAGCCAAGCGCCAGCCGTCGAGCCGGCGCGACCTCGAAGCACTTCGCGACTTTAACCGACCGGCCCTGCTGAGTAAGACCCAGAGAATTCTTGCGGTGCTGGAAGAGGCTCGCTCCGTGACCGAGCAGCTTCTTCCCTTACATTCCCAGCGACCCGACGACAGCCCGGCACATCGACGGTGGCCAACCTGTTATCCGCGGCACTTGCCCAGCTCTGCGTTGAGCACAAGGTCGCCGGCGCGCTTGTGGCCAACGTATCGGACCTCAAGCATTTGATACGCTGGTACTTGGAGCGCAGACCCGGGCACGATCGCCCCGCGCTACTAGAGGGGTGGAGGGGCAAACTGTGTGGCAAACTATTGCTCGAGATCCTCGAAGGCCGCAGGACCTTCCGGGTTGTCGATCCCGCCAGCGACTACCCTGTTGCCGTCGAGCCGGCCTGAGCCAGCCCTTTCCGCGCGCTGACGACGAACCAGAGTTTCGGGCCTGGAACGAAACGAAAGGATTTCCAACAAGGACAAGAGAAGGTGGGGCGGCAAACTCTTCGAGTTCAGGAGGCCGACCCACCCCACCCGTCGTTCGAGTCACTGGCCGCCGGCTGGCACCTTCTCGAGCTTCTTCGAGAGCAAGTCGGGTATCAGCTCCTCAAGCTTGCCTCGAGCCTCAATCGTGACTAGCTTACCTTCTTGATCAACGAGGAACATGGCCGGAATCGAGTTGATGCCCCACGATCTGGAGAAGTCGCTCTCCCATCCCTTGCCCTGATAGTATTGGGGCCACCGGATATCCTGCTCCTTGACATACTTCTTGAGGGCGTCAAGTCCGCCTTGTTCCTTGGGCTGATCGAGGCTGATACCGAGGAACTCCACGCCTTGAGGGTGATACTTTTCGTAGAGCTTTTTCATGTTGGGCATCTCAGCGACGCATGGGCCGCACCAGGTTGCCCAGAAGTCGACTACCACGACCTTGCCCTTGAGCGTGGCCATCGAAATGGTCGTTCCTTTGGTCGCGTCGCTGAATTCGAGCTCAAACGGCTTGCCGACGCCCTCGCGCTGGCGGCGTGCGCCCTTGATCATGGACGTGAACTGGCTATCGGGATAATCTTTGAGGATGCGGTCCTCGAGCACGGCTTTGGTCTTCGGATCGGTAACCGACGAGGCCGCTATGTAGAGCAGGCGGCCGGCACGCGGGTCCTTGGGGGCGAGCTGAATGAACGCCTCGAGCTCGGCCGTGTCGAGTTTGGCTTCCGCGTTCTGCCGGCTCTTGAAGACTTGAGCCATGGCCTTGACGTAGGTTCCCTCTACCTTGAGCTTTTCATTCTTACTGTGGGCAAGAACGTTGTCGATCTCCTTGATCAGTGCGTCACCTCGAGGACCGCTCGGGTTTGTGCTTCCCCACCGCTCGGCCATGAGCGCGGGTACGCGTTCGTTTCCTGGCGCGGCCTCGTAAAGCTCGAGGATCAGCTTGCCCCGCGTTTTCGTCGCTTCTTCGCGCTTCTTGATATATTCCTGAACGTATCCTTGATCGCGCACTTTGGTGCGATCAAGCGCGGGCATCTTGACCGCGTCGATTTCCTTGAGGATGTCACTGGCGGGCCGGTCGGCCCCGAGAGCCACGGCCACGGACGCCAGGACGCAGCCGAGCGATAGCGTCGAGATCCGTCTGAAATGGTGATTCATAGTTGATTCCCTCGGTTCTTGCTCATGACTCCCGGATTTCCCAATTTACAAGAATAGGCACTCGCGGCCTGCAACGCTGCTCGTGCCTATCTTATCCTGCCAAAGTCCAATGTGGCCGACAACCGTGCAGGGCGCCACACAAAGGAAATCACAAGTAATGCCTTTGTGCCCCAGGCAGCTCGCCGAGGACGACGGCCTCATGATCATCGTGGCCCGAAAGATTTTGCCCAGAAAAAGGTATTTCCGATCGGTCTTCACGTTTTTTTCTGAAGTCTTTGGCCGCGTCTTGCCGATGCACTCGATACGCCTTACGGTTTATTGTAAGACTCTCAAGAACTTGGACTGGCAGACGAATAACGATAGGACGGTTTGCCGGCGTCGCTGGGAGAGGTACTGCGCATGGGTTTGGACTTGGCCCTGGGGATGATCATCCTGGTCGCGGCTCTGCGTGGCTGGCTCAAGGGGTTTGTAAGCCAGGCGGTGCGGATCTCAGGCTTCATTGCCTGCTTCTACCTCGCCGACCCCGTGCGCGAGCAAGTTCGTCCCTATATACTGAGCAAGCTGCCAGCGATCGAGGCCGGTTTGCTGGACCGCATCCTTTGGTGGGTTGCGGCCGTGGTCTCGTACATCGTGCTGGTCGGTTTGACCACTCTGGCCATCCAGTTAACGCGAACCCCGCCGCCGAAAGGCGTGTTGCAAACGAGGAGCGATGACCGGTTTGGCGGGCTCTTGGTCGGTGTGGCGAAGGGCTTGCTCGTAGCGGCGTTTCTGGCAGCCGCGGTTGAAAAGTACGGCACCGAGATCGCCCGCAACATTCCCTGGGCCGAACGCCAGACCACCGGCTCGTTCGCCCTGAAATGGAATGCCCAGTATCAGCCCGCACCCCGAATATGGGCTGCCCCACCGGTCCGCAATTTTGTTGAGCACATTCAACGCAATGGACTGAAAAGTCCAACTGAAGCGGAAGCAGAGAAACGAGTTGCAAGACAAAATTCGGTCGAAGCCGAGGCCGGCACGCGGCTGCCTCGACTTGAGCTGCCGTCCGCGGAAGCCTCATCGCCCGACACCGCGGCAGGAGCGCTTGATCTCAACCCCGACTTGGTCAATGAGATCGAAGGCTACAAGTCCGACCTGCACGCCCGCGGCCGCCGTCCCTGACCGCTGTGTGCGCCGACCCGGCTGAGGTTGACCGAATACCAGCCTCGCGGCACACTCTCGCGCATGCTGAACGCGGGATACCCAGAGCGGAAAAATGACTCAAACCAGCGGTGGGCGGCCTCTGTGCCGGTCCCGGATAAGTGCCTGGGATATTGCCTGATCCTTGGTCTTTACTTCACCTTACGCGGTTACCACAGTTTCGACGGAGATCAGGCCTATCGCCTGCCCTTGTTGCTGCACCAACTCGATCCGGCGGTCTTTGCCGCCGATCCATTCGTGCGGGCATTTGACACGTTCAATCCGCATCGCGGTTCGCTGCTGGTGTTGGGCCTGGTGACAGGGCTGCTGGGGATGGCGGCCGGGCTGCTGGGCATGTTTATTATGATGTTCCTGGCCACATGCCAGGGCATTGAACGGCTGGCCCGGCAGACCTGGATGGGCTCGGGGTCGCCGGCCCAGGTTGGATGGGTAGCCATCGCCTTGGTTCTGACGGCGAAGGCGGGGAACATCGGGACGAACCATCTCTTCGAGGCAAGCGTCTTGGACCGCCTCATGGCGCTTGCACTCGGCTGGCTGGCGCTGGCGGCCGTGGTAAGCCGGCCGCAACTCGGGTGGTGGCAAGCGGCAATCTTTCTGGCTCCGGCCGCGGCCGTTCATCCCTCGGTGGGGTTGCAACTTGCTCTCCTGGTCATGTGCTCGTGGACAGTATGGGCCCTCCTCGGTAACCAGGCCAAGGTTCCCTGGACCCTCGCCCTGCGCGGGATCTTGTTGGCGGGCCTCTCTGTATTACCGGGTCTGGCGCTAAACCTTGCGCCGGGCGGATCGCTGCTGGAAGGACTGTCGACCGCCGATTTCTGGTCTCTGGCCGTCGAGCTTCAGAGTCCTCAGCACATGTTGCCGCATCTTTGGCGCATGCCACAGTGGCTTGCCTGGAGCTCTTACCTGGTGCTGGCGGCCCTGGCGCTTGGGCAGTGGAGTGGGGCTCGCGTTCGCCTGGTGGCAATGCTCACCGTGAGTCTCGTCGCGCTCGTTGCGGCTTGGGTGGCAATTGAATGCCTGCGCCAGCCGCAGATCACGGTTTTCCAACCATTTCGAATAGCCACTGTGGCACGCGGCCTCGCGCTCGTGCTGATTGCGGGGCGCCTGGTAGAGCTCTGGCATCGCGGCGACGTGGCTGGCGCGTGTCCGGTCGGTCTTGATCGCCGTCGCCCTTGCCGGCGACTGGATGCTCGTGGTCATGACTATCGTCGAAACGGCGACGACGCTGACGGAGGCTCTGGGCATCTCGCGACGCGGCTCGCGTCTGGTCTTCGCCGTTATGATCGTGGGGGGCTTCAGCTTCCTTTCGCGTCACGATACCGAGTCGGGCCACTTGCCGATCCTGGCCGTCCTGATCGGTGGCTTGATGGTCCCACTCTGCCGGTGCGTGCTCCCACGAGTTCGTGGCCAGGTCACTTTGGCAAGGGCGACGGTACTCGCCTGGATCATTCCAGCATTCGCGCTGTGTGCAGGATTTCTTCCGGCCGATCACGCGGTCGCGCGAAGCCCGCTGGTGCGTGGGTTGATCGCGCGTTGCCGCTTTGTCGCGGTGCCGATCAACGAAATCGAGCGACTGGCCGTCTGGTGCCGTCAGAATACACCGGCCTCGGCGCGGTTCATCGGACCACCAGGGCCTAAGACCTTTCGTCTCTGGTCCCGGCGCAGCCTGGCGTTTAACCGGGGGGGCAGCCCTTATCATGCTGCGGGACTGGCTGACTGGTTCGCCCGGTTTCAGGACCACGTCGATCTGCACACTACTCCGGAGTTGTTTGTCCAGAGGTATCTGTCGGGAAGACACGAGCTCGAAGCCCGGTACGACGAGCTCAGCGACGAAAGGCGCGCCGCGCTGGCGTTCCGCCAGGGGGCCGACTATGTGATCGCGCTGGCGCCCGGAGTGCCAGGTTCCCACCAGGACTCCGTTTCAGATCGGCACGGCCCCCTAGAGATTTTGCACCGGGAGGGCCGGTTCGCGGTGTACCGGATCAGGCCCGAGAGGCTGTCGCAGCTTCAGCGAGAGGTTCAGGACCAGCGCCAGCGGTAGCGCAGCCGGTGAGTGAACACCGCGGGGCCGAGGGCTGCCAGAACTTGGACCCGGCTTGCACTCCGCCCGGCCTCGGCCAGTGCCACCGAGCCTGGGGGATCGCACGTCAATTCCAGCTGTTCGGGAGCTGAGGCTCCATGGGCAGGGGTGCCACTCCAGATGATCGCTTGCCGGCCCGCGTCGACAAGCTCGCTGGAACCAAGACGGACCAGGTAAGTTGCCCCCAGCCACGACACCGGTGCCCGGCACCGGTCGGCGACGTCGATCTCGAGCACGACGAACCGCTCTGCCATAGGATCCCGGTACAGGCTGACCGCGGCCGAGAAGTGGTGCTGGTGGACATTCCCCGTCAGCAGCACACAGATGCCCTGGACGCGGCCCCCTGGGAATGCGTGGCGCTGCAGCTCCTGGTAGACCGGGCTGACGATCTGCATCGGGTCTTCGTGCCCCGGCTCGGCCTCAACGGTCGACACCAGAGCGCCCGGGCTCACACCGGCAACCAGGGAGGAGAAGTGCAGATGATGCGTCCAGCGGTCGTCGGTACGGACGAAGGTCACTTGCCCACCAGGTCCGTAAATCATCAAGCGGTCGTCGGTCTGCTGCCAGTTGAACTCGGAGTCGGACATGGCTGGTCGATTTCTTACTTGCTTCGTTCACGTCTTGGCCAGGTCGGCTGAACCTTTTGCAAGCTTCATGCGCAGATAAGATTCGATGAATCCGTCGATTGCGCCGTCGAGTACGGCCCGCGGGTTGCCGACCTCGTGGCCGGTGCGGAGGTCCTTGACGATCTGGTAGGGCTGAAGCACGTACGAGCGGATCTGGTTGCCGAAGCTCACGTCGCCCTTCTCGTCGTATTTCTTGGCGAACTCGGCCTCGCGCTTCTCTTCCTCCATGCGAATCAGCTTGGCCTTGAGCAGGGCCATGGCGTTGGCGTCGTTCTTATGCTGTGAGCGTTCGCTACGTGACTCGGCGGCAACGCCGGTGGGTAGGTGGGTGTAGCGGACGCCGGACTCGGTCTTGTTCTGATGCTGCCCGCCGGGACCTCCCGATCGGAAGGTGTCGCGTTTCAGTTCATCGTCCCTGATCACGATGTCGATCGTTTCATCGACTTCGGGCAAAACATCGACCGAGGCGAACGACGTATGTCTTCGCGCCGCGGAGTCAAATGGGCTGATTCGCACCAGTCGATGGACGCCGGTCTCGCCGCGCAGGTTGCCATAGGCGTACTCGCCCTTGATGTGAATGGTCGCCTCGGCGATGCCCGCGGCGCCTCCCTCCTCGCGATCGGTAATCTGGACGGCGAACCTCTTGGACTCGGCCCACATCATGTACATGCGCATCAGCATCTCGGCCCAGTCGCAGGCCTCGGTGCCGCCGGCCCCCGCATGAATTGTGAGGAACGCGTTGCAGTGATCATTGGGTCCGCCGAGCATGGACCGCAGCTCGAAGGCCTCGAGATCAGCGACGGCCCTCGTGCATGCTCCGCGGATCTCTTCGTCAAACTCGTCGCCACCATCCTCCTCTGCCAGCTCGATCGAGGCCGTCAGATCGCCGGCCTGCTTGATGACATCCTCGAACGGTTTGAGAACCCCATTAAGGGTCTTCAACTCCGCGATGATTCCCTTGGCCTTCTCCTGGTCGTTCCAGAATGTCGGGTTTTGCATCTCCCGGTCCAGCACATCGCAGCGCGCTTGCTTCTCGCCTAAGTCAAAGAGAGTCTCGTAGATGGAGAATCCGGTCGATCACGCCCTTGGCAGTTCGATTCAGGTCGGCATCCACGGGGAAAAGCTCCTGGTACGACTCTCGTTCTGGCCCTCTTCCGGCCACGTCTGATACACTGGAGCCTTGATTAGACCCGATGCCGTGCGATAGAACCAGATCAGTCGTGAGTACGCGGTGTGACTCTCTGCTTCGCACTCACTTTAGAATGTCTCTCATCCTGCCATCTTCCTCCGTCGTCGGCCGCCTGGCGCCCTCGCCTACTGGCGGACTGCATCTGGGACACGCGCGGACATTCCTGATCGCCTGGCTGGCTGCGCGGCACGCGCAGGGAAGAGTTATTCTTCGAAATCGAGGACCTCGACTCATCACGGGTTCGCGATGAGGCCGCGGAAACGGCCGTGACCGATCTGAAATGGCTGGGCCTCGACTGGGACGAAGGGCCATACGTCCAGAGTGAGCGGGGCGCGCAGTACGACCAGGCCCTCGACCGGCTCAAGGCGGCCGAGCGGGTCTACCCATGTACCTGCACGCGCAGATATCGGACGGGCCGCGAGCGCGCCCCACGCGGAGGATGAGGGGCCGACGTACCCGGGGACATGCTCGGCGCGGCGAGCCGCCGACGCGGCAGGCTTGCGCGAGCGGCCGTTCGCCTGGCGGTTCCGGGTAGCGGCCGAACGAGTCTGCTGGGACGACCTGTTCCTTGGCCAGATCACCCAGGAGCCGTATCGGCTCGGCGGGGACTTCATTGTCGGGCGGAACGGGTTAGGCCCGTCGTATCAGCTCGCAGTGGTCGTTGACGATGCCCAGATGGGCGTGACCCAGGTCATCCGCGGCGACGATCTGGTGCCAAGCACTCCCCGGCAGATTCTGCTCTATCGCACTCTTGGCTGGCCTGAGCCCCGCTTCGGCCATGTCCCCTTGGCCGTTACACCCGACGGCCGTCGTCTTGCGAAGCGTAATAACTCGATCAAGCTGACCACGCTTCGCGAGCAGGGGGTCGATCCCAGGCGGCTTATCGGATCGCTCGTCCAGTCTTGCGGCTGGTCGGCGACGGCCGTGCCGTCGTGGCCTCTGGACTGGATCGCTCGGTTCGACTCGCGGTTGCTACCTCGCGAGCCGTGGGTCGTCTCGCACGATTGCTGAGCTTTAGAACCGGCTGATGCGGTACGGACTGGTATCGAGGAAAGGCTTTTCGCCGCCGAGTAATTCGGCAATGAGCTTGCCCGTGGCCGGGGCCATCGACAGGCCGAGCATATTGTGACCCGCTGCGATTAAGACGTTGTCCGTGGCGGGGCTGCGGTCGATGATTGGCAGGCTGTCCCAGGTCATCGGCCGCCAGCCGTACCATTGCTCAAGGGTGGGCTGACATTCCGGCTCGCGCAGGTAGGGAGCTGCACCATCACGCAGAAGCTGCAACCTCCCCGGGTTGATGGTGGTGTCGTAGCCTGCGAATTCCATGGTCGAGCCGATCCGGTAGCCAGAATGGAATGGCGTGACGGCAACGCGGGTTTCGGGGAAGATCATCGGGATAGTGGGGCAGATCGAGGGTCTAGGCATGGTCAGGCTGTAACCCTTGCCGGGCTGAATTGGCACCTTGGCTCCGAGCTCGAGATTAAGCATCGGCGTCCAGGCGCCGGTGGCGACCACGAACGCATCGGCGGCGAACTCTTCCTGCTCGGTGAGAGCGGCCACGGCATGCCGGTTGTCGCGGCGAAAGCCACGAAAGCCGCGGTTCTCGTGGATTGTCACACCGCCGACTGTGAGGACTTCGCGCCACGAACGCATGAGCCGGTCGGGACGCAGGTGGGCGTCGTCGTGATAGTACCAGCCGCCGGCCAGGCCAGGCTTGAGTGCGGGCTCGAGCTCGAGCAGGGCATCGCCGTCGTACCTTGCGCCGGGCAGTGGAACGAATCACCGAGCAGGCGGTCTGTCGCCGCGTAGGCGTTCATCTGATCCTTCGACCGGTAGGCAAACAGCATCCCTTTCTGCTGCCACTCGCACTCAAGGCCTTCGCGTTCAATCAGCTCGCGATACAGGTCCAGTGATGACTCGAGCAACGGCTGGATGGCTCGGCCGGCGTCCATCATGTCGCGGTGGTTGCACCGCAAGGCAAAATGGAGGAGCCACGACCAGAGCGCCGGGTCCATGCGGAATTTGATCGCCAGCGGCGAGTTCTTGCTGAAATAGTGCTGCCAGCCCCTTGGCAACCATACCGGGTTCGGCCAGGGGAAGCACGTGGCTGGGACAGACGAAGCCGCAATTGCCGCTGGAACAGCCGCCACCGTGGCGCCCTTGCTCGACGATCGTCACTTTCCAGCCCGATCGCCACAGGAAGTACGCGCACGCCGTGCCGATCACTCCGCCGCCAATGATGACAGCGTGCCGTGAAGAGCCGGTCATTCGCGGATTCCCAGGGCAAACGGGTCTTCGGGGTCGATGATCAGCGTGGCCTCGGCAGTGACAAATGCCGAGCCCCGGACGCGCGGCAGAATCTTGCCCTCCTCGATTCGGAACGAGCCCTCGAATACGCTGCCGATCAAGCTTTCTTGCCGCCAGACTTCGCCGGGGGCGAGCTTGCCTTCGGCTGCCAGGCAGGCGAGCTTGGCGCTTGTGCCCGTGCCGCAGGGCGAGCGGTCATAGGCCTTGCCGGGGCAGAGCACGAAATTCTTGCTGTCGGCGGCGCTCGAATGTGGGAGGGCCGAAGAGCTCGATGTGGTCGATCTCACCGCCATCTTCGCCCCTGATGCCCTGGGCCGCGAGTGCCTGGCGAATCCGCCAGGTCACATCGGTCAGCCGTTCGGCGTGGGCCAGGTCGAGCGTCTCGCCATGCTCCCGCACGAGGAAAAACCAGTTCCCGCCCCAGGCCACGTCGCCAACATAGCGCCGCAGGCCGGGCACATCGACGGCCACACCCTCTGACATGCGATAGCTTGGCACATTGTCAATCGTGACATGGTTCGGTCCGTCAAGCGCGATCGTGACGACGCCAACCGGGGTCTCCAGCCGATGCGTTCCTGGCCCGATCCTGCCGAGATGGGCCAGCGTGACGGCTACGCCAATCGTGCCGTGCCCGCACATGCCAAGGTAGCCTACGTTGTTGAAGTAGATCACGCCCGCCGCGCAGGCCGGGTCAACGGGCCGGCAGCAGCAGGGCGCCCACCATCGCGTCGGACCCGCGCGGCTCGTTCACGACGGCCGAGCGAAAGCCGTCGTGCCGGTCGCGCAAGACGGCCATTCGCTCGGCCATTGTTCCGTTGCCCAGCTCAGGCCCACCCGCGGTCACCACGCGAGTCGGCTCGCCTCCCGTGTGTGAGTCGATCACCTGGACGCGCTGGGGCTGAGCTGCCGTCATCCGACCAAGCCCTCTCGTGGATTATCAGGAAGTCTTCGGCCTCGTCGCGATCCCGCGACGGATGATGGCGAGAATACGCTCGCGCTCCTCCCCGATCAACGGCAAGCGCGGGCGCCGAACCCGCTCGGAGCCGTAGCCGCATTCCTGCACAGCGAGCTTGATGTACTGCACAAGCTTGACGTGAGTGTCCAGATGCAAGAGCGGAGTGTACCAGCGGTAGACTTCGAGGGCCTCGCGCCAGCGGCCGCTTGTGGCCAGGTCCCAGAGCAGCCGGTTCTCGGCGGGAAACGCATTCACCAGACCAGAGACCCAGCCGGCCGCGCCCAGGAGCAGGCTTTCCAGCACCAGGTCGTCCACGCCGCAGAAGAGCGTGTAGCGCTCGCCGCAGACGTTCTTCAGATCGGTGATCCGGCGCACGTTTTCGGACGACTCCTTGATCGCGACGAACTTCGGCTCGTCGGCGAGCTCCGCGAACATCTCAGGGGTGACGTCCACCTGGTAAGACACCGGGTTGTTATAGACCATGATCGGCAGATCGCTAGCGGCGGCCACGGCACGAAAATGGGTCATGGTCTCGCGCGGGTCGGACTTGTAGACCATGGCCGGCAGGACCATCAGCCCCGTCACCCCAGCGCTCTGGGCGTCGCGCGCGAACCGGCAAGCCAGTGCCGTCGTGCACTCCGCGACGCCGCTCAAGACCGGCACACGGCCCGCCACGTGGGCCACCGTCGCCTTGAGCAACTCGATTTTCTCGGAGTACTCCAGCGAGCAGTTCTCGCCCACTGTTCCCAGCATGATCAGACCGTGAATGCCAGCGTCGATCATCGTGTCCAGATGAGCCAGAGTGGACTTGATGTCGATCGCCTGGTCTGGGCGAAACTGCGTCGTCGCCGCTGGGAAGACACCGCTCCATTGCACGGCCATGAGCCTGGCTCCTCGAGTTCTTTTGGTCAGCGATCACTGTGGATTGCCACTGGCGGGTCACTCGAGTCCTACTTTACCATCACGGCGCCTTCGAACTCTATCCAGGCTTGGGGCGTGGAGCGTGAGGAGTGGAGCGTTATCTCCGTTCCTTCGGCTTCCCCGGCCGCTGGCCGCATTCGCAAGGCCGAGATCCACGCTCCCCTCCCACGCGGCACGCCCCACGCTCCCCGCCCCACGCCCCACGCTTCTCAGGGGTCAACATGCTACGGAATGCTACGTTTTCGAGGTTTTCGTGAGAGGTCTTTCGGGCTAAGGTAATGGACACAAGTTATCACAAATAGTGATTTGCGTCCGTGACTCGGCCTTCGAATTCTGGATATGATTATATGTTTGAATGTCTATTGTTATGCACTTAACTATATCGTGATACAGGAGTTGCGCCGGAATGGTTCCACGTAGCCGATTCCCTCAACAGTCGCCAATCGCCCCTTCGACCCCTTGTCGCGGCGTTTTACCCCCGTCCTTCTCACAAATCGTCGCTGAGGGATGGCAGGGGGTCTTGCAGGGCGGTTCCAGCAGGGCCAAGACGCAGTTGTCTTTCTGCTTCCTGAGTCTGGCCAACAGTTGGCCGAGAAGCGGGCGAATCGCGTCCACGCCCGATCCTTCCACGCCTTCCGAGCAAACACCGTTTTAGGTGAAGCCAACCACCAGAGGCGGAGCAAGGCCAAAGGTGCCAAGCCCAGACATCCCCTCGGACATCAACCCGGTGGTGACCGAACTCACGATTCACCGCCACCCGCGCGAATAACCGAGAAGGGCTCAAGCGTTTCGAGTTCTTCGTTTCCTTCGTTGCCTTCTGTTCCAAGAAGGCTTGTCCTCCCCGGTTCAAACAATCCTTAAACAGAAGGAAACGAAGGCAACGAAGCGTGAAAGCCGAGCGCACAGCGGTGGGTAGACAAGGCATGGTAAAAGTCAGGATCGTCTGGACAACGACCGGCGGTTGTCGCCCCCGGGGGCCGATTACTGAAAACGGCTGAACCCTTACAGTCAGGTGAGGATTTAGCCAGGCACCATCGTCCGGGATGGACAAGGGGTTTGGGGCAACAGCTTGCACTCGTTGGCGACGTCGTCGAGACGCACAGTGACATCTCAGACTGCCGATCTTTCCCCGTCGCAAGTGGTTGGCAAGAGCGTCACTCGTGTCGTGTGTGACGACAGTTCGCTGTTCCATCTGGGCACGAGCCAGGATCTCGTCATGGGCTTCGGAGCGCATCGACTCCTTCACCGAGAGCACGTCATGCCACCGTTGCCGCAATTCCTGAATCACCGTTCGGGTGACGTTCTCGTTGACGAGGAAACTCATGGCTCGACTCTTCACGTCGGCAGTAAAGTAAGTAAACGAGTTCCGATTTCAGCACATCGCTGGCGTAGGAAAGGCAAGCCTGAATGTCCTCCGGCTTCAGATGGTCATACTCACGGAGGATTTGCTCCACGGTCCAGCCCCGTCCCAAGAGATCCATGACAAATTCGACAGCGATGCGGGTGCCCTTGATGACGGGCTTGCCGACGAGCACCTTCGGGTCCACGATGATATGATCTCTCCAGTCCACATTGCGTCTCCATGAGGATTGACTTCGCAGGTGCCAGAACAACTCTCCTTGCCGGCCCGCCTCGACTAGCCCAACTTTTTCGTTGAGGAGACCCCATCTGCTTCGGTGTCTCCGTCTTTTTGCTCTAGACCGACTCAAGATCCCTGATCGGTCCCACGAGAGAATAATCCCTGGAGCGACCCGGCCCAAGAGCCGGACCTGGAGGAGGACGCCGAGATCGCGGCGCGGCGTATCTAAATCCGCGTCACGGGACGAAAGAGTGAACTTCGGCATGGTCCGTTACTCAGAACTTGATCATGGAATGATACATTTCGGGGAGATAAGAAAAGTCCCAGTTACGGAATCACCTGGATCACTGGCAACACTTTTGTCAATTCGTCTCTAACCTTCTTTCCGCTGTTCCCCGCGACCAGTCGGCCTACTTTCTCCATTAGCTGTTTTTTGTCTTTCAAGCCAAGGACATTTGCTGCCCGAGCCAACAGTCCCTTGTTATCGCAAACCTTGAGCTCAGCAGCTAGGTCGGCGGCTTTGATACTGTTCTCCAGCTCCGCCTTGAAGTCGTTGAACATCGTCGTCGGCTCTATTGTTGCGATTTCAGTTCGATAGGTAGTTTCCAGTGTCGCGAGATCTGTCGACTTTACTTCGACACGTTTTAGGCGACGATCAAGCTGCCGAATCGTATAACGCGAACTAACCAGGTCAAGGTTAGCCCGTGCGTCTTTCATGACCACATCCTTAAGTTTTGGTAGCCGTTCACCGGTAGAGTTATGGCGAAATTGCGGCCAGTGATTTAGCATAGCGAGCCATGAAAACCAAGGCACGGAAGTCTTGTCCGAATTGTCGGCGATTGGAGGCGCGGCTCGCTGTGCTCGAGGCCACTGTCGCGAGACTCCAGGAGCAACTCGCGGCGGCGCGGAAGAATTCCGCGACCTCTTCCAAGCCCCCTTCGTCTGACATCGTCAAGCCGCCCAAGCCTCCGCCCCCCGATGGTCAGGCTCAACGCAAGATCGGTGGCCAACCCGGACACCCTAAACACGAACGGGATCCATTCCCGCCCGAGGCCATCAACGCCGGGTCTTTCGATTGTTATATCGATCTTTGTCCCCAGTGCGGCCATGGGTTGGAACCCGCGGCCTGGAGCGAGCTCCGTGTGATCCAGCAGGTCGACATCAATGAAGTGCCGTTGTCGATTCAAGAGCACCGCGGTCATCCGGGATGGTGCTCGTGTTGTCGGAAGCTTTACGAGGCCCCGCTTCCCATCGGGATCGAACGCGGCGGCTTGGTTGGACCCAAACTGACCACCTTGATCGCCTACCTCAAGGGGGTTTGCCATGCCTCGTTCTCGACGATCCGGAAGTTCATCCGGGACGTAGTCCGCGTGACGATCTCGCGCGGGCAACTGTCGGCGATCATTGGTAAGGTGACTCGTGCGCTGGAGCAGCCCTATCAGGAACTTCTGGATCGCCTGCCGGACGAAGAGCATCTCAACGTTGACGAGACTGGCCACAAGCAGAATCGCCACCGCATGTGGACCTGGTGCTTTCGCGCTGAGTTGTACACGCTGTTCAAGATCGACCCGACGCGAAGTACGGATGTGTTGATCAAGGTGCTGGGCACGGAATTCGACGGCGTCTTGGGCTGCGACTACTTCTCGTCGTATCGGAGCTACATGGAGCGGTTCGACGTGACGATCCAGTTTTGCCTGGCCCACCTGATCCGCGATGTGAAGTTCCTGACGACTCTGCCGGATGCCCGTGATCGGGCCTACGGAGGACGGTTGCGCGAGGCGCTGCGTGAGCTCTTTAAGGTGATTCATCGACGAGAACACTTCTCGGCAAAACAGTTCCAGAGCCAATTGGAGTTGGCCCGGTTCAAGGTTCTGAGTTGTGCCAAGATCGACGTGCCAGCGACAAGACACAGTCGCAACATGGCGGCCCGGTTCGAGAAGCATGGCGCGAGTTATTTCCAGTTCATCACGACTCCGGGAGTGGAGCCGACGAACAACCTGGCGGAGCAAGCGATCCGCTTCGTAGTGATCGACCGACTGATCACGCAAGGGACGAGGAGTGAACGGGGAAACCGCTGGTGCGAACGAATCTGGACGGTGATTGCGACTTGCACACAGCGGGGGCGATCGGTGTTTGAGTACCTGGAGGCGGCGGTCGGTGCGTGGTTCGCCGACATCGATCCGCCGACGTTGTTGCCTGAGGCTTGAGCGAGTGAAGAGGTAGGCGGTGCGCAAGGATGCAGGGTCTGAACGGACCGGGAAGTCGCGAAAGCCGCACGCAAGAAGTGACATCCATGAGCCGAGTCGGGATTCAGGCTGCGCGACGTGGATACAAATGAGGAGCGCGCCATGGAGCACCAATCATCTTTCGTTGATGGCGGTCCCCGCACGCGCACAAGTCACGGCAAAGCAGACGCAACTACACCGGTGAACCGCTACAAGTTTTGTTAGGGTTGCGGAAGGATCGGGGCATAGGAGGGCTTCCGCGACTCGCAATGAACACGTCGGGCAGCAGCAAAATGTTCTCGATCTCTGCCACAGGCAAAACGTAGACTTTATGCTCCCGCAGGGAAGCAACCTCACCCACGTCGCGGTGATCCGCGTCAACTAGACCACAGGCTCCAAGCCGGTGCAAAGTCGAACTTCCATTATAACTTGCCACAGAGTGGATTACGGCATCGCATGAGCCAATCGGCACGATCGTGAAATCTTCGTACTGGTGGCGATAGATCGTGAGATCCATGCTGCCTGCACACTCTCCTCGACGAAAAGAACTGGCTTGCGGCTACCGACGAGTTCTGCGACCACATGTTCGGGCAACCCGGTATCTTCAGGCAGTTCTTCAATATCCCATTCTTGCGGTTCGTGGTTATAAGTGCGAATGAAGTACTTGACAGGAGCGGCCCGCGTCACAGCAAAATCGAGATCGTGCGTGATGTAGACGAAACCGCAGTCTGGTCTGGCTTTCTCGGCTGCATCCCAAAGCGGCCCCAAAATCGCCTTATGGATATGGCCCTCGGGCTCGTCGATGATTACCGCGCCGTTTTCTGGGGCGACAAGACATTGTCCGAGAAAATAGAAAATGGCCCGCTCGCCATCACTCATCTCTGAGCCATCGTACGATGTTGGGTTGTTCGCTGAATGTGGGTCACCTTAATCGAAGCCTCAGATACTTGCAGTGCTCGATGCGGTAGCAATCGATCCCAGATTTGCTTCAACTGTTCCAGTTTAGTTGTAGGCACAGGTGCGCACTTATTCGATCTATGCTCTTCAAGGTGCTTCGATGCAAGGCGGTTATGTTCCGCGAACAATCTTTGTAGCAATGCATCAAAATCGCTGAGAAAGTGAATCGCTGGATTGTTGCCCCATCGGTGATTTCTCTTATTCACCTCCCCTCCTCCGACGAGTCCGAATCGAAGGCTGTTTTTCTGCTCTCTCAAAAGACATAATGTTAATATTATTATTCAAAGAGAGTGATTTCTGGGCAGCGATTCTGTGTACGGCCGATTGAGGCCTAATCGCATCTTCGATATACACCCCGAGCCTGGTTTTGCCAGAGCCGTTTGCACCAATAATGACAATCGACCGGCCGGTTTCAAGAGTTACCTTGAACTGGTCAGGACCAGGTCGTGGGATGTTGAATTCGTAGCTGATTGCCATCACATGGTAATCCTTGGGCTCGTGAAGTCGGTTTTGCGTTACCGAGGTGAATCATTCGACGAGGACCGTGAAATCGGGACCGAGCATAGCACAGCCGAGGTAAGGGCGCGAATCAAAACAAGCGGCTCAAGGGTAAGCGCACGGTAAATCCAGTCTTGCCACGGCGGCTACGGGGCGTGGGGTCAGACCGAGTTTCAAGTTTAACTTGAAACTCGGTCTGACCCCATCTGTGGACCCTGACCCCATCTGTGGACCCCATCTGTGGGACCTGCTTAAGGCCCACCCCCCGTCTCCAGCGGATTCTGCCCTTGCGAGGCGGAGAGTCGTCACGGCCTCTACGACGGACCGCGAAGCGTTTGGGGCCAGACCGACCGAGGCGGGCTGGCGCCCCTTCCAGATGAGATGTCCGGCGTCGGAGGTGGCCGAGATCCTGGGAAACTGCCTGGCGAGGCTGAAGGATCACGGTCGTGCGGCCAAGGGATCGAAAGGGCCACCTACCGACGAGCACCCGCGAAAGGTGGGTGCCCGGTTCGCCATGCCATCAAGAAGAGGTCTTGCGCCGCCGTCACGGAAAAAGCCGGGCCATTCGGATGGTCGGGCTCTTCGTTGCCGACCCGAATGTCATCGAATCCAAAGTATTCCAGGGCACCGAAGATATCGTCTCTCGGCATCCAGCAAGAGGACGGGGCAGTCCCACCAGAGTAAAGCCTGTTAAAGGTTGCTGCACCATATTGTTGGCGGTAAAGGGTATGCCGGAACCCCACATACTCGGCTTCGAGGGTCGTAAACTTAGTTGGATGAGAGGCGAAGGTGCTGGCTCGAAATAGTGCGTCCATAGGAATAGGTGCTGGCGGCATCTCTGAGCCATCAGGGCAATCAGCTCGGCTGGGTTCTGCATGTGGTAAAGTACCCCGCAGGCAAAGACCACGTCAAACTCCGTGCCGTCGGTCCGCAAGTACTCACGGAAATCCCCGCAAAGGTACCGCACTCGGCGTAGGTCGAGCAACTCTTTGATGATCAAGCACTTCAGGTAGGCACGCGTATTGGCTTCGATCGCGACGACCTCGTGGTGCCGAGCCGCTCAAACATAAAAGAGTGTCCGCCTTCGAGCGGGCCCAACTCCAGCACCGACTCCTTGCACCCCTCCAACCTGCTCCGCAAACCACGTACGTGCGAATCGTTAAAGAGACTATGGATGCCGGCTTGGACGTCAGTTAAGGGGGGCGGGAGTTTTGAATACGATTCGCCATCGAAGATGCCTATCGCGTTCTGGGGCCTCGGGGCTGAAGTGACGTAACCGTCCAGATAATCGAACGGGGTCACTCGCAGCAGTGAGACGCCCGGCGTTTAATGCTCCCCCTCGCTAGAGCAGGCCACGCCTTGATGTCCCGAAGACCGTTCATCTGTCCTTCCTTCACCAACAGAGAAAAGTAACAATGGCCAGATCCGGGAAGCTCAAGCCGTCGGCTGTCCTATCCCTAAGTGGAACCGTGCGTATGTCTCAGTGTAGGTCAGGCTTTCGAGCCTGACATTGAACAGCCTAATGGCGAGAGGTCAGGCTGGAAAGCCAGACCCACGTGGCACCACGCCTTCCGCGGGTCCACTTAGTATGTGGGGTTCACCAATTTCCTGACTCCACATGTGTCCCGCTCTGCACCCCCCAGCAGGAAGCCTTCCCTTGCCCAAAGTGTTGTTGCGCCGCTTTTTGATTTTCCTCGATCGCCTTTTACTAGTGTATAGCCTATCTACGTTCCACTCGTAGAATCTAACCGAGCAGCCCGCCATACCCCCATAACCGTCATATCCCATACCCAACAACACCACCGAAAAAAGCCAGACAATCAACCGCGCCCACAGGCATTGGTATTGGGAAGGCCGCGACCAGGTCACATGCCACGAATAGGAGCCCGCCATGTTCCCAACACACTCGCAAGGAGCGATTCGTGCGACAGGGAGTGCCCTCGCCGAGAATTGAACCCGGTCCTCGACCCTTCCAAGGGTGCGCGTGAGTCCGTCACACTCGAAGGGCAAGAAAACAATGTTGAACCGAAGGTCGCCCTCGGCGGGCCTGGCCGTTGAGCTATGTCGATTGGGTATGACACATCACAATCGCCGCCCATCCTGGTAGAGTGGGGGGACGATGGGGTTCAAGGTCGTGGGCGATATGACGGAGGTCGAGACCATCGCCGTCGCGACGTCGATTCGCGAATTGCCGCGCCGGCGCCGCGCCGATGGGGCCGGTCGCTGGCGGAAACGCAAGGGCAACTCACAAGTGCGGCACGAGGTTGGTTCGGTCTTCGCGGCGAGGTGCACTGGTATGAGGCTCACGGGATCGGCCGCGTCGAGATGAAGATCAAGCGGTTCCTGGACAACTAGCCATGCCCCAGACCGACCCGACCGGGCCATTCCTGCTGTGCGTGAGGAACGAGGGGTATCCCGCGTCCTTGGAAGTTCGAAAGGTCTATCAGGCGCTGCCAGATCCGGTCGCGGCGTCGCGGGGCTTGGTCCGTGTTGTCGATGAGTCGGGCGAGGACTACCTTTATCCGTCCGAGTGCTTCGTGGCGGTGGAGTTGCCCCAGGCCGCGGCCCGCGTGTTCGCAGGGGCGATTTGACACCTGCTCGGTATTGAGGTGGACCGGGCCCCTCCGTTGCGGCCGAAAACTTCAGACAATGCAAGGACAGACCAGGCTGGCTGTCAGCGCACGACGTTGGTTCGACCCACTTTCAGCGCACATAAGGAGTCAGGACTCGAAAGCGGGCATAGCGGTCGAAAAAATCGTTTTTCGGCTACGGACACCTTTCGATTTTCACCTTTTGGATTTCGTCTGGGCTCTCGCTTGGTGGAGCGGATCAACATACCCTCGTTTCCTGCCCTGTCTGTAAAAAAATTATTAAACATTTTGGTTGTGGACCCCGCGGCTGGTCGCTAAATTCAACCTTTGTTGTTCGAGTCTCGGGGACGTCGGTCGTCTGACCGCGCGGGCTGGCTGTGAAAGGATCTCCTGGGATGCTCAAGCTTGTCGGTCCCTCACACCGCCGCTGCGATGGTCTGAGCCGGCGGAGTTTTCTCAGGGCGGGTTCGCTCGGGCTGGCCGGCGTGAACTTGGGGCTCGCTGACTTGCTTCGGGCTCGGGCGATCGCGGCCGAGAATGGCCGGCCGGGGCCCGCGGATCGCTCGGTCATCCTGGTCTGGCTCGATGGCGGGCCGCCTCAGCACGAGACCTATGATCCCAAGCCCCAAGCCCCCACCGAGTTCCGGGGCCCCTTGAAGGCGATGAGCACCAAGGTCCCCGGCATCCAGGTCTCCGAACTCTTGCCCAATCACGCACTATTGATGGACAAGATGTCGATCATTCGGTCAATGCACCATGATAACGGCGACCACTACGCCGCGGCGCACTGGATGTTGACCGGCTATCTTGGATCCAACGCGGCCAGTCTAGCCCCTCAGTACCCCTCGGCGGGCTCTATCGTTGCCAAGCTTGCCGGAGCGAGAAAGCCGGAGATGCCGGCGTATGTCGGGCTGCCGCAAACGCATTCAGTGGGACTGGTTCCGGGGTATCACGGCGGGGCTTATCTCGGTTCCGCTTACAATCCGTTCGTGGCCGACGGCAATCCCAATTCCGAGAAGTACCGTGTGCCCGGCCTCGAGCTTCCTTCCGGCGTCGATCGGAAACGGATGCTGGGGCGGCGGACCTTGCTTGCGTCGTTCGATCGCGCTCGGCGGGACGTCGACGCGATCGGCTCAGGAGACGCCCTCGACCGGTTCGACCAGCAGGCGTTCAAGCTGGTTTTGGGGGATGCCGCCCGCCAGGCCTTCGACATCCGCAAAGAAGACCCACGGCTCCGCGACCGGTATGGCCGCAACCAGTGGGGCCAGACGCACTGCTGGCGCGGCGGCTGGTCGAGGCAGGGGTTCGATTTGTCACCCTGACCTTCTCCGGTTGGGATTACCATTCCAGCCTTGAACGCGGAATGAAGTCAGTCTTGCCGAGGCTTGACTCCGCGGTTGGCAGTCTGGTCGCCGACCTTGACGATCGCGGCCTGCTTGATTCGACGATGGTGCTCGTGATGGGTGAATTCGGTCGCACGCCGCGAATGAATAAAAAGGGAGTACCGGGTTCCGATCCGGTTCCCGGGCGCGACCACTGGGGCAAAGTAATGAGCGTTCTGGCCGCGGGGGGCGGATTTGCTCGTGGACTTACAATCGGCGCGTCGAACTCCAGGGGCGAGATTCCCAACGACCGGCCCGTCCGGCCCCAAGATCTGCTGGTGACAATTTACCACCAGCTCGGCCTCACGCCGGAGACGATTTTCCCCAACCGCAGCGGCCGGCCCGTGACCATCGGCTCCAATGGTGAGCTCATCTCCGAGCTGCTGGCGTGAACCTGTCGACAGGGCCGGCAGGACCAATCAAGTGCGTGGTTATATAGGCGCATTTCCAGACCATGGCCCAGACTTAACCTCACGTCGTCCGGGTCAGCACTCTCCAGACCATTTCGAGAACCACCACGTAGGCGTTGCTCCAGCTATCCTCGCGGAAGAATTGTACCGGTACGCGGGGGTTGCCGATGAAAGGGCGCAGGACCCAGCCCATCTGGATGCCGACGAACACGTAGATGACAATCCAGGTCCGCAGCATCCAGCGGTGGGCGGGGTGACGTTCGATCAAAGGGCGATAGTCGCGGCGGAGCATCCATTGGCGCGCTATGCTGGCCACGGCGAACATCAGGCCATTGAAGAGGATTGCTTGTTGATACCCGGAGCCCGAGATGTACCAGAAGGCCGTCACCGGGGCCAGTGAGGCCAGGATCACGGTCAGGCCCGCCTGCGTCGCCAGAAGAGACGCAATGACACGAGCGAAGTCGCCTCGCAACCCGAGCAAGGTGTTCAGTACGAAGAAGCTGGGAAGGCTCAAAAGGAAGGTAGCAATTAGCAGCAACGGGACCTTGACACCCGAATAAACAACCTGCCAGGCCCTCTCCCCAGTGAATCCCCCGTAGGTGCCCATCAGGCCACCATAAAAGATCCCGAAGGCCACGATCAGCAACATGAAGTTCCCGAGCGAGGACGCCCAACCGCGCGGTCTGACGGCAACCGCGCTGCTCCCTTGCCGGAGCACATCGTCCGCCTGCCGAAAGAGGGCGACCAACAGGTTCATGTTCCGCAGCCTGACGCGTTCCGCCCGTCAAGAGAGAAGACTCAGGACCGTATGGAACACAGCCTGAAAAAAGTTCGACTCCCGGCCGCGGAACCAGGTGAATGGCAGGTTTGGGTTGCCTACGAACGGTCGCAAGACCCAGCCCATCTGGGCGCCCACCAGCCCGAACACGATTATCCAGACGCGGAAGATCGTCCGCACATGCCGGCTGAGCACCCGGTCATCAAGCCGGTCGAGGGGACCGGCTGGTTCGGAGAAGGAATCCGCCGGCGAGCGCGCTGAGATGTCCGGTGATGACCGAGGCCGGGCCAGCGTCAGTCGGTGCAGGGTCTGGAGCAGAAACAGCATGCCGAGAGTGCCCGAGATGCCGAAGATCACCACATTGAACAGGAGGATAAATGGATAGCTCGTCGTGCTCACCGAGAAGAACGCGACGATGGGCCCCAGCGAAGCCAGCACCGCCACGATCACCCCGAGTGATGCGACCAGCAAACGGACCACCGCTGAGACGGTTAACCGCTTTCTCTCGCCCAATGCTTTCCTCTCCGTTCCCTTGCGGTGGCCCGTTCTGAATCGGAGGAATAAAGGGTGAAGTTATCGCTGGCCCGTTTCTATAGTGAGTGGCTTCGCAGAGCGGGGGTGGCCCCAGCTTCCCTGGACATGGCTGCTTCACACACGGAATCTGGACTGGCGGAGGAGTTCTGAATACGGGTCAAATACACTTGGCAGAGATCAAATGCGGAGGAAACCACTGATGAGTCGCGTCAATCACTCGGTCCTGGTGCTAGCGACGATGGCCACAATCGGAACCGCGGCTCGTGCAGAGGAGGGTCGCATGTCCAGTCTTGTCGAGGGCAACAACCAGTTTGCCGTGGATCTTTACGGCAAGCTGAAAAGTCAGCCGGGGAACCTCTTCTTCTCGCCCAGCAGCATCTCGACGGCTCTGGCGATGACCTACGCCGGAGCTCGGGGCGAAACGGCCGAGCAGATGGCCGGGGTTCTGCACTTCCCGCCGCCTCAGGACAAGCTTCCCGAGGCCTTCCAATCGCTGCACGCCGCGCTTGCCCCAGAAGCGAAGAAACCAGGCTACCGTTTGAACGTGGCCAACCGGCTCTGGGGTCAGCAGGGTTATCACTTCCTGCCCGATTTCCTGGCGGTCACCCGCGACTTCTACCACGCCGAGCTTGCGGAACTTGACTTTGTCGGCCACACCGAGCTCGCACGCGAGACGATCAACGAGTGGGTAGAGGCCCAGACCCAGGAGAAGATCAAAGACCTGGTCCCGCGCGAGCGCTCAGTCCCTTGAGCAGGCTGGTCCTCACCAACGCGATCTACTTCAAGGGCGACTGGTCCAGGCCGTTCCCCAAGGCCGCGACCCGGGACGAAGCATTTCACGTTTCCAGCGACAAGACGACGGCCGCGCCCCTGATGCACAAGACCGACGATTTCAGGTTCGCGGCTGTCGACGGACTGAAAGCCCTCGAGCTTCCTTACGGCAACGGTGACCTGGCCACGATCGTGCTTCTGCCGGATTCGATCGACGGACTGAGCGCACTTGAGCAAAAGCTGAGCTTTGAAAGCCTGACCCGCTGGACGAACGGGCTGCAAAGGCAAAAGGTTCAGGTTTTTCTTCCTCGGTTCAAGCTGACGTCGGAGTTCTCTCTGTCCACCACCCTCGCGGCCATGGGTATGCCGCTGGCGTTTGATCACAATCGGGCCGACTTCACGGGAATCAGCTCCGAGGAAAAACTCTCCATCTCGGCGGTTTTGCACAAGGCATTTGTTGATGTGAACGAGGAAGGAACCGAGGCCGCCGCCGCAACTGGAGTCATGATCGCGGCCCGGGCGGTCATGATTCCCAGGGAGCCGCTTCTCTTCCGCGCTGATCACCCTTTCCTGTTCCTGATCGTCGATCACCGGACCAAGAGCATTCTCTTCCTCGGCCGGGTGCTCAATCCCCACGCCTGAGACGAAGTTCGCTTCGACCGAATGAGCTCTTGCTCCTCCTGAAGGAGAGGCATGGCCACGCCCCCCTCACTGGAAAGGGCGGTCCACGCCCCAGGGACATCCTGGTGACTCTGTATGCAAGCGCCGAAGCTCAAGGTTCCGCAGTGACGACGACCTGGTCCAGGAACGCAGTGTTGTCTCCCCCGGAGCTGTTCAAACCCTGGAAGGTGATCGTATGAGTCCCCGCGGTGACGGTGAACACGGCTGTGGAGTAGCTCTGGTACGACGTGCCCGATGGAGTGACGGTGCTCACGACGTTGCCGTCTACCAGCACGTTGAAGTTCTGGTGTGCATTCTGGTAGTTGGCGCTGAGCGGCATCGAAGGTGAGGACGTAGGTGCCGGCCGCCCAGCCGGTGACGGTCTGGGTGATCGTTCCGGTTTTCTGAAGGACAGCGACCTGGTCGCCTTGCGGCGCGGGCGAATTGCCCGAGGTGAAGCCGCTGTCGTTGCCGGAGATGCCCGCGGTGCCCGAGAAGGTCCACGCCGAGCCGGTGGGGTCGTACTGGAAAGTCCCGGCCCCCACTACCACCTGCTCGAATGCAGGATCGCCGATTGAAGGGAGGCCGAGCGGCACCGCTACGACTTGGTCAAGGAAGACGGTGTTGTCTCCCCCGGCGCGTATTCAATCCTTGGAAGGTGATCGTATGAGTCCCCGCGATGACGGTGAACACAGCCGAGTAGTAGCTCTGGTACGATGTGCCCGATGGAGTGAAGGTGCTCACGACGTTGCCGTCTACCAGCACGTTGAAGTTCTGGCGTGCATTCTGGTAGTTGGCGCGCTGGGCGGCGTCGAAGGTGATCACGTAGGAACCAGCCGCCCAGCCCGTCACCGCCTGCGTGATCGTTCCGGTTTGCTGAAGGAAAGCGACCTGGACCCCCTGCGGCGCGGGCGAATTGCCCGAGGTGAAGCCGCTGTCGTTGCCGGAGATGCCCGAGGTGCCCGAGAAGGCCCATGCCGAGCCGGTGGGGTCGTACTGGAAAGTCCCTGCCCCCACCACCACGTGCTCGAAACCGGCGTCGCCGATTGATGGGAGGCCGACCTGCGTCACTGCGAGGCCGTCGAGGAAGGCGGTGTTGTCTCCCCCGGCACTGTCCAAACCCTGGAACGTGATCGTAACCGGGCCGCCGCTCACGGTGAACGCGGCCGTGGAGTAGCTCTGGTAAGACGTGCCCGATGGTGTGAAGGTGGCCACGAGGATACCGTCGACCAGCACGTTGAAGTTCTGGTGCGAGAGCAAGTTGGCGCGCTGAGCGGCGTCGAAGGTGATCACGTAGGCGCCGGCCGCCCAGCCGGTAGCCGTCTGGGTGATCGAGCTGCTCCCCTGGAGGAAAGCGACCTGCAAGCCTTGTGGCGCCGGCGGGTTGCCCGATGTGAAGCCGCTGTCGTTGCCGGCGATTCCTGAGGAGCCCGCGAACTTCCATGCCGAGCTGGTTGGGTTGTACTCAAATCTTCCCGCCCCGACCGCGGGTTGCTCAAACCCCGCATCGATAATTGGCGGCAGCAGCCCGTACACGTCAAGTTCATCGGCCGTCGCCACAAACACCTTGCCGTTGGCGATTATGGGTGGGACGAAATTGATCCCGAGCCCGGCCTGGTCGCGACTGGCGACCTGCGAGGAGTTGTAAAGTTCAACGGATAAATTGGTTGCGTCGTAAGCGTACAAGACCGCCGGTTTACTGCCGCCGGGATTTTCCTGCGCCGACACGACCCCGTCTGCCGTACCGTTGGCCGAGATGCTGGATGTTGCGCCATGGTTTGCAAGAGTGTTTCCTGACTGGGACGTCGGCGAGTTTGCGAGCAACCCATTCGTAACCTGGTAGGCCTTGAGATTCTCTCCCTGACCGCCGAAGTACACCTGTCCGTTGAAGTAGGCTGGTGTGTCGAAACCGCCTGCCGGCAACTGATTGTCAATCTCTTGTATGATGTTGTTTTTAGTCGAGTTGAATTTCCCCATATTGTCACGGTCGATCACGTAGATGGTGCCGTCTTTGCTTGACCCGACAAGTTCATGCGTGTAAGGTCCAGTTTGATCTGGCAAGACGGTCAGCCCGGACGAGCCAACATCCAAGTCCTGCGCCGCAAGGCTCTGCTGGTTGTACGGCGTGAAATAATCAACGACCTTCAGGCCCCAGCCGTTGCTGTTCTGGTTGGTGGGGCTGGTGCTCGGGTCGGCCGCCAGCTTGATGTAGGCGTCGCCGTAGTCTCCCTTGGCCGGAAAGCCATTGGCGTCCAACGTTGTGTCGAACGTACCGTTGCCTGTCGAGAGGTAGATGTAAGTGCCGTCAGTTGCTGGCGACCCTTGGCTCATCCAGATGCCGCCCTCGGAGCCGTTGGGAGTGTCGTCGAAGACGGCTGCCTGCTTGAGCGTCTGGGCGTTGTAGCCGAGGAGCCAACCGTGATAAGGCTCGATGTCGCCGTATGACGCGAAGCCAAAGTAAACGACACCATTGAGCAAGAGCAAGCCGACGCGCTGATCTTGCTGACGAGCGTCGAAGACGACGTGACCGCTGCCATCGTTGCCAACGCCTGTGCCGTTGTCCTCTGCCTGGATCGCAACCGGACCACGAAACTTCTCGGCGCCTGTGGTGACATTGAGGGCGTGGAGACGATAGACGTAGGACGTTGATGAGCCGGAGACTTCCTTGGTGAAGGCGACAACGTAAAGTGTGTTGGTGGTCTGGTCAATGACTGGCGCGCTGGTGATACCGACCACGGGATAGGCGGGGGAAGCCGGAAGATCGCTCGTCGGGACGGCGGTTACGCCCGCCGCGGGATCGATGAAGCTGTCGTGCCAGACAAGGCTGCCGGTATCGGCGTCGAAAGCATAGACGCTGTCGTTCTCGGTGGCCACGAACACAACGTTGTGCGTTCCCTGACCGGGAATAGACAGTCCGGAGACATAGAGGGGCTGAGCAAATACCTGACCGTCCAGCTTGAGGTCGAAGAGCTTGCCGAACTCCGCCGAATTGACATTGGAGGGAGTAAGCACCGTTTCGTTGGGGTTGACGCCCGTCTGCGGGCCGCCGTTGTGGTAGGCGAGCACGTTCGCGGAGAGCAGTGTACGTGTCTCGAATATCTCCAACCTAGGGCGGAAGGCATTGCGCCTTGGCGGACGTGCCGTACTCCGGCGTGAAAGCGAGAATGGCTTCCGATGCATGGCTGCTCCTCAAATTGGGGTTTGAAGTATAGTCCGAGCGCTGTTCCGGTCGAGAGTTGCGGGGCGCCGTGGCCGCCCGGTGAGCGCCGTGGGTCTCGGAGCACTCGCCCTTCGTCTCCTCCAGATGTTTCGGTTCTCTACCCGACGCCAGGGGCGGGATGGCGACGACCGCGAGGAACGGAGCGCCGCCGCCAGGCGTGCCTGGCAGAACTCATAGTTCCGCCCCAGGCCGCGTGCAATCCGCTCAGCGATGCACGTGATCGAGTATCATTTAGCTATGATAAACGAGTATGTTCACTGATAAAGCCATGCGCAGGCCACCGAGAAACCCCCAGCCTTCTCAATTCGCACGAACTGGTAGGCGCGTGATGTCAGCATCGGCTTGATCGACCCGGATGCTAACGGTGACCGCGGTGACTATCCAGAACAATTCAATCGACGCTGCCCGTCGGGATCGCAAGCTTGGCCAGCGCCGTCGCGCTCCGGCCTCCTCTCGTCCAATCCGTCGCTATCGCCATTGCTCACATCCAGGGTCTGGCGTTGACCACTGCGGAGCGACGAAAAAATGCTTTGGTATGGAAGTCAGCGAATTTCTGATGAAACTCCACGAAAGAATTCACAATACCCGCAGCGCTCATGGTAAGCAACACGTCTGGGAGCGGAAAATACTCGATCCCACGCAGGCCGCGGAAACGGTCGAGAAATGCGCGGTGCACTGCTACACAATGGTGAGGTCGTCTAGTAGAGCGGTGTTGTCTCCGCCGGCACTGTTCAAACCCTGGAAGCTGATTGTATGAGTCCCCGCGGTGACGGTAAACGCGGCCGTGGAGTAGCTCTGGTAAGACGTGCCCGATGGTGTGAAGGTGGCCACGACTTTACCGTCAATGAGCACGTTGAAGTCCTGGAGGGACAGCCCGCCGTTGCGCGCTGAGCGGCGTCGAAGGTGAGCACGTAAGTTCCGGCCGCCCAGCCGGCGACCGTCTGAGTGATCGAGCCGGTTTTCTGGAGGAAGGCGACCTGCACTCCTTGCGGTGCGGGCGGATTGCCCGAGGTGAAGCCACTGTGGTTACCTGAGATGCCCGAGGTGCCCGAGAACGTCCATGCTGAGCCGGTGGGGTCGTACCGATACTTCCCGGCTCCGACCACCACCTGCTCGAAATTGGGGTCGCCGATCGACGGGATGGTGACAGGCGCCGCGACGACTTGGTCAAGGAAGACGGTGTTGTCTCCCCCGGCGCCGTTCAAACCCTGGAACGTGACCGTATGTGTCCCCGCGGTGACGGTGAACACAGCCGAGTAGTAGGTCTGGTAAGACGTACCCGATGGCGTGAAGGTGCTCACGACGTTGCCGTCGATGAGCAAGTTGAAGTCCTGGTTAGAGAGCCCGTAGTTGGCGCGCTGGGCGGCGTCGAAGGTGATCACGTGCGAGCCGGCCGACCAGCCGGTGACGGTTTGGGTGATCGTACCGGTTTGCTGGAGGAAAGCGACCTGGTCGCCTTGCGGCGCGGGCGGATTGCCCGAGGTGAAGCCGCTGTTATTGCCAGAGATGCCCGCGGTGCCCGAGAAGGACCATGCCGAGCCGGTTGGGGTGTACTGGAACTCGCCAGGCCCCACCACCACCTGCTCGAAATCGGGGTCGCCGATCAAGGACGAGGTGCTGCTACTGCCGACGAACGCCTGGTAGACGAGGTCCGCGCGACGAGGAGTGCCCTGGCCAGTGACTAGGTCGTAGCCCGGGCCGGCCGAGCCAACCTGGTTGGAACCGGACGTGACGTCGTTGATCGGCTCGGTACCAGAGGTGCCGGTTATCATGCCGTAAATGTCCGGCAGCGTTTGCGTCGGTCCGTCGAGAGGGGCCTCGTTCAGGCGCCGCGCGTCCTTGATTCGCGAGTGCAATGAGGGCCGACCATTGCGGAGCTCCCGCGCTGGTGCCTCCGTACTGGCCCCATCCGGAGCTGCCGTAGGAATCATAGACCGCGTAGCCCGTATTCGGATCGGCGTCGTAGGCGACGTCGGGACCGGCCCGCATCGAATAGCTCAGGCCGCTTTGGTAACTAGGCTTGGCTTCATAAGCGCTAACGCCGCCCCCTCCGCTAGACCAGCCGACCTCGCCGGACCAGTTGTAATTGGCGTCATGGTAAAGGCTGGTTCCACCCACCGACACCACGTTGGGCGATTCCGCGGGATAGGATTGACTACCTGTATCGCCAGCGGACACGACGAAGGTAACATTCGGGGCGCTAAAATAACTGTCGTAGCTGCTTTCGCTGCTGAATTCGCCGCCTCCCCAACTATTGGAAACCACCGTCGCGCCGTCGTTAACCGCGACCGTGTCGGCGTTGAGAAGGTCGTTCGGGTTGGACGAGGCCGCTTCCACCAAGAGGATATTCGCCTGAGGTGCAATCGCGTGCATCCACTCGACGTCGAGAGAGATCTCCTGGCCCCAGCCGGTATCACCTCTGGGCTGAGAACCCGAAGCGTACACCTTGGTAAGCCAACTGCTGCTGGCACCGTAGGCCCTGTAGTACGAGGTCGACCCGTTCAGCGTCGTCATGAACTGGTTATCGAAGGTGTCGGCGTCAATGAAAATATTCGGGTCGTCGTAGGCGTCGACGATGGCGATAGTTTGCCCTTGCCCGAGATTGGAGATCTGGTCGATCGAATAAATATGGCGGATCTGAGCCGGAGTCAGGGCGTAAGTAGGCGGGCCACCTCCCGTGAAGGGTATCTCGCCAATGTTAACGACTTTTTCAAGGAACGTGTGCTCCTGGCCAGGCACTGGATTCGAGCTAGACACGGGAACGATCATGCGCGGTAACTTGCCGACGCCGCGGCTGCCTGGACATCTGTCTGAAGCAGTGCCGCCGTCCCGCTCAGCAAGATCCGGTCTTCGATTTTTTCGATGGCGACGGACCGGAAACGCAGCGAACGGCGCCTGGTTTGTGTCATTGGTGCGGGTCCTGAGCGGATACTCACTTGAATGTATAAGGGGCTCGACAAGAGCCTTGAGCGGATCAATGCCCGTCGGTCCGGTTCGATTATGATACTTCCGTACTACCCCCAAGGCCAGCACAATTTGAGTGGTACCAAACAAATGCCGCACCTATTAACGCTGTCGCCAACCGTTTGGTTGCTTCGGGGTCGCCCGCTCGTGAATCGACGCTTGTCGGCGCGACAGGCGATCAAGGGCAAACGGAAATCGTCGAGCCACGAACCTCCTCTCCGCGGTGCGTTTGTCTACTCTTTTCCACCAGGAGCGGGCTGGGGTTCGCGGGCCGCGCCGGTGGGCGGGGATGCTTCGCGAATCCAGCCGAGGATTGCCCTGTAAGCTGGGTGTTCGACACCGTTCCAGCGCGGGCCCCCGACGTGGGTCAAACCGGTAGGGCTGGCGGGGTCGGGTCCGCCCTGACCCTCGGGACTGATGGGCTTGCGGAGAATCAGGCTTGCTTCGGGCTCGCCCAGGTTCACGAGTTTGAGCGCCGAGTTGTAGTTGATCAAGAGCTGTTCGTCGGTCTGACCCTCGGCGGGATCGGTCTCGGCGATCCGCAGAATCGTGTGGCTTGCGTGACAGCGGGCGCAAGAGTACGAATCATCTCCCGCCTGGTAGAAGAGGGGATTGACTGTGAGCCGAAACGAATCGATCCCCGGCAAACGCGGCCTCGTCAAAGAAATATCGGCCTGCAGGCCGGCCGGTTCGACACCAGAGGCCCGCAGCACGGCTAGGGCTCGCGGTGCGAGCGAGTTATCCTCTGCCAGGGCCTTCACGCGTTTCGCCAGGGCGGGGAACTTCGCGACCAGGCGATGGTGTTTGACCAGATCGAGGGCGTCTGACCGCACCGCGGAGTCGGAGTCTATAAGCATCCGGGCCAGATACTCCCGGGAGTCGGGCCGCTCCCAGAACGAAGACTTCGATGCGGCCAAAGCCAGTCCGCGCCTCCGGATCGAGGGCGTGTCATCGGCGAGAGCAATCAGGAGTAACTGGCTGACTTTGCGGCTCGACCAGAACGCCGGCAGACCGCTAATGCCGGAGAGAGCCCGTTCGCGTACTGTGACCGACGAATCGGTCGCCGCGCGGCGCAGAAGATCGAGGATCTGGTCCGCGGGCTCGGCTCGATCCACGAGCCCCGGTTGAGCAAACAGCAGATCCAGCGCACTCTGGCGTTGCGTCGTGGAGAGTCGATTCCACCCCCGGTCGATTAGGCTCAAACGATCAGTATTCGTGAATTCCGGCCGTCCCATAACGGCGAGCATCTCGGCCGCGAGGTCCTCTCGGGGCAACAGGCTGCGAATTGCGGCCTTGATCAAGGGGCTCTCGCACACACGGACGTTGCGGCTGATCGCCGCGAGCACGGCTGCGCGTGCTTCGGCCGATCCTGATCTCGACAAAATGTTAAGGATCGCACTGATCCGATCTGCGTCGTCCTCCGCGCCCGTGAGGGTCAGTTCTTTACCGACAACGGCGCGGGCCGCCGCACTCACGCCGGGATCGGGGTCCGCGAAGCGCCGCAAGCAGGCGAGCCTGAATCGCCGGGCTGCTTGTCCGCTCGGGCACTTTGAAGAAGCTGCAAAGCTCAATGGCCTGGCGTCTAGGCTCGGCGGGCAGATTGGCGGAAAGGAGCGCTGTGAACATTTGTTCTAGACGTTCGAGGGGCGGCTCGTACAGGAAGCCGAACTCGCGGTCGTTACCGACATCGATCATGTTCTCGGGTTGGCGGGCATAGACGCGGCCTTTGAGGAACGACCCATCGAATGCGTTCAACACCGCGCTGCGCTGGAGCAAGCCGCCACGCTCAAGGGCGGCTAAAACCTGGTCCAGAAGCACGTCGCGCTCAACGGCCCGGCGGGCCTCGATGATCTTGGGCCGAAGCCCTTGGGGCAGCTCGGCGAGGTTGGTCTTCAGGCTGACACCGCCGCCCAGGTTCTCGTCGAGCATAATGTACAGCCCCTCGCTCAGGTTCTTCCGAATCACGGCGGTGTCTAGCTCCGCCATCCGTTCCAGGTAAGTGGCGATGATTCGCTTCTGGAAGGCCGTCTCGCCGGTGCGGTAGAACCACTGCCGCAAGCTGCGCAGGGCCTGAAGGCGGGTCAAGAGGTCGGGATCGCGGGTCAGTTCGAGCAGGTGCTCGGCAAGGTCGAGACGGGTGTCCATGCCCTGGAACTGGTAGGCAAAGATCCGCGTAGCGCCGCGCCGGATTCGCGGATCCGGGTCGCTCAGAGCCTGCTCTATCACATCGATGCCGATTCCCTGGTTTCCCAGCCGCCTCAAGGCCCAAGCCGCCGAGCGCCAGACGATCTTGGAAGGATCACCCAGGCAGCGCGCCAGAGGGACCACCGCCACGGCTTGATTGAGCCGTCCCAGGCAGGCCGCGGCCACGGCGCGCACGAGCGGCTCGGAATCGCTGAGCAGCCGGGCGATCTGACTGGCGAACCGCAGTTGATCGCCCTCGGGCACGTCCCAGAGATTTTCGAGGTCGTCAAGGGTGTGCACAAGAGAATCGGTGCGCGGCAGCCGGGCAGCGCCGTCATCGCGGTTGCCCCATGACTTCAGAGGCGCACGATCTCGAGGGTACGCCCGGGCCAGCGCCATGAGCGCATAAAGCGTCTCGCGCATCGGCGTGCGGAAGTTTTCATGCGTTGTGGTCTGGAACCAGCCGCCGAACTCTTGCTGCTGGGACAGCAGGTAACGCAGCGCCTTTGTAATGTCCGGATCATCGCGAGGCAAGCCGAGCTCCAGCAGAGTGTCGACGAGCTGGCCGGTTGTGTACACGGCGCTCGGACCGGGCTGGGCGTCGGTCTCGTGCCAGCCGCCGTCAGGGTTCTGAAGCGCAGAGTGCGCCAGTCTCACGCTTGATCTTGTTGGTAAACTGCTTCGGGTTGATCAGCCACCAGGCGTGGAGCCGGTGGATCCGGTCCTGGAGCGTCTCGATCCGTTTGTCGGCCGCCCGTTTACCCAGAATTCGGGCGATATTGGCCGCGGCGAGCGAGTAGTCGCGATCACCGGTCCGCCGCGCGATCTCGCTCAAGACCCGCCAGTTGCGCCAGGCGGTCCCGAACTTGCTGTCCAGCGGAATGACGGCGTTCTGCTCGTCAGCAGGCAACTCGCGGCGATTCTCCCAAGCGACCTTCAGGAACGGACCGAACCGCTCCACGATCGAGCTGGGCCGGCCGGCAACCTGGCGCTCGAAGTCGGCCAGAATTCCTCCCTGCTCCCCCTGAGCCTCTAGCGGAATGGCAATGAATCGCTGCCAGTACAGGCCGTCGCTGCCGTACAGCGGCGTTATCGAGTTGGCGATCCGATCGGTCACGTACTGGAGGTTCGATTTCGAGCGGATCGGGTAGCCGTTGCGGTGGGCCGCCAGGTTGGCCTCGGTCGAGAAGCTGGCGGCGTGGCAGGCGGTGCAGCGGGTACCGGTGTCATGGATATTGTCGGCCCGCATGAAAATGTTGCTCACGCGCGGGACCTGGGCAAACCAAGCGTCCCCGACGTTCATGATGTAATGCATTCCGGACTCGATTGCCAATGCAGGATCGTTGTATGGCGGGACTGGTAAGACCCTCGTACGGAGGATGTAGTCGGGGTGATTGGCGTTAACTTCCAGATAGTACGTTCCGCTCGTGAAAGTCCGGCTTATGTGCTTTGAATAGCGCTCGCGCTCCCGGTCGTGGATGATCTCCATCGGGTCCTTGCCCGAGAGATAGAGCGTTGTCGCGCCAGTTTTCGGGTCGACCGTGTGGACCTTGAGGTTAGCCGAGACGTCGCGGTCAAGAAGATCAAGCTGCAAATAGACGAGAATCGGTTCCTGGCCCCGCACCTCGAACTTGAACCAGTCGAGCCCGGTTGTGCCCTCCTTGGTGTTCGCGAGATAATCCACGTCGTCTGCCGTGCCGTATACGTCGCGGCCAAGTTGCAGCGGGTTGGCGTCTTGCCAGCGATCGTTGGGCTCGGCCTCGATGGCCGCGCGTTCCGTTTCGGCAAGCGGCAGACACCGCCAAGAAACCCCGACCGAGAGCGAGCCGCGACCCGAGCCCCTTCCCCTGGTGAGCGTGATCGCGACCGGGCCGTCAGACGACGGGCGATAGGTGAGGAACCAATCGGGATCTCCCGCGTGCATTTCCTTGCTGATCGGTCTGATGCCGGGCCCGGCCAGCTCGGCCATGACGCGACCCTCTGCGGCGGGCAAGGTTTGCTCGAGATTCACCTGCAGACGGAGGGTCTGGCCTGCCTTGAATTCACCCAGCGGGCACGTTATCGACCCGCCTGCCTCGAGTGGGAGACTCTTCGATCGAGGCGAAGCGTCCACCGCTTCGGCTGCCGAGGCGATGGCCCAGGCGTTCAGGCAGAGAAGCCCCGCGACCAGCTTTTGCCAACCGATTGAACGCGGGCTCATCGCGATGTCTCCAGGGCTGTTCCTCGCGACCAAGGAAGCAGTCGGTCAATCTCGCGAGGCAGGGCCGGCAACGGCCGCCCCGGCGCCGCTCAGGTCCGCGCCGAGAGTCGGCGCGACAGGTCAATACGGAGTGATGCCTGCTATAGCCAATGTAGATGACCAGACCGACAATCAGCCAGACCACCAGCCGGATCCAGTTGTCGCGGCCCAGAGAGAACATCAGGCCGCCGTTGACCAGCACGCCCATGATCGAGACGAACGGGGCAAATGGCGTGCGGAACGGTCGGGCAATTTGGGGATCGGTAATCCGCAGCATCCAGACGGCCGCGGAGACAATGACGAAAGCAAAGAGGGTACCGATGCTGACCAGGTCGGCAAGAAAGCCGAGTGGCGCCAGGGCACCGCCGAGTGCGACCACTACACCGACCAGGATCGTCGCTTTCCAGGGCGTCTTGAACCGGGAATGCACGGCACCGAAGAACGAGATGGGCAGCAGTCCGTCGCGCGCCATCGCCAGCAAGATCCGCGGCTGGCTGAGGTTGCCAACCAAGAGCGAGCTGGTCATCCCGGCCAGGATGCCAAGGGTGATCATGCCGCCGGCGAAAGTGAGCCCTTTCGCCTGCAAGGCCGCCGACAGAGGTGCGGCCTCGTTGATCTGCCGGTAAGGGATCATGCCGGTGAGCACGGCCGCGACCGCGACGTAGAGAACCGTGCATACCGCGAGCGCCCCATGATGCCCAGCGCCAGGTCGGCGCTGGGGGTTGCTGCGCTTCTTCGGCGTGGGTCGAGATCGAATCAAAGCCGATGTAGGCGATGAAGATTCGAGCCGCCCCCAGGACAATGCCGCGATACTGCTTGTCCTCGTGCAGAAAAGGCCGCCAGTTGGCTGGGTCGACATACGCGGCTCCCACGCCGATGACCGCAAGCACCACGCCGATGTTCACGAGCACCATCGCCGCATTGAATCCCGCGCTCTCCCTGATGCCGATGACGAGAATGATGGTAATGACCACCGTGATCAGCACGGCGGGCAGGTTGAACCACGCCAATGCCTGGGTTCCTGACTTCAAGCTCACGTACTGGAGTACGAACTCCTCCTTGGTGAAGTCGTAGTACCAGGGTGGCGAGAGCAGTCGAGGGTCAAGATGGATATTGAAGACGTGCTGGAGCATGGAATCGAAGTAGCTCGACCAGCCGTTGGCAACAAAGCAAGAACCGATGGCGTACTCGAGAATCAGGTCCCAGCCGATGATCCAGGCGATTAGCTCACCGAGCGTGGCGTAGGCGTATGTGTAGGCACTGCCGGCCACCGGAACCATGCTGGCCAATTCGGAATAGCAGAGTGCGGCGAATCCACAGCCAACGGCGGCGACAACGAAAGAGAGCATGATCGAGGGGCCCGCAATATCGCGGGCGACGATGCCGGTGGATACGTACAGACCGGTCCCGATTGTCGCGCCGATGCCCAGAGACATGAGTGCAAACGGCCCCAGCCGACGATGTAGCCGCTCTCCCGAGTTCATCTCTTCGATCAGCCGCGAGACCGGCTTGCGTTGGAACCAGGGCGAGGACAGCCATTGCATCCCGTTGATCCTGTTGGGGTCCTGGGCGGCGCGCTCGATAACCGTGGGGCGGGTGTTGCCCCCTTCACTCCAGCCATGCGGGCTGCGTCGTCTCCGGTGGCGCCCATCAAGCGGGAGATGCCACACTACTGCATTCTTGCTGGCGAGGTAAAGGCACGGCCACGACGCAAGAAGAAAGGACAGCCCCACCGCAATCAGGTTTCCCCGGTAGTTCCTCTCACCCGGAACACGGATTGCCTACAATCTACTTTGGCCTCAGCGCCTGCTCTTCTTCAGGTAGAGCACAGGCTGACCGAAGCGTCGTCCTCGGATGGTAGGTGGGTCGATCTCGCGGAGGGTTGCGGTGATTGCGTTTGATTGGGTTTTTGCAATCCGCTTGGGACTGTTTCTTACCGCGACGATCGTGTGCGGTCAGGTCGCCGGAACGAGTGATTCGGTTGCCGCCCGAGCTCACTCGGGAGTGGAACGGGAAGTGCAAAGTCCGGATATGGACGAGGTCACGGGGCTTCTCATGGAGGGCACGAACCGGTTGCGGAAGCAAGCAGGGCGGGGCGAGCTCAAGAGCCAGCCGCAGCTTGTGAAAACCGCTCGTGACTACGCGGGGTTTCTGGCGCGGGCGGACAAGTTGAGCCATGAGGCCGACGGCAGCGATCCGAGGGAGCGCGCGAAGAAGCATGATTATGACCCTTGCATCGTGGCCGAAAACATCGCCTACGAATACAACTCGACCGGATTCGACAAAGACGACCTTGCCCACCGCTTCATGGAGAGTTGGAAGAAGTCGCCGGGGCACCGCAAGAACATGATTGATCCGGACCTCCTCGAGGTGGGGATGGCGGTCGCACAGAGCAGGGAATCCGGCAAGTATTACGCCGTGCAAGTGTTCGGCCGCCCCAGGTCAGCGGCAATCGAGTTTTCCGTCGTGAACGAAGCAAACGCCAAAATCGAATACCAGCTTGGCGAGGAAAAACGCTCGCTGAAACCGCGGTTTACCATCACCCATGAGCTGTGCGCACCAATCGAGCTGAGATTCTCCTGGACACAAGCCAACGGAAAGCCCGAAAGCTTTCAGCCTGTGCAGGGAGACCGGTTTATCGTCACCAGAAAGCAGGGCAAATTTCGGGTGATCAGGCAACCCCCGGCCGAACAATGACCGGTTCATTTCCGCCACGGTGATGAGACTCAGAGAGCTGGTGATCCTGGAATGGCTTCCGCATCGTCAAGCTCTCCCTCTTCCAGGTCTTCCTCAAGATGGCGGGCCTCGGCGGTCAGGCTACGGACCTCGCGAAGGTTAGCCAGGTAAACGCAGGCACTGATCAGCCCGCAGGCGTACATCAAAACACGAAAACCCAACATCGCCAGCGCACCGCCGGGATGCCCGACCAGATTGCCGACCTGGTCACCCACCTCCTCGCTCAACCCTAACGCTCCGAAAGGAAGCGGCACGACCATCGTGAAGAGAGTCAATGGCGCCATCAGAAAATGCTGGGCCAAGCTCGTCGTCATCGTGGTTGGGAAAAGCATCTTGCCCATCAGGTAGAAAGCGATGACGTTGAGCGTATGCCCCAGTACGGAGAGGAGCAAACCGACGAATACGACGTCGAGCCGGCGCCTGTACGTCGTGGACATCGCTTTCAGTTCCGTCATGACACCCGCCAGACGGCCACAAGCGGAGCCGCCCAGAGCAGGGAAAAGACGCGTAAGGGCCTGGCTGAAAATCAACGCCAGTGCAAAGAACGCCAGTCCCGTCGCAATCCAGGCCGAAGTGATCAACTTGCGCACCTCGGTTGACCCCACGCCGCTCCAGGCCACCGCTCCGGCCGCCGCCGCCAGCACGAAGAGCCCGAGCAGACCTACAATGCGGTCGATCACCATCGAGGCGATGGCCTGTGTCTTCTTGATATGCATCCGGACCAGATATGCCGCCTTGATGAAGTCACCGCCCACAGCGCCCGGAATAACCAGGTTGAACACGTAGCCGATGAAGCCCAGGACCAGCGTCGAGCGCAGGGAAAACCGCGGCTCGATCACCCGGACCAGAAGATACCAACGCACATACGTGATCAGCAGGCTACACTGGATAACCACAACTCCCAGCGCCAGCAGGCGGAGGTCGAGCGAATGCGAGAAGACCGCGCGAATCTTGTCGCGATTCTGCCAGAGCACCAGCCCCAAGAGCGCGAACGCAAGCGCTGCGAGAAACAGGTTAACAATCGAGCCGAGGCCGGACCGATTCGCCCTTGACTCACCGGCATGATCTAGAGTCATCGCAGTGCCTCAAGTTCGTTTGCATACTCATGTTGGTTCAAAGCACGCCCTTTGTGGAGGGGATCTCGGCCGATCGAGAGTCGAGCTCCACGGCCTGGCGAATCGCATGCGCCAGACCCTTGAAGATCGCCTCGCTGATGTGGTGGGTGTTGCGGCCGTAGTGCAACATCACGTGGAGGTTCATGCGGCCCTGAGTGCAGACCGCTTGCCAGAAATCGGCGACCAGCTCGCTGTCGAACGTGCCAATCTTGGTGGCCGGCATGGGAGCGTTCCAGACGAAGAACGGCCTGCCCCCAAGGTCCACGGCACAGGTTGCCAGCGCCTCGTCCATCGGCAGCACCGTGTGACCGTACCGCTTGATCCCGGCGCGGTTGCCCAGGGCGCGATCGATCGCCTGGCCAAGACAGATCCCTACATCTTCGGTTGTGTGATGATCATCGACGCGCAAGTCTCCGGTGCAGGCAACCGTTAGGTCAATGAGCGAATGGCGGGCGAAGAGTTCCAGCATGTGGTCAAGAAAGCCGACGCCCGTCGCGATCTCTGCTTTCCCCTGACCATCGAGATTGACCGCCAAGCGGATATCAGTCTCCCCGGTCTTGCGAACGATCTCGGCGAGGCGATGGGGCTCGTTCAAGGCTTGATTCCTTTGGTCGCTTGGGTGGCGAGTGTCGAATGTCGATTGGCAGATGTTCAGAATTTTGCCGCCTGAGCGGGTCGGAACTCAATCTCGGTTGGTCAGGAGCTGGAGCAGCCTGTCGATCTCGCTGTCGCTGCCGATACTGATGCGCAGACCTGACGGATAGCCCGGATAACTCATCAAACGAACAAGGACCCGGCGCTCCTTGAGTTGCTCGAAAGTCTCCCCGGCTGCAGGGCCGCCCGTCGCCCAGACGAAGTTGGCCTGGCTGTCCGGTACTGTGTATCCAAGGGCGCGAAGACCCGCCGTCAGATGACAGCGCGTGGCCAGGACCTTCGAACGAGTCAGGCTCAGGTAGTCCTGATCCTCGATAGCGGCAACGCCTGCAACCAGGCTGAGGGCGTCGCAATTGTATGAGTCCTTGACCTTGAGGAGTTGATCGACGATGGCGGCCTGGGCCACCAGGTATCCCAGGCGAATTCCGGCGAGGCTGTATCCTTTGCTGAAGGATCGCGTCACGATGATGTTAGGGTGGTCGCGGACCAGGGAAACACAATGCTCCTCGGCAAAGTCGGCGTAAGCCTCGTCAACAACCAGCGGACAGGGAACCGTGCGGGCAAGCTCTGCCACCTGACGTCTGGACAGCGCAGTGCCAGACGGACTGTTGGGGTTGGCAAGGTACACCAGCTTCAATCCGGGCCGGTCAAAATCGACCGGGTTAAGCGCCCATTCGGCGGAGTACGGCACCACGTGCTCACGACCGTCTTCGAGGCGAATCAAAGTGGAGTAGAGCAGATAGCTCGGCGTGGCGTAGGCGGCCAGGTCACCCTGCCCAACGAAATGCGCGGGTCAAGATGGTCAAGAGATCGTCCGAGCCGTTGCCGGCGAGGATCATGTCAGGCTCAACCCCGTGCAAGGCCGCCGCTGCGCGGCGAAACTCCGTGGCTACCGGATCAGGGTAAAGCCGCAGCCTGCCGGTCAGGGCACGAGACAGCGCGTCCAGCACGCGTGGAGACGGTGGGTAGGGGTTCTCATTCGTGTTGAGCTTGATGTACCCGCCGCCCTGGGGCTGCTCGCCAGGAGCGTAGCCAGCCAGCCGAACAATGTGCGGGCGAAACGCTGAGATCATACCCGGGAGCCACTCCAAGTCGAGGTCGTTCAGTTCATTTCGACCCAGCCAGCGCGGCCAGCTCGGCAAGCGGGCCATCGCTTAACCGGTAGGTTGTCCAGTCGTCCAAAGCACGTGCCCCAGGCTGCGGTAAAAGCCGATCGCTGGCGAATTCCAGTTCAGCACGGCCCATTCCAGGCGGCCCAGGCCGCGGTCCATTGCAATCTTCGCCAAGCTGGCCAGCGGCGCCTTGCCGATTCCCCGGCCCCGATGCGCGGGCCTGACGTAAATGTCTTCCAGGTAGAGCCCTGGTTGACCTCGAAACGTCGAGAACGTGGGAAAGAACAGGGCAAACCCAACGGATTGTCCGTCGATCTCCGCCATGATGGCCTCGGCGTAGGGACGCTGTCCGAACAGATGCTTGCGAAAGTCGTCCGGCGTGGCCAGCGCGAACTGCTCCAGCTTTTCATAGAGGGCCAGCTCGCGCACCAGGTTCGCGATCGTCGCCGCATCCTCGGGCCTGGCTGCACGCATCGAGAACTCTGGTCCTGATGCCAGCGAAGAGCCACCGGCCGGTGTCATGCCCGCGGCGGCGAACTCAATGCTCATCAGTGCTTTCTCCTCGACTGCTTGAGGTTCCGCTCAACCTCCGGGCTGATGTCGAAATTGACTTCGAGACCCGGCAAGGCGGACTGCAACATCTTTGCCCCCTGGGGCGTCACAAGAGTGCCTCCCAGAGACAGGCTCTTGAGTTTCTTGAGCCCCTGAATGTGGACCAAGCCGGCGTCGGTGACATCGGTCGCGTCGAGATCGAGAGTTTCGAGCTCCGGTATCCCGGCGATCAAGGCCAGCCCATCGTCGGTGATGCGGTTGCCCGAGAGCGTCAGGCTTTGAAGCTGACTCAATCCCTGGAGCGGTATCAGACAGGCATCGCTCAGTTCCGTATCGGGTGAGCCGTAACGCAGGTGGTTCAGCCTCGCCAAGCTCAATGACCTGAGATGACTGAGTTGACTGAGTGGGGCCAGCCCTTGCTCGGTGACCGTGCATTCTTGGATGCTGAGGGATTCAACGTTCAGCAGCCTGGGAACTATTTTCAGGTCGACATCATACGAACTGGGCGGCCAGGATCGAAGCTGCTTGAAGTGCACATCCGTGACTCCGCCGGACATCCAGTTGTCCTCGCCGATCCGCCAGTCCACTTTGAAGCCGGCGGCCTCCAGCAGCCACGAATCTCTGAGTTGATGGAAAACCGGTACGGCGACCACGGCGAGTAGCCCCAAGATCGCCACCACCAGGGCGGCGATGACGCCTCGACGGATGATTTGGCGGTGGTGCAGCCGCCGCGCCTCGAGGGCGCGAGCCGGGGCATCTACTTTGGGAATCGCATCTCCAGGGGCTGATGATTCGGCGCCGGCCATCGCATCCTCAACCGGGAGAATAAGAATCCTCGGACAGGCGGACATCGACACTGTAGCGGTGCGCCGAGAGCCCCTCGATGTCGGCCAGCCGGCCGACGTCGGGCGCCAGATGGGCCAAGCCCTCGCGCGTGACCGAGATCACGCTCGAGCGTTTGAGGAAATCATTGGCGGAGAGGCCCGACGCCCACCGCGCGGTCCCTCCCGTGGGTAGCACGTGTGATGGCCCGGCCGCGTAGTCGCCCACGGCCACCGGCGTGTAATGACCCAGGAAGATCGCCCCAGCGTTTGTCAGGGCGGGAAGCAATCGTCGCGGGTCGGAAGTGGATATGTGCAAGTGTTCGGGTGCGAGCAGGTTAGACAGCCGGACCGCCTCAGCTTCGTCGTGAACCTGGATGAGTGCGCCGAACCTGGCCAGGCTGTCGCGCGCCAGGTCGCCCCGAGCGAGCCCTTCAAGCTGCTGGTCCAAGGCGGCGGCAACCTGGTCAATCAGTCCAGATTCCCAGGTCAGGAGGATGCTGACGCCGGGCGAATGCTCGGCCTGGCTGATCAGGTCGGCTGCCACGTACCGCGGATTTGCGGATGCGTCGGCGATCAACACAACCTCGCTCGGGCCGGCGATGCTGTCGATATCGACCTCGCCGTAGACATGTTTCTTGGCGAGGGCGACGAACAGGTTACCTGGACCGACGATCTTGTCCACCGCCGGAATGCCCTCGACGCCGTAAGCCAGCGCGGCTACGGCCTGAGCGCCACCGACGCGGTATACCTCGGTCACGCCCAGGGCATGGCAGGCCGCCAGGAGGTCGGGGTTGTACCCGCCGAACCGTGTGGGGGGGGCTACGACTGCGATCTCGGCCACGCCCGCCGCCTGCGCGGGGACCACCGTCATCAAGAGCGTCGAAGGATAGGCCGCTGCTCCGCCGGGAATGCAGACGCCCACCCGGTGCAGGGGAAGGTACGCGCACTCCCAGCTCGATTCCCCGAGAGGGCTAACCTGGACGTCGTGGTTCAAGAGCGCGTGCTGGAACGCAAGAATGTTCCCGCGGACGTTTTCCAGCGTCTGCAAATACCCGGCATCGGCAGCCAGATGAGCGTTTTCCAGCTCGGCTTGGGAGACCCGGAAACCGCCCGACTCAAGTACAACTCCGTCGAGCCGGCGGGTGTAGTCGAGCACGGCCGCCAAACCTTTCGCGGCGACATCGGCGCAGATCCTTTCCACAACCTGGGCAGGAGTCAGCGCTTGGCCGAAGGCAGCGACTGTGCGGGCGTGCCCTTCCGGAGTGACCACGTTGCCCCGAGGGCTGAGTTCGCGCCGGAGCTCGGCGACCGCCGCTAGGGCGTCACTGCTGGCACAGTCGATCCGGCGGATGTTCAGGCTCAATTCTCGTCTCACGGTACGCGGCGGGGCCCTATCGGCAGGCCGTAAACTATCTATAACCTCTGGCCAGCCCCGGCCGCTAGCACCTGATAGCGGCGCCTGGGAATTCTCGCTATGATTCGGAACTGGTAATGCCAACCGTATGTCCCGCACCACGTATCTCTCCGGAGTCGAGGCGGAAATTATGATGGTGGACCTGAGGGGCCGATTTCTGGTCCTTGTCCTGCTTGCGGAGCTGGCATGTCTCCCGGGCTCACCGGGCTCGGTGCAAGAAAAAACTCCCTTCCCCCAATATACCGGCGACCGCGTGTACACAGTGGATGTGCCCGGTTCGTTCGACTCTCTCAAAGAGACAATCAAACAACTGGAGCGATCATCGCCTCAGTCCTATTTCGTGGTCGCGCGCGGAATGGGCACGAGTACCGACGGCGCGATACCGGAGTCAAGTAGTCGCAGGCTAAGCAGGCCTGAGCGAGCTTGACCCCGAGCGATCCGTGATCACTCTGGTCGCGATCAGACAAAGAAGGTTGCCGTTCATTCGGTTCGTTCTGACAGCAAGCCGGCCTGCGAAGAATACGGTTGACGCGTTGATCGAAAAGGTATTCATTCCTCCTGGCTCGAGAAGGAAAGTACCCGAGCCGCCCTGGCGCGACACAGGCCGGCGCCGGGATCCAGAATCAGATACTGCTGGCCCTGCTGGCCTCGCTGCTGGCGGTTGGCCTGATCGTCGCGGGCTTGATCTGGCTGGCCCGCCATCGGACGCGCAACACGGTGGAGTCGAAGATCAAGCAGTACAAGAAAAACGCAGTCGATGTCATGGACAGGCTGGACGCCTTGAAGTCGCGGTTGAAGAAGCTGCCCGTGGAAGATCCGGACTTCAAAGAGCCAATCAGCGGCGAAACGCTCGCGGTGTACCAGAAGATCGAAGGGAACCTCACCGGGCTGTGGGACCGGTGGCTGGAGGTCATGGACGCCCTCGACAAGGCCCAGGCCCTGGCCAAGAAAGACTCCGCGCTGGGGACCGAGAAACTGAAGGAGGCCGAAAAGCTCGTCTCCGACGCCAAGGTTTTCGAGCAGATTGAGGTTGAGGCAGGGAAGTGCGCGGCGAGCATGGACGAGCTCAATCAGGCCCACGAAAAAGCTCGGTCGGCGGCGGAGGTCGTGGTTGCCAGCCAGAAGGAAATCGCGACCGGCGTGGAGAAGGTCGAAAAGGAAGGGTTGCCCTCGGTCCCTTACAAGCCGGAGATCGACGGCATTGCCACGCAAGCCTCCAAGGCGAAGGAGATCTTGACCCCTGACCCGATCGGAGCCAGGCAGACACTCGACAAGGCCCAGGAGCGCGCTTTGGCGTTACGTAATCGCGTGCACCAAATCCTGGACAGGTATGCGGACGGCCGCAGAATATCAACGGCGCTCACAACTCTCGGGCAGAAGGTTGCCGACCAGCGCAAGACGGGGCTGCGACTCGATGAAGAGGGAGGCAATCCCGATCACCCCATTGGCCTGACATTTCAGAAGCTGGAGGCCCTGCGCAAGGCAGTGCACGACGGTGATCCCCAGGAGGCTCTCCAGCACCTGCAGGCGGCAGAGAGCCTACTCGCGCAATCGCAGCAAACACTCGATGACGTGCTCAAGTCCAAGGACTCTTGCGAGAAGGTCCTGCCCGAGCGGGTTCGCGAGACCCAGCGCTGCGCGAGGCCATGGGCCAGTACGAGGCCTTCGAGGACGAGCTGAAGCGAGATTTTGCGGCCTCGTCGTGGCAAGCCGTTGCGGGCAACCTGGCGCAGGCAAAAAGCTTGCTTGGCACGTTCGACCGCAAGTCCGACGAGGTTGCCGCGGCTGCGTCCGAACAAAAGTACTTGCTGGGCGCTCGTTTGCTGGGTCAGCTCATGCAGGAGCAGCAAGCGGTGTTCCAGCTCATGAGCGGCGTCGCTGACCACCTCAGCGGGCTGAAGGCCGTGCACGAGGAATGCCAGAACGCGATCCGGGGTCTGGACGAGCAAGCACATGCGACTAGCCGCTACTTCGGCCAGAACTCGCAGGTAGCCGGTCCTATGGCCCGCGGCTCGTTAGCCTCCGCGGAGAAGTCGAGACAGGAGCTCCAGTCGCTGCTCAAACAGAGCCCTCCCGACTGGCCGAAAGTGCGCCAGGTGCTGGCTCGGGCACTTGAAGAATTTGCGATTGCCAGGAACCAGGCAGAAACGGACGTACGTGTCTACCAAGAGATGACATCGAACTTCGATAGCGTACGACGAGATGCAGGCCGCGTCAGGGCATTCCTGGCTGGTCACGAGGAAGACCGGCTCGCGGCGAACCAGCATTACGAGGCGGCTGAAAACGCCCTCAACCAGGTGCAGAGCGAGAGCACCGGCTCCAGCGGAGAATGGGCGCGGCTGCTCGAGCAGGTCCGCGGCGCCGCGGCCGACCTGGCGCATTCCGAGCGGTTGGCGCGAGAAGACATAAGGTTGGCGCGGCAAGCCGAGGCTGAAATTCAGGAGGCCGCGCGCACGCTCCGCAAGGCCAGGGCTTACTTCTCCATGGGGGTCACACTCAATACCATAGGCGCAGAGAGCCAGGTGGCACAGGCCCAGCAGCTTTACCAGGCGCAGAATTACGAGCAGGCCATTCGCACTGCCGCAGGTGCAATACAGCAGATCCGACAGGCCCACACCGTGGCGGTTCAGCAGGCATTCCTGCGACAGATGCAAATCGACGCCGAGCGGCGCCGCTATTCCGCGGCGGGGCCGGGCGTCGGACTTGGCAGTTTGGTTGCGGCTGCAACCGGCTCAGCGGTCCTTGACGCGATGGCCCCTTCGGCTCAGGGCCGAAGCGTCGCGGCTCCGCCTCCGCCGGCCAATCTGACCCGGACCGAACCAGAGCCGTCCACGGCCTCGGGCTCCTGGTCCAGCGAGACGGCGGAGCGAGGCTGGTGAGCACGTTGAGCAGTTCATCCGCTGTTTTCACGCGGCGATAAGTCCGCTGATCCGGACTCCTAACCGCCGCGTGGCAAACGCCAGGACGATGCACTACGATAGCAAAGACGTTCGGGCATTCCACTCAGCACTGAATACAGGTGAACCATGATTCTCGGAAAAATCTGGAAAGCCATCTCGGCACAGTTCAACAAGCTGGGTAACTGGTTCAGCGGCTACGATCCGATCGCCCAGATGCAGTACGAGTACGACCGATCGGTCGACCAACTGCGTGAAGGCCGCGAGGGTCTAGCCCAGTATCGCGCGCTAGTCGAGCGTGTCACCCGGCAGGTTGATGGCCAGCGCAGGCAGGTCGCGACGATCGAGGCGAAGATCAAGGCATACTTGAGCGCGGGGGATCGCGACACCGCGGCCAAGCTCGCCCTCGATTTGAAACGGGCCAGGGAGGACCAGGCGGAAAACGAGCGACAACTGGCCCTGCATGAGCAGGCATACAGCAACAACTTGCTGAAGATCAAGCACGCCGTCGAAAAGCTGGAGGACGTCAAGCACAGGATCACGAAGTACGACGCCGACCTCAAGATGAGCCGCGCCGAGGCCGAGATGTCTCAGCTCGCCAACCAATTCAATTTCAACGTCACCACCGACTTCGGCCAGGCCGAGCAGATACTCCAGGACCAGATCGACAAGAACCGCGGCCGCGTCCGCGTGGCGGCCGATCTCTCCGGCGAGGGAGTCGAGGACGTCAAGCGCGAGATCGCCGTCGAGAAGACGATGGGCGAGGATGCACTCAAGGAATTCGAGAAAGAGATGGGACTCGCCACTCCAGCGGCCGCACAGTCCACCAAGCAACTCGGACCTGCGACAAAGACACTGGAGGCACTTCCCGAAATCTAAGAGCTCGGCGACGCGAGCCTGCGTGCCCTCCACATTAATAGCGTGCCCGGGATCGCCGGCATGATCGTGGTTCCCCAAGGCTTTACTGGAGGATCGAACCGTGGTGAAGGGGACATCCGCGGCTGACCCGGCCGCGTCATCCTTGAGTGCTGCCGGCGCCCCGGCCGCTCCACCGCCAACTTCCGCCTCGCCGCAATTGTTGCCCGGTGATGAAACCGCTCCGGTTCCGCGGTGGTTCCCCGCCTGGGCCAGGGAATTCGCCGACCAGTACTATGCCGGGTCGACTTGCCTCTTTATCTTTAACGGCAACGTCCACGATCTGATTCGCCTGGACACCGGCGAGCCGGGCACCTACGGTTCAGTCACGGACTTCCTGGCGACCCAGCTCTTCGGCAACTGGGACATCGTGCTGATGCACGACCTCAGCTATGGGCTGAGGATGGCCGCCGGCACAAACCGAGAGCGACTGCGCAAGATGTTCGGACCAGTCTCGGAACGCATCGGCGAGCCGAAGACCTGGCCCAAGGATCCCGACGCCATCCTGTCACTCATCGATCAGCTCTTCCAGAAGAATATCATGGAGGAGGATCCCGGCAAGCGAATCAACGTGGGGATCATCTTCGATCATGCCCAGTTCCTGACGCCCACATCCGAGTTGAGCCAGATGGCCGGCCCCCAGGGCTCGCGGCTTGTACGCCTGCTCTCCTGGGCCCAGAACCCTTATATCAAACGAAGCAACATCGCCATCTGCATGCTCTGCGACCGGCTCTCCGAGCTCAACGAGCGCCTGGTCGCCAGCCCGCACGTCGCGGCCCTGGAAGTCTCGATGCCCGACGCCGCGGGCCGGCAAGCATTCGCCTCCTGGTTCGATGGCCGTGATGGACATCTCGGCAACCTTACCGACTTCACCCCGTCTCAACTCGCCGAGCTGACCAGCGGCCTGAGCTTGGTCAGCCTGGAACGCCTCCTGGCCCGGGCCGAGAAATCAGGGATCAAGCTCGACGCCAAGAGTCTCAAGGTGCTCAAGAAAGGCCTGATCGAGCGGCAGGCGCGAGGGCTCGTCGAGTTTGTCGAGCCTCCCCACACTCTGGATGATTTCGTGGGCAACGAGGGCGTCAGGCAGCGGCTCATTGATGACGCCGCCTTGCTGGCCAAAGGACGACTTGACGCGACCGCCATGGGTTACTTGATCTGCGGTCCGGTCGGCACTGGCAAAACCTATCTTGCCGAGTGCTTCGCCGGCTCGGTCGGCGTGCCCTGCGTGAAGCTCAAGAACTTTCGCTCGAAATACGTGGGCGAGACCGAGGGAAACCTCGAGCAGCTACTGGCCGTGCTCCGCGCCATGGGACCGGTGGTGGTCGTCATCGACGAGGCCGACGCCGCCCTGGGTAGCCGCGAATCGGGTGGTGATTCCGGTACTTCGGGACGGGTCTTCTCGATGATCGCCAGCCAGATGGGAGACACCCGCTATCGAGGCAAGCTGATCTGGATGCTGCTGACCAGCCGGCCTGACTTGCTGCCGATTGACCTCAAGCGCCAGGGCCGCGCTGAAGTTCACTTGCCCCTCTTCAACCCGCGCGACGAAGCCGAAGTCCGCTACATGTTCAAGGTGATGGGCAAGAAGAACAAGGCGGAGCTCAACCCCGACCTCCTTCCTGAGGGCATGGCGGGCAAGAACCTGAGCGGAGCCGACATCGAAAGCATCGTCTTGATCGCCAAGCGGAACGCCCTGCTCGCGGGACACGAGAACATCCTGGGAGACGACCTGAAGCGGGCCGTCGATGAGTTCGTCCCCTCGGCCCAGGGCCTGGAGAAAGAGAAGCAAGAGCTGGCCGCCGTACTCGAATGCACGTCCAAATCGTTTCTACCTGATGACTGGAAGAAGCGGTTGGAAAAGCCCGACGAGCGGTCTCGGCTCCAGGAGCGCATGGCGGTGATCCGCAAGATGATCGAGGATTGACAATCACGACTTCAGCACCCGTGAACACACGAGTTCTCAACCAGAAGGACAATGAGATGAGCAAGGAACATGGCCGCACCCACTGGCTCGACGAGGCCTCGGAAACTCCCCTGATTCAGGAGCAGGCCCAGCGGCTAACGGGCTTCATCGATGCCATGGCCGACGGCAAGATCGAGACCCACGAACTCCTGGCGCAGGAGGCACGGCTTGTGGAGCTCATGAAGCGAGTCGAGCCCGAGCTTTCTGATAAGCTGCACGCGGACGTGACTCGCTTGCTCTGCGAGCTGACGGCATACAACATCATGCACACGCTGCACGCGGTGGTGAACGCCCGCCCCAAGACGAAGTTCCGGGGCTGAGTTGCCAATCCCCCTCAGGTAACGGTCTGACCTGCGGGGGTGAACGCGCCCTGCATGCGCGCCTCACTCCCCGGCCAGCTCGGACGGCCGGATACGCTTCATGTAGGCCCCGAAGCCGAAGGGCAGGGGGTTGAAGGCGCCGACAATCGTCACGTCGCTCTTTTCGGGGATCTTCTCCTCGATCCCAACGGCCCAGTAACAGGCGTTGACAAGCAAGCGGCGAGTCCCCTCGCTCCACAGGTCCTGAGAAGCTCCCATCGTGGTGGTGAAAACGCGAGCGGGCTTTCCCGACTTGCCCGTGAATGACTTGACCCAGGCGACCGGCATCATGGGGTCGTTCTGCTTTCCCGACACAGGCTTGTCGGTGGGGCTCATGCCAGCGAGAACCTGACCAAGGACGAGCGGCTTGCTGTCACCGGGTAGCGGCAGACGAACCCGGTAAACGTCGGTCGGGCCCCAGATCTCGCCGTCCTTTATGCCCCGCAGAATCGGGTGCTCCCGCGCTTCCGGCGCGACGATGCCGCGCGTGCTCTGCTTGCCGTGGTGTCCGTGGTGGTGGATCCAGGTCTCGCCAAGCACCTGCCGGCCAAACCCGCCGTCCCATTCTTTGCTGGTCCACGAGTAACGGGCGTAAACACCTCTGCCCTTCAAGTTGAAGGCGTGAGTTGCCGTCCGCAGGCCGATGATCGGCCTGCCCGAGTCGACGTAGTTGACAATCTCCTTCATCTCCTCGTCGGGCAGGTCGCGAAACCGGGTCATGATCACCATCAGGTCGGCAGCCCTGAGCGCTTGCAGGCCGGCGATGTGATCCGTGCGGGTGGGCTCGATGACGCCGTCATTGTCAACCGCGAAAAGCACTGTGCAGTCAAATCCGTGGTGCCGGGACAGGATCTTGGCCAGTTGCGGCAGAGCCTCCTCGGAACGGTATTCCTCGTCGCCGCTGACGAGGACGACCTGCTTGCCCTTGCCGGGACCGTCGGACCCCTTGATTACAAGCCAGGGATCGTCGGCAAGGCCGTCGGTCACCGGGATGGCCAGCAACCCGGCAATCCCCGCGGCCGACAGCGCCAGCAGATAGGGTCTGGCAAGTAAGCTCATAGATTCTCAACTCCTTACGGTTCGTCGCGCAGAAGCCATGCCGTCTCGGTCAAGACCGGCCAGCAGGTGACCAGCGGTGCGGTAGCGTTTTGAGGCAGGCAACGCATCTCTTGTCGGCTTTTTCGCGGGCTCGAACGATGGCCACTAGCTCCGTCAGTTGTGGCGGCATCGGGTTCACAACTTCTTCAGCCGCTCCTTCCAGCGCCGCCACGCTTCATCACGCCCCTTCTTGTCGGCGGGGCGGGCGTCGGGCGCCTCGCCGCCGCGCATGAACCCGTGGCCGGCCCCCTCGTAGATCACCGGCTCATACGCCTTGCCGGCGGCCTTCATCAGCTCCTCTGACCGGGGGATCGTCGCGTTGACCCGCGCGTCGTTGCCGCCGTAGAAGCCGTAGACCGGGCGCTCGATGCGCCGGACGGCCGCCTCGTCGGTCGGCCCGCCGCCGTAGAAGACGAAGGCGGCCTTGATTGCCTTGTTGTGTGTCGCGTAGCTGAAGGCCTGGCCGCCGCCCCAGCAGAAGCCGCAGACGGCGACCTTGCCGTTGCAGGCGGGCAGCTTGGCGACGTACTCGACGACGGCGTCCAGGTCGGCCGTGACCTGCTTCTGCGGTAGGTCGCGGACGGCGCGGGTCACGCCGTCTCGGCCCGGGAGCGACTCGGTGCCGCCGCCGCCCGGTCCCATGCCCGAGAGTAGGTCGGGCGCGATGGCGATGTAGCCGGCCTCGGCCAGCTCGTCGGCGAGCAACTTCGGCCAGTCGGCCAGGCCGAAGATCTCGTGGATGACGACGACGGCCGGGGCCTTCTCCTTGACCTCGGGGTAGGCCACGAAGCAGTTGACCTCCCGGCGGTCGTGCTCGACCTTGACATACTCGAGGTGGCGGGGCGACTTCTCCAGTCGCGCCTTGGCCCAGTCCTGGGCCTGGGCGGCGGCGGGGATCACGAGGGTGGCGGCGAGTCCAAGAAGGCGATTCATGGCAACCTCTCCGCGAACGAGGGAGACCGGCCCGCGCCAGTGGTAACCACAAGCTTGCGGAGGGGAGTGCGGCGGGTTTCAACGGGTGCGCGGCGCAAGTGCTCACCCGCGGTCGCCGTGGCGCCCCGGATGTCGGGCGGGGAGATCCCGGCCCTCTGCCCCGGTCGATGTCTTTAGTGCTAGACAACCCCCTTATCTAATCAACAAAGGACAGGGCACGCAAGCCGCCCTTCCAGGTTGCCCAGGCCGCGGTTCGTCAGCCCCGGCTATCCGGACGCTCGGCGCCGCGGGCCAGCACGAGGGGACCGCCTGCCCACCTCTCCGGCTGTCGCTGGATGGGCTCGAGACGTCGGCCCGGGATTCGGGGGGGGAAGCTCGCACGCGATTAGTATTGACGGCGATCCACTGCCTGGGCTCCTGGGCAAACTAATCGCGGACTCGTTTCCTTGCCGAACCATCGGGAAATCGAGAGTGATCCCGAATTCCATGCGCAGCGCCCTACGCTCGAGGATCGTCGCGATCGCCGGGACGTCCGGCGATCTCGCGGCCATCCTCAGCCTGCACGGGTCGCCGCTTCCGCGGCAATCCGATGTCGGTTACTTCGGCTTCGCCTCCAGTCTGTGCGTCGGCCCCCCGGCCCTCGAACGTGGAGAGCCGGGAGGCGCAACGGACGGTCGTCAGGGCGTGGTCGTCCCGTCCACGTCGGGGTCGTTGGTCGAGGCATGGTTGCCCGTGATCAAGGTGTTGTCGATATTGGCGGTGCCGAAGTTCGCGATGCCGCCGCCGACCCCGACGCTGAACAGGTCGGTCGCCCCGGGCTGGCCGGCGATGGCGCCTCCGTTGTGGCCGAAGGGGGAAGTTCCGGCTCCGGCCGTGGCGCCGCCCCCGGCGCCGCCCTGCCCGCCGGATCCGGCCAGGGCGTTATTTGTCGTGATGAGGTCGGTGGCGTGGGCCTGCTTGGACCCCTTCTTCGCCCCCAGCCGGGGCTTGATGGTGAGGGTGCCGGTGGTCGCGTTGAAGATCCCGCCGCCGACGCCGCTGGCGCCCTCGCCGCCGTCGCCGCCGTTGCCGCCGGTGGGCGCCGCCGCCGCCGGTGCCGCCCGTGGCCGTCGCCGCCGCGCGCCGCCGTTGCCGCCGGTGCCGCTGGCCGCCTGGTTGGAGGTGAACGTGACGGTCACCCCGGTGAAGGAGGCGGTCGCGGCGTTGAACAGGCCGCCGCCGTCGCCGTTGCCCGCGGCGGAGCCGGTGCCGCCGGCGCCCTCGGTGGACGGCCGCCGCCGGTGCCGGGGTCGCCGTTGGCGACTCCTCCCCGCCGGCCCCGTCGGCACCGCCGCCGCCGGAGGCATTGCCGCCGACTCCGCCCTGTGCGCCGCTGCCGCCGTTGGCCTGATTCGCGTTGAACGTGCTGGTGGCCGGCGGCTTGGCGGGGGTCCGGGCGCGGTAGGTCACGGTGCCGCCGACGGCGTTGAACAGGCCGCCGCCCTCGCCGTCTCCGGAAACGCCGGCCTCGCCGCCGGCCCCGCCGACGCCATGGCCGCCGTTGCCGCCGGCCCCGCCCGCGACATTGTTGTCCCCATTGTTCGAGGTGGGTCCGCCGTTGCCGCCGACGCCGCCGATGCCCTGGCCGCCGTTGCCGCCGGCCCCGCCGGCCCCGCCGGTGGCGATGTTCGACACGATCGCCAGGGTGGTCGTGTTCGTCAGGGTCGCGCCGCCGCCGTTGAAGATCCCGCCGCCCTGCGCCGGCTCCGGCATTGCCGCCAGCTGCCGCCCGCGCCGCCGTCGCCCGTCCCGCCAGTGCCGCCGGAATTAGCCGAGGAGGCCGTTGCCGCCATTGCCGCCGTTGCCGTTGCCGCCGTGCGCGCCGGTCCCGCCCGGAGCCGCCGGTGGCGCTATTGCCCGTGATGGCGCTGCTCTGCCCCGTCAGGGAGGCGCCGCCGAGGTTGAACAGGCCGCCCCCCTCGCCCGCGCCGCCGGCGCCGCCGGAGCCGCCGTTACCGCCGATGCCCTGCGCCGCCGGCGCGGGCGAAGCCGTCGATCGTGCCGAGGCCGCTGCCGCCCCCGGCGCCGCCGGTCCCGGTGCCGCCGCCGCCGCCGACGCCGCCGACACCGCCGATCGCCTGGTTGCCCGAGATCGTGTCCCCGTTGAGGGTCAGGGTCGCGCCGGCCGCGTTGAAGATCCCGCCGCCCAGGCCGGCGCCGCCCGCGCCGCCGCTGCCGCCGAAGCCCCCGGCCCCGCGGCCCCGGCGACGCCCGTGCCGCCGCCCGGGGCCGCGATCGAGATCCCCCCGCGCCGTTGCCGCCGTCGCCGCCGATCGCCTGGTTCGAGGTGACAGTGGTCTTCGTCAGGCTCAGCGACCCGGCCGCGTTGAAGATCCCGCCTCCCCGAGCATCGCCGCCGGCACCTCCGTTGACGCTCCCGCCGAGACCGACGAAGACGGTGCCGGCGCGGCCGACCGTCCCGACCGCCACGTTGTTGGCGACGACGATCCGCGCTCAGCGAGAGCCGGCCGCCGTCGTTGAGGATGCCGCCGCCGTCGCCCACGACGCGGCCGTGCTGAATCGTCACCCCCGTGATCGTCACGTTGCCGCCCTGGACGGCGATGACGCGATCGAGGTTGTTGCCGTCGATGATCGTCTGGGTCGCGCCCCGGCCCTGGATGGAGACGTTGGCGTCGATGTCGAGGTCCCCGCTGGCGTTGCCGTCCCCGCTGGCGGCGGGGATCGTCAGCGTGAAGTCGCCCGCGGGCAGGATGATCTTGTTGTTGCCCCCCTTCGCGTCGGCAGCCATGATGGCCGAGCGCAAAGAGACGTGCCCCGAGGCATCCGTGCCCGTGTTGAGGTTCACCGCGACCGTGTCCAGGACCGTGTTGACGTGGAATGTGCTCGGAGTCACGCGGTCCTCGAGACCCTCCAATCTCGGACGCAGCCGCCGCACTCTCGCCTTGTCGTTTCGTTTTCGAAAACTCATCATGTTGCACCCCTGTCGAGAGCTGGGCGCGCACCACGGACGCAACCCGAAAATCGGGAGCTATCAGATCCGCTCTGCAGCAGGGACCTACCTATCAGGATCAGCGCGCTCTCCGGAACGTCCGGCGTCTTCGCGACGATATCACTTTCGCGGTGACGGCACGGCAGACTGGGCCTGGTACAAGCTGGCGACGCCGGGGCGTGCTGGCGGAGCCAAGACCCGCTCTTGCTCCGAAAGACAGTGCGAGAAGCGCCAGCGATTTTGCTAACGGATTCTCGATCTCTCTTTTGTCGATCTGAGTGCATTGATGGATGCAACAAGCTCCGATACCGCTCGATCGGTAACGTTGGTTCGACCGCCGCGAATCGCCTCGATTCTGGTTGGCGGACGGCTGATGGATCGGATATCTAGTAGAGGACATAACCGTTTTCGCGCAGGTGAAATTTAGCGCTACCGGGTTCAGGGGCAAAGCCGATGAGCGAAGTGACCCGCATCCTCTCGGCCATCGAACAGGGCGATCCCAGGGCGGCGGAGCAACTCCTGCCGCTGGTCTACGACGAGCTGCGACGGCTCGCGGCCCAGAAGCTGGCGCGGGAGACGCCGGGGCATACGTTGCAAGCGACTGCCCTGGTGCATGAGGCTTATCTTCGCCTGGTCGGCACTCCGTCGGAGGCAATGGAGCCGTCGTGGAACAGCCGCGGGCACTTCTTCGCCGCGGCCGCCGAAGCGATGCGGCGGATACTCGTGGACCAGGCGCGGCACAAGCGCACGGTGAAAGCCGGCGGCGACCGGCAACGGATCGAGCTCAACGACATCGAACCGGCGGTTCCCGAGCCAGACGTCGATCTGCTCGCACTGCACGACGCGCTCGACAGACTCGAAGCCGCCGACAAGCGCAAGGCAGAGCTCGTCAAGCTTCGTTTCTTCGTTGGCTTGACCATTGAAGAGGCCGCGCACGCGCTGGGCGTCTCAATCTCGACCGCCACGACTGACTGGGCTTATGCTCGTTGCTGGCTGCGTCTGGAAGTCCTGGGCGTTCGGGATTTGAAATCGACCTGACGGTTTCTGGCCGACAATGTCGCCGGGCCTGGCCAAAGCATGCCCGTTTCTCGCACTGTTGAGTAGGGAAGGGACCCGCACCACGCCGTCAGAGTGCAACCATGAGCTCGTCAACGCTCGATGAAGCCGCCATCTTCGAAGCTGCCCGACAGATCGAGTCCGCGGATGCTCGTCGCCGTTACATCGAGGAGGCATGCGCAGGCGATCCCGCGCTCCGATTCCAGGCTCGAGGCCCTGCTGCTCATTGACCAGGCCGATCGCGGCTTTCTCGAACGACCCGCCCAGGGCGTCTCCACGCGCGCCGACTACGAGATCACCGAAGGTCCAGGGGGACAGATCGGCCGCTACACAGCTCGTCGAGGCGATCGGCGAAGGGGGATTCGGCAAGGTGTTCATGGCCGAGCAGAACCATCCCGTTCCTCGCATGGTCGCGCTCAAGATCATCAAGCCGGGCATGGACACCCACCAGGTTGTCGCACGGTTCGAATCCGAGCGCCAGGCCCTCGCGCTGATGGCTCATCCCAATATCGCCCACTTGATCGACGGTGGCGCGACCCCATCGGGCCGGCCCTACTTCGTCATGGAGCTGGTCCGGGGCGCGACCGATCACCGACTTCTGCGACCAGAACCAGTACCCGGCGGCAGAGCGGCTCAAGCTCTTCGTCTCGGTCTGCCAAGCCATCCAGCACGCGCACCACAAGGGCATCATCCATCGCGACATCAAGCCGTCCAACGTAATGGTGACTCTGAACGACGGCACGCCGGTGGTCAAGATCATCGACTTCGGCGTTGCCAAGGCGATCGGAGTGCGGCTCACCGAACACTCCCTCTTCACGGCCGATGGCCAGATGGTCGGCACGCCTGCGTACATGAGCCCGGAGCAGGCATCGATGAGCCGCCTCGACGTCGATACCCGTTCGGACGTCTACTCGCTCGGCGTACTCCTTTACGAGCTACTTACGGGGACGACGCCGATCGAGACCACCCGCTTGCGTGACGCCGGCTACAGCGAGATCGAACGCCTGATCCGCGAGGTCGATCCGCCTCGGCCCAGCACCCGGTTAGTCGTCGCTGGGCGATTCGGCGACCCTTGTGGCCGGCAATCGGGCCACCGATCCCATGCGCCTCTGCCGGCTCCTCTCGGGCGACCTTGACTGGATCGTCATGAAGGCACTCGAAAAGGACCCCAACCGCCGCTATGCGTCGCCGGGAAGCTTCGCCGACGACGTCGAGCGTTACTTGCGGGGCGAGGCCATCCTGGCCCGGCCGCCGTCGACCGCTTATCGGATCGCGAAGTTCGCGGCGCGCAACCGGGTGGCCGTGGTGGCCGCCGTGGCCGTCGCGGTGTCGCTACTCGGCGGGACCGCGCTCGCCACCTGGCAAGCCATGCGGGCCCGCGATGCCGAACGCACGGCGCTGACCGCGCGGGACGACGCGGCCGAGCAGCTCCGGCAGGCGAAACGGTCGGAGGCGCGGGCCAACGCCGTGCTCAAGTTCTTCCAGGACAAGGTGCTCTCGGCCGCCCGGCCGAAGGGTCAGGAGGGCGGGCTGAGCCGCGACGCGACGGTCCGCGAGGCGCTCGACCGTGCGGAGCCCGAGATCGCCACGGCGTTCGCCGGCGAGCCCCTCGTGGAGGCGTCGATACGAAACACCCTCGGCGTGAGCTACTGGTACCTCGGCGACCAGGAGAAGGCGCTCGCGCAGCAGGAGCGCGCGGTCGCGCTCCGCCGGCAGGAGTTCGGCCCCAGGCACCCGGAGACCGTCGGCGCGATGAACGACCTCGCCATCGTCCTGGACCGGATGGGGAAGTTCGCGGAGGAGCAGAGGATCCTCGAGGAGGTGGTGGCGGTCAAGCGGCTGACCCTCGGTCCCGAGGACCCGGTCACGCTCCGGTCCGTGAGCAACCTGGCGACCGTTCTGGCGATGCAAGGCCTGCTCGAAGACGCGGCGAAGCTCGCGAAGGAAACCCTGGAAATCCAGCGCCGTGTCGAGGGTCCCGAGTCGATCAGAACGCTGCGCTCGGCGTACAACCTGGCGATCATGCGACGCCACCTCGGGCGGTGGGCCGAGGCTCGGCCTCTGTTTGACGAGTCACTCGAGACACTCCGGCGCGTCTTCGGTCCCGACCACCAGGACACGCTCCGGGTGGTCAACGGCCTGGGCGAGCTCCTGCTCGACCAGCGCCGGCCGGCGGAGGCCAGGGCGCTCTTCGAGGAGGCCCTGAAGGGGCAGCGGATCGTCCTCGGCCCGAAGAGGGACGAGACGGTCCTGACCATGATCAACCTCGCCGACGCCGCGCGCCTCCAGAGCCACCTCGAGGAGGCGCGCAGGCTGGCCGAGGAGGCCGACGCGCTGAACCGGAGCACCATCGGGCTCGAGCACCCCCAGACACTCTTCGGGCTCACCATCCTCTCCAGCATCGCCCGCGATCAGGGCCACCTCGACGAGGCCCGGAAGGGCTACGAGAAGGCCCTGGCCGTCCTACGACGCACCCTCTCCGCGAGGACTCCCGAGGTTCAGAGGTGCATGGCCGACTATGCCTGGATGCTCGCTGCCGCCACGGACCCCGGCTATCGCGACCCGCGCCGCGCGATCGACCTGGTGAACGAGCTGATCCAGAACTCGCCGAAGGTCCGCGACGTCTGGACGACCCTCGGGGTGGCCCAGTACCGCGCCGGCGCCTGGAACGATGCGATCGCCGCGCTCGAGAAGTCTGAGGCCGCGGCCCCCGGACTATTCACCGCCGCCAACGGCTTCTTCCTGGCGATGGCTTACTGGCAACTGGGTGAAAAGGAGAAGGGACGCGAATGGTACGCGAAGGCCATACAGTCGGTGGAGACAGCCAGTCAGCCGACCGGACGAGAACTGGCACTCTTCCAATCGGAAGCAGCCCGCTTGCTAGGCATCTCGGACCCGAAGCTGCCCTCGAGTGGCAAAGACTAATCCTCATCCAAGCGTGGATTGTGGCGTCAGACTTGGTTTGTGGTTTCAAAGACTTCCGTTTACAACCAACAACCACGAGAAGCGCGGCGTCAGACTTGGTTCTTGGTTTCAAAGACTTCAGTTTACAACCAACAACCAAGGCTGGCCTCGTAGCTTTGGTGAGTGTAGTTCGAACGCCGTTGATCCGCAGATCGAGTCCCTCAGCCCTCCCGCCCACTACAAGCTCCTGGTGTTGAGTTCCAACGTGAGGAGCACTTCGCCAAGTGCCGTTTCTTTGAACGTCGGCAGCGCCGCTATCGGGCGCAGCCTCGTGAATCTTATCCTGATCAAACTGGCAATTCAGGGGGCGGCAACTCCGGAATCCGACCTCTCCGATCAGCTTATCCTCTTCTCCAGGGTGTGCCGAGATGCTTGCCGAAACTCCGCCGCACGCGGATACCGGAGAGTGCCGGGCCAAGGCGGAACGCTATCTTCCTGCCTGGACGACGGACGATCTGCCGTCGCCTCCCGGCGGCGGCTGGAGGCAATGGGTAGGTCTGATCGGGCCTGGTGTCGTGCTGGCGGGCACAAGCATCGGCTCGGGCGAGTGGCTCTTCGGGCCGGCGGTCACTGCCCAGTACGGCGCGGCGCTTTTGTGGCTGGCGCTGTCGAGTATCTTGCTGCAGGCATTCTGCAACCTGGTGATGATGCGGTATGCCGTTTACAGCGGCGAGCCTATCATCGTGGGAGGATTGCGGACGTGGCCCGGGCCTGCCTGCTGGATGGTCTCTATGGAGTTCTCGACATTGCCGCGATCTGGCCTTACAACGCCTCGAACGCGGCGGTTCCGCTGGCGGCCGTCTTGCTCGGGCATCTGCCCCGGAGCGGCTCGACCAAGGGCTTGTCAAGGTCCTGGGCTTCGCGATATTCCTCATGGCGTTCGTGCCCCTGATCTTTGGAGGCACGGTCTACCGGATGCTCGAGAAAATCATGACCGCGAAGCTGGTGTTGGTTCTGGGCTACCTGTCAGTCATTGGCCTGGTGATGGTCTCCTGGCCTGTCATCCGCGACGTGGCGACCGGCTTTCTGAGGTTCGGCACCGTGCCGCTGCGGGCCGAGTCCATCGTGCTGGAGCGCCATTTCACACTCCAGTCACAGGAGGTACGACGCGCGTCGAGATCCGGGGAACCTGGGAGCAGGATGGCCAACCGAGTGGTGATCTGTTCGTCACTGGAGGGATGAAGCCAGTGTATTACAACCTCCGCGACCGGCTCGCTGCCTGCTCCCCTCCAGCAGGTTCGTGACGAGCTGCTGAGCAGGCCAGGGAGCTCTCGCGGCCGCACGCCGTTCTTCGTTCGAACTCAATCGTCTGACGGCCACGCTCGAGGCCGAGGGCGAGATCATCGATCATCACCGTGTGGCAGCCATCGCAGCTGACGGTACGAGAGCAGGGCCTTACGCATCGGTACAGCGAGCTTCGCGAAGTGCCGCGAGCCTTTCGCTTCGCAATTCCGCAATCTTCTCGATCACGAGGGGGTGCAGTATGTCGGGCTGGTTGGTTACGTGGGCCGCCACGGGCGGCTTCCCGACCTGGATTGGGCGATGGTGGTGGCGTTCATCGGGATAGCCGGGGCAGGGGGGCTCAGCAACACGCTCTTCTCGAACTATGCGCGCGACAAGGGGTGGGGAATGGGGGCGAGGGTCGGCGCGATCCCCAGCGCGATCGGTGGCAGGACGATCGGTCTTTCGCACACGGGCTGCGTGTTTCCCCTGGATGTGGAGAACCTGAGCCGGTGGCGCCGCTGGATGAAGCACATCCGGCGCGATCAGGCGATCTGGGTTCTTGCCTCGATCCTGGGTATGGCTTTACCCTGCATGATGTCGCTGGAGTTCATCCGCAACGCCACGGTGACCGGCGACCGGGTGGCCGCAATGACCGCCGAAGGGATCGCGCTGCGGTATCCCAGCTTCGGCGGCCTGTTCTGGGTCTTGACCTTGTCGTGCGGCTTCCTCGTGCTTGCGCCGGGCAAGTCAGCGTGTGCGACCAGATCGCCCGGCGGTGGACCGACATGATCTGGACCGCCAGCCCGAGAATCAAGCGCTTGGGCAAGGGGAAGTTCGCTACCTGTATTACGGGATCTTGCTTGCTTATGGAATCTGGGGATTGTTTGTCCTCTGGCTGTTACCCGCGCTTCAGATCGCCAAGATCGGCGCCGTGCTGGGCAACGTGGCGCTGGGGGTCTCTTCGTTGCAGGCGCTGTACGTGAATCGGCTGTTGCTGCCGCCCAGATCTTCGGCCGAATGTCCTGATGCAGGCCGGCGTTGCCCTCTGCGGAGTGTTTTTCCTGGGGATCAGCATCGCGGTGATCGCGACACTTTGATTTCTCGATCGGTTTCATGGGATAGGTTGCTGCAAGCGAGAGAAGGAGAATCGAAGGCGATGCGCGAGAAAGGTCAGACTCGGCGGCAGAAGGGCGACGCGAGCCCGGCCCCCACACGCCCGGGATTTGATTTTGTCATGGAGCGATTCGGCCCCATTCGCGACATGGATCGCTCATTCGATTTCGAGTATTGGCAACGCCAGGGTGATGCGGCGATCTATCGTGCCGCGTGGGAACTGGTCGAGTTGTACCATCGCAGCCAGGGCAAGAACCCGAATGAACTCCGACTTCAGAGAGCTATTGAGAATTTTCAACGCCGGTAAGGTCCGTTATCTGGTCGTGGGCGGGTATGCGGTGAAAAGCGGGGACCGGCCACGACGACGTGTAGCCGCGACTCGTCTAAAACCGGAAACCAGCCCTGATGGCGCGAACCCCTTACGGCCCTGACCCCCCGAAGCCCCTACTGCCTCGGCCCCGCGAACCCATTAACCAAGCGATGCCCAACAACGGATATAATTCATGAAGATGAGCCGCATACCATCTGCTCCCTCGTTGAACTGCTGTAAGCCCACGGGTGGGGTTCTTTTCTTGGGGGAACCGCCAATGAGTTTTCCTGGACACGTCGAGAAGGGCATGGTAATTCTTGATCGACTGCTTCCGCTGCCGGATGGCACTCCTGTGCGCGTGGAGCCTGTCACTCCCGCCCCCGCCGACTTCTGGGAGTCGTGCTCTCTTGACGAACTGGCCCACCGACAAGGAGTATCCGCACCGGGGCTCGTCGCGAATCTCTACGGTGGCTGGCCCATCGACGAACTGAACGACGGCTTCGAGGAAGCCTTCGGCGCTGGCGTAAAAGCGAGCTGGACAGTGCCCATGAGCGGCTCCTTGATTTTGGACACGGATGTTGCAAGTTACCTCTTCAAGAACAGCCCGCCGCGTTAAGCCGTTTCGTCCCCTTCTCAAGGACAAGCGGCCTGCTCTGGCGTTCGTCTCGATCGCCGAGCTGTTCAAGTGGACCTTAAAGCGCGGCTGGGGCCGGAAAAGGTTGATCAGTTGGAAGCCGCCTTGTGCCGATATGTCGTGATTCCCTACGACCGTGACCTGGCATGGGCCTGGGCACGAGTCATGTCCGCGTTTGAAAACGCCGGCCGGCCAATCGCCCCTACCGATGCCTGGATCGCCGCCGCCGCTCTGCGTCATAACGTACCCCTGCTGACGAACAATCTCAAGCACTACGAGGCCGCTGAGACCTTGTGCGGACTCCAGTTGCTTCGCGCCAATCTACCCGAGATGAATGAATGATGACCAAGGAATGCCAAGTCTGGCCGAACCGGATTCCCCGATCGCGATTGTCTCGAAACAATCCCCGCCAGAAGTTGATTCGCCACGGGCACCCTTGACGCTGCACGTTTGGACGACGAACGGGACCAACGCGTTTCGTCGGGCCTGAAGGTAGGTGGCCGATTCCGTCACGGGGCTTGGTGTCAGTCCCAATCGTCTGCGTGATCCTAACGAGAAGGCGGTAGGCCGCCCCCAAGACCTGTTGGACGTAGCAAATCTACTCGAGGGGAGCGGGTCGGTGAAATGCCTCAGCAGTAGTTCGAGACGTTGAGGAAGAAGGGGACCAAGGGTCGGGACCGAGGGCTTGATCGCTAGATTCGTGCCGCTGATCTTGCGAATCAGCCAACTCATCCTTCAGTCGCACTCTTCAAGATATCAACACTACTCAAGACAGGTCTGCTCGTTGAGCGAGGTAGGTCGGCATGAGTTCACTCTCGAAAATAAGATTCATCGACGCAGGATCTCTCGAACGATGACGACGTCGCTGGACAAGGAACAGCTCCTGGGTCTATTCAAGATGATGCTCTTGATCCGCCGCTGCGAGGAGCAGCTTGCGCAGGGCGCACCAGAAGGGACTGGTCCATGGCGCCTGTCATTCCTACGTCGGCCAGGAGGCGATTGCGGCGGGGGTGACCGCTCATCTGCGAGCTGACGACGTGGTCTTCAGCACGCATCGCGGCCACGGTCATGCCCTGGCCAAGGGCGTCTCGCCCCGCGCACTGTTCGCGGAGCTCTTCGGCCGCGCGACGGGCTGCTCGCAGGGCCGCGGGGGATCGATGCATCTGTTCTCACCTGAGGTTGGATTGATGGGAACAAGCGGTATCGTGGGGCCTTGCATCCTGCAGGCGGTAGGCGCCGGTTACAGTTTCAAGCTGACGCAGACCGACCAGGTGGCGGTCGCTTTCTTCGGCGACGGTGCAGTAAACAACGGAGCCTTTCACGAAGGACTGAACATGGCCGGTATTTGGAAGCTGCCGGTTCTGTTCGTCTGCGAAAACAACCAGTTCGCCACCGAAGTCCCGTTCGCTTACGCCGCTGCCAGTTCAGGGGTCGCCCAACGGGCGCGACCTACGGCATGCCGGGGTTCGAGGTCGACGGCAATGACGTCATGGCGGTCCACGAGGCTGCCGCCGTGGCGGTCGAGCGTGCTCGAAACGCAGCCGGGCCGACGCTTCTGGAGTGTCGGACTTACCGCACCCGGCCGCACGCCGAAGGGATGGGCGACTATACCTACCGCACGCGGGAAGAGGTCGATCTTTGGAAAGCGCGGTGCCCGATTGTTAACCTCCGTGGCGTGCTCGAGGCCGAAGGACTGGTGGAACCGAGCGAACTGGCAGCGATCGAAGCCCAGGTTGCGACGATCGTAGAGGATGCGCAGCAATTCGCCGAAAACTCGCCCTGGCCCGAAGCCGCATCGGCCACACGATTCGTGTACGATGAGCCGCCCGCGATCAGGACCGAGGTCGACGGTGCCTCGAAGCCTGAAGGCCCGATGAATGAGATCAGCTTCATGCAGGCCACGCTCGAAGCACTCGGAGACGAGATGGCACGCAATCCTCGAATCTTCGTCATGGGAGAAGGCATCGGCAAGCGCGGCGGGAACTTTCGGTCGACCGCGGGTCTGTTTGATCGGTTCGGCCCGGTCCGCCTGTGCGACACCCCCATCTGCGAGCGCGGGTTCGTGGGCTTGAGCTGCGGCGCCGCGATGACCGGCACGCGTCCGGTGATCGATTTCATGTTCGCCGACTTCCTCCTGGACGGCGTGGGTGAGATCGTCAACCAGATCGCCAAGATCGCGTACATGAGCAGTGGACGCCTGAAAATGCCCATCGTGCTGCGGGGCTGCATCGGGATCGGCCATTCGGCGGCCACTCATCATTCCGGCAACTACTACGCCCTGTTCGCGCAGTTCCCGGGACTACGCGTGGTCGTGCCCTCGAACCCGCGCGACGCTCGTGGGCTGCTCAAGCACGCCCTCCGGGGCAACGATCCGGTCCTCTTTCTCGAGCACCGCGAGATCCTTGCTCTCAAGGGACCGGTTGCCGCCGGCGATGAGGAAATCGGCTTCGGCAAAGCGGCGATCGTTCGCGCGGGGACCGATGTCACGGTGGTCGCCCTGGCCCTGATGGTTCATCAGACGCACAAAGTGTGCGCGTGAACTTGCAGCCGAAGGGATCTCGGTCGAGTTGATCGATCCGCGGACGGTCGCGCCGCTCGATATCGACACGATCGCCGGGTCGGTGGCCAGGACGGGACGGCTGCTGATCGTGGACGAGTCGTTCGCCCCCTGCGGCATCGGCGCCGAGATCGCGGCCCAGCTTGCCCAGCGCAGTTTCGACGATCTGGACGCTCCGATCCGTCGGCTCAACGGAGCCTGGACGCCGACGCCGTACAGCCCGCCGCTTGAAGCCGCGGTTGTACCCTCTCCCAATGCGATCGCGCAGGCAATCCGTGACCTGGCAGCCGAATGATTCCACTTTCATCGATGCGAGCAGATTGATGGCGATCGAAATCTCTGTGCCTCGGCTGGGCTGGAACATGGACGCAGGCGTGTTTGTCGCCTGGCACAAGCAGGAGGGAGATGTCGTTCAGGCCGGAGAGGCACTTTTCAGCCTCGAAACAGATAAGGCCGTGCAAGAGGTCGAGAGCCTTGATTCCGGCCGGCTACGAATCGCTCCGGACGCTCCTAGGCCTGGAGAGACCGTTGGCGTCGGGACCGTGATTGGTTCTCTTGATCCGCAGCATGAAGTCGAGCCGGGCCCCGCGACAAGTCTCTCGGCCGCCGCGGTTCGGCGCGGCTCGCCCCGCGCCCGGCGCAAGGCCCGTGAACTGGGAATTGACCTGAGCAAGGTTGCTGGCACCGGGAGTACCGGACGGATCAGGGAACGCGATGTGCTGGCCGCCGCGGGCGGTCCAAAGCCCCACGCCAGGTCCTCTATCGATGCGGTTCCCGACACCGAATTCCAGATAGTCCCGATCGACTCCACTCGCCGCGCGATCGCCGAACACGTCATGCAAGCCGCACACTCGACCGCGCCGTTACGTTGTCGACGTCGATTGACGCCACGAATCTTGTCAATCTCCGTCAGCAATTCAAGGCCGTGGCGGCTCAGCCCGGATCGGCGAGGGACGCAGTGATCGGCTACACCGACATCACGATCAAGCTGGCGGCGCTGGCTCTGCAGCGCCATCCGGCGCTCAACTCGCGGTGTGACGGTGAGCGGATCCTGATCTTCCGTGGCATTCATGTCGGCCTTGCCGTGGACACGACCGCCGGACTGATGGTCCCGGTAATCCGCAACGTGCCGGGCCTGTCTCTGCGCCAGGTTGCCGCTTGCTCGCGGGAGCTGATCGATCGAGCCCGCCGCCGTGCTCTGAAGTTCGAGGAGATGCAAGGCGGCACGTTCACGATCACAAATCTGGGTTCCTTCGGTGTTGATACCTTCACGCCAATCATCAATGCTCCGCAGTGCGCTGTCCTGGGGATGGGACGTATTGCCCGTCACGTCGTTGTGCACGATCAGACGTTCGCCGCCCGCGAGCGCATGACGCTCAGCCTTACCTTCGACCATAGACTCGTTGACGGTGCCCCGGCGGCGCGGTTCCTCCAGACCCTGGCTGGCCTCCTCGAAAACCCAAGCGCGTGGCTCTTGCCTTGATTTGTCGGCCACTGAAGACGAGGGATGACGACCATGCGAGCAGACCTGTCGGGTAAGGTAAGCCTGGTGACGGGAGCGGCCCGGGGAATCGGCCAGGCCATTGCCGATCGTCTGGCGGAAAACGGCAGCCGCGTTGTCTATACAGACGTCGACAACGAGGCGGTGAACAAGGCTGCCGCAAGGCAGCATGGCGGAATGGCATTGGCCATGGACGTCACCGTTCCCGAACAGATCGTCGCGGTGATCGAGCAGGTGGTTCATGAGTGGGGCTCACTCGACATCGTGGTCAATAACGCGGGCATCAACAGCATTGCGCACCGGGTACCGATCGACGAGTATCCGCGCTCCGAATGGGACCGCATTCTCGCCGTGGACCTGACCGGTCTGTACGAAGTCAGCAAGGCCGCGGCCAGGGTGATGCGGTCAAGCGGCAGTGGCAGGATTATCAATATCGCATCGATCGCCGGTCTGGTTCCACTGCGTCTTCAGTGTGCTTTCGCGGCTGCCAAGGCAGGCGTCGTTAACCTCACCCGTGCCATGGCGCTGGAGCTGGGGCCAGGAGGAATACTGGTGAACGGAATCGCTCCCGGATCGACGCTGACCGAGGGAACCCGGCGCCTCTTCTACGATGAGGGCGGCACGTTTCGCGATCGTGTGCAAGAGATGCTCGATCATGTTCCGCTCGGCCGGCCCGGCACCACCGACGAGATCGCCGTGGCCGCGCTGTTTCTTGCCGACCCCGAGAACAGCTACATGAATGGCCACATCCTCGTTGTCGACGGGGGCTGGACCGCCGGTTACGCGCGCGATTTCTGATCGCGAAGACTCGTAGAGTCAGGAGGCGCTTGTCGACCCGTTGACGCCGGTCGTGGGGGCGTAGATCATGTGAGCCGGGGATCGCTCGGTTCGTTGATTCCGGAGGTCTCGAGCAACGTCCGAAGGGAAGAACGAAACATGGCCGACACGGCAAGCAAGCCCGTCGCGCTTGTGACCGGCGCCGCACGGGGGATCGGTGAGGGGATCGCCCGGATGCTGGGAGCGGCGGGTCATATCGTCGTGCTCGGCGATGTGGATGGCGGCCTCGTGCTCCAGACTGCCTCGACCCTTCAGGACCGGGGAATCGAGACGACGGGAATCCGGCTTGACGTGACCAGTGCCGCCGATTGGGCAGAGGCTTGCACTCTGGTCGAAAACCGATGGGGCGGCCTGGACGCGCTAGTGAACAACGCCGGAATCAGCTCGAGAGGGACCATCGAGACGACCGACGAGGCGCTCTGGGACCTGACGCTGGGAGTGAACCTGAAGGGAGCCTGGCTGGGAATCAGAGCCTCGCTTCCACTCTTGCGCAGCGCAAGGGGACAATCATCAACATCGGCTCTACCCGGGCGACGCGCCCCATGCCGGGCCTTTTCCCTTATGTAATCAGCAAGGCGGGTCTATGGGGGTTGACACGGCAGGTTGCCAACGAATGCCTGCTGGAAGGCATCACCTGCAACATGGTCGCTCCCGGGTGGGTTGATACCGCGAACGAGCGCGCGATCCAGTCCCGCTACGGCCGGCCCGACTTCCCGGCGGGAATTCGCAACCTCACCACGCCCGAAGACATCGGAGCCATGGTCGTATTCCTGGTTTCGCCACCGGGCCGGAAGGTCAACGGCGACATCCTGTATCTTGACTCTGGCTTGCACGTGGCCGATGACGCCGGAATGGTTCACCTTCCCGACCGTGTCCGTCCCCCTTTTGAACAGCGTATCGAAAAATGACCACAGTAATAATGCAATTTGATAATGCACTTTATCAGTCCAGGAGTTCTGCCCATGAGTGATTTTGTCTACTGTTTGAATACCAGCACGATCCGGCCGACGCGGCTCCTGGAAAAGGTCCGGGTCGCCGGTCTTGCCGGATACCAGGCGATCGAGCCCTGGAACGAAGAGATCGACGGCTACCTGGCGGAGGGCGGCTCGATCCCCGAGCTGAGCAGGGCGATTCGCGACGCCGGGCTGAAGGTCGTCAGCGTGATCGCCCTGAATGGCTGGATCACGTCCAATGGGGCCGCTCACGCCGCGAGTTCTCGACGAATGCAGGCGGCGAATGGATCAGGCCGTGCAGCTTGGCAGCCCATACATCGTGGCCAGCCCTCCGCAAGAAGTCGTTGATCTCGACCGCGCCATAGCGCGATTCACAGAGCTGATGGCGATCGGCAAGTCGCTGGGCGTGATTCCCTCGATGGAGTTTCTCGGCTTCGTGGACGGCATCAAGAATGTCGCCGGCGCATGGGGCATCGCCCGTGGAACTGGTGATCCCCAGGCAACTGTCGTCGCCGACGTATTCCACATGATTCGCGGCGGAGGCTCGGTTGATGATCTGCTTCAACTTCCCGGCGACAAGCTGGCCAATTTCCACATCAACGACGTGCCCGCCAGACCCGACCCGCTCACGCAAACCGATCACGACCGTGTCATGGTTGGTGACGGAATCGCCGATCTACCGAAAGTGATTGCGAACCTTCGTTCGATCGGCTACCACGGCCCGCTTTCGTTGGAGCTCTTCAATCGCGATCTCTGGGAATGCGACCCGGAGACTGTCGCCAGGCGCGGGCTCGAGCGCATCCAATCGCTCGTAGAGACTTGAGGTCGTGGTGCAGGAATCGCTCAACGTGTCGGAATTAGTTTGCGCTTCCGCGGCATTCCTGACGGGTTCGCGCCGGTCAGTATTTCGCCAGCTCTTCCACCGTCTCCCGCGGATTGACCTGACGCACGACGCTGGCCGCACCCTCAAGCATGAACTTGAGCTCGCTGCCGACCGCGATGAACTGAAAGCCTTGCCGAGCACGCCGCAGAGCATCCTCGGCCGTGAGGACATGCAGGCCACAAGCGACTCGATGACGCTGGGCAGCCTGGAGTATTCGAAACAAGGTGCTCTCGAAGAGCTCCTTGGAGGGCATAGCTCCCTCAGCCGAGCGCATCGAATAGGCCAGGTCGTTAGGCCCAACGAAGATGGCGTCGATACCGGGCACGGCGTAGATCTCATCGGCCGCATCGACGGCTCGAATGTGCTCGGTCTGAAGGACGACGAGGATCTCGTCGTTGGCATTAAGGTAGTACTCTTCCGCCGTAGCGCTGTAGTTTAGCGCGTGGAAGCCGCCGCCGACCGAGCGGTTGCCGCGCGGCGGGTACTTCGTGGCCGCGACGATGGCTCGCGCCTCGGCCGCGTCCATGACCATCGGCGCCACGATACCCATCGCGCCGCAGTCCAGCACCATCTTGATCCACTCGTGTTTCCCGGCCGGAAGACGGGCCAGAGGCACGCAGCCGGCGTCTGCGATGGCGCCGAACATCATCGCCGCAGTCTGTATGTCCGTGTGCGTATGCTCCATGTCCACGGTGAGCCAGGGAAACCCCGATCGAGCCAGGAACCGCGCCGCCGCCACGCTGCCCAGTGACAGCCATGTTCCAATTTGCGGTTTGCCCGCTTGCAATGCCCGGATGACTGGATTCTTTTTCAACGTGGATCCCCGGTTTCAAAGTGGAAGTCGAGGGAATCGGACGCGCCGAACGCGCTCCTCCCCTGAACTGAGAATTGCGTAAGAACTGAGTTTCCCACGATCGCAAACAGCGTGCAAGCGGGCTCAGACCGTTGGCAGTTTCCACGGATCACGGTACGGTCGGCCGAGCATCCTGGACGCCTCATCATCGCCCAGGATTTGCTCGGTCCTGGGGTCCCATCGCAGGCTCTTGCGGCCCAGTCGCATGGCGATATTGCCGAGGTGACAGATCGTGATCGAACGGTGAGCGACCTCAACCGGCGCCGCGGTTGGACCACGCGAGATCACGCAGTCGATGAAATTGCGGAAGTGATCGTCGCTTTTGTATAGATGGATCTCATCGGGACCGATCTTGGAATCGAGGATGGATTCGGGGTCTGCTGTATGCTTGCCGCGGTTCACGTAGATCGTACCCTTGGTGCCCTCGAAGGTGACGCCCATTGGATTCCGGTTGGAGATGATCATTGTCACGCCGTTCTCGTAGACGGCTTCGAAGTGAAAGTCTGTCGCGGTGTTCCAGAGCCGATCAGGGGGAAACTCGCCCTTGACGTTGCGGATCTCGATCGGGCCGGTCAGCTCGGTACCCATGCCCCACTGGGCGCAGTCCGGGTGATGCCCACCCCAGTCGGTGACCTGGCCGCCGGAGTAGTCGAGGATCCAGCGGAAGTTGACGTGACACCGCGCGGGGGCGTAGGGAGCGTCGGGCGCTGGGCCGAGCCAGGTGTTGTATTCAAACCCTTGCGGCACCGGCTCAGACTGCTTCCGGTCCGCTGACTTCGCAAGGTCGGGACGGCCACCTGGTAGGCCCACGCGAACGGTCTTGAGATCGCCGATCCGGCCGTTGCGAACCAGCTCGCAAGCTCGGCGGAAGTGATGGTCAGACCGTTGCTGGCTGCCCGTCTGGAAGACCACGTGGTGCTTGCTCACCGCATAGCTCATTGCGCGGCCCTCAACGATGGAAAGCGCAAGGGGCTTCTGGCAGTAGATGTCCTTCCCCGCCTTGCAAGCCTCGATCACAGGGACCGCGTGCCAGTGGTCGGGCGTGCAAATCTCAACCGCGTCGATGTCCTTGCGGCCAAGGATTTCGCGGAAGTCGACGCATGCGTCGCAGCCGTGATAAGTCCCGGAAGGCGTGTTCGCGGCGTAATGCTTCTCGACCAGTCGCTTTGCAGGGTCACGCCCACCGACCTTGCCGTCCCAGTATCCGGCGCTCTCGCGGTTAACGTCGCAGACGGCGATGACCTGCACCCGCTCGTCATGCAGGAACGACTGGATGTCGTTGAAGCCCTGGTTGCCCGTCCCGATAACCGCAACGGTGACCCGATTGCTGGGCGACGACCCGCCCGCCGAGCCCGACCGCGCTTGCCGGCACGATCGTGGGAAACGCCAGAGCGGTCGCCATACCTTGAAAAGTTGTTCGCAAGACATCTCGCCGCGAACGTTCCGCGGTCATCGCCTTTTGCCGGTTCATCAAATTACTCACGTGCTCGGGGAGTGGAAATCGTCAGGGTTCGCAGATGCACAAGGCAAGCTGCATCCTACCACATTGCCCGCTCGCTCTGAGCGATCGGCCGATTTGCCGATTGCGGGAATGGTCTGGCGGACCTTCCTTTTTTGCTGGAAATGGACCGTGATGCAGAGGAGAATCAGTCGCCGTGTCGCATTTCAATCCCGGTCTGGCCGTGCCAAGATCGTGACAGCGCTGTTCCAGAGAATCCGGAGGACGACATGATCCGCGGCGTTCACACGATGTTCTACTCGTCGCAGGCGGAGGAGTTTCGGGCCTTTCTGCGCGACAAGCTCGGCTTTCCTTGCTCGGACGTGGGCGAAGGCTGGCTCATCTTTGATCTGCCCGAGGCCGACATGGGATGCCACCCGGCGGACCCAACCGAAGGCGCACCGTCTGGTACGCACGACATCTCCTTTTACTGCGATGACATCGAGAAGACCGTCACCGAGCTCAGGTACCGTGGCGTCGAGTTTACCGACCAGATTACCGACCGCGGCTATGGACTGGTCACACACTTCAAGGTTCCAGGCGACTTTGAGGTCCAGCTCTACCAGCCGCGATACACGAAACACTCCAAGGCCCGGCAAGAAGCTTGAAAAGACCCATGCGCGTGACCCTGGTCACCGAAACGTACTTCCCCCAGGTCAACGGCGTCTCCCGCACCCTGGGCGAGCTCGTTCGCCATCTCAACAAGTGCGGTGACCTGGTCCAGTTGATACACCCCAATTACGGAGATCCGGCCAGTGGGCCCGACGTCCACGTGGTCCGCTCGATCAGCGTTCCCTTCTATAAAGAGCTGTACCTGCCTCTGCCCCCGTTCCAACCGGTTCGCAGGGCAATTGACACGTTCCGGCCGGACGTAATCCACATCGCTACCGAGGCAACCCTAGGGCTCTGCGTGCTGCGTCATGCACTGCGCCGCAAACTGGTCACAGTCTCCAGCTTTCACACCAACTTCGACCAGTACAGCCGTCACTACCGCATCGGCTGGGCCAACGGGACGATCTGGCGCTGACCCTGCGCTGGTTTCACAATCGAACGCGGGAGACCTACGTTCCCTCGCCGACGACGATCAAGGGCCTGGAGACCCGCGGCTTCGAGCGGATGGTGCTCTGGCCCCGGGGGGTCGACTGCACGCTCTTCCGTCCCGACCGTCCGGGACGCCAGCGGGTGCGCCAGGCTCTGGGCTGGGGGCCGGATGACACGGTGATCAGCTACGTGAGCCGGATCGCACCCGAAAAGAACGTCTCGTACTTGGCCGACGCGCTGGCGATCGTGGCCGCAAGGCGCCCCGACGTCCGCATCCTGTTTGTCGGCGACGGGCCAGCGCGGGGCCATCTGGAAGGAAGAATCGGCTCGATCGCCAAATTCGCGGGTTATCGCATGGGCGAGGAGCTTGCCGACTATTACTCGGCCGGCGACCTCTTCGCTTTCACCAGCCTTACTGAGACCTTCGGCAACGTGGTCCTCGAGGCGATGGCGTCTGGCATGCCCGTGGCGGCGCTGCGTGCCGGCGGCGTCGGCGATACGGTACAGCCTGGAAAGACCGGTCTCCTGGTGGAACCAGCGGAGCCCCCGGCACGATTCGCCGAGGCAATCCTTGCACTCGTCGCGGAGCCAATGCGTCTGCGGGCGATGGCTGAGGCGGCCCGCGCTCACGCTCTCAGCCAGAGCTGGGACGCCATCATGGGCGAGCTTCGCCGGCACTACGAGCTCGCCATCGACGCCCAGACAGGTGCGTGTGCCGAAGCCGAGCCGCGGCTCTGAACCCAGGCCGGGACTGGTACTTCCAGATTGCTCGAATACGTTGAAATAATCGCGCTGCACCCAAAGTCCCAGTCCGTTTCGCGCGGGCACCAGCCCCGAGGGCAGGTAGTGTTCGCGAAGGAAGGAACGCAGGGCGAGAAACGGAGCATATCCGGTGAAAATCAGGGCAGGGGGGCTGGCTCGGAGGGCCGACATGATCTCTCTGATGCGTGGTCTGATCAACAAATGATCCCGCTCGGCCTGGTCGCGGAGTAAGTTGTCGACGAAGAAGTGGCGGGTGACTCCGTCGAGCTTGCCGTAGAAGTGGAGCGGGCTTTGCCAGCCCCAGACGTAAAGATGAGGGTCGGGCCAGACCCGTGAGCGGCGGGCAAGCTCTTGCCCCAGGGCACGCAGGGCGACCCACTGGCCGCCTCCCTTGTAGCGAACCGTCAACTCCTGGGGAGGAACCAGCAGGTAACTGCGAACCTGTATAACCAGCGTCGCCATGATGGCCCAGATCAAGATCAAGGCTGCGCCACTGAGACGGCGATCTGCCTCGCGTGTCGTCGCGATTGGTTTGATTTACCCTCAGACTTCGAATGGCCGATCGCGGCCTCAAGGCAATCTGCCAGGGCTATGGCCACGGTCAGGCGCGATTCCTGGCGTCGGCAAGAGATAGTAGTGCTGCCAGTAAAGGCCCGGCAGAACGACCTGCAAAGCAGCCGCGAGGGTCCAGCCGGCGACCAGTCTGCGGCCCGCGGATGAGCTGGGGGCGGCCAGCAGGTAAGCCGTCGCTGGGACCGCCGCCAGCCAAAGGGGCCAGCTTCCCGTTCCCCACCAAACAAGATACGATGTCGAGCCGAACGGCCAGGGCAGTTGACCCGACGGATCCGCATTGCCGGTCAGCCACCGAACCAGTCCCGAAGGAGCTCCTGGCTCGGGCAGCGTGTCAGTCGCCAGCGCCCGACCATATTGCATAATGTCCTCGTAGGCCGCGGCCCCAGCTCCCTGGGCCAGCAGGATTGCGGCGGCCAGACTGACCGAGAGCCCCAGCCCCAGCCCCAGGGCGATCAGATCGCCGACCGCGCTCTCCACTCAGGCCGCTCGCGGTCAGGGCGCTGACTCCTGCGCTGCAAGAGGAGGGCGGCGAAATACACAGGGGCGGGAAGTATGGCGACCTGCTTGACCAGCGCGGCCGCTCCCAGGCAAACCCCTGCCGCGACGATCAGCCAGCGGCGATTGCGGCTCCATGCCAGGATCAATAGAGCCAGCGATGCTATCGAGAAAAGGTTCATGAAATGTTCCATGTTCGATCCGTTGCCGAATAAGTAGGGATCGGTGCTGAGCAGTGCGAACAGCCCGGCCGCCAGGCAGGCCGCGATCGAACCGGCCAGGTGCCGGCCAATCCACCAGACCAGCGCGATGGACAGTAATATCGCGGGGATGGGTAGGAGGCGAACGGTCAGCTCGTTGTAGCCTCCGATCAGGACCCCAAGAGCATAGAGCCAGTAGCCCAGGGGGGGCTTGTTCTCGGTCAGGTCGCGGTACATCACGTCGCCTCGAAGCAGACGGTGGCCAATGTAGGCATAGGCCGCCTCGTCGCAGTCGAGGGGCTCCGGATGCACCGACGGATGCCGGCCAGAGCCTCACGCCGCTCGCCGCAACAATGGTCGGCGCGAAGGTATGGGCGCGGTACCAGAGCGAGGCGGCCAGCAGCACAATCAGTAAGACGATCGACAACCGCCCGGGAGATTTCCTGCCGCTCCCATCCCTGACACGTTGGCCCGAATTCATGGGTTGACCTCTCAGGGAATTCGGAAGAGCCGAACTGGATAGAACGGCACGTCCCGGGGCGAACGATAGAGCAGGCGGTCAGGGGTTAGCCCCAGCGTCGCGCGGAGCTGATCGAGGTAGGCTCCCCAGCTTTCGGGATCGGCGTGCAGCGGCGGGTCGAAGGAACCCCAGAGCAGGTGCGTGACCCCGTACTGCCGGATGACCTCGTCGATTCGCCGCAAATTGTAGTTGCGCGGCATAAGTATGGTAGCACGGTCGCTGGCGATGCGTAATTCCCAGGGAAGCCAGGTCATGATCCGCGCATCCGGGGGAACACGGTCGGGATGACTTTTTATCCAGTCGCCGGCGGCGCGGAGGGCCGGCCAGTGCAACTGGTACGGCTTCACCAGCCAGGAAGCGTCATAGGCCCAGGTCGGGTCGGCCCAGACCAGGGCGAGAAAGCTGGCCACCAGCCCGGCCCAGGCGCGGCGGCCGACCTCGTGCCGGTCAAGCCATACGAGCACCCCGGCCACCGCAGTCGGAATGGCCAGCAGGTAGGCCGGCAAGTAGTACCTCCCCAACTGCGCGACCTGCGTCACATCCGGAATGCTCTTCAGCGTTGCCAGCACGAACACCGCGAAGACCGTCGCGACCAGCAGGTCCACGTCACGACCCAACCTGTCGGGAGTGCCGTGAACCAGCCTCACTGCGAACCCGGCCGCCAGCGGCAATCCCACGATCATGGTCGAGTAGGCAGCGATGATCAGGAGAGACTTGAACTTGACCCGTGCAATTTCGGATGCGTTCTGGAGCGTATAAAACTGGTCCGGCCGCGTGTTTCCCTGCTCGAAGTGGTGCACGGTCCACGAGAAATTGTATTCGAAGTAATTGGTGTAAGTATAAAATGGTGATCCATATTCTCGGGCGGTGGCCAGGGCCCAGGGAAGAATGACCAGCAGCACCGTTGTCGCCCAGAGCAAGAACGCTCCGAGGCGGCGACGCCAGAGGCGGAAGACGGCGTGCAGGCCGCCAGCGGCGATGAGCGCCAACCCGGTGTTCCGAGCCAGTATGGCCAGGCCGCCGGAAAGCCCCGCCAAGACAGCCCATGCCCAGACGCGGCGGCTCGTCGTCGGCGTGTTCCAGGTCTCGCTCAAGGTCCAGACCGCCAGCAGCGCGGTCAGCGCGACCAGGCTTTCGCGCAGCACGAAGCCCGCGTAGATTGCGTGCACTGGCAGCAATGCGAGCACGGCCATCGCGCCCAAGCCGACGTCCCTACCGAACCGTCTACGGCCGAAGACATAGAGTACGGGCAATGTCAGGAGGTTTACTACGAAGCTGCACGCCTTGGAGACGCCGACCGTCGTCTCAAGCGATTGACCGGGATTGATACCGGCGAGCCGAAAGCAGAGAGCCCGGACGTAGGCATCCAGGGGAGTCGCCCAGTCATCCAGTACGGCTTTGCCCTGGCGAATTCTGGGATAATCGGTGAAGAAGCTTTCGACGTAGTGCTTGACCGGCCCCTCTCCCCGATAAACAGAGGTGGCCACCTCCAGGTAGTGGCAGCTATCGCCGGGCACCAGCGGCAGGTTTCCGCCACAGATCCAGACCGTGGCTCGGATCGCGTAGCCGACCCAGAAGATCGCCATCCAGGCGCGACCGTGCCGTCCCAGGCGAGAACACATGGCGAGTCCGAGAACCAGGAGCGCCATGCCGATGGCCAGGTGGACGCGCACCAGCGTGAGCTGAGACGGACGACGAATCCGTGCCAGCATGGGTATTTCGTAGAACTGGTGCGCGACGAAGTCGAACGCCGGCGTGATCCAACCGGTGCGCCAGTCGGCCCAGGCAGCCGCGACCGCCCCGGCCGCCAGGACCAGACTGAAGACGCCCCACGACTCTCGGGACGGTGTCGTCACTGGCGAAGGCCCTTTCCGGTCGCGGTCCGGCGACGCAACAGGCTTGACTCCCCGTCATCGCCTGCTGCGCCCTAGCATGGCCTCGCGGCGAGCGCGGAACTCGCTGTCCGGTTTCCATTCGGGGAAGCGGTCCCCCTCGGCCACGCGATAACCGACCTCGAGAAAGGCCTTCAGGTCCTCGGCCGCCCCGGTGAGGTCCCAGTCAGGTCTCACCTCGTCGCTGACCTTGTGATAGTCCTTCTCGATGTACTCATCTTGCTTTTGCTTCCCGTATTCGGCGGGTCTGCCGATGTATTGCCGACCACTATCGGGGTCGAGAGCGGGGACGCCTTGCTTGGCGAACTCGAAATGATCGGATCGATAGTAATACCCCTTCTCGGGATCGGCGTCGGGGCCAACGGTGCGGCCCCGGGCGCAGGGCCACCTCGACCAGCAGGTCATCAAGCGTCGATTGCCCCATGCCAATGCTGATCAGGTCGTTGGTTCGCCCCCAGAGGTTGATTCCGTCGAGATTGATGTCGGCGAGTGTCTGTTCGAGCGGGTAGAGCGGAGCACTTGCGTAGTACTTGGAGCCGAGCAGTCCCTTCTCTTCGGCGGTCACGAAGAGGAAGAGCAGCGATCGTTTTGGAATCGGTCTGATGTGCGTGAACGCCCGGGCAATCTCGAGCACCGATGCGGTCCCCGAGGCGTTGTCGACCGCACCGTTGTAGATCTGGTCGCCCTTGAGGTTCGGATCAATCCCCAGATGGTCCCAGTGTGCCGTGTAAACGACATACTGATTCTTGAGGGCCGGGTCGGAACCTTCGAGCTTGGCGATTACGTTTTGTGATTGCACCTGGCGGGTTTTCACTTCGACCTCGAACCGGGCCGTCGCGTTCAGCACGACCGGATGAAAGTCGCGGCGGACGGCCGCCGACTTCAACGCCGCGAGGTCCTGGCCTGCCGAGTGAAACAGTACCTTGGCGGTCGGCGAATCGATCCAGCCCCTGACCGGCACAGCCGGCGCCGGGGCGACAGAGCCCGATGACACGATATCGAAGTTCTCGCGGCTCCAGCTTCCCTGGACCACCGAGAACGGGTATCCCGCCGGACCGTCCTCGTGGACTATGATCGCGGCCGCGGCACCCACCTTCGCGGCGATTTCGTACTTATAGGTCCAGCGGCCGTAATAGGTCATCGCCCGACCCTTGAACATGGCCGGATCGAGCTTCGATGGATCGTTAGGATCCGGGACCGGTGGGTCGCCCACCAGCATGATCAGAGTCTTGCCCCGGACGTCGAGGCCCTTGAAGTCGTCCCAGCCGTACTCTGGCGCGACCACGCCGTAACCAACGAAGACGACGTCCGAGTGCTCGACCCTCGGCTGATCACCGGCTTGGCCCGGCATGGCCACGAAGTTCTTGGGGAACTCAAGCTCGATCGTCTTTCCAACCGCGCGGAACGATCCGACGACGCGCGTGGCCTGAAATCCCAGCAGGGGAACTTTCTGGACGAAGGTTCCATCGGGATTGCCCGGCTTCAGGCCCATCGCGCGGAGCTGAGCGGTCAAGTAGGCGATGGTCTTGTCCTCGCCTGGAGTTCCCGGTCCCCGGCCCTCGTATTCGTCCGAGGCCAAAACCTTGATGTGCTGAAGGATTGCACCGGGCTTGATGGTGTGGAGCACGTCCTCGAGCGAGCCCTCTGGCGGCGCAGCGCCCCCTGCGAGCAAGACGGCGAGACCCGTAAACCCGGCAAGTCGGCAAACGCTCAGGTGCATGTATCCCTCGTCTATCGGCGATGACGGAGTTGCTTTTCCAGGACTGCCCTTTCCCACGCAGCAACCATGATAAATCCCAACAGGCGAGAGTGCGACACCCAGAGGTCTGGGTCGTTCACGAAGTGTTGCGTCTCCTACGATCGCCAGGAGCGGACTATTGGGACTTGCCGATCTGAGGATCGTCGCGGGCCGCCATCGATGCCATGCGTCGAGCTGGGTACAACACTCCCCACCTGGAGGGAAACATGCTACGGAATGCTACGTTTTTGGGGTTTTCGCAGAGATACTGCGAGCCACGTTTTCGACGTAAGTTGATGCATAAGATAAACCTACGTCTAGTTATGTATTGACACATGCGGGGACTGTCTCATTTCAACCCCGTGGGCGGATCGGCAAGTTGACAGTTGGGCTGGCCTGGAAAGCTCTCCCCCGGTGAAATGCGGCGTTACTGGATTTCACCACCGTTGCCATGGAGGGCTCACGCATGTTCAAGCTACCGGTCCGCACTTGGGTCCGCAACGCCGCCGCTGTGTTCTCGGGTCAGTACGGCTCTGTGACTGGGCAAGCCCAAGATTCGCAGTGCAGCCGCGAGACAGTCTATGAGCATGCCCGCAAGGTCGAAGAGCGGCTGGCCGAGGCGTCCAGTGACAAGTCTCGGCTCGCCGAACAGGAGGCCGAGATCCAGCAACTCCAGCGGAGAGTCACCGAACTGGAGGCTCGTGCCCAGCAACCAGTCGCCCTGGACCCAGTCAAGCAACGGAAGTTCGCCACGGTTGCCTCTGCGCTGGGGTTGAGCCTGCGTCAGACCGAGGATCTGTTCCAAATCCTCTTGCCCGCGGGTCAGGCACCGGACCATTCAACCATCGGCCGTTGGGTCAAAACCGAGGCGAAACGGGCCGCAAAGGTCCTCCAGGTGCTCGACCAAAAGTGCGCAACCGAGGTCCAGACCTTAGCTCTCGATGAGATCTTTTTTGGGGGCGGCCGACCTTGGTCGGCATCGAGCCGACGAGCATGACCGCGGTCTTTTGTCACAACGCCAACGACCGCAAGGCCGCGACGTGGCAGCAGCAGTTGACTCCTTTTAAGAATCTCGAGTTCGTGATCTCCGACGCTGCCAAAGGGATTGCAACGGCCCTCCAGCAAACTGCCCAATTGCGGCGCACGAGCGACCCCTTGGCGTCCGCTCTGGGCCACGGGCTGGATCTCTTCCATACGACTCAAGAGGCTCAACGAGTGTTGACACAAGCGTGGCGTGCAGTGGAGCCGCTTTGGGACCAGGCCCAGACCTGCGACGCCCAGGTTCAGCGAGACAAAAAGCAAGGAATCAACGCGCGGGGTTCGGCTTGGGTCGCCCGTACTGCCTGGTCCAAAGTGATTGAGGCGTTTGAACCGGTGGAACGCGTCGAATCGGCCTGGGACCGTTGCCGCACCGCCTTCGAGTTGTTCCGGCCCGATGGGCAACTCAATGATCGTCTCTGGGCGGAGGCCCAGATCAAGGCTGGCTTGAGCGAACTGACCGGACCCGAATGGCGCAAGGTCAGAAACTTCCTCACCGACCCACGCAGCCTGGCCTTCTTGGATCGAATGCACCAGCGTCTTGCAGCGGCTGAACCGCGAGAGGAATGGCGCGAGGTACTGGCTTGGCGGTGGTGGAGACGGCATGGCGGCTCCTCCAATCCAGGGCCGAGTCCTTTGGCCATGATGGCTTATGCCGTGGCCATGCACCTACCACTGGAGGATGCCGAGCAAGCGGCTTATGACCGGATCACGGCCATCCTCCAAGACACGGTCCGAGCCAGCAGCGCGGTAGAATGCATGAACAGCGTACTGCGGATGCAGCAATCCCGTCACCGCCGGATGACCCAACCGATGCTCGATCTGAAGCGCCTGTATTGGAACTGTCACCCATTCCGATCCGGTCCCCGGAAAAAGCAGTGTCCGTACCAAGCCTTGGGTTTGGGATTACCCACGTACGACTTCTGGACACTGCTTCAATCCGATCCAGCCGACTTGACGCAAGACCTGTCAACTACAGCGACAGCTGCGTGAGACAGTCCCAAATTAGTTCAGACTTTTTTCTGAAGGATTTTTAAGTTGACAAGTCATGGCATGGATGTGGAATATTATTTTAATTTATCCTTTCGACGTTGCCGACGATATCATCTGCAAGAGCATTCGTGCGATGCCTGGTTCCTTAGCTGGTTATCCGTCGCGTCCTAGCACGCCATTGAACCATTTGCGCAGTTGTTCTATCCTTATCACCCAGACCGAGCAATCTTCTGGAAAAACCTGCAACAGGAGATCGAGTCTAGTGGACGGGTATGCGATCGGCTGAAATCTACGTCCACGCGGGCCGTACTCTGTTACAAGAGAATCACGATGAAACGTCGATTTACCGAGCTGACGCTAACCGCAGTCTCGACTTGTGTGTTTTTGTGCACTGGCTGCGGTCCATCGAACGAAGCGGCTCTCAAAGGAGAGTCCAAGGTCGTTGCGACGAAACCGGGTATGGAGAACGTCAAGAGCTACGGCGACCTTCTAAAATACAAGATGAAAGAAGCTAAACAAGCTAAGGAAAAGGGGAAGGACGCTTCCAAAAACACGCAGTGAAAACCGCTCTTCGGCCTTCGTTCGGTGTAGCCGGTCGACGCGAGTCAGGTCGTCTGCCGTCGTTCTCCGCGTCACGGTTCTGGTCTCGAGTTTCTTTTCAGGCTGGTTGATCCGTGGGGGGATCGGCCGGTAGTGTACGGGATTGCCAACTCGGTTCCACCCAACCAAGGGAGCCATCTTATGTTCTTCATGCGCCGAGGTCGAGGATTCACACTCATCGAGTTGTTGGTCGTGATTGCGATTATTGCCTTGCTCGTATCGCTCTTGCTGCCGGCCGTACAGTCGGCTCGGGAGGCAGCGCCGGTCCCAGTGCTCGAACAACCTCAGGCAGATCGGCCTCGCGCTGCAAAACTACATTAGCGCAACGAAGGCCATTCCCCCGGCCTACGTCGTCTACTCGCCGGGTTTTAATGGAATTGACACCGCAACGGACTTCAGCGCTCTGGCACGCATGTTGCCGTTCTTGGAAGAGATCCAGGTCTATAATTCCATTAATTTCAACGTCGCCTCGAAGTGGGGCGGCTTCACGAACAGTGACTTGTTTGGCACACCGTTCGGTTCGACGGTGGACTGCGACACTTTCGGCTTGATCAACGCGACCGCCTCGACCACTCAGATCAACGTCTTGCTTTGTCCTTCAGATAACGGCATCCCGAATCAAGCCGTCTTCATCTTATCCCCGTTCGGGAACCCACTAAGGATCGGTTACTACAGCTACCCCATCAACGGGGGCACAAATCCCTTCCGCTCGAGCGGTGTTCTGACCGTAGGTGGCGGCGGCGGTGAGCTAAACGGTCTGGTCTATCTTCCCCGTCTCCAGCTTGGAATCACCAACCCGCTGGGAGTCTCCCATCCTGAAATGGTCGGCGGAAGTCTTCCCCCCATAGTCCTTCGGAACGTGCAGGGCGAGAATCCCCTCACGATTGCTTCGATCCAGGACGGGACGAGTCATACCGTGGCATTCAGCGAATGGGTCCGGGGAGACGGCTTCCAGCCGAGAGGAGCTGGGTTTGGGGCGCAGAACGCCAAAGATGGACTGGGTCAGATCTATGTCTGCAATCCGTCATGTTTTATAGGACAATTCGCAAACTTGCCCAACGCGGACTACCTGTTTCAGCAAATCTGCGATAGCCAGCAATCGGGTCTAGTTCAACAGTGGACCTGGAAGGGAGACTGGTGGATCGCGGACAAGTTCTCGTACAGCCACAGCAGCACACCCAACCGCAGGTCTTGCTGGTACAGCGACCAAGGCCTCAACGCCGGACGACCGTGGACCGGTGCCGCCAGCCTGGTCGCGGCGTCTTCGAGGCACCCCGGGGGCGTCAACGCGGCGTTCTGCGATGGATCGGTCCACTGGATTCAGTCAACTATCGCCAATCCGACTTGGAACGCTCTCGGAACGAGAGATGCTGGCGAGGTAATAAGCGGCGACGCCTACTGAATAACGACTTAGGGGTGAGGCCCACCGGACGGTTTGCGGCGGGCCTTGCTCCCTTTATTGTCGAGATCCTGCGTGGTCCCAAGGTTCCTCTTCGGGTACGTACTTCACCGCGGCGTGGCAGGCAAGATAAAACGTTTCGTTCATCTCCAAGTCATACGTCAGACATACTCGTCCGTCGTCGCCTAACCATTCCACGACGAGACCATTCGCGACCTGGCAGGGTGCTCCATCCCGTCCTCGGCTAGAGAAAGTTCCTGCGCCAGACGGACGCGGATCGGGGTCGCGGGCTCGGCTTGGGCCGGATGATCTAACTGCTGATCCACTTGCTCCACTTAGCCAGGTTCTGCGCCGTGGCGATTCTCGAGCAAATTCCCGTATACTTCATTCAGAGGGTAAGTCGAGGGACTCCCAAGACCAGAAATGAACTGGCGCGTGCTGCAGGCTTTTTTCGTCTTCCTCACGACCCCAAAGTTTGTTCCCACGGTTCCGAGTCGGTTCGTCCGGAAACCTTTTCCAGACTGTGCTAGGCTATCGTAATGCCTTGTCTGTAAAGGCGGAATGACTGAAGAATACATCGTCTCTGAATCCAGAAGCGGGATTGCTATGATCGAGATGAAGTGCCCAGCCTGCGGGGCGGCGGGTCGAGTATCCAAGGACAAGTTGAACACCCGTCTGGTCTGCAAGAAGTGCCTGAAGGTCTTCCATGTCACTCCCACCGGCCGCGCAGTGCTCGGTGAACCGCCGCAAGCCGCTGTCACCGCGATCAAGGCCCCTCGAGAAAAGGTTGAATTAGACTTCGGTCTAAATGTCCCTCCGTGGCTTGGACGCTTCATAAAGCTCGTCTTCTCGCCGAAGGTACTAGCCGTGGTTGGAGGGCTGATCCTTCTTGTCGGCGGTTATATCGGCGTTTCAATCTTACGAGGCGAATCGCTCCAGGAGCGGACCGTGAAGGTGGCCCGAGCCGCTGTGATGGACGACTTGGGGACTCTGCTAGAGCTGTCCGCGACCGACACAGGCGATGCGACACTCCTTTGGTACGCCGCTCTCCGGCCTCAATGCGATGAGTTTAAGCAATCACTGCAGACGCTGACACCCTTCGTGGAAGTCCTCGTCAACAAAGAGGATACTAACAACGGGACGGCATCAGTCGTGGCGCGGATAAACTCACAGGAACCCCTATCGGGAACTGGCGCTCGACTTCCTGGTGCCTCGGTCAGCTCGCTTATCCCTAATAAAATCACTCGAGTTTCCCCTGGAGTTTATCTCGGAGGGCCTGGGAGGTTGGAGACTCGATGGAAGGCGAACCTTTGCGGCCATCCCGAAAAACCCTGAACACGATCGAGGCCGCAGCCACTAATCAAGACACGACCTTCTCGGGAGACGGTGCTGTGGCTGTGAATCAATGTGATTCCCGCCAACCGCTGTCGATTTCTCGCCCACGTCTTCAGCAGGAAGGTCCCATCAGATTCCGCCAATCCTAGACCGAAGATGAAACGGCTTTGGCTCGGCAGGCCTTGCCACGGCAACCTACGAAAGTCCTGGCGGGCTGCCTATAATCAAAGTGTCTGGGAACGACGCCAGTCGAGGTGCGAATTCTTGGCCGTTCCAACAGCACTAACAATGCGCGCCGGAGTGACCTCATCACATGGACGAAGTGGCTGCCGAACCACCAAGATGGGATCTAGCGGCGGAATCGATTGTGGTCAAGATCCGCTGGTTCGGCGTGATCATGGGCTATGTCCTGGTGCAGAGCCGCACGGGATTGCACAACCCCTCGGCGGTGCGCGCATTCCTTGCCCTCGGTGCTGGTTACGCGACTCTCGACTTCGTGTTCTGGAGGCTGGGAGAAGTCTTCCTCAAGCGCTGGCCGCTGTGTGTGTCGTTCATGGAGTCGGTCTTCATCGCGACTTCTGTGCTATCACGATACCGGGCTTGCCAGCCCGTTTCGCTGGTATTACCTGCTTTCACTGATCTGCTGCGCGATCCGTTACCCACCGGCGGTCGCCTGGTGGACTTTGGGATTTCATTCGATCAGCCTGCTGAGCCTGGCTTGGTTGCTAGACTTCCGCACGCCGAGCGGCTCGGCATGGCCGCTGACGCTCTTGATCATGGCCTGGGTGACTTGGGCGAGCTCTGCGCTGGCGGGTTTGCTCAGGACAGCCGGGGATCAGTTGCGGATCTTGAACTCGGAGCTGGTGCGTGTTCGAGCAGATTTGGAGGAGCGGGTCGCTGAGCGAACCGACGCGCTACGGACCTCACAGGCCCGTATGATCCAGCAAGAAAAGATGGCCGTATTTGGTCTGCTGGCCGCCGGCATTGCCCATGAGGTGGGAAACCCGCTGGCGGCGCTCAGCTCGCTCGTACAGATTCTCAAGCGTAGAGGGCCAGACCTCTACACTGCGGAAAAGCTTGATCTTGCCGGCCGCCAGCTCCACCGGATCGAGCGTACGATTCGCGAGCTGATCGACTTCTCCCGCCCGGCATCGCGGGCGGTCACCAGAACGCGGATCTGCGAGGTCGTGGACGAGGCGCTAGGTATTGTGAAGTATTATCAACGGACCAAAGAGCGCACGATATCGACCGAGATTCCAGCAGATTTGCCCTGTGTTCTGGTAGTTCGAGACCACTTGACCCAGGTGATCCTGAACCTTGTCTTGAATGCGATCGACGCGACTGATGACCACGGGCGGATCCATCTGCGGGTACGGATTGACGGCGGCGCGCTGGAGCTGAGCGTCGAGGACAACGGCCGGGGTATCTCGCTGGCCGACCGCTGCCGGCTGTTTCAGCCCTTCTTCACGACCAAGCGGCACGGCACAGGGCTCGGACTATTCGTCAGCCGCCAGATCCTCGAGGAATTTTCCGCAACACTGACCTTCCGCTCCGAAGCGGGATGGGGCTCGACGTTCACGATCCGGCTTCCCTGGGAAGCCGCGCCGAGCTTAACATCGACCGCTGCAAGCGATGGGGATCGGGGGGGTGTGGCCCTGTCTGCCTGGGACGAAGAGGCTGGGCCGACCTGCCGCGGCAGTCCCGTTGCCGCGCTGCCGTCGGCGTGACACGTAACTGAACCACGGAGTACAGATTCTCTCGACGCGGGGCCTGGCTCTTGAATCACGGAACCGAGGCTGGCCGATGACTTTGGCCTCCCTGACGACGCGCAGTGTTTCCAGAGGTCGTGAGATCCGCGAGCCCCGCGGCCGCGTGCTCATTGTCGATGACGAGGAAGTTATCGCGTCCACCCTGAAGGAATTCCTTCAGGGAGAGGCTTACGAGCTCGCCACGGCGATGAGCATGCCGGTGGCCCTGGACTTGATTGAATCGTTCGAGCCGGACGTGGTGCTTTGCGATATCCAGCTTCCCGGCGGCGACGGCTTGACGCTGCTGAACCGCTCGCTCCAGGTCCGGCCCGAGACCCTGTTCATCATGATCACGGCCTACGCCACGGTCGAAAACGCGGTGGCCGCGTTCCAGCGCGGTGCCCATGACTACCTGATGAAGCCAGTGATGTTCGAGGAGCTGCTTGCCAAGATCGACCGGCTCATGAAGTATCGCCGGCTGCTCCTTGAGAATCAGGCTTTGCGCAGGCAGTTTCACTCGCGCGAGGACCTCGAGACGCTGATCGGCCGGAGCCCGGCGATGGAGGCCGTGAAAACCTTGATACGCAAGGTCGGACCGACTGGGAGCACGGTCCTGATCACCGGAGAATCGGGAACCGGCAAGGAGCTGGTCGCCCGAGCCCTGCACACCTTCGGTCCCGGTCCGGACGCGGTGTTCCTTGCCGTCAACTGCGCGGCGATCCCGACGGAGCTACTGGAAAACCAGCTCTTTGGGCATGTGCGTGGCGCCTTCACAGGCGCCGACCGCGATCACGCGGGACTGTTCGTCGCCGCCGGGCGAGGGACCGTGTTCCTTGACGAAATCGGCGAGCTCAGCAAGTCCACCCTGGCCAAGCTGCTTCGCGCCATCGAGAACAAGGAAGTCTTGCCGATCGGCGCAACGCGGCCGGTATCATTTCAGGCCCGGCTGGTCGCCGCGACCAACAAGGACCTGCCGGCGGAGATTGCCGCGGGCCGGTTCCGGGAAGACCTCTACTATCGCCTGAACGTGGTTGCGATTCCTCTTCCGCCCCTGCGGGACCGCCGCGAGGACATTCCCGAGCTGGTCTCGGTCTTGCTGAGCAAGCACGCCGCCCGGCTGGGCAAACACGTCCAGGGAGTGGACAACGCCACTGTGCGCGGGCTCATGGCCGCCGCATGGAAGGGGAACGTACGCGAGCTGGACAACGCGCTGGAGCGCGCCGTCATCCTGGGCGACGGGCCGATCCTCACACCCGACGATTTCCCTCCCGGCCTGATGCCGGAGACCGATCCCGAAAATGGAACCACGGGCGACAGCCTCCGCGCGGCCGTTCGCGAGTACGAGCGGCACCACATCCAGCGCGTGCTCAAGGAGTGCGGCGACGATAAGCGTGAGGCCGCCCGCCGGCTTGGCCTGGGGCTGTCTTCACTCTATCGCAAGCTCGAGGAGCTCGACTCTCGCTCAGCCTTGTAATGAGCACCTCGCGCGGCCTCGGGGCGCCGTACCTGTTGAAGCCCGCAGGTTCTCGTGCCGGATTCGATTGACGAATCGTGGAACCAGACCTCATGATGGGCGGAGGGGAGAGGCCGAACCCCTCGGATCGATACTAGACGACTGCTTCACGCAAGGGATTGGACCACGCGGGCGGACCCTCATGCGCTGCACTCGATGTGATGGCCTGGTTGTTCCCCAGGCCGTGGGAATTGCGCCCGACGGCCGGGTGATCTTCGGCTGGTGCCTGCAATGCCTGGCTGATAAGCAGTGTCGCCTGGTGGAGGTCCACGCCTCGGGGCCGTCGGACCTGAAGCTCTCGTTCGCGACGAACGAATCACTCAGGCTGCCGTCGCCCGGCGGTGGCAGCTCGACCGCGGGAGTGGATCAGTCACAGTGGATCGTCGCGATCGTCGCCTTCCTGATGATTAGCTGGGGTTTGATCTTGCTAGCCGCCGGCCTGTTCAGCGGATCTCGGGGGGGTGCCGCGGCCGGCCCCATGGGCAACGGCAGCCAACCACTGTTGGGTGTTGGCGGGGCAGCCACGGCCATGCTCGGCCTGGCGATCATGGTCCTGGCCTGGCGCCGGAACTGGCTGCCGAGCACTTTCCTGCTGGCGCTCTTGAGCTGGCTTTCGCTGCTGGCCGGCCTGGGAATCCTGGTTAACGGAGTTTTCGATTTTGAACCGGGCCGCAACATCCAGGTCGTTCTGGGCGCTGGCGTGGCCCTGGTTATCTCGCTCGTGACGCGCCTGCTCGAGCGCTCCGCCAAGCGCAAGCTCAAGCCCACGCGGCCGCCGAAGCCCTGGAAATACGCCTCCAGCGCGGGCCGGTCCAGCGCGGGCCAGACGAGACGGAAAGGCTGACGCCGTGGGGCTGGCAAGTGTGTGAACTCTTGAGCAATTCGTCGTCGCTGACCTGCAAGCCGCTTTCGCTTAAGATCAGCATGGCAGCCGCGTTTGAACGGGCTCAGAGCCAGATCTTGAGCCGGTTCCGCAACGATTCCGGCAACCGCCGCTCGATTGTTCGCTGGATCTGTTCCGGGTGCAGCCGGGTGCTGAAGTGCGAGGCGATGATGACCTCGTTCTCGAATCGCTCGGTCCGCTCCAGCAGGTCGTCCAGATGGGTGTGGCCGAACTTATGAATCAGAGCCGGGCGATCGCCGGGTGCGACGAAGGTTAACTCCAGAATGAGCACCTGCGACTGGTAGATCTCCGGATAAACATCCAGGCCCCGAGGCGAGGTGTCGCCCATGTAAGCAACCCTGGGTAAGCGAATCTCGGCCGAGACTTCAACTCCGGCAAGACGGAGGTCGCGGATCTGTTCACCGCTCATATCGTGGTATTCGGGCTTGAGCTTCTTGCGACGTTCCCACACGAGATAGCCCAGCGAGGCGATTGTGTGCTTGGTGGGAAAGGCTTTTACGATGAGCTCGCGTGAGAGCTCGACCTCATCTCCCGGTTGCAGCCCCACGAGTTCGACCGGCATTCGCCCCCGGTCCAGCTTCTGCACTGCCCGGAGCAAGAGCTGTGCGCCCTCGACCGCCTCGGCCGGCATGTAGACTGTTGGCGGTTCCATCTTCAACATTCGCCGTCGCGCCACAAGGATCGGCAGGGCGGCGATGTGGTCCAGGTGGGAATGGCTCACGAACCATTTGGGCGTGGTCATGAACGACCAGGGCTGCCCTCCAAGGTCAAACCCCAGCTTCAACTCCGGCACTCTCCAGTAGGTCTGCACGGCCGCCCGCGAGTAGCCTTCCACCGTGATTCCCTTGTGATGCAGCGAGCGCCACCGGCGCGTTGTCGACCGGGTGGTCCAGCGATTCCACGAACGATTCGATCTCCGTCACCAAACGACCACTCCTGCTCGGAACAGACTGCGCGGGCCGGGCGGCCAGCGCTCAGTATAATCAAGATTGCATGAACGGCGATAGCACCGCGCTAGAGCGCGGGTCAGCGGGGGATCCGAACTATGGAGAGCCGACATGAACCTTCGCGCCATGATTTTTGGTCCGGCCTACCTTGACCGGGTGCTCAGGGTTGACCGACCCCTGCTTGACCCGGGTCTTGGGTTCGGCTCTCCCATCGATCAGAGCGTGGACGGGACTCTCGTGTTCGCCCACGGTGATAACCTCGAGTTGATCGATCCTTCGGGCTTCACGATCGAGATCACCCCGCCGCCCGGCTGGCCAGGCCCATCCGGCCGCATCGAGCTGGAGCAGGAAATCCACCCGGGGGCCACCGGCAAGCGGCTTGTCGGCGGGTTCAGCTGGACCGACGACTTGGGTGGAATGGGGGCCGGTTACGCGGCCGCACTCGGAGGCACACTCTGCTGTGCGCTCGGGCCGGAGAACGAACCGATCAGCCAGGTAATCACCGGGTTTCTCAACCGGTATTCGATCGGCCACTCGGCGATTCGGGTCGCTGAGCACGGTGCCGACTGGACTTTGCTTGTGAGTAGCGGCCGGCATGGTGACAAGCTGCCAATCGGCTTCCGGGGCTGTCATGCGGCGGTCGATGCTGTAGCGTTCGACCCCTGGCTTTCTACTCCTTGCGACTTGCGCGTGGCCGCGGCCCTTCCCAATCGGCTGGCTGCCCTTATCTTGCTCGCCCCTGGCGCGGGCTGCCGCATGTTTGCCCCGGCCATGCGAAACATGCTCGATCAAAAGTGTCTCGTTTCTAGCTTTGCCGGTTCGGTCGACCTGCTCTGTTGCAACCGGCAAGAGTGGGAAACGCTGGCCGACCGCGAGGAGGTGGCCTGGAGAGTGTCGATCCTGGTCGTGACCGACGGCCCCTCCGGAAGCCTTGCTCGATTCACGACTCCGCAGGGCGAGCCAGGCACTGTCCGCGTGCCGGCGTTCCCCCGCGATCGGCCCCCGCAAGATACCAATCGCGCCGGCGAGGCATTCGCGGCGACCTTCGTTTTCACGTTGCTCAGCCAGGGATGGCAGCCCGCTTCGGGCGTTGTCGCCGCGGAACTTGTTCGCCAGGCCATGATCAGGGCCTCCGCCGCGGCCGCCTTGGTCCTCGATCGAAGCGAATTCGGTTTTCCGGCACCCGAGGCCGTTGACTCTGCCGTCCGCGCCGGCAGGGTTGCATGAAGCCAGGTATCTGAGCTCGATCAATGCGACCTTTCCCCCTGGCATCTGGCAATTCCCGATCACCGTGCTCTCATCCTCCCCCGCAGAATCGCTCAACCCGTTATAGGCGGCCGTCCGATAGAACCGATGTGCTTGCGAACCTATGTCGCAGGGATCGGACCAGCCGACGAGCAGGGGAGGCGCAGTAATGAAGCATGCTCATTCCCTTCGTTTTGAGGCTCTCGAAGCACGGTTGTTGCTGTCGAGGGGGCACCACGCAGCCGTGGCGCATGTCGCGCGGCCGCCCGCGACCCCGGTTGTACTTGATGGCACGCTCAACGTCGACAACAACGCCAACGCGACGTCCTCCACCACGAATGTGGACGGCTCCATGACCACGTCGGTCCCGGTCGCAGGGCAGCTCGGCGCGATTGGGCAGGTTCACGGTATCTGGAATGAGACCGTGGACTCGTTCGGAGACTATGAGGGGCCCGACACGCTAACTCTCCATGCTGCAAAGGGCGCGGTTGTCGTCGTGTTCAACAACCAAAACGGATCTGCCGCAAACGTGAAAAGTCATGGTCCCGTAATTTATGAACACCCGCAGATGGTCTACGGTGGCAACGGAGCCTACGCCCGGACCTCGGAGAGCGGAACGATCGCGTTGACGAGCAACGCGGCGCGGACGAGGATCGTCAGCATGACTCTGCACACCGGGCACTAGTTTAGCGCTTCCAACGCAAGCTGATCCCAACGCCAAGGCCGGGAGGATGCGCCCGGAGCTCAATTTGAACCATTCGCCTGCTGCCACGATCGCTGCTGCACCTGGCGCCGGAAAGCGCAAGAATTCGCTCTCGTCGCGCGGGAAAGTAAAGCGGGGCGCCTTGCAGGTGCAAGGCGCCCCACTCCTATCAATAATACACGTTCCCTTTCTCGAAGCCGCCGTAGAAAATCTGGCTGGTGGCCCCGTCCTCGAAAAACACATCGATGGTTCCATTCGGGTACGTATTCGTGGACGCCTCAGTCCCGTCCGAGCTGACCCAGACATTCAGCGTCGACGCCGACACCTCGTTCGGATTGTCATGCACATTCTCATTCCACACCGTCAGGTCGAGGTCGCTTTCGGAGGTATCGAAGACATTGACGCAAAAATCCGAGTTGGAATAGGAGGCAATAAAGAGGCTGGGGAACACCACGTTCCACGAAGAGGGTTTTACTGCGTAAGTGTCCGCCATCTGGCCCGCGTAGATATCGATTCCCTCGACGCCGCCGTAATAGAGGGTCACACCGCTGTTGGCGAACAGGCCGCTGCCGGAGATGCTTTGATCCGTCACCGTAACGCTCTCGGCCGTCGTAACATTGCTGCGGTCGTCGACGACCAGGTACCACGCGCCTTCAACCCACACGTTCGCCTCGATGCCGCGGGTGACAGACCCAGTGCTGTTCAGGGGGTATCCGACGAACACCCCGGTCGTTGCGTCGCCGTCGATGATCACCGGGCCGAAGTTGCCCCACAGAGCGACCTTGGCGTTCGCGTCGAGTGGGTCGACGTTGACGACGGTCTGCACGTTCTTCGGGGTCGACTCAATGGTCGTATTCTCGCCCGCGGCGTGCATGTTGACCGTGAAGTAGCTCTCGCCGGGCGCCGAATCCGAATCCAGCTTGACGCCGGCATTCGGCGCGTACGTTTCCAGGGTGACCGTGGGCTTGTTGGAGTAGATCAGGTAGTCTCCCCCGCCAACGCCCATGCCGCTGAGGTACTGCGGGGACCCTGGGCCGTAGGAGTTGAGCTGCACGCTCGTGCCGGAGGTCTGTACATCGAGATTTCCCGTGATTGGGATAGAGTCGGAGACCAGTCCGATGGCGTTGTGGAGCGTGAACGTGATGTTGTTGTCCAGGGAGATCATGCCGGGCGTCCAGGGCGCCCCTTCCGCCACGTAGATCTCGTCGCCGCTGACGGTACGGCTGCCGCCCAGGTTCAGCACGATTTGCCCGGTGCCGTTCAGATCAATGGATGTCCCGGGAGCGAATGGCATGCCGTTGCTGTCATCGATGTACACGTTGCTCCCATTCTGGACGAAAATGCTGACGGATCTGATTGACGCTTTCGGGAACTGGTAATTGAGTCCAACCGTCGGGTCCACCACAACCATGTCATTGGCCGCATCCGAGTGGATGTAGAGAGGCCCGGGTTGACTAATGTAGAAGGACACGCCCGTGGTGGTCTGGTTGGGTGTGGAGGCCTTGATCGTCGTGAGTTCCACAATGGGCCGGGTCTGCGTGACGCTCGAGACGGCCGAAATGGCGTTCATGAATAAGGGCGAACCGAGGTCGCGGCGATGGTCATCACCAGGCGGCCCTCCAGCCCCTCGAGCTGGAGCCTGGCAAGGCGCGGCGCCCGTTGGCCGCCGCGGGCTGTGCTGGTCGTCCGGAAGTCACGAAACAGGTTGTTCAAGGAGCGACGCATGGGAAGTTCCTTGGCTCGGGCGGAGCCGTATCGGGTTTTCGAGAACCAGGCGGGCGGGTTCATTGGCCGGGCCACCCGGCCCACCGCCCGCAGCTCAGTGCGAAAACGCGAGCCGGGCTCCCCAACGGATTTACATTTTTTTTCTGAGGAGACGACGCGACGGGAGCGGGAATGGTGAGGAGGGGTTACTTGTCGTCTTTCTTGCCCGGCGGATCGGCAAGCGGAATGCCCAGCAGCCGGGCCGCCTCCGTGCGGAATCGCAAGAGGTCCGGGCCGCTCGACTTTTTCTTCTCCGTCCAGCCACGGCCCGGTCATACCACGTCCGGGCTCAGTTGTTGCTGGCCCAGCTCCCAGTGGGCCATCGCCACGAGACGCGTTGAAACCGAGGTATCGCTCCCGAGTCAGCTTCCGACTTTTCAGAGCCGCGATCGCATTCTTATAATCTTTTGTGGCCGTTCGCCGTTATGTTACGTAGACTGGCAGGGCCGGTGGCTGGGCCGGACGGGGCCTGCATCGGACGCCACATAAACGAAGTGGCGGCGGCTCGTGCTCACCAATTGACAGCGGGCAGAACGGGATGTCCAATCGGCGGGACGCCGGAGTGTGTCCAAGGCGTCTGGAGCGGGCGTCATCAGGGAACCCGCATCGCCGTACGAGACCGGCCGGCCCAATAATGTACCGGCACCGCAAAAACGAGACCGGCGTCAGCAATAAACGGACCGGCGCCGGTCTGTTTAATCACCAATTCGGCCCGCACCAATCGCCACAGAAACCTAACAGCGAAGGGTTGCTGCGGCGCGGTTCAATTATCCCTTCGAGGACAACACTATGAGTTCAGGGCAGCCTGAGGATGCAGCCAACACCAAACGGGAGCAACGTCAACGGCGGCATACGGATCATCGTCGGTCTGTTTGCGTCGACGTTCGGGGTTCCCCCCAGGGCCATGCGGACTTTAGGCGGTCTTGGCAATTTGGGTGCTTGTGCCCTGATTGGTCGGACACAATCGGTATACCGTTCTCTGTGGTGCGATATTCACGGGGGCACAAAGAACAACGGATGGCAGACAGTCGGAATATTTCCTTGGACGAGGTCGTAGTGCATTTTGCGGAGTTGGAAGATCCTCGCTCCACCGTCAGGTTGCGGCATCCGCTGGTCAGCGTAGTCGTCATTGCTTTGATGGCGGTGCTTGCCGGTGCAAGCGGGCCAACTGGGATCGGCGAGTGGGCTGCTTTGAAAAAGAGTATTGTTGAACACGCTGGATTTGCCCAACGGGATTCCACGTAAGGATGTCTTTCGTCGCGTGCTGATGACGCTGCGACCGGTGCCTTTCAAGCCTGTTTTGCGAACTGGTTGAATTCGTTGCGTGCGACAGCGGCCAAGGTAACCGGTTGAGCAGCCCGTTCTGGCGGTGGACGGCAAGACTGCACGGCGGAGCCACGATCGCAAGAACGGCCTGGGCGCCTTGCATTCGGTAAGCGTCTGGGCCAGCGAGTTTGGGCTGTCGCTCGGACAGGTGGCGTGCGCCGAGAAATCGAACGAAATCATGGCAATTCCCGAGCTTCTGAGACTGGTGGACATCAAAGGGGCGATCATCACCATCGACGCAATGGGAACCCAAAAGGCGATCGCAGCGCAGATCATCGAGGGCGAGGCCGACGACGTGCTGCGCTTAAGGGGAACCAGGAGACGCTGCATCAGCGGTCATCGATTATATCGACGAACAGCTCGAGGGAGACTTGGCGAACGCTCGTGAGCACGTGACGACCGAGAAGGGGCATGGGCGTGAGGAGACGCGAACGTACATCCAGCTCCCGGCACCCAAGAGCCTGCCAGGGTTCATGCTGTGGGAGGGGCTGAAGACGATCGCGGTGGTGACGTCCCGATGCTTTCGTGACGGCAAAGAGACCATCGAAGTCCGTTACTACATCAGCAGTCTGCCCATGGGAGTGAAGCGGTTTGCCCGAGCGGTCCGAGGTCATTGGGGTATCGAAAATAGTTGCCACTGGGTTCTCGATGTGACGTATCGCGAGGACGAGTCGCGGATCCGAGATCAGGCGTTGGGGAAAAATTTGCATGGCTTAATCGGTTCACCTTGTCACTCCTGAAGCAGTATCCAGGCCGCACCAGTCTCGTCATGAAACGTCGAAGTTGTGGCTGGAACGAGAACTACATGCTGAAAGTCCTTACTGGCTCAGCGGTTTAGTGAGCGCTGGCCCTGGGCCAACTGGGATTGGCAAGTGGGCTGCTTTGAAACAGGAATTTCTCTTGAACACTCTGGATTTGCCCAACGGTATTCCACGTAAGGATGTCTTTCGTCGCGTGCTGATGACGCTGCGACCGGGTGCCTTTCAAGCTTGTTTTGCGAACTGGTTGAATTCGTTGCGTGCGACAGCGGCCACGGCGACCGGCGTGGAGCAACCCGTTCTGGCGGTGGACGGCAAGACGGCACGGCGGAGCCACGATCGCAAGAACGGCCTGGCGCCTTGCATTCGGTAAGCGTCTGGGCCAGCGATTTGGGCTGTCGCTCGGGCAGGTGGCGTGCGCGAGAAATCGAACGAAATCACGGCAATTCCCGAGCTTCTGAGACTGGTGGACATCAAAGGGGCGATCATCACCATCGACGCGATGGGAACCCAAAGCGATCGCTGCGCAAATCATTGAGGGCAAGGCCGACTACGTGCTGGCGCTGAAGGGGAACCAGGAGACGCTGCATCAAGCGGTCATCGATTATATCGACGAACAGCTCGAGGGAGACTTGGCGAACGCTCGTGAGCACGTGACGACCGAGAAGGGGCATGGGCGTGAGGAGATGCGAACGTACCTCCAACTCCCGGCACCCAAGAGCTTGCCGGGGTTCACGCTGTGGGAGGGGCTGAGGACGATCGGGGTGGTGACGTCCCGGTGCCTTCGTGACGGCAAGGAGACCATCGAAGTCCGCTACTACATCAGCAGTCTGCCCATGGGAGTGAAGCAGTTTGCCCGAGCGGTCCGAGGTCATTGGGGTATCGAAAATACCTGCCACTGGGTTCTCGATGTGACGTATCGCGAGGACGAATCGCGGATCAGAGACGAAGCGCTGGGGAGAATTTTGCATGGCTCAATCGGTTCACCTTGTCACTCCTGAAGCAGTATCCAGACCGCACGAGTCTCGTCATGAAACGTCGCAGTTGTGGTTGGAACGAGAACTACATGCTGAAAGTCCTTGCTGGAGCAGCGGTTTAGTGAGCGCTGGCCCTGGGGTTCCCCCGCTCTTGAACGCCTTAGGTAATACCCCGCGTTCAGGCGCTTCACGCGGCTGATGTCCTGGGACTTATTGCTTCCGGATTGGTCATTGGATTTGGCTTGGGACTGCTGTTGAGTAAGCTCATGTTTCGAGGCGGGTAGAGCGTCACCGCCCTCAACTTGAGCAAAGCTTTACGGATGACAAAAGGAGTAAATTGATGCAACAGCGATGACCAGGCCGAACCGGTTGCTGCAGCAGACGGCGGCCGCGATACTGGTTCCGCGGGTTTCAAGGGCTCTCAGCGCGGCCGCTGCTGCTAAGCGGGGTCGTTCCAGGGTTCTCAAGAACTCTATCAGTCCTCTGTCCTCGCGCCAGGGCTTCGTCGGCGCATCCTCCTTAACCTCACAGTTCCGCCAGCACCTTGGCTTTCATCTCCAAATCAACCTCCGCGTACACGTTTGTCGTGACCATCGACACGTGGCCCAGCCACGCTAGGATCGTGTTGATGTCTACGCCGGACCGCAACAGGTGCGTTGCCGTCGCGTGTCGGATGGTGTGCGAATGGCAATCGGTGTCCAAATGGCAATCGGTGTCAGTTCAGTTTTCGTTGGATTAAATGAACTGACACCGATTTCTATTCCCAACTGGCGGTGATCCTCGTTGGCAACCGATGGCGTGTGGACCACGCCCCAGACCTTGCGCTCGCCGTTGCACCATCGAATGAGCATCTCTACGAGTTTCACCGCATGGAGGCGATCGGACTTGGCCCGGCGCTTGCGGCGATTGACTTCGATGCTTGAGGAGTCAACGACGAGGTTCTCGATCCGCTGGGCCTGAAGGAAACGATGTAGCCAGAAGCCGTCGCGTCCGGCCTCGTAACAGGAGACGACCGCAGCGTTTTCGGGCAGTCCAAATCGCTTCTTGGCGGCCTTGATCTCGGCCAGCAGGGCGTCGGTGTTCCGTGCCGCGATCGTCCTGAGCCGGGGCTTTTGACCCAGGCCGATAGTGAAGGCCAGCTTCCAGTTCTTGCTTCCCAACTCCAAGGAGAAATAGAGAACCGGTACAGTCGGTACGGTAAAATGATGCTCGTGAGTCGCTGTCATGGGAAAGCTCCTGGAAAAGAGGTTGTGCAACAACAAGAAGAGCTTAACCTCGGCGACTCACATCCTGAATCCACCTCTGCCACCGCTCAAATTATCTGACACTGAATGCCATTCGCCGGAAAGTGCAAGAATTCGCTCTGATTGCGCGGGAAAGTGAATCGGGCGCCTCGCACTTGCAAGGTGCGCCTCGCCTGTCATCGTGAATACACATTCTCGAAGCCGCCGTAGGAAATCCGGCTAGTGGCCCCGTGCCCGAAAAACACATCGATGGTTCCATTCGGGTGCGTGCCCGGGAGGTCCACAGACCCTTCCGAGGTGACATCCAGCACCGACGCCCACGCCTCAGTCGGATTGTGATACGCATTCTCGTTGACCAGCGTCAGGTTGAGGTCGCTGGCGGAGTTCACGGAGACATTGACGCGAAAATCCCAGTTGGAAATGGAGTCAATCCAGAGGCTGCTGGTGAACACCGCGTTAGACGAAGAGGGTTTCACCGTGTACGCGTCCGCCATCTGGCCCGCGAGGATATCGATACCCTGGACACCGCCGTAATAGAGTGTCACACCGCTGTTGCCGAACAGGCCGCTGCCGGAGATGCTTTGATCCGTCACCGTCACGTTCTCGGCCGTCGTAACATTGCCGTGGTCGTTGACGACCAGGGATGACGCGCCTTCGACCCACACGTCCGCCTCAATGCCTTGAGTGATAGGCCCAGTGCTGTTCAGGGGGAATCCGACGGCCACCGCGGTCGTTGAGTCGCCGTCGATGATCACCGGGCCGAAGTTGCCCCAAAGGGCGACCGTGGCGTTCGCGTCGGGTGGGTCGACGTTGACCACGGTCTGCACGTTCTTGGGGGTCGAGTCAATGGTCGTATTCTCGCCCGCGGCGTGCATGTTGACCATGAAGTTGCTCTCGCCGACCGCCGCATCCGGGGCATCTAGGAAGACGCCGGCATTCGGCGCGTACGTTTCCAGGGTGACCGTGGGTTTGTTGGAATAGGCCAGGTAGTCGCCCCCGCCAACGCCCATGCCACTGAGGTACTGCGAGTACCCTGGGCCGTAGGAGTTGAGCTGCACGCTCGTGCCAGAGGTCTGTACATCCAGATTGCCCGTGATTGGGATCGAGTCGCCGACAAGCGTGATGCAGCTGTGGAGCGTGAACGTGATGTTGTTGTCCAGGGAGATCGTGCCGGGTGTCCAGGGCGCCCCTCCCGCCACGTACGTCTCGTTGCCGCTGACGGTACGGCTGCCGCCCAGGTTCAGCACGATTTGCCCGGTGCCGTTCAGATCAATGGATGTCCCGGGAGCGAACGGCATGCCGTCGCTGTCATCGATATTAATGCTGCTCAAGCTGGTCGCGCTCGGCTGCTGGACGAAGATGCTGACGGATCTGATTGACGCTTTCGGGAACTGGTAATTGAGTCCAACCGCCACGTCCTCCACAATCATGTCACCGGCGCCGTCCGAGTGGATGTAGATAGGCCCTGGTTGACCAATGTAGAAGGACACGCCCGTAGTGGGCGGCGTGGAGGCCTTGATCGTCGTGAGTTCCACGATGGGCGGGGTGTGCGCGAGACTCGAGCCGACCGGAATGGCGTTCATGAGAAAGGGCGAACCGAGGTGAGTGGCGCTGGTCATCACCAGGCGGCCCTCCAGCCCCTCGAGTCGGAGTATGGCACGGCGCGGCACTCGTCGGGTGTCACGATGCACGGTAGAGCGGTTAAGAAAGCGAGCAAACATGATGAGAGTCCTTTGGGCGGAAGGTCTTGGGAAAAGGGTTCTCAGTCGCCATTGCGACGACTCAGAGCCCCGGCCGCCCCTCCTTGAGGGGATTCACAGTGGCCTCACCAAGGAACTCAACATCCGGCTTCGGAACCCAACACGGATTCGAAAAGTATTCTGAATCTGCAACGTCCATTTCAAATGCGTGTTCCTTCTGACGCAGAAGCTTCTCCCTCTGATTAATGACGGCGGGCGCATCATCAACGTATCGACGGCGCGGACTCGCGTCGCCGGCTCCGGAGGGGCGGTTTACGCTTCGATGAAGGGCTGTAGAGTTCCGGGATCAATCGTATTGCTCGTGCCGTTCACCCTGCATGCCCGTCGTGCAACGAGTTCGGCCTTCATCGCATTCGGAGGCTCCACTCGCGGTGAAGCCTGTGGAATTCCGAAAACTGCGGGGCGATCTGATCCTGAACGAGGGCGGATGCAAGTTTTGAGAGTTTGTTCCATCGCGACCGAACTGACAAGCCAACTTGAGAGTCAGTCCAGCACGCACGGAGACGATTGTGGTCCCTTACCTCTTGCTCCGCGAACTGTGGATTCCACGACCGATCGAGGCGGTATTCGCATTCTTCGCCGACGCCGAAAACCTCGAGGCGATCACGCCTGCGTGGTTAGGCTTCCGGATTCTCTCGCGTCGGCGATCGGTATGACATCGGGTAGCCGCATCCTCTACCAACTTCGCTGGCACGGATTACCCATACGGTGGCTGACCGAGATCGAGACTTGGAACCCGCCCACTGAGTTCGCGGATGTGCAGCTCCGGGGTCCCTATCGCCTTTGGCGTCATACCCACCGCTTTGAGCCGGTCAACGGGGGCACTCTAATGATCGATGAGGTTCGCTACGCCATCCCTTTCGGTCTGCTCGGGCGGCTCACGCACGCCTGGCTGGTGAAACCCGAGCTAGAGTCGCTCTTTGATCATCGCACGGTGATGATTTCCAAGATACTCGGTGCCCTTCCTGCCAATGATTGAACCCACCTTGGTCTGAGACGGTTGCGGTGCACGCAAGTTCTTCACAGTTCGCGAGTCTCGGCCTTGCGTCTAGACACGTTCCCCCAGAAGTAGCCGGTTTTTCCTGCACTTCGCATCCCAAGAGCCTTTTTTTCACGATTTTTCCCCCACAGCTCCAGCGCGTCGGGGATTTGTTGCGTAGTAGTGGGTGTGGTCTCCTTTCTGCTCTTTCCACCCCGAGGTCCTCCTCCTACGATGATCATTCACGCCGCCAAGCCGCTCTTCGCTTGGGACTGCCTGGAAGACAGTCCTTCGCTACGAACCATCAAGGATCTGCTCGCCGCACTCCCCGACGGCAAGCTGCTCAAATCGCTCCGCGCTGCCCGGGGCAAGGGGCGCGACGATTACCCGGTGCACGTGCTCTGGGGGGTCGTCGTGTTGCGGGTCGCCCTGCGGCACATCACCACCGAGGCCGTGCTCGCCGAGCTGCACCGCAATGAGGGCCTGCGCCGCGTTATCGGCATCGAGTCAGAATGCGGCGTGCCCAAGAAATGGAACATGTCGCGATTCGAGGACGTGCTGGGCCAGGAGCCACATCGCACGCTCCTCAAAGAGATTTTCAATGTGTTGATCCAACGGCTGGGTTTAGCGGTCACCGACCTGGGCCGCGACACGGCCGGGGATGCCACGAACCTCTCGGCACGGCGGAAGTCGGAAAAGGGCGCACAGGAGGAGATCGACGAGGGACTGCCGCAAGCCAGTGGCGGCCGCAAGGAATACAAGGACGACCAGGGCCATGTGACCAAGGTCGTCGAGTGGTTTGGCTACAAGCTCCACCTGCTGGTGGACGTGAAGCACGAAGTGGTGCTGGCCTACGAGATCACCGACACCAAGGCCGGCGACGGCGAGACGCTGCCGTCGGTGCTGGAGCAAGCCCAGGCGAACCTGCCCGAGGATCGGATCAAAACTCTGGCCTACGACAAGGCGGCCGACAGCGAGGACGTTCACAGGCTGCTCTCCGACGAGGGAATCACGCCGGTGATTCAGATGCGGAGCCTGTGGCAGAGCGACCCGGAGCGGATGCTGCCGGGCCACGACGGCTCCTCGAACATCGTGTACAAGGAAGATGGGACAATCTATTGTTATGATAAAGTGAGCGAACCTCCGGTGCGACACCGGATGGCCTACATCGGCTACGAGCCCGAACGCGAGACGGTGAAGTACCGCTGTCCGGCCAAGCACGAGGGCTGGGATTGCCCGATGTCCAAGATCTGCAACGCGGGCAAGTCATACGGCAAGACGGTGCGGGTGAATCGCGAACTTGACCCGCGGCGGTTTCCGTCCCTGCCCCGCGCCACCAAGAAATTCGAGCGGATGTACAAGGGACGGACATCAGTGGAGCGTGTCAACGCGCGGTTGAAGGTGTTCTGGGGTGTGGACGATGGCAACCTGACGGGGTCGCGGCGGTTCGTGGCCCAGGTGGGTGCTGTGATGGCCGTGCACGCAGCATTCGCAACGCTGTTGGCCTCGGCCCCGCGCCGCGAGGGGACGCTGGGCAAACTGCGGCTGAGCCCGATCGCCGAGGCCCTGCGAGCTAAGGCCAAGGCCGAGGCGCGGGCAGTCGCCGGGTGAGTGCGAGGGTCGGCATCGCGGCAGCCCGGGTCTCGATCGCGGTGCGCGAGAAGAAGCCACAAAGTCGGAACTGAGCGGTACGAATGACCAATCTGATCGGGCCCAAACCGAAAAACGTCAGTTCAGGCACAAATCAATGATGGATGCATCTCGGAATTACCAACTGCATCGCAACCGGTTCCCTTGGTCTGGTTTAGCTTAGTCCTACGTCTGGCCTAGTGCGTCGTCTCGCGAAAAGTGACGAGTTGGCCTTCCCGTAGCAGACGGACAAAAAAACAACGCTAAGGTGGGGGCGGTACTGGTATAGAGGTCGGCGCCTCGGTAAGCTAGGTGCCCAGACTGGCAATGTCCGCCAAGGAGACGCCTCCATGAACAGCACCCGTGAAGAATGGCCCCGCAGGCGCCGCTTGGTCGGCGTCTTCGTCTGCCTCGGCCTGGGGCTCCTCTTCCTCGTTATCGGGCTCAACCATCGCGAACATGCGGTTTCACGACCTCGTGATCCTCTTCGGGACGGGGGCGTGCCTGGGCATGGGCCTGGCGGCGCTGATCTCGTACTTCGTCGGCAGCCGTACGGGCTGAAGCCGCTCGTTTCGGGAGGGCCATCGCAACTCCCACCTTCGCTGCCAATGGATACGTCTTAAAAACGCCCGATTTCGGCACCCCCCCTTGGAGTAGCCGAAGCCCGATAAAAAGGCCCCCAAAGCCGTTCCATTACCCGTCCCGGAATCAACGTCCCAGGCCGCGGCCCGGCCGCCGAGTTTCGGGACAGACCGGCCTTAGCGTTGTTTTTTGTCCGTCTGCTTATCCGAGTTGTTCGGCCACAAAGGTTGCCCTGCGGCATTCGTTGATGGCTCTGTTGCTGTAGCAAAGGGGATCGCATTGGCAGAAACACCGGTTTTACACTTGGAAGAGTTAAATCTGAAGTACCAGGGGGAAAAGCCGGCGAAGCACGGCTACCGCGCCCGAGTCCCCGGGGGCTGGCTGATATTTAGCGAAAAGCCAGGCGGGGGGGCTTAGGCGGAGTCACGTTCTACCCCGACCCGAATCACGGGTGGGACGGGGGAACCCAGTAGGCGGGAGCCGCTGCACCTGGCGCCGGAAAGCGCAAGAATTCGCTCTCGTCGGCGCGGGAAAGTGAAGCGGGGCGCCTTACAGGTGTAAGGCGCCCCACTCCTGTCAATAACCCACGTTTCCCTTCTCGAAGCCGTTGTAGAAAATCTGGCTGGTGGGCCCATCCTCGAACATTACATCGATGGTTCCATTCGGGTACGTGCCCGTGGGGTACCCAGCCCCGTGCGAGGAGACATAGACACTCAGCGCCGACGCCGACTCCTCTGTCGAATTGTGATACGCATTCTCATTGACCAGCGTCAGGTTGAGGTCGCTGGCGGAGTTCACCGTAACTTTGACGCAAAAATCAATGTTGGAATCGGAGTCAATCCAGAGGCTGGGGAACGCTGCGTTCAACGATGAGGGTGTCACGACGTAACTGTCCGCCATCTGGCCCGCGAGGATATCGATAACCTGGACGTCGCCGTAATAGAGCGTCACACCGCTGCTGCCGAACAGGCCGCTGCCGGAGATGGTTTGATCCGTCACCGTCACGTTCTCGGCCGTCGTAACATTGCCGCGGTTGTCGACGACCAGGGATGACGCGCCTTCGACCCACACGTTCGCCTCGATGCCGCGGGTGACAGACCCTGTGCTGTTTAGGGGGTATCCGACGGTCACATCGGTCGATGAGGTGCCGTCGATGATCACCGGGCCGAGGTTGCCCCACAGAGCGACCTTGGCGCTCGCGTCGGGTGGGTCGACGTTGACCACGGTCTGCACGTTCTTCGGGGTCGAGTCAATGGTGGTGTACTCGCCCGCGGCGTGCATGTTGACTGTGAAGTAGCTCTCGCCGACCGGCGCATCCGGGGCATCCAGGAAGACGCCGGCATTCGGCGCGTACGTTTCCAGGGTGACCGTGGGTTTGTTGGAGTAGGCCAGGTAGTCGCCCCCGCCAACGCCCATGCCGCTGAGGCCACCGTAGGAGTTGAGCTGCACGCTCGTGCCAGAGGTCTGTACATCGAGATTTCCCGTGATTGGGATCGAGTCGGAGACCGGTCCGATGGCGCTGTGGAGCGTGAACGTGATGTTGTTGTCCAAAGAGATCACGCCGGGCGTCCAGGGTGCCCCTCCCGCCACGTACGTCTCGTTGCCACTGACGGTACGGCTGCCGTACAGGTTCAGCACGATTCCGCCGGTGCCGTTCAGATCAATGGATGTCCCGGGAGCGAATGGCATGCCGTCGCTGTCATCGATAAGAATGCTGCTCGGCTGCTGGACGAAGATGCTGACGGATCTGATTGACTCTTTCGGGACCTGGTAATTAAGCCCAGCCGCCGGGTCCTCCACAACCAGGTCAGCGGCCGCGTCCGAGTGGATGTAGATAGGCCCTTGTTGACTAATGTAGAAGGACACGCCCGTGGTGGTCTGGTTGGACGTGGAGGCCTTGATCGTCGTGAGTTCCACGATGGGCCGGGTCTGCGTGACGCTTGAGACGGCCGAAATGGCATTCATGAGTAAGGGCGAACCGAGGTGCGCGGCGCTGGTCATCACCAGGCGGCCCTCCAGCCCCTCGAGCTGGAGCCTGGCAAGGCGCGGCGCCCGTCGGCCGCCGCGGGCTGTGCTGGTCGTCCGGAAGTCACGAAACAGGTTGTTCAAGGAGCGACGCATGGGAAGTTCCTTGGCTCGGGCGGAGCCGTATCGGGTTTTCGAGAACCAGGCGGGCGGGTTCATTGGCCGGGCCACCCGGCCCACCGCCCGCAGCTCAGTGCGAAAACGCGGGCCGGGCTCCCCAACGGATTTGCTTTTTTTTTCTGAGGAGACGACGCGACGGGAGCGGGAATGGTGAGGAGGGGTTACTTGTCGTCTCTCTTGCCCGGCGGGTTGGCAAGCGGAATGCCCAGCAGCCGGGCCGCCTCGGTGCGGAATTGCAAGAGGTCCGGGTCGCGCTTGATCGTGATGCTCAAGGGCGGTGTGCACGTCAACAGTCTCACCGATCGCGACCCCGCGGGCCGGAGGCAATCTTCGGCGCCGAGTCTTCGAAAGGGTGCACGAGGAGTTCAGGCGGAAGTGATAACGGGGACCGGATTCGGTCCCCGCGAGGTTGGCGATCAAAGCTGGCCGAGGCGGCCGGAGATGTTCGGATCACGCGTGTGGCCCGGGTGTGGGTTGACCCGATGGAGGGAGCTGGCCGAGGCGGCCGTCGATCTCCCCAATTGGCGATACATCGGTCGACGTATAGGTGAGCAGATACTGGCCGGAGTTGTTGATGCTGAGCGCCGGTCCGGACACAGCTCCCGCGCTCACGGTCGTGATTTGATTGGACGACGACACTTCGGCAACTAGCACCTGGTTGCCCGTTTGGACGTTTCTGCCCGCGATAAAGATGGGGATGTCGCTCTCGTAGGCCACCACGAAGGCGCCGCTGCCGTCCCGCTTCAGTGCCACGGTCTGGTTGCCCAAGTCGAACTCAGCGCTGGCGCCGATGTTGAGCACGCGCCCCATGCCCCCGAGGTAACTCACACGCCTGGCCAAAACCACGGACTGGTTGGAAATGGCTGACCCCCACACCACCACCGCGTTCCCGAGGTTATCCACCGAGACTGTCGGGTCCCCAGCGGACCTATCGGTGGTGATAGCCTGGGCATGAAGCAGCCCTCCCTGCGCACTGTATTCGTTCATCTTGATACCGGCGTCGGTCCCGGTGATGTAGAACTGATACGCCACGTAGAACCGACCGTCCGGGGTCATCGCGACGCTCGAATTGTACTCTTGGGCGGCCGTGACAGCCACCGGAACCACATCGACCAGTCTCTCGTTGACGTTGTACAGCTTTGCGAAGACGTCATAGTTATTCTTGTTGGTGTAGCGGGTGTAGGCGACGACGAAGTCGCCCGCGGCATCCATCGCCACGTGGGCGTCGGTCTGTGGGAACGTGCCGACCGCGACCGGGACGATGCCGCCCACGCGTTGCCCGAGGGACCGAACTTGCGGGCGAGGATGTCCGTGTTGCCGTTTGGCTGAGTCTGCTCCCAGCTCACGACGAAGTCGCCTTGGTTGTCCATCGCCACGCTCGGGTATTCTTCGTCGTCGGGGCCGGCGCTGACAACGAACTGCGGGCCGACCTTACTACCGGCGCTGTTGAGCCGCTGCGCGACGATGTCGTGCTGCGTGGGGGTGACCTCGTATGTCCAGGCAACCACGGACGAGCCGTTGGCCGAGCTGGCGTTGGCGGAACCAAAGACCCCCAGATGATTCGTTGAATTGATTGGTCCGAACTGTGCGCCTAGCGACATTAATTGCCGGCCTTCGAGGGCTTCAAAGGTGGGACGCTGCTCTCTGTGTCGGTTGCCACGATGTACGGTGGAGCGGCGGAACATGGGAGGAATCTCCTTGGGTTAGAGGCGCCCTGTGCAGGACGCGATTCTCGTAGATGACCGCGAGGCCACTGCGACCTCGCTCAGGAAGAACGATGCGGGTGGGTTCGTTGGCCGGGCCGCCCGGTCCACTGCCCGCAGCTCAGTGCGAAAACGCGAGCCGGGCTCCCCAACGGTTTTTCCATTTTTTTCGCGAGGCGGCCGGCTGGCCTCTTTCCAGTCGCCCGGCCGGGCGCAGGCGGGGCGGCACGACCGTCTCCGCCCGGGATCGCTCGTTCCGAGAATGGGCATCTCCAACGCGGCGGTCGTGCCGCCACGCGGAGGGCCGGCCGGCGTTGGAGCCATAAGCCCCTGGGAACAAAACCCTGGAGTTGCCCATGCCGCGGGGCGCGGCCTGGCGCACGATCCGGAATGTCGTCGTCGATGGGATACGGCGTCATCCAGGGGATGACACAGCCCGGGGTGATGCGACGGACCCGGGGCGGCTCAAGCAGCCGAATGGCCAGATCGACCGGTCAGTTCAGGGAGTTCGCCCGGAGAGGGTCACGCCGGCAAGTCCAGGGCCATCGGCGAGCCGCGAAGGATGTGGCTGAGGAAGTCCAGGACCGAACGCCCCTGCTGCCAGCACGTCCGCCACACCGACATCAGCACCGACTGCGTCCGCGCACGGCCGACGTCCGGCCGCCCCAGACCTATCGCAAGATGCCGCCGAAGCGGATGGCTAGTTCGCCCCTCCAGTTGGTGGCATCCAGATCTGGCTCGCGCAGTAACGTGAACATGTTATCACGATGCGCCCACGAGTGCTGGGCCAGCAATTATTTTCTGAGGAGACGACGCGACGGGAGCGGGAATGGAGAGTAAGGGGTTACATATCGTCTTTCTTGCCCGGCGGATCGGCAAGCGGAATGCCCAGCGTCCGGGCCGCCTCGGTGCGGAATTGCAAGAGGTCCGGGTCGCTCGACTTTTTCTTCTCCATCCAGCCAACGGCCCGGTCATACCACGTCCGGGCCAGCTCTCGCTGGCCCAGCTCCCGGTGGGCCATCGCCAGGAACAAAGCGTTGTAACCGAGGTATCGCTCCGGAGCCAGCTTCTCCGACTTTTCCAGCGCCGCGATCGCATTCTTATAATCGCCGGCGCGATAGGAGGCGACTCCCAGCGTGTTCCAGTGGCCCCCATTCTGGGGTGTGGCTTTTACCAGTTCCTTTGCCAACTCCAGGGCACGCTTCGGATCGCGAACTTTGACATCGCTGGACGTCGCAAGGATCCAGGCAAGGGTGTTCATCGTTTGCAGCGTAGCAGGATGCCCAGAGAAAGCGCTCTGCTCGAGCTGCAACGTCTCCTCATCAGCGCCGGCGCACATCCTCAAACTGACCCTCCTCCGCCGACAACTCGGCCAAATCATACATGGTCATCAGCGTCGCCAGATGTTTCTTGCCAAGGACGCGCTGCCTGCTGTCGAGCACTTCTTCAAGCAGCTTGCGGGCCCGCTTCCGATCTCCTTGACGACTCAGCAAGTCTGCCAGGTTCTTCTTTGTTGTCAGAGTTTGGGGATGATCCGAATCCCGAGTGCTCTCCAGAATACTCAGCGTTTCTTCATTCAACTTGCGGGCCTCTTCCAGATCGCCTTTGGCAGACAGCGTGGCGGCCAGGTTGGACATCGTCCGCAGAGTGTCAATATTGTCCGGGCTCTGGATGCGCCGCTGCCATGACAGCGTCTCTTCATAGAGCTTGCGTGCGTCCTCGAACCGTTTCATACTGTAGAAGGCATTGGCCAGGTTGTTCATGGATCCGAGCGTTCGGCGATCTTCCAGACCCAGGATACGCTGCTGGACTTTCACGACTTCGTCATACAGCGCCAGTGCCCGTTCGAATTTGCCTTGCATCCGTAGCTGGTTACCCAGATTGTTCATCGCTCCGAGCGTATAGGGATGCTCTGGGCCCAGCTCTTGCCGATAAAGTGCCAGCGCCCGTTCTTGCTGCCGCGTGGCCACGTCCAGCTCTGTCCAGTGGTAATAGGTTTCGGCTAGCGTGTGGCGAATATTCGCTTCCACGAGCGGCTGGCCGGCGAATTCCTTGGCGATCAGCGGCTCCGCCTTCTCCAGTGCCTGCCGAATCGTCGCGTCCTTGCCGAGCCCTCCCTCGACTTCCTTTGGCCCTCCCTGCTCCCCCTTTGGCCGCGCGGCCGCCATGACCCGGTCCCGGAAGAACCTCAGCACCGCCGTCGATTCTGCCGCCGATTCTTCCGCCTTTCGCCGCTGGTCGGCTTCGCCAGCCAGAGCGAGCAGAGCTTTTCCCTCCGCCGCTTTGGCCCGGACCGCCATCCAGGCGCTCACGGCCGTGGCCGCCGTGAGAAGCAACACGAAGGTCGCCGCCGCCAGGAGCACTTTCCGGTTCCTGCGCGAACTGGCGCAGCCTGTAGCCGCGCGAGGGGGGGCAGGCCTCGACCGGTTCCTCGTTCAGGTAGCGCTCCAGGTCGTGCGCCAGTGCGTCGGCCGTCTCGTACGCCGCGCCCGATCCTTTTCCAGGCACTTCATCACGATCCAGTCGAGGTCGCCCCGCACCAGCCCGATGAGCCGCCGCGGCTCGGCGTCCCGGCTCGCCGCCACTGCGGGCAGTTCGTCGGTCGTGCTCAGGCGCGTGCTGGGCCGGGGTGGCTCGTTTTCGCGGACGGCACGCAGCAAGTCCAGAGGCCCGCCCCCCCCAGCCGCATGGGTCGTAGCGGGGTCGTGCCGGTCAGCAGTTCGTAGAGCAGCACTCCCAGCGAATAGATGTCGCTGCGGGTGTCGATGTCGAGTTGGCCCGGCTCGGCCTGCTCGGGGCTCATGTACTCCAGCGTGCCGACCACGGAGCCGACCTGGGTTTCCAGTGTTCGCTCGGTCAGCTTCTGGCCGGTGGCCTTGGAGATGCCGAAGTCGATCACCTTCGGCACGGCCCTGCCGTCGTACAGCGTGACCAGGACGTTGGACGGCTTGAGGTCGCGGTGGATGACCCCCTTCTGATGCGCGTGCTGGACGGCCTGACAGACCGGCACAAACATTCCCGCCCGCCGGCGGACGGACAGGCGGGCACGGTCGCAATAGTCGGTGATCGGCACGCCGTCGATCCGCTCCATCACGAAGTACGGCCGGCCGTCCGGCGTCGTGCCGGCGTCATGGACCTTGGCGATGTTGGGGTGGTCCATGAGCGCCAGCGCCTGTCGTTCCGCCTCGAAGCGGGCGAGGACCTGGCGCGAGTCCATCCCGGGCCGGATGACCTTGACGGCGACCTCGCGCTGGAGCGGCTCGGACTGCGCGGCCAGGAAGACGGTGCCCATGCCGCCCTCGCCGAGCTGCCGCAACAGCATGTACGGGCCGATTCTGTACCGGGGCCCTCGCCGTCCGAAGCGCGCGCAGGTCGCCAACGGTATCGGCCGGCCAAGGGAGAGAAGTCGGATCCTGGTCGTAGATGCGGAGCAGGGCCTCAATGCGCTCTGCGCGGGCAACATCCTCACCGCAGGCTTCTCGGATGTAGACGGACCGCGCCGCCGGGTCGTCGATCCGGCGTGCGGCATTGAAGACGTCCGCTTCGTCAAAGTTCGTCGTGGTCATGATGACTCCCGGCAGCGGCGCTTGACGGGGCGCTGCGCCGCCGGCGCGTCCCTCGATTTCCAGGCGGAGCCACGAGCGGGTGTAGGCCCAATCGTTGTCGGCCGTCGACTCGGAAACGCCGAGTGCCTGGGCGGCCTCGGCGATGGTCAGCCCGGCGAAGAAGCGGAGCTTGACCAGCCCCGCCCGGCGCGGGTTGTGCCGTTCGAGCTTGGCCAGGGCCTCGTCCAGGGCCAGCAGGTCCAGGCGTGGCCCCGCGCCGGCCAGCTCGATGTCGGGTAGGTCCTGACGGCGGCGGCGGCGGCCGCCGGCCTTGAGGCTCTGCTTGTGGCGGGCGCGCTCCACCAGAATGCGCCGCATCGCCTCGGCCGCGGCGGCGAAGAAGTGGCCCCGGCCGTTCCAGCCCTGCGGCGGGCCGCCGTCGAGAAGCCGCAGGTACGCTTCGTGAACCAGGGCCGTGGCCTGAAGCGTCTGGCCGGGCGCCTCGCGTGCCAGCTTGCTCGCCGCCAGTCGGCGTAATTCGTCGTAGACCAACGGCAGGAGCTGATCGGCCGCCTGCGGATCGCCCTGCTCGATGGCGGAGAAGAATGCGCGTCACGTCGTTCATCGCCGAACCTCGTGGAGGGGGTCTGAACCCTGCGCAGATCCTAACGCGCCGCGAACCGAGGTGCCAGCGCCCTCCCGGGCCGCCGGGTGTGGTCGCGCGGCCAGGCGAATGCCAGCTGGTCGATCAAGTCCTCGCGGACGTGTGCACGGCGCCCGTGTCGGCGAAGTTGAGGGCTCTACTGGCGATCGCCGACAAGGTCCTGCGCGACGGCCGCCTGGTCCAGGCGGAGGACGTCAGCTGGGCTCGCGCCGAGGGCGCGGACGACAAGGCAATTCACGACACGGTCCTGATCGCCGCGGCGTTTTGCATGTTCAATCGATACGTCGAGGGACTGGGAACCTGGGCCCCCAGGGACCCAGCCGCTTACGCGGAGTCGGGTTTGCGGCTGGCAAACCAGGGATATGTGAATTACGACTTCAGCAACGGATAAGCGCCTGGCTCGTGGAGCTCACACTGAACCTCGGATCGAGCTGTGTCTCTTCCTCGGCCGCGAATTGACCGGGATGCCCCCGGATCTGATGATAGTTGACCGATTGTTCCTGCCTAAGCGATGCATTGCGCGTTGCCAGGATCGACGACCCGGCGATCGGTACTCTGATGGGGAACTGACATGTCGGAGCCACGCTGGAATTTCTTGCGAATCGGGGCAACGGTCACACCCCGGGGTTACTTCCTGATCGGGGTGTTACTCGCTTTGCTGAAGCAAGTTATCGACCGTATGGTTTCCGACAGGGTGTTCCGCAGAACGTGGTCGCCGTTGAGTTATGCGGTCACCGGCGAGATCGGCGGCCTGTTCTCGCTGCGCCGCGACGACCAGGTTTTCTACGCGACGATGCTCGCGGTTGCCTTACCGTTCCTCTTGGTCGGGTTGGTCCTCACAGTCCGGCGGCTGCGCGACGCCGGCTGGCCGCTCTGGCTCGTGCTGTTCTTTTTCGCACCAATGCCGATCAATCTGGTCTTTTTCCTTGTGCTGTGTCTTACGCCAAGCCGGGAGCAAGCGGCTCATGGTGCCCTGGGCGACGTCATCGATGGGCCCGGGGCGGCGAAATCAGGCTCGAAGGAGAGTCGGCACCGTTTCTCTTACTCCAGGGCGATTCTGGCGATCTTGATTCCCCTGCCGGTCGCGGCGGCGGCGGTGTACTTCGGAACGCACGTCCTGCGCGACTACGGCTGGAGCCTGTTTGTCGGCCTTCCGTTCGTGCTGCCCATGATCTCTGTCCTGATTTACGGCTACGGCAGAGAAATCACGCAGCGGGACTGCGCCGAACCTTGCCATGCTCTGGTTACTGATGGCCATCGTCCTGCTGGTTTCAACCGCCTTCGATGGGTTGATCTGCATTGTCATGATGCTGCCGCTCGCCGTGCCCGTTGTGATTCTCGGCGCCCTAGTAGGTTATTTCATCCTGGAGCTTGGACCCGACCCACCCCGCCATCTCGACAAGCTTGTGATTGTGTTGCTCGCTCTGCTGCCGACGATGGTGGGCGCAGAACATGTCGCGCTGCCAAGGCCCTTGCTCTTCACCTGCGAGACTTCCGTGGTGGTCGACGCCCCGGCCGAGAGCGTCTGGCGGCATGTCGTCAGCTTCTCCGATCTAGACCCGCCAAACGACTGGCTCTTCCACACTGGGCTGGCCTACCCAATTCGCGCCGAGATCGAGGGGACTGGCGTCGGGCGCCATCCGGCGCTGCGAGTTCTCCACAGGATCGTTCGTCGAGCCGATCGAGATCTGGGACGAACCCCGGCTGCTGCGGTTCTCCGTGACGAGCAACCCAGCGCCGATGCAGGAATGGAACCCGCTCTTCGAGATCCATCCACCGCACCTCGATGGCTTTCTCGTCTCGAAGCAAGGTCAGTTCCTCTTAACCCCATTGCCGGGGGGGAAGACCCTTTTGAAGGGAAGTACCCTCTACCAGCACGGTCTCTGGCCTGCGTCGTACTGGAGACTCTGGTCGGATCCCATCATTCATCGCATTCACGATCGCGTATTACAACATGTGAAGACGCTGGCGGAGTCGAAAAGGACGCCCGAGCCGGCAGCGACGGCGCGATGAGAGGCGAGGCGGCCTCGCCCGGTCAGTCGCGCTGGTCGACGCCAGGCTAGCGTGTTATAATGTGACGATTCCTTACGGATACTTGATGTCCCACACCGGGCCTACGGTTCGGTGGCTATCCAAGAGGTGCGGCGCATGAGACGCCTGATCCCGCTCTTTCTGGTCGCCGGGCTGATTCCAGGTCTGGTTCGCTCAGCCACCTCTCTCTGCGAGCCCAGACAGACGCCAAGCAGAAGCCCGATGTACCCCAGGCAGTTGCTGGCGGAGCGACGGAAGGGGCGAAGCCGGCGCAGTCTGGATCAGTCCAGGATGCACTTCTGAAAACATATTCATTCCAGTTCGCCCGGCCCACGTCGCTGTCCGATATCGTCAACCGTCTCAGCGGCGAGCTGGGCTTCCCGGTCGTTCTCGACCAGGCGGCGCTGGATCGGCTCGACATCAAGCCCGAAGATGCGATCAAGCTCGAGCTCAAGGGAGTTCGGCTCAAAACCGGTCTGAAACTGCTCCTGGACCAGGTCGGCCTGACCTACAAGGTCGTTCCCGAGGACAACCTGCTCATCCTGACGGACAAGCAAGGCTCGGAAGACCTTATCGAGCGGGTGATGGCCGAGATCCACGAGATTCATCGCGATATCCATGACATTCAGGACGCACTCGACGAGGTGCGCGAATTGACGGGGCTGTCGGGACCGGAAAGCGCGCGCGTTCGCAAGCCGACGATCATCGAGGAGATGCCGGAGATTCAGGATGCCAAGCCGAAGGAAGGCGCAAGTCCAAGTCCGCGCCGCGGTCTGAGCCGGGCTCGAAGCCTCGGGGACTGCCGTCAACCCGCCCGCGAACCAGTCTGTAAGTCGTTCGAATTCCGGGGCGCCCAACAGCATGCAGCCAGGGAACACGACGTTCGGCGCGGAAACCGGCAAGACCGGTCGTCCCGACGGCGACTCAGAGAGTGGGCTGGAGCCGGGCTCGGCGAAAGGCCGCTTCCGATCTCGACGAGATGCCCTTACCGAAAGCCGGAACTGGTTGACCGAGCCCCGCACCACCGTGCTGATCGTGCTGGGCGGAGTGGTCCTCGCGGGCGGGGCCCGCAAGCTCCTGCTCGCCTGGAAAGCACGTAAGGCCGTGGCTCGACTGAGCGCGCCGAACGTCACACCCCAAGAGATCGAGTCCGTCGCTCAGTTTGGGCGATCCGGTCTTCCCGAGCTGTTCCGGATCTTTGGCGAGCCGCCAACTTCGGCACAGCGTGACTCCGCCGGGCGGGCCATCTCCGTCCTCTGGGCACACGATCAACTCATCGCCGAGGAAGAGCAAGCTCTCGGTGCGCAGGGGATATACCGTGGAATGGATTGCCAGGCGACGCTATCCCAGGGCCCTCATCAGCGAAATCCCCATCCGGGCGACTTATGGGCTTGCTTTCCTGGGGGATGATGGCCCGGGGATCAAGCCCGCTGACCTGGAGTGGTCGCACCGGATCACCGGCGCCCGCCGCGCAGCGATCGAGGAATACTCGGCCTGGACGCCGGGAGCGGGCAGCGTCGAGTTCGCCATCGTCCCCACAGACTTCGAGACCAACGGTCCCCATCGTCTGGCCCTACAGGCCAGGGTGCGTACCAGGGGATTGACCGATGACTGGCAAATCGACCTGCCGCACCTTCCCTTCAACTTCGAGTTCGACCCCAGACTCGAGATCTCCTCGCTGCTGGCCTTGCCCGATGTTCATCGAGCCGAGCGGATCGCGCGCCGTACGCCTGGAGGTCCGGCAAACCTCCGCCGACGATAGGCCGATCTTCGTGGCTATTAACCAGGAGATGATGATCCGCAACCCGCCTCAGCTCGTGATCGCCACGCCCCTACCTTGCGACCTTGCCCACAAGATCCTCCTCGAATTTGATCAGGTGGCGGAGCGGTTCCAAGCCGGCCTCATCCTGCTAAGCGGTCAGGGTGACAGCAGGTCGGCATCAGCTGAAATCTCCGTCAGCACGCAATGCTTTCCAATCGGTCCCGTCTCACCCATCCCTCGAGAATCGATCGGTCAGCCTGGCACCTGCCGCCTGCGGGTCTGGCTCGAGCCCGACCCGGACCGCGGGTGGACCGACCCCGATGTTCGTTCCATCTGGCCGGGGACAATCGAAACCGGCTGGATCAACGTCGAGATTGTGCGGCGATAGCCAGCAAGAAGCCGCTGATCGAAGCGGAACGGGCCGGGGATCGACAGGCATGAAAATGGCTCAAAGAACAGAAAGCAATAGGGCCGCGGATGACCGGGGAAAGCAATAGGGCCGCGGATGAACGGGGAAAGCAATAGGGCCGCGGATGAACGCGGATAAACGCGGATCAGAACATAGACGCCGAGTGATTGCGATCCTCGTCCGCTAGTCCTGCAAATCTAGAATTACCTATCTCAAAATGTCCGATTCCCTGTATTAATCCGCGTTCATCCGCGGCCGAAATCCGTCTTCGCATTCACATACTCTGATTTTTTGTATTGATCCGCGTTCATCCGCGTTCATCCGCGGCCGAATTTCCTCTTCGTCTCCCTGTCGATCCGATACTACTGCCTCGGCCGGCCACTAGCCGAGCGGCGACGCGGACGGCCTCGATCAGGCTCGACGGGTCGGCGATGCCTTTCCAGGCGATGTCAAAGGCCGTGCCGTGGGCCACGCTGGTGCGAACAATGGGAAGGCCAAGCGTGACATTGACCGCGCGGCGGAAGCCGGCGGTCTTAGCGCGATATGCCCCTGATCGTGATACATGGCGATCACCGCATCGAACGCCCCGCCAAGTGCCTGATGATAGAGCGTGTCATTGGGAAACGGGCCGTGAACATCGTAGCCCTGGGCTCGCATCGCCTCGACGGCGGGGCGGATAATCTGGATCTCCTCGTCGCCGAAAAGCCCGTTCTCTCCGGCGTGGGGGTTCAAGGAAGAGACCGCGATGAGCGGCTGGCGGCCACTGGTCAAAGGGCGCATCGCCCGGTCGGCCAGCCGGATCTTCGAGGCTACGGCCTCGGTGGAAACTAGCGTGAAAACTTGCCGCAAGGCAACGTGCAAGGTCACGTGGACCACGCCCAGGCCGGGCCGACTTGCCGTTTCCTCTTCGCCCCCGGCCCTTGCCGGATGAGCCGCCAGATAGAGCATCATCGCATAGTCAGGGGTCTGGCATCGTTCCGCCAGAATCTCCGTGTGGCCCGGCTGTGGGATGTCGGCCGCGCGCAGCGACTCCTTGTTAAGCGGGAGCGTGGTGATGGCGTCGATCCGGCCCTCCAGAGCCAGGTCGATCGCACTGATCAGGCAGTCGTAAGCCGCGCGGCCGGCCCGGCGGTCAACCTGACCGGACGGCACTTCGATAAGCGGGCCAAGCTGGCGAATGGACGGCGGCGCCAGACAGGGCACGACTCCGGTCGAAGGTTCTGCCAGCTCGGGCCGATCTATCGAGACAACTCCGGCCTGGCCGCCTACCAGCCAGATCGCCTTGCGCAGCACGTCTGGATCGCCGATAACCAGGGGCCGGCAGAGGCGATGCAGGTTGCGGTCGCTCCAGGCACAGGCGATCACTTCCGGGCCAACGCCGGCAAGGTCGCCCATGGTCAGCCCGATTCGCGGGAGGTCGTCCGTAGCAGGCATCAGGGGCTCCAACTTTCCTCAAGACCGCGGCGTTGGGGTCGCTGCCGATTGATCCGCCGATGGTCTGCCAACTGCACGCAAGCATTGTAAGCATTCGTTGACTTCACTTTCCTCCGTGCCTAGCATAATTACTGTTTAGGGGTTGGTATTTCCACGTCGAAGTTCAGCGGAGAGGCAGGCGTGAGATGGGGATGGATCGGCCCCGGACTGTGGGCGAACTGCGGTCAAACGGCTATCGGATCGAGTCGGTGAAGGACGAACTGAGCGCAATCTCGTCCGGAAACTACGGGCCGGTGAAACTCTGTTTCCAGACATCCTCGGCTACGGAGAGACCGTAATCCCCCAGATCCAGAACGCCATTCTTTCGCGGCATGACATTCTCTTGCTCGGTTTGCGGGGCCAGGCAAAGACGCGGATGTTGCGTGAGCTCGTGCAACTTCTGGACGAGGAGTTGCCGGTGATCGCCGGATCGGAACTCAATGACCATCCCTTCCGGCCGATCTCGAAGTCCGCCCGGGACCTGGTGGCCAAGGAGGGGGACGGCACACCGATCGCCTGGATTCGCCGCGACCAGCGCGTATCACGAGAAGCTGGCCACTCCCGACGTCACGATCGCCGACCTGATCGGCGAGGTCGACATGATCAAGCATGCCGAGGGACGCTATCTTTCCAGCGAGCTGACGATGCACTTCGGCCTGATACCGCGGACCAATCGCGGCATCTTTTGCATCAACGAGCTGCCGGACCTCGCTCCCAAAATCCAGGTCGGTCTGTTCAACGTGCTCGAGGAGCGCGACATCCAGATCCGGGGCTACCCGATCCGCCTGGAGCTTGACCTATGCATGGTCTTCTCGGCCAATCCCGAGGATTACACGAACCGCGGCCGGATCGTCACGCCGCTAAAGGACCGGATCGGGTCAGTCGTGCGAACGCATTACCCGCTCTCCCGGGAAACCGGCATTGCGATCAGCGACCAGAATGCCTGGCTCGAGCGTGACGCCGGTAATGGCCAGGACAGGCAGTCCCTGGCGATTCCGATTTACCTCAAGGAGGTCGTCGAGGAAATCTCGCGTCTGGCCCGAACGTCTCCGCATGTAAACCAGCAATCAGGAGTTTCTGTGCGGATGTCGATCGCGAATCTGGAAAACGTGGTGTCCAACGCCGAGCGCCGGGCGATCCTCAATGGCGAAGCATGGATCATTCCCCGGGTCTCCGATCTGAGCTTCACGGCATCCAGCTCGCGCGGGAAGCTCGAACTGGCGATGAACGAGGACGATGGGCACGAGGATAAGCTGATCCACCGGATCATTGATGAGGCGGTCAAGAATATATTCGGCCTCCAGTTCGATGTCCGCGAGTTCCGCCCGATCGTGGAGTTCTTCGAGTCCGGTCAGAACGTTGAGATCGGCGACATGCTTTCAACCAGGGCCGTCCTGGAACGCATTGCCAAGGTGCCCGGCCTGCGAAGCGGCGCCGAAGAGATCGGCCTGGCGCCTCTTGCCAGAACTCAAAGATCGCGAGGCTCGTGACGCGGCCACGGCGAGCGCGGGGGAGTTCATTCTGGAGGGCTTGCATGTACATAACAAGCTCAACAAGGCGACCAAGGCGGGCGGTTCGATGTACAGGCGGTGATTGAACCACCGGAATTCTCAGGGTGGCGTTCCGCCACCGAGCGGATGGGGTGTATGTCCTTTTTCGAGTATTCCAAGTGGGATGGATCTCAGAACTTCTTGCCCCAATCGGCCGACAAGCTGTTCGACCAGCTTTCGGAGTATCTGCTCCAGTACGGCGAGAACATCCTGCGCAGCCTGGAGAACCTCGACGATGACCTGCCCGAGATCGTCGAGCTGATCGAGAAAGAGGGGCTTATTGATCGCGACAAGGAAGGCAAGTGGCGGGTCACGCCCAAGGGGATTCGCAGGATCCAGGAAAAGGCACTGAGCGATCTCTTCCAGACCTTTCGTCGCGACGGACTGGGCCGTCACGATACCGAACAGAAGGGCGAAGGAACGGTCAAGCTTGAGGACACACGGCCTTATGTCTATGGTGACTCGCTGGCTAATATCAACATGCACGAGACCCTCAAAAACGCCTATGTTCGCCAGGGGGGCGGCGTGCCGATCCGGCTCAAACACGAAGACTACGTCGTGCATGAAACCGAGTACCAAACACGCTGTGCCACGGTCGTGCTCATCGACATGAGCGGTTCGATGGGGCGGTACGGCAAGTATTACACGACAAAGAAGGTGGCGATCGCGCTGCAGGCGATGGTGCGGGCCCAGTATCCACAAGACGTGATGGAGATGATCGGCTTCTACACGTTTGCCAGCCCGATGACTGAGCGACAATTGCTCAACTCTGCCCCCAAGCCGGTCAGCATGTTCGACAGCCGGATCAACTTGCGGTTCGACATGGACCAGCCACGTGGGCGTGTGCCCCAGCATTTCACCAACATTCACGCCGGATTGCGGCTGGCGCGCAGCCGGCTGATGCGGCATTCCGCCGGTAATAAGCAGATTATCGTGATCACCGACGGCGAGCCCACCGCCCATATCGAGGGTCGCGAGGTCGTACTGATCTATCCCCCCGCGGAGAAGACCGCAATCCACACCTTGAAGGAAGTGGGGAACTGCGCCAACGCCGGCATCCGGGTATCCAGCTTCGCCCTGATCGAGGACTATTTCTATCTAGGGCTCGTAAACTTCGTGCAGGAGATGGCCCGCGTTTCCGGCGGCGTCGCCGCGTATTGCTCGGTGGATGACTTGGGCAAGCTCGTCTTCGAGAGCTTCAAGGGCGGCAGGCATACCAAGCGATATCAGCAATAGAATCTAGTGTGAGCTGATGCTCACAGAGATCGCGCTTACCAACCCGCCAGGCGACAACCCTCTGCTGGCTCATGCCCATTGCTTTTCCAAGCTATAGCACAGCACCCGCACCCCGCGCTGGCGAAGGGGCGATAGGGCTTGCTTGAACCATTCCTGCCGCCGGGTCCACGCCGCCTCCGTCAAGCCGTTGCTATCACCGCCTTCGCCGCCTGAATCGGCGAGCTGCCGTTCATCCAGCAGGAACAGAGTGTCACCACGCGTGAGTCCCAGGGAAGTGAAAAGTTGAGCGCTCTGCGGTACGTGGCGACGCGCCGTTTTCTTCTCCCCCGGCGCCGACCAAGGTCAGCACGCTCAACCCGATGCCAGCGGCCTTCACATTCGCAACGACTGCGCGAAGATCCTCATCGCGCCGACGACTTGTGGTAGAGACCCCGAACCCGCGCATCGCCCGATTCGACACCCAGGCTTATGTGCTCCAGGTGAAGTCGGCGAAATGCCTGGAATGCGTCGGTCCCTGGATGGGGTGGGGAGAAATCATCGATAAAAGCATAAATGGATTCAAGGCTTGGTACATTGTCCAGATTTGGCTCGACCTGGGCCTTCCGGCGCGGACCGATCTCGAAGGTTCGGCCCAGGATCTCCAGGTACGACATCACATCGTCCACCGGACGGCGAAGCACGTCGCCCGAAGCTAGGAACGCAATACGCGTCTGGAGTAGGCGACGCCCCATTAAGCGGGCGACGTCCTGGACATGCTGCTGGAACTCGACGGGCGAGCGGGTCACGTGATCGCCCGCCTGGCTATTCCCAAAACCCAAGCCCCGGGAATCTCCGCTGGTGGCCTCTAGCACGACCGCGTTTTGACAATCCGGCGGCAAAAAGCACAGGGAGCCGTAAGTCGACTTATAGAGTCGGCGGTGAGTATCCCACGCCGGGCCATCCCAGCGGGCGATTGAGAGCAAGAAATCCCGCAGGCTGGCGTTGTCAAGCAGGTTCCGCCTTGCCGATCGGCGGTTCCCTCCGGCGCAGGCGACCACCATCCAGTTCGGCAATCAAGCCCAGGGCGGTGCCGCGAACCTGGAGATCCAGGCCGCGGATCTCATCAGCGCTTGGAGAACGTCGCCTGAGGACCAGATTGGCTCCCTGACGCACTCGGTCGATCGCGTGTACGCTAGTGTCCAGGCTTTTGAGGTAGTGGGTGTTCTCGATGTAAGTGCGTTGCCAGCGGCCCTCAAGGTCGAAGTGGTAGATCGGCGCGTCTCCAAAGTAGAGCGAGAACGCCCCTTTCTTGAAGCCCGCGAATAGCAGGTCTGGTGGCCTTGATACCGACTCCAGGCCGACTCGGCTACGGTACTGGGCACCTCCTTGAAGCAGGCACTGCGCCTCGGTTTGCTCCAGATGAGTCATCACTGATTGTCCACAAGCCTCTTGAGATTCTGAGTCCGGCGAATTCTTGAGCCTCGAGCAAACGCTCTCGCCAATTCCAAGAGGCTCATTATACTGCGCCCCGGCGGGAATTCGTGGTCCCGTCAGGCGCGAGGGGCATTTGCCCGCTCCGCTGAAGGGGAACAGAAGCGGATGTACGATGAAGCAGCGAGACGCTGATCAAGGCGCCTTTCCTGCCTTGGGCGGTAAGTCGGGTGCTGGTTGGCTGATGGGGCGTTGGGGTTGGACCTCCGCTTTCCTGATCGCGGCTCTCGCCCTGCTTCTAAACCTGGCCGGAAATGCCCGCACGGGTCTCTGGGATCGCGATGAACCACGTTACGCAGTGGCCGTCCGCGAAATGAGGTCGCGGGGAGACTGGATTGTCCCCACTTTCAACGGTGAGCCGCGCTATCACAAGCCGATCCTGATCTACTGGCTGATGGGCCTGAGTACGGCAGTCGCAGGTGATTCCCCGTTTGGTGCACGACTGGTCTCTGCAGTGGCTGGCTCGGCGACGTGTGTGCTCGTCTGGGCCCTTGGCCGCCGCATGTGGGGACCGCGCACCGGGTTCCTTGCCGGCCTGATGCTGGCCGTAGCGCCGATCATGGTGGCCGAATCTAAACTGGCAACAACCGACGCCACACTGACATTATGGCTGGTGGGCTGCCAGTTCTGCCTCCGCGAACTGGCTCTAGGGCCGTCTCGCACACTGGCCACGGCCTTCTGGGTGTGCCTGAGCCTGGCATGCCTGACCAAAGGTCCGATCGGACCCGTCATCCTCATTGCTTCGGTCGCTCTGGCGTGGTGGTGGGGCTGGCCGGCCGCGCTGGTTTGGAAACGTTTGGCTCCACGGTGGGGCCTGCTCGGACTAGCCGTGGCAACCTTGCCGTGGTTCTTGACCATGGCGGTCGTCTCCCGGGGTGAGTTTCTGCAGCTTTGCCCTGGGTACGCAGCTTGTCCAGCGTCTCACGTCGGGGATGGAACAGCACGGCGGATTCCCCGGCTATTATCTTTCTCTTTCCGCGCTGGCGTTTTATCCCTGGTCGGTTCTGGTTCCCGCCGCCCTGTGGGGTGCCTGGGCCCGGCGGAGAACGAACCCCGACTTTGGCTTCTCGCTGGGATGGGTGATGGCCCCCTGGTTCTTCCTGGAGTGCTTACCGACCCGTTTGCTCCACTACTTTTTGCCAGCATATCCCGCTTGTGCTCTACTGGTCGCCTGGATGATGGAAGCGGTTGCTGACCAGGAGGTGACCTTGCGGCGCTGGCCACTGGGCCGGCTGGCTGTCGGTTTACTCGGAGGGATTGGTATTGCAGCGACCGTCGTCTTGCTGGCTGCCGCCATCACTTTACCAGCGCCGCTGAAGCCGCCCCTGGCCCTCTTGGCACTCGCTCTGGGCGCGGGGACCTTGGCGGCACTGCTCTGGTTGCATCGGGGCTTGACATTGAAAGCGGCTATCGGCTTGGGCGTGACCTGGGCGGTCTTCCTGCTGATCGTGGGCGGCTGGCTGATCCCCGCGGCCGAGCCTTATCGCACTTCGAGGAGAATCGGCCAGCGTCTCGCGGTGCTCTCCACCCGAACCGGGATCGAGCCCGTACTGCTCAATTACCAGGAGCCGGGTGTGATCTACGCCATGCAGAAGCCAGTAGCCACGGTCCGAGACCCCGACGGCTTTATCGACCTCTTGGACCGGAAAGCAGCGCTGTTGACTGTGATCACGCCCGATGAGGCACCTGTTCTGGGGGAGAAGTATGGGCTTGACGTGAATGTCATCGAAACCGTCGAGGGTTTCAGCCTGACCAAGGGTCAGAATCACGCGTTGCAAATTGCCGTCTTGCGGCGTTCCGCCGCAAATCCTGCCCGCGTGGAATCAACCGCGCGAACTGGGCACTTCCAGCAATCGCTCATAAAGTGAGCGCAGGAGACGGGTCATCATCTCGTGCCGGAACTGGTCGGCGAATCCTGCGCCGACCTTCCTGTCCCATCGCGGCGCGTAGAGACGGATCACTGGCCAGGCGCAGGATGGCGTTCGTAAGGCCAGGCAGGTCACGCGGCCGCAGCAGGATTCCGGTTTCGGGTAGAACGACCTCACGAGCGCCGTCGACGTCGTAACTGATCACCGGGCGGCCGACTAGGAGAGCCTGGGGAAGCACTCGAGCCAGACCCTCTCGGAGACTGGGATGGATTACCGCGTCGACCCCAGCCAGCAAGTTGGGAATTCGGTCTGGCGGAACCAGCCCCGTGAACAGGACGGCGTGCCGGACACCCCGGGCCTGGAGATCGGCGATCAGGCGGTCGCGGAGGATGCCGTCGCCGACCCAGACGAACCGCACCTTTGGGTTGGCATTCAGGACCGAGGCGGCGACGGCCACGAGATCGTCGTGTCCCTTGAGCTCAAAGAGACGGGCGACCGTAGCGAAGGCCACCTCGTCCTCCGCCACTCCCAGCTCGCGCCGGACTTGCTCGCGGGAGCTCGGCGCGTTCAAGAACGCATCGGCGTCCATTCCGCTGTAGACGGTCATGAACTGCCGCGGCTGGCCCACCCCGGCGGCCAGAGCTTGCTGGGTCATGGCGTCACAAACGCTCACGATCGCATGGCAGCGACGGGCCGCCGACCGTTCCAGCGCAATGTATAGGCGGTTTCTTAGGGGTCTCTCAAAGTCGCCGAACGGCATTCCGTGGATTGTGTGCACGATAGCCGGCACTCGCTCGTGCCAGGCGGCCGCCCGCCCAAGGATGCCTGCCTTCGAGCTATGAGTGTGCACGACGTCGGGCTTCAGCCTGCGGAACGCTGCGCGAAGCTTCCAGTAAGCTCTCTGGTCCGTCCAGGGACGGATCGGACGGACCAGCTCCGAGATCAGCTCGACGCGGAGATCCCGTTTTCTGGCGCGTTTCGAATAAATCGCCTTCCGGGCCCTCTGCCGGGCCGGTGATGAGTGTCACGTCATCGTGATACTGGTGATGTAGGTCATCCACCGTGAGCAACGTATTCTCCTGGCGCCGCCGAGGATCAGCCGCGTGATCACGTGGACAATCCGCATGGTCGTGGTTCCTCCGTGATTGCCGGAGTTTCAATAGAATGGAGCAGGGAAGTGGTCCGGAGCCAATTCAGCCCGGCTCCGACTGATGGCGCACCTGCACCAGAAACAACCCTTGCGGGGGCGCCGTCGGCCCCGCCTCGACTCGATTCTGCGCCCAGAGCACGTCGCTGACCCAGGACTCGGAGCGCTTACCGGAGCCCACCCACGACAGCGTGCCGGCGATCGCTCGAACCATATTGTACAAGAAACCGTCGGCCTCGACCTCGAGCCAGACCAGATCATCGTTCCGGCTGACGACGAGCTCTTTGATCGTGCGAATGCTGCTCGTCCGGTTCGGCCAGTCCGTCTCGAAGCTGCGAAAGTCCCGTTTGCCCACGAGTACTGCGCCGGCGCGGTTCATCGCCTCGATGTCGAGCCGGCGCAGGACCTGCCAGCTATAACGCAGATGAAAGGGGCTAGGGATCTGCCGATCGTCGATCACGTAGCGGTACCGCTTCGAAGTGGCGTCCAGGGTCGCGTGGAAAGACAGGGGCATCTCCTCGACTGCAAGCACTCGGAGGTCGCGCGGTAAGAGGGCGTTGAGAGCTCTCAACACGATCTCGGGCCGGTGATATGAAGAAGTATGGAAATGAACAACCTGTCCCAGCGCGTGGACACCGGCGTCGGTCCGGCTGCTGGCGGCCAAGGTCGGCCGAGCCTGGGTCAGAGCGAGGATGGCATCCTCGAGCGTTTGCTGAACAGTTCGGAGCCCGGGCTGGCGCTGCCAGCCGCGGAAGTCAGTGCCGTCGTAACTCAAGATCAGCTTGAAGTTCCGCATGCTCCCTATGGTTCGCCTGCGGTCTCACGAGCGGGCAGGTTCCAGCTTGAGCAGTTCTTCGGCGATCTGAACCGCGTTGGTGGCTGCCCCCTTGCGCAGATTGTCGCTGACGCACCAGAAGAGCAGGACATTGGAGCGGCTGAGATCTTGACGAATGCGGCCCACGAAAACGTCGTCGCGTCCAGCGGCCTGGGCCGCCAGGGGGTAGCTTCGATTCGCGGGGTCGTCCAGCAGTGTAACGCCAGGGGCTCTAGTCCACAGATCGCGGGCCTCCTCGACTGAGATTGGCCGCTCGGTTTCCACCATGATCGATTCGCTGTGGCAGAACGGCACGGGGACGCGAACGCAGGTCGGCGCGACGTCGATACTCATATCGCCCATGATCTTGCGGGTCTCGTTGACCATCTTCAGCTCTTCCTTGGTGTACCCGCTTGGGGTGAACTCATCGATCTGCGGAATGCAGTTCCCGATGATCGGATGAGCGAACTTTGCCGCGGCCGGAATCGCTTGCTTCTTGACGGAGGCCTCCATCTGACTCTCCAGCTCGTGAATCCCTTTCATACCGGCGCCGGAGACCGATTGATATGTACTTACCACGACCCGACGCACCCGTGCCGCGTCGTGCAGCGGCTTCAGCGCGACGACCATCTGGATGGTCGAGCAATTCGGGTTGGCAATGATTCCCCGGTTCCAGGCGACGTCTTGGGGATTGACCTCAGGCACGACCAGGGGGACGTCTGGGTCCATCCGGAAGGCACTCGAATTGTCGACCACGACCGCTCCCGCCGCCGCGGCGATCGGGCTCCATTCTCGGGACACCGGACCTGGAGTGCTCGACAAGACGATGTCCACGCCGCGAAATACGTCCTGTCCGATCGCCTCGATCTGCGCCATTTCGCCGCGGAAGGTCACTCTCTTGCCGGCGCTGCGCTCCGAGGCCAGGAACTTGATCGATGCCACCGGAAAGGTCCGCTCCTCGAGCAGGCGGATCATTCGGTCTCCCACGGCCCCAGTGGCTCCCACGACGGCAACATGCTTCACGATCAACCCCCCCTGCCTCTACGAACCTCGATCACCCGGCAATGGCGGGATCGGTGCACCGGATCAACCCCGACACCCAGGCTCCGCGGCGAAATGTTCGCCGAGCGACCTATATTATCATCCAATCCGACGGTGCGGCAGGCCACGCGATTGGGCCTGCCGGGCCGTTCCATCTTCAGATGAATGGCTTTGCTTTTCTACCTCACACCAGTCATTTCTGATCGAACGTCCTGAAGGGGCAAGGCTTGTGTCGATCCCAAATTGGCTTTGCTCGGCGTTTTTTTGGATTCCTGGCCCTCCTTTGGTGGATGTTCTCGACACACCCTGGCCATCCCGTTGCCGCTGTCGCCTACTCCGCAGCAACTCAACCTCACCCTTTGCTCGTTATCCGTCCGGCATCGTCTATTTGACAGCTGCCATCCGCCAAATCATGTCTCGGTAATGCTGTCTGGCCCTGAGTGGGGTAAGCATGTTTGCGTGCTAGCTTCGGCCCCCTCCAGCCTAACAATGTCGCGGCTTCGACGGGCCGGAACTTGGTTTGTTTTCCATAAATAAGACCGAATGCGTCCAATGTTAACTTATTGATGGACAGTGATTTGTGGCTGATCTTTGCTGGCTTTGAATGGCGCTAATCAGCACTCCCTGCGCGGCACCCTGACGCGGTGGCGACGCGAAGTCGTGGTGATCGGACTCAATTACAAACGACCAATGACCGCGCACACAGCCCCCACACTTATAGAATACGACAAAACCATCCGCGACTTGTCGGCTTTGGAGAAAGGTGCTCTCTTCTTGAGGGCACGGGCGCGATCGCCACGGGTTTGATCTGCCCGAATCCATTCGAACAAACCGACTGGACTAGGCTCTCTTTCCCGATATCCGATGCGTCTTCTTTTCTCCTCGATCCATTGTTAGCTTGATCCCTCCAGCGGCGGGGCCTTGTGCACGCGCGAGCTGCTCGCCGCTGCGCGGGTCGGATTGCCGGGCGCTCATGACGGGAATCCTCGACGACGAGCGGGAAACGGCACGTGGCGAAGTGCTCCTCACGTTGGAACTCAACGCCAGGAGCAGCTAGTAGTGAGCGGGAGGACTGAGGTGCTCGATCTGTGGATCACTGGCGTTCGAACGGCACTCACCAAAGCTGCGAGGCCAGCCTTGGTTGTTGGTTGTAAACTGCAGTCTTTGAAACCAAGAACCAAGTCTGACGCCGCGCTCCTCACAGTCTTTGAAACCAAGAACCAAGTCTGACGCCGCGCTCCTCACAGTCTTTGAAACCAAGAACCAAGTCTGACGCCGCGCTCCTCACAGTCTTTGAAACCAAGAACCAAGTCTGACGCCGCGCTCCTCCGACGCCGCGCTCCTCCAGTCTGACGCCGCGCTCCTCCGCACGCGCCGGCATCGATAGCGATCATCGTCGGCGTCGATACGATCTCAGCCCGAGGTCGAGGCCGGAACGCGGCCGACGGGATCATAGTACGAGAGGGGGCGAGCGGACGCCGACCGTCGCCCTGGATAGCTCGCAGTGGAGGGCCGTGTGAACGAACAGCGGTGCGAAATCCTGTTGGGCTTCGGGCGCCGGTGGGCGCTCTCGTCACGTCGACCAATCGATCCCCTCACGCCCTCCCGAAGATCCGCCTCCTCCCGAGAATGTCGATCCCGGCGCCTCCGTCGCCGAACGCGGTCCCACTCGATGCCGGGAGGATGCCCAGGTAGACGTCGTCGGGGGACTGCCCGTCGGCGGCGGGGCTCTTCACCCGCGGCGCGTCGTCATGCGATGAGTCCGACTCGGCGAAGAGGGCGTCGAGTGCCGTCGGGTCGATCGGCCCGACGTGCGAGAGGCCCGAGGCCCCGGTCGCCGCCGACCCGCCGATCATCGGGCGGCCGGTCCGAAGTCGGCGCGAGGGCTGTTCCGATGGCCGCGCCGGCCTGCGCCATGGCCTTGCTGCCCCCGTTCGATGACGTCGCGGTCCCCGAGCTGTTGTAGACCACGGCGAAGCCCTCGCCCGAAGAGGTCAAGGTCGAGGTCGTATCGAAGTGGACCCCGCTGGACGTCCCATCCGAAGTCATGTTCAACGCTTCCGACTGCCACGACGACGAGTCGATCGGGCCCGAGACCCCGTTGATCACCGCGTTCGCGCCGGTGAAGGTGACTTCTCCGAAGTCCGGCAGGGTTTGGAACTGGCCGGGGCTGTCGCCGCCCGGGGCTTCGACTATCCACTCGGCGGTGCTCCGCGTGGCGAGCGGGTTCTGGTTCGCCGAAGAGGTCTGATACGTGGTATAGGAGTCGTTCGACCGGCTGGTGTCGGTGATGGTCATCTCGAACTGTCCGGCGTGCGTGCCGCTGCTGACATACTGGACCGAACCCGTGATCGAATCGCCCGGCTCGACATCCATGCTGGAGATGGTCTGCGGCTCCTGCTGGTTCACCGAAGACCACATCTCCCACCACGTATAATAATGCGCGACGCCGTTGAGCACCACCGACTGCGTGCCGACCTGCTCCACGGTGTCGGTGCCGTAGCCGTCGATGCCCACCCAGGCGTATACGTTGAATTTGCCGCTCGAGTTGAAACCCGACGGGTCGGTCACCCTGGGGACGACCCACGAGCCGGAGACGGACGTCACCGAGTCCTGCCGCGAACTGGTCGAACTGGTCTGGGCCGCGTAGCCCGACCAGTTGGGGCTCGTGCCCGCGTCGGCGTTCCGCGTGAACAGGACCCACTGCTGGTTGGTGCCGTCGTTGACCGGGTACTGCTGGATCAGGGTGCCGTTGCTGGTCGAGAAGTACGGGTCGTCGAGCACGTCGTAGCTCGCCGCATTGAAGATCACGACGTTGCCATCGGCCAGCGTGTAGGTGAACCACTGCTGGTTGGTGCCGCCGTTGAGCTGGAACTGCTGGATCAGGGTGCCGTTGCTGGTCGAGGAGCTCGGGTCGTCGAGCACCAGGCCGCTGTACTCGTTGACGATCAGGTCGTTGCCGTCGGCCAGCGAGATGAACGTCCACTGCTGGTTGCTCGCGCCGGTGAGCTGCCACTGCTGGATCTTGGTCTGGTTGCTGGTCGACCAGTTGGTGTCGTCGAGCACCTTGCCGCTGTTCGCGTTGACGACGGGAGCGGTCACGGTGGGGGCGTTACCTGCCGCCAGCAGCTTCCAGTGCTCGCTGACCCCGCCGTTGGCCTGCCACTGCTGGATCTTGTTGCCGTTACTGGTCAAGGCGTTGGTGTCGTCGAGCACCTTGCCGCTGTACGCATTGACGATCTCGTCGGTGCCGTCGGATTGGGCGACGAGTTTCCATTCCTGGTTGCTGTTGCCGGTGGCCTGCCACTGCTGGATCAGGGTGCCGTTGCTGGTGGAGAAGTTGGTGTCGTCGAGCACCTTGCCGCTGGACACGTTGACGATCATATCGTTGCCGTCGGCGAGCGAGATGAAGGTCCACTTCTGGTCGTACCCTCCGGTGGGCTGCCATTGCTCCATGATGTTGCCGTTGCTGGTGGAGAAGTTGGTGTCGTCGAGCACCTTGCCGCTGGACGCGTCCACCACGTAATTGGTCACGGTGGGGGCGTTACCGCCCGCCACCAGCCTCCATTGCTGGTTGAGCCCGCCGGTCGGCTGCCACTGCTGCATGATGTTGCCGTTGCTGGTGGAAAAGTTGGTGTCGTCGAGCGCCTTGCCGCTGTAGGCGTTGACGATCTCGTCGCCGTATGGCTGGGAGACGAAGTACCATTGCTGGTTGAGCCCGCCGGTGGCCTGCCACTGCTGGATCTGGGTGCCATTGCTGGTCGACCAGTTGGTGTCGTCGAGCACCTTGCCACTTTCGGCGTTGGCGATCTCGTAGTAGCCGTCGGGCTGGTAGACGAGGTTCCACCGCTGGTTGAGCCCGCCGGTGGCCTGCCACTGCTGGATGAGGTTGCCGTTGCTGGTCGAGAAGTTGGTGTCGTCGAGCGCCAGGCCGCTCTTCATGTTGATGATGTAGAACCCCGAGAGCATCTGTCGGCCTTCCAGGGCCTCGCAATTCAGCCGCTGGTTGCGCCGCACACGGGTCGTCGGCCGGCTCGGTTCGGGAGTGGCCAGGCGGTTGCCGGGCTCCCCGATGCCGCGCCATCTCGCCTGCGAATCACGGCCGGGCCTCTGCATTGACCGAAACATGGTGATGTCCTTTCTCAGAAGCATCGCATTGCCGCCACGCCACTCGGCGTGTGCCGGATTTGAACAGGACTGCGAGATCTCTCGCGGAAGTCGATCCAGGTTCGCCCGAGCCCCTGCTTCCCCGCGTTCAGGGGGATTGACAGTGACCTCACGAAGGAACTCAACAACCGGCTGTGGAACCCAACAAGACGCCGCAAAAAAAATCTCGAGGCTTTAGCACCACCCCCGGGAGTTATCTTGCCCCGGTGTTGCGGAGGGTCCTCATCGCCTGCCTCCCGCAGGCACCCTGGAGGGTCACGGACCTGTCCCGGATCGACTCCAGGACAGAGCATGGCGTGTAACTCGCTGACTCGCGGCGGTACGCGTTCACGGGCCGACAGTGACAGGCGTATAGTGATCGAAGTTATGGCGGCGCCTAGCATCCACTGTGGAATGACTAGCCAGCAACGCCAAACCGCCCAGCGTCAAATGGTAAAGCTATTTGGGTAGTAACCGCAGGTGTCGCGGCACCGCACGTGCCGGCGGATGCTTCGGTCGATGTGACCGACGCGCGCCGGTCGAATTCAGCCAGAAGGCTACACATCGGGGCGACAGAACGCCGTTAGAACTCTTGGTGGCCGGCGTCCGGGTTTGGAAGCAACCAACCCATGCGGCGGCCGGGACGCGTCGGCCCCGCCCCTTTGGCCACGCTCTGTGAACGCTCTCTTTCGCGGTCCTGCATTTCTCGCGTAGAACACCAGCGGAGAATTTGCCCGAAAGTAACTCAGTGTGGCCGTGCCCCGGGAAAGCCATGCGAAAGAGGACGACAGCAAGCCCCAAGAGGAAACTGGAAAGAACACCGACAACCGATCTGGAATGGCAAGTGCTTGCCCGACTCGCCGAACAAGTGACTTACGAAGGAAATCCGGTGCACAAACGCAATCCGGGAGATTTCGGCCTCCAACCGCTCGGCGGGACGAGGCCAGATAAGGAACGAGCCGGGAATAACTTCCCGACTTCAAGTAGGCTGTGGAACGGCGCGGTAGTTCCACTTCGGGAGTAACTTGTCGAAGGCGATCTTCATGGATTCCTTGAACCCAGCGGCGCATTTTCGGCCCGTTTCGTAGACTTTGTCCAGAATGCCCACATCGACCTTCAATCCCGTGGCTGTTTCGGTCTTCGCCATGTAGTACCGAGCAACCTCCAGGGATTGAAAGATCACCCCGCGACATGCCCGCGTCACATGGGGAAAGAGTCGGTGCTCAATCGGATTGTACTTGGAGCAGTAGGGCGGGTAGTGTGCGATGCGGATTTCGATGCCGAGCTGGTTCGCCAGTTTCTGGAGTTCCTCTTTGAACACGTACCGCGTCGCGCTGTTGCTGCCACCGCCGTCGCACAGCACCAGGAGTTTCTTGGCCTGAGAGTAGTCCGTCCGCCCGTGCTGTTCCCACCACGCCGCGATGCTGTCACAGGCCAGTTCACTGGTGTCGTGGCTGGTGTTCAGGTGGAGAAAGCCCTGGTTGCGCCCGACGTCGTACACCCCATGCGGGATCACCACGCCCGACCCCGCGCTGCCGAAATCGTGATCGTTGACCGCGATCGTCCCCTGGGTGTCGATCCGACCCTCACGGTAGAAATCGCCGAGCAATTCCTTCTTCTTCGTGTCGATGCTGATGACGGGCAACCCGGCGTTCAAGTACTTCTTCTTGAGACGGGCGATCTTCTCGAACTGGGCGTTCCGATCCCGATGGTGACCCATCGTTTTCTTCTTCAACGCCTTTCGCTTGCGGTACCCGTGTTTGCGAAGTAACTGGGAAACCACGTCACGACCGACGCGCGTGCCCAGCTCGGCCATCCGCTTTGCGATCTGCCGCCGAGACAAGTTCGTCCACTTCACCTCGGTTCGCATCGGATCGCCTGCGGTGTGGTCCTGAAGCACCTTCAAGAAGTTCTCGTTGAGTGTCGAGTCGATCTCGATCAACCGTTTCCGCCCGCCCCCCTTTTTCGGACGCGCCCGCTGTCCAGGTCGTCCGTCCCCTCCAGTTCCGACTGTCCTTGGCGGATGGTCTTGGGGTCACACCCCAAGAGTCGTGCGATGTACTCGATCCCACCGTGACCCAACTTAGTGGCCTCGACGGCCGCATACCTCCGACGATCCTTTTCCCCCAGCGAGTCGTACAACCGCTTCATCACCCGCTCGATTTCTGGTGCGTAGGCGTCCATGCTGCCCTCCTTGATGCTGCACTCCGAGCAACGGGCTTGATACCATATCTCAGTCAAGCCGGGAAGTTATCCCCGGCCCGTTCCTAAGACACTTTGTGATGGGGCGAAGATATTTAGGAAAGCTGTGGCTCTTGGCCTCTTGAAAGAGGGGTTGCGCCGGGGCCTCATCAATGATCAGCGCCGCAATGACTGGCCGCAGCATGTCTGGGCGCTGAGCGACGATGAGATCCCCCTGGAAGCCAAGCTCACGAATAGGGGAACCGGCGAATACCACGGTTACCCCTTGCAGTCCAAAGACCCGTTTAAGTGGGAAATCCTAAAGCGCTGGAAAGTAAAATGACGCCCGATTTTTCGATTTCGGAGGATTGGATTTCAGGTGATGGCGAGCCCGAGGAGGTTCGTCACACCTCGGGATCCCTCCGCATCAGGATCGGTAAGCAAATTGCGACTCGTATCGAGGATCTGTGGTCCAAATCCGTTCGCTACGACGTGAACCTATCCGCTTATCCCCTGGCTTTGTGGTTCGCGGGGTCATGGTTTCGACTGCGTTGGGAGCCTTTTCCCAATGAGCGGCCGAGCATCGGCTGGCGAATGGCCCATGAAATGCCCGCTGCCGGTTATGGTTACATCTGGCCTCCCCTGACTTTTGTGTCGGACGGCGAGACGGTGAGAATAACTTGTCGCCCCACACGTGAAGCAGCCATTGAGCCGATCCGCTATCTGGAGCAGTTTGTTGAATGCGTCCCCGCTAGTGTCTTCGAGCGGACCATCGATGAATTCATCGGGCTGGTGCTGGCACGACTCGAGGCAGTCGGAATTCGTGACACGCAGCTTCAGAGCCTCTGGGCGGAGGCCATAGGTGACGCATAAGTCCTGACGCAGCCCACTATCGCCGCCTGGAGGCTCGATTGGGCTTCGACCCCGATGAAGGGCCGCCCGGGACGGTGGACCGCCTCGTCAAACTCGCCTTAGAGGCGGGTGAGGCCGCGTCCGACGAGATCGCTCCGGCATGTTCGGCGCCAACCCAAATAAGGCCATCGAGCAGGTGCTCAGATTGGCCGACTCCAAGGGGATTGACGTGGCGATCCAATCTCCCCTGGAGCCTGCGCTACTTCCACCTCCGAATGGCCATATTAGCCCCTGGAAGCGAGGTTACTTGCTGGCTCGTAACGCGCGGCGCCGCCTGGAACATCGATACCGATCGAGTGGGTGATCAGAAGCTCTCCGAGATTTTTGATGCCGACGTTGCGAGCCCCGGTCCCTTACCATCGAGCGCCGCTTGGCCTGGCGGTCCGGAACGGCGATCCAAACCGTCTCATTCTGCTGTTCCGCAGGCGGGAATTGCTCTCGCGACGCTTCGAGGCCGCCCGCTTCCTGGCTGAAACCCTGAATGCCCCAGCGACGGACCACTGGCTGCCGGCGACCGACTCCAAAACGGCCAGGCAAGAGGTCCAGCGCAACTTCGCCGCTGAATTCCTGTGCCCCATCCGGAAGCTAAAGCCATTATTCCGCAAGAACTTCTATGATGAAGTGGCCATCGAGAAGGCTGCTAAGCATTTTGAAGTCGACGACGCGCGGTAATCAGTCAACTGGCAAACCACGGCTTGCGGCGCAGGTTCTGACCAGATCAACTCGGGAAATTCCGGAAAAAATGCGACATTCATCATCCTGGACGTTGGACCCGATGCGCGACAGCGGCGAGTCGTGGTACCTCCTGTGAAGGGGGAGCGGAAGTGTTCGTACGTTGACGTGATGCAAGACTTGCAACTATCAGTAAGTTTGGCCTTACGAATCAGTCGGGGCGACTGGACACCGCTAGAACCTTTTTGCCGGGAGGTGGCCTTCTGGCCAGCCGAGAGTACCGAGCTTCTCACCGCCACGTGACGGATGGTGCCCTGGCAGAGCGCCACGGCGGCCCCGGTCGGCTGCAACGGCTCGTTCGGCGACACTACACCCGATTTGCGTTCATCTCCTCTACCAACAAGGGAATGGCCCGGTCCAGATTCTTGGTGTAGATCTTGGCAAAGAGCCTCCCGATGACCGACTTGCCGAACCCTCTCGCTTCAATCACCCACGTAAGCTTGGTGGTTCTAACCAGCTGTTTTCGAAACCATGAACCAAGGCTGACCTCCTCCAACTAGGGCCTTCTCCTCGAAGCCTGCTCAGGCGACCCCGAGGCTCTGTCGCATGGGCAGGCGGCAAAGTGATCCCACAGGAGCGCGCGAGTCGTCTCACCTCTGAGGGCGAGCGGATGACGAAATCCCTCGAGCGGTGTCATTGGGCGGGTTTTGAGCACCCGCTGACACGAGCAGTTCCATCAGGCTCAAGGCCACTTCCATGCTCCCACCTTTGGAAGCCACTGACCATTCGCTACCAAAGACCTGAACTCATAATGCGGTTTGTGGTTCCGGCAAGAGGAAACCGCCCTAATCGGACCTGCGGGCGCCACCCGCGGCTGTTCGCAGCCACGATTCCATTCTAGAATAAGAGGGAGTTCGGCTCATCGCCTACTCCGGGAGTCTTGAGCTTGAAAGTACTGGTTATCGGCAAGGGAGGGCGCGAGCACGCCCTGTGCTGGAAACTGAAGCAATCGCCACGAGTGACCGCTGTTTTCTGTGCTCCAGGCAACGCGGGAACGGCGCTCGACGTGCAGAACGTGGCGATCGAGACGGGTGATCAGCGGGGACTGTTGCAGTTTGCTCGACGGGAGGGCATTGGCCTGACCGTGGTCGGTCCGGAGGAGCCGCTGGCCAAGGGGATCGTGGACGTCTTTCAGCGCGAGGGACTGCGCATCTTCGGACCGCGCAAAGACGCCGCCGAGCTGGAAGGTTCCAAGGTCTTTGCCAAGGACTTGATGCGCCAGGCCGGGATTCCCACGGCCGATTATCGAATCTTCCGATCAGGACCCGACGCCGAACACTACATACTCTCCCGAGAGGTCTCCCTGATTGTCCGCTCTCGGGGGCGATCGACCATCCGGCACACGCTTCATTGCCGGACCGCGGGCGAGACGATCGAGGCGATCGAGCGGATTCTTGACCCGCGTGAAATGCTCAGCCCCGGGGTTCAGGTCGAGATTGAAGAGCGCGGCCACCGCCGCGTTTTCGACGCGGTCGCCGACGCGCGCGATTTCGTCTTGGGGCGGCCGCTTGGCCTGGTCCTGAAAGCCGACGGGCTGGCCGCTGGCAAGGGAGTCTACGTTTGTAACAACTTGCGACAGGCCCTGGATGCCGTCGATCAAATCATGATCAGGCGGATCTTTGGCCAGGCTGGCGACCGCCTTATCATCGAGGAGCGGCTCGACGGCCACGAGACTAGCATCCAGGCACTGACCGACGGGCGCACGATCGTTCCCTTGGAGTCGAGCCAAGACTACAAGCGGGCATTCGATCACGATGAAGGACCCAATACCGGCGGCATGGGTGCCTTCTCACCTGCGCCCGGGTGACGCCGGCCCTCATGGAAGACGTCGAGCGCGAGATCCTCGTGCCGATCATCCACGCCTTGAAACGGGCTCGCCGCCCATTCCGAGGCGTCATTTATGCCGGCTTGATGCTCACCAATCAGGGACCAAAAGTCCTCGAGTTCAACGTCCGCTTCGGTGATCCAGAGACTCAGGTTGTGCTCATGCGCCTCAAGTCCGACCTGCTCGACGCTCTCGAGGCGGTGGTCGACGAACGGCTAGATTCCATCTCTCTGGAGTGGGATGCGCGGCCGGCGGTGACCGTGGTCCTGGCCTCGGAGGGATATCCCGGTCACTACGAGCGCGATCATCCGATTGACAGCTTGGAGGCCGTCGACGGCCTGAGCGACGTGAAGGTTTTTCACGCGGGAACCACCTTGCGGACTAGCCCCGGGGACGGACGGGAGGCTCGCGTTGTCAGCGACGGAGGGCGGGTACTCGACGTCACCGCAATCGGCTCGACGCTGGCCGAGGCCCGTGACCGTGCCTACGCGGCGGCACGCGCCGTCCGGTTCTCGGGAGCGTTTTATCGCCGTGATATCGCAGAACACGACGGATAAGCGGATCGCTGAAGACTCCAGTCGGTGGTGCGGCCCCTCTCATCGCCGAACGCGATAAATGCTGGTTGTTTCGTTTTACTACTTCCCTGCGGTACGACGGGGAAGAGTCACGGATTTGTCGACCTTGAACAGCCCCTTCAGGAATCTCTGCCCCAGGTGGTAAGGCGTTGGAGACTTATAAGGGGCTTCGGGAACGTCGGGAGGTGTGACCGGCAGGCCCTGCACTTTCACCTTCCTGGCAAAGAACGCGGAGGACGAGGGAATATTCGGATCGACAAGCGGGCTCGTACCCTGCTGCAGACCACTGTTGTTGACGGCGCCCTCAACCTTCACACTCAGCACGCCGCGCGGCAGCACGATGTTATTTGGTGATCCAAACGGGAACGTGGTGCTGGTGACGTTCTGGAGCTGGCCGGGGTTGTTGATCCCGGATGGATTCGGGTCAACGGAGACCGAGATGATCGAATTGGTCACGTTGCCCGCGATCCTGCCATGAATCTGTCCGCCGCCGTGTGCCAGGGGGGCGAACGTGGGTTGGTTGAGGAAGGCATTGGATATGCGGTTCATGATCGTCGGCGGGGCCTCGCCGGCAAACACACCTCCGGCCGGAATGGTCTGACCCGAAATCGAGCTCACCGGAGAATTCGCGACGGCGGAGAGTTCCTGGTCATATCCTGATTGGATAAAGCTGCTGATGACGTCACCGCCCATCACCATGTTGCCGATGGCTCGCTTCACGGTGACGGCAGAGCCGATGGCGCCTCGGTTGGCCTGGAGGTTCTGGATGAACTCGGTGTTGATAAAGGTATTGTCCATGCCTTGACCGAAGATCACGTTTCGCGAGCCTGATGGTGCAACGAGGATCACGTTGTCGGTCTGGCCGCCGATGAAGAAGTTGCTCACCTGGGGGCCGGCGATCGGATCGATTGATGGAAAAGTGAATAAATCCGTGTCCAGGGCCATCGCTGTGAAGTTCGTGGCGTTGCCGCCGATACGAATATCGCCGATCTGCCCGGTCGTGACTCCTCCGCCCACGTCGGAGACCAGGTAAGTTCCGCCTGGCAGAAGGCTGGATTGCGGCTGAGTCGAGGGAGGCGTGAACTGTGTTGGCACCAAACCGGTGCCAGTGGAGCCGTCAATCTCGTTGGCCTGGAATAGGTTAAGCCGGCCGTTGACCACGAATGAGACACTTTGCTGGAAAACCGTCGTTGACCCCGACATTGTGCTCATGGCTGCGTTCGTGATGACCTTGTCGAGGATGATGCTTGTGCCGCCTACGATCGGCGGCCCAAGGTTGATCACGAACTCGTTGTTTTGATTCGTCTGGTCCAGGGGCGTTCCACCGTTGGGAGTGAAGGTCGTGTCCACACCCCCGAACCGCAGGTTGTCGATACCCTCGGGAGCATTGATTCCGCCGGCCAGATGGAATTGGGCTCCCCCGGCCGCATGGAAATTCGAGGAGGCCGTCGGTGCCGTCCCAGACGTATCTCCCAGCCAGAAGTTCGGCATGTCCACGGCGGCGATGCCGTTTTGAGAAAGCACGGCCTTCGGTTCGACGAGACTCGTATTGAAAAATGCATACGCGCCGTTGTTGTTGATCGTGAGCTGCTGGAAGAATACTCGGCCGTCGGAACTCGCTGGAACGTAGGTGACCTTGCCCACGAGCCGGCTCTGTGACGTAACCGTCCCTGAGACCGTGATCGTGTTGATGTCGTCGGGCGTGAACTTGGTCGCGGGGGTGAAAGCTTTACCGTTCTTGTCCACCACGTTAAGCGTGCCCGGACCGTACAGCGTCAAGGTCCACCTGTCACCCTTGGTGTCCGTCCCGGATACCGTGGCTGAAGGCACGGTCGAGAGCACCGAAAGCAACTGGCGGGTTTCCAGACTTTCGGCCAAAGGTCGAAGAGACCGTCTCGAGGGCGATGGCTTTCGCATCGACATGGATCAGACACCTTTATTCCAGAAAGCAGGGGCCGACCAATCGACCTGGCGCACAACTCGAACGCCGACCAAGGCTCGACCGCAACCCAATCTCCAGCGGCACCGGGAGCCTGCACCCCGAAATACCCTATTGCACGCAGTACTGGTTGTGAGTAATCATACTGCTATGCCGGATGTGCCTGGAGATTTGGTGGACCTTGTCTGATAATCGACAGCGGCACTGAAATCCTTGAGAAATTCGTTAGAATTCTTCTAATCCCTACCATCGTAAAAGTCGGAAGTCTTTGCGCAGCGAGACCATCAGGGATTTAGGGAGACGCGGAGAAGAGCAGCCCTGATCAGACTGCCCGATGACTAGCGACCGATGCCGGCTGCGTACCGGCCGAGGCAGGCATGCTTGATCTGGGTTTCCGAGCCGCGGACCAGACTTCGTCCGTACAGGACCGTCCACAATGACCAACCCCCCGAGCACGCGTCGTCGCCCGTCAGTCCATATCACCTTGCAACGAGCAGCACGCTTACATCGCCTGGTTTGGTTTCTCGCCGAAATTCCTAGGACAAGAGAGGCGATACTGTCGCAACTGAACATCGGTTTGAGAACGTTTTACCGCGAACTGGAATTGCTCAAGCGGTGCGCCGTCAAGATCCGGCACAGAAACAAGCTATACACACTCTTGGCGACGGCCAAGCACGCGGAAGGTCGACTACCGTTTCCCGATCCTCAGCTTAGCTTCGCCGAGATGGCCGAGCTTGCGTCCTGCCCATGTGATGCCGGGAAGCGGCTGGCAGAGCTCTTGGCCGCCGTGATCAACCAGCCCGCGCCGGCCAAGAAACGCCCATCCTCGACCGCCCGCAAGAAGTCGACCAGCAAAACGGGAAACTCTGCATGACCGCAGATCGCAGTGTCTTGCTGAACCGACCGAGGCAACCCGAGCCCTCCACCAGTTGATACAGGCTGCCCGCCGGTTCGAGGCTGCAATTAGCTATCGGCGCCGCCTGTAGGGCAGACCTGCATGTGTTCCGGCGGTTTCTCCGCAAATGACCGGGGAGGGACTCGAACCCTCGACCAACGGATTAACTTACCTCATCGGCTTTCACCGACCACCTGGCTCGCGGCTTCGGCCTGATGGCGAATTGCTGCGCAAGGTGTTGACGGTCTGGACTATCTCTTCGCCATCACAGGCGTGCCGCGTCTAGTCTCTGGGGCCGAGGCCGGTGATCCACCGGTCCCTTGCCTGCTGATTACCCAATCCCCTTGCTTTTTAAACCTTCACGCCAGCCGTTGCCAGCCACGTTGTAGTGAAGGGGCTCTCAGGGCGTTCCAGCATACTGCGGCATTCACTCGTCGCGGTTCGGTTTCTTCCCGCGCGAGGCTCCTTTGCAAGACTCCTTGCGGTGCTTGAAGTCCGTTGCTCTACCGACTGAGCTACCCGGTCTCGAATCTCGAAGTCTCTATCAGAGTAAGCTCCGCAATCGTCTCCGTCCAGTCGGCATTTGACCACCCCAGTCAGATGCCAACTTTATACCAACGGCTTCTTTCATGGAATTGCCTCTGCTAGCTTGTTATATTCGCACCAAAGCGATGTCTCGACATGTCGCGTTACCAGGAGGACAGGTCCAAAAAATGACCCAACTCGGCATCGTCACCTACAACATCGCCAAGGACTGGGATCTCCCGACGATCCTATCCCGGCTCGAAAAGCTCGGTTATGCCGGCGTCGAACTGCGCACCGGGCATGCGCACAGGGTCGAGGTCGACCTCACCGCGGCCCAGCGCGACGATGTCCGCAAGCGGTTCGAAGATTCTCCGGTGCATCTTGCCGGCCTGGGAAGCGCATTCGAGTATCAATCGACTAATCCCACGATCGTCCACAAGAACATCGAGGGGACCAAGGAGTACGTCCGCCTGGCACATGACGTCGGCTCGCCGGGTGTCAAAGTCCGGCCCAACGGCATCCCGCCAGGGGCAAATCTTGACGCGACGCTCCGCCAGATAGGCGGGGCCTTGCACGAGATCGGCGAGTACGCGGCCGGATTCGGAGTCGAGATCCGCGTGGAGGTTCACGGTGCCGTCACCCAGGAGCCGAAGAACTTCGCCCAGATCCTTCATTATGCCGAGCACTCAAACGTGTACGCCTGCTGGAACTCGAATGCGACCGATGTGGAGAGCGGATCGGTCAGCGCTGCATTTGCCCTCTTCGCTTCCAAGATTCGCGAGGTGCACCTCCACGACCTCTTCGATGCCACCTATCCCTGGCGCGAGCTCTTTGCCCTGCTGGCAGCGCAGCACTATGAGGGTTTCACCCTGGCCGAGATCCCCGAAAGCCCGGATCCTGAGAGGGTCTTGCGCTACTTCAAGGCACTCTGGTTGAGCTGTCAACCTGGCGCGGCGAGTCGCTAAGGAACGGGCCGGGGATAACTTCCCGGCTTGACTGAGATATGGTATCAAGCCCGTTGCTCGGAGTGCAGCATCAAGGAGGGCAGCATGGACGCCTACGCACCAGAAATCGAGCGGGTGATGAAGCGGTTGTACGACTCGCTGGGGGAAAAGGATCGTCGGAGGTATGCGGCCGTCGAGGCCACTAAGTTGGGTCACGGTGGGATCGAGTACATCGCACGACTCTTGGGGTGTGACCCCAAGACCATCCGCCAAGGACAGTCGGAACTGGAGGGGACGGACGACCTGGACAGCGGGCGCGTCCGAAAAAGGGGGGCGGGCGGAAACGGTTGATCGAGATCGACTCGACACTCAACGAGAACTTCTTGAAGGTGCTTCAGGACCACACCGCAGGCGATCCGATGCGAACCGAGGTGAAGTGGACGAACTTGTCTCGGCGGCAGATCGCAAAGCGGATGGCCGAGCTGGGCACGCGCGTCGGTCGTGACGTGGTTTCCCAGTTACTTCGCAAACACGGGTACCGCAAGCGAAAGGCGTTGAAGAAGAAAACGATGGGTCACCATCGGGATCGGAACGCCCAGTTCGAGAAGATCGCCCGTCTCAAGAAGAAGTACTTGAACGCCGGGTTGCCCGTCATCAGCATCGACACGAAGAAGAAGGAATTGCTCGGCGATTTCTACCGTGAGGGTCGGATCGACACCCAGGGGACGATCGCGGTCAACGATCACGATTTCGGCAGCGCGGGGTCGGGCGTGGTGATCCCGCATGGGGTGTACGACGTGGGGCGCAACCAGGGCTTTCTCCACCTGAACACCAGCCACGACACCAGTGAACTGGCCTGTGACAGCATCGCGGCGTGGTGGGAACAGCACGGGCGGACGGACTACTCTCAGGCCAAGAAACTCCTGGTGCTGTGCGACGGCGGTGGCAGCAACAGCGCGACGCGGTACGTGTTCAAAGAGGAACTCCAGAAACTGGCGAACCAGCTCGGCATCGAAATCCGCATCGCGCACTACCCGCCCTACTGCTCCAAGTACAATCCGATTGAGCACCGACTCTTTCCCCATGTGACGCGGGCATGTCGCGGGGTGACTCTTTCAATCCCTGGAGGTTGCTCGGTACTACATGGCGAAGACCGAAACAGCCACGGGATTGAAGGTCGATGTGGGCATTCTGGACAAAGTCTACGAAACGGGCCGAAAATGTGCCGCTGGGTTCAAGGAATCCATGAAGATCGCCTTCGACAAGTTACTCCCGAAGTGGAACTACCGCGCCGTTCCACAGCCTACTTGAAGTCGGGAAGTTATTCCCGGCTCGTTCCTAAGCGGTAAGCAGCGGCTTTGTCGCGACACGCCAGGCGGCCGAGGGCGGCGCTCGAAGTGTGTGGCCATTGATTGGTCGGAAGCTTGCCAAATGCCTGTTTTAGCGATCCGACCATTGTCTCAGCAGCAAGTACGCGAGCGCGTAGAGCAGGCAATCCAACGGTTAGGAAGATCAGGAGGCTCTCGCGGAGGGACATGGCATCGCGGACTGATTGGGAGACTGCACAATCGGACGCGGGCAGTTCCTCTTCGTCTTCATGCCCCGTTTCGAGATCGAGCTCCGCGGCCAGGGCCGACCAGGTTTGCGAAAGGATAATTCGCGCATCGGCAGCCAGGGAATCGGGCACTCGCAGCCTGACGCCGCCCGTGGCCACGTGATACATCGTCCGGGATCCCATTCGCTCACCGTCCACGAACGTCGGAATACCTTCGGCTTCCAGCCGGATGCGTGGTGCCTGGGCGGCCTGCGAATCGCTAAAATGGCCAACCGTGATCCAGCAAACGGGCTTCTCCAGCGAATCGAACGGAAGGCTGGGCGGCCCCAGGTTGTCGAGCGGCAGGTCATGCTTGGGGCAAGGCACCCCGACAGGAAGAGCCCAGTAGTCCTCGCAGACTGGACAGTATCCTTGCGGAATCAGCCGATCTCCACAGGTGGCGCAGATGGCGATCCCGATACTTCCTGAAAAGGACTTGCGACATCGGGAACAGAATCCCGGGCCGGGCTTCGGAGAGACTTCCGATCCTGAGGGCAATTGCGGGTTACTCATCAAGTTCAGCGAATGGAGAGATCACGTACAGTTCCGAATCTGGAAGACTACACGTTCAATCATACCTGCCGGCGAGCACCCGGGCCAGTGGCCGCGGGTCTCGACATCAAACCACAGCCCAATCTTCACAGGAGCGACTAATGACGTCAGGATCGGACCGGCCCGGGCAATCGTTTTGGACGCATTATCTGGGGTTCGCTCTCGCCCTCGGGCTCATCAGCGTCAACTTTGGCGCAAGAGCGCAGGTGCCGCCTGGCGGCTCCGGAACGTGGCAGGCAGCGGGCAAGAACGGTGCGGTCGCGGCCGGTGGAGCGGAGGCGGTCGACGCGGGGCTGGGGACTCTGAAGAGCGGCGGCAACGCCGTCGATGCGGCGGTCGCCACCATCCTCGCTTTGACCGTCACAGATGCCAATTCCGTCTGCTTCGGGGGCGAAGTTCCGATGATGATCTACGACGCCAAGACCGGCGCCGTCGAGGTCCTGGCGGGGCAAGGCGTTGCACCCGAGCTGGCGACCCGCGTGTTTTTTGAGGCTCATGGCGGTATCCCAGCCAAGGGACTCGAGCCGGCCGCCGTCCCCGCCTTGCTGGATGCCTGCCTGACGGCTCTCGACCGGCACGGGACAATCACCTTTGCCCGGGCCGCGGCACCGATGCTCCGACTGCTGCACCGGCACGAGAAGGATTGGCACAAAGACCTCGAACGCACTGTGTTTCGATTGATCGAGGCCGAGAAGGGCTCTGGCGGCGACCGGCGTCGCGGCTTGAGGCTGGTCGCCGACTATTTCTACCGTGGCCCGCTGGCGCGGGAGATCGGCGACTGGTCGCGAGAGAGGGGCGGACTGCTCCGTTACTCCGATCTGGCACGGCATTTCACTCGCGTGGAAGAGCCTGTTGCCGTCATTTACCGCGGCTACACTGTGCATAAGTGCGGCCCGTGGACGCAGGGTCCGTACTTGCTGGAGGCGCTGCAACTGCTGGCCGGGTTCGACCTCAAGGCGATGGGGCACAATTCGACCGACGCGGTCCACGTGACCGTCGAGGCGATGAAGTTGGCGCTGGCGGATCGAGACACCTACTACGCCGACCCCCTGTTCGAGGATGTGCCGCTCGTCGGGTTGCTGGCCCCGGCTTATGCCGATGCGCGGCGTGGGCTGATCGACATGAGCCACGCTTCCCTCGAGCGTCGGCCTGGCGATCCACGCAGGGGCAAGGCGCTCCTGGCAGGGCCGGCAGGCCGGCAGGGCAAAGGCGGCACCGGCCTGGATACAACGACCTGTCTGGTCGTCGACAAGGAGGGAAATGTCGTCGCGACCACGCCCAGCGGTTGGTCAGGGGTTGTCGCGGGCGAAACGGGGGTCTGGCTCGGCACGCGTTTGCAATCGTTCAATCTCTGGCCCGGCCATCCCAATTGCATCGCGCCGGGGAAGCGGCCCCGAATCACCCTTACACCGACCGTGGTGACGAAGGATCGCAAGCCAATACTGGCCGTGAGCGTCGCGGGTGGCGACAATCAGGATATGATGACGCTGCAACTGGTGCTCAACCAGATCGACTTCGGGATGGAACCGGCCACGTCGGTCACCGCTCCGCGGTTCATGAGCGAGCACTTCGTCGGATCATTCCTGCAAACCCCACCAGTGCTTGGCGGGTTGCGGATCAACCCTCCGATGGGCCAGCCCGTGCTCGACGCCCTGGCCTCACGCGGGCACAAGTTAAAACTCAGTCCTTCGCCGCTGTCGGCAGCCCCGACGGTGATCGCCATCGATCCGAGCACCGGCCTATACCGCGCCGCGGGAGACCCGCGCACTCGCCGTCACGCCGGGGCGTACTAACGCTTCAAGCAATTGCCCATCACACGCGCTTTTCGAATGATTCGTTCCGACGAGAAGACTTACGCGGCATGGCGTCTGGCCAGTAAGGCACCTTCCTGCTCGAGCGATCCAACTTGCCGCGCTCCAGCAGCCAAGCACCTGGCTTTTCTGCTGGACAGGGCCATGTGGGCAAGTTTCAATCGATTGAGAGGATCGTGATGGAGAGCCTGGCTCTTCTTGTCCTTCCTTCGCTTCTTGAGCATTGCGAGCGGTCTGGAATCAATCGACGGGGGCGTTGAGTCATGAATCCGACTGTTATCGCAATGCGTCGCCCCGTCACCACCCTGATGCTGGTCGTGGCCCTGATCAGCGGCGGCATCCTGGCCTACAGCCGGATGCGCGTGGACATCTTCCCCTCGCTGAACGTCCCGAAGATCTACGTCTTCCTGGATTACATCGGCATGAGCCCCGACCAGATGGAGGGCTTCATCGTCAACGAGCTCGAGTTGTATTTCCAGTACGTTGATGGCATCCAGGATATCAATACGCGAAACATCCAGCAGGTCGCCTTGTGCGAGCTCTCGTTCTTCCCCGGCACCGACATGGGCCAGGCGATGGCCCAGGTCGTGGCGATGTCCGACCGGGCGATGTCGTGGATGCCCAAGGGGACATTGCCGCCGATGATCATGCGGATGGACGCGGGCAGCGTCCCGGTCGGCTACCTGGTGTTCGAGAGCAAGGTGACCACGCTGGGGGCGATGGGCGACCTGGCGCAGAACATCATCCGGCCGCTGGTGCAGAAGAATCGTCCCCGGCACGGTCGCGATCTCGCCGTTCGGCCCGAACATGCGGTCGATCGTCATCAACGTCGACCCTCAGAAGCTCCTCGACTACAACCTGACTCCCCAGCAGGTCATCGATGCCCTGGCGACGGGGAACACCGTCATTCCCGCGGGGAATGTCTACATCAAGGACTCGATGCCGGTGGTCGCCAACAACGCGACGGTGGTCGACATCCAGAAGCTGGGGGACATCCCGCTCCGGCTGGAGCGGAACGTCTACCTCCGCGACGTGGCGACCATCCAGGACGACGTCGACATCACGTATGGATACGCGCTGGTCAACGGCAAGAAGTCGGTCTATCTGCCGATCATCAAGAAGGACACGGGATCGACGCTGACCGTCGTGGCCGACGTCCACAAGGCGATGCAGAAGTTCCGCGACGCCGTCCCCAAGGACGTCACGATCAACTTCGAGTTCGACGAGTCGCCCACGGTGGTGGCGGCGGTCGAGAGCGTGGCCACCGAGGGGCTGATCGGCGCGGGCTTGACCGGGCTCATGATCCTGTTGTTCCTCCGCGACCCGAGGAGCGTGATCGTCGTCGTGTCCAACATCCCGCTGGCGCTCTTGGGGTCGTTAGTCGGGCTGTGGGTGACGGGCAATACGATCAACATCATGTCGCTGGGCGGCATGGCGCTGGCGATCGGCATCCTGGTCGACGAGGCGACGGTGACGATCGAGAACGTCCACGTGCAGATGGAGCACACGCCGAACGTCGCCACGGCGGTGCTGCACGCGAGCAACGCCACGGCGGTGCCGCGGCTCTTGGCGCTCTCTGCATCCTGTCGGTATTCATCCCGGCGTTCATCATGAGCGACCCGCTGCGGTCGCTGTTCATGCCGCTGACCCTGGGCGTCGGGTTCGCCATGATCTCGTCGTACCTGCTCTCCAGCACGTTCGTGCCGATCCTGTGCGTGGCCCTGCTGAAGCACCACGGGGGGCATGGCGAGGGGAAGCCCGGGCTGTTCGACCGGATGCTCAAGGTCTACGGCAAGGCGGTGGGCTGGTTCGTCCGGCTGCGCTGGCTGACCGTGCCGATCTATCTCGGGGCGTGCGGCCTGGTCCTCTGGGTGCTGGGCTTGCAGGTCGGCACCGAGCTGTTCCCGCAGATCGATTCGGGGGAATTCGTGCTCCGGTTCCGGCCGCCGCCCGGCTCGAACTTCGAGCTGACCCGGCAGATGGCGATCAAGTGCCTCGAGGAGATCGAGCGCGAGGCGAAGCCCGAGCATATCGCGATCACGATGGGCTACGTCGGCCAGGTCGCCCCCAACTTCGGCATCGACAACATGGTCCTGTTCATGCGCGGGCCCGACGACGGCCAGTTGCGCGTCGCGCTGACCGAGGACAGCGGGATCAAGCTCGACGAGTTCCGCGAGCGGCTCCGCAAGGTCCTGCCCGAGCGGGTGATCCCGTGGCTGACCAAGCGGCTGGAGCAGGGGGGATTGTCCCCGTCGGAGGCAGAGCAGCAAGCCAAGATGTCGACCTTCGGCTTCGAGCCGGGCGATATCGTGACCAACGTCATGAGCTTCGGCTCGTCGAAGCCGATCGCGATCCGGATCGTCGGCACCGACCTGAAGATGGTGCGGCAGCACGCGGAGAAGATCGCCGCCAACATGAGCGCATCCCCTTCCTCCGCGACATCCAGTTCGAGCAGCAGCTCGACTACCCGACCGTCGAGGTCAAGATCGATCGCGAGAAGGCGGGGCTCTCCGGCGCCAAGGTCGAGGACGTGGCTCATGCCCTCGTCATGGCGACGGCGTCGACCCGCTTCGCCTCGCTCAACTACTGGATCGACGTGAAGACGGGCTTCGACTACCTGGTCCAGCTCCAGGTGCCGCCGCTGCGGATCGAGAAGCCGGAAGACGTCGAGACCTTGCCGGTGGAGTCGGTCAACCCCCTGGTCAACCTGATGATCCGCGACGTGGCGACGGTCCGCAGGGGCGTGCGGCCCGGCGAGATCGACCGCGACATGTCGCAGCGCGTACGTGACCTTGACCGCGAACGTCGAGGGCGAGGACATGGGCCGGGCGTCGCGGCAGGTCGCCGGGGCGCTCGCCGCCGCCGGGGAGCCGCCCCGCGGCGTGCGGGTGGAGACCATGGGCCAGCTCCCGCCGATGAACGAGATGTTCGAGTCGCTGGGGATCGGGCTGGCGGTCGCCGTGTTCGTGATCTTCGTGCTCCTGACCGCCTACTTCCAGTCGCCGCGGCTGGCGTTGATCTCGATCGGCGCCGTGCCCGGCGTGCTGGCCGGCATCGCGATCATCCTTTACTCTCACCAATACCTCGCTGAACATCGAGTCGTTCATGGGCTCGATCATGTGCCTGGGCGTCTCGGTGTCGAACTCGGTGATGCTCGTGACGTTCATCGACGAGCACTGGAAGAAGGGGACGCCCTCGACCGAGGCGGCCATCATCGGGGCGAGCGAGCGGCTGCGGCCGATCCTGATGACGGCTTGTGCGATGACCGTGGGCATGGTGCCGATGGCGCTGGCGCTGGAGCGGGGGAGCCAGATGCAGGCCCCGCTCGGCCGGGCGGTGATCGGCGGGCTGGTGATGTCGACGTTTGCCACTCTGCTGTTGGTTCCGTCGATCTTCGCGATCGTGATCGGCAAGAAGGTGGCCCGGTCGCCGTCGATCTACCCGGACGACCCCGAGAGCGCGCACTACGACCCGAACGTCTACGCCGGCGAGGGCCATGCCGACCCGCATCGCTCGCACGGCGACGGAGACAGCCACCCTCCAGCCGGAGGCCAGGAGCCGGGTTCCACACCCGAGGAGCCCCCGAATGCCACCCCCTTACCCGGAGAGCACTGATGCGCCGCGAAATCGGAGAGGTACCAGAGCCAGGATCCGCTCGAATGCACGGCCCTCTTACGAATTCCCCGGTTGCCTTGCCGACAGTCTCCCTTTCATTCCGCCTACTGCTGCTGGCTCCTCTTCGGTCTCCGTGCGCGCTCGCGAGACCAGGAGCTGCAGCCATAAGGGCGAGGTCAGCTTCACGAGTGCCACGGCCTACGACGGTCCAGGTGATCAACCCGATGGTCCGGAACATCTGTCCGGGTCGTGGGTCAGCCAAGCTTCAATCGAGAACGACTTGAGCGCAGGACCTAGCTTTTTTCATCCGTCCCCGCGCGCCGAAGCCGTTGCGAGCGGTCAGGAACCAGTCGGCGGAGGCGATGAGTCATGAATCCGACCGTTTCGCGATGCGGCGCCCCGTCACGACCCTGATGCTGGTCGTGGCCCTGATCAGCGGCGGCATCCTGGCCTTACAGCCGGATGCGCGTGGACATCTTCCCCTCGCTGAACGTCCCGAAGATCTACGTCTTCCTGGATTACATCGGCATGAGCCCCGACCAGATGGAGGGCTTCATCGTCAACGAGCTCGAGTTGTATTTCCAGTACGTTGATGGCATCCAGGATATCAATCGCGAAACATCCAGCAGGTGGCCTTGTGCGAGCTCTCGTTCTTCCCCGGCACCGACATGGGCCAGGCGATGGCCCAGGTCGTGGCGATGTCGGACCGGGCGATGTCGTGGATGCCCAAGGGGACGTTGCCGCCGATGATCATGCGGATGGACGCGGGCAGCGTCCCGGTCGGCTACCTGGTGTTCGAGAGCAAGGTCACCACGCTGGGGGCGATGGGCGACCTGGCGCAGAACATCATCCGGCCGCTGGTGCAGAAATTCGTCCCCGGCACGGTCGCGATCTCGCCCTTCGGCCCGAACATGCGGTCGATCGTCATCAATGTCGATCCTCAGAAGCTCCTCGACTATAACCTGACTCCACAGCAAGTCATCGATGCCCTGGCGACGGGGAACACCGTCATCCCCGCGGGGAACGTCTACATCAAGACGTCGATGCCGGTGGTCGCCAACAACGCGACGGTGGTCGACATCCAGAAGTTGGGGAACATTCCGCTCCGGCTGGAGCGGAACGTCTACCTCCGCGACGTGGCGACCATCCAGGACGACGTCGACATCACGTATGGATACGCGCTGGTCAACGGCAAGAAGTCGGTCTATCTGCCGATCATCAAGAAGGACACGGGATCGACGTTGACCGTCGTGGCCGACGTCCACAAGGCGATGCAGAAGTTCCGCGACGCCGTCCCCAAGGACGTCACGATCAACTTCGAGTTCGACGAGTCGCCCACGGTGCTGGCGGCGGTCGAGAGCGTGGCCACCGAGGGCCTGATCGGCGCGGTCTTGACCGGACTCATGATCCTCCTGTTCCTCAGGGATTGGAGGAGCGTGATCGTCGTCGTGATCACCATCCCGCTGGCCCTCCTCGGGTCGCTACTCGGCCTCTGGATGACGGGCAACACGATCAACATCATGTCGCTGGGCGGCATGGCGCTGGCGATCGGCATCCTCGTCGACATGGCGACGGTGACCATCGAGAACATGCACGTGCAGATGGGGCGCACGCCGAAGATCGCCACGGCCGTGCTCCACGGCAGCCGCATCACGGCGGTGCCGATACTGCTGGCGCTGCTGTGCATCCTGTCCGTATTCGTTCCGGCATTCATCATGACCGACCCGCTCCGGTCGCTGTTCATGCCGCTGACCCTGGCGGTCGGGTTCGCCATGATCTCGGCGTACCTGCTCGCCAGCACGTTCGTGCCGATCCTGTGCGTAGCTCTGCTCAAGCACAAGGAGCACGGCGACGAGGACGGCGGGTGTTCGGCCGGCTGCTCAAGGTCTACGGCAAGGCCGTGGGCTGGTTCGTCCGGCTGCGCTGGCTGGCCGTGCCGATCTATCTCGGGGCGTGCGGCCTGGTCCTCTGGGTGCTGGGCTTGCAGGTCGGCACCGAGCTGTTCCCGCAGATCGATTCGGGGGAATTCGTGCTCCGGTTCCGGCCGCCGCCCGGCTCGAACTTCGAGCTGACCCGGCAGATGGCGATCAAGTGCCTCGAGGAGATCGAGCGCGAGGCAAAGCCCGAGAACATCGCGATCACGATGGGCTACGTCGGCCAGGTCGCCCCGAACTTCGGCATCGACAACATGGTCCTGTTCATGCGCGGGCCCGACGACGGCCAGTTGCGGGTCGCGCTGACCGAGGACAGCGGGATCAAGCTCGACGAGTTCCGCGAGCGGCTCCGCAAGGTCCTGCCCGAGCGGGTGATCCCGTGGCTGGCGAAGCGGCTGGAGCAGGGGGGATTGTCCCCGTCGGAGGCACAGCGGCAAGCCAAGATGTCGACCTTCGGCTTCGAGCCGGGCGATATCGTGACCAAGGTCATGAGCTTCGGCTCGCCGACGCCGATCGCGGTCCGGATCGTCGGCACCGACCTGAAGATGGTCCGGCAGCACGCCGAGAAGATCGCCGCCAAGATGAAGCGCATCCCCTTCCTCCGCGACGTCCAGTTCGAGCAGCAGCTCGACTACCCGACCGTCGAGGTCAACATCGACCGCGAGAAGGCGGGGCTCTCCGGCGCCAAGGTCGAGGACGTGGCTCATGCGCTCGTCATGGCGACGGCGTCGACCCGCTTCGCCTCGCTCAACTACTGGGTCGACGTGAAGACGGGCTTCGACTACCTGGTCCAGCTCCAGATGCCGCCCCTCCGGATGGAGAAGCCGGAAGACGTCGAGATCTTGCCGCTGGAGTCGGTCAACCCCCTGGTCAACCTGATGATCCGCGACGTGGCGACGGTCCGCAGGGGCGTGCGGCCCGGCGAGATCGACCGCGACATGTCGCAGCGCTACCTGACCCTGACCGCGAACGTCGAGGGCGAGGACATGGGCCGGGCCTCGCGCCAGGTCGCCGAGGCGATCGCCGCCGCCGGCGAGCCGCCCCGCGGCGTGCGGGTCGAGCCCATGGGCCAGCTCCCGCCGATGATCGAGATGTTCCAGTCGCTGGGGATCGGGCTGGCGGTCGCCGTGTTCGTGATCTTCGTGCTCCTGACCGCCTATTTCCAGTCGCCGCGGCTGGCGCTGATCTCGATCGGCGCCGTGCCGGGCGTGCTCGCGGGCATCGCGACCATCCTCTACTTCACCAACACCTCGCTGAACATCGAGTCGTTCATGGGCTCGATCATGTGCCTGGGCGTCTCGGTGTCGAACTCGGTGCTGCTCGTGACGTTCATGAACGAGCACTGGAAGGGGGGAGCGTCCTCGACCGAGGCGGCGATCGTCGGCGCGGGCGAGCGGCTGCGGCCGATCCTGATGACCGCCTGCGCGATGACCGTGGGCATGGTGCCGATGGCGCTGGCGCCTGGAGCGGGGGAGCCAGATGCAGGCCCCGCTGGGCCTGGCGGTGATCGGCGGGCTGGTGATGTCGACGTTCGCCACCTTGCTGGTGCTCCCGTCGATCTTCGCGATCGTGATCGGCAAGAAGGTGGCCCGGTCGCCGTCGATCTACCCGGACGACCGCGACAGCGCGCACTACGACCCGGACGTCTACGCCGGCGAGGAGCATGCCGACCCGCATCACTCGCACGGCGACGGGGACAGCCACTCTCCAGCCGGCGGCCGGGAGTCGGGTTCCACACCCGAGGAGCCCCCGAATACCACCCCCTTACCCGGAGAACACTGATGCGCCGCGAACTCGGAAAGGTCGCCAGGGCGGCCGCTCGAATGCACCGCCCCCTTACCTGGAGATCCCTGCTGCGCCACGACCTTTGGCCCATGGTTCCCTATCGTTCCGCCTACCGCTGCCGGCTCCTCTTCGGGCTCCTGTCCGCCCTCGCGATGCCAGGCTGCGGCCACGAGGGCAAGGTCAACTTCACGAGCGTCTCGAAGCCCCCGACCGTACAGGTGATCAACCCGCCGGTCCGGAACATCGTCCGGGTCGTCGGCCAGCCCAGCTTCATCGAGAGCTACGAGCGCACGTCGATCTATCCCAAGCTGACCGGCTACATCGAGAAGTGGATCGTGGACATCGGCGACAAGGTGAAGAAGGGCGAGGTGCTCGCCACGCTCTTCGTGCCCGAGCTGGTCGAGGAGTACGGGACGAAGAAGGCGACCGTCGAGCTCGATCAGCAACGGATCGAGCTGGCCCAGAAGGTGGTGGAGGTGGCCGAGGCCGACGTCGAGGCGGCCGAGGCGAGCCTCAACGAGGCCAAGGCGATCCTGGACAAGTACCAGGCCGAGGTCGACCGCTGGGACACGGAGGTCAAGCGGCTCCAGCGCGAGGTCAGAGGGGCGTGGTCGACCCCCAGGTCCTCCTCGAGTCGACCAATCAGCTCAAGTCGAGCACCGCCGCGCGGGACAAGGCGGCGGCGACCATCAAGAGGGCGAAGGCGGAGCTGCTCTCCGCCCAGGCCACGCTCGCAAAGGCCAGGTCGACGTCGCGGTCGCCCAGGCCGACCTGGCGGTGGCCGAGAGCGAGCGAGATATGCGAAGGCCTGGGTGGGCTACCTCACGCTCACCGCGCCCTTCGACGGCGTGATCGTGGCCCGCAACGCCAACACGTTCGACTTCGTCCTGCCCACCACGGGCGACCCCACGGCCATCTACCTCTCCCCCGACCTCTCGCCCGGCGGTGCCGCGCCGATCTACGTGGTCGACCGCACCGACATCGTCCGGATCTTCGTCGACATCCCCGAGCAGGACGCCAACTACGTCCACATCGGCACCAAGGCGACCGTGCTCGCCAAGGCGTACCGCGACGAGCCGATCCCCGGCACCGTCACGCGCACCTCCTGGGCGCTGAACATCAAGAGCCGGACGCTCCGCGCCGAGATCGACCTGCCCAACCCCGACAGCCAGCTCTTGCCCGGGATGTACGCCTACGCCAAGGTGATCATCGAGCGGCCCGGCGTGCGGGCGCTGCCGGTGTCCGCGCTGACCCATAGCGGCGACAAGACCTACTA
>CAVXCB010000061.1:0-312320 GCA_963760085.1 uncultured Planctomycetaceae bacterium
ATATCCGTGATGATCAGGTCGGGGCGGGTGTGCGGCAACCCTCGACCATCTCGCGGCCGTCTCGGGCCGCAACCACGACCCCGTGCCCGAGTAGTGCCAAGGTACTGCAGTAGTAATCCCGCATGCGGGGCTCGTCGTCGGCGACGGCGATGCTGAGTGCGGCTGTCATTTTGTTTCCTCGAGGTAGAGTGATCAAGATCGTCGCCCCGTGGCCGTCATCTGGGCCTGCGGCAATCACGCCCTCGTGGGCATCGATGATGCGATTGGCGATGGCCATGCCGAGTCCGGTCCCGTGCGTTTTCGAGGTGTAGAACGGCTCGAACAGCTTGCACCTCTGCTCGGGTGTGGAGCCCGGTCCGTTGTCCTGGATGACGATTCCGACGGCGGGCTGCACGGCCCCCGTTGGCCTCGGACCATTCCACGTCGATCACTACAGGATCATGAGCGGCCGCCAAAGCGCGTTGTCCAGGATGTTGCGAATGACGTGGATCAGCCGGAACACGTCGCCGGAGCAAGCCAAGTCCGGGTCGGCCGGGTTCTCGGAGCAGGGCGTTCCGCCCAGTCCGGCTCGTCGCGAGGCGTCCCCAAGCCTCGCCAGCGAGGTCGCGGATCAGGCAGATGGCGGTCGCAGAACGATCTCGCGGCGTAATCGCGGACATCCTCGTAGAGGCGATGCAGGTCGTCCTGGGCTCGCTGGATGCCGGCCACCAGGCCGACGCCTCGGGCCGTTCCCCGAGCTCGCGAGTGAGCAGCTCGAGGCAAATCTGACTGTTCTGAAGCGCCGTTTCGTCCCTCGTGGGCCAGGCCGGCGGCCATCTGGCCGATGGCCGCCAGTCGCTCCGCCTGGACCGCCGCTGCTGGGCCTCCTTCAGAGGAGTGATGTCGGTGGAGACTCCAGCGATCGCATAAGGCACCCCGGCCGAGTCGAGCAGGGGAAACTTCAGCGAGACGAAGTATGGCACCCGTCGCCCAAGGGGATAACTTGCTCGAACTGCATGCCCTTGCACGTTCTGGAGGACGCTTCGTCGTTGCCCCGGATCGCTCGGCGACTGCCTTCGGAAACACGTCGTGGTCAGGTCAGGCCGGCCACCTTCCCTTCGGCAACGCCGAGGATCTCGCTGAGTTTTCTATTCATTACCTCGTATGTCCAGCTTAGTATTTTTCATAAAGATTAACGCGTCAGTATTATCGATGATCGCCCGGAACCGCTCCTCGGCACGCGCGACGCCTCCCTGAAACCTCGGCCGCGCGGCGGCTCTCCTCGGCTTGCCGGCGGGACAGGTGGAGCCACTCCATCAGAAAGCTGGTCAGGATGCCGTCGAAAACGAACGCTGCCATGCGGGCGACGTCGTTCGGGTTGGAGATCACAAACGACCCGATCGGCGGGAAGTAGTGATAGGCGCGGATCGTCGAGGCCAGCACGGTGGCCAGGAGTCCCGGCCCTAGTCCTCCCTGCCAGGCGCTGATCGTCACGGCGGGCACGAAGAAGATCAGCGGCGGTCCAGGCCCGACCAGCCGCTCGATCGGCCCCTTGGCGGAGAAGGTCAGCAGAACGACCGCGGCGGCGACGACATAAGGAGCGAGCAAATTGCGGGTCATTATCCATCGAATCCCCTTCGTCGGCTCTTAGAACGGTCGTCGAGCATTTTTTGATATGGCGAGCGGAAAGGGCAAGTCCGCGGATCAAAAATTTTCTCGTGGGGCCTTGACAAAGCCACAAGGCTTCCATCAATCTATCATCAAGGTATCCGACCCGCTCACGCCCGGCGGGTCGATCAGGCCGCGAAGCCTCGACCGCGAATCATCGCACGGTCGAGGCTTTTTTGTTTCCGCTGCGGAACATCGGGAGGACCGTAACAGTAGCTCGGCCTCGTCTGTAGAGTCGAGGTAAACCGTGGCTTCGGATGGCGAGTGCATTTGCTTCGAAGCCCCCACCAATCGGAGGGGAGAATGTCAGGGATTTTTCGTCACGAGCGAGTTTAACGTCCTCGCAGGGAGTAGGCGACAAGCTGGCCGCCATATTGAAAGAGTCTCGACGGAGCGTGCTGTCGTTCGTCGGTGTCGACGACGAACTTGAAAAAACAGGAGCAACATGATGCGACGGAACCTGCACTGTGGGCTGTGTTGGTCTGGCTCCTCGCGGGAGCCGGCGAAGTCCCCGACTGGCCCCTGGCGCGTTGACGGCGAGCCACGCGGTGCCGTGGCGGATGTCGAGTGGCGAGACGGCCAGTCAGGGGGGCAGCCACCGGAGCGACAATCAACCGACGTTGATCCAGCCATGATCGGCTCCTCCGTGGCGGTCCGAAACGAACCGTGGCCTGTGTATCTCTGGCCCCCTCGTGCAGATATCTCGGTAGGGCGCGCTCCTGACGAGACTCGGGCGCCCTTGATGGCCTGCTCCGCCAGGAAGGGGGGCCAGAGCGATGCCGCGGCGGGATTCCGCACGCGGTTCCGCCCGCCCCATGCGACGCTTCGCTGCAGCCATCGCAGGGGATCGGTGCGCCTGCCCTCGCTCGCGGAGTCCGGTCCGACGGACTTCGCCGGCGCTCTCATGTCGCCCCGGGGATGGCGCGTTCTTGACCCGCGAAAACGATCTCACGAATTGTCCGCAGGGGCCGGGACGCTTGACCATGTCACCACTCTCTCCGGACTCACGCACTTCGCCCGGCTGCCCACGCTGAGGATCAACCTCAGCCGGGGTCAGGCCGTTCGGTCCGGGTGACGATCCTTCCCCGCGGGCTGGCGGCTCTCCTGTCGGGCCTCATCCTCGTAGCGATCCATCTCGTGCCGGGCCCGGAGCAACAGGAGCCGGACTCGCTCGCTCAGGTGATCCTTCGAGGGCACGGAGACCAGGTCAATGCCGTGGCGTTCGCCCCCGACGGCCGGACCCTGGCCTCGGGCGGCGAGGACCAGACTGCTGTGCTCTGGGATGTAGCGACCGATGGGCGGGAGCCCCGGTTCCTGGAGCACGAGGCTCCGGTCTATGCGGTCGCGTTCGCCCCCGACGGCCGGACCCTGGCCACCGGAGGGCTCGATGCGAACATACGGCTCCGGGACGCGACCACGGGCGAGGAGCGGGTCACTCTGAACGGGGCACACGGGGGCCGTCCGCGCCTTGGCCTTCGCCCCCGATGGCCAGACGCTGGCTTCGGCCGGCTGGGACGGGATCATCCGATTGTGGCATCCGACTACCGGGCGAGTGCGGTCGGCTCTCCGCGGTCACACAGGGGGCATCAACGCCCTGGCGTTCGCCCCCGATGGCCGGACCCTCGCCTCGGGGGCGACGGACATGACCGTGCGGCTCTGGGATGTCGCCGCCGAGCGCGAGCGAGCGGCCCGGCGACGGCACACCGAGGACGTCTACTCCTTGGTCTTCTCCCCCGATGGCAAGACGCTGGCCTCGGGCAGTTTGAACGGGGGCATCACCCTGTGGGACACGGCTACGGGCCGGCCACGGGCCGACCTCCCGAAGGGCTCGGGATGTATCACTGCGCCTGGCGTTCGCCCCCGATGGCCGGATCCTCGCCTGGAACAATTCAGCCGCATGCTTGCGCTCTGGGATGTCGACCGCGGCCACGTGCGGGCCACCCTACGCTGCCGCTCGAATGGGGATCCGTTCGGTGGCCTTCGCCCCGGATGGCAAGACCTTGGCCTCGGGCGGTGCCGACGCCACCGTGCGACTCTGGGACCTGTCGAGACCGATCTCTCGCCGAGATCCGCCGTGACGTGATCGCGGTCCCCGCAGGAGCGGCCTCGGCCGGGCCCGAGGACAACCGCGGGAAACCGGCTGGCGTCTGGATCGAGGAGCCCGGCTTGCCGGAGTTTGCCGGCCTTTCCGGCATCGCCATCGATGCGGATGTTCAGCGACGACGGATTCCCACCCGATTCACCCGACGGGGAGCCGGGACGGGCAGGAAAATCCGGCGGTGCTGTGATCAAATGGGGTCGGCTCGCAGATATCCAGTGAGGGGGCCGACCATGCCCGACGACTCCAGCGACCTCGACGACCTGCTCGAGCGCGTGCAGCGTGGTGATGAGCGAGCGCTGGTGGCCCTCTTCACCCGATATCGCGAGCGGCTGCGGCGGATGGTGCGCGCTGCGGCTCGATCGGCGGCTCCAGGGGCGGCTCGATCCCTCCGACGTCCTGCAAGACGCCTACCTCGACGTCGCCAGGCGCACCGGCCAGTACGTCGCCAAACCGTCGGTCCCTGTCTTCTTGTGGCTGCGGCTGATCACTGGCCAGCGGCTCGCGGCGCTGCACCGGCAGCACCTGGGAGCCCAGATGCGGGATGCGGGCCAGGAGGTCTCGCTCTATCGGGGCGCCTTGCCGTACGCGACCTCGGCCTCGCTGGCCGCGCTGCTGCTGGGACGGCTCACATCCCCCACACAGGCGGCCCAGCGGGCCGAGGTGCAGATCCGGCTCCTCGTCAACAACGACGGGAAGCGCGGCACGATCTTCCTTGACCCGAATTTCCCCGAATTCGACGAGCTCGGGGACCTCGTGGGCGACATCCTGGCAACCCAGTTGGGGGGCAACACGGGGCGATGCCCGCGGTGGAGCTGGAATGCGTCATCGAGTTCATAAAGGCGGGCCAGGAGAAATGGCTCCTCTTTCGTCTCACGGCACAGCATGACTTCACCAATCTTCGTCGCAACCCGAGGCCCCATCCTCGACGCGGGCCGGCCCGCTGCTGGTGCTCGGCAGCGACAAGAAGATCAAGACCGTGATTGCTTTGACGCGATACGGGCTCCTGGTCCCCTGAAACCACAGCGCTTCCCGACTCGGATGCCAGTCCACTTCTCGCAGCGTGCTGTCTTATCGGATCGAAGGCGGGCACACGATAATCTTAACTTGAGCCTCCCTGGCGGCGAAGATCAGAAGGACGACCGCGGCGGCGGCGACATCGCGCGGCGGTGTGCGGGTCAAATTCATCGAATTCCCTCCGTCGGCTCTCAAAACAGTCGCCGATCGTTCCCAATAATGACGACGGGAAGGGCAAGTTCGGCGGATCGCAATTGTTCTTACGGGTCTTGACAAAGCCACAAGGCTCGCTGATGATCATTCCATGCGACCCGCTCACGCCCGGCGGGTCGATGGGGCCGCGAAGCCTCGACTGTGCTTCATAGCACGGTCGGGGCTTTTTTTGTTTTCGCCGCGGACTATCGGGAGGACCGCAACGGTAGCTCGGCCTCGTCTGTAGAGGCAAGGTAAACGTGACTCGGAAGGCGAGTGCATTTGTCTGGAAGCCCACACCAATTGGAGGGGAGCAAGTTAGGGGGTTTTCATCGCCAGCGAAACAATGGGTGATTGCAGGGAATGGGCGACAAGATGGCCAAGGTATGGAAGGAAATATATCTGAAGATTCGCTCGTTCGTTGGTGACGACGGCAATTTTGGAGAACGTTTACCCATCGAGCAATCGGAACTCGAAACCGGACCCCCTTTCCTGTTCGCGACTGCCAAGTCTACTCTTCCTGGGCCGCATTGACAATTCGTGATATCCCCGTGGCCCCTTCCATTTGAGAGGAGTTGCGGCAAATGATGTGGCAAATAATCCACATGTGCCGGCTGGCGTTGATCGGACTCGGCTTTGGCTGGACGCTCGGACTCGTGGGGATCGCGGCCCCGCCAAAGCTGGTGACATCTTCTTGGCTAGGCCTTGGCGACCGACGCCACCGACACGGAGTTGATCAATCCCTGGGGGATTTCCGCCTCGGGAACGAGTCCGTTCTGGATCTCCGACAACGGGGCAGGCGTTTCGACCTTGTATTCCGTCGATCCGAACACCAACGTGGCCACCAAACTGAATTTCTCGGGTTGTGACAATCCCCGGCGATGGGAGCGTGACCGGGCAAGTCTTCAACGGCGGCACGGGTTTCAACAGCGACCGATTCTTGTTCGTCAGCGAGGACGGAACCATTTCGGGCTGGCGGAACGCGCTGGGCACCAACGCCGAGAAGCTCCAACTGCCCGACCCGGGGAACATTTACAAGGGCGTTGCCTTGGATATCACTGGTGGGCACAGTTACCTTCTTTCGGCAAACTTCCACAGTGGCAACATTGACGTACTCAAGGGAGATACGAGCGCGCCGGATCTGGCCGGGAAATTCGCGGATCCTGGCCTTCCGTCTGGCTACGCGCCTTTCAACATCTCGAAGCTAGGAAACACGATCTACGTCACCTACGCCCTGCAGAATGGAAAGGACGATTTGCCGGGCCCAGGACACGGATTCGTTAGTGCGTTCGATCAGAACGGAAACTTCCTCGGACGGATCGGCACCATGGGGACGCTCAACTCACCATGGGGGTTGGCGATTGCGCCCAGCGCGGTTCGGCTCCCTCGCCGGGGATTTGCTCGTGGGGAACTTCGGCGATGGGCACATCAACATCTTCAGCGCCGATCCCAATTCACCTGCATTCCTGGGCCAATTGACCGACGCGACAACCGGGAAGCCGCTCTCGATCGATGGCCTCTGGGGATTGATTCCCGGCAATGGAACTGGCGCTGGCAGCATGAATGACATCTACTTCACAGCGGGTCCCAACGGCGAGTCGGGCGGAGTGCTGGGCGTCCTGCAATCAGTTCCGGAGCCAAGTTCCGCAGTCCTGGCATTGATCTCGATTGCGGCTATGTCGGCGGGTTGGGCATGGAAGAAGCGCGGGCGCAAGGGGACAACTTGATCGTCAAGGGAATTCGGTCTTAATGGGTAATAGTCTCGGGGCGTTGGGGTGAGAACGAGTGCCACGCGGCGTAGGGGTCCGAGTGAATTGGGGGATTCGGGTCGGATAGAGCTCCAATGACGATTCAAACTCGGGCTGACCGCACACGGGCTGTTATCGGCTCGAACGCGGCAATGACGCACGTTGTCGCCAATTCGAGCGCAAGCGTCGGTCAAGGATCTAGTACGCCCGTCCGAACGGCCGCGTTCGGCAGAAGCTCAGACGTGGTGGAGCATTCGCGGCTAGTAACCCCTCCATTCATTCATGAACGGCAAAAAATGGGCCGCCTTCGCTTCGATTCGGAGAGAGCGGCAGGCGGGTTGGGGTCGCGTGGCACTCGGCCTATCTGGCACAACCCGGCGCGAGCCGGCAGTTACTTGGTCACGGCCCGGTCACGACAAGGAGACACGAATGCATCCGAAGTTTTGGCTCGCGGCCGTCCTCGTTGCCGCGTGCACCTTCGCCGAGCCTGGACGGGCCGGCAGCATTTTCGTCAGCACAGGCGACGCCGATGGCAAAATGGCGATGGCCTCGTGGCCATTATCGGCCGGCAAGATCGAAATCGAGGCCGCGGACGACTTCATCTTGGCGTCGCCCAGCAATATCACACGCGCAGACTTTCACCGGCCTGCTGCCCACCGGAGGCTCGCTGTCGGATATCACCGGCGTCCGCATGGGGATCTATCGGGTTTAAGTGCCCAATGACTCCGGTGATCCCCGCAGCGGGAACGTGCCGACTCGCGTCAATTCTCCGTCGGACGTCGTGTTTGCTGTCGCGACTTCGGCATCGAACAGTCTGACCTTCACTCCCGGGATCACCAACTCGTCATTCACGGCGGCTAATTCCGTACTCAATAGGGATCCATCCGATCCCCAACTTCCATACTGGCGGCGATCGCGCGGTACGGGCCAAGAGGTTCAACTCAACGTGATCTTCCAGACGCCGTTCTCCCTGCCCGCCATCATTACTTCTTTGTCCCCCAGTTGCAACTGTCCAGCGGCGATTTCTTCGGGCTCTCCACACCTAGCGCCGATTGTACCGCCCGGAACACCATTCAGCCCCGACCTCCAGACCTGGATTCGTAACGAAGATTTGCAACCAGACTGGCTGCGGGTCGGGACGGACATCGTCGGGCGGAAGCCTCCGCGACCAGTTCAATGCGGCCTTCACGCTGAGCGGCCAGACGGGGCCGGAGTACCAGCATCGTGTTGCTGTTTGTCTCTCGGTGCTCTAACTCTATGCGGCGTGAGCGTGGTCTGGAGGAGCAGGGCGAGTTCCCAATCCGAATCAGTGGAGAGGAGCAGGAATGCTGGTCCTGACACGAAAATTGAATGAGCAAATCGTCTTCGGTGATTCCATCCGGATCGCCGTGCTGGAGACACGCGGCACCGAGGTCGATCTGACGATCGAGGCTCCGGCCGAGAATATGATCCGCATAGAGGCTCCCCCCGAACGCGGCGGCCGGAAGGCTGGGTCATGAAGTCTCGGATGGGTCAAGATGCATGGTTTCCAACGAGGCGACTGGTGGGACTCGGCACGGCCCTGGTGGAAGAATCGGGAACGAGGCGGCGCGTGCCAAGAAGCGTGGCACTGCGCTCTCGGTGGTTGCGCTATCGCAGCGCGTTCATCAGCCTAGCAGTGGCAACGAACGCCACTCTGCTGCTCGACCCATTCTTGTCACGGCACCCATACTACCTGTGGTTCGTGTGTGCCTTGCTGTTCACCGCTTGGTACGGCAGGGGTCGGCCCGGCCACCCTTAACCTTTTGCTCGGCCCTATGGCTTTGGCCTTTTTCGTTTTGCACCCCCGATTCGACATCCGTGTCGAGTCGTTGGAAATTAGTCCGGGTTGCTGCTGTATTCCATGACTGCCCTTGCCATGCTCCTCTACAGTAAGTCAGGCGGGATCATTCGGAGCATTGTCAAATCGAGCCTTGAGCAAACCCCTCTGCAGGAGATGCCCCGCCTCATGGCCGAGATGGAGACACAACTGGCTTACTATGTTGCGAAGTCGGAACTGGTCGAGCGGCGACTGACTGCGAGTTTTCGATCGCGCAAATTCTCACAGACACCAACTGCGTCGAAGAGGCCATTCCCGATCCTTCAAGTTGTCTGCGAGTCCCTGGGGTGGGAAGTCGGCCTGTGTTGGCTTGTGGACCGCCATGCCGGAAAACTCCAAAACATCGAGTCATGGGGTAGGAGGACCGAAAAGGCCGAGGAGTTCCAGAGAGCCAGCCAGCGATTCGCCTTCTCCAAAGGAGAGGGGTTTCCGGGTCGGGTGTGGGCTGCTGACAGCGTGGTATGGGTTTCCGACACGGCAAAAGACTTCGACCTCCCTCGCTGGAATTTAGCGACCAAGGTGGGGCTGCATGAGGCCATCGGTTTCCCGATCCGAGATAGGATCGAGTTTCTTGGAGTCATGGAGTTTATCGGTCGGGAGATCGGGGAGCCAAACGAACATCTGGTCGAGACGATGGCCAGCATGGGAAACCAGGTGACTCATTCGTCGAGCGTAAGCATGCAGACAAATTGGTGCGGGAACAGAATCACGACCGCCGTTTGGCACGCCAGATCCAGGAAGGACTTCTGCCCACGGTGATGCAGACGGTACCTGGTTTCCAAATCGCCGGAAGAGTGTTCTTCGCCACGGAAGTGGGTGGTGACTACTTCGACTTCATGCCGATGCCGGTAAGATGCGACGACTGCATTGGCATCGCCATGGGGGATGCGGCTGGGCATCGGCTTGCCTCGGCCTTTTCGATAAGCGGAAACCCGTGCGTATCTTAATGCCTTGGCCTTGACGCTGAATGAGCCGGGCAAAATGCTTGCCTCGCCAATCGTCGCCTTACCAGTAAGACTAATGGTGACCATTTCGTGACGCATCTGCTTGTTCGCCTTGACCCCCCGGAAAAGGTTCTGACGTATGCCGGGGCAGGTCACTGCCCCGGATATGTTCTCGACCATCAAGGGCAGACGAAGGCGGTCCTCACCAGCACTGGTATGCCTCTTGGGGTGGACTTCGCTAGCGAGTTTCCGGCATCCTCTGAGGTCGCGCTGGAGCCTGGTGATTTGATCGTTCTATTCACTGACGGCATTGTGGAGACGCAATCAGCAGAAGGCCAACTGTTCGGAAGTGAGCGGCTTCTTGCCTCATTCATCAGCATCGAGAGTGTAGCCCAGACGAAATCCTCAACGCGCTATTCCAGGCAGTGACCGACCATGCCCAAGGGTCAGACCAGTCAGACGACGCCACAGCCGTCATCCTCAAAGTCGAGGCGACCGCGGAGTAGTCAACGGCGTTCGTGACAGGCCCAAGTGAACGTCAAGCAGGTATGCTCCTTATTGCATGGTGTCTTCTGGAAAGTCAGAACTCATAACCCATCTTGACCGGGCAAAGCCAATCCTCAATCGCCTCGATTTGCTCGGGTGTTAATCAATTGCAGGTTGCGAGTTGGGGTAAGTAACTGCGAAAGCACGCTGTTGAACGAAACCGACGTGCGGCTAACGGCGTGGAGCTCGGAGCCTGGGGCCTGTGGCTGGGGAGAGGTGCGGGCAACGCTCATCCGCGCTCTGCTTGTCGGGTCAGGAGCGAACTTCTATAGTGCTATTGAGAGTGGGTGGCGCAAGCTGGATGGTGTCGGGCCCAATGCGAGAGGGCCTGAATGCGAGGCTTGCAGGGAGGAAGAGGCTCCTGCTGAGTCCGGTTCGATGTCGGCATGGCGGGTGCTTTGCCCGGCATGGGCCAAGCCGGATTGAGGACATCCGGGCCACAGCACAAGAGGGCTAGAACTGTTGATGAGGGACGGAGACTCGCTCACTCGTGTTGTGATCTTGGGCTCGACCGGTTCGATCGGCAGGAGCACGCTCAATGTGGTCGAGCATGATAGCGGGAAACGGCTGCGGACCTGGGGCCTCAGTGCCCACACAAGCGGCAGCTTGGTGATCGACCAGGCCAGGCGGTTCCGGCCCCGGTTTGTCACGGTGACGGACCCCGCCTCCGTTGCACTGGTGCGGCGCGAACTTCGCGGCCTGGATGTGGAAGTTCTCGAGGGTCTTGATGGCGTCGTGCGGATGGTTCAGGACCCCGCGACCGACCGAGTTCTCAGCGCGATCGTCGGCGCCGCGGGTTTAGAGGGAACCTGGGCGGCTCTCGAGGCTGGCAAGACGGTCGCTCTGGCCAATAAGGAAACTCTGGTGCTCGCAGGATCGCAGGTAATGGACCTGGCACGTAGCCGGGGGGCGCGTCTGCTTCCCGTCGACAGCGAGCACTCGGCTATCTTCCAGGCACTGCAGGCCGGGGCGCACAAGGAGGTTAACCGGGTCATCCTGACCTCCTCGGGCGGCCCGTTTCGAGGCAGGTCGCGACGCGAGCTTGCCCATGTGACCGCCGACGAAGCGCTCAACCATCCGACCTGGCGGATGGGTCCCAAGATCACGATCGATTCAGCCACCCTCATGAACAAGGCGCTCGAAGTCATCGAGGCCAGGTGGCTATTCGGGCTTGAGCCGGGACAGATCGAGGTCGTCATACATCCCCAGAGCGTGGTCCATTCGATGGTCGAGTTCATCGACGGCAGCGTGGTCGCCCAGCTTTCTCCGCCTGACATGCGGCTGCCGATCCAGTATGCTTTGACCTATCCGGACCGGTACCCGGCGCCCGGCCCGCCATTTGACTTGACCCGCCCGGTCGCTCTGGAGTTTGAGCCACCCGATCGCGAGACGTTTCCTTGTCTGGACCTGGGTTTTGAGGCGATGCGGCGAGGGGGAACCGCGGGGGCAGCCCTGAGCGCCGCCAACGAAGCCGCGGTGGCACGGTTTCTCGGCAACGAGATCGCTTTTCTGGACATTCCCCGAGCCTGCCGCGCCGCACTCGACAATCACGCATTTGATCCCCGCCCCTCGCTCGACCAGTTATGGACAGTCGATGCGTGGGCTCGCCTGGAGGTGCAATGTTGGAGACCCTGAGCTGGTTCTGGAACGTGCTTAACTTCCTCAAGGTCGCCTTCGGCCTGGGCTTCGTCATCTTCATCCACGAACTGGGTCACTTCGTGCTGGCCAAGTGGAACGGGGTGAAAGTCGAGAAGTTTTCAATCGGGTTCGGGCCCACATTGGTGGGCTTGAAACGCGGCGAGACAGAGTACGTCCTCGCGGCCGTCCCGCTGGGCGGGTTCGTCAAGATGCTTGGGGAAGAGCCGGCCGATGACGCCAGCAAGTCGACCGACCCCAGGGCGTACAGCAACAAGAGCGTGGGAGCGCGGATGGCCATCATCTCCGCCGGCGTGATCATGAACGTGATCCTGGGCCTGGGCTGCTTCGTGTACGCCTATGGTCAAGGCATGGTCGAGATGCCCGCCAAGGTGGGCGGGGTCGAGCCGGCGTCTCCAGCCTATGATGCCGGGATGCGCGGCGGCGACGAGATCGTGGCGATCGACGGCAGAGGCGACCTGAGCTGGAACAGCATGACGCTCAAGGTTGTTTTGAGCGGTCATGGCCAGGCCCTCCATTTCGACGTCAAGCGTCCCGAGAATGAGGGATTGGTCGGGCTGGACATCAAGCCCCGCCGGGAGCCGGGTTCCGACCGACCCACGATCGGCGTGCATAGCAGCTCGAGCCTCAATATCGGTCTTCTGGTGCTTCCCGCGGGGATGAAGAACCCTACCGAGTATCCCCAGTTCGAGGCCACTGAGGATATGGGTCCAATCGACACCCTGGTCGCAGTGGGCCCGCCCGACCGCGACCCGATCGCCGTCGACGACGTACGCCAGTATCACGGTTTGCTTGCTCGCTTTCGCGACCAGCCTCTGGTGCACGTGATCGAACGGCGTGAAGGGAGCATGGACGTACCGGGCAAGCTCGTGAAGCGCTTCGATGTGACGTTTCCGCCCGCGAAGTTTGTCGATTTCGGATTCCGAATGACCTTCGAACCAATTGCCGCGGTTCGGAAGGACTCGCCTGCGGAGCGCGCTGGCTTCCGCAAGGGAGACCTGATCGTCAAGGTGATCGGGGCGGACGAACTCGACCCGGTTCGGCTGCCCAGCTTGTGCCATGACCACGCTGGCAAACCAATGACATTCCAGGTGGAGCGGCACTGTGGATGGTTCGAAAACGAGCCACAGTCTGACGGTCATTCCCGATGACACTCCCCCCTGGACTGAGATGCCCACGGCCAGTGACGCGCTCGATGTTCCCGGCCTGGGGCTCTGTTACGCCATTCGGCCCCTCATCTCCGCTGTGACGCCGGGCTCGCCCGCCGACAGGGCCGGGCTCAAGACCGGCGACCTCCTCAGCGCAGTCACCCTCGCTCCTCCCCACTTCGTCGAGCTTGCCAAGGTCAAGGGAAGCAAGACCGAGACATCGCCTCCTAAACCGGAAACGATCACTTTCGACGAGGCATCACCGGCCTGGATCAAGGCCTTCTGGAACCTTCAGTATAGCACGGACACGATCGTTTCCATGGTGGTGAATAAAGGCTCCAAACCGATCGAAGTCAGAGCTGAGCCCGATGACTCCTGGCCGTTCCCGCCGCGCGGTCTGGTCTTCATGACCCTGGTCAAGAAGCTTCCGCCGCAATCCATTGCCTCTGCCTTACGCCGCGGCTGGGACGACACGGTCGACAACATCTTCAGCATCTATGGCACGATTCGCAATCTCGCTCTTGGACGACTTGGTCCCAAAGGACTGGCTGGCCCGATCAGAATTGTTGGAATCACGTACAAGTACGCTCGCTCCAGTATGAACGAGCTGATTAAGTTTCTCGGCATCCTGAGCATCAACTTGGCCGTGATCAACTTTCTGCCGATTCCGCCGCTCGACGGCGGGCAGATGCTCTTCCTGATTGCCGAGAAGATCCGCGGCCGACCTCTGCCCGAGTCCGCCCTGGGCGCAGGAATCGTGGTCGGCTTGGTGCTGGTCGCCTGCCTGATGGTCTTTGTCCTGTTTCAGGACGTTCTCTGGAGCATTGAGAACTGGAAAGCGTTCTGAGCGTCAAGCATGCTTCTTTCGAGGTGCCGCATGGAATCACGACAGGGGCGTCAAAATGGAGGCGGTCGAGAGGTTCGGTTCCGCGGCGGAAGCGTGCTTCCTGCTGCCGAGCTTATCGCGCGGCTCGAGGCAGGGTATTTTGCCGAAGGGGCCGAGCTATCCGCAGTTGACCTGCTAGCAAGTCTGGCCTACGCGGCACTGGGCGGTGACGATGACCTGGGGCCCGCGCTCTTGCGGCAGGCGCCTGCGCATCCGGGGCTGAAGAGCGCTCTTGAAGAACCCGCGATCGCGAAGCTGCTGCCGGACTCCGACCGACCGGCTCGCCTGGCCCTGGCCGCGGGATTGCTCCAGATCCATGACTTCTGGGATTCCAGCCACGAGGCCGCGCAAGCTGCCGATGACTTGGGTGAGCGCCGGTTCTCAGCCTACTGGCACGGCATTGCTCATCGCCGTGAGCCTGATGCGGGCAATGCCGCTTACTGGTTCCGCAGGGTTGGCCGCCATGCCATCTGGGGCCCTCTCGCCCAGGCAGCTCGCCCGGTCCTGGAACGGCATGGCGACCACCTCTGGACTACGCGGCTGGTGGGTGGCGACGCCTGGAACTCTCAGGCCATGATTGAACTTTGTTCGGGGGCCCGGCCGGGAAGCGATCAAGAAAACCTGGCCCGCCGGCTCCAGCGGCTCGAAATGCGGATCTTGCTCGATGCCAATGTTGACGCAATCATCACCGGCTGGTGATCACGCCGAGTTCCCTGCCGCCGCGGCGGCCGCGATCCCTGATGATTGACTCACCGGCACGGTCAATTTAAGATCCAGTCAACTTCGACTCCGGTACGAGTCTGCATTTCCTTCGGACGGCTCTGCCGCCTGTTCCAGAAGACTGCAAGGGAAAGCCGGCAGCACATCTTCCCTCGACCGTGGAGCGTGCAAACATGGCCCTCGAGAACACGAGCGGTTCGATCACCAGCGTGCTGCAAGAGACTCGGGTTTTCCCTCCTCCTTCCGAGTTCGCCAGGACGGCGCACGTCTCCAGTCTCGAGGAATACCAGGCCCTCTGGAGCAGGGCCAAGGACGACCCAGAGGGGTTCTGGGGCGAGCAAGCCAGGCAGTTACTTTCCTGGTCCAAGCCCTGGGAAAGAGTGCTCGATTGGAAACCGCCGTTTGCCAAGTGGTTCGTGGGGGGAGAGCTCAACGCGGCGTACAATTGCATTGACCGGCATTGCGCGGGACCCGATAGGAACAAGGCCGCGCTGATCTGGGAGGGCGAGCCCGGCGAGCGCAGAGTGCTGCGTTATCAGGACCTGCTGCGGGAAGTCTCCAAGTTCTCCAATGTCCTCAAGAGCTTGGGGGTCTCGAAGGGCGACGTAGTGGCGGTTTACTTGCCGATGATTCCCGAGCTGGTCATCGCCACGCTGGCCTGCGCGGATCGGCGCCCCGCACATGGTGGTCTTCGGCGGCTTCAGTGCCGAGGCACTCGCCGGGCGGATGCAAGACTGCAAGGCCAGGGTCTTGATCACGGCCGACGGCGGTTATCGCCGGGGCAACGTGGTACCGCTTAAAGAGAATGCCGACGGGGCCGCCGCCCTTTGCCCCGCACTTGAGCACATGATCGTCTATCGCCGCACTGGTCTTGAAATCCAGTGGTCGCCCGGCGCGATCACTGGTGGCACGAGCTGGCGGTAAACGCCTCGAACATCTGTGCCGCTGAGCCACTGGACAGCGAGCATCCCCTGTTCATCCTTTACACCTCCGGCTCAACCGGCAAGCCCAAGGGTATACTGCACACGACGGGTGGCTACCTGCTGGGCACTACCGCGACCACGCGATGGGTTTTCGACCTCAAGCCTGACGACACTTACTGGTGCACCGCCGACGTCGGCTGGGTCACGGGACACTCCTACATCGTCTATGGACCGCTCTCGCTAGGGGCGACATGCGTGATGTACGAGGGAGCTCCCAACTGGCCGGACGAGGGTCGGTTCTGGCAGATCGTCGACGACTACAAGGTGACTGTCATGTACACGGCCCCCACAGCCATCAGGGCCTTCATGAAGTGGGGCGAGCAGTTCCCACGGCGGCACGACTTGAATAGCCTGCGCCTGCTAGGCACAGTCGGCGAGCCGATCAATCCCGAGGCCTGGATGTGGTATCACAAGGTCATAGGCGGCGGCAGGTGCCCGATCGTCGACACCTGGTGGCAGACCGAGACGGGGGCCATCATGATCTCGCCGCTGCCCGGCGCGACCCCAACGGTCCCGGGCTCAGCAACGCGGCCGCTGCCGGGAATCGTCCCCGACATCGTCACCAAGGACGGCAAGCCAGTCGGACCCAACGAGGGCGGATTTCTGGTCATCAAGCAGCCCTGGCCGTCCATGCTCCGCACGCTTTACGGCGACGACCACCGCTACAAGGTCCAGTACTGGAGCGATATCCCGGGCGTTTATTTCACCGGTGACGGAGCCGCGACGCGACGAATCCGGCAATTACTGGATCATGGGCCGAGTCGACGACGTGCTCAACGTCGCCGGCCACCGTCTCTCCACGATGGAGGTGGAAAGTGCCCTGGTAAGCCACCGATCCGTGGCCGAGGCCGCCGTCGTGGGCAAACCCGACGAGCTCAAGGGCCAGGCGATCGCGGCATTCGTGACCCTCGAATCGGGCTTCACCGCCAGCGAGACCCTGCGCAAGGAGCTGCGTGACCACGTCGTCAAGGAGATCGGGGCGCTGGCCCGCCCCGACGACATCCACTTCACTGACTCCTTGCCCAAGACCCGTAGCGGCAAGATCATGCGGCGCCTGCTTCGGGACGTTGCCGCGGGAGTGGAAAGCGGCGGCGATACCTCGACGCTGGAAGACCTCAGCGTGCTCGTCCGGCTGCGCCGATTCGAGGAGCAAAAAGCCGATGAGGAGGATTAAGCGGCCGCTTTTTGCAATCCTTCGAAATCTAGAGCCGGGGCAAGCCGCCACGTAAGCGCGCCATTCGCGACGTCGCAAAGATCAGATCGGATAAAGGTTCTTGAGCTTTTTCCGAGCTTCCGCGCTTCCCTTGGAGGCCTTGATCAGCGGAAAGGTCTGTATCTTGCCGTCGACCTCGAGAGTCAACTGACCGGTGCGAATCACAGATGTGGCCACGCGGACATAGCGGGTTTGACCGTTGGGCAGCCAGACATGAATCCACTGGAGATTCGGCTTGAACGTGCGACGGCTCAGGCCGGTGGTCTTTTTGCCAACTCCGCCCAAGTACTTGGCCTTACCGCGCTCGGTCTTGTGATTCCCGAACGAGGTCTTTTTGCCGCTGACTTCGCATTCACGACCCATTTGAATCCTCTCCTCGCGACAGCGCAATTCGCCACGGACTGACTTCCGTAGGTCAGATACACGCATCGTCATGGAATCTGAGGTTACTTCTTGACCTTCTCTTTAGCGATCGGATTATGCGGCTTGCTGCGTTGTACGTTGCCGCATTCTTCCACAAGATCGCACACTTTGTGGGGTGGAATCGCCAGCTTGCACTGGGGGCAAACATTCAGGGCAGGAGCGATCAGAAAATCGTGGCTCCTACGCATCCCTTTTGCTGATATTGATTTACGTCTCTTTGGTACAGCCACGAACAAATACTCCCGCACAAGATCAACGGTTTTTCCACTTTGGGAAAAACTTCATTCTGCTTAATCTCAGCATGGCTTTCAAGACAGACTTGCGCGGTCTCGTCGAAATGCAATTGCTGGCCGAGGCGTCTGGCACCCATTCGTGTGGTTTCGGCTTGTCCGTTTACGTTTGACTGACCTATGTCATACGTCCAACACGAGGGAGGCTGATGCCGGCCCTACGGCAAGGAGGCCAGGCACTGTGGGATCGGTCCGAGAGACGCTCGGCTTTGCGCTGGTTCTGGCGGGTTGCATGGGCGTTTTTTTCCATGAGACGCTCCTGGGCGACCGCATTCTGAGCCCGGCTGATGTGTTACTGGTGGAAGCTAGCTTTCAGCCCCGTGACCGCGGCGATTACGAGCCGTTCAACCGGCTGTTGATGGACCCAGTGCTTCAGTTCCAGCCGTGGCTCGAATTCAACCGGACGATGATCCGGCAGGGACGGTTACCGCTTTGGAACCCGTATGCGGGCTGCGGCTCGCCCCATCTTGCCTGCGGCCAAAGCGCAGTGTTCGATCCATTTCAACTCATCGCCTACCTCGGAACAGTGCCTCGCGCCCTGGCATGGATGGCCGCGGGACGGCTCTGGGTCGCTGGACTGGGGATGTTCCTGCTTGCGGGGTCCTGGGGGTGCGGGTACTGGGGGCGTTGGTTCGCGGGATTGGTCTATCCCTTCTGCGGTTTCTTGATTGTCTGGCTGCTCTATCCGGTGACCCCGGTCGCCATTTGGCTGCCCTGGCTGTTGCTGGCAAGCGATGCGGTTCTGGGCCAACCCCGGGCGCGGCGGGTGGGGATGCTCGCGGTCGTGGTTGGTCTGGTCATCGTGGGTGGGCACATTCAAACCAGTGCGCACGTGCTTTTGGCCGCCTTCCTGTTTGCTTGCTGGCGTACAATGACGGCGTTGTCGTCGTGGCGCGATCGTGGGCGGCGCATGCTTGTCTGGGCCGCGGGGATCTCTCTCGGCCTGGTCCTGGGTGCCGCGCAGATCATCCCGCTGGCGTGCTACCTTGACGAAAAGTCCGGTCTGGGGCGACCGCCAGCGCGAGACAAAGGCATGGTGGGTCCTGTCGCGGCCCCGCCTACTGGATGCCGCATGCACGGCCTTCCCTTATATTTATGGCAGCCAATGTCGCGGCCAGCCGAACCTGGCTCGTGGTCTGGGCGTGCACAACTTGAACGAATCAGCCGGAGGATACACCGGGCTGGCCACCCTGATCTGGCTGGCGCCTCTGCGCTTGGCCGACGGGGCCGCCGGAGCGAAGTCGGCTTTCTGCTTGCCCTGTGCTGTCTTCGGAGGAATGGGCGCGTTTCGACTTTTTCCCGTAGACAACCTGCTGCGCCGCCCTTCCCGTCCTCGACGTGACCGACAACCGTCGGCTCTCGCTCTGGGTCGCCTTCAGTCTAAGTCTTCTAGGAGCGTTCGGGCTCGAGCGGCTGGCCCGCGGGGACAAGCTGGCGCGATCCTGGGTCGCCGTCTGGATCCTGACGGCTGGGCTGCTGGGAGGCATCTCGATTCTCGTTCCCCGTTTCGAGCCGCTGCTGAGGCAACGGGCGGAAGAGCACTACAAGGGCGCATCCGAGGCCGCACCGCAACCGGGAATGGCGAGCTACCTGGCGCGGGGCGAGCGGCAAGTCCAGGCGGCGCTGGTGTTCCTGCCTCGCTACTACGGGCTGGCAGCCTGCGAGCTGCTTGTCCTGGCTGTTCTGGCCGTGTGCTCGGCGAGACAAGGGCTGCGCCCTAGCCGGTGCCTTCCTGCCCTTCTGACCAGTCTGACCCTGATCGAGCTCGCTCACTTCGGCATGGGTCTGAACCCGGCCATCGATCCGGCGATCCACCGGTTCGAGCCGCCGGTGGTGAAGCGGCTGTGCAGCGTGCTTGAGCCCGGCGAGCGCGCGCTGGGCGTCGGTGAGGAGCTCCCGCCCAACGTGCTCATGCGGTTCGGGCTTGGCGATCCCCGCAACTATGATTCGGTCGAACTGTCGCGCAGCCTGCTCTGGTTTGCAAGCGTGTTCGAGCCTGGATCCGAGAGCCTGACCAGCCGTAGCCAGATCACTTGGGAGAGCGTGCACCGAGCTCGCGACCGCCTGCAAGACGCGTGCGTGAAGGCCGTGGTGGGCGCGTCGCCACCGCGCGGCCGGACTATTCTCGCGGGTCGAGCGAACAGGCGATGTCTGGATCGCCTGGCTGGACTCGCCGGGCTGGGCCAGCAGCCCAGCGGGGTTCAAGCTGGTTTCGATTCAGCGCGGTTGCGGTCGGTTGGTCTTGCGAACCAGCGCGCCGGCCGGCGACCAGATTCTGATCCGGGAAACCTGGGATGCCGGCTGGACCGCCCGCATCGACGGCGGCCATGTCCCTGTAACACAATATCGAGATACGTTCATGTCGGTATTTGTTCCAGCCGGACAGCACATTCTCGAGCTAGAATATGAGCCGTCGGAAGTGGTTTACGGTCTGGTGGGCTCGGTCCTGGGAATGCTCGGCGTGATACTCGCCTTGACAGAAAGGACACGATTCTGGATTCCTGGAATAAAGAAGAGAGGGCTTGGACGGACCCTGGCCCCGCGGTTAGAATTGAGCCAGTGAACTTGACCGGACACTCGCGACCGGCTCAACAATTCTGAGGGATGAAACGCTGATGGTCCACTTCTCGTGCGATCTCTGCGGCAAGGACTTGACCACGTGCACAGATGGTCGGTTCGTGGTGAAGATTGAAGCTTATCCCGGTTTTGACCCGACCGAAATCAAGGACGATGATCTCGAGGATGATCCGATGGAAGCAGTCTCGCAGCTGTTGCAGCGAGACGAGGCACTGAGCTCGGACGAGTTAGCGACGGCGCTCCACAAGGGGTTCCGGTTCGACCTATGCCCGGCCTGTCATCGCAAGTTCGTGAATGATCCACTCGGCAAAGAGGCAATCCGCTCGTTTGACTTCAGCAAGAACTGAGTCGGCGTCGAACACGGGGTGCGCCGGGTCGATTTTAGCGGGTCGTCAAGAGGATGAGATTCGTGATTACCGAGACCGCCAGTAGCATGGCGATAGTGGCGATGATCTGATTGCGGCTGTTGACGATCCCCGCGAGCTCGACCATTTGCTCCTCGCCCAGTGCCTCCTTGCCTGCCAGGTCGGTCTCGGCGTCGCCATGAGCGAGAGCTTCAAGGCTTTCGGGCTTCTGGGCGGCGATCATCGGGCTTTCGCCCTGGATCAGGCATTTGAGATCGAGAATCAAATCGTCAGGCGTGGAGTAGCGGTGCTCGCGGTTCTTGGCGAGCATCGTTTCGATGACCATTCCCAGTCCGCTGGATAGCCGGGTGTTGAGGTGGTCTGGCGGCACCAGTTGGACGCGCGGGTCAACGTGCTTGCGCATCACTTGGGAGGGATCGTCGCCGCCGTAGGGAACCCGGCCTGTGACCATGTGGTAGGAAGTTGCGCCGAGACTGTAGATATCGGCGCGGATATCGATGTCGGTCTGTCCGCGGACCTGCTCGGGGCTGATGTAGTAGGGCGTGCCGATGGCCATGCCCGCCTCGGCCAGGCCCCACTTCTCGTCGTCGGTGAGCCGGGCCAGCCCGAGGTCGGCAAGCTTGACGCCGCCGTCCTTGGTAAGGATCACGTTTTCCGGCTTGATGTCACGATGGATCAGGCCCCGGTTGCCGGCATGCTTGAGCGCCTCGGCCACGGCCAGGATAATGCGGATAGCCTCTTTCTCATCGAAGATCTTGTGCTTGTCGAGGTAGTCCTTGATCGTCAGTCCCTCGACATATTCCATGACGAAGTAGAACCGCCCGCTTGCCTCACCGGCGTCAATTGCGTTGACCACGTTGTTGTGGGAGAGCTTGGCGGCAATCTTGGCTTCGCGCTCGAATCGCTTGATAAACTCCTTGTTCTGGGCCAGGGAATCAAGCAAAACCTTGACGGCCACGACTCGATCAACGCTGATCTGCTTGGCTTTGTAGACGGCTCCCATTGAGCCGCGACCCAGGCGCTCAATGATCTGATAGCCAGGAATCTCGAGCTTGCGCGCGGCGGTGGGTTCCCCCTTCTCCTGGAGCAGACGCATCATTTGGCTGCGCGTCAGGACCTTGGCATCGACCATGACCTCCAGCAAGCTGGGCGAGGAAGGCTTGTCCTTGGATTCGAGCTTGGACCGATGATTCTTGCAGGCCTCGATCTCTCCGGCCGTCGCCAAACCCCGCCGCAGGATCGATTTTTCAAGGTTGGCCTCGTCGAGAGTTGATAAACCCCTGAGATCTTTCCCCGAGGAATTGCCTTCGACCGAGGTGGCCATGCCGGCGTCTCCGTGATCTCAGTCCCCGATCGGGGCCTGGCGGACTGTCTGCTCGGACAATCAACAGTAGTTGCGCTGTTTTGAAACGAACAAGGAAATGTTAATAAATCGCGCACGATTTCAGCGCCGCCGTTAGTAAGTATGGTCGGGCTGCCGGCGATGTCAACCGTTTTCTCCCACTCCCCTGGCTGCCGCGCCACCGGCGACGCAAGCCAGCAACAGTTCCAGCGCAGACGAAGTGTTCACGGCGCCCGCTTTCACTTGTGAGCGTGGCGCACTGCAGCTATCATTACCCAAATGCTTACCGGTGCTATTCTACGATCCGAACCGGCCAGCGGTGACGCACTCCTCTTACGAGGTCCGAGATCGTAACAAAACCAGTCTTATCAGAATGACGTCTCGGATGCTACCACGGAGGCAGGTGTGTTCAAGATCGGTGTGATTCCCGGAGACGGCGTCGGCCCCGAGGTGATCGCGGAAAGCATTGCGGTTCTTGATGATGTGGCTCAACTCGAAGGCTTCGGCTACACCGTGGACCGGTTCCAGGTGGGCGGCGAGAGATTCTTGGCGACGGGCGAGGTGTTACCAGCGGGCGTCATCGAGCAGCTACGTGGCTGTGATGTGATCTTACTAGGAGCGGTTGGCCATCCCGAAGTGGCGCCGGGGATTCTCGAACAAGGCATCCTACTGCGGTTGCGGTTCGATTTTCGCCAGTACATCAACTTGCGGCCCATCCGCCTCTATCCGGGCGTGGAGACTCCGATCCGCGGCAAGGGTCCCGCGGATATCGATATGGTGGTCGTCCGCGAGAACAACGAGGATCTTTATGTCGGCGCGGGCGGCTGCACGCGCAAGGGAACGGCCGAGGAGGTGGCTATCCAGACCTCGATCAACACCAGAGCCGGGGTCGAGCGGGCTTTGCGGTTCGCGCTGGAGCAGGCCAGAGTCCGCGCCAGGCAGGGTCCGTTCCGAGGCTTGACAGGCGCGGAGATCGATCGCGGCCTGACCCGCCAGGTAACCCTGGTGGCGAAGACTAACGTCCTGACCTACGCCCACGACCTCTGGATGCGGGCCTTCACGGAAATTTCGCGTGACTATCCTGACATCAAATGCGATTATCAGCACGTGGATGCCTGCTGCATGCGAATGGTCGCCGAGCCCAGAGCGTTTTGATGTGATCGTCACCACCAACATGTTTGGCGACATCATCACCGATCTGGGGGCGGTGCTCCAGGGAGGCATGGGCCTGGCGGCCTCCGGCAATCTCAATCCCGAGCGCACCGCGCCGAGCATGTTCGAGCCTGTGCACGGGTCGGCCCCGGACATCGCAGGCAAGGGAATCGCCAACCCGCTGGCCGCCATCTTGTCGCTGGCGATGATGCTCGACCACTTGGGCACCCGTCCGCCGCAGAGCGAGTTCGCCGCGCGGTGGCCAGAGTTCTCAAGCGTCCTGATCCCAAGACTCCCGACCTGGGCGGGCACGCAACCACAGCCGAGGTGGGACGCGCTGTCCGTGAGGAGCTGAGCTAACCGGTCTGCCCCGGCGGCCCTCGGCGATCGTTCCCTCGGGTTTCGACTTGAGTTTAACTTGGCCGACTGTGTTCCCCATTGTCTCTGAGTCCGATCTTCTGATTTTGTCCGTGGGATGCCCCGCCCCGCTCCGTCTCGCAGCGAAGGAGAGCCTAGCCCATGAGCAGCGGCGCAGGTTGTGCCCTTGATGGCAGCGTCTTGGTCTTGAACAAGTTGTTCATGGCAGTTCACGTGATTTCGGTCCGACGTGCCTTCTGTCTGCTGTTCAAGGAACTGGCCGAAGTCATCACGATCGACGACGGTCAATATGTTACCTTCAATTTCACCTCCTGGCGCGAGGCCTCCCAGGCCCGTTCGCTGTTCAAGGGACCGGACGACGAATTCATCCGCGCGGTCCATTTTGAGATCGAGGTCCCCCGGATCATCCGACTGCTGGCTTACGACCGGCTGCCCAGGCAGAAAGTGAAGTTCAACCGCCGCAATATTTTCGCTCGGGATGGTAATCGCTGCCAGTATTGCGGACGAAAGTTCGCCACGAGCGAGCTCAGCCTCGACCACGTTGTTCCCCGAAGCCAGGGAGGCCGCGCCACCTGGGAAAACATCGTCTGCGCCTGCCTGAAGTGCAACGTGCGGAAAGGAGGCAGGACGCCCCGCGAGGCTTCCATGAAACTTTACCGAGAGCCCGGCCAACCGCGGACCAGTCCATCACTTCGCCTCAAACTTTCCCACCACAAATACCAAAGCTGGAAGGCCTTCCTCGACAACGCGTACTGGTCGGTCGAGCTGCAATGAACTATTCCCTGCCGGCGGCTTGACCCAAGGGTGTCCCCATTTCCGACGGCGGAGGTCGAGGGCCGCATGGGTGGACGATTTGAAGCTCAAGTCGTTGGCAACGCGGCAAGCGATCGTGTATCGTGGAAGGAGGATGGCTATTACAATAATGTTCAAAGCTGCAAGCAGCAATTCTCTTGTCGCCGGGCCGAGGAACCTATGATGCAGAGCAATCGGAACCGACCTCCATTGTCGACCGGCTTCACTCTCATCGAACTGCTGGTGGTCATCGCCATTATTGGCGTACTGGTGGCGCTTTTGCTTCCCGCCGTTCAGTCCGCACGCGAGGCGGGAAATCGCGCCAAATGTCAAAACAATCTCAAGCAGCTAGGTCTGGCCGCGCTGCAGTATCACGATGCGTTCAACACGTTTCCCTCGGGCTGGTACTGTCAGGCCCCGGTTTACGACGCCAATGGCAACTTGGTTAGCGACCTCAACTGCGCGACGCCATCAACCCCCTACACGACATATATGTGGGGGCTGCTTCCCAGTCTTTTCGGCAAGCTCGAGCAAACCAACCTGTTCAACGAGCTGAATTTCTTCTTGCCTCCCACCAATATCGAGAACTCCACGGGCATCCGCCGAACCCTTGATGTGCTCGTCTGCCCTTCCAACCGGCGCCCCGAGGCAACGACCCAGACCGGCTCGACTCAGCGGATCGGACCGTCGGACTACCGGGGTAACATGGCCGGTGGTATGGTCCTGCCGTTGGCAGGCTCTCCCTGCCCCACCCAGGATCCGACCAATCCCTATTGCTGTCTGTACGACAATGGGGTGACCTATCAGAACTCGTCGGTGAACATCGCCGATATCTCGGATGGAACGACCAACACGCTCTTAATCGGCGAGACCCGGTCGGGCAACTGGTCCATGGCAACAAGCTGCTGTGTCCGGACCAATTCCGATCGCACAATCAACCAGCCCATCGTCGTGCAGGGCGTCAATTACAACACCTACTGGATGAGCATGCACCCCGGTCAGGTCAACTTCGTGAATTGCGACGGCAGCGTCCGCCCAGTGAACCAGACGATCAACAAGGTGGTTCTGAATAAGCTCGTCACCCGCAACGGGGGCGAGACCGTCTCGGCCGATGAGACACGATGAGCGCCTGACCGGGGGAGGATTTGGAATCGCGGCCTCCAGAGCTTTGCGCCGATCGAATGCGGTTTGCTTTCCGGAGCTGCACGGCGGAATCTCTTGAGGCGTTCCTGGTCAAGGTTGAGGACATCGGGTCGGCACCAACTGGCGGAAAGCTGCTCGATTCAACGCGACGCTTCGCGCGCGCGATGGCGTCCGGGTTGCCTGGGCAAGCGTCGAGGACCATCCTCGCGGTACCGAACGGTCTGTTTCACATAAGCCGACCGGGCATGCTGGGTTATGTCCGACCGCGCGAACAGGTCGAAGCGGCCCATACCCCGCGTTAGAATGATTGGCACCACGCCGCGACGGCTCTGCCGCGTCGAATGCGATGTCGTAGGGTCCAGTACCCACAGCCTCTTCGTTATCAAGGCGAGGTCAGCAATCGTGTTGTTCACTCCATTCCCATCTTCCTGAAACCGAGTCACCCATGAGCGCCACGACTGAGGACCGCCCGCAAGGGCTTGAGGGCGCACCGTATCTGGCCGAAGGCGTATTCGAGAAGGCCCTAGACGGCCCGGGCGATCCGCGCAAGAATCCGGCGCTGCTTCAGCTCATCCAGCAGGCGGTGCCCTACGCGATGACCTTGATTCGCGCGGCCCTCGACGAGACGAACCCTCGACGGACCAAGGCACCGACGACCGGTCAGATGTGCGAGCTGGTCCAGGCCCAGTACGTCCCGCTGCCAGACGACGATCCGGGCGAGGACGATCCCGAGGTTCTCGCCGAGATCGCCCGGCGTACCCAGGAAGGCATCGAGCATGCGACCGAAGCCGCGCTGGTCAGCGCGGCGATGACGTTCCATGGGCATTGGAGCCGCGAGTTCGCCGAAGCGCGGACTCTCGACGAACTGGCGCTGAACCTGATCCGGATCGCCTACAACCGCTACCAGCGCCGGCGGCGCGGCGATCACCGGCTCAGTCGCCAGGCCGCCAGCGGTGATGGCGTGGCGCTCGCACTCACGCTGCGCGGAGGGGTCATTCCTCGACAGTCGGCCAGACGACCACGAGAATCCAGCCTCCGAGGCGGGATTCCGCGAATTCTTGCGGATCCAGCGCCATCTCGCTGACGGAATACTTGAGGGGTTCTCCGTGCGCGATCGCCGGATCGTTTTGCTCGCGCAAGCGGGCTTCGAGGCGGAGGAGATCGTGAAATGGGTCAACCGCCTGAACAAGCGAAGACGTGCATGCACGCTGAATACCGTGAATCACGTGATGGCCATCTTCAAGGCCCAGGTCGGCCGCCTCGAGGACGAGCCGGACGAAGGGGGCCGATCCGAGCCGCAGGGGAACCCCGATGATGAACGCGACGCCGAGCCGCCCAGACCGGATGGATCCGATCCCCATCCGCCTGAAGGGCCTCTCCCGGGATGACTGGACGACCTATCGGGAGGCGGCGGCGCGGTACGAAGCGGCGTGCTCGGGCACCGTCGAGCCGCCCGCCATCAATGACTTCCTGCCCGCGCGCGAGCACCAGCCCTTGCGCTCGCTGCTGCTCATCCACCTGATCAAGGAGGAATACGAGCGGCGGCACAAGCAGGACGAGGCCGTCGCGATGGCCCCATACCTCGACCGCTTCCCCGAGCTGCGCGACGATCCGCAGGCGCTCCAGGATCTCCGGTCGTGGGAGCGAACACTGACGGTATCGCATGACGGGGACACCGAGTCGGCCGCCCCGCCGACACTGCCCGCGGGCTATCGGTTCCTGCGCGAGCTCGCGCGGGGGAATGAGCCGGCTGTTCCTCGTCGCGGCCGAGAACGGCGCCTGGGAAGTGCTCAAGCAAATCGATCCGGCACGCCAAGGCAACGAGGCGGACGTCAAGCGATTCGAGAACGAGATCAACCTGGCCGGGAGCCTCGCCGCCAAGGGCGTCGGCGTGGTCCCGGTCAAGTGGGTGGGCCGTGTCGACGGCCAACTTGCCTACACGATGCCCTACTGCGCGGGCGGCAGCCTGAGGGATCGCCTGCGATCGCGCGGGGGCAAGCCCCTGGCTCCGCCCGACGCCGCGCGGTTGGCGTGCGCCCTGGCACGTACAGTCCAGAAGCTTCAGGAGTCGCAACCACCGATCGTGCATCGCGACCTCAAGCCCGAGAACGTCCTCTTTCCGGAGGAGTCCGCGGACTTTACCCGGCCACTCATCGCCGACCTGGGGCTGGCCAAAGTGCTGGGCCAGGAGGGGCTGACCCGGTCGGGGGCGGCCCTGGGGACATGGGTCCACATGGCCCCCGAGCAAGTCCGTGATCCCGCGCGGGTCGACGGCCGGGCCGACGTCTACGCCCTTGGCGTGATCCTCTACGAATGCCTGACCGGGCGGCGCCCTTTCGGCGGCGAGACGGCGCCCGAAATCATTCACCGGATCTACAACGAGACTCCGATTGACCCCTCGAAGCTCGTCGAGGGCATCCCGGGGGCGCTCGAGGAGATCGTCCGAAAGTGCCTGCAAAAAGAGCCGGCCGACCGGTACGCCACGGCGCGTGAGCTGGCGGACGACCTGGAACGCTTCCTGGCCGGCGCCTCGGTGCAGGCGCGCCGGCCGGGCCGCGTGGCCAAGCTCCGCTCCTGGTCGCGCCGGCATCCCACCGAGGCGCTGGCCTACGCCGCGGCCCTGGGCGCCCTGGTCATGGGGCTTGTCGTCTCGGTTGGGCTGGCCATCGTGGCGGTCCGGAACGCCCGAGATGCCAAGGACCAGGCTCGGAACGCACGCCGCGAGGCCCACCGCGCCGACGACAACGCGGGCCTGATCAACGGCGCCCTGGGGCGACTGGTCCGGAGGATCGGGCAGGACCGGCGCATGCAGACCGCCGGATTGACCTCCTTCCGCAAAGAGCTGCTCCACGATGCCGTGGAAATGTACGATGAGCTGGTCCAGCGCAACCCGGGCGAGGGGACCCTCGGGCTGGGCGAGGCGCTCAACAACCAGACTTTTGTGCAGTACCTGCTCGGCGAGATGCCCCAGGCGGCCGCCTCGGCGCGGCTCGCCGAGGCGACGTTGTCGGGGCTGCCGCCCACCTATGAAGCCCGCCGGGCGCTGGCCGACGCCCGCAAGCAGCTCGGCGTGGTCGATTTCGCCGCCGGACGACACGCAGAAGGGCTCAAGAAGACGGAGGAGGCCGTCGCGTCTGTACCAGACCCTCATCGCCGAGCGGCCCGACAATCAAGACAGCCGCTTCCAACTTGTGCTGGCGACGGTCAACCTCGGCAACTTCGCGATGCAGCAGAATCCGGATGGTGCCATTGCCCGCTACCGCGAGGCCCTCGCGATCCTGGATGGGCTTCGCAAGGAGTCGCCCGCCGAGCCCCACTATATCGAGTGGCAGGCACGAACGATGAGCAACCTCGGGCTGATCCTGGCCGACACCGGAAAGATCAAGTCAGCCGTCGAATTCCTTCGCGAAGCGGTTGCCGCGGCCGAGCAGATCCCCGACGAATTCCTGAAGCTCGATGCCCTGGCGACGTGCCGGAACAACCTGGCCGAAGCCCTGGAGTCCGACAAGGACCCCGCCGCGGCCGAGCCCATCTTTCGCCAGGCTCTCGCGGACTACCGAACCTTGGCCAGCCGGTTCCCCAACGACATCGACTACCAATGGAGCGTGGCCATGGTCTTGACCAACATCGCGGCCGTTGCCGATCAGCGAGGCCGCGCCAGGGAAGCCCTTGACGTCGTCGATGAGGCCGCGAATATGTTCGTCAATCTCTCCCACTCGCTGGGCAAGGATGAAAATTTCCAGGGGCACAGATCAAAGAACGAGCAGCTACGCGAGCTGATCCGGCGCCATCTGGATTCCGCAATGTCAGGAACAAATCCCGCCAAATAATGCAGACATCCAAGCATGCGGATTGTGAATTCTCGATGAAATGGCGAGAATCTCGCCCGCATGCCCTGGGCTCGATGACGGAGCTATTGAGGGGATTTCCAAACCCCTTCATGGAAAACGGGTTTCTGATAATTCGGTATCGTTCCGAAGCGGGCCCGGCAGACCTGGGTAGGGTGGGTGCAACCCACCAACAGACATAGGTTTGTGTCCGGTGGGTTGCACCCACCCTACGAAGAAATTTCCCTGAGTCGTTGTGGCGAGGTCGCAATGGAATCCTTCGCCCCGCTGAGAGATCCTGCCGACGACGAGCGGGGAAAGGGACGTCACCAACAGGCGATCCTTGACCCCGAAGCCGCTTACATCAAGCGTTTAGGTGTATGCCTCGTGTCATCGGACCAATTCGCTCGTTGATGTTCGCCGAGCTCCTGAACACACCCCCCCGTGATAACTCTCACCAGATCGGCCTGCGTGTCCAAGTGAGGAGGCTTGCGATGAAGTTGTCAGCCGCAACCGTGCAGATCCTTGTGTCTCTGACCCTGTCGGTCTGCTCCCCTTCCTTGATGGCCCAGCGCCCAGCGCCGCGCACTGGCCCCTGGACCAAGTGCAATGCCCCAGGGCCTGCACCCAGGAAACGGCGGGATGCAACACCTGCCCCCACACATACAGCAGCAACTCCAGCTACAGCAGCAGCAGGAACAGTGGTACTACCGTCAACAGCAACAGGAGGCGGAGAGACTTCAACGGCAATTCCAGGGTCAGGTTCAGCCGCGATCGGCCTCGCGCGGGAACGGGATGAAAGGCGCATCGACCAAGGCCGGGCAAACGACGGCCGGTCAGTCGGGGAGCGCATGGGAATCAAAAGAACGACAACCGAGGCGAAGCAGGGAAGTCAGCAACTCGCCAAACGTCGCCGGGCGGGGACAAGAAGAAGGGACAATCAACAGACGTCGGGAAGTCGGCCGTTCGCGAATCGAAGCGCGAGCAGCCCAGGCGGCCGGAGAGGCAGAATCCGCGGCGCGAAAACAAGCTCCCGCTGGCCGAGGACCAGCCAACCATTTCGATGTTGAAGACGTCTCTCATGAGAGTTCAAGGCGCCGACGAGGACTACCAGGGGCATCGCGTCCGGGCGATGGAACACATCTCGGCCGCTCTGCGCCACCTAGGTGCGGCGTCCAATTTCAATCCGCACGTCGGCGCGAGCGCGGGAACCATGACTCAGGCCCAATCCGACGAGGCCTTGAGTCAGGCCATCAGACACTTGCACCACGTGGAAAACTCACTTGGGAACGGAACCAACACGTACGAGCATCACCGCTTCGCGCGGACGTCCGTCGCCGAGGCGATTCGTGAGCTGCACACGGCTCTGAACATCCGCTGACTCAATGAAAAGGCGTCATTGACAACCCCGAAGCGATGCTGATGATTTTCCTCAAGGGGTTTCGCAACTCATGATTCCGCAATGAGATCCGTGCACCGTTCCAGTCGGCTCGCTCGCAGGGTCCGGCCGGGGACGCCGTCGAAATCCATCTCCTCGTGTAGAGGGTAATCGTAATTAAGATAGGAAGCACCTTCAGGCCGCCCACGGGCGTGGGCGAATCGGGCTGCTTGCCAAATTCTGCTTAAGGACGGGCCAGAAATACCGCCTTCACGTCAGGTTTCCGGCTCGGGAATCCGGCGGTTCGCCCAAGATGCTTCTTCCTTAACGATCCTTTTATCTGAACCTGCACGGATTTTCTCTTGCAATCTGGCATTCAAGCGGGGTAAACGTATTGACCGGATTTGAATGATAAGGGCTGTGAGAATTTCGATCCATCCTTGCTCGCGGTCCGCGAGGGACCGTTGGGGCGAGATCGTTTGATCGGGATGGCGAGAGCGCGATGCTCCAAGGGAAAACCAGGGTCGGTAACAAGGGCACGAACGGATAGTGAATGGGTTCATTGGGTCGAAAGGCCCGATTGGTCCCAAGCGAAGAAGGTGCGCGCTCTCGGGCGATGGCATCTGGGTGGGCAGACGGGCCGCCTCTAGGTCTCAGCATCAGCAGATCGAGGATTCGAGCCCCGGCCGCGGAGGGGCAAGGGTTATCGCAAAAGGACTGATCTGTTCATTGGTTTCGTTTCTCTCAGAGCGAAAGGTGATTCACCGTGAGTTCTTCACCACGACGCAGAGTGACCGATCTCGCTTCTTCGCGAAGCCGAAGCCTGGCGGACCGAAGACGATCTCTTAACCGGAGGCCCTCGATCGAGGGCCTGGAGGATCGGGTCGTACTGTCCACGATCATGTGGAACACCACGGCTGCCCCCAAGGGCGGCCGCCTGGACACGGCCAGCGACTGGGTGGGGGACAAGGTCCCCGGCACCGCCGACACCGCCGTGATCGACCTGAGCAGCGCCGGGACGGTCACCACGGGCCCGAGCGACGCTGCTCTCAACCTGATGACGAACTCGTCCACCACTGTGAGCGTCAGCAACGGCACGCTGTCCCTCGGCGCCGCCACCTCCACGCTCAACGGCCCCCTCACAGTGAGCAGTACTGGCACCCTCCGCTCAGCGGTACGACCTTGATCGGGACGGGAAGCGTGACCGACGCCGGCGAGCTTACAACCAGCAACAGCAGTGCCACTTCTGTCAGCAACGTGACCATGAGCAACGGCAGCTCCCTGACATTAGGCGGCGCCTTCGAGGTGAAATCGGGGGCGGCGCTGACCGTGGCCAACAGCGCCAACGTCCTGTATGATAACGGAGTGACGATCTCGGTCGACGCCGGGGCGGCGATGACCGTGGGGCCGCCTCGATGGTGTACCAGGACACCAACAACAGCGTCGCCGGAGGGATCGCGGTCTCCGGCGGCGCCGACCGCCACCGGCACCGCCTTCGTCAAGGGCGGCGGCGGCGTCACCGGCTCGATCCTGGTCAACCCCGCCGGCCACCTGGTCGCCACCGGCACCGACTTCTCCTGGGACGGTCTCACCCTCGCTGGCGGCAGCTGCTGAACAAGGGCGACCTGGCCGGCGACTCCTTCAACCTGCCCATCGCCGTGCCCATCACCGACATCTCGCTGCTGGCCGGCAACGTCGTCTTCCAGGACATCTACATCAACTCCGCCAGCCTCGCCAGCGGGGCCGTCACGCTGACCAATGCCCTGTCGTCCTCGCCGTCGCCCCAGCTCCTCTACATCTTCTCGGGCCCCTTCGAGATCAAGTCGGGGGCGACGCTGACGGTACTCAGCGACGTCAACGTCCAGATCAACAACGGAGTGACGATCTCGGTCGACGCCGGGGCGGCGATGACCGTCGGCGCCGCCTCGATGGTGTACCAGGACACCAACAACAGCGTCGCCGGAGGGATCGCGGTCTCCGGCGCGCTCACCGCCACCGGCACCGCCTTCGTCAAGGGCGGCGGCGGCGTCACCGGCTCGATCCTGGTCATCCGCCGGCCACCTGGTCGCCACCGGCACCGACTTCTCCTGGGACGGTCTCACCCTCGCTGGCGGCAGTCTGCTGAACAAGGGCGACCTGGCCGGCGACTCCTTCAACCTGCCCATCGCCGTGCCCATCACCGACATCTCGCTGCTGGCCGGCAACGTCGTCTTCCAGGACATCTACATCAACTCCGCCAACCTCGCCAGTGGGGCCGTCACGCTGACCAATGCCCTGTCGTCCTCGCCGTCGCCCCAGCTCCTCTACATCTTCTCGGGCCCCTTCGAGATCAAGTCGGGGGCCACGCTGACAGGTACTCAGCGACGTCAACGTCCAGATCAACAACGGAGTGACGATCTCGGTCGACGCCGGGGCGGCGATGACCGTCGGCGCCGCCTCGATGGTGTACCAGGACACCAACAACAGCGTCGCCGGAGGGATCGCGGTCTCCGGTGCACTCACCGCCACCGGCACCGCCTTCGTCAAGGGCGGCGGCGGCGTCACCGGCTCGATCCTGCGTCAACCCCGCCGGCCACCTGGTCGCCACCGGCACCAACTTCTCCTGGGACGGTCTCACCCTCGCTGGTGGCAGTCTGCTCAACAAGGGCGACCTGGCCGGCGACTCCTTCAACCTGCCCATCGCCGTGCCCATCACCGACATCTCGCTGCTGGCCGGCAACGTCGTCTTCCAGGACATCTACATCAACTCCGCCAACCTCGCCAGTGGGGCCGTCACGCTGACCGATGCCCTGTCGTCCTCGCCGTCGCCCAGCTCCTCTACATCTTCTCGGGCCCCTTCGAGATCAAGTCGGGGGCGACGCTGACGGTCTCAGCGACGTCAACGTCCAGATCAACAACGGAGTGACGATCTCGGTCGACGCCGGGGCGGCGATGACCGTCGGCGCCGCCTCGATGGTGTACCAGGACACCAACAACAGCGTCGCCGGAGGGATCGCGGTCTCCGGCGGCGCTCACCGCCACCGGCACCGCCTTCGTCAAGGGCGGCGGCGGCGTCACCGGCTCGATCCTGGTCAACCCCGCCGGCCACCTGGTCGCCACCGGCACCAACTTCTCCTGGGACGGTCTCACCCTCGCTGGCGGCAGTCTGCTGAACAAGGCGACCTGGCCGGCGACTCCTTCAACCTGCCCATCGCCGTGCCCATCACCGACATCTCGCTGCTGGCCGGCAACTTCGTCTTCCAGGACATCTACATCAACTCCGCCAGCCTCGCCAGTGGGGCCGTCACGCTTACCAACGCCCTGACGGCCTCGCCGACGCCCCAGCTCCTCTATATCTTCTCGGGCCCCGTACGAGGTGAAGTCGGGGGCGATGCTGGCGGTCGCGAACGGCGTGGGCGTCCAGATCAAGAACCGGGCGACCATCTCGGTGGACGCCGGGGGGGCGATGACGGTCGGTGCAGCCACGGTGGGGATCAGGACACCAACAACAGCGTCTCGGGCGGGATCTCGGTCTCGGGCTCGCTCAGCGACGCGGGACCGCCTTCGTCAAGGGTGTCGGCGACGGCACCGCCTCCATCAGGTCCTCTCCGGCGGCGGCATCACAGCCACCAACACCACCTTCGCGTGGGACAATCTGAACTTGAACGCAGGCACGAACGTCCAGCTCGCCGCAGATATCTTCAAAACTCAGTTCGACGATCAACAGCGGTACGACCGTCAGTGTCGCCGAGATAGCTTCAGCAACGGCGACAGTCGTCGCCGCGGGCGACCCCACCGCCACCATCAACCTGGCCAACAACAACTGGGGCACGACGAACACGACGCAGATCGCAGGCCAAGATCACGATCATCACGCAATCGGCCCGACCGTGTCCTTCAACCCGCCCCTCTCGGCCGCCACCCGCCGGGGCGGCACGACGATCGTGGCCTCCAGCACGACGGCGACGTACAACGGCAACGCATCCCAGTCGGTGACACTCACCGCCAGCGTGACGAGCGGGAACGTAAGCCCAACCGGGAACGTGACCTTCATCGTGGTGAACGGTACGACGATGATCGGGAACCCAGTCACCCAACGTCAACTCCAGCGGCGTTGCCAGCACGACCATCCTCATCCCCGCCGGGACCCAAGGCGGCACGGATCACCATCGTGGCGATCTACAGCGGCACGGCGAACTACTTCGGCTCGATCGACGCCAGCCAAACTATGACCATCAACCCGGCGACCACGACGAAAACTGCCGCCCCCGCCAGCGATATCTTCAGCGACCTGGCCGCGCAGACGGTCAACCTGAGCGCCAGGGTCACCAGTCCGAACGCTCCCACGGGGGCGTCAGTGAGGGCTACGAAACGTTCACGATCCTCGCGGGCTCGACGCCGATCAACTCGTCTGTCACCGTCCCGGTCGTGAATGGCGCGCGCCGGCACACAATACACGGTGCCCGCAGGCACGCGGGCCGGCACCTATACCATCCAGGCCGTCTATAACGGCACGGCAGACTTCGAGTCCGCCACCGATACCGCTCTTCCTGACGGTCGCCGCGGCGGCCACGACGACTTCTTCCATCGATACGCCGACCACGTATAGCGCCTCATCCCAACGGTGACGCTCACCGCCACGGTCAACAGTACGGCCGGCACGGTCGACGAGGGTACCGTGACGTTCACCGTCCTCGAACGGCTCGACGCCGGTCGGTCCGGCCATGAGCGTCAAGGTCACCAGCACGGCGTCGCCAGCACTCCACCTACACGTTGCCCCACGGCCTCTCGGGGGGCACGTACACAATCAAGGCCGTTTACGACGGCGGGCCGGACTTCAGCACATCGAGTGACAGCATGCACACCCTGACGGTCAACCCGGCGGCCACCACCACCACCGCCGCCGACTTCACGACCACATTCAGCACCACCGACCATTTGGTGCCGCTCACCGCCACGGTCACCAGCCCGGCCGGCACGGTGGGCGAGGGCATCGTCACTTTCACGGTCCTGAACAACACGACGGTCATAGGCAAAGCCACCACGGGCAACGTCGCGGGCGGCGCACGTCAGCGTCAACTACAAGATCCCCGCCAACACAGCGGTTGACACGTACACCATCGAGGCCGTCTATAATGGCACGGTGGATTACCTGGGCGGCAAGGACACGGCTCACGTGCCTCGACGATCGGCGACGGCACGAACGTCATCATCGGCGCCATTCCAGTAAACGGCAGTGCATCAATCGGCGGCGGCACCGCCTCGATCCAGGCTGGCTCCTACGCCGCTTCTATCCTGAACACAAGTGTCGGTGCAGTCACCTCCTCATCGGGCCACAAGGTGCACCGGTCGAGCATCAGTACAAACCGGGGTCCGCTCTCGATCGGCCGGCCCGCGACCGCGAAGCACCTGCGGTCCGATCAGAAGCTCCCGGTGGCGGACCAGCGATCCCACACCGACACTCGGCCGGGGCACCGTGAGTGATCACGGCGCGACGGTCACGGCCGGCACCGCCTCGTCGACGATCGTGGCGAAGTGGATGACTTTGGGACAAACGAGACGTCGGTGGAACATCCCCGCAACCTCGATAGGAGAATGAAAGGCCTTGTTTGCGCCGATCGAGGGCCTTGACGTCGGAGATCCGGGCGGGCTAAGTTTAACAAACGTCATACATCACGCGGTTCGATCTGCGACCGCCATCGTTGCCTCCAGATGATAGCCTCCGTCAAGCATGCGGAGGAGTTAGACCGTGGCGCACCGGTTAGGCGTACTGCTCTTGGGTGTCTTCCGGCGCGGATCTCACCGAGATGTTCTGCCCATGCTGGTGCTGGCCTCGCCGCCACGGCTTTGCCCGAGGGGAGAGTCCAGGCCGTCGAGGAGGCCCAGCAAAAGCGGCCAGTCAGCTACCGCAATGACATCGCCCCACTGCTCTCCAAGGCGGGGTGCAACATGGGCGCCTGCCACGGCAACGCGTCGGGCAAGGGAGGGTTTCGCCTCAGCCTCCGCGGCGACGATCCGGAATTCGATTTTCGATCGTTGACTCGCGATATGCTCGGCCGCCGCGTCAGTACCGCCGCGCCCGATCGGAGCCTGGCGCTGCTCAAGCCCACGGGGCGGTTGCCCCACGAGGGGGGAATCCGGTTTCCGGCGAATTCAGAGCAAGCCAGAGCACTGTGCGATTGGATTGAAGCCGGCGCGAACGACGACGTGGCCGCGGCCCCGCGTCTGAGCAAGCTCAATGTCATTCCGACCGAGCGGATTAACACGTCGGCGACGCGAACCGAGCAACTTCGCGTGACGGCGGAGTTTGCCGACGGCTCGACACGCGACGTGACCCGCCAGGCCTGCTTCGACCTCAGCGATCCGACCCTGGCCGAGGTCTCGACGGCGGGACTCGTTCAGGCCCGCAAACCGTGTGAGCTGGCGGTGACCGTCCGCTACCAGAGAGGCCGGGGAGTCAGCAGGATCGCTTTCTTGCCAGACCGGCCTGGCTTTGTTTGGAGCGGGCCGGCGCCGATCAACGCGATCGATGATCATGTCTTCGAGAAGCTGCGAATGCTCAAGATCAATCCTTCGCAGCCGGCGACGGACCAGGTCTTCCTGCGCCGCGCCTTTCTCGATGCCCTTGGCCGGCTACCAGAGGCCGACGAGGCCCGAGCTTTCCTGGCCGATCGCGACATCAAGAAACGTGCGAAGCTGATCGACGGCCTGCTCGAACGCCCCGAGTTCGCGGATTTCTGGGCCCTCAAGTGGGCCGACTTGCTACGCAATGAAGAAAAAACGATGGGATCCAAAGGCGTCTGGGTATTCCAGCGCTGGCTCCGCGATCAGTTCGCCGCCGATGTGCCACTCGATGAAATGGCCCGGCAGATCGTCGCAGCCCGCGGCTCCACCTGGACCAACCCGCCATCCAGCTTCTACCGGACCAATCGCGACCCGACGACCGCGGCCGAGGCCTTCGCTCAGGTGTTTCTCGGCATCCGCATTCAGTGTGCCCGCTGTCATAACCACCCGTTTGACGACTGGACCCAGGACGATTATTACGGATTGGCCGCCTGCTTCTCGACCATCAAGCGGAAGCAGATCAACAACAATCGACGCGATAAGCTTGATAAGCACGAGATCAATGGCGACGAGGTCATTTATCTGACAGGCACTCCAGGCTTTGCTCAGCCCCGCACCCGAGTCTTCCTGCAACCCACGCCTCTGCACGGCGCCCCGTTCCAGACCGACGGCCGGTCGACCGCACTTGATCTTCTGGCCGGATGGCTGACCCGGAACAATCGCCAGTTCGCCAAGAACCTGGCCAACCGCACTTGGTTTCATCTGATGGGTCGGGGTATCGTCGAGCCCGTCGATGATTTCCGTGAGTCGAATCCGCCATCCAATCCTGCTTTGCTTGAGGCCCTGACTGATTACCTGGAGAAGAGCGGGATGAGGCTCAAACCCCTGGTGGCGTGGATCATGAAGTCCCGTACTTACCAGCTCGACGCGGCCCCGAACTCGACCAATGCCGGCGACGAGGCCAACTTCGCACGGGCTTCGGTGCGGTTGCTGCCGGCTGAGGTTCTGCTCGACGCGATCAGCCAGGTCATGGACGTCCCCGGCCGGTTCTCAGGCGCTCCTCGCCGACTGCGTGCCACCCAGTTACCCGGGGTCGCCGCCGAGGTCGGGTTCCTCAAGATCTTCGGCAAACCGGAGCGGCTGCTCACCTGCGAATGTGAACGAGCAGAGACGACAACCCTGGCCCAGGCCTTCCAGATGATCAACGGACAGTCGGTACTGAGCAAGCTGGAAGAGCCGGACAACCGCATTGGCCGGCTGCTGGGAAAGCATGCAACTGCCGAGGAGATTCTCGACGAGCTTTACCTTGCCGCGCTTTGCCGAGAGCCCACGTCGTCGGAGCGCGCGTCGATTCTGGCTCGCGTAAGCGGTGCGTCCGTACCGCGCGAGGCTTGGCAAGACGTGGCGTGGGCAATTCTCAATAGCAAGGAATTCCTCTTGCGACACTGAGAAGGGCGAAGACATGAGCCTGGCATGCCCTGATTATCAAGCCACCCAGCGCGTCTCGCGGCGGGCTCTGGTGCGGGCCGGAACCGCGGGAATCGTCGGATTGAATCTGGCAACCTGGCTTGGTGCCGCGGAGAAGTCTGGCTTGCGGGCACGGGCGCAGGCGCGGCATCTCATCTTGCTGCACCAGTTTGGCGGCCCTTCGCATATCGACACCTTCGACATGAAGCCCGATGCCCCCGACGGCATCCGTGGCGAGTTCAAGCCGATTTCCACCGGGCAGCCTGGCCTGTCCATCACCGAGCACCTGCCTCGGTTCTCAACGGTCCTGGACCGGTTTGCCCAGGTGCGTTCAGTGCATCACACGATGCGCAACCACAACTCGGCCACCTATTACAGCCTGACCGGGCACGCGCCACCGCTGGATGACATCCGGCTTCGCGATACCCAGGAGCTTTACCCGGCCTACGGCAGCACGGTCGCACTGTTGAACCCGGCCGAAGATCCAGCGATTCCAAGCTTTGTCGCCTTTCCCCACGTGCTCCGCGACGGTAGCGTCACGCCCGGGCAGCACGCCAGCTTCCTGGGCAAAAAATTTGATCCCTTCTTCATCGGTCAGGATCCCAACCGTCCGGGTTTTCGACTTCCCGAGCTGAGCTTGCCAAACCGTTTGCCACTCAACCGGCTCGACGACCGCCGCAGCCTGCAAAAGCTGATCGACGCGCAATCGAATCTTTTGAGCTGGTCGGCAACGGCCCAGGGGATTGACACGTTTTACACGCGGGCCCTCACGATGCTGGCCGCTCCCCGAGTCAAGCAGGCGTTCGACCTGTCGCTCGAGCCCGATCGGCTACGTGATGACTACGGTCGAACGACATACGGTCAGAGCTGCCTGCTGGCCCGCCGACTGGTCGAGGCCGGGGTGCGCTTCGTTTCGGTCTATTATTCCGCCTCCATAGGCGGCCGTGGCAGCGGCGGCTGGGACACTCACGGCGATAACTTCAACCAGCTCAAGGGACGGCTCTTGCCGATCACTGATCAGACCGTGCCGACTTTGATTCGCGACCTTGCCGCGCGAGGGTTGCTTGAGGAGACCCTGGTTGTCTGGATGGGCGAATTTGGCCGGACGCCCCGGGTCATGAACACCAAGCAATTCGGTCCGGACGGCCGCGATCACTGGCCCCTCTGCTACACCGTACTCTTCGCCGGCGGCGGCACAATTCCGGGTGCGGTCTTCGGCTCCAGCGACCGCATCGGCGCTTACCCCGCGACCGACCCTGTCAGTCCCGACGACATCGCCGCCACGATGTTCTGGGCTCTAGGCATCGACCCCGCCACCGAGGTGCGCGACAGCCTGAATCGGCCCCTGCCAATCGCGGCGGGCCAGCCGATCACGGGCCTTTTCGGCTGATCCGCCGGAGTTCCTTGTAGGGTCCGCACAGCGGACCCTACGTCTGCGCGATGAGCACGCGGACTAGAGTCTTGAGTGGCCCAATAACTGCTCCGCCCAGTCGAGATCCGCTGGATCGAGCGGGGGCTCGGCTTCTTGTTCGTATATCTCTTCGACGTAGGTTCCCCAGTCGTAGACGTGGTGCAGTAACTCCTGGAGCTCGAGGCGGGCATACGAATTGGCTTGCCGTAGTGGCACCGGAATTATAGGCAGGGGCCGTCGCAGCTCGATCGGCCAGAAGTCGGCTGCCGGGCGATCCTCGGCACGACTAACCATCACACCGTAAGTGCTGGCCGGGCGCTCATGATCGGGCATCGCGAATCCGCAGCGCAGCAAGTCGATCTCGACCAGGTGAGCCGGAGAGGCCAGGATCTCGGATCGCTTGTTCAGATACTGCGCACGGTTTGGACCGGACTTCTTGTTGACCGGGCTCAGCAGCTCGACCACTGCAACAAGTTCGCGGTTCCTCCTGTCGCGGATCTCCCCCGTTAATTGTAACCGCCAATCGCGTCCGCCACTGCTTCGATCGTTTCCGGCGCGTTGCCTTCCAGCCGGTTGTTCACGAAGACGTAGGCCGGCTGGCAGGTCTTCCAGGCTCGCTCGGCAATCCGGCGCAGGGCCTCGCGGGCGCCGGGGTTCGGCTCCTGGACTTGCTTGTAGGGCTCGAACGCTTTGACCGCTTGCTCGTAGGAGCGCCCCTTCTTCAGGAGCGCGCGGACGACCGTAAAATCGGCCGTAAAGGATCCCGGCATGTCGATCTGGTCGAGCAGTTCTGGCATGCGCGTCCACGCGTTGAAAACGTGCGCCGCGTTGTGCGACTGGAGCAACGAGAAATAATCCGGTCCGAGGTATTCCGCGTTGCGCATCTCCACCGAGTAGCGAAAGTGCCGAGACACTGAGCCCAGGAACGGATCGAGTCGCGCCAGGAAGTCGGCCATCCTGGGGAAGGTGGATTTGGCGAACGTGCCGAACTCGAAGATCAAGACCGCGACCCGGTCGCGATAGCGTTCCAGCGGCCACGTGAATAGTTCGTGGAAAAGACGGCTATCCAGGAAGCCCTGGTTCGCTGTGCCCGCGCGCTTGCCGTACCGAGCGTGGCCGGGCCACCTCGGCACCGTAATCTCTTCAGGAACCTTGAGACCGAACTTAAGCGTCGACGGAGCCTGGTCAAAGAGGCTCTTCCAGTACGAGGGAGAAGGGAACTGGTAGAAGCTGAAGTCGCCGCCCGCCACGGGAAAGGTTTCGGCATACTCTCGCAAGCATTCGGCCTCGAACTTCTTCTGGGAGAACTTGCCGCGCTCGACGTAGCGGTCCTTGCTGTAGATTTCCCCCAGCCAGCCCTCGTACTTCCACGAAGATGTGCCGAAAAACATGTTTCGGTCGGCAAGAACGCCCAGTTTCTCGGCCAGCCGCCTGGCCTGGACAGGACGATCCTCGGAGTCGAAGAGAGTCAGTTGAGCCATCGGAGGACATTACGCGAACGTGGGTGAGCCTCGAACGCCATATTTCTATTCTATTCCCCAGCGCCGATTTCAGATACATGCTGCGCAAACTGCCCTTGCCAGCCAGATTGCCATCAGCCGCAATGCCAGCTCTCTCTTATCGTTTCGCCCGCGTTCCCAAGGAGCCTCTGCCGGATCGCTATCTCGACACGCCGCCCGACCTGGTAGTTGAGGTTCTCTCGCCGAGTGACCTGCGGATCTATCAACGGTGCCTTCGTCTTTGTTATTCTCGATCATCATGGGTCGTTTCTCCCCAGCATCTCCGCTTTCCGAGACGCTCACATGACCGATCCTCCCAGCAACATCCGAGCCATCCAGATCGAACAGGTTCTGGAAGTGACCTGGCCCGACGCTCAGGTCGACCGTTTTCCCTACGTGTTTCTTCGCTCCGAATGCCCTTGCGCAACCTGCCGCGACGAGTGGACCGGCGAGCGGATCCTGCGGGCTGAATCGATCCGATCGGATCTCAGGCTCGAGGGCATGGAACCCATCGGCACCTACGCCGTTCAGCTCGCCTGGAGCGACGGCCACTCGTCAGGGCTTTTCAGTTGGGAAACTCTGCGGCAACTCGCCGGTCAAATTCCTGCTTGAACCGAGGCCGTTCGACCCTTGGCGAGCTTCGCCCCCCTGCTCACGGTTGCCATCCCTACTTGCAACGGCTGGGTTCATCTGGCCGAGACACTTCAGTCTATTCTGCACCAGAACTGTAGCCCGTTCGACCTTCTGGTTTGCGACGATCGTTCGGACGACGAAACCGTGCCGCTGGTTCGCTCCCTGGCGAAGGACCGTGCGCGTCTGGTTGTGAACGAACATCGCCTCGGCCTGGCCGGCAACTGGAACCAGTGCATGACCCTGAGCCGGACGCCGTGGGTGAGCATCTTCCACCAAGACGACGTCATGCTGCCCGGACACCTTGCGACAGTCATCAAGGGGCTCGAACTTGCCGAGCGAGCCGCACCTCAGATCGGCCTGCTCGCTGGTCCCGTACAGGTGATTGACGATCATTCCAGCCCGGTTCCCGATTCGGTCGTCGACCCCGGCGGCAAATTCGTGACTGGCGTTCTGCCCCCCTCACTGGAGTACCTGGGCTTTCCGCCCGGGGATTTTGCCACGTTTCTCAGGCATGAGAATCCGCTCCGTTGTTCGGCGGTGGTCACAAACCGTGCCGCGCATGCTGATGTCGGCGGGTTTGATCCCTCCTATCGCTATGTGGTCGATTGGGAATTCTGGTACCGGCTTGCGCAAGTATGCCGTTTCGTGGCAGCTTCATGAAGCCACCGTCCTGGTTCGCTGGCACGCGGCCAGCGAGACCCACCGCTTCAAGACGGGCACCGACGATTTGGACGAAACCGCTCGACTTCTGACCTCGATCTTCCAGCAAGAGAATCACGACTATCCTGCGGCAGCGAGCAGCCGTAATCTGGCAAATCGGAGGTTGAGCCGGGCCTTCCTGAACCGAGCTCATGAGCGCTTCGGAATGGGCAGGCTAATCTGGCCCGAACCTGCCTCGCACGTGCCTGGTCCCTCTCGTCGGCGATGGTGCTCAGGACACTTGGTACCGATCCGCGAATCTGCGTTCAAATGACGATGCTGGCCATGACTCCCCGGCTGGCTCAACGGTGGTTCGCACGTTAAACGTACAGCGGCGAAGGAGCTGCGCCGGGCGATTCCCTGTGTCGCGGCAAGACGGCAATGGCTTGGTCAACGGGCGAAGTCGATCTCGGTCCATTCTTCCCGGCCTTGTGTCACGGTTACTCCGGGGCAATAATAACATTGCCGTAAACTTTGCCTGGATCTGCCTTTTCATCGTGGTTGATTGGACTCAATGGCTCTCGACACGGTTGCTCCACTCCCCTGCTCTGCACGGCGCAACGACCCCAACGCAGCGCCCACGCAGCTTCCGGTGCTGTCGGTCGTGCCCCTGACGCTGCCGCATCTGCCGGCTTCGCGCGTGGAGATGGAGGCGCGGGGGTGGAGCGATGTGGACGTCGTGTTTGTGACGGGAGACGCGTACGTTGATCATCCGGCGTTCGCCATGGGCATCCTGAGTAGGGTGCTCGAGGCGTCGGGCTTCCGGGTCGCCATTCTTAGCCAACCTGACTGGCGCATGCGCGAGCCATGGCGCCAGTTCGGCCGGCCGCGGCTGTTCTTCGGTATCAGTGCCGGCAACATGGACAGCATGATCAACCATTACACGGCCAACAAGAAGGTGCGCAACGACGATGCCTACAGTCCCGGCGGGCGGATCGGCCTGCGTCCCGACCGGGCGACTTTGCCTTATTGTCAGCGTGCCCGCGAGGCCTTTCCCGGGGTGCCGGTCATCGCCGGCGGAGTCGAGGCATCGCTGCGGCGGCTGGCTCACTACGATTACTGGAGCGACACGGTCCGACGGTCGATCGTGCTCGACGCCAAGGCCGACCTCGTCGTCTTCGGCATGGGTGAGCAGCAGATCGTCGAGATCGCCCGCCGGCTCGCGGCCGGTGAAACGGTGAAGGACCTGCGCACCATGCGCGGAGTGGCCTTCGCCCTGGGGGCCAGCGAGACGCCGCCGGCCGACGCGCTCGTGCTGCCCTCGTTCGAGGAGGTCAAGGCCGACAAGCGGAAGTTCGCGCAGGCTACCAAGCAGATCCACCAGGAGACCAACCCGCTGAACGCGAAGACGCTGGTCCAGTTCCATGATCGCCAGGCGGTCGTTTGCAATCCGCCTCCCCTGCCGATCAGCCAGGAAGACATGGACCGGGTCTACGGCCTGCCGTACACGCGTCGGCCGCACGCGATGTACCGGGGGCGAAACATCCCGGCATACGAGGTCGTGAAGGACTCGGTGACCATCATGCGCGGCTGTTTCGGCGGCTGCACCTTCTGCTCGATCACGGCCCACCAAGGTAGGATCATCCAGTCGCGGTCACAAGAGTCGGTCCTGGCCGAACTGCGGTCGATGGCTGCCGACGCGGACTTCTCGGGGGTGGTCTCGGATCTGGGCGGGCCGACCGCAAACATGTACGAGATGCGGTGCACGCGGCCCGAGGTGGAGGCCAAGTGCAAGCGGCTGTCATGCGTCCATCCCACGATCTGCAAGCTGCTGGGAACCGACCACGGGCCGCTCGTTGAGCTGATGCGGCAGAGCCGCGAGGTTCCCGGAATCGACAAGGTGCTCGTGGCCTCCGGCATTCGCATGGACCTGGCTCAGAAATCGCCAGAGTACATGGACGAGCTTGCCAAGCACCATGTCGGCGGGCATCTCAAGGTCGCGCCTGAGCACACCGACGCCAACGTACTTCGGGTTATGAAGAAGCCCGACTCCGATGATTACCAGGGGTTTGCCGAGGCGTTTCAGAAGGCCAGCCAGAAGGCGGGGAAGAAGCAATACCTCGTCCCCTATTACATCGCCTCGCATCCCGGCAGCGACTTAAGCGCGATGATCGACCTGGCGGTCTTCTTGAAACGGAACGGTTATCGACCCGATCAGGTCCAAGACTTTATTCCCGCCCCGTTTGACATCGCCACAGCACTTTACTACACGGGTATCGACCCCTTCACGGGGGAAGAGGTCTACGTCGCAAAAGGTTTGCGGGACAGGAAGATGCAGCGGGCGTTGATGCAGTTCTTCAAGCCGGAGAACTACTTCATGGTCAGGGAGGCTCTGCTCAAGGCGGGGCGGGGAGACCTCATCGGCAACGGGTGCGACTGCCTGATCCCGGCTCATCCGCCGCGTAAGGCGATCGAGGCGCGGAGGCGACAGGCGAATGGGACAGCCGAAGGCGACCATTACCATTCAATCGCCAACCGAGCGAAGGGCGAGCCGGTCGGCGAGCGCGGCTTGCCGAATCCGGGCTACCGACCGGGGCGGAAGACAGCACGTCGTCAGGACAAGAGCGCCAACGGAAAGGAGGCGGTAGTTGACCGCTCTGTCAAACGCCTCGGGCTCGATCCGTACGTTAGGGCAGCGGCAGAGGCCAAAGCGAGAGTGAGGATCACTGAATTGTACCTCCCCGTACCACAATTATATGACTGGGAGCGCCCACCGCCTCCTGATTTGGAGCAGCCACCGCCGCCGGTGCCACCACTGGCCTCGTTACAGCCGGTAAGTGAGCAAAGACCGAACCCGAGAATCAGTACTGCCAGGCAACGCCGCATTGTGAGCCCGCCGAGCCGCCTAACTGGTGATTAGATCGACCGGTGCCGGTTTGTCTATCACGGCGCCAGTCACATTATTTCGGCTTGTCAGTCCATCTATCACGGTGCCGGTTGCGTTATTTCGGTTGGCCCGGTTCGTCTAATCGCCGTTGGGCGGCTCCTCCCTGAAAGCTCACCGCACCGGCCACAATGTCCGAACTCGCATGACCAGGAACCGCCCGCGTGGCCGGGTCCGCTGCAGTGCCGGGTCAGGCGGTCTGCTTGCGGGCGAGCAGCGCGCGGATCTCCGGGACCAGTTCCGTAGGCACCGACATCAGCGTCATCCCCTCCGCCTCCCAGGCCGCCTCGATCTCGGCGGCCCGCTCGTCCTCGTCCTGCGAGTCGTAGTGCTCGATCACCTCGCGAATCCGTGCCTCGTCCCAGCCGGGCGGAAATATTTGATCGCTCATCGCGGTTTACTCCGTCGTCGCCGGCGATACGCCCTCTTGGCCTTGCCGGTTAGCTCGTAGGCGGTGATCACGAAGACGCTCTCCGGTTCTTCGTCCGGCGAGTAGATGACCTGGAGATAACGCCCGGCCGAGGTCCGGCCGAGCTTCATCCGCGATCCCCGACTGCCCTGGATGTCGCCGCCCGAGGCCCGCAAGACCTGCTCGACTTCTTCTTCCGTGACCCCATGCCCATAGATGTGGGGCAGGCCGGTATCGGGGTCGAGGTAGAAGGGGATAACCACGGGCGGCCTCCGTGCGACTGCCTGAATTCTAGCATCGCACTTCGGGAGCGCCGTTTCAAGCACTGTCTTCGACATCGCCGCCCAGCTGGTCACGCGGACTCCTGAAGCCGTCTGCGGCTGCCATCCCTCTTCCTCGTGATGCAATCTCCGGATATCCTTATCCTTATGCGCATGGCCGACGACATCGCCAAGTGCATCGACTACACCGGGCCCGACCAGTTCACCGGGAAAGAAGTGTACGTTGCGCACCACCTAAGCAAGCGCGGCAATCTAGGGGATTGCCGGTTTGGTGTTTTTCTTTGCAAGGCGACGCACCATCAGGTGGACCATCGCCACATGGATCATCGCCTCCCTGGTCTCGTTCCAGAACTCGTAATGCTTACTCAGGCGGCGATAGTTCGACAGCCACGAAAACGTCCGTTCCACGACCCAGCGTTTCGGCAAGAGTTTGAATCCTTTTACGTCATCGTTTCGTTTGACGATCTCCAGGACCCACTGACAAAAGGCAGAGACCCATGCGATCAGTTTCCCCGCATAGCCTCCGTCGGCCCATACCCGTTGCATTCGCGTCCAGTCGGCGTTGATCTTGGCCTTCGTGAATACCAGTTTGGCCCCATCACGGTCCTGGATACTGGCCGAATGGACCACCACCACCCAGATCAAGCCGATCGTGTCAACCAACAAGTGCCGTTTGATCCCGTTGATTTTTTTTCCCCGCGTCGTACCCCCTTGCTCCGCTGGTACGGGTTGCCTTGACCGTCTGACTATCGATGCTGCCGGCACTGGGCTGCGGTTCCTTTCCCGCTTGTTGCCGAACCAAGCTGCGGAGCGTGCCGTGAATGTGCTCCCACAATCCGCTGCGACGCCACCTATGGAAGTAGTAGCGGACAGTGCCCTCGGGAGGGAAGTCATGAGGCAAGGCGGACCATGCACACCCCGTCGTCAGGAGATAGAAGATCGCGTCGAGGACGTCCCGGAAATCAGTCTTGCGCGGGGCCCCCGCCGGGATCGGAGGAGGCAACATCGGTTCCAAGAGAGCCCACTGGGCATCCGTCAGATCGCTGGGATAGGGCTTGCGTGGCGTGGCGTCCATGCCGAGGCTCCGAATTGAAGACGAGATCCATAGCTCTAGCTAGCCTAATCGCCGGCAATCTCTCCAGATAGACCACTTTGCCGCGCCCTTTCTAAGAGACCGTAAGGTGCAGCGGGTACTCCTGCAATTCCTCAAGCGGGAGAACTTCTTTGAAGACCGCGAGGCCCTGCTTGCCGCGGGTCGGCACGATCTGATCGGCTCTGACTGAGATGCCTTGATAGCGGAAATTGGCCCCATCGCAAGACAGCCCGTCGCCGACCCCTCTGAGTGCCAAAGTCTTGCCCCGCGCAGAGGAACTACGAGGTTTTCCCAACTTGAGGTTTGCCCCGGATGGTTCGAAAAGACTTTCGACGCCCTGATGATTCCGGGGAGGAAAAGCCGCCCAAGACGCGGCCATCCGGCTCGAGCGAACGAGTATTCCACGGCAAGCTCGGCTCCGCACCAACCGAGCGGGGCGGCCGCCGCGCCGCTCGGTCTGGCGCCAGGGTAAACGGCCCCGGCGCCAGGCCAGTCGGCACCGCTCGGCACGGTCCAATCCAGGTGACGTCGCTGCCGGCTGTGGCAAACCTGACGACATCTGTCGCCGCCGGCGTCCTGCGCGGTGTTCGACTCTGGTACGAGGCTTGAGACAGCCGTGGCCAAGGCGTTGCGTTCCCACACGGACGTGCGCAGGATCGATCGCCAGCTTGTGTTCCGCTCAATGGCCGCCCTCTGCCGCTGGTGGGGATGGATCGAGCCCCTTCACCTGACGCAGGTGGAGGATCAACTTATGCTTGCCGCCTTGCTCGATTCCAAAGAAGTCGACGGAATCTGCAAAGCTTGGGCCGGCAGGGTCGGACGGCCCTTCGATCGCTTGATGGCCGTTGGTGATGCTCCCGGCTGGACAGCTCGGGCCGAGGGACTCAAGAGGTGGGTGGGCGGCCGGCCGGTGACGGCCGACCCCTGGCTGCTCTTTCCCGGCTGGCTCCGCGACCAGCTTCCCGTGCCCCCAGGCGAAACGCCCCCCAAGGCACGCCGGCTCGCCTTTTTGCATGCCTTGCAAACCCGGTTGCCACTCTGGGTCGGCGTTCGTGGCGCCCCGGAGAAGGAGATCTGGAACGAACTTCGCGCGGCCGGTCTGAAGCCCTGGATACACCGCCATATCCCCACCGCGGCCAGGCTTGATCCGGACACCGATGTCTCAACTCTAAGATCCTGCCGCGAGGGCGCCCTCGTCTGCGAGGAACTTTCCTCTCAGGCCTTGGGCAAGGTCTGTGATCCGGACCCGGGCGAACGCTGGTGGGACGCCATAGGTGGCGCTGGGCTACACGCGCTTCATTTGGGCGCGCTCATGGAGAACAAGGGGACGGTGGTCACAACGTTCGAGCACCATAAGCGCCGGCACGAGTCGGCGATCCGGTTGCGGCGGTTCCCCTACCGCAACATCGCCGCCAAACTATGGGACGGCCGCCGTAACCCAGGCAAGCCGGGCTCGTTCGACGGCGTACTCGTCGATGCACCCTGCTCGGCGGTGGGAAAATGGCGCGCCAGCCCGGAGCTACGCTGGATTGTCCAGAAAGAGGAACTCCCCCGCCTGGTCGAGCACCAGAAACAGCTTCTCGACTCTGCCAGTGCGGCTGTTCGGCCCGGCGGGACCTTGGTCTACACGGTGGCGACAGCCACGGTGGTCGAGACGCTCGATGTGGTCGCCGCCTTCCTCGGCTCTCACCCCGAGTTCCGTCTCGATCCCTTCCCTCATCCCCTCGAGCAATCGACCACCGTGGGCACGCTTCAGCTCTGGCCGCACCTCCATGATTCCGAGGCACGGTTTATCGCCCGGATGGTGCGGAAAACCTCACCAATCCATTGAGGCCTTCCAGATGTAGGGTCCGCTGTGCGGACCAGCCGAATTGGTCCGCACAGCGGACCCTACCGGGAAGCTCAATGCCTCGACACTAAGATTAAGCTGTGACAAAGCACTAGCCTAGGTTGCGCGACTGGTGGGGTGGACAATCCGATTTCCCTGGGAAATCCCCACCTGGCTGGTCTGAGTCTTCACTACATTTCCCGATCGGGGCTCAGCCGATCGGGGATGCTCAGCTTCAGGGCAGCCAGGATTCTTGCCTGCTCTGGCTTGGGTCGGGCGACCCGCCGCAGGGCCAGCGTCCTGCCATCTGTCGTCTCCAGAAGGATGTCGCCGATCTGAATATCTCCCAACTGCCGGAGGATGACCTCCGGCGTCATTGGCCGTGGTTTGGGGGAGGCATTTGGCCGGCGGCGATCGGGCTTGCGAATCTCCGTCTCGAGTCCTGCCTGCTTGGACAAGTGATCCAGGGTCTTCCAGAGCGCATAGGCCAGCACACAGACCAGCACGTGCGCCTGTGTCCGTCCGCTGTAGTGGTGCCACACCGGGCGTAACAGCAGCTCGCTCTTGAGCACCCGGAACGCGTGCTCCACAACCGTCAACTGCATGTACGTCTCCCAGAATCCCTGCACCGACCAGCCTCGTTGGTTGCTCTGGAGCAAGTAGGCCCCGTCACGAGCCAGCGCTGCTTTGAATTTCACGACGTTCCACGACCAGCTCAGCTCGGCCCGCTTGGCCTTGCTGACTGTGATCGTTACAAAAGGGCGGGCCTTGGGATGTCGGCCTGTGAGCCGTCCCACACGCTCCAGGATCTTGTCGCGGTTCTTCAGACGCCCTGTGCTGATGAGCTGCTGGAGGCGTTGCAGACCGCGAGCCAAGCCACGACGCTGGCGGCGACGAATCGCACGCTCCTTCTTACGACGCGGGCGACTGCGAGCCAGGAGATAATGCTCTCGCTTCCGGCGGATCAGCTTGACAGTGACCTCGGGATTCTCAGGCAGGTGGTGCCAGCCGCCGCTTTGCAATTGGCTCTGGAACTTGGTCAACTCGCCACGCCGAGCTGCGAGCACATATTTTCGGCCGGACTTCTTGAGGAAGGCCAATGATTCCTTGCTGACCATACCGCGGTCCATCACCCAGATCCGCTGGGTCTTGCCGAACCGTTGCTCAACCTCGGTCACTATGGTCTCGACCGTCTGCAGGTCCTGGGTGTTTCCCGCCAGCGTGCGATGCGCGAGGGGAAAGCCGTCTCGGGTCACGACCAGGGCCAGGACGACTTGCTTGCAGTCGCTGCGATGGTCCCGTGAATAGCCCCTCTGGGCCAAGTCGTTCTCCTCTGACAGGCCCTCGAAGTAGGTGCTCGTGAGGTCATAAAGCAAGAGGTCGTAATCGAGCTGGAAGAGCGTGCCGAGCCGGGTCTTCAGGTCCTGCTCGATCGCCTCCTGGGCGGCCAGCAAACGATCGAGAGTGTGGTATAGCCGGTCCTTGGTCACGGCGCTGTCTGGCACGCCGAGTAGGTCTTCCAGGCCGGTAGAGACATACCAGTGTTCGGCCAGGGCAAACTCGCTGCAGGGGCCGCAAAGACGATTGATCACCTCGATGGCCACGACATCGGCAGGCCGCACGGTTTCTTTGCCCTGGGGGATGTGACGCTCGACGATCTCGTCGAGGCCGAGGAGTTTCCAGAGCTGAAGTCCCAGCCAAACGTCGCCGAATCGGCGTCCGTTGGTCCAGCCGATCGAACCCAGCCGGACACGTACGACATCGGGATCATCTGGAATAGGGACCTGATCGTCATCGGGGAATAGGCGGAGTTGCTGCGAATCGCCTTGGCGATTGTAGATGACCACTGGTGCGCTGCCAACGATGCTGCTCGTCGTGGTTCAGTTCGCCGAGGTAGGCGACGATGTGCTGCCGCGGCCCGGCCTCGGTGCGCGTGCTCTCGACCAGGGCGTAATACGTGTGGGACTTGCCGTCCTTGTTGCGAGTGTATCGGCGCAGGAACATGCCGGCCTCCCGAGCACCAGGATGTTCGGGAGTCGACATGGAATCAAGGTCTAAAGTCTCAAGTAGGTCTTCACTACAACGATCCGTGGCCGTTTTCACTACAAAAAACCATGGAAATGAGGCCGCGCGGACGGCATTTTGGACCCAAATCCGCCACTAACCGCGCAACCTAGGCTAGCCACCAAAACCACAATTATATGAACTGACTCTCAAGAGACTTAACAGCGGCGGCCCCGCTAACGAAGCTGCGTTGATCGGGAAAAAGCAGGGTTCCATGACCAAGCACTGCATTGCTAGAACCGGACGTACTAGGATACGGGAACGGGCTTCGAACTTCCCCCCGTCCTGGGCACCAAGGATACCCTCAGATGAACCGAGCACACGGCCATGCCGCGTTGATCGTGCCGCTGGCGCTTGCGGGTCTGGGTTTACGCTGCCCGGCCCGAGCGATCGACGTCGATCTCTCGGGCTATCGAGCGGATTGCGGAGTGACTGTGCGTCGGTACGATGATCACCTCGCAGTCGAGTGGCCGGCGCGAGGCGAGGAGACCTGCCAGCTCATTCTCGACCTTCGCGACGGCAAACCGCTCTTTGAGAACATTGCCGTCGCGGACAAGAGCGACGGCGCGTTCCGCCCGGTGCTCCAGGGCGTCGATCCGGTGGCCTTCGTTGTCATGGGTGAGCGCCGGGCTCCAGCCGGGCGGCCGCCGGAGATGAGCGTGTTCAATGTCTTCTTCGATTCCCCGGCAAGCCGTCCATTCAAGACTTACCGCTCACATCTTGATCTGAAGCAGACGCGCGTTATGTCCCATGGCCGCCGCGCGACGGTAATATTGGCCGGGCTTACAATCGGGCCCTTTGCCGGCGAATGGCAGATCACGGTCTATCCGGGTGCCGGGCTGGTGCAGTTGGAGGCCGTAGTCAGCACCAACCTGGAGCGGCGGGCTTATCTTTACGACCTGGGACTGGCGAGTGAATCAGCCATTGCCGATCAGCTGGTCTGGTTCGACACCGAGGGTAAGACACGGCAGACCGAGCCTGAACGGACGACCGAAGATCGTCACCTGGCTGTGCGCCATCGCCTGATCGTGGCCGAGACCAAAGGGGGAACAATCGCCTGTTTTCCTCCTCCGCACCAGTACTTCTTTCCCCGCGACCGGACCGACAACCAGCAGACCGTCTGGTACGGGCGGAATCATCGCGGCCTCGATTCTCGGTACGGATTCGGCATTCGCCAGACCGAGCGCGGGGGCGGCTCATACGTTCCCTGGTTTAATGCTCCGCCCGGCACCGCGCAGCGTCTCGGGGTCTTCTTTCTCATCAAGCCAGGGGACGCGACCGAGGCACTGAAAGAAACTCTTCGGTTTACCCATCGCAGACCACTTCCCCCAGCTCGACGGCTATCAAACATTCACCAGCCATTTTCACATGGCCATCACAATGGCCGCTCTCGAGGAAAAGGCCCGTGGCTCGACTCGTTCCACACCCGACTTCGTCGCGATGTTCAAGAACATGGGAGTGAACATGGTCCATCTGGCGGAATTCCACGGCGATGGCCATCCGCGAGATCCCGGCCGGCTGCGGCTGGCAGAGCTGCAAGCCATGTTCGAGGAGTGCCGCCGGCTTTCGGACGGCGACTTGCTTCTCATGCCAGGTGAGGAGGCGAATGTCTACCTCGGATTGCCCCGGCCCGGACGGGACGGCGGCCACTGGCTTTACCTCTTTCCCAGACCCGTCTACTGGACGATGACGCGAGGCGACGGGCAGCCGTTTCAGGAAGCGGACTCACACTTCGGACCGGTCTACCACGTGGGCAACCGGGGCGACATGCTCAAATTGCTTGAAGTTGAGAACGGGCTCGCCTGGACGGCTCACGCCCGGATCAAGGCCTCGAGCTGGACGCCGGACGTTTACCGAAAGGAAGACTTCTTCCTCTCCGATCACTGGCTGGGTGCGGCGTGGAAGGCGATGCCCGCCGACCTGTCGCTCGACCGCCTCGGCCGCCGCGTGCTCGACCTGTTCGATGACATGGCGAACTGGGGCGATCGCAAGTATGTGCTCGGCGAGGTGGACGTGTTCAAGCTCGATCACACGCACGAGCTCTATGGTCACATGAATATCAACTACGTGCGGCTGAACCGGGTCCCGCGCTTCGATGAAGGCTGGACAAGCGTGCTTGAGAGCCTCCGGAACGGACATTTCTTCGTGACCACGGGCGAGATCTTGATCCCTGAATTCTCAGTCAGTGGCAAGAACAGCGGATCGACAAGTCACGCTGGCCCCCAGGGGCGAACACGCCGAGGTGCGGGCAATGCTCCGCTGGACCTTCCCGCTCCGCTTCGTCGAGCTGATCTCGGGAAACGGTTTGAGCGTTGATCGCCAGCGGATCGATCTCTCGGATACCGAGCCGTTTGGAGCGAGGGAACTGAGGCTTGAGGCGGACCTGACCGGAAAAACCTGGGTTCGACTCGAAGCCTGGGATATCGCCTCCAACGGGGCATTCACGCAACCAGTCTGGCTCAAAACCGCGGATTCTGGGAAGGCCGGGCCGAGATGACTGGTCAGTGGCCGCTCCTCACAGGGAATCATGCGGCCTCGCGATCACGCCGGCAGGGCGGTTTCTCCGTGTTTACGACGATCATCTCGTCGAACAGGCCGGTCACGGATGATGAGAATTTTGAATAATTGGCCTCGTCATCTCTCACGATCATGATAAACGACGTTGTGGCCTTGAATGTTGAAGATTCTTGAGCCACGGATGAAACAGTCGAGTAGCGGAGGGGCCGGTTTCCCAGCCGCCTCCGCCCTCTTCAAACCGGATCTGCGCGGCATAATACCTCCATTGTCACAAGGCCCCGGCCGCGATGGGCGGTCGGGGGCGCGTCTAGTTTATAATTAAGAACTACATGATCACGTTGGTTTTCAGGAATGTGTTGGGTCATTCCGGGTTTGCAATGAGCTTTCGCAATCGTCGTCGCTCTTTGCCGTCGGCCCAAATTATCCACGGGCCTCCCGGCTGGACTCGTCGAGCACGAACTTCTCCGCGGAGTGCCCACTCACGAAGCCGATCGTATGAAGTCCCGAGCTCTTCAGCGAGGTCAGGCAACCACCATTCGCCGCTCTCGATCTGTTCTCGGCCGATCGCGCCCCCGGTTAGTCCGCGGCGGGATAAGAGCTGACGCACCGAAGTTGACGTATAGCCCTTCTGAGTTCTGGGCGTGCGGTATCCCTCGCGAGTGAGCTGGATCGCCAACTCCTTGATCGTCAGGCCATCCCGACGCAACTGGACGATCCGATCCATCATTCGATCGTATTCCCCAAGAGACTCGTACCGTGAAACCGGCCTGACGATCTCATGACGCGTGGTCTGGCCACCTCGCCACGTGATCGTAACTTCAGCGCGTTCGGTATTGGCGCGAACATTGACCACAATGCGCTCGGTGAGAAGCCGTATGATCTCCTTGCGATCCCTCGCGGTTGTCTCGGAAGCGTGCCAGAGTGCCGGAATGTCGGCGGAGACCGCCAGGATCCGGCTGCGTTCCTCCTCTGTGAGCCGAGGTGCTTGTTCATTTAAGAATCGATCATATTCTTCTCTCAAATCGCGTTGTGCACGCAGTGCCGCCTCCCACTGCTGCTCCAAGCTCCGCGCGACCAGGCGATTTTCAGGCTCGACGGCTTGGTACTGGCGTTCGGCACGCTGGACGTCATAGGAGGCACGCTCGAGTCGCTGTTCCCAGTGTCGGTTGAGGCGTTGGCGTTCCCGTTGAACATCCTCGATCGCCTTCAGGCTCAACTCCAGGGCTGCCGGCTCCAAGGCGAGAAGGACCTGTTTTGTCACCAGGTCATCAATGGCCGCCGATGCTAGTCCGCGGCAATCGGCGATCTCGAGCTTCCTCCGCATACAGTCGTAGTACGCTGTCGACTTACTTCGATAGGACGCGTGCATGCGCCGACCACAGGAACCGCAAACCAAAATGCCTGTCAGCAGCGCCTTTCCTTCACGAGGTGCCCCGACCGAGCCGGGCTGGAAGCGATTCTGTCGCAGTCGCTCTTGGTTGGCCAGGTAATGATCCCATGTGATATAAGCTGGAAGCTGATCTGTTTGAAGGACCCTCCATTCCGACATCGGCACCTCACGAATCTTGACCTTGCTTCCATTTGAAGCCGCTCGTTTGTGATCGACGCGGCGACGCCCGTAGGAATAGGCTCCGGCATAGATCGGGTGGTGGAGCATTCGAGCCAGCGTTCCCAGCGTGGGCGGCCGCCATTCCAGTTGGCCTCGCCGCGCGCTGTGCTGCACGCGCATTCCCAGGCGGATCTTGTTCCGTACCAGATAGCGGTAGAGCCGCCCGAACGAACCCAGCTCATCGAACTTGTCGAAAACCAAGCGAACGGTCGATCTTGCCTGTTCGTCGGGATCGAGAACAACCTCGCCAGTGGGCAGCTTGAGGTACCCGCATGGCACGGTGAGGATCAACTCGCACCGTTGGGCCTTGTGAAGTTTGCCTCTTTCCAGGCGGTTGTGCATTGTGATCAACTCGTATTCACTCATGGTCCCCTTCAACCCCAAGAAGAAGCCGGTCGTTGGGGTCCCGTGGGTCGTAGAGGCCGTCCTCGTCCGCCAGGACGGTTCCGAATATAGAACACATCTCCAATAGGTGCTGCCAGTCCTTGTTGGACCGGGCCAACCGGCTCATCTCGATCCCTACGATCAGGCCGACGTGCTCCATGGTAACTTCGGCCAGAATGCGGTGAAATCCGCTACGGTTCTCGGCCGTCTTGCCGCTGAGACCTTGGTCATCGTCGATGATCAGGACGCGGTCGCCGGGCCATCCCAGTGCGACCGGGTAGTTGAACATCGCGTACTGGCGTTCGCGCGATTCTCGGTGATCGAGGACTTGCTGGGGAGTGGATTGGCGGATGTAGACGATTGCCAGAAGACCAAGGTGCCAATCCGTGATCAAGCCAGGCCGGGCGCGACGCAAGGACGGGTTCATGCCTGGCACGAACGCGGGTTGTGGTATTGATGCGGGAGGTGGGCAGACGGTCTCACGAGCGATCATGCGTCACCTCCTTCACGTCCGGAGGCTTCGCCAGCTGCTGGGCGGCAACACGGGTCAGCGCGCTGAGAATCTGTTCTCGTTGCTCGACGGCAAGAGTCATCCATATCCGCCGAGGATTCAGTTGCCGAACTATTTTGCTGCGGCGCGGGGGGGGACAACGGCGGCTTGAGATTGACGCATAAGAAAACCTCCTTGCTGAGTGTTCCGCCGGCGCTCCTTGTACCACTCCACCAATCGGAGAAGGGCCGGCAAACCAATGATAGGCTGAGCTGGCGGTATCTGGCCAGGTGTGACTAGATGAGTATTTTGTTTACAAGATCCGGACGTGCAGATCTCCCGCATCCGGCTTACCCGAATTCTTTCAGTCTCAGGCATGCACAGTGAGCCAACAGTGAGACGTCTACAAGAGCTGCAGGCCAAGGCGTTGCAGATGGGCGTAAAACGTCTCCCCTTCCGGGGGCCGGAAGGGGCGTTGACTCCGACGTTGCAAGTGACGCGTCAAACGAAGCAGCACGAATCGGTTCAGCTCGCGGAAGCATTCCCGGGGATAACCGTGACGGAAGTATCCGCCCCAGCCCTCCATCCAGCGGTTGATTTCACCGACCATCACGGGGATGGGGACGAAACACCGATGGGGACCGGTCAGCTCCCGAACCTGCTCACGAGCTCGAGCCATCGTCTTCGCCGAAGGAAACACGTTGAGATAGCGATGTTCGCCGCCGAAGCGGTCGCGGTCGTACCTCAACGCAAACCCCAGGAAGTTCAGGCTTTCCCCCGGCTGGTTCAGCTTGACTATCCGCGTCTTCTCGCGATTAACGGTCAGCCGAAATCGGCCCTCCAGCAGTCCCTCGATCCAGTTGACCAGTTGCCGGGATTGATAGCGCCAGAACCACAAAGTCATCCGCGTATCGCACCAGCTTGGCATTGGCCCATCGGCCAGGACCATCAGAGCGGTAGAACTGCTTCTCGAACCAGTGCAGGTACAGATTGGCCAACAAGGGCGAAAGACTTCCCCCTTGTGGTACCCCCTGCTTGGGTCGGGTCGCTTGAGTTCGGCCCTGATCATCGGTCTCGATGATGGGACATTCCAGGAACATGCGGATCAGCTTCAGTACCGAGCGGTCGGTGATCCGTCTCTCCAGGCATTTGATCAATGCATCATGTGGGATTGTGTCGAACGAAAGCCTGCCATGGTGCCCCATTCCACAACCCATCTCAGGATCTCCCGGATGAGCTCGAGGTAACCGACCCGACCCATCCCCTCTTCCGTCGCCGCTTCCCGATTCTCTCGATCAGTCGACAGCCCCGCACGACTGCGGTCGTTCTCGTGGCCTATCGCGAGGCGATGCGGCTCCGCATTCCCATAACGTCAACCAGCCTGGCGTTGAGCCGAGTCAACCCTCCCCGCACAAAATGGACCAAGGAAGCCGTTCGGGAGCTACTTTCCTTGATCACGGAGGGTGATTTGCCATGCGACAAGCCCAGGATATCTGGCCGGGACTCTCACAAGCGTTGAGGCAACAGGCGATCGACGACATGACGGCCATCTGCACGGAGGTTATCCATGAGCATTTCCGAACTCATCACCCCCTTTCACCTGGGCCGCCAGGCCCTCATTTACATCCGTCAGTCCAGCCCGCACCAGACTCTGACGAACCAGGAGAGCCGTCACCTTCAGTACGCCCTCCAGCAACGGGCTCTTGAGTGCGGTTGGAGTCCCGACGCGATCGAGATCATCGACGCCGATCTGGGCCGTACCGCCAGTACCACCCAGGGACGGCAGGGATTCAAGGAACTCGTGGCTCGCGTCACCCTCGACCAGGTCGGGATCATCTTCTCCTACGATGTCACCCGGCTGTCACGCAATTGCACCGATTGGTATCAGGTGCTGGACCTCTGTGGCTATCGCCATTGCCTCATAGGTGACCGCGATGGGATCTATGACCCTGCCACGATCAACGGGCGCTTATTGCTCGGGTTGAAGGGCCAGATCTCGGAATTGGAACTGCACACGATCAAGGCTCGACTTACGGCGGGACTGCTCAACAAGGCCAAGCGTGGTGAGCTCGCACTGACGCTTCCGGTAGGCCTCACTCGCGACACGCTAGGACGCGTTGTGAAGCGACCGGATCGCGAGGTCCAGGATCGCATCGACCTGATCTACGCTACATTCCTTCGGGTCCGGTCCCTCGCCAAAGTCGTGCGGTCATTCAATGATCAAAATCTGTTAGTACCACGACGCAACGCGTTCAGCGATGTCGTGTGGCGTCGACCTACTGTTTCCTCCATCAGCGCAATCCTCAAGAATCCGGCCTACGCTGGGTCCTTCGTCTACGGCCGGACTCGGACTCTCAGGACCAGTCCAGATCAGCCAGCGGTCCAGAAGCCGCTGCCGGAATCCGAGTGGCGTATCCACATCCGGGACGTCTATCCCCCCTACATCGACTGGACTATGTATGAGAAAATCCAGGTCATGATCCGCGACAACCGCAGCGAGTATGACCGCAACAGAACCCGAGGCATCCCGCGGCCGGGAAAGGCCTTGCTCCATGGCCTTGTCCACTGCGGGGAGTGCGGACACAAGATGGTGGTCCAGTACAAAGGCGGCACGCAATACCTCTGCAATTCACTCCGGCAACAATTCCAGGTGCCGGTCTGTCAGCGCATCCCCGGCGACCCGATCGATGACAACGTCGTCCGTCTGTTTTTCCAGGCATTGGGGCCCGCTGAGCTGGACGTCTACGACCGCGTCATGAACACGCTTTCCGAGGAACAAGAGCAGGTTCGTCGGGCACAACGACAACAACTCGAACGGCTCCGCTACCAGGCGCGACTGGCCGAGCGCCAGTATCAGAAGTCCGACCCTGACAACCGCCTCGTGACGGGCGAACTGGAGAAGCGATGGGAGACGGCCTTGCGGGAACTGAAGCAGGCCGAAGAAATCATCGAGAGAGAACAACATGAGCAAGTGCTGCCTGCCCAACTGGATCCTGAGACACGGCGGTTGCTCACAGAGGTCGGCGGGCAGATACCAGAATGGTGGCGAGCAGACCGTTTCTCGCGCGAGCAGAAGAAGGCGTTGTTGCGGTGCCTCATCGACAAGGTAATTCTCCATCGCACCGCACCAGACCGCGTGCACTGTCGAGTGGTCTGGAAAGGAGGTGAGACGACAGAGGCCGAGCTCCCGGTCACCGTCGGCGCCTGGTCACTCCTCTCCGGCAGCCGAGAGATGGAGCAGCTGATTCTCAAGCTCGCACGCCAGGGAAAGACAGACAAAGATATCGCCGTGGTTTTAACCGAGCGAGGATGCCATTCTCCGCGACACATGACAGTCCTGCGTAGCACTGTCCAGATCGTGCGACTACGCCACGGTCTGATGCGCAATCGCAGCCAGTCGCACCCCCGGCAAATCCCGGGATACTTGACGGTGCCGCAGCTCACCACGAGGTTGACACTCGAGCGGAGCTGGATCTACGACCGCATCCACAACGGCACAATCCAGGTCACGCTCGACCCTGACCGAAAGCTGTATCTGTTCCCTGACACCCCCGAGACCCTTGCTCGATTCCGGCAACTCCGGGCGGGGAAGCTCAACACCTTGCGCTTTTAGGAGGGTATCAAGATGCCGTCTCGAAGTACGATTTCAAGTCCGCGTCGTAGACCTCCGGAAACCCGGCGGTGATGTGCTGGCGAATCGCGTCGATTGCCTGATGGGCGTTCCGGCCCGGACGGAACCCGTAGGAACTATCCAGGAAGTCTGCCTCAAAGATCGGCTCGAGCACCAGCAAGACCGCCGTTTGAACAATCCGGTCTTTGACCGTGGGAATACCCAGCGGTCGCATCCGGCCGTCCGGTTTGGGGATGTGCACGCGCTTGACCGGCCGTGGCCGGTAGCGTTTGGTGCAAAGTTCTTCACGCAGTTCCTGAAGGAAGACGGTCGCGCCAGGGCCATCGATGATGTCCTGACAAGACACGCCGTCTACCCCAGGAGCTCCGTCATGAGCCAGCACCAGCCACCACGCGGTCATCAGCACGTCGTCCCGAGAGATCCGATCGTACAGCGCGTAAAACCGGAACTTCGGTTCCTGTTTGGCCTTTTGACCAAGCTTCCATCTCAGTTCAGAGACTTTCGGCGGCAGCTCGATTCCAGATTTCACCTCCGATGGGATCGGTGGTTTGTCCTTCTTCGGATGCTGGCCGCTGTCATCCGTAGTGGGACTGCCGTCCAAGCGGATCTCCTTACGTCAGATGAAAACACAAATTCGGCAGGGGATCTTCGCTCCACAGGAGTTACCCTGCTTCCTCGCTACTACATCCCCCTCCGACTCCCGACTTGGCCGGAGGATGGTTATAGATTCCCATCCACCGTTGATCCGAGGTCACACCGAGACCCCAGGTCGCCAAGCCGGGTCTCTCAGGTTCCCGAGTTGATCTTTCGACGCCCGCTGTCCCGTATCACCCCGGGGGACTCGACCGCTGCACGTGCTCGTTGCTTCACGGTCGATGTCAGGCTTCACCAACTCCGGAAAGCTGGCCATCCCCATTTGTGTAACGAGGCCGAAGGGTTCGCTTGCCTACGGCTGACGTCTTCGCCTTCCCAGGCTCCGGCGTCCGGGTCGCCCCGGCCACCGCTGAGTCGGCTTCACGGAGAACGAGCAAGTGCCATGGTCAGTACCTTTCAACTGACAAGATCAACCGAGCTTTGCCTGACGCACCGGATGGAACACGGATCAGCGAGAGATTTGCCGAGTCCTTTGGGAGAGTGAACTTGTCGTCTGAGCCGGATCGGTCTTCTGCCTGACTCCCATCCGTGTAAATCCGTGTTCATCCGTGGCTGATTCTAATTCCCTGCTGAAACTACGTTCGGCGGCGGAGGCGCAATGCGCGTTGTCTGGTTAGCGTGGTACATCTGCGGCGTGTGCCTTCTGCTCACCCTGTTGGCGTCCGCGATCACCTACCTCCCGGACATCCAGCATCTGGGCGTGGTGTTGCCGGCCGCGTTCGGTGGCGTGGCACTCCTGGCGGGCGGGGCGGCGGTCGGCCTCGGGCGGTTGCCGCCGACGCACCGCGCCCACCGGTTCGAGCCGCTCCGGGCCGGCCTCATCGCGGTCGCTGTCACCTTGACGCTGTTGCTGGTCGGGTGAGGTTGTCGCGCCGAATCAGAGCGGCTGATATGGTGTCAGCCGCTGATAGGGTGTCAGGAACCGATTGCTGTATATTCTAGAAGGAAAGTGGCGTTTTGGTTCCTGACATTTTTTCCGCACTCGAACTCACCGCCCTGGCAGCCGTCTTCCGGCCGCCCCGCGCGGCCACCTGGTAATCCCGCAAGCTTACCCTGGGACTATCGCTCGGGTCGCAGGGGCCGTAGGACCCCAGGCGGAAATTGATTTGGCAGCATCTTCAACCATCAGGCCGCCGAACGCATACTACTTGGGGTCATAAAATCCGCCCGCGTTGTCCTCTGAGTCGGAAAGGGGAGACCGCGGCAGACTCAGCTCGCCTGGACTAGTGAAAACCGCCTCAAGGAGAAGATCATGCGACGACTTGTGCTCGCAGTGGCAACACTTGAGTTGTTTGTCCTCCCCGTTTCCGCTCAAACAGCCGACGAAATTATCACGAAATACGTGAATAAGATCGGTGGGGCCGAGCAGATTCATGCGATCAAGACCCTGCGGCGAACCGGCAAGCTCACCCTGGCTGGGGGATTTGAGGCTGTGCTCGTTCACGAGAACAAACGCCCGGACATGGTGCGGCAGGACATGACTCTGCAAGGAATGACCGGGGTGGTTGCCTACGACGGCCATAGCGGTTGGAAGATCGAGCCCTGGCAGGGGAAGAAGGACGCCGAGCCGCTGGGCGAGGAAGAGCTGAAAGAAATGCTCGAGGAATCGGACTTTGATGGACCGCTGATCGATTACCAGCAGAAAGGCAACAAAATCGAGCTGATTGGCCTGGAGCCGGTCGAGGGTACCGATGCCCTGAAGCTCAAGGTCACGCTCAAGAGCGGCGGCGTTCGCTACTTTTACATAGACACGGACTATTACGTTCCCATCAAGATCGAAACCAAGCGCTTCGTGCGCGGCGCCGAGCGCGAATATGAGAGCACGCTGGGAGACTACAAACAGGTGGGCGGGGTGTATCTGCCGCACTCGATCGAGACCAACGCCAAGGGCAGCGAGCAAAAAGCGAAGGTCCAGTTCGAGAAGATCGAGGCCAACGTCCCGATCGACGACAGCCGCTTCCACGAGCCCGGGGCGAAGCGGCGTCCGGGCATGCCTACCGCCGAAGGCGCAGTCCAGAAGCAGCCCGCGGACGGTGGAAGGAACCAGGTCGGCGGTCCAGTCGCATTCGCATCCTGCGTCGGTGAAAGTGGATTCCGAAACCATCTCGGGCCTTGGTGCGCGCAACATTGGCTCGGCGGCCATGAGCGGCCGGGTTGCTGCGCTGGATGCCATCCAGGAAGGGAAGCGGCTGACGGTTTACATCGGGGCGGCTTCCGGCGGTGTCTGGAAATCGGTAAACAGCGGCACCACCTACAAGCCCGTGTTCGACAAGCAGCCTGTCCAGTCGATTGGCGCGCTCGCGATCGACCGCAAGAACCCGAAGACCGTCTGGGTCGGCACCGGAGAGTCTTGGACGCGCAACAGCACGTCGGTAGGTGACGGGGTTTACAAGTCCACTGACGGCGGAGACAACTGGACACATATGGGCTTGAGAGAATCCGAGCGGATCAGCAAGATCGCGATCGACCCATCAGACTCGAATACGGTCTACATCTGCGTGCCCGGCAAGCTCTGGAGCGACAGTGATGAACGCGGCCTGTACAAGACGGCCGATGGCGGCAAGACCTGGGCGAAGATTCTCGGGGGTCCGAACCGCTCGACCGGCTGTAGTACGATGGCGCTGGATCCTCGAGACTCGAAGACGATCTACGCCGGCTTATGGGATTTCCGGCGCCAGGGCTGGACCTTCCGATCAGGCGGCGATGGCCCCAAGGCCCAGAGTGGCAGCGGTCTCAAGAAGACGACCGACGGCGGAGCGACCTGGACGGACCTGAACGAGAAGACCGCCAGGGGACTTCCCCCCAAACCGTGGGGCCGCCTGGCCATCGCGGTCGCTCCAGCGAAGCCCGATGTCGTTTATGTCTTCATCGAAGCCGAGGCGCCCAGGAATGGCCTGTACCGCTCCGAAGACGGCGGACGAACCTGGGCCGCGCTCGACCGCAGCCAGAATATGATCTGGCGCACCCTTCTACTTCGCCAATCTGATCGTGGACCCGAAGGACGAGAACACGATTTACAAGCCAGGCGGAAGCTTGACCATGAGCACGGACGGCGGCAAGAGCTTCAGCAACATTTCGGGCGGCGCGCATGGCGACTTCCACGATCTCTGGATCAACCCGAACAACACGGACCACCTCATCGTGGGCGACGACGGCGGGGTCTGGTACTCCTACGACGGAGGCAACCGCTGGTGGAAGGCCGAAAACCTACCGATCTCGCAGTTTTATCACGTCTCCGTCGACATGGACACGCCCTATCATGTGTATGGCGGTCTTCAAGACAACAGCTCCTGGGTCGGCGACTCTCAGTATCCGGGTGGGATCACGAATCATCAATGGGAGAATATGTACGGCGGCGATGGCTTTTGGATGTTCAGTGACCCATCGGACCCGGATTATCTTTACGCCGAGGCGCAGGGGGGCGAGATCGGCCGCGTCAATCGCAAGACGCACGAGATGCGCGGCATCAAGCCGCTGCCCCAGTACGGCGAAGGAAAACTGCGGTACAACTGGAACACGCCGATCCACGTAAGCACCCAGCAGAACGGCACGATTTACATCGGCGCACAGTTCCTGTTCCGCTCCCGCGACCATGGGCAGATCTGGGAGCGGATATCGCCGGATCTCACGACCAACGATGCGAGGAAGCAAGCGCAAGAGCAGTCTGGCGGCGTCACCGTTGACAACTCGGTGGCCGAGATGCACACCACGATCTACGCGATCTGCGAATCGCCGAAAAACGCCAACGTCGTCTGGGTTGGCACCGACGACGGCAACCTGCAACTCACGCGCGATGGCGGTAAGACCTGGACCAACGTCGTGGGCAACATTCACGGACTGCCGAAATCCGCCTGGGTATCCTCCCTGGAAGCGAGCCACTTCGACGAGGGGACACTCTACGCCACCTTCGACTTGCATAACTTCGGCGACATGCGTCCCTACGTCTACAAGACCGAGGATCACGGCAAGACGTGGGCTCCTGTCGTCGCGGCGGGCAGCCCAGTTCGAGGCTTCGCCCATGTCGTCAAGGAAGACCTCGTCAACCGGAGCCTCCTCTTCTTGGGGACGGAGCTAGGGCTTTGGGTCTCGCTCGACGGCGGCCGGCAGTGGGTCCAGTACACGGGAGGGGAACTACCAAGCGTGCCGGTACGGGATCTTGCCATTCATCCCCGGGATCACGACCTGGTCGTGGCCACGCACGGGCGAGGCATCTGGATCATCGACGATATCACCCCTTTGCGAGTTCTAACGCCGGAGACGGTGGGTACGGACGTCGTCTTGATCAAGACCAAACCTTCCATACAGAGAATTTCCGCTTCCGGTGGATGGTCGAACGGCGACGCCACGTTCGTCGGTCCGAACTCGACTGACGACGCCGTAATCACTTACTACCAAAAAAAGCGGCACATCTTCGGCGACCTGAAGATCGAGATCTTCGACGAGGATGGCAAGCTCCTGGACACCGTGCCCACCAGCAAGCGGCGCGGCCTGAACCGCGCGACCTGGTCCATGCGGCTCAAGCCTCCCAGAGTCCCGGCGGCAGCGACCGCGGCCTTTGGAGCCGCCAAAGGCCCCCGCCTCTTGCCGGACACGTACACCGTGAAGCTGACGAAGGACAGGCAGGTCTATACCATGCAACTACCGGTCGTGGCCGACTCACGCGCGAAGTACACGGCGGACGATCGTCGGGCACAACTGAAACTCTCCATGAAGCTCTACCATCTGCTTGAGGACATGGCTTACGCAGTGGAGCGAATCAACGGCATGCGGCTCGCGCTCGATGAGCGTGCCGGAAAACTGAATGCCGGGGCCCCGTTAACGGAGCGACTGCGGCGCGCATCCGCCGAAGTGGATGCGTTTCGCAACAAGATCGTCGCGACCAAGGAGGGCGGTGCAATCACGGGCGAAGAGCGGCTGCGCGAGTTCCTTGCAGACCTCTACGGGAATGTCCTCGGCTACGAGGGTCGTCCTTCACAAACCCAGGTGCAGGCGCCGATGCGCTGTGCGCGAACTAGCCGAAGTGGTCAAGTCCTTCGACACGTGGGTGACGAAGGAGCTGCCCGCAGTGAATTCCGGCATCACAAAGGAACGCCTGGAGCCAGTGAAGCTGTTAACGCGCGAGGAATGGGAGAAAAGAACCGGCCGGGAATAGGTTCCATCGCGCAGCTCCCCCTCGTCTATGAGGAACTGCGGAAACTTGCCGCTGCGAAGTTGAGTACACCACGATCGCAACGGCCTTGATATCGCTGGCAGCCGGCGTGCGGCTCGTGTGTAAAACGCTTCAGCCAGAAAATTCTCGGATTCTTTGGCGCACTCCGGGGCCGAACGGGGCATTGTGATGAGATCCCTTCAAAAGGAGGCAACCGATGCCCGAAAACGACCCGAAGCTGATGACCATCTTCTTCGAAGCCCTCGAACGGACCGACCCGGCCGCGCGGGCCGCCTACCTGGACGGCGCCTGTGGGGATGACGTCGCCCTCCGCCGGCGTGTCGAGGCGCTGCTGGCTGCCCACGATGGGGCCGGCCGGTTCCTGGAAGGCGACGACAAGGGAAAGACCGATCCGACCTCTCCCGCAACCCTGGAAACGACCCGGTCCCCCGTCTCGGAAGCGCGTCTCACGCCGGAGCTGGCTACCGGGGAACACCGAACGGACGATGCAGACTTCTCGCTCGCGGCCGCCCCGGAGGCCGACGGCCCCGGCGGATCCGGCGTGGGCCAGGTCATCGCCGGCCGGTACACGCTGCTCGAAGTCCTCGGCGAGGGGGGGATGGGCACCGTCTACCGGGCCGCCCAGACCCAACCGGTCAGGCGGCAGGTGGCGCTCAAGCTGATCAAGATCGGGATGGATTGCGCGCGGTGCTGGCTCGATTCGACGCCGAGCGGCAGGCGCTGGCCCTCATGGACCACCCGAACATCGCCCGCGTCTACGACGGCGGTACCACCGCGGCCGGCCAGCCGTTCTTCGTGATGGAGCTGGTGAGCGGCGAGCCGATCACCGAGTACTGCGACCGCCATCGGCTTTCGGTCCGGGCTCGGCTGGAGTTGTTCATCGCCGTCTGCCAGGCCGTGCAACACGCCCACCAGAAGGGGATCATCCACCGCGACCTCAAGCCGAGCAACGTCCTGGTCACCGAGGTGGACGGACGGCCCACCCCGAAGGTCATCGATTTCGGGGTCGCCAAGGCGACGGAGCAGAGGCTCACCGACCAGAGCCTCGCGGACACCGGGGCGATCGTCGGCACCCCGACGTACATGTCGCCGGAGCAGGCCGACCCGTCGTCGATGGACATCGACACCCGGACCGACGTGTACGCACTGGGGGTGATCCTCTACGAGCTGCTAGCGGGTTCGCCGCCGCTGGATGCGAAGCAGTTCAAGCGGGGGGCCATCCTGGAGATGCTGCGAATGGTGCGGGAGGTCGACCCGCCAAGGCCGAGCTCCAAGGTGAGCACGGCGGACGCGCTGCCGAGCATCGCGGCGAGCCGCGACATCGAGCCGGCGCACCTGAAGCGCGCATTGCGGGGAGACCTCGACTGGATCGTGATGATGTCGCTGGAGAAGGACCGCACCCGGCGTTACGAGACCGCCAACGGGCTCGCGGCCGACATCCTGCGTCACCTGGCGCACGAGCCGGTGGTGGCCGCCCCGCCCAGCCGGTCCTACCGGCTGCGTAAGTTCGTCCGGAAGCACCGCGGCGCGGTCATCGCGGCGAGCCTGGTGCTGCTGACGCTGCTGGGCGGGTTGGGGGCCGTGGCGGCGGTGCAGTCGGTGGCCAACGCCCGGCTCACCCGGTCACGTGAAGGGCTGCCGCGCCAACCCAGTACCGGCCGTCCAGGCCCGGTACGACCTGGCGGTCGATGCGATCAAGACCTTTCACACGGGCGTCAGCGAAGACTTCCTGCTCAAGCAGGAGCAGTTCAAGGAGGTCCGCGACCGGCTGCTCAAGTCGGCCAGCGACTTCTACGGCAAGCTCGGCGCCTTGCTGGGCAAGGAGTCGGACCTGGCGTCGCGGCGGGCGCTCTGGCAGGCGAACTACGAACTGGCCGATCTGACTGGCAAGGTCGGCAAGCCGGAGGACGCGCTGGCGGCCCACCGGCAGGTCCTCTCCGCCCGCGAGGCGCTGGCGGCTGAATCGCAGTCCGACCCGGAGGTCAAGGCCGACGTGGGACGCAGCCTGACAGCCGTCGCCGGTCTACTTCAGTCCACCGGAAAAACCAAAGAGGCGGAGGTGACGTACCGCAAGGCGGAGACCCTGCTGGTGGAACTGGCCCCGACGATCGCGGAGGCCGCCGCGGTGCGGGCTGTCCTGGCTGACTGCCGGTCGCGTCTCGGCTCGCTCCTCAGCGATCACGGGCCGAAACGACGAAGCCCTGTCGGTCTACGGCCTGGCACGAGCGGAGCAGGAGGCGCTGGCCGCCGGCCCCGGGGCGACGGCCGAGTCGCGGCGGGACCTGGCGGACACGATCTTCAGAGTCGCCATGCTGCTGGAGGATACGGGCAAGTCGTCGGAAGCGGAGGCCGAGTATCGCAAGGCGCTGGCGATCCAGCAGAAGCTGGCCGACGACAACCCCACCGTCACCGAATTCCGCGACAGCCTGGCAGTCAGCCACATCAACCTCGGCATCCTGCTGACGAATTATACGGGCAGGTCATCGGAAGCAGAGACCGAGTGCCGCAAGGCGCTGGCGATCCAACAGAAGCTGGCCGACGACAATGCCGCCGTCACCGACTTCCGCAGCACGCTGGCAGGAAGCCACATCACCTCGGCAACTACTGGCGGGCACGCGGAAGTCGTCGGAAGCGGAGGCCGAGTACCGCAAGGCGATGGCGCTCCGGCAGAAGCTGGTCGATGACAACCCGGCCGTCACCAATTCCGCAGCAGCCTGGCGGGCATCCACAACAATCTCGGCAATCTGCTGTCGTATATGGGCAAGTCAGCGGAAGCGGAGGCCGAGTGCCGCAAGGGGCTGGCGATCGTACAGAAGCTGGCCGACGACGATCCCGCCGTCACCGATTTCCGCGACAACCTGGCACGAACCACTCCAACCTCGGCCAGCGCTGTTGAATGCGGGCAAGTCAGCGGAAGCGGAGGCCGAGTTCCGCAAGGAGCTGGCGATCGAACAGAAGCTGGCCGACGACAACCCCGCCGATCACCGATTTCCGCAGAGATCTGGCGGACAGCCACGAAACCTCGGCGATCTGCTGTTGAATACAGGCAAGTCGTCGGCAGCGGAGGCCGAGTACCGCAAGGCACTGGCGATCCAGCAGAAGCTGGCCGACGACAACCCCGCCGACACCGATTTCCGCATCGTCCTGGCGGGCAGCCACGCAATCGCTCGGCTTGCTGCTGACGAAGACGGGCAAGTCGTCGGAGGCGGAGGCCGAGTACCGCAAGGCGCTGGCGATGCAGCAGAAGCTGGCCGACGACAACCTCGCCGTCGCCGACTTCCGCAGCGGCTTGGCGTGCAGCCGCAGTCAGCCTCGGCTGGCTGCTGGCGCAGACGGGCAAGCCGTCGGAGGCGGAGGCCGAGTACAGCAAGGCGCTGGCGATCCAGCAGAAGCTGGTCGACGACAACCCAGCCGTCACCGGATTTCGCACCGACGCCTCCCAAATGTATCTCGATGCGGGTGCGATACAAGCGTGGTTCGGGCAGGAGAAGGAACTCTCAGCCACTTGTGAGAAAGTTCTTTCGCTCGCAAAAGACGCGAAAGATCCCATATTGGCGGAACGTGCGGCGAAGATCTGCAGCTTGCACCCGTCCGATGCGCAGCGGCACGAAGCCGCGCTCGCTCTCGCCCGGCGTGCCGTGGAACTTGGGAAGGGGCACCAATTCCTGGCTTACTTCCAGATGGCGCTGGGCATGGCGGAATACCGGAGCGGCCACTTCCTGGAGGCCGACGCCGCCTTGATCTTGGCGATGAACAGTGGAAAGGATGATCGCATATGTCCCCGGAACGTCGGCGTTCTACCGCTCCATGAGCCTGTTCCGACAAGGCAAGGAGGACGAGGCCCGGAAGCTCGCAACCGAGGCCGCCGCCAAGATGAAGCCGCTGCCCAAGGACGAGAAGAACCCGCTGGCCGACGATGCCGACCATGACGACTTGATCCTGTGGATGGCCTACAAGGAAGCGAAGGCCATGATCAAGTTTGACCCGCCCGCCGCCGCCCCGAAGCCGTCCGACAAGAAATAACCGATGCCGCCAAAGAAGAAATGCCCCTTCAAACGATTCGAAGGAGACGACAGGTATCTTCATAACTGGCTTCGAGATCCAAAGGTATGGAGAGATTTTCCGTCAACCAGAGAGGAAGGGTTGGCAGCGGTCTGCCAAGTTTCAAGGGTTTACGCCAGAGATCAAACACGGTTTTTGTTTCCACGCGACGCGTTCGACAGCAAGCCGCATAAACTCCTTCGTCGTTTTCGCTCATGACAGAGTCGGTCAGTTCGAAATGATCGAGGAGTTGCAGATACAAATTGTTGTTGCGAATGGTGACAATATCCACGAGAACGACACATACGTCCTGCTTCAGCAGCGCCGCGCACTTCGACACGAAGTTGTTGCGATGGACGGGACGATCCTTGTTGGCCGGACTGATGATCTCGATGGCGGCGACGAGACGTTTTTCTTGCTGGACATCGTAGATCAAGACTTCGTATTCGGAGACATCGCTGCTGTCGGTTTCCAAGGAAAGTTCGGCTTCCGGCACGGTTGCCACGCCTCCATCACCTGCCAACCGCGGGCGTGCTCTGGGGGCATCATCGTTTTCAAACGTGCCGACATCGACTTCGAAGTAACTGCCCAAGTGAACTCGCGGTGCGGCTTGGTATCCTTCCGGAAGCGACGGAGCCAGCATCTGAATGATCATCATTGGCCAGCCGCCGTGGACTTCCTCCCAGGAGTGCCGCTTGCTCACGGGAGGTCGAAAATGATCGCGAAATGGCATTGAGTCTTCCTCCGCTTTCAATCGATTGCAACGATGCGATTCTAACAAGAGATTGGTCCGGTGAACGCCAAAGAGGCCACGGATGGAGGCCAGGATAGAGGGAAAATTTCTTTCTTCATTTCTCACGATCATAGTCAACGACGTTGTGGCCTTGTGCGTCGAAGACTCTTTAGCCACGGATGAAACACGGATGCAACACGGATCGGAAGGGCGACCAGGCGACCCATCACAAGGCAATGCACGATGTGTGAGAGCGTTCCTCGCCTGCATGCCTGAGTCCCATCCGCGTAATTCCGCGTTCATCCGCGGCTAATTCCGAATGGACAATCGGTGCAAGTACTTTTTTCTTGTCTTCTTCCGCGATAAGCGGAGCAAACCCATTCCGCTCGCGCTCGTGCCCTCAAGAAGAAAGCAACTTCTGACAAGGCTGGCAAGCCGCGGACGGTTTTGTCGTATTCTAAGAGTGGGGGCAGTGCGCGGACATTGGTCTCTGACAATCCGGTCCGGTCAGCACGACTGAGCGTCGCCACAGCGTCACGGCGGCGCAGTGTCTGCTCATGGCGCGGAGATCAAGCCGCCTGCTTCGAGGGCTGCGCAGAGCTTGACGATCGGCAAGTTGTCAAGGCGTGGGAAAAGCTTGACGGCTCGCGCCACGGCCAAACTCACCTCGGCTCCCTTCAGTCGCACGCGTTCTGTCCAGGGAAGTGCCAGGAAAGCGCCCGATCAAAGCCATCTGTCCTCGGCCATAAACATTTCTCGATTAACGAGTTAGCATTCAGTGCATCAGTGATCATTGATACGAATCAAACCCAATTCACGAGAGGGCGCTGTCAAGCGAGGACAGGGTCGGTTGCTTGGTTGGTGGCGAGCGGCCGGTGACGCGGCGGGGTGAAGGAGGCCGAACTGGTGGTCCCCGAAAAGTGGCGAATCAAACCCAAATGACTCGAGCCGCTAGTCACTTCAGCCGAACGAGTTAACATCGACGCGTTCGTCCTTCTTGATGCCAAACGAACCCATCGGAAAACGAAACAGCCCCGATCCCGCTGGGCCACTTTCGTGTCGAGGTTGGCAAGACTGGTACAATGAGACATTCCCTCGGACGGGGTGAAGATCAAGTCATGGAGTTGCAAGCATGGCCGGAGCCAGCGAAAATGGGAATGGAGACGGACAGCCTGGCGAGGATCAAGGAGCAGCGGCCGGGCCGCGGATTCCCGGCCGGCGGCAGGTGACTGCCGCGCTCTTGGTGGCGATGATGGTCACGGCGATGGAGCAACTCGTGGTCTCGCCGGCCATGCCCACGATCATCGCTCAGCTCAAAGGCTTCGAGATTTATCCCTGGGTCATCTCCGCCTACCTGCTTGCCTCTACAGTCAGCACTCCGATCTACGGCAAGCTCGCCGACCTGTTCGGCCGCAAGCGGATCTTGCTCTTCGGCCTGGTCTTGTTCAGCCTGGGCTCGATGCTCTCTGGAACCGCACAGAGCATGGGCCAGTTAATCGCCATGCGAACCATTCAGGGTCTGGGCGCGGGGCCGTGGCCCCGATTGTCCTGACCCTATTGGGGGATATGTTCACCCTGAAAGAGCGAGCCCGCATTCAGGGGCTTTTCAGCACGGTCTGGGGCCTCTCGAGCATCGCGGGACCGCTCATCGGCGGCTGGCTGACGGTAAACCTCAGCTGGCGCTGGGTTTTTTTCGTGGGTGTGCCGTTTGCCGTCGCGGCCTTGCTCATGCTCTCCTTGAGCCTCCACGAGCGAGTGGAGCGGCGGACCGTGGCGCCGATCGACTGGGCCGGCGCCGGGCTACTCACGACAGGGCTCTCCGCGCTGCTGCTGATCGTGCTCGACGGATCGAGCTTGGGCATGAGAATCGATCTCCTTCTGGCCGGGCTGACAGCCATGCTTCTGATCGGGTTCGTCGTGCGGGAGCTTCACGCCGAAGATCCCATCCTGCCGATGGACTTGATGATTAGGCCGACGATCGCGGCCTCGGTGCTGGGCAATTTCCTGATGGGCGGCATCCTCTTCGGCATCGAAACCTATGTGCCCTTGTTCATCCAGGGGGTGCGCGGTGGCGATGCCAGGCAGGCCGGCCAGGCACTCACACCCCTTTTCCTGTCCTGGGCGGTCAGCGTGGCCTTTGCCGCTCCGGCCGTGGTTCGCTTTGGGTTCCGCAGGGCAGGCATCTTCGGCGCCGGTCTCGTCGTCATGGGCGTGACGGGCTTGATCGTCGGCGCCATGTTTCCCGACTGGACCCGTCTTGCATTCACCCTCGCGCTGGTCGTCGTCGGCATGGGCATGGGCCCCACGTCGCTCAGCTTCATACTCGCTGTCCAGCACGCCGTAAGCTGGGGCCAGCGCGGAGTGGCGACCGGCGCGGTGATCTTCTTTCGAACCATCGGAGGGGCGATCGGGGTGGGGCTCCTGGGTGGAGCTCTCGGCTGGGAGTTGAGCCATCTGCTGAACTTGGCCGGCGCCACCTCGATCGACGTCGGCGCGGCGAGTCGACCCGGAAACGCATTACCAGCTTACCCCTGAATACCTCGCGCTGGTTCAGTCGGTCCTGGGGCGTCTCTGCGCGACCTCTACCTACAGATGCTGCTACTGGCCCTGGGCACGTTGATATGCACGGCCTGGCTGCCGGGCAAGCGGGCAACGATCGGTTTCGCGTCCGGGTCTGCCTCTGAGACCGAACCTGCCGAGCTCGCATTGATCGTAACGGCTTCGGAAGACTGACCTTCTCACCAAGATCAGGAGCGGCCTGGCCGGCTATGGACCATCAGAATCAGGGGCTTCACTGTGCCTCGGCGTCCGATTACCATGAAGCGGCGCTCGAGACCATTTCCCCAAGGAGTTTACGCTCATGCCCTCATTGCCCATGCGTCGTCGCCTTCTCGACCGTCTGCTGGATTGCGTTGACTTTGTCCCTGAGTGCCGGCTGGACTTTCCGCGAACTGGCACACGCCAGGGAACGAGCCGCCATTCTCGATTCGCAAACGCTCAATCTCGAACAGATCAAGATGTCCACTTTCGAAGACAGAGGCAATCCGGTCGGCCAGATCGGCCTTTACGTACAGGGGCAGACGCAGGGCTGCTCGTCACTTGTTGCCGGTCGATTCATTTTGGAGCCCGGCAAATCACCTCATCCGCCCCATGTTCACGAAGACGAGGAGGTGCTTATTGTCGAGTCCGGACACGGTGAGATCCTCTGCGACGGCAAAACGACGAAGGTCGGCCCAGGATCGCTGATGTATTCAAATCCGAATGTCGCCCACGGAATCACCAATACCGGGCAGCAACCCCTGACGTTTTCCTTCGTGAAGTGGATTCCCCGGGGAAGCAGCCAGGCCCGATAACTCGGAATGGGGCGCCCATGAGACCGCTTCGAGACCTCGGGCGGCTGGTCCTGCTCGGCGCATTCGCGGCCGTTGCCGGCTGCGGCTCCAGCGCCGAGGTTCCCGGTTCCGGTCCCGTGAAGCCGGTCGCGAGATCAGATTCTGGGCGACCCATCGGCGTGGTCTTGCCCACGTTCAACCACCCGTTCTTCCTCGCGCAGAAACGAGGTCTTGAAGAGGAGGCAAAGGAACTGGGCGTCGCGATCGATGTTCGAGACGGGCAGGATGACGACGTCAAGCAGATCGGCCAGGTTGAGACCCTGATCAACCTCGGCTGCCAGGCGCTAATCCTCTGCCCGCGAGATGAAGACGCCTTGGTGCCCGCGGTCGAAGCCGCTAACCGTGCGGGGGTTCCGATCATTGCCTTGAACCGGCGAATCAACGGCGGAAACGTGCTGTGCTACGTCGGCGCCGATGATGCCGAGGGGGGGGTGCTACAGGGAGAGGCGCTCGTGCAATCGCTCGGTGCCAAGGGGGGCAAGATCATTTATCTCGAAGGAACCGAGGGCTCCAGTCCCCAGCGCAAGCGAAGCGCGGGATTGCAAGCCATACTTCAGAAGCACCCCGAAATCACCATTGCCGATCGTCGCTTCGCCGGCTTCCAGGAAGACAAGGCCAAAGGGATCATGACCGACGTCGTGAGACGATTCTCGCGCGGAGAGATCAGCGCCGTGGTCGCCCAGTCTGACGAGATGGCCATTCCCGCGGCCGAAGTGATCCAAGCCGAGGGCTGGAAGGAGACGGTGGTTCTCGGTTTTGACGGCAGCCGCGCCGCGTTCGACGCGGTTCGCAAGGGCGTGCTCAAGGCCACGATTTTGCAGGAGCCGCTTGAGCAAAGTAAGAAGGCCGTTGAGACCATGGTCGCTTACCTGCGCGGACAGTTCCAGGACCCTGAGATCATCACTCCCCTTCGCTTGATCACGCAGGCGAACGTGGATCAATTCCAACCTGCGTACTGAAGGGGTAAGGAGGCTGTTTGGGTTCCGGCACATCAACACATGCATCGGTGCGAGCAGCAGCCGGCGTGTGTGCTCGACACTATTCCGCAGGCCATTCTCCGCTGAAAACTTCCGTCGCCGGGCCGGTCATGAACACCGACGCGTGACGATCGGGCCAATCGAGCTCGAGGTCGCCGCCGGGAAGATGGGACAGAATGTGCTGCTCCGAGCGGGCCGTCATGACGCCTGCCACACAAACCGCGCAGGCCCCGGTGCCGCAGGCGAGCGTGATGCCGGAGCCACGTTCCCAGGTTCGCATTCGGACCTCTCCGGGGCTCAGCAGCTCTACGACGTGCACGTTCACTCGCCGTGGAAACATCGGGTGATGTTCCAGGGCGGGGCCCAAGGTCTCCAGGGGAAACCGCTCGACGTCATCGACGTAGATCACGGCGTGCGGGTTTCCCATGGAGACCGCTGTCACCGCCAGCGTCATCCGTCGACCCGGACCGGGGCGTCGATGGGAGGCTCACCAGAGAGGAGCGTGGGGATGTTTGCGGCCTTCAAGATCGGCGGTCCCATGTCCACACGCACACTCAGAACTTTGTCGCCTGCGGTTTCGAGGTCCAGTGAGAGAACTCCCCGGGCGGTTTCGACCGCAACGCGATCCTTCCTGGCCAGACCGTGTTCGTACAGGTATTTGGCCACACAGCGGACGCCGTTGCCGCACATCTCACCCTCGGAGCCGTCGGCGTTGAACATCCTCATGCGGGCATCTGCCACCTGGGATGGCATGATCAAGATCAGGCCATCGGATCCCACGCCGAAATGCCGGTCGCTCAAGGTCACCGCGAGACGCGCGGGGTCCGATGGAGCAGGTTGGGTGAATGTATCGACATAAACGTAATCGTTGCCGATTCCGTGCATCTTGGTGAATTTCATGGTCGGTGCCGCTGGGCGACTTTGAGTGTGTTAGGTCGGGAAGAATGCGGCCTTCCCGCCCGGGAGAGCATCACAAAGCATGGGGTAATCCGGGTGCCTCGGCGAATTTATCACTGAACCAGACACCGTGATAGGGCCGCTGGTTCGGGCTTTCTGCGTCGTCAAGCCCTTGTCTAATCAGGGGCCGACGCCTAACGTGAAATGGTGTACCATCACAGGCGAAATGCTCAACAAGAGCCCGAGGCGAACCATGCTGGGAACGTCCACAACCCCTTACGATTTGAAGTTTCGATTTCTGGACATCCCGGTTCGCATCCATCCCCTCTTCTGGCTGATGGCCGCTGTACTTGGGTTTCAGGATAATAACATTCCCGCGGTACTGATCTGGATCGGCTGCGTCCTGGTCTCGATCTTGGTCCACGAATATGGCCACGGGTTGATGGCCAAGCATTTTCACGGCTCGCCGTCGATCGTTCTCTACGGCCTGGGAGGTCTGTGCTACTCGCAGGGAGAGCGAACTCCCGGCCAGCGCCTGGCGGTCCTCTTCGCGGGTCCCGGCGCCGGGTTCATTCTGTGTGCAGTGGTGATGGCGGTCACATCGCTGGTCCTGGGTCTCTCAGCCAATGAGCATCTGGCCGTTATCCAGCAACTCGTCGGACTTAAACCGGACCACGACCTCTTCCTCGACGCAGTGGGAAAGTTTTCTTCGCCAACGATTTTCATGATCTACTTCAACTTGATCTGGATCAACCTCCTCTGGGGATTGGTCAACCTCCTGCCGATTTACCCCCTGGATGGTGGTCAAGCGACCCAGGTCGTGCTTTCCCAGGTTGATCGCAGAAATGGGGTCCGCCGATCGCATATTGCCTCTCTGGTCATCGCCGGGGTGCTCGCCGTGCTGGCTGCCAGTGCCAGCCGGCATGACTTCTTCGTCGTAATCTTCTTTGGAATGCTCGCCTTCCTCAATTACCAGGTGCTGCAATCGCTCCACCAAGCCAAAGCGTTTGGCGTCTACCAAGATGACGACTGGTGGCGCGGTTGAGACCGCCCGTTCACGTCACGGTCGCGCGACTCTACGCAGCATGCGTAAATCAGGCAAAAAGCCTGATTCCCGACGAAGCCTGTCATTCAAACTGCGAACGGGCGTTTTGACGGGACTGTCTCACGCAGCTGTCGTTGTAGTTGACAGTTCTTGCGTCAAGTCGTCCGGGTCGGATTGAAGGAGTGTCCAGAAGTCGTACGTGGGTAATCCCAAACCCAAGGCTTGGTACGGACACTGCTTTTTCCGGGGACCGGATCGGAATGGGTGACAGTTCCAATACAGGCGCTTCAGATCGAGCATCGGTTGGGTCATCCGGCGGTGACGGGATTGCTGCATCCGCAGTACGCTGTTCATGCATTCTACCGCGCTGCTGGCTCGGACCGTGTCTTGGAGGATGGCCGTGATCCGGTCATAAGCCGCTTGCTCGGCATCCTCCAGTGGTAGGTGCATGGCCACGGCATAAGCCATCATGGCCAAAGGACTCGGCCCTGGATTGGAGGAGCCGCCATGCCGTCTCCACCACCGCCAAGCCAGTACCTCGCGCCATTCCTCTCGCGGTTCAGCCGCTGCAAGACGCTGGTGCATTCGATCCAAGAAGGCCAGGCTGCGTGGGTCGGTGAGGAAGTTTCTGACCTTGTGCCATTCGGGTCCGGTCAGTTCGCTCAAGCCAGCCTTGATCTGGGCCTCCGCCCAGAGACGATCATTGAGTTGCCCATCGGGCCGGAACAACTCGAAGGCGGTGCGGCAACGGTCCCAGGCCGATTCGACGCGTTCCACCGGTTCAAACGCCTCAATCACTTTGGACCAGGCAGTACGGGCGACCCAAGCCGAACCCCGCGCGTCGATTCCTTGCTTTTTGTCTCGCTGAACCTGGGCGTCGCAGGTCTGGGCCTGGTCCCAAAGCGGCTCCACTGCACGCCACGCTTGTGTCAACACTCGTTGAGCCTCTTGAGTCGTATGGAAGAGATCCAGCCCGTGGCCCAGAGCGGACGCCAAGGGGTCGCTCGGCGCCGCAATTGGGCAGTTTGCTGGAGGGCCGTTGCAATCCCTTTGGCAGCGTCGGAGATCACGAACTCGAGATTCTTAAAAGGAGTCAACTGCTGCTGCCACGTCGCGGCCTTGCGGTCGTTGGCGTTGTGACAAAAGACCGCGGTCATGCTCGTCGGCTCGATGCCGACCAAGGTCGGCCGCCCCCAAAAAAGATCTCATCGAGAGCTAAGGTCTGGACCTCGGTTGCGCACTTTTGGTCGAGCACCTGGAGGACCTTTGCGGCCCGTTTCGCCTCGGTTTTGACCCAACGGCCGATGGTTGAATGGTCCGGTGCCTGACCCGCGGGCAAGAGGATTTGGAACAGATCCTCGGTCTGACGCAGGCTCAACCCCAGCGCAGAGGCAACCGTGGCGAACTTCCGTTGCTTGACTGGGTCCAGGGCGACTGGTTGCTGGGCACGAGCCTCCAGTTCGGTGACTCTCCGCTGGAGTTGCTGGATCTCGGCCTCCTGTTCGGCGAGCCGAGACTTGTCACTGGACGCCTCGGCCAGCCGCTCTTCGACCTTGCGGGCATGCTCATAGACTGTCTCGCGGCTGCACTGCGAATCTTGGGCTTGCCCAGTCACAGAGCCGTACTGACCCGAGAACACAGCGGCGGCGTTGCGGACCCAAGTGCGGACCGGTAGCTTGAACATGCGTGAGCCCTCCATGGCAACGGTGGTGAAATCCAGTAACGCCGCATTTCACCGGGGGAGAGCTTTCCAGGCCAGCCCAACTGTCAACTTGCCGATCCGCCCACGGGGCTGAAATGAGACAGTCCCGTTTTGACTTGTTGTCGGCATAGCCTATGTTATTGAGGTTGCCGTAGTTGCGTCGGAATGATCGACCCGGGTTGGTCCCCTCTTCCTTTTGCTGCGACGATTATCAACAATTTCTTGTAAAGTCGCGAATAGTATTGGAATCATAAAGGCCTGGGGCTTCCAGGAAAGAGACAGCAGAATACAATCCATGCGCTCACGCAAGAAAACGCCGCCCGCCGTACGAACGCAGCGCGGTTTGCAAGTTGCTAAAGGACGAGGCGGCTCCCGCAGGGCGCCAGAGGGGTCGGGCCACGCCTTGGCCCTGAAGGGTTCGATAGAATCCTCTATCGAACACTCCAACCGCCTGCCGCTTCTTCCTTTGCGTTCCGATGTGGTGTTTCCACAAACGGTCGTGCCGCTGGTGATCAACCGTCCCAGCGGGATTCGGCTGGTGGATGACGTCTTGATCGGGGAGCGGTTGGTCGGGCTGGCCAGCCAGTTGCATCCTGAGGTCGACGAGCCGGGGATGACGGATCTCTATCCCACGATTTGCGTGGGGACCGTGCTGAAGATGCTCAAATTCCCGGACGGTTCGACCCGGATCGTATGTCAGGGTCAAACCCGGGCGCGGCTTGTCAAGCTCGTGCAAACCCAGCCGTATCTGATCGGTGAGGTCGAACCGCTGGAAGAGGAAATGGAGGAAGGGGTCGAACTGGATGCCAATGTCCATCATGTCAATCGGCTGTTTCAGCGGATGATCGATCAGAGCCAGCAGGTTCCCGAGGAGCTTCAGGTCGCGGCCATGAACACCCGAGAGCCCGGGCGGCTGGTTGACCTGCTGGCTTCGAGCTTGCCATTCTCGATCGAGGAGCGGCAGGTTCTGCTGGGCGAAATCAACGTGCGGACCCGCCTGGAGCGGCTGGGGCAGTATCTTTCTCGCCAGCTTGCCGTTTTGGAGCTCTCGACCAAGATTCAGGAGCAGGTTGGCTCGGAGCTGTCAAAGGCTCAGCGGGACCACTTTCTGCGCCAACAGATCAAGGCCATCCAGGAGGAGCTGGGGGAAGGCGAGCCCGATAATCCTGAAATTGCCGAGCTCTGGGAACGGATCAAGCAAGTGGGTCCGCCGGAGGATGTTCTGCATGAGGCAGAGCGTGAGCTCGAACGGCTGGCCGGCATGCACCCCAGCTCGGCCGAATACTCGATTGTCCGCACCTATCTCGATTGGCTGGCGATTCTTCCCTGGGGCAAGTCGAGCCGAGATCGTCTTGACCTGCGACGGGCGCGGAAGGTTCTTGATCACGACCATTATGATCTCGAGAAGATCAAGGAGCGAATCCTCGAGTACCTGGCCGTGCGCAAGCTCAAGAATGACATGAAAGGGCCGATCCTCTGCTTCTCCGGTCCTCCCGGAACCGGCAAGACTTCGCTGGGCAAGAGCATCGCCCGGGCGCTGGGCCGAGAGTTCGTGCGGGTCAGCCTGGGCGGCGTTCATGACGAGGCCGAGATCCGGGGCCATCGTCGTACTTACGTGGCTGCCATGCCCGGGCGAATTATCCAGGGCATTCGCAAGGCCGCAACGAATAATCCGGTGTTCATGCTCGACGAGGTCGACAAGCTGGGCGCGGATTTCCGCGGCGACCCCTCGTCGGCCCTCCTTGAGGTCCTTGACCCCGAGCAGAACTCGACCTTTCGAGACCATTACCTGGACGTCGATTTCGACCTTTCCAAGGTGATGTTCATCGCCACGGCCAACATGCTCGAGACGATCCCCTCGCCCCTGCTGGACCGGATGGAAGTCCTTCAGCTTCCTGGCTACAGCGAGGAAGAAAAGACGCTGATTGCCCAGAAGTACATTATCCCCAAGCAGCTCGACGCTCACGGGCTGGTCAACGGCGACATCGAGATCACCGAGCTAGCGCTCAAGAAGATCATCGCGGACTACACGCGGGAAGCCGGTTTGCGCAACCTCGAGCGCGAGATCGCCGGCATCTGCCGCAAGGTCGCACGCCGCCGCGCCGAGGGCAGGCGGGGCACGGTCAGCGTGGGACCGAACCAGCTCGCCGACATGCTGGGCCCGTCGCGATTCTTCCGAGAGCTGGCTGACCGGACGGGCATCCCCGGGGTCGCCACCGGGCTGGCCTGGACGCCCACCGGCGGCGAAATCCTCTTCATCGAGGCCACCGGCATGCCCGGCAAGGGTCAGCTAACTCTCACCGGCCTGCTCGGCGAGTCGATGCGCGAGAGCGCTCAGGCGGCCATGAGTTACCTCAAGAGCCACGCCAAGACGCTGACTCTCGACGCCTCGCGGTTCAACAAGACCGACGTCCACATCCATGTGCCGGCCGGCGCCGTCCCCAAGGATGGACCTTCCGCCGGTGTGGCTATTGCCGCCGCGCTCATCAGCCTATTTCGAGACGTGCCCATCAAGACTGAACTGGCAATGACCGGCGAGGTCACGCTCACCGGGCGGGTGCTTCCCGTGGGCGGAGTCCGCGAAAAGATCCTCGCGGCCCGCCGCGCCGGAATCCGCACGCTGCTCCTTCCCCGGCACAACGAGAAAGACCTGGTCGAGCTTCCGCCCGAGGTCAAAGCCGACCTGACATTCCGGCTGGTTGACACGCTCGATGACGTGGTCCCCAGGCTGTTCGAGGTGCGCAACGTCAAGTCGAAGCGAAAACCCGACCCGGTCAAGTCCAAGGCGCCCGCATTGACCACGATCAAGGCGCCGAAGATCGGCCCACCGACCACCCCCAAGACCGAGCTTCCCGCAACCAAGATACCCCGCCGCCCGCGGACAGTCTGAGCCGGACCGAACCCAGAGGAGCCGACCTCAGCCCGCGAGGCTCCCAGTCGGAGGGGACCCCGCTTCCGCTTCTGGGCCCTCGTTTATGCCACCAGAACTGCCGTGACCGAACGACCGACTCTGCCACTCGATTCGCCTGACCTCCGGGGCGCTGTCCTGAAAGAGGTCTCGAAGCGATTCTCCGCAATACGGGCTCTTGACCGCGTGGATCTGGTCTTGAGAGGAGGCGAGATTCATGCGCTCTGCGGTGAGAATGGCGCCGGCAAGAGCACACTCATCCAAATCCTGGGCGGCGTTTTCCCGCCTGACTCGGGTCGCATCGAGATAGGCGGCAAGCCAGTCCGGTTTCGCGATCCGGCCGCCGCGCTGGCGGAGGGGATCGGCATCATCTACCAGGAGCTCAACCTGGTCGAGCCATTCACCGTCGCCGAGAACCTGGCGCTGGGGCACGAGCCGCGAATCGGCCCCTGGATCGACCGGCGAGCGATCCGCCGACAGGCGCGAGCCGTGCTTGCAGATCTCCAGTTCGACCTGGACCCCGAGGCTCAAGTCAGCGGCCTGACGATCGGCCAGCGCCAGCAAGTCGAAATCGCCAAGGCCCTGGGACGACAGGTCCGCATCCTCGTGCTCGATGAACCGACGGCGGCCCTTTCTCGAGCCGAAACCGACCAGCTATTCCGGATCGTCCGATCCCTCCGCGCTCGGGGACTGGCCATCCTCTACGTTTCCCATCATCTCGAGGAAGTATTCGAGATCGCCGATCGAATCACTGTGCTCCGCGATGGCCGGCGAATGGGAACGTGGAACACGGCCGAGCTGACGCTGCCGCAACTGGTTTCCGCCATGGTCGGCCAGGCCGTCCAGGCACGCGCACGCCCACCCCGCAACGTCTCCGCCTCCCCCCTGCTCCGCATCGTGGGCGCCAATGGGCGCATCCTCCGGGGGGCCGATCTCGAGGTGCACCCCGGTGAGGTGGTAGGGCTCACCGGGCTGGCCGGGGCGGGCCACGAGGAGCTGTCTGCCGCGCTCTTCGGAGCAAAGCGGCTCATATCCGGTCGGATCGAGTGGAAGAACCGGCCGCTGCGGCCGCGCCATCCCCTGGACGCCCGCCGTGCGGGCATTGCCTACGTGCCGCCGGATCGCCGCCGAGAAGGGCTTATCCCGGCTCAGGGAATAACCGAAAATCTGACCCTCGCATGTCTGCATGAGCTGGCTGCGGCCGGGTGGATCAAGCAGGCTGCCCGCCGCCGCTGCGCCGAAACCTGGTGCCGGCGGTTCGACGTCGCCCTCTCGCACGCCACCCGTAGCGTGGCCACGCTTTCCGGCGGCAACCAACAAAGAGTACTGTTGTGCGCTGGGCGGCAATCAAACCCGAGTTGTTCATTCTCAACGAGCCGACCAGGGGAATCGACGTCAAGACGCGCGAGGCCATCCACCGCTGGATTGGAGATCTTGTCCTGGAGGGCCGCTGCGTTCTGCTCGTCTCGTCGGACACGCACGAACTGATCCGGCTGGCAGATCGCTGCCTCGTGTTTCGCGGCGGGCGCATCTCATGCCAGCTCGAACCTCCCCGGTTGGATGAGCATACGTTGATCACGGCGATGATGGGAAACTGAAACCAGGATGTCAGGCGGCAGAATGGCAGATGGCGGAATGACACATGGAATGACAAATGGCGGATGGCGGAATCTTGGGGCGGAAGCGGCCGGTCGTGAGGCGACTACCGCAGCTCGTGCTGGTGATGGCGGCTCTGGTCTTGATGATGCGCACGGAACGGTTCTTCACGCCCGGTACGCTGACCAGCATCCTGACCCAGGCGAGCATCGTCGGCGTGCTGGCGCTTGGACAAACGTTCGTGCTGCTGGGAGGCGGCTTCGACCTCTCTCAAGGGGCGATGGTGGCGCTGATCGCGGCGGGCACGGCTCAACTTGTGCAGCGCGGCGTTGCCCCAATCGAGGCGGTGGCAGCCGCCCTGGGGATTGGGGCATTGCTCGGTTCAATCAACGGGCTGATGGTCGCCGCGGTGCGTACGAATCCCTTCGTGACGACGCTGAGCACGCTTCTGATCTTTCGGGGAGCGGCTTTCATCCTTCTAGCTGGTCAGCCGCTTGCCAACATCCGGGTCTTTCATGCGATCGACTCGGGCTTCACGGTGGGTTCAACCTACGTCCCGCTGCGCGGGGTTGTGTTCCTGGCGCTCACCGTCTTTTCCTGGCTGACTCTCCGCCAGACTGTATTCGGCCAGCACGTCTACGCCCTCGGGGGAAATGCCGAAGCTGCCCGCCTGGCGGGGGTCAAGACCGTCAGGCTGCGGGTTGAAACCTTCATCCTGAGCGGCCTGGCAGCGAGTGTGGCCACGATTCTTCTCCTCTCCTGGCTGCGCGTCGCCAAGCCCGACACAGCGACTGGCTATGAGCTGGATTCGATCGCCGCCTGCGTCGTTGGTGGGGTCTCGCTCCAAGGTGGCAGGGGCAGTGTTCTGGGCGCAGCCGCCGGATGTCTGCTGCTCCAAGCCCTGCGAACCCAGATCACCATGAGCGGCTTCCCAGAAGAATACCGTACCCTGGTGACCGGCATCGTGATCTTGATCTTCGCGGCGGCCGACGCCCTGGCGCGAAGGAACGAGCGAGGCTGAAGCGTTCGCCGGGCTGAACAAGATCTTCGACCATCGCCTCAGCCGGCAGGCGGTTTCCTCTTGATCGAATTCGACATCGAAATCAGGGACTTTCCACGCGTGGCTTCATCGCCGCGGCGACTGCTGACGTGGACGTGGAATGCAGAGTGTTCTGTGCCAGCAGGCCGGGACATCCTATAGCGCGATAAAGTTGGAATTGAGCGCGGTTGTAGGCCACGACGGCTCTGAGATAGTCGGTGCGTGCCTGAGCCAAAGCCTGAATCGGTTGGAGCACCTCAAGAGGCCGGGTCGCAGCGGGCAACCCGGCCCCGCGGCGAATATTGAGCATATTCAGCCTGAGAGACTCCAAACCCTTGGACACGGCCGGTGCTGCCTGCGCCATGCGGCGCGATGCGGCAAGTCTACTCTTGTATGCAGTTGTGACGTCCGCGGCAACTTGGTTCTCGACCCTGATCAGCTTCAAGGCAGCGATCTTCTGATCAGCCAGGCTGCGTTTGGCGATCGCGTAATCGGAGAAGCCCAAGTTCTGCAGCTCCCAGTAGAGGCTGACCGTCGCGTCACCTCGAGAGCCGAAATTGCCGAAGAATGCGTTCTGACCTCCTCCAAAGCCTCCGCCCGCGTAGCTGAAGGCCAGACTTGGCACCAGGGGACGGAGCCGAGCCTGCTTCAGTCGGATCAGAGTCGCCTGGACCAGTTGTTGCGCCGAGGCCAGTTCGGGACGTTTGTGCAGCCCCTGGACGATCATCTCGTCGAGAGGGGTCTCTTCGGGAAGGAGACGGAAAACCGCCTCGGCCGGTTCGACCGGAGCGAGAACCTGGTTGGGAACGAGCACCAGGAGGTTGACGAGATTGGCCGAGGCCACTTCCAATTGACCGACCGCATCCTCGATGTTGCCCCGCCGGTGGTCGAGCTCGGTGAGGGTCCGCTGGTGATCGGCCTCCAGACCGGCTCCACTGCGCGCGTAGGAAGCCGTGATCTCCGCGAGAGTACGGGCGCCGGTCGCGGCCTCGCGCTCGATCGCCAGTAACCCGCTGGCCAACAGAAGGTCGAAATAAGCCTCGGACGCGGCGAGTATGGCGTCGTTCGTGGCCGCGTGCAGATCGGCCCGGTTAGCGGCCAGGGTGCGGTTGGCGGCCTTTGGCGTGAGAATGGCGTCGGAGAACCGGAGAACCGAAGTTAGACCCGTCGGCGGAGGAAAACCGCTTCCTGGCGGTGCAGCGGGGTAAGTATTCGGCGACGCGGCGAGCGCCCCGATGAACAGCGAGCTGCGGCCTGTCGTGATGACCTGACCGGTGATCGATTGGACCTTGCCGTCGAGGCGATACCAGGTGGGGCCGAGGAACAAGGAAGGAAGCCAGAGCGCCCGGGCTGCCTGAAGGTCGGCGATGGCACGGCACACCTGCTGGCGGGCGATCGCGATGTCGAGGTCGCGCGCCCCCGCCAAGCGCAACGCCCCGGCCAGATCAATTGGCACCAGGACCTGGCCGGGGACTAGTTGCTTGCCGAGCGTCGCATCTCCATTCCGAGGCAAAGTCGCTGCTTCTCGCGAAGTTGGGGACGGTGCGGAAATAGCCGACCAAGTCCTGAGCGGGCCTCGCCCAGAAGTGTCATCGGGCAACGGCAGCGGTAGAGTTGCATCCCCTGGCTGGGTTGTCCGTGTCTCACTGAGAGACCGCGGGTTGAAGCCAGGAGCTTCGCCATTGCTGACCTGCCCCAGCACCGGGCCCCCTGCGATGTCCATGAGTATGCACCCGAGGATGGCCTGGCAAATCGGCGCGGAGCGGGTCCTCCTCGGGATACTAAAGAGCATTCGGGGACCCTCCGTGGTCGAGGCTGGTCCATCTCGACAGCCAAGACAGCCTCTGCGTTCCACCTGGCAGTCTTGGCCCTCCTCCTCCTCATCTTCGGGAATGGCCAACCCATTCCTTCAACAAGTAATCCCTATACGCAGACGATACGATACGCCTGATCGTCAGAATCGTCATGGCTTCGCCTTTGTGTTTTCCGGCTCGATCACGGTGACGGATTGTCCGTCCGCGAGCGACGAGGCATAAGCCTTGACAATCGCCTCGGTACCTTGAAGGCCGGAGAGGATCTCCGCCCTTGTTCCGTCGTCCAGTCCGACAACGACCGGCTTCCGGACAGCCCGGCCGTCTTGTACCGCGACACAATAGGCTTTGGAATCCTGGCGGATCAAGGCGGAGGTGGGTACGGACAGAGCGTCTACATGCTCCTCGACCAAGACGGTGGCATAGGCGTAGAGGCCCGGGCGGAGCTTCCCTTTGGGATTGGGGACGTCAATCTCGGTGCGCAGCGTGCGGTTCTTGGCGTCAAGCGTCCACGAGGTCCGCGTAACCTTTCCCTCGAAATCCCTACCCGAGAGCGCCTGCAGGCGGATCAGGACGCGGTCGCCGGCCTCTACCTCGGTGGCGTACATCTCAGGAACGCTCACCGTAATCCGCACCAGATCATCGCGGGCCACGATGAACAGGGGCTGGCCCTGCGTACCCGGCATGGTCAGGTCGCCCACGTCGACATGGCGATGCGTGACGATGCCATCGTAGGGGGCGACGATCGTCTCATACTCCCGCATTGCCTGGACGCGCCCGGCATCGGACCGGGCGACTTTGATGGTTGCAGCGGCGGCCTTCACGTCAGAGCGGGCCTTGTCGAGCATGGCCTGGCCCTGCCGGACGGCAACTTCGGCCGTCTTTACCTGGGCATAGACCTCCTCGCGCGATGACTCCGACGAGCTTAGCTTGCTGCGGGTCTCGTCCAGCAGGCTGCCTGTCAGCGCCCGTTCATTGTGGAGTTGTTCGACGCGCCGGAACTCGGACTGCCAGCGGGCGAGGTCCGCGTCGGCCCGCTTGGTACCGGCCTGGATCTCGGTCAGCTTGGCCTTGGCGCTGGCGAGGTTGGCCTGGGCCACCTCCTCGGATGCCTTTGCCTGGGCGAACTTGGCCTCAGACTCCTCAACCGTGGCCATCTTCTGTTCGGCCTCGGCGTCGAGCTCGGGGACGCTCAGGACGGCGAGCACCTGACCCTTGACCACCTTGGCCCCGATGTCCACGTTCCATTTCTGCACATAGCCCGAGACCTTGGAGTAGATCGGGGTTACCTCGTACGCTTCGATCTGCCCGGGTTCTTCGGTGGACCGGCGGATCGTGGCCCGCCCAGGCTTCACCACTTCGACTCGGGTGATGGCCGGTCCAGTCGTGTTGTCGGCCTTGACTGCCGCGGTCTGGCCGCAGCCAGCACTTGTCGTCGCGAGGGCGACGAGTGCCGCAAGGCCGATGGGGTGTCGGAAAATCGACTGCCGCATGGTTTGACTCCCCAGAAAGGGTTCCGCCACAGAAGCGCCAGCCGAGGGTGGCTCGCGGCTCATCACCGCCGTTCGGGTCCCGTGGAATTTGATGATTCGGCGGATTGGTGCGTAAGGGCCAGTTCGTGAACCTTCGGCTCCCCGTTGCCTGCGGCATCGGGGTGCGCGGCGGCGGCCCAGAGCTCTGGGTCGTAAAGCGAGCTCTCGGGATCGGCGGGGTCAACCGACGCCGACCGGCGTCCCGCGCCGCTCTGGATGATTGCGAAGACGGTGGGAAGCACGACCAGAGTCGCCAGTGTCGCCGCGGCAAGGCCGCCGATGACGGCCCGCCCCAGAGGCGCGGTCTGTTCGCCCCCTTCACTCCAGCCCACGGCCATGGGGATCATACCGGCTGTCATGGCACAGCTCGTCATCAGGATCGGCCGGAGGCGGCCCTGAGCCCCCGCCACAGCCGCCGGAGCCGACTCGGCTCCTGCTTCATGGCGGTATCGTTCGGCGAAGGTGACCAGCAGGATGGCGTTGGCCACTGCGACGCCGATGGACATGATCGCACCCATGAACGATTGGATGTTGACCGTGGTCCTGGTCAACCAGAGCGCGACGACGACTCCTGCCACCACCGCAGGCGTGGTCGACATCACCACCAGGGCCAGGCGGATGGATTGGAAGTTTGCCGTCAAGAGCAGCATGATGACGACGATGGCCATCCCCAGCCCGATGGTAAGTCCCCGCAGGATCTCATTCATCGGGGCGATCTGGCCGCGGACTTCGACGGTCGCCCCCTTGGGCGGCTCGCCCGCCCGGGCGATCGCCCGGTCGACGTGGCCCGCGACCCGCCCCAGATCCTCGCCCGCGATGTTCGCCGTCAGGCTCACGACACGCTTCATGTTGTAGCGATCGTACTCGCCGGGCATGGTCCCCGGGCTTACCTTGGCCACGTCACGGAGCAGCAGGGGATCGCCGCCAGCCTTCTGGATAGGGATGGTCTCGACCTCGGTGATCGAGTTCATGACCTGGTAGGGAATCTCGACTTGCACCTGGTAGCCGATGCCGGTCTTCGGGTCGGGCCAGTAGTTCGGAACGACGAACCTGCTCGATGACGTGGCTGCCACCAGGGAGCGGGCGACCTCGGAGACCGAGACACCACTGAGGCCAGCCTTCTCGCGGTCGACCTGGACGCTCACGGTCGGGTAGTCAAGAGCCTGGACGAACTGGAGGTCGCGGAGCGACGGAACCTTCGCCAGCTCCGCACGGACTTTCTCGGCGTACGCTCGGTTCTCCGCGAGGTTGGGGCCGTTCACCGTGAACTCCACGGGGGTCGGCGAGCCGAAACTCATGACATCGCTGACAATGTCGGCCGGCTCGAACGAGAACCGCACCTCGGGCATCGTCTCGGCGAGGATGGTGCGGAGCCGCTCCTTGAGCCTTTCGACAGCGACGGTCGTCCCCTGCTTGAGGGCGACCCGCAGAACAACTTCCTCCGGCCCGCCCGTCCACTGGAAGATGGCGTTAATCGGGTAGCTCGACGGGATCAGCCCGATATAGCCGATGGAGATCTCCACATCGTCTGCACCCACATCGCTCCGAATTGTTTTGAGCACCTCGAGCGCCAGCTTCTCGGTCTCCTCGATCCGCGTTCCGGTGGGGGGCGCATCCGGAGCTGAAACCGCCCCGCGTCCACCTTGGGGAAGATTTCCAGTCCCAGCATTCTGCCGACGCCGATGACAACGATCGCGGCCAGAGCTATGTAGGCCGGCAGAACGACCCACCGCCAGCGGACGACAAGAGAGAGAGCCCGGCCGTAGGCTTCGATGGTTCGCTCGAACAGGGTTCGCCGACCAGTTCGGTCGGGCAGGGGATGATTGCGGAGCAGCCAGGTCGAGAGCACCGGCACGAACGTGCTCGACAGCAGGTAGGAAGAAACCATCGCGAACCCAACCGCAAGCGAAAGCGGGACGAACAAGGCCTGCGCCGCCCCCTGCATGAAGAACGACGGCAGGAACACCGCCAGGATGCAAAGCATCGCCAGGAGACGCGGGACCGCCGTGTCAAGGTTCCCCTGACGCACCGCCGAAGCGATCGAGCGGGTTCCTTCCATCTTGTGGTGGATGTTCTCGATCTCGACGGTTGCCTCGTCGACCAGGATGCCGATGGCCAGCGCGAGCCCACCAAGGGTCATTAGGTTGATCGTCTGTCCCGTGAGCCAAAGGGCCACCAGTGCCCCGCAGATCGCGAACGGGATATTGAGCACCACGACGATGACGCTCCGCCAGTCGCGGAGGAAGACCAGCACCATCAGTCCCGTCAGGACCGCGCCGAGAACGCCCTCGGTCGCCAGGCTCCGCACGGCATTGGTGACGGTGGGGGACTGGTCGAATTCGAAGCTGACTCTGATATCGTCAGGGAGGACCGCCTGCATCTTGGGCAGGGCTTCCTTGACGTTCCGAACGACCGAAAGCGTGGAGGCGTCGGCCCGCTTGGTCACGAGAATGTAGACAGCGCGGCGACCATTGACCAAGGCGTAACCAGCGGGAATGTCTGAGGAGTCCTGCACAGTGGCCACGTCGCGGATGTAGACCGAGGGGTTTGCGCCGACACGGATGGGGATTGTCTCCAGTTCTTTGACGTCGCGGACCAGCGAATTGATCGGCACGATCGGCATCATCTTGTCGATGCGGACATTGCCTGACGGGCTGATCGTATTGCCGTTGGTCAGGGCAGTGATCAGTTCGTCGGGCGAGATGGAATACGATCGCAGCCGCTCGGGGTCGGCCCGGACAACGACCGTGCGCTGGTTGCCACCGAAGGGTGGTGGCGCAGAGACCCCGGGGAGGCTCGCGAACATCGGTCGGACCTTGAACAGCGCCTGGTCCTGGATTTCGCCGATCGACTTGGTCTCGCTCGAGAGCACGAGATAGCCCACCGGCACGCTGCCGGCGTCAAACCGGGTGATGAATGGCGAAACAGTACCCGGCGGCATGAAGGCGCGCGAACGGGTAACGTAGCCGATCGTCTCGGCCATCGCCTGGGCCATATTAGTACCGGGGTGGAAGAACAGCTTCATCACCGCCATGCCCTGGACGTTTCGGCTCTCGACGTGGTGGATACCGGAAATATAGAGAAAGTGGTACTCATAATAATTGGTTAACAGCCCCTCCATCTGCGCCGGATCCATCCCGCCGTAGGGCTGGGCTACATACACAACGGGGAGGTTCAGGTTGGGAAAGATGTCGATTGACATCCGAGTCACAGCCAGCACGCTGCCCAGCGAGACGGCGACGACGAGAACCATCACGGTGAACGGCCGCCGCATGGCAAAGACAATCGGGTTCATGGGCTCGGTCCGTTCAGGCAAGTGAGCGAGGCGGTCCGCTGGTGCGGCTTGTCGGTGCTGGTCTCTCGGCTCAGAGCGGCCACTTTGCTTTGGGGTCGAAATTCATGATGCGCGAGGTGGGTTCGGTGGGTAACTGCGGCCGCAGGTATGGCTTGCTAGCCGCCGTGTGGCACGAGTAACAGACAGTGAGACTCTCCTTGTAAACCCGCTCGAAGGCTGCCTTATCCTTGGCATCGATTGTGCCTTTTAACTGGGTGAGCTGGCTGTTCTCGAAGGCTTGGAGGATATTCACCAGGTTGACGTCTCGGCCCTGACTATCTTTGCGGATCGGAATGCGCCGGACGGCCCAGCCGAGGTGCGACCTGGTCTCGCCGAGGTAGAAGTCCGCGAGCGGCCAGTTCTCAATTCGGCCGGCGAACCAGAGGTTTGTGAAGTGATCGCCGACGTCCGCCATCAGGTGCGACTGGGAGGGGAGCAGATCCTCGAGAGCCTTGACGCGAGCAGCCAGGTTCTCCGGCGTCGTCTGCAAAGCTGAGGCGGGCGAAGTTTGCTCGCAGCCGCTGAACACCGTAACGAGGATGAAAGCCAAGACGGCCAGAGTCCCATGAGCCCTGATCATTTTCGCGCTTCTCCTGATTTACGATCGAGTTTTGAACCTGCGCCGGTTCCCCGCGGCTTGATCGGCCCTGATTGATACGTCGGGCGGCCGGTCGTGAAGGACCTCGGAAACGAGCTCGCGTAGCTTTTCCTTGGCCTTTTCCAGGGCGGCTGCCCCTTCGGGAGTTGCACGGTAGTATTTCCGCTGCTTCCCGCCCACGACCTGCGTGTGCACAGCCAGATAACCGGCTTCTTCAAGCTGGTGGAGCATCGGGTAAAGCGTCCCTGCCCCGACAGCGTAGCCGTGGCGGCCCAGCTCTTCCATGATCTCCACGCCGAATACCGGCTCTTTCTCGGCATGGTACAGCACGTGCATCCGCACGAACCCGCCGAAGAACATCCTGGTTAGCAACTTGCTCACGGTTTTCGAACCCCGATATTGACGCTCAATATTAAGACAACGAGAATGGCCAAGCAAGTCAAAGCCCCGGCACCATCACCGACCGCGCCAGAGAAGACGGGGGCTGACCACATGCGAGCGGATTTGTACGATCATAGCCCTCGAACCACTGTCATGGAGGGGGGAGACTCATGAACGGCTTCCCCATACTCGTGCTCGCCGCGGCATTGATTGCGCCGGGGGCAGATCGGGCCGGGCCGTCCGTCCCCCTAGTGACCTTCGACGACCTCCAGCATCGCATCGGCGAGCCGCATGTCCGCCTCCTGGACACTCGGCCCGAGGGCGAGTACGACAAAGGGCACATCCCGGGTGCGGTGCGGATTGATGCCAAGGCTGTTGAGAAGATGGCGGCCAAGCCGGGGCGCTGGCCGACCGCGCCGCCTGGGAGACCTGGATCGCGCCACTGGGGATCGGTCCCGACACCGAGGTGTTGGTCTACGACGCCAATCGTCAGCTCGACGCCGCCAGGCTTTGGTGGTTGCTTCGCTATCTCGGAGTGGGGCAAGTCGGACTGATTGACGGCGGGTTCCGCCTCTGGGAGAAGCAGGGGAGGCCCGTGACGGCTGAGACCCGGAAGGTAGAGCCCCGCAAGTTCGAGGTCCGCTTCCGCACCGACCGGCTCGCCACCAGGGATGAGCTCCTCGGAGCTCTGAAGCAAGGCAAGGTGCGTGTGATCGACGCGCGCAGCCAGGCGGAGCATACCGGCGTCGAGAAGGCGCGAAGCGGGGAGGCCGCGTTCCCACGTCCTGCCACTTGGAGTGGGCTCAGTTAGTCGACGCGGACGGCCGGTTCCTTGACGAGGCCAGCCTCCGCGCCAAGCTCGCCAAGGCCGGCGTGAAGCCCGGGGAGCCGGTCATCACCCATTGCCAGGGCGGCGGCCGGGCCTCAGTCGACGCCTTCGTCTTCGAGCGGCTCGGCTTCCCCACCCGCAACTATTACCTCGGCTGGTCCGACTGGGGCAACGCCGAGGGCACCCCGGTGGAGACCGGGCCGATAGCCGAGCCGGGGCCGCGCTGAGCGGACCCGACGGACTGCATGCGGTAGGTCTCGTCAGGGCGACTTGAGTCAATGCCCCCCCCACCGCCAGACCGTTGGCCGCACCGGCGAGGAGCCGCCACGCTAAGTTGAGGCGACTGTTCGCGAGGAGGACGCCGCTGGCGACGGCCAATCCGGCTGTCGTGCCATTGATGATCGCTGCCTGGCCGAGTTCCCAGGTGACACCGGCCAGAAGCGCCAGCGAGGCGACGTTGACTCCGTCGAGGAAAGCGCCTGCCATCCTGGAGCGGCGAACGCGCGGCAGCGACTTTCCGATGAGCGCCACGAAGATCAAGGACGGCAGGAAAATGCCGACGGTCGCCACGACCGCGCCGGAAACACCGGACAAGATGTAACCAATGAACGTCGCCGTGGCGAAGACTGGCCCGGGCGTCATCTGGCCGACGGCGACGGCGTCCAGGAGTTGCCCCTCGGTCAGCCAGCCCCATCGAACCACGAGGTCCGCTTTGAGGAACGCCAGAAGAACGTAACCGCTGCCGAATAAGACCGAGCCGACCTTGAGGAAGAACAGGAACAGAGTCCCAAGGCCGACCGGAACGGTGGCTGCTGCCCGTGCGACGAGAGCGTGCGGGGCCACAGCCAGTGGCGCGGCCACCCAGGTACCTTCCGATCGACCGGGCTGCTCACGTAGGGACTCGGCGACGGCCATTCCAAGGCCGATCCCGAACAGGATCAGGAGCACATCGATTCCGATCAGGCGGAGGAACAGAGCCAGTACCGCGGCGGCGGATAACCTGGTCCTCCATCAAGGCAATATGGGCGGCCGGGCCGCCGAAGGCCGTGATGCCCAACTTGAGGAACAGCCGCGCCAATTCACCCAGGTGCATCCATTGTCCGCCCGGGCGCGGGCTGGCGGGTTCGACGACATTGTAATCAATCATCGCCGCCCTCCTTGCCCTTGATCATGAAGGCGTCCAGGCTGGCGGGTCCGGCACCCACGATGAGCCGATTGAGCAAGTAAGCGGCCGGGGCCTGAGTGTCAAGACTCGGTGGGCGAAGGATCATCGGTCATCTTGCCCGATCCGATTCCCACCGCCGAAGCAGGCAGGGTGCGGCAACTGATCGAGATCGAGTCGAGGACGAAGGGTTTGAAGGACGCGGTCGTCTGGCTTGAGGGCACGACCGTAGCGGGCAAACCGGCTTAGCTATCGAAAAAGACCCGGTCCAAATGGATCAGCGTGATTACAGCTTCGTCCCGCACGTCGACGCCGTCGACGCAGGCCAGCAGGCCGAGTTCCTCAACAACGACGTCGCCAACCACAAGATCTCCGCCGCCTCGCTCGAGGCCGAGAACCCTTTCAACATGACAACGCGGCCCTGGGCAAGCTACAGGCACCGCTTCGCTGCTTCGAAGCGTCCGGTGGCGATAGGCTGCCCGATTCACGAGTCTATGTCCGCCTGGATCTACATCTTCGACCACCCCTACCGCACCGTCACCGATGAAACAGGATCGTTCCATCTGCTGCTTGTGCCGCCGGGGCGATACATGCTCCGCGTGCGCCATCCCGACGGCGGCATGGAGCGCAGCCAAGGGCTTATCGTCCGACCTGGCGCGCCTGTGCAACTCCGAATCGAGTTCGGCGAAAAGGATGGAAGGGTGGGAACCGGGCCGAAACCGAGCCCATGATCTTTCCCCCCACCCCAGTCATTCATCGCCGCCCCACGGAGTGTGTATGGCCGGATCCTCCTTCAGCTCGGGACTTCCCGAACCCCCGCACCTGGGAACCTTCGCCCGGGCCGCTGAGCTGGGGAGTTTCACCGCAGCAGCCGTGGAGCTGGGGGTGTCTTAAGCGACGGTGAGCCAGCGGATCGCCGCGCTCGAACGACAGCTTAATGTCTCACTCTTCCAGCGGCGGGCGGGAAAGGCCCACCTCACCGAACTGGGAAGTCGTTTGTATGAGTACGCCAGGCAGATCCTCCAGTTGCACGAAGAGGCCCGCCAGGTCCTGAGCAATTCGCAGCAGCCCATCTCGAGCGATCTGCCGCCCGCGGCTAAACGAACGGTCGTTTAATTCACTCCCGGAATCACATTGTCAAGGGGAATAGATTGACAACAAAGGCACGGCGCTCTATATTCGGCTATGCGGATGAATAAGCAGACTGCCGAACCTCTGGATGTATCAATCGAACTGTTCAAAGCGTTCGCCGATCCGGTACGGCTGCGGCTCCTGAACCTGCTGGCCGAGGGTGAAGTCTGCGTCTGTCATCTGCATGAGGCATTAGACCTGCCCCAATCCACTGTGTCCCGCCATCTGGCGTATCTCAGGAAACGGGGATTGGTGGTCGGCCGCAAAGAAGGGCTTTGGGTGCATTACCGGCTCGCGAAACCGGCCGGTGAGCTGCATCGGACTTTAATCGGTTGTCTTGGGGCGTGCTCCAAGGGAATCCATGCCTTGAAGCAAGACCGGCAAAATCTCAATAACGGCTCTTGCTGCGGAGACTGAGGCAGATTTTTTTTGGCCCAATACATCCGTTTATGCGGATGCAATGTGGAGGGAATAGCGATGGAAGGCATTCAGATCAAGGCGGCGGTCAAGGAGCAGTATGGCAAGGTCGCCAAGGGCGAAGCAACGTGCGGTTCACTCTGCGGCTGCACTGAAAACGCCGAGGGGTTGGCCATCACGTTCGGCTATTCCGCCGACGAGCTGGCGACGCTGCCCGAGGGGGCGAATCTGGGACTGTCCTGCGGTAATCCGCAGGCGGTGGCAGCGATGCAGCCAGGGGAAACCGTGCTCGATCTCGGCAGCGGGGCGGGCTTCGATTGCTTCCTGGCTGCCCGCAAGGTTGGGCAGGCGGGCCGGGTGATCGGCGTCGATATGACCGACGCGATGCTGGAAAAGGCCCGTGCCAACGCGGCGAAAACCGGCTTAAGCAACGTCGAATTCCGCAAGGGCGAAATCGAATCCCTGCCGGTCGAAGACGATTCGATTGATGTCGCTATCAGCAATTGCGTGCTCAATCTTGTGCCCGACAAGGATCGGGCATTCCGCGAGATTCATCGGGTTTTGAAGCCAGGCGGACGGCTGGCCGTGTCGGACATGGCATGGGAAATCGAGCCTGCGGCGTCGATCCGCAAGAACATGGAAGCGTTGGTGGGTTGCATCGGCGGGGCGTTAGTGCTCGATGACTACGTGTCACGGCTGAAGCGGTCGGGCTTCGCCCGAGTCGATATCGAGAAACACCCGGAAGCGGCCCGCAAGATGGTCGAGGTGTCGGGAGCGGTGCCGCCGCCGGGCATCGAGCATCTGTTGAGCGTCAATATCACGGCCACTAAATGAGGAGAATCTTACGTCATGCACCTTTTCGATTATCACAGCCCTGGCTTTGGTGGCTGGCCCTGGATCGGCCAGCGACGTGGGACCGCTTGTGCGGACACTCTGGCTGCTCCAGCGGTGCGGTACGGCTGATGCCGCCGATCCGGTGAACGATCAGCGGATCAAGGGAGCGTTGTTCAAGGCCCTGGGCAAGGAGGGGGAGCTTACACTGTCAGAGCTGGATGGATTCATGGAACCTGAGACATTCAAGAAGCTGGCCGGGCCGGATGACCGGATCAGCCTGGACGAAATTCGCAAGGCGGTGGAAACCGCCGTGCCAGAGAGCCAAAACCGGCTGTTGCCCAAGGTCAGGCAGCATGCTGATTTGCTCACGACATCTTACGACATGATCGGCGAAACGCATCGGCTGGCCGGTCAGAAGCTCGTGGACTGGATCGCCAAAAACTATCGGCCGGGAAAACCCCTCGATGTCGTTGTTGTCTGCACGGGCAATTCCCGACGGAGCATCCTCGGGGCGACAATGGGCAACATTGCCGCCGCCTATTACGGGATGCCGGAGGTCCGATTTCACAGTGGCGGCACGGCCCCGACGGCGTTCAATGCTCGCACGGTGAAGACGCTCAAGGAAATCGGGGTCGAGGTCGACCCGACCGGCAAGGAGGCGGCGAGGGGTGAGCCGAATACCGCGAATCCGGTATATCGCGTCCGCTGGGGATCGCCCGGCGGAACGGGCGAGCCGTCGCTGGAAGCAACGGAGTTTTCCAAGCATTACAGCGATCCCACGAATCCCCAGCATGGCTTTGCCGCCCTGATGGTCTGCGGCGAGGCCGATGCCGCTTGCCCGTTCGTGAAGGGAGCGGCCCTGCGGGTGTCGATGCCGTATCTCGATCCCAAGATTTACGATGGCGGGGCTTACGAAGCGGCCAAATACGCCGAACGGCGGGACGACATGGGGCGTCTGATGCTGGCGGTGATGATGCAGGCCCGCCAGCGGACTCGCATCGGTGGGCACGGCGGCGGAAAGGGCACGCTGACAGTATGGATGGAGCATTGCCGAAACGCCTTTCCTGCCTGGACCGCTATCTGACGCTCTGGATCGTTCTCGCCATGCTGGCGGGCGTCGGGCTGGGCTATTTTTGCCCGTCCGTCGCTCGCGGCATCACGCGGCTGTCGGTTGGCACCACCTCAATTCCGATTGCGGTCGGGCTGATCCTGATGATGTACCCGCCACTGGCCAAGGTGAAATACGAAGAGCTGGGCCAGGTCTTCCGCAACACGCGGATACTGGCGTTGTCGCTCGTCCAGAATTGGGTGATCGGTCCGCTGCTGATGTTTGGCTTGGCTCTCACGTTCCTCGCGGATCGGCCGGAATACGCCATCGGCCTCATCATGATCGGCCTGGCCAGGTGCATCGCTATGGTGATCGTCTGGAACGAGCTGGCGAAGGGCGATACCGAATATGCGGCCGGTCTGGTCGCGTTCAACTCGGTCTTTCAGGTGCTCTTCTACTCGGTCTATGCATGGCTGTTTATCAAGGTGCTGCCACCGCTGCTTGGTGTCCAGTTTGGGGACGTGGACCTGTCGCGGATCACCATCGGGGCGATTGCTCAGAGCGTGCTGATTTATCTGGGTATTCCCTTCTTTGCCGGGATGCTGACGCGGTTCGTGCTGCTCAAGGCCAAGGGCAGGGAATGGTATGAGAAGCGATTTGTCCCTGCCATCAGCCCAATCACGCTGGTTTCGCTGCTCTTCACTATCGTTGTGATGTTCTCGCTCAAGGGCGAGGTCATCGTGCGTATCCCCCTGGACGTGCTGCGGATTGCAATTCCGCTGTTGATCTACTTTGTGGTGATGTTCCTTGTCTCGTTCTTCATGGGCTATCGGCTGGGAGCCGATTACGCGAAGACGGCGACGCTAGCCTTCACGGCGGCAAGCAACAATTTCGAGCTGGCGATCGCCGTGGCGGTCGCGGTATTTGGCATCGATTCCGGGGCGGCGTTCGCCGCCGTTATCGGTCCGCTGGTGGAAGTGCCGGTGCTGATCGGCCTGGTCAACGTCGCGTTTTACTTTCAGCGGAGGTATTTTGCCACGGCATCGCCACGATTGGTCGATGTCGGGGCTGCCTAAGACTTTAGAGTGGACATCGTGTGCTCCGTCATCCACTTCGGTCGCGTGTTGCTGGGGCCGGACGCACCCGACGAAGCAAAGCCCCAAGGCTTCTGCTCGGGCCCAGTGACCCGCATTACTGCAAAGAACCTCGATGCGGAAAGCCGTTAAACACGCCTTACTGGAACTTGCTATGGTGGTTCTCCTTCTGGGTCTACTTGGGGCGTGTTTCCTGGTGCCCATCAACTGCGATCCCAGCCGCAACCCTGAACTTGACAAACCTCTGGTTGAAGACCCTCGCAACCGAGAAATGGACCCGGCGACTGCGAAAACGATTGCCCCAGCTCCCGGCCGTAATCTGCTCAAGCCGTCGGAGGTCTGGCAGAACTAGTTGGGTGAAAGCGTTGCCAGACGACTTTGTGCGTTGCCTGGAGATCCACAACCGTTACTGTAGAGGAAATTCGGCCATGACCACCAACGATCATCCAGAGTGCTACGGCACTTTATTCCCCAGTTTGCTGCATCTCCCAGAGGATCGACCCGCCTCGGCCACGGTCTTTACGGTATTGCTGGAACGGGCAGGCGGGATGTGGCGCTGCAACCGCTCGATCACGGTGGACATGCAGCGGTGGAACGACTGTCAGCAGTGTGACGACTTTGACGGCTGCTATAAGTTCTCGATGGCGAAGCTGGCCATGGAGTCGGCCATCCAAAATCGCTGATTATCTACAACCGCAGAGAGCAGCGGCGTGAAGCAAGGCCCAAAAGGTGCTAGTTGCGACCCCGTTTCCGCCCCGACCCCGTTTCCGCCCCTGGGCTTCTGAGCAAACTAATCGCGACCTCTTTCCGCCCCCCGACCCCTTTCCGCCCCGTGAGGTGAAGCGTGTTTTCGATTCCCTGGAGAGCCGTGAGCCCGGTCGTCGGGGTCGCGCCGCCTCGCTCCAGATCGAGAGTCTCGGCAATGTGACCCACGTTTTCCGCCGGCACGCCGACGTACTCGGCGTGGAAGCCGCCCTTCGGATTGTCGAAAACGTACGCATAGACCGCGTGGCCAGCCGTGAAGCGCCGAATGCGCGACCCAACGGAGACGACAGTGCCGGAGCCGTCGGTGCCCAGGACAAGCGGAAATCGCTCGCTTCCACTGGGATACTTTCCCGCTCGCATTTCGGCATCCCTGATCCCAACGCCCGTCGTGTGCATCGAGATGAGAACCTCGTGCGTATCGATCTCGAGAACGGGCAGCCAGTGGATCGATAGTACTCCAGGCCCGCCGAGGCAGTCGATCGCCGCCGCTCGTATTGTATTAAGTATTGCAATTATCTCTTGGTCGAGACCCCTGAACCTGTGGCTGCTTTCCTGAAGCCCTTTGGTGATCGGCAGGTCGTAAGGCTCGATAAGATCGCGGCCGTTTGCCTGCGCTACCGCCTCACCGCGGACGAGCAGGTCGTGAACCTTGTGATTGATGAACTCGCTGAACCGCTTGAGATCCGCCTTGTCGACATCAACACCGGCCGCGGCACGGAAGAAATGCTCGAACTTGACGATGCTCATGATAGGCATGGACGTCGCCTCCTCAATTGGCGAGTGATCTTACAGTGCGAGCTGCTCGTGGGCAGAGCCCCAAACGAAACAGATCGTCGGTGGGGATGTTCTCGGCTCAAGCGGTCACCCGGGTCAGCCGTTTCTCGATCTCTGATTTGAGCAACCATGACCCGCCTCGCACTTGATCTGGCCCGGATCGGTCGTTTCTTATACGCTTCCGCCTCGTGGTCCACGGCCCCTGTGAATCCAGGCAAGGAACCTCGAGGTCGGCATGAAGATTCAGCATCCGCTTCTCGTGCGGGCGGTCGGCTGCTCGGGCGCCTGGCTTGTTCGTCGGCTTGGCAAGACCATCGATTATCACTTCCGGTACGAAGATCCTACGGTCAATCCCGAGGTGGCCCGGCGGCTCGGACGCCGGTACATTTATGCATTTTTCCATGAGGTGATGCTCTTCCCGGCCCACTACTGGGCTTGGCCCGAGATGCACATCCTGATCAGCGACCACCGTGATGGCGAGCTGATCACCCAGGTGATCAAACGGCTCGGTTTTGGCGTTGTCCGAGGTTCCACCACTCGCGGCGGGGCACGCGCCTTGCGGGAGATGACTTCGAAGATCGACCAGGGAAACCTGTGCGTCACACCCGACGGCCCGCGCGGCCCGCGCAGGCATGTTCAGCAGGGTCTGGTCTATTTGGCCAGCCGGACTGGGCTGCCGATTGTCGGAGCGGGGATGGCCTTCAAGAATCCCTGGCGTGCTACGAGCTGGGACCGTTTTTGTGTGCCCCGCCCGCATAGCCGGGCCGCGTGCATAACTCCCGCCCCGGTCACCGTACCACCCGAAGCCGATCGCGAAACACTCGAAGCCTGCCGCGTGGAGGTGGAGCGGCGAATGCAAGCGGCCACCGATGAGGCCGAAGCCTGGGTGCAGCAACTCTAATCGAAATGCGCCAGGCAACGCCCCAGCTTATGATTTACGTACAGAGCGTATGGGTGTATCGAAGATGGCGGAGTTGGTCTTGCCAGGGTGACCAGGGCCGAGTAAGCTGCCTTAGCATTTCCGGGCTCTCGCCATCCTGTCTTACAGGTCTTCGCCGGCTGTAGTCACGGCGCTCGGTCTGCCATGAGCTTACAAACTGCCGATCCACAGCGTCTCGAAGGACCGATCCGGTGGTTTTTGCTCCTCCTGGCGACGGGGTTGTTGGGGCTCTTGGGCGTGTCACGGTGGTTGGAACCCGACCCCCGCGGTTTTGGAACGCACATGCAACTTGGCCTCGGCCCCTGCGCGTTTACCGTGCTCACCGGTCGTCTATGTCCGACATGCGGAATGACGACGGCGTTCGCGTGGATCACGCGGGGATGTCTGGGCCCAGCTTGGCGGGCCAACCCGGTGGGGTGTTTGATCGCCGTGATGATTCTTCCCGTCTCAAACTGGTTATTTATCTGCGTCTGGATCAAGAAATCCGTAGGCTTTCGGTCGGTTGACCGGCCCCTCTGGGGGCTGTTGGTAGCGATCGTCTTCGCCAGTCTCGCGTTCTGGATTGTTCGATTCCTCGGTGCTCCCCTCAACCCGGGACCCTCCGGCGCGACGCCGGTTTTTGGCCCCGGGTAAGCCGGCACCCGAACCAAGGAAGGAGAGGGTGAAGCATGGCCCCTCGAACTCTGGCAAGGATGCGGCACGCAGCCGCGATGATTATGCTGGTTGCCAGCGCGGTCGCACTGGTGGGGTGCGACCCTCGCGCCGCTTTCTATTTTCTTCAGCCCAATTCCCCAACGATCGCCGCGCCCGGGCCCAAGCTTGAGGGCAAAAAGGTAGTCGTCCTGACACATGCCACTTCGGCAAGCCAGGCCGAGTTTCCCGCCCTTGAGCGCGACTTGAACCGGGAGTTCGTCTCCCACCTCAAGACGGTGAAGAAGATAACCCTGGTCGATTCCGAGAAGGTGAGGACCTGGGTTGAGGGTCATCCCAAGTGGACCGACCCCACCGACGCCGCGCGTGACTTCGAGGCGGATATCGTGATCTTTCTTGAACTGGAGCAGTTTCAGATTCAGGCGCCCGGAGATCTGAACATTCTTCAGGGCACCGCCAAGGTGCACATCCAGGCTTTCGAGCTCACCCCGCCCAAGAACAGCAAGGGCAAGCCGATTCTCGACCAGCCGAAGGAGTCCAACTCGATCTACGACGACTACCAGGAAAGCACCTTCCCGATTCGAGGTCCCATCCAAATGGACTCGGGTGTGAGCCGGCCCGCATTCAAGAACAAGTTCATGCAGGTGGTTGGCAGCGAATGCTCGTGGCACTTCGTCGATCACTCGCCGGACGACATTATCCAGGACGTGAAGTTCAATCAGCGGTAAGTGCGGTCGAGGCTCGCGCGGGTCAGTGTCCTGACCTCACGGGCGAACCTCTGTCATTCTATCGATGGTGTGGAGCCCTCTCTCGCGGGAACACCGCGAGTAGGGCTCGGCCCCCCGACTGCTGACTTGGGGCGGGTCTGAAGTACCCGCCCCGAGTTGTGCGCTCGGCGCGGCTCAGCGCGGGGCCGCTTGGCCCCCTACCGGCTCGCCGCCGTTGCAGAAACAACAAAGCCGCGACGGAAGCCGTCAACCGATCGCCTTGATGGCCTTTAGCACGGCGTCCACGAACACATCGATCTCCTCGACTGTCGTGTCCACATTCGGCGTGATACGAAGCCCGGAGAACTCGGCGTGTTTGATTGCGACGCTAATGATCCGATGCTTCTCCCACAGCCGGTCTTTGAGGGCCTGCGTGTCAATCCCTTCGACGTGCAAGAGCCCGATCCCGCAGGTGCGTTCTGTCTCGTCAGGAGAGAGAAGCCTGGCGCGGGGGGTGGCGTCGGCGAGCCGCGACGCCCAGCGACCTCGGAGGTAACGAAGTCGCGCGATCTTGCGGTTCGCGCCAATCGCGCGGTGGAAAGCGAGGGCGGCGGCGATTGCGTTGTGGTTGGCGGCCGGGTGGGTGCCAATCTCCTCGAACTTGCGGATGTCGCCACTCATCGACTCCGTCGCTGCCATAAGCGGCCAGATCTGAGGGATTGACGACTTTTTCACATACAAGAACCCAGTGCCGACCGGCGCAAGGAGCCACTTGTGCAAGCTCGTGGCGAAATAGTCGCAGTCGAGGTCGTCGCGACGGAACGGGAAGTGGGCGAAGGAGTGTGCGCCGTCGACGAATGTCTCGGCTCCATGTTCCCGGGCCATCGCCACGACCTCGCGGACCGGTAGAATATTTCCCGTAAGGTTCACCACGTGAGTAATCTCGACCACGCGGGTTCTGGACGTCAGCGCCTCGCGAAACCGGGCAACGACGTCGTCGGGCGATGGGTTTGGGCCGCCGAAAGATATCCGCTTCACGACCACGCCGTCGCGGCGCGCACGCTGGTCCCACGCGGTGAGCATTCGGGGGTAATTCTGATTGGAAATGACAACTTCGTCACCGCGTTTCAGGTCGATGCCCGCGATCAACGTCTGCATAGACTCCGAGGCGTTGCGGGTGACGGCCAGCTCTTCCGGGTCGCAGCCAAACTCCCGTGCCAGTTCGCGCCGGACCGATTCAACGCGTGGCTCCAGCACGTCCCACATGTGGTGCGCGGGGGCGACGTTGGAAAACCTCAGGTCGCGGATCATTGCCTCGAGCGCAACCGACGATGCGGGTGCGACGCCGCCGTGGTTGAGGTTGATCAGGGTCCGGTCCGAGTCGAAGGCTCGGCGGATTTCCGCCCAGTAATCCTCGGCGGCGGCCATGTCGTCGCCATGATTCCGAGCGGCAATCTCCTCGGCACGGAGCACCTGTGAGGCCGCATCAGAAGCGAAGCATACCGCGGCGGCCCCGCCCACCAAAAAACCCCGGCGATTGCTTAAGACCAATGGAGTAACCTCCGTCCAATTGAGCGAATCTGCCTGTGCCGTTTCGCCTGGCGTGTTCGATCATCCGAGAATCCTTGGTCGTCGTCCAGTCATTGCTTGACCGGCAGGTGTCGATCCTCATCTAGGGAGGGGCGGGGGTTCGAGAAGCTTGGACTGCTGGCAAGGGACGGGTGGTGGATCTCCGCACGAGGCCCGAGGGATACCCGGTCCTCTTGCATCCCTCAATCCGCATGGCGGTAACCAATCTTGGTCATGTGGGCCTGCCACAAATCTCGACAATCGCACTCACACACATCGATCCACGCAGGACTCATCTGCAATAGTCGAATCCGGCGCCTTGCGGCCCCAAACCCAGCAAAATGGTTGACTCGGGGCCAGCGCTCCTTATAATCGCATGAGAATCCTGGCTCGTGTGCTTCGTCGCGAAGACTTCAATGATTTTGCAGAGGCCTCGAGTTCCCTTGTCCCACCATAGGGGATTTATCGCTCTAACCTGATGGCTTTCAGCTCCGGTTGCACCCCTGGTGCACCGGAAGAGTTTGGCTCCTGAGCGTACGAAATTCCTCCCGTGCCAAAGAGAGTTTGCGGTGTGAGTCGGTCCGTGACCGGCTCACCGAATGCACCATCCCAACCCTGAATGGAGTGAGCATCGATGCGGAAGATTCTTCTTAGCTTGGCGGTCGTTGCGTTGGCCGTCCCGGTCTTCGCAGACCACTACAACAAGGTCGTGAAGGTTGGCGACAAGGCTCCGGATTTCTCGGGAGTTCCCGCCATCTCCCCCAGTGGCGAACAGACCAGCCTGTCGCTGTCCGACCTGAAAGAAGATGTTGTAGTCCTCACCTTCCTCGCCAATCATTGCCCCGCCGTGCAGGCCGCCGATGACCGGATCATCGATTTTGCAAACGATTACAAGGACAAGCCGGTCAAGGTCGTTGCCGTGTGCGTCGACGTCAGCAATGATGGGGACAAGTTGCCGGGCATCAAGGGGCACATCAAGGAGAAGAAAATCCCCTACACCTACGGCTACGATGAGACCCAAGCGATCGGCCGTGCTTACGGCGCGACGAACACGCCCCATTTCTTCGTCCTGGACAAAGAGCGGAAGATTCGCTACATCGGCGCGATGGACAATAGCGTCATGAACGAGTCGAAAGTCACCAAGCATTATCTGCGTGACGCGGTCGACGCCCTGCTTTCAGGCAAGACCCCCACACTCGACGAAACTCGCGCCGATGGTTGTGGCATTCGGTACAACAGCAGCAAGTGAGGTCGAGTCGATCCGGCCATTGACCTGGCCTGATTCGATCTGTTGAGCTGACGTCAGGAGAGCCGCCGGAACCTTTCGGTGGCTCTCCTTGCTCGTCTTCGGTTCCAAGAAGAATCGTCGTCTTTGATCGCCATAGCGGTCTGTCAGGAGAATCGCCATGAGGTTGTTGATCACCCTGCTCTCGCCATGCTTTCTGGCTGCCGGGCTTTTGCTTGCCGGCTTACCCAGCGGTTCCACTGCCGATGATCGGGCTTCGGCCGGGTCAATCAAGCTCGAGTCGCTGAAATGGAGCCAGTTCAAGGAACGTCTGGCGGCGAGCAACGGCGCGAAGTTCACTCTCGTCGATGTCTGGGCCACGACCTGTGGTCCCTGCAAGGAGAATTTCCCGCATCTTATCGAGTTGCATAAAAAGTACGCCGGTAAGGGTTTGGCGGTGATCTCGCTGACCTTGGACGATCCCACGGACGCGAAGGCCGTGGCCGAAGCGGAGCGGTTTTTGCGGGAGAAAAAGGCGGTCTTCACCAACGTGCTGCTTAACGAGGATCACGGTGAGGGCTTCGACAAGCTCGACATCAATACGATCCCGGCGGTCTTCCTCTTCAGCCCCGACGGCAAGGAACTTAAGCGCTTCACGATGGACGACCCAAATCACCAGTTCACCTACGAACAGGTGGAAAAAGAGGTCAGCGCCCTGCTGAAAGCTACGTCCTCGAAAGACTCAGCAAAATAACTGGTCTTGGGCATCCGGCTCTCGGTCTGATAGCATCAGGTTTCTTGAAAGCGAACCTGCACACGGCGTGCGTCGTACTCAAGTCGGACAAGTTGTTCGCTTCCTTCTCATGCCCTCACGGACTGATATGAAAGACGGCATCCATCCAAAATATGTGGATTGTGTGGTGACTTGCGGCTGTGGTAACACGTTCAAGACCCGCAGCACCAAACCCAAGATCATGGTCGAAGTCTGCTCGAAGTGCCATCCGTTCTTCACTGGCTCCGTCAAGTTCGTTGATGCGGCAGGCCGGGTTGACAAGTTCAACAAGAAGTTCCTGGGGACCTACGGCAAGGGGAAGAAAGACAAGGCCGAGGCCCCTAAACCCTAGGCGAGTGAATTGACCGAAACGACGGCCCGCCGGGCGGCGCGACGATGACGCGCCGCCCGGCGGGCCGTCGCTCGTTGAATCTGGTTTGCCGTCTCAAGCTCAAGTCCCTCTTCTTTCAGGGTGAAGCAGCCCCGTGTTTGAGAAACTGCAGACCGATTACCAGCGGTTCCTCGAGATCGAGCGCCTGTTGCTCGACCCCGAGGTCACAGCGAGTGCCGCAAGGGTCACCGCGCTGGCCAAGGAGCGCGGGACGCTGGCAAAGGTGGCTGTGGCTTATGGCCGCTACCTCGACCTGGGCCGCCAGATCGCCGAGGCCGAGGCGCTTTTCGCCAACGAGACGGACCTGGAGATGCGGTCGTATGCGGTGGGCGAGCTTGAAGGCTTGCGCACGCTCCACACGGCGGCCGGCGAGACGCTTCGCGACTTGCTTTACGACCGCGAGGCGGGTGCGGACCACGCGGCGTTAATCATGGAGATCCGGGCTGGAACGGGGGGGACGAGGCGGCCCTCTTCGTGCGCGACCTGTACGAGATGTATCGGCGGTTCTCCGAAAGCATGAGCTGGAAATTCGAGGTCATGGACATGGAGCCGACGGAGCTCGGAGGCTTCCGCGAGGTGTCGTTCAGCCTCGCTGGAGAAGGCGTTTTTCGCCACCTACAATTCGAAAGCGGAGGCCATCGGGTCCAGCGCGTTCCACAGACGGAAACCCAAGGTCGCATCCACACGTCGGCGGCGACAGTCGCCGTCCTCCCCGAGCCCGAGGATGTGGAGATAGACATTCGGACCGAGGACCTCCAGATTGACGTCATGCGTTCGGGAGGCCCGGGCGGGCAGCATCAGAACAAGACCGAGAGCGGAGTGCGGATCACGCACTTGCCAAGCGGCCTGGTGGTCAATTGCCGCGATGAACGCAGCCAGCACAAGAACAAAACCAAGGCCATGCGAATCCTCCGCAGCCGTCTGTTCGACCAGATTCAGGAGCGAGCTCGCTCCCAGCGCGACCACGCCCGGCGCACCTTGATCGGCTCGGGAGACCGATCGCAGCGCATCAGGACTTACAATTTTCCTCAGAACCGCGTCACCGACCACCGGATCGGCCTGACTCTGTACAATCTCGACCAGGTGATCCAGGGCGACCTGCGGACCCTGACCGGCGCGCTCATTGATCACGATCGCCGAGAGCAGCTTGGCGATTCTTGACCGAGCCGTCGGCAGCGTCGGCCAGTTGTCACGAATTGCCGTCGACCTGATTAACTCACCTCTTCTCGAGTGATCCGTGCCAAGCGACGAGAAGATAACGGATGAACCCTGGACGATTGGCCGGCTGCTGGCCTGGACGACGGACTATCCTGCGCCGGCGGGGCTCTGAAAGTCCGCGGCTGGATGCCGAGGTCTTGCTAGCGCACGTGCTCGACTGCCAGCGGGTGCAGCTTTACACACATTACGAGGAAGAGGTTGGAGAAACAGGCCGAGGCGCATATCGTGAGTTGCTGCGCCGCCGGGCAGAAGGGGCGCCGGTGGCTTATCTTGTGGGCCGCAAGGAATTCTACTCGCTCGCGCTGGAAGTTTCACCGGCGGTCCTCATCCCGCGCCCTGAGTCGGAGTTCACGGTTGTCGAGTTTCTGGAGATGGCCAGGACCATTGACCATCCGCGCGCCGTGGACGTGGGCACGGGCTCAGGCTGCCTGGCAATCGCCTGCACGCATCAACATCCCTCGGTCCGGTTCATCGCCATTGATTGTTCCCCGGACGCACTGGCTTTGGCCCGCAAGAATGCGGGGCGGCACGGTCTGGTCGATCGCATCGATTTCCGCCTTGGTGACTTGCTCGAGCCGGTTGCCGCCGAGCCTCCCTTCGATCTGATTATCTGCAACCCTCCCTACATTCCGACCGACGTGATTCCAACTCTGGAACCGGGGGTCCGCGATCACGAGCCGCACTTGGCCCTTGACGGCGGACCCGACGGGCTGCGCGTCGTGGCCCGCCTGATTGACCGGTCACTCCCCTTGCTCAAGCCCGGCGGACACCTGATCTTGGAGATTGGAACCGCCCAGGAGCATCCCGTCCGGGCGCTCATCGAAGCTCATCCCGAGTTGAGCGCCGCTCCGACCATTCTCGACCTGCAAAAGCACCCGCGAGTTATCCGGGCAGTACGCCAGAAAACGTAATCAGGGTCGATTGAAGTCCCCAACGAACAAAAGGAGAAGCCGTCGCAATCGTCGCGGTCCTAATCCTGGCGCCGCTTGACGGGAATCGAGCGCAGAACTTCCGGCAACGTGGCCATTGATGGCCACCTATCGTCGAGCTTACGGGCCGTCATTTTAAGCAGCAGGTCCGAGAGCTCGTCAGAGAGCCTGGGCTTGACCTGTGCGGCACTGATCGGCTCGGTGTTGAGCCGCTGATGCATCGTCGTCGAGGAATTCGTGGCCGGATAAGGAAGCCGTTCGGTTAGAAACTCGAAGGCCAGAACACCAAAACTAAATATGTCGATACGTTCATCAATTGGTTCACGACGGATCAGCTCTGGAGCCATGTACTGGAGAGTTCCGGTGCGATTTCCAGGTCCTCGAAACGCCGGCGTGTTGGGCACAGCGAGCCCAAAATCGATTAGCTTGACCTGATGCTCGCGGTCAAGGAGGAAGTTTCGCGGGTTGATATCGTGATGAATGAATCCGGCGGCATGGACGGCGGCAAGGCCTTCGGCCGCCTGGGCCAGCCACTCCACCCGCTGAACGGTCCGCCCGAGCTTCACATCGCGGAGGTATTGAAAGTTGTAGCCTTCGATGAAATCCATTACTAGGTAGTGCTCACCTCCGGTCGTCGACCCATACTCGAGGGTGCGCACCACATGCGGATGGACCACTGCAATGGCGATCGCCCCTTCGTGCGGTCTGTTCTCCTCGCGTGACGCACGCGCTGCGGCTGCGGCATTCTTTTCGCGGTGCTGCACCTTCAAGCAGATCGTCCGCCCTGTTTCATGGTCCATCGCCTTGTAAACACGCGACATGCTGCCCTGGCTGGAAGCGTCGGCAAGAATCGTGAAGCGCCGCTCCAGATTCACTCGATTGCGACATACGCTGCCAGGGGAAGAAGAGCCCGCGGCAAACATTTCTTTCAACTTCGCGAGCATCTCCACATCCTCCCCCGGACCCGGTGATCCCTAACGGCCAAGCCCGGTTAGTTCCCGTCTGACACGTCGTCTGATCCTGCGGGCTAACCGGCTGCCGTGTCGGGATAAAGGGCGGGGCCGCAGGGCTTCCCAAGCGTTCATCCCAATTCGTCCATAAATTCTCCTCAAGAGATACGTTGGATGCGAGCCCGAGTGACGAGAAATGGGCGGGATTCAACAACCATCCACGCAATTAACCAACGATGGATGGTATCCTCGTTGAGCATTCCCAACCTGCAGCAGCAATTCCAAGGCTCTCAAGGTTGTTACGCACTCATGACGTGGTTGCTTTAACGATCGTGATAGTGCGAATACAAAGCACCTGACGGTGTTACCAGAACGCCCGCCGTCCGTGCCAGAACCCGCTTCCCACCGAATTGGTCGTGGAACGTGGCGACTTTGAACAGAGCGGGGGCATCGGCGGGCCAGTGATCGAACTCGGAAGCCAGAAGGAGTACATGCTTGGCCATTCCCGTCCGCTGATAAGCCAGGTGCTGCGGGCTGCGGAGCTCGATCACCGGGCGGCTGATTGCGAAGATCAAATCGGGCGGCCAGTCGTGAAACGTGTAAACCGTCCAGTTTGGAAGCAGCCACTGGCCGATCGCTCGGCCCCAGGGACCTTGGCCGTGGCGATAATTCCATTCAGGTACGTAATAGCCCCAGTGCACCAGCTTCAAGGTGATCGCCAGGAAGACCAAGGCAACGAGGCCACGGCGCGGATTCGCCGTCTCGACCGCGCGCGACCCGAGCACAAAAGCCGGCAAGCTCAAGAGGACTGCTGCGATCCCGATTGCTCGGTAGTAAGGAAAGATCAATATCCAGAGATAGCTGCCGTACAGGAGAGCAACCAGCCAGACCGAAAGCAATCCGCAAAGCAAGACAAGCAGAGCGCGGCGGGCCGGCCCACTAAGCGAGCAAGCCCAGGCGGCCTCGAGCGCTATTGCGGCCACAACCAGAACTCCTGCCAGCGCCGGGAACGCGGGCCGACTGAGAAAGACCGGGAACGATCGTGCCGGCGATCATGCAGGCGATCGCCGTTTGCAACCAACCGACGACCATCGGTCGAGCACCAGCACCCCAGCCGTCTCGAAGTCTCCGGCTGAAAGGAACTATGGCTAATGGTGAGAATGGCAATCCAAGACCCACAACTTTCAGGGCAAACCACCAGTCCGGCTGTTGCGTGAATGGCAGGACTATGGCCGCGGCCCAGGCTTCGGTGGAGGCCGCGGAAATGGCCCAGGCAGACCAGCAAATGGCAGTGGCAAGTGGCGGCACGACCAGCCGAGCCGAGAAGCTAGCCTCGCGCCGACCAATCACAATCACGACCAAGAAGATCAGGACAACGGGCGGCCAGCCTCCGCACAAAAATGCCAGCGCGGCCCAGATACCGGCTTTCCAATCAGAGCCACGTGCCAACAGGTGATCAATCGCGGCCACGATCGCCAGACCGGAGAGGAACTCCAGCCCAGTTCCGCCCGAGTGATCGATCACACCCAGGCAGCCGAACCAGCATAGCCCGGCGAAGAGTCCGCAGCGCACGCTGACGACACTCATAACGCGCCTGGCCAGTGTCCAGCCGATCGCAACCGCGGCCAGGGCGGCCGGCCAAAGCACGGAGCCGGGAGTCGGACGGCTGCCCATCTCGAAGAGGGCGGCGAGCTGGCTGGAGATTACCCTGGCGGGCCAGAGATCAGGGGCCCAGGAACCACAAATCTGCCCAAGCGGTCCCAGGGACTCGCTGGCGGCTAAGCCCTGACGGGCGTCGATTGGGCCCAGGTCGAGATTGCCGCCGCCCAGGAGTACAAAACCGATGGCCACCGCCGCCAGTACTGGCACACCCCACGCCTGCGAGCCCCGCATCGCCATTCTCACCGGGGCGCCATCAACCCGAATCAGCCGACGCAAAGTGGTCGGTCTGGCCTGGGTCAACTCAGGGTGCATTCACCGCCTCCTCGCCTAGCTCTTGTCAGGAACTTCACTCTGAGAGCGGTCCTGCTCGGTTCCGTTGCGGTCGTCGATTGTCACCGGATGGTGCAACACCAGAGAAGGTTTGGTCTTCACCATGGCATAGATGTAGCCGGGAATGTAGCCATCGCGATAATTCTGGCGCTTCATCTCGGCCGCGACGTCCTGGATTGTCCAGCCGTCACGCTCAAACCGGTAAAGAGCCACCGCCGAACCAGTGCGGCAGGTTCCCCGGGCACAGTGAACGAGTACCGGCCGTCGTCCCGGGTCGTCGATGACTTCGAGGACCTTCCGGAACTGCGCCTCCTCGCCGAAACCGTCGCCGGGCATCGGCAGGTTCACAAAGCCGATTCCCAGCTTGGCGGCCTGCGCCCGTTCCGTTTCCATCTCCTTGCCGCGGAGTTGAAAGCTGACCACGGTCCGAATGCCATACCGCCGCACAGCCGCGGCGAGCTGGGGACTCGAGAGCTGTCCGCTGCGATACAGCATCCCCGGCTTGACGACATCCCAATGATCCCAGTGCAAGCGGTTCTGCCGATCGAGGACAATCATCCAGCCGGCCGCTCCGAGGCTCGCCAGGACGATCAAACCCAAGAACGCCTTACGCATGGGATCATTCCCTACGGACGTATAAAGGAAGCCCAGCACCGGATCTCAAGATCCGGGTGGTAAGTACGAAAGGCAGGTGAGCGGAACGATTGGACCACCCTGATCGGCGGGCATGGTAGGGCAGAACCGCTAGAGGGTCAATCCGAACCCCAGCGCTGCACTTCCCAGGGCCCCCGGGGCCGTCATTCCCAGTGTTCCTGGATCTCGATACCGTGCTAGCCCCGATCCCTGTCTTCCTGGCTTTGCCCGGCTTGTCGGGGCGGGCCGAAGGTCATAGGATGAACCAGGAAATCGTCGTCTCATCGGATTGATGGCCGAGAGCCGAGTCTTACAGGATCCTCGCCATGCCTCGCAATCATCACAGCAGTCTCTCTAAAGTCGTTCTCACGGCCGTTCTGTTCCTGCTCGGGTCGGCCGTGGGTCGAGTACCCAGCACGTTCGGGGCCGGCGAACCGCCGCAGCCGGCGCAGAAGGACAGCTCCTCTAGGGCCAAGCCCAAGGATGTGGTCTTCTCCACGTCGATCCAGCCGGCCGAGGCCCGGCCGGGCGACACGGTGACGCTCAAGGTCACGGCCAAACTGAACCCCGGCTGGCACATCTACACACAGGCAAAACACCAGGAAGGTGAAGGCCCGCGCAAGACCGTCTTCGATCTCTTCGACCCGGCGGGACTGGAGGTCGTGGGCGACTGGAAGGCCGACAGGAAGCCGGAATCGCGAGCCGAACCGGCTTTCGACAACAAGACCTTCGAGTATTTCGAGGATGAAGTCTCCTGGAGCATCCCACTCAAGGTTCCCTCGGGCACTGCCCCGGGCAAGAGGCTGATCCGCTGCCAGGCCAGTTACCAGGTTTGCAATGCGCAGAGCTGCAGCTTTCCGGGCCGGTGGACACTTCCTGACGCAGCGCTGACGGTCCTGGCGGCCCAGCAGGGCGGAGCGAGATCTACCAAGCACGAAGTGAACCGGCCGCAACTTGCCGGCGCTCCGGCCGAGAAGGACAGCTTGGCCGGGATCCGTCCCAAGGGTGTGACGTTGACTCCGTCGGTCGAGCCCGATCAGGCGCTCCCCGGTGAGTCGGTCGTGTACAAAGTCACCGCCCGTCTCGAGCCGGGCCTGCACATTTACGCCGTCGCCAAGACAGGTGACAGGCAGCCAGGCCCGATTCCCACAACCTTTGATTTCTTCGATCCTGGCGGGCTCGTTGTCTCGGGAGAATGGAAGCCGGACCGCGCGGCCGAAGCCAAGCCCGAGCCCGCATTCGACAACCAGATCATTGAGTTCTTCGAGAATGAGGTCACCTGGAGCACCATGCTCTCCGTCCCTGCCGATTCGGCTCCTGGCAAGCGAACGCTGCGCTGCCAGGCCGGTTACCAGGTCTGCAACGAAAACTCGTGTTTTCCCCCAGGGCGCTGGACCCTCGACGACGTCACTCTGACCATTCTGCCGGCAACCGCCAAGACCGCGATTCCGGCGAGCACGGACCCATTCAAGGCACCCGGGTCTGGATCGTCGGTATTAGCTTCGAGGCCGGCAGCAACCGGCGAGCCAGAAAAGCCGGCACCGAGCCCGTCCGCTGCCTCGTCATCAACTGAGCCTTCCGACACGTCTCTTGCGGCTTCGAAATCGGCCGGTGGGTCGGCTGCTCCGGTGAGCGAGATCGCGCGGCGGGCTCAGGAAGGCTTGATTCCGTTCCTCCTCGCCTCGGCACTTGGCGGGCTCTTCGCGCTGTTGATGCCCTGCGTCTGGCCGATGATTCCGATCACGGTCAACTTCTTCGTCAAGCAGGGGCAGAATACCAAGGGAGGCAAGGGGAAGACGACGGGACTGGCCATCGCCTACTGTATGGCGATCATCGGTCTGTTCACGGCCGTCGGCGTTTTCTTCTCGTTCTTTTTCTCCGCCGCATTTCTGCAAAACCTGGCCAATAACCCTTGGTTGAACCTCTGCGTCGCCGCGCTCTTCGTCGCGTTCGGCCTTAGCCTGCTGGGCATGTTCGAGATCCGTTTGCCCAGCTTCTTGCTCAACGCCTCGGCACGGGGTGAGAGCCGCGGCGGCCTGATCGGCGTGGTTTTCATGGCCCTCACGCTCACCATCACCTCGTTCACTTGCACGTTTCCGGTGGTTGGCGGCTTGCTTGTCATGGCGGCGGCCGGCAACTTTCTCTACCCGATCCTTGGCCTGGCCACGTTCGCCACGGTGCTGGCGTTGCCCTTCTTCCTGCTGGCTCTCAGTCCGGGTTTGCTCTCGAAGATGCCCCGCAGCGGAGACTGGATGAACTCGGTCAAGGTCGTGGGCGGCCTTATCGAGATCGGCGCGGCGCTCAAGTTTCTCAATACTGCCGAGCTTGGTTACGTCACCCCTGAGAACGCCTGGTTCAATGCCCAGGTGGTCTTGACCGCATGGGTTGTGCTGGCTGCCGTCTGTGGGTTCTACCTGCTTGGTTTCTTCCGCACCGACCACGACCACGACGCTGTCAAGGTGGGTCCCGGCCGCATCGTCTTCGGGACGCTTTTCCTGGGGCTGGCTCTTTACATGGCCCCGGCTCTCTTCGGCCGTCCACCCCAGGGCCTGATCTGGGATCGCCTGATCGTCGGGATTCTGCCACCAGATTCCACCGAGCTCAGCGCCGCCGATCCTGGTCGCCGGTGGTGCAAGCGGCGGCAAGGCGGCAGCGAGACCAGCGGGCCTGCCGAAGTCAAGGCGACCTCGACTGATCCTGTTCGGGCGGAACGCGAGGAGAAGACAGTCCACGGAGTTCTCTGGGGCATGAGCCTCGACCAGGCGAGGGAGCAAGCGGCCGCCCAGAAAAAGCCGATCCTGATCGACTTCACCGGAGTGAACTGCGCGAATTGCCGGCTGATGGAGAGGCGCGTCCTGCCTCTACCGGAAGTCGTCAAAGTGCTCAGCGAGTTCGTCACCATCCAGCTCTACACCGATTTCGTGCCTATCGCCTCGATCACCTCGGCCCAGCGCAAGGAACTGGCTGAAAAGAACCAGGAGCGACAGCTCGACCTCGCCCAGGAGGCCACAAACCCCTTCTACGTGGTGTTGAGCCCGGAAGGCAACCTCGTTTCGACGATAGGCGGTTACAATGAACCCGCCGTTTTCCTCGACTTTCTCTCCAAGGCATTGGAGAAAGCCCGCGGGGGGATGAGCCTGGCCCAGACGCCGGCTGGTATGTGATCGGGCACCGACTGGACAGGAGCCAGGCCGGTGTCCCGTGATTTAACCCGTCTGCAGTTGGAGCAAACTCAATGTCCACGATCACACCGACGCAACCGGCGATCTGCCTTGCCATTGCCGACGCCCGAGGAAGTGGTTCGTATCAGCGTCGACCGGTATGAGCAGATGATCGCTTCGGGAGTGCTCGGCGAGGACGACCCGATCGAGCTCCTCAACGGGGTCATGGTGTGGAAGATGCCCAAGAACCCGATGCATTTCACGGTAACGCGAAGATGCGCACGCGGACGATCGAGCGTTTGCTGCCAAACGGCTGGCACGTGCGCACGGAGGGCCCCATTCGGATCCCTGACTACGATGAGCCGGAGCCAGACATCGCCGTGGTGCGCGGAGATGACGACGTTTACGAACAACGTCACCCGGGACCGGGCGACATTGCCCTCATCATCGAGGTCGCGGACAGCAGCCTATCCAGGGATCGGGGCGAGAAGCGTCGACGATCTACGCCCGGGCCAGTATTCCCGTTTACTGGATTATCAACCTGGTCGACGGTCAGATCGAGATTTACTGCCGCCCTACCGAGGCCACCTTTCCTACTGCCGCGGTTCTGAGGGCCCCAGACTCGGCGGAACTCGTTCTCGAAGGCCACTCTCCCGTTCGAATCCCGGTGGCCGACCTGATCCCTTAGCGTAATCGCCCAGGGACCTGTGAATCACTGTGAATCGTTCGATTTGTCAACGGCTGCCTCGATAAAGCCGATCAAGTCCAAGCCGCTGTCGGACGTGTTCGACCTGGAACGGATCGTTGACCGGGTATTCTGGCGGGATTCCTTGAAGGACTGACACAACGTCCCGTGCGACCATGGTGGCCATGTTGCGCAGCCCTTCCTCGGTCTGGGCCGCACTATGGGGGGTGAGCATGACATCGAAGCGGCCGATGAGCGGATGGTCGGAGCGGGGGGGTTCCTCCGCGAAAACGTCGGCCCCGTAACCCCAGAGACGCCCGGCCGCCAGCGCTTCGGCCACGGCGTGCTCGTCCACGACCGGTCCGCGGCTGGTGTTGATCAAGATGGTCTGCGGGCCCATTGATGCGAGTGTGGAACGGTCTATCATCCCCCTGGTGCCGGCATCGAGCGGAACGTGCAAGCTCACGTAGTCTGACGATTCGAGTAGCGCCTGCAAGCTCACGCGCCGAGCCCCGCGCAGCTCGACCTCCTCGGGCGCTGCAACAATGTCATGATAGAGCACCTTCATTCCGAAGCCCAGATGGGCAATTTCTTCGACGCGGCGGCCGATGCGGCCGAATCCAATGATACCCAGTATCTTGCCTGCGATCTCTCGACCCGTCCAGTTTGTCCTTGCCGGGTAGTTGCCCCGCGCAAGTTCGGACATCATTCGCGGGAAGTGTTTGGAAAGGCCGATCATCAAGGCGAAAACGTGTTCGCTAACGCTTTGCGTATTCGCCCCGGGTGTATAGACGACCTGGATTCCACGCTTCGTGGCTGCCTCAATGTCGATCTGGTCATACCCCACACCATGCCGGCCGATGACCTTCAAACGCTTGCCCTTGTCCATGAGTTGAGCGTCAATCACCCCTCCGGTCCGAATCACGAGTGCCTCGGCGCCCAAAACCTCGCGCTCGAGCGTTTCCGGGTCGGTACCGCTGGCCATCGTTAGTTCTCCCGCCTCGCGCAGCAGGTTGATGCCAGACTCATGCATCTTGTGAACCAGCAGGATCAGCGGAGAACTTGGCATCAGCGACTCACTTTTGAGATCAGGGGGGCACGGTAGGGGTCAGTCGCCAGCGGCCGCTCCGGGGACGTACGATGAATCGTTGCACTGACACCAATTGTGCCTTCCAGACTATTATAGAAGTGACCCGGTAGCTTCGCCTCGGGTTCGCCCCGGCAGACTGCAAAACTCCGATTCACGAAACCTCTGCACTTTTCATTCCCGCATGAGCTCCGCCTCACCACTCGGTCCCCGAACTGGCCTCGCCATCATTCTTGCCATACTTGCCTCGATGGCGATACGCGGCGCCATGATGGCCGCCCTAACAGGGAGCTTTGACGACCCGGACAACTACTTGCCGCTGGCGAAGTCTCGGCGTCGGGTCAAGGCCTGGCGATCAAAGGCCGGCCGACCGCGTACAGGCCGCCGCTTTACCCTATGCTGTTAGTCCCGATCTTGAAGCTGTCGGGAGAGCGGGCAATCACGGCGATTGCCATCTTCCACCTGGTGCTCGGTGGAGCGACGGCCGGTTTGACCGCTCTTGCGGCTCGACGATGGGGCCTGAGTCGGTGGCGCGTGATCGCCGCCGCATGGATCGTTGCCATCGACCCTGTCCTGGCCTGGCAAAGCCGGTTCATTATGACCGAAACCCTCACGGCGTTCTTATGCGCCGCGGCTCTGGCTGCACTACCCAGGCCTTACTGGCGCGGGTCGGTACTGGGAGGTGTCCTTTTGGGCCTGGCCAGCCTCTCGCGGCCCAGTATGCTGCCGGGAGCGGTCCTCGTCGTGTTAGCCGGTTTGCTGTTCAAACCGGGCGGGTTACGCGATCGTCTGGCACGCTGCGCAACGATGTCTCTCACCCTGATTCTCGTGCTGTCCCCGTGGGCGATCCGAAACGCCTTGATCTTCGGCGAGCCTGTTTGGACGACCACGCACGGCGGCTATACGCTGGCCTTGGCGAACAACGAGGTCTATTATCGCGACGTCTTGAACGGCCCCCCCGGCGGTGTCTGGACGGGGCACGACCAATGGATCTGGTGGAACTCAATCGACAGGGACACCACCGGCATGTCGGAACCCCAGGCGGACCGGTTCCTCAGGAATCGCGTGGTCGACCTCGCCATCTCTAGACCTGTCACGTTCTTGTGTGCCTGTCTGCAGCGGTTGCGGCGATTTTGGAGCCTGGCCCCGGCAGGAGCCGTGTACTCTCCCATGGTGCGCTGGGGACGGCCCTCTGGACGCTTCCGCTCTGGATCGCCCTGGTGTTGGGCCTTGGCAGCCGAACGCCTTGGGGCTGGCCCCAGGTCGCCGCACCCTTTCTCGTCGCTGGCCTCAGCCTGGTTCACGCGCTCTTCTGGACCGATCTCCGGATGCGCGCTCCCGTCGTGCCGGCAATCGCGCCTGATCGCGGCGTGCGCCGCCTGGCCCTCCACGCTCTGGGCCAGGGAACGCCAGCCAGCCGGCTATGGCGGCGCCGTGGCAGTCACGATGCCTCCGGCTCAACGCTAGGATACCACGGCAGATTCCTGAAGTGCCGGATTGACCGGCAGAGCAGCGCGTCCAATGGCTCCCGCCGGCTTACGAATGAAAACAACCCACCGCGACATGGAGAAGCTGATTCCCGTGGCAACGATGATTCCGACCACGGCTGCCGCCAGCCGGTGTCGGGCGAAGAAGCCGATGTACTGTGGCAGCATGAGCCTGAGCGAGAGACTGACCGCGATGCCAAGTGCATTTCCCAGGGCATAGGTCAGGAACTGACGAGGGATGGAACCGGCCCTTGAGTCATTGAAAGTCAGGCGGCGATTAAACGTGAAGTTCCAGACCATCGCCGTGAAAATCGCCAGCGCCCCAGCCATTGCCAGCGGCCAGGAGAATCCAGCCGCCGAGGGGCCGGTGGAGAGATTCCAGAACCGCGCGAAGAGCCATTGAAGCAAGGCGTAAAGTGTGAGGTCGACGACCATTCCGGAGGCGCCGACCATGCAAAACTGAACCAGCCGCGACATCATTCCGAAGCGGTGGTCCAGCAGCCGTTTGAGCTGCCGGAGGTCGTCGAAGCGAAGGGGCCCGACGTGGAACCGGTCTTCGGGCCGGGTGGCGACGGGTACGTCCTGGTGAGCCGTGCTGGGCCAGGTCAGCAGGTCAAGGACAAGCCGCGATCCGCGAGCGTCGTGGTCAGTTCCTAACGCCTGCAATCGCCTGGGTCGAATGGCGACTCAATCCCGAAAACACATCCGAGGTTCCCAGGGTCAACTGACCAATCGCTCCGAGGCAGCGCCGCGCGAGGGCGTGCCACCGGATCGCTGCCGATCCCTACGCGGGACCGCGATCGCGACGTCGGCGACTGAATTCAAGAGGCCTCGATCACTTCCACGATCGCCTCGGACGCGTATGCTCGCTGCGGATCCAGGACGACCACCAACTCATTCGATGCCGCGGCCATCCCCGCACGAAGTGCGGCAACCTTCCCCCCGCCCGCCGTGGGAACGACCATAGCGCTCGCTCCACGCGCGCACTCGCCTCTGCCGATAAGTTCCCGGCAAGGATGACCTCTACTGACGAGGCATGCGCCTGGTCCTGAAGGATTCGTCGATACGAAGCGATCTCCGTATCCAAGGGCTCATTTTGCCCGGATCTCAAAATGATCAGGCTAATACTCTCCATGAGAGCTTTGGCCCTTTGCTGACAGAGTGACGAGGTGGAATCCGTGGGAAATGCACACCGCCCCGCACCAGGCCGAGCAGCAACACATCCGGGAGGGGATAATCGGCGGAAAGTATCGACGAGCTGCACCGCTTTTGACTCACCCATTTCCTCTATTCAGAATAGCCCAAGGTGCCGGTACCGGCAAGCAGACAAATTGACTGACACACGCCTCAATGGGTCCAGCCATTAATGCCAACAAGTGTGGACACAATCAGTTCCAGTCCCATTAAAATCGTAGGACGGCTTCATCGTTTCGTGCTAATTCCTTGTTCAATCCATCCTCCCCCAAGCACCATGTCTTCCTCATAGACGGCAACCAACTGTCCCGGCGTGATGGCTGTTTGAGGCGCATCGAAGAGAACTCGGGCCCGCTTTTCGGCCAATGGTTCCACGGTGGCAGGAACAGCCGCGTGCCGTGCCCGAACCTGGGCCAGGCAAGGGAGTTGACCCGTGGGCTCAGGCCCTTGCCAGTTGAATCGGACCGCCTGAAGGCCATTTTGTTCCAGAGCTGCGCGGCTGCCGATTGTGATCGGTGCGTGTGAGAGGCTCTATCTGCACCACGTACCGGGGCGATCCCAGGGCGACTCCCAGCCCCGCCGCTGGCCGATCGTGAAGCCTTCGATTCCCGCGTGCTTGCCCAGCAGACGGCCTTGCTCGTCGACGATCGGGCCGGTGCGTCTCATGACCGGGCCGGCGCTCGCGCACGAACTCAGGTAATCATCGTCCGGCACGAAGCAGATCTCCTGGCTGTCGGGCTTGTCATGTACCGGCAGATCGTGCTCGCGGGCGATCGCCCGGATCTCCGCCTTGGAATAGTCGCCAACCGGGAACAGGACATGCGGCAGCAGCTCGCGCCGCAGACCGAAGAGCACATAGGACTGATCCTTGGCCCGGTCGACGGCCCGCGCGACTCGCGAGCGTGCCGTCCGCCGCATTCGCGATCCGGGCGTAATGGCCGGTCGCCACGAAGTCGGCCCCGACCTGCTTGCCGTAGGCCCAGAGCTTGCCGAACTTGAGCCAGATGTTGCACATGACGCAAGGATTCGGCGTCCGCCCGGCCACGTACTCGTCGGCGAAATAATCCATGATCCGCGCGAAGTCGCGCTCGAAGTCGAGGGCGTAGAACGGGATATCGAGCCGGTCGGCGACGCGCTGGGCATCCACGGCATCGGCGACGCTGCAGCAGGTCTTCGCCCGCCGCTCCGCGTCCTCGGCGTGGGCACCGGTGCGCATGAACAGGCCGATCACATCGTACCCATGCTCCTTCAGCAAGCAGGCGGCGACCGAGCTATCAACTCCGCCGCTCATCGCCAGGACAACGCGACTCTGCCATGTGACCTCGACATCGACGACTGACTCTGGGATCTGTTCGCCTATCGGAACATCCTATGGCTTGAGACCGAGAACCGACAAGTCGATCCGTTATCCGGCGTGACTGGTCCCATTTCATTGTCTGCCCGAGGCCAGCACGAATGTCTAGATGACGAAGGCCATGCGGCTCATGACACGGCAGAACGAACCCTCCCCCGCAGGATACCTACCTCGATGCCCCCTGCAGCGTTGGGGTTCCCTTCGGTGAAGCCGCAGCCGTTGCCGGCCCCGGTGTTTTTGTCGGCGAGATCGAAGGGGCTACCCACCGGGTAGTACTGTGGAATAAGAACTCAGGAATCTCGACGGTAGCCTGATAGGTGTCATTATTGAGGATAGGCACCCACGCCGCCCACGTCGAGATAGTCTCCTTTCCGGACATTTAAGTATCCGAGGACAAAATAAACGATTTGGTCCTCCCCGCACTGCGCGAAGGTCTGCTTGAGGAGTGCTCGGATGTTCGCGCCCGGGGCTCGGATTCCGGCGCGAGCTAACGATGGCCGAGGGCGCCGAACGCCGCGCCTGCCGCGGCGCACCCCATCCCTCTATGGAAGCCTTCGCGACTGTACTCCACGCCAAGTCCCTCCGTCTCGGGCCCGACCTGCGGAGTTCAAATGTTGGGTTTAGCCCTTCTTACGGAGCGGGGGCCGCCACGCGGAAGCCGACTTCGCAGCCGCCTTCCATTGGGGTGCCACCGTGGCGGCTTGCCGATCGGCAGTATACCGGGTCGTTGCGCCAACAGCCGCCCCGAAGCACTCGGTGCGAGCCCTCCTTGCCCGGCGGGCCTTTAGGATCAGTTACCGATCCTTTGGGATAGTCGCCATAAACATCCGAGCACCATTGCATTACGTTGCCATGCATATCCTGCAACCCAAAGGCATTCTTTTGATAGAGTCCCACCGGCGACGTGAACGCATAGCCGTCGCTCTTCTTGATACCCCAATTCATCGTCGTGACCTCGCGAAACTTCGCGTCGGCCACGTTCGCGTGTTTCGCTATATCTTGCCCGTCGTCCCCAAAACTGAATCGTGTCCGGCTCCCCGCGCGGCAGGCATATTCCCACTGCGCTCCGTGGGCAACCGGTAGTCCCGCCCGTCTTTCTCGCTTAGCCATTTACAGAACGCCAGCGCATCGTACCAGCCCACCTTCACCACCGGGTGCTCATCCGTTTGGGAAAATCCTGGATTTCGCCAGTTATACTTTTCATCATCAACCCAGTCCTTTTTCTCGTCGTCCCAACCGACACTCTTGCCCCCCTTCTCGGGTTTGGTCAGATGGCCGACGTTCTTCACGAACGCCGCGAACTGGCCCCGCGTCACGGCCGTCACTCCCAGGTAAAAATCGGCGCTCAACGTCACCTCATGTTCGGTCTCGCTTCCGATCAGCCCCTGCTCTCCCTTCGGCGATCCTACTGTGAATGTCTTGCCCTTCGCTGGAATTCGCACCAGCTTCAACGTCGGCAACGTCTTCGACACCATCTCGGGAGCGTTTGCCTCGTCCTGTTGCGCACGCAACGGCGCCTCCGCCACTGGCTGGAATGCCAGGGCCAACAGAACACATATCGAAGTCCAGCGCATAAACTACTCCCCTACAGTTTCGAGTGCCACGAGCGTTACGCTATTTCACACGTTCATCAATTGGCTTGTTTGCGCGTATCCCGGCGCGGGGTGTCCGTACTCGCTGGCAGTGACGCGGGTCAAGGCCAGAGGACGCACCCAGCTCCCGCGCACTGGTTGGGTTCAAGGGCGATGCGACGAAATGTGCGGGACGATATTCTCGACAGGAGTTGTCGTCTTGGCCCGGAACGCCTCCGAGGGACCCGGAACCCTCGTTCAACGGTTGTAGAAGTTGTGATAAATTCATTATAAGATTCGTAAAATCGTCAATGGCCTGCCCAGGGTGACGACCACGGTGGGATTGGTCCGTGGCTCGACGTCTTGATCCGGGGCCATGACTCGAAGCTTGCTCATCCGGCCAGCAACCGGAATACTGACACGGTAGTCCTTTCCATCCTGTTTTCGAAGTGCAAAGCCAGGTTTTGCGCGGAAGGATGAGCGGACAATGCTCAGCGCCGGTACACATCTCGGCCCGTACTAGGTCCTTGGCCCGCTCGGGGCCGGAGGAATGGGCGAGGTCTACCGTGCCCGGGACTCGCGGCTGGAGCGCGATGTCGCGATCAAGGTCCTTCCGGATCACCTCGCCGACGACCCCACCGCGCTGGCGCGGTTCGAGCGCGAGGCGAAGGCGGTGGCGGCGCTCTCACATCCGAATATCCTGGCCATCCACGATTTCGGCTCGCACGAGCGGACCGCATTCGCGGTGATACGGCCAGCGACCCCGCAGGCGTGGGGCAGAAGCTCGGCGTTCAGACGGTGCTCACGGGAACGGTTCGCAAACGGGGCGACGAACTGTTCGTCAGCTGCGAACTGGTCGACGTGCGAACCAACAGCGTCCTCCCCTGGGGGAGCCGTACCGCCGTAAGCTCAAGGACCTCTTCGCGGTCCAGGAGGAGCTAGCCCACGCCATCGCCTATAAGCTCCGGCTCCAGCTTTCCGGCGAGGCTCGGCGAGAGCTGGCCAAGCGGCCGACGGAGAACCGCGACGCTTATCGGCTTTACGTATTGGGGCGGCGGGAGGCAGAGGAACGCACCACGGCCGGCTTGTGGAAGAGCATCGACCATTACAGACAGCCGATCCAGAAGGACCCCAACTACGCCTTGGCCTACTCCGGGATCGCCGACTCCTACATCCAGCTCGGACTTGATTCGCTATCCCCTAAAGAGGCGTTCAAAGCAGCGAAGGATCACGCGGAGAAAGCGATCAAATGGGATCCGGGACTCGCGGAGGCCCGTGTGTCGCTGGGAACCTGCTATCTACTCTACGATTGGGATTGGGCGGCGGCCAGGCGGGAACTAGACCTGGCCATCACGTATGATCAAAATTATGCAGATAGCTATCATTTTTATTCACACTACTTCCAGATCATGGGTTCGCTGGCCGACGCCATTGCCATGATGAAGCACGCCGAGGGGCTCGACCCCACCTCCGCCGTCATCAAGACGGAACTGGCCTGGGGCTACTACGCCAATCGCGATTACGACCGGGCGATCCGAAAGTACCTCGAGATGCGGCACGATGGACCCCAATTACGTCTGGATGGTCCCCTACCTTGCGCAGGCTTACGAGCAACACGAGCCGAGATACTTGCGGCTCGGTTCACTTTCAGAAAGCACCCACCCCTAATTTGTTCGTTTATGTCTCGCGAGAAGGGAAATAATTTCTTTTTTGAGTTTCCTGTCGGGATCGCGGTGGTTATTTTGATTAGCGCATATCAGGGGTCTGAGCCTTGCTGTAGATATTTCCCGAAAGATCTTCGGGGGTGTGATGGGTGCACAGGGTTCCGTCACGCGGCTGATCATCGACCTGCGATCCGATGAACCGGGGGTGCGCGAGGTCGCGGCTCGGTTGGTCTGGGGACGCTATTTGCAGGAGCTGCTGCTGCTGGCACGGAGCCACCTCTCGCGCGGATCCGCTGCAGGGAAGACGAGGAAGACGTCCTTCAGAGCATGTACAAGAGCTTCTGCATCCGTCAGCGCCGGGGCGATTTCGACCTGGCCAACCGGGATGAGCTGTGGAGCTTGCTGGTGCAGATCACTCTGCGCAAGGCCCGCAACGCGGCCAACCGGCATCTTCAGGGAACGCGAGACGTCCGGCGGGAAGACGCTCGGACTTCCTGATCGCTCCGGCGAGGACTTGCCGACCACGATCCTCGACCAGATCGACTCCGACGGCCCGACCCCCGCCGAGGCCGCCTTGCTCAACGAGGCCCTGGAGCGCCGGTTTCAAATGCTCAAGGATCCCAACCTGCATCAGATCGCTCTCTGGAAGCTCGAGGGTTACACCAACCCCGAGATCGCCGCGCAGCTCGAATGCACAGTCCGAACCGTTGAGCGCAAGCTGGAACGGATCCGGGGTTACTGGGAAGCGACGGACGCTTAGTTCGGGTAGGGTGGGTGAAACCCACCAATTCCTGTACAGATAAGAACGTGGTGGGTTTCACCCACCCTACGAATCCGATCTTGGCCAGCGGCCCAGTGGAGGGGGCCAATCATGAGCCACGTGAAGGCCGGTGAGCGGACCTGGATCGACGACATCGCCGATCGCTTCGAGAGCGACTGGAAACGGGGCGGCGACCGACCCCGCATCGAGGACCTCCTGGGCGGGGAGACCGGCCCACGGCGCACTCTTCTGCTTCAGGAACTCCTCCGCGTGGAGCGCAGCTCCGGCAAGTGCCGGCGAAACGCCCATGCCCGATGAATACCGGCGGCGATTCCCCGACGAACCTGCGGCCGTCGACGCCGTCTTCAGCGTCAGCGATCGGCCCCGGTCGGCCCCAAGCCAGCCCCCCTCCGCGGCCCGGAGCCTGCTCTTCGGCCTGCTGGCCTTGCAGAACAATTTCATCAACCGCGACGCGCTGCTGGCCGCATTCAATGTCTGGGTCGCCGACAAGTCCCAGTCTTTGGGCCGGATCCTCCTCGACCGCGGCGCCCTCAGCCCGGCGCGCCACGCCGCGCTGGATGTCCTCGTCCAGGAGCACCTCCAGCAGCACGGCCACGACCCCGAACTCAGTCTCGCCGTGCTCAACGTCGTCCCCGAGGTCCGGAATGACCTCGAGGTCGTGCCCGACCTCGACCTTCAGGCCAGCCTCCTTTACCTCCGCCTCGTCGCCTCCACCGACGAAACCCGCGACCGCGGCGAGGCCACCGCGAGCTGGGAAGACTCCAGCGCCGCTGCTGACCCCGAGGGACGATTCCAGATCGTCCGGCTTCACGACCGCGGTGCCCTGGGCGAGGTCTACGTCGCCCGCGACCAGCAGCTTCACCGCATCGTGGCGCTGAAGCGGATCAAGCAGGCGCATGCCGGCGACCAGGACAAGCGTGCCCGCTTCGTCGTCGAGGCCGAGATCACCGGCCGGCTGGAACACCCCGGCATCGTGCCGGTTTACGGCCTGGGCGCGTATGACGACGGCCGGCCGTTCTATGCCATGCGGTTCATCCGCGGCGACAACCTCAAGGCGGCCATCGAGCAGTTTCACCAAGAGGAGGAAGGCCGCGGCCCCGGCGCAGCGGACTTGGCACTCCAAAAGCTCTTGCGCCGGTTTCTCGATGTCTGCAACGCCATCGACTACGCCCACAGCCGCGGCGTGCTCCATCGCGACCTCAAACCGGGCAACATCATGCTCGGCAAGTACGGCGAGACTTGGTCGTCGACTGGGGCCTGGCCAAGACCGTGGGTCGGAGTCGAGGCCGGTCCGGCGTCAGTGAATCTGGACGAACGCACCCTGGTCGCCGAGTCGGGCAGCGACGTGCGCGGGACCGAACTTGGGGCGCGGCTGGGAACCCCGGCCTACATGAGCCCCGAGCAGGCCGCAGGGAGGATTGACGACCTGGGTCCGGCCAGCGACGTCTACAGCCTGGGTGCCACCCTCTACTGCCTGCTGACCGGACGGGCCCCCTTCACCGACACCGAAATCCTCGAGCTGCTCCGCAAGGTCGAGCGCGGCGATTTCCCGCCCCCGCGCAGGCTCGAGGCATCGATCGATCCGGCACTGGAGGCCATCTGCTTGAGGGCGATGGCCACCGACCCGGCCAACCGCTACTGCAAGCCGCGGGCCCTGGCCGACGACGTGGAGCACTGGCTGGCGGACGAGCCGGTCTCGGCCTGGCGCGAGCCGTTCACGCGCCGGGCGCGGCGGTGGCGCGGCGGAACCGCACCGCGGTGACGGCCGTGGCCGTGGCCCTGGTGGCCGGGGTCGTCGGGCTATCGGCCGTGCTGGCCGTGCAGACCCAGGCCAAGGCCGACATCGCCCGGTCGCTGGCCAACGAGACCCGGGCCAACACCGCACTGGCCGAATCCAACAAAGAATTGACCCGGTCGCAGGCCGCGGTCCAGGCCCGGTACGACCTGGCCGTTGACGCGATCAAGACCTTTCACACGGGCGTCAGCGAAGACTTTCTGCTCAAGCAGGAGCAGTTCAAGGAGGTCCGCGACCGGCTGCTCAAGTCGGCCAGCGATTTCTACGGCAAACTCGGCGCCTTGCTGGGCAAGAAGTCGGACCTGGCGTCGCGGCGGGAGCTCTGGCAGGCGAACTACGAACTGGCCGATTTAACTGGCAAGGTCGGCAAGAGGGAGGATGCGCTGGCGGCCCACCGGCAGGTCCTCGCCGCCCGCGAGGCGCTGGCGGCTGAATCGCAGTCCGACCCAGAGGTCATGGCCGACGTGGGACGCAGCCTGACAGCCGTCGCCGGTCTACTTCAGTCCACCGGAAAAACCAAAGAGGCGGAGGTGTCGTACCGCAAGGCGGAGACCCTGCTGGTCGAGCTGGCCCCGGCGATCGCGGAGGCCGCCGCGGTGCGGGCTGTCCTGGCTGACTGCCGGTCGAGTCTCGGCTCAGCTACTCCACGCCACGGGCCGCCAGGACGAAGCCCTGTCGGTCTACCGCCTGTCGCGTGAGGACCAGGAGGCGCTCGCCGCCGCCCCCGGGGCGACGGCCGAGTCGACGGCGGGACCTGGCGGACACGATCTTCAGAGTCGCCGCACTGCTGTACGACACGGGCAAGACACCGGAAGCGGAGGCCGAGTTCCACAAGGCGATAGCGATCCAGCAGAAGCTGGCGGAGGACAATCCCACCGTCACCGAATTCCGCAACAACCTGGCAGTCAGCCACAGGAGCCTCTCCTGGTTGCTGAGGAATACGGACAGGTCATCGGAAGCGGTGACCGAGTCACGCAAGGGGCTGGCGATCCAACAGAAGCTGGCCGACGACAATCCCGCCGTCACCCAATTCCGCAGCACGCTGGCAAGAGCCACATCATCCTCGGCAACTCACTGGCGGGCACGCGGAACTTCGCGGAAGCGGAGGCCGAGTACCGAAAGGCAATGGCGATCCAAGAGAAGCTGGCCGACGACAACCCCGCCGACACCCAATTCCGCAGCCTCCTGGCGAACAGCCACAACAACCTCAGCAACCTGCTACCGGTTATTGGCAGGTCAGCGGAAGCGGAGGCCGAGTGCCGCAAGGCGCTGGCGATCGGACAGAAGCTGGCCGACGACAATCCCACCGTCATCGATTTCCGCGAAGACTTGGCACGAAACCACAGCAACCTCGCCCGCGCTGTTGAATATGGGCAAGTCAGCGGAAGCGGAGGCCGAGTTCCGCAAGGAGCTGGCGATCAGACAGAAGCTGGCCGATGACAACCCCGCCAATTTCCGATTACAAAAATATCTGGCGGACTGCCACGAAAGCCTCGGGCTCCTGCTGTTAAATACGGGCAAGCCGTCTGAAGCGGAGGCCGAGCACCGCCCGGCGCTGGCGATCCTGCAGAAGCTGGCCGACGACAACCCCGCCGCCATCCTCTTCCGCAGCGAGTTGGAGGAGAGCCACGTCAACCTCGGCTGGCTGCTGGCGCAGACGGGCAAGCCGTCGGAGGCGGAGGCCAAGTACCGCAAGGCGCTGGCGATCCAGCAGAAGGTGGCCGACGACAACCCCGCCGACACCGGCTTCCGCAGTGGCTTGGCGGACGGAGCACTTCCATTTCGGCTGGCTGCTGGCGCAGACGGGCAAGCCGTCGGAGGCGGAGGCCGAGTACCGCAAGGCGCTGGCGATCTGGCAGAAGCTGGTCGACGACAACCCCAGCGACACGGCGATCCGGCAAGCTCTGGCGACATAGCCATTACCAGATCGGCAGTCTGCGGTCCGTGAGGGGTGACACGACCGGGGCGCTGGCGGGCTACGGCAAGGCGGTGGCCATCCTCCAGGGGCTGGCCGACGGCGACCCCAAGCTCCTCTCCGCTCTCGACTGGCTGGCATTCGTCCACAGCATAAAGGCCGACGAACTCCGCCACATCGGCCGCAACGCCGAGGCCCGCGACGGCTACGAGCGGGCGATCGCGATCAAGGAACGGCTGGTGCAAGACCATCCCCAGCACCCGTACTGGCCCAGGCAACTGGCCGCTAGCCTGCGGGGCCGCGGGCTGGCCCGGCTCGGTCTGGGCGACCTCGCCGGCGCCGCGGCCGACGCCCGCCGGGCGCTGGGGCTCTTCGGCGGTGTACCGACGCCAGCCGGCGACGATTGGTTCTCGACCGCCTGCTGTCATGCCACCCTGGCGGCCCTGGCCGGTCGCGACGGCTCGGGCGTCTCGTCCGGGGAGGCTTCTGCCGAGGCCGACAAGGCGATGGCCGCGCTCGCCAGGCAGTCACGATGGGCTACCGCAACCCCGACGCTTACCGCACCGAATCGGCCCTCGACCCGCTCCGCAACCGGCCCGATTTCCAGCTCCTGATGATGGACCTGGCGTTCCCCGATGATCCGTTCGGCCCCAAGCCTGCCCCAAGACCCGAGGCCTGCAACCGCAACTCTCCCACTTCTCAACCGCGGGAGAACTCCGGAAGTTCCCCCGCACCAATCGCCCCTTCACCTGGAGGATAACATGTCTCACCCGGTCGTGATGCGGCACCGCCTCGGCGCCGCGGTGGTTCTCGCCTTGATGCTCCTCTCGCTTCCGCTTCCGGGCTGCGGCCACCCCGCCGAGGGAACCGTCCACGTTGACCCGAGCGCCCGGCGACTTGGAACCGACCCGGTCACCAAGGAACGACCTGACGCCAAGAAGTACAAGAGGCCAGACCTGGCCCCTGTGGAAGCTGGCAAGCTTCCTCCCGGCCGCGGCCGGGCGTCGTTGTGAGTCCGTTGCGCATCGACCCGTCTGAGGTAGGGTGGGTGAAACCCACCAATTGATTGATCACATCTAACTTTTCAGGTGGGTTGCACCCACCCTACAAGGAGCCTTCCATGTCACCAAAACCGAACCGCACGTCTGTCGCGCACGGCTTCACCCTGATCGAGCTGCTGGTCGTCATCGCGATCATCGCGGTGCTCGTCGGCTTGCTCTTGCCGGCCGTCCAGTCCGCTCGCGAGGCCGCCCGCCGCGCCCAGTGCGTCAACAACCTCAAGCAGATCGCACTTGCCATGGCCAACTACGAGAGCTCCAACGGCACACTGCCGATGGGCGCCTCACGCCAGACCACTCCCCCCCGTCGAGCACGTTCTACCTGGGGGGGCCATCGGTCTTCGTCGCCCTCTGCCCCTTCTTTGAGCAGTCGAACATCTACAATACGTTCAACAGCCAGATCAACATTTACACCGCCCGCAACACGACCACGATGGCCTTTGGACTCAGTACGCTCTGGTGCCCAAGCGATGGGGCCATCGTCGGGCTCAACTACACCTTTCCCGCCTCGGAAGGCACTATCGACGGCACGCCGCTGACGGTCTATTACAGCAGCTACGCCGGCTCCATGGGTACCTGGACTTACTTCCCGGCCTGGACCGACGCCGCCTTCATGCAGAAGCTCAGCGCGATGAACGGCCTGTTCTCCTACATCGGCTATCCCAGCTATATCAATCCCATCGACGGGCACCCGAACACCGGAAGTATTCAACCCGTCAGGCTCTCGAGCATCACCGACGGAACCAGCAACACGATCGCCTTCAGTGAGCGGGCACACGGCTTGTTCAGCCAGCAAGTCTCATCTGACGGCGCTATCGATTTTTATTGTTACAACTGGTGGTTCTCGCCCGCCTACGGCGACACCCTGTTCTCCACCTTCTACCCGATCAATCCCTGGAAAAAGCTGCAGAACACCACGACCTACGGCAACCAGGGTGACGCCTACGTGCTGGCGGCATCGAGTTTCCACCCCGGCGGGGCGAACTTCTCCTTCGTGGACGGCTCGGTCCGGTTCCTCAAGGACACCATCAACACCTGGCCGTATAATGCGTCGCAGGGTACTCCGAGCAATCTCACCAGCGACGCCAACGGCGTTTTTAGCGTCCTTCCTGGCACCCAAGGTGTCTACCAGGCCCTCTCCACCCGAAACGGCGGCGAGGTGATCAGCAGCGATTCGCATTGAGCCAAACTGGCCGGCTCGTGCCACGGCGTGCGAATAGCGAAATAGCAAATGATATCGCGTTACGTTGACGCGGCTCAGATGTAAGAATGCAATGCCACGGACGGAATGTTCGCCGACATTCGCTATCCCAATGGGATCGATGCCTCGATGCGTTCTCGAACCCGGGACGTATTGCTCGACGCAAGAAACAGGTCATCGGGTTGTTAGCGATGAATTCGAGCGCATCGGGGAGGGAAAGAACCGTTCCCCGATTGAGCCAACGGGAAGCCAGCGCTCGCGGTAAGTGCTCCAGTGAGACGCTCGCGGGAAGGACTCCGGTGCAGCGGGCGTCGAGCCAATCGAGGCCCGCCGCACCGAGGCATTGCCTTGCGCTGGTCGGCCTCACTTCACTCCACTCGCCCCACACAAATCTGGGTCGATCCCCCAGTGCCATCCAAGGCGAGGCGTGTCAGAACCCACGGCACACACGCAGGACAGTGTTCCCCCGTCGACATCATCCTAAAGCAACCCAACCACCGCTGAATTGATGGTCCGACATCCGTGCAGCTCGGTTCCTTTTCAGACAGCACCAACCCCCTAATTTATTCGTTCACGCTTTTCAAAGAAAAATCTCTAAGGTTTCTCACCGCGTATGCGCATGTCATTTTGATGGATTCATGTCGGCGCTTCGCGGCTAACGGCGGGCGCCTTCCCGAGAGTTTTCGGGGGGCGATGGGTGCACAGGGTTCTGTCACCGCCTCTCCCGTCTCCCAAGTCCCGGTGAACTCCGGGGATTCGCTGGCTCCAGTCGTCACTGCTCGTGGAGGACAACATGTCTCGCTTGTTAGTCATTCGACACAACCCTGTGGCCAGTCTGGCTCTCTCCTTGACGCTCCTGTTGCTGCCGATTCCTGGCTGCGGCCATCCAGCCGAGGGAACCATTCAAATTGACCCGGCCGCTCGGCGGCTCGGGACCGATCCTGTCACCAGGGAACGCCGCGACGCCAAGAAGTACAAGCAAATCAAGCTAGGCCCGGTCGAGCCAGGCAAGCTCCCGCCCGGTCGAGGCCGGGCGTCACTTTGAGTTTGACTTGCCTAGAACCGTCCCGGTGGACTGGGTGAAACCCGCCAATTGCCTGACCATATCTACATTTCTCGGTGGGTTACACCCACCTTACAAGGAACCAGTCATGTCACGAAAGCCGAATCGATCGTCCGCACAGGATGGCTTTACGCTGATTGAGCTGCTGGTCGTCATCACGATCATCGCAATTCTCATCGGCCTCTTGCTCCCGGCCGTGCAGGCTGCCCGCGAGGCAGCCCGCCGAGCACAGTGCGCAAACAACCTCAAGCAAATCTCGCTGGCCATGGCGAACTATGAGAGCTCCCTCGGCACACTGCCCATGGGCGCCTCGCGGCAGACGACCCTCCCCCCTAGTTCGGGCTACTATTACCTGGGGGGGCCATCGGTCTTCGTCGCCCTCTGCCCCTTTATTGAGCAATCGAACATCTACAACACATACAACAGCCAAATCAACATATACACGGCCACCAACACGACCACAATGGACTTCGGGATCAGCACACTCTGGTGCCCGAGCGACGGGTCAATCGTTGGGCTCAGCTATTCCTATCCCGCATCGGCATACGCCACTTACGACGGCTCGCCGATGACCACCTACTACAGCAGCTACGCCGGGTGCCTGGGCACCTGGACATACATGCCCGACTGGACCGACGCCGCCTTCATTCAGAAACTCACCGCCATGAACGGCCTCTTCTCCTACATCGGCTATCCGAACTATCTCAATCCCATCGACGGGCACCCGAACACCGGTAGTATCCGTCCCGTCAAGCTCTCCAATGTCACCGACGGAACCAGTAACACAATTGCCTTCAGTGAACGGGCACACGGGATGTACAGCCAGCAAGTCTCATCCGACTTCGCTATCGATTATTACTGTTGGAATTGGTGGTTTTCGCCCAATTACGGCGACACCCTCTTCTCCACGTTCTACCCGATCAATCCCTGGAATAAGCTGTCGAACACAACGACCTACGGCAACCAGAGCGACGCGTTTGTCTTGGCGGCCTCGAGTTCCACCCAGGCGGGGCGAACTTCTCCTTCGTGGACGGCTCTGTCCGGTTCCTCAAAGACACGATCAGTACCTGGCCGTATAACGCGTCGCAGGGAACGCCGAGCAATCTCACCGCCGACGCGAACGGCGTTTTGAGGATCGCGCCCAACACCCAGGGTGTCTACCAGTCCCTCTCCACCCGTAGCGGCGGCGAAGCCATTAGCAGCGATTCGTACTGAGCGGTGAGGGAGAGCGAGAGCCGTTGGTCTAAGTCACGAAGCACAACCGATGCTCGGAGAACCATGCAACCGGCGAAAAGGCCGGCGTCATCCGCATCGCGCAGGATAGGGTGTCAGGAATCGATATCGGGCACATTGATCGAAAACAACGGTTTTCGACGCCTGACACCTTTTCGGACGCCCAGGGCCATTCGAGTCTCAGATCGACGACGTACGGCTCAAGCAGTAGACCGCGCGAGGCGGTGGTCAGGCCTTACTCGCCGTGAGAGGTGTCCGGTTCGCGGCTCAGGTCGTCACGCTTGAGCTCGCCGAAAAGAAGGATTCCGCCCGGTACAAGGGAAGAATCTCCCATCGTTTGCTCGTCCATGCGTGATGATTGACAGTCACGTCGTGGTCTTCCATCAGAATCTCGAGAAACCCGGGTGGCCGGCGACCCGTGAGGTCGCGCAGCAACGGAGCACCTGGGTTCAAGCAGAGCTGCCCGGGAATCCGTTCGGGTAGGAACGCCCAGGTGGCGTGGACATGGCCGCAGCAGTACAGATGCGGGCCGATCGTGGCCAGCCAGCGTCCCAGCGATTCCGCATTGATCAGGTTCTTCCTGACCAGGTCCTGTCGGAAAGGCGGCGGAACCTCCACCGGATAATGACAAGCGACGATCAAGCGCCGGATCGTCCGGCCGGGCCCCGCGATCAGATCTCTGGTCAATTCCAGTTGTGGCTCGGGCAGCCTGCCCCGAGCCGTTAAACCGGGCCGCGTGGGGTCCAGGCCAAGAATCGCGGTGGACGCGTCCAGGAAACGGAGCCAGGGATAGGCGGCAGCCGGAGCGAACTGGCCGAAGTACTGCTCGAACCTCCGACGCCGATGGGCGCCCCAGGTGTACCGGTCGTGGTTCCCTGGAATGATCGTCGTCTTACTCGAGTCTTGCATCCAGGGCCCAAGCGATCGCAGGGCGGCTCGGAACTCAGCCGGTAACGCCGTCGTCGTCAGATCGCCGGTGACCAGAATGTGATCGGGTTTGAGCGAAAGCACCCGGTCAACGACTTCTTCAATTCGTTCCAGCCGGAACTTTCGCGCCTGCGAGCCACCAGCGACGCCATCCCCAAGAGCCGCTTGCTGAAAAGTTGGAGCGGATTGAAGGCATACCGCCAGAAATGGACGTCCGAGACGTGAATCAACCTGAGAGGACGGGAATCGAACGACATCGGGAATCAGTGAATCAGAGCTGCCAGCCCACCCAACCGACAAGAATATCGTACGCCGTGTGCGTGCCGACGGCGATGCCAAAGCCGCGAAGAACGAAGACCCAGGCGAAGAACACTCCGGCCGTCCACCGGAACACAAATGCAAACCAGGTGAAGGCCTCGCCGGGCGTACCGGCGTGGTGAGCCAACGCGAAGAGCAACCCCGAACCGGTCACCGCGAGCGCACTGGCCAGAATCTGGGGGGTTTGCAGCAGGCGGAGTAGAGCAAAGAGGATCGGCACCAGAACCAGACGGAAGAGGGCCTCTTCGTAGACGCCCGCTCCCAGGTAGCCGACCAGCGGGGCCAATCCCGTCCGGGTGGGCGACGAGACCGCCGAGAGCAGAGGTGCCGCGTGCTGATCGAGAAATGAGAAGCCCAGATCGATCAGCCGGCTCACCCCGACCAAGGCCACCGCCAGAACGCAGCTCTCCAGGAGCATGGCCGGCAGGATCGACAGTGAGAACCGCCAGTCCCGTGGACTGGCCACCTGCCATCCCAGCAGGATCACCACCAGCGCGAGCGGAGGGAGCCACTGGTCGACCAATCCCAACGACGCCAGAACATGCCGCATCCAAGCATCAGCGCCGGTGCGCAGCGAACCGGCGGCGGCTTGATCTTGCCAGAGCACTCCCACCTCATACGCCAGCATCAGTGGTAGGACAAGGCTCAGCGAGGGGAGCGGCCGCCGCGTCATCACCCAGTACGACAGCGGCCAGCGTCGAGCCCCGACCGGGACCATCGTGCCGTCCAAACGTGCCAGGGTCAATGGACTGTTCAGGGCCGGTTCGACCTGATCAAGCAGCACGATCCTGGGCATGGTCACTCGCACATCTCTAGGCAATCGGTTGCCGGACATGAATACTCATGCATCAAGTAGTATCGCGTAATTTCGACCGCTTCATAATTTTTGTTCGTGGCGAAATTGTGAAAAGCTTGAGACTCTTGTACCGGCAGGCGGAGATGACTAGGATAAGCTGACAGAAAGCTTGCACTGCCTTAACGGCGTAGGTCGCCGATCTCAATACACCCGCATACATTGATCGCCATGTTCCGCTCAGGCGATCACAGCCAGATGATCGGGTCGGCCAGACGCTTATGGGAGGCATCTTGCCGCCTTGGCTCCTCGGGAAGCTTCGTGACCGGCCTCTACGGTCGGCCCGCGGTGAATCGTCCCGTTCGAGAGCGGCGGACTGCCAGGTACTTGTCCTTGGGAGGATGATTGCGTGATCGTGCGGTGTCGTTTTCAGTGGCTCATCGGTCTGTGCTGCTTGATACTTTCTCTTTCCGGCTGTTCCGATCGCTTTCTCGCGGGCCCCTTGCAATATGTGGAAAACGATGCCCTGACCAAGGAAGTCAAAGGCAAGAACAGTCTGGCGGGTAAGCTCAGATTACAAGACATGGTGCGCCAGGCGCTCGCAAAACTTTACGGCGACAATCCTAAGAAGATCATCGTACCCGCCGGTATGGGTGCACTGTTGACCGGGGGCGGGGCGCGGCTGGCGAATTACCAGCAGTCCGGCGAGCGCATCAGGCGCAACGTCAGTGCCGACGGCAAACAGATTGCCGGGGGCTATGGGCTTTATCGCAGAAACTGCTTGCATTGTCACGGCGTATCCGGGGCGGGGGACGGTCCAACCGCGGCGTATCTTTACCCGATTCCACGTGACTATCGCAGAGGGCTGTTCAAGTTCACTTCGACCCCCAACGGTGCCCGTCCGGCCCGCGACGACCTCATGCGGACCATCAAGAACGGCCTGCACGGCACCTCGATGCCGGCATTCGAGGCACTCCTCTCCGACGACGAGATCGCGCAGCTTGTCGACTATGTGATCTTTCTGAGCATTCGCGGTGAGACCGAACTGGAACTGATCGACGTGGGGACGACGGCCGACGAGAACGACGCCAGCAGTCTGTCGCTCGATGTCGCCCGCGAAGCCGCGGAAGGAATCTTCAACAAATGGAAAACGGCCCAGACTCAGGTCGTGAACCCGTCGACCCCACGAACGCCGCCGACTCACGACAGCATCGTGCGCGGCCGCGATTTGTTCCTGGGCAGAGTCAAGGAGGCGAAGCTGGTTTGCACCGATTGCCACGGAGTTCTGGCCCGCGGCGATGGACAAAGCTTCGTGGCCCAGGACGTGTTCAACGAGGTGGTCTTCGGGGGCAATCCCAGCGAGCGGCAGCAGCGGATCGACCAGCTTGACGTCAAGACCAAGGACCTCTGGGGTCAAAAGCTTGACGATTGGGGCAATCCGCTGCGCCCGTCCAATTTGAATCGGGGAGTCTACAAGGGCGGCCGCAGGCCGCTGGATATTTACTGGCGGATCGCCAAGGGCATCACGGGAGCCCAGATGCCCTCGCACTATCCGGGCCTCATTAACGAAAAGCAGGTGTGGGACCTGGTCAACTTCGTGCTGGCGCTCCCCTACGAACCCGAACTACTCAGTGGCGCGGGGGCCCCCACCGGTCCCGAAGCTCCGGCCATTGCCGTGCGCAGTCAGCACGGGCGCGGGCTCAATCGCAGTCATACCCACACCTGAAGCCCGATGAGGGGAGCATTTGTCGTGCGTTACTGGAGTGTTCTTTTTGCCTTGGCCGCCATTTTCAGCGTGGGGGCGTTTCTCTATGCCCCGTTCTCGCCGGACTGGTGGCTGCCCAATCCCGCAAGCGATTTTCGCCATGTCGTCTCAACCTTCGGCAGGGAGATCGACAGTCTCTTCCTGATCATCCTGATCATCACGGGGGTCATCTTCATCGGCACCCAGGTCGTGCTGGTCTGGGAGAGTTACCGGTTCGTCGATCAGGTGGATGAAACTGGCAAACCTGTGCGGCCCGCCCAGTACTTTCACGGCAGCCAGCGGCTGGAGGTCATCTGGACAATCATCCCAGCGGCGATCCTGGTGTTCATCGCGCTTTACCAGATGGGAACCTGGGCCAACATCAAGTTCCGCAGTTCAACGCCCAAGGTGCCACCGGTGGCGGAAATCACCGGCCGGCAGTTTCAGTGGGTGATGCGCTATCCAGGCCCGGACGGCAAGCTGAACACCCAGGATGACCTCTTCACCGTCAATGATCTGCATTTCGTCAAGAACCGTACCGCCCTGATCTATTTGAAGTCGTCCGATGTGATCCACTCGTTCTTCCTGCCCCAGATGCGGATCAAGCAGGACGCCCTTCCGGGTTTGACCATTCCGGTCTGGTTCGACGCCGACACCGCGGGTAAGTACGACCTTGCCTGCGCCGAGCTCTGTGGCTGGGGCCACTACAAGATGCGGGCCAACGTCACGGTCCACGAGACCGACGAAGAGTTTCAGGAATGGCTCGGTGAGAAGCTTGCGGAACAGAATCGGAGTCAGCTCACCATGGCCACGGATTCTCAGGAAAGGTGATAGGGATGAGTTCCGAATCGATCGGTAACGGCTCTCAAGACCTGGCGACTCGGCACGGTCACGAGGGCGATCATGGGCATGGCGACGACGACGTTCACCCGGCGCCTTCTCATTTCCTCTTCAAGTACGTCTTCTCACACGATCACAAGATCATCGGCCTGCAGTTCCTCTTCTCGGGGCTGATCTTCATGGTGCTCGGCGGCCTCTTGGCGATGGCTATTCGCTGGCAACTGGCGTGGCCCTGGAAACCGGTGCCCATCCTCAGCCAGCGCTTTGGTCCAGCCCGTCTCTGGGCTATCAGATGCCGCCGGAGTTCTATAACAAGCTGTTCACGATGCACGCGACGATCATGATTTTCTTCGTGATCATTCCGCTGCTCGCAGGCGCGTTCGGCAATTTCCTGATCCCGCTCATGATCGGCGCCCGCGACATGGCGTTTCCCCGGCTCAACATGCTTTCGTATTGGTTTATGTGGCCGGCGTTCGTGCTGATCAGCTATTCGTTTTTCGTCGAGGGCGGGTCCGGCGAGGCGGGTTGGACCAGCTATCCGATACTGACGATCGCCAGATGGGCGACCCCCGGATCACTCAATGGGCAGACGTTCTGGCTGCTTGCCCTGCTGTTCGCCGGCGTCTCGTCGCTCATGGGGTCGATCAACTACATCACGACGATTGTGATGCTGCGGGCGCCGGGGATGAAGATGTTCCGGATGCCGATGACCGTCTGGGCGATGTTCATCACGGCGATCTTGCAGGCCTTCGCGCTGCCGGTCTTGACCTCGGCCCTGATCATGCAGACCCTGGACCGGTTGGTCGGCACCAACTTTTTCAGCCCGATCGGTTGGGCGGTTGCCAATGCCCCGCCGGTGGTCGGCGGCGGCGGTCCCCTGCTCTTCCAGCACCTCTTCTGGTTCTACTCACACCCGGCGGTCTACGTCATGATCCTGCCGGCGATGGGCATGGTCTCGGACATCATCGCGACGTTCTCGCGGAAGCCGCTCTTCGGTTACAAGCCCATGGTGCTGGCGATTGCGGGCATCGCGGGGCTGGGTTTCATCGTCTGGGGGCACCACATGTTTCAGTCGGGCATGAACCCCGCGCTCGGAGCAACCTTCATGCTCTCGACGATGATGATCGCGCTGCCCTCGGCCATCAAGGTCTTCAACTGGCTGGGGACGATGTGGGGAGGACGCATTCAGTACACCGCGGCGATGCTCAATGCCATGGCCTTCGTGGCGATGTTCATCATCGGCGGGCTCTCCGGCATCTTCATGGCAGCCACCCCGGTCGACATGCACATACATGATACCTACTTCATCGTAGGCCACCTGCACTACGTGCTCTTCGGCGGCAGCATGTTCGGGCTCTTCGCAGCGATCAATTACTGGTTCCCCAAGATGTTCGGCCGCATGCTGGACGAGAGGCTGGGGTTGATCCATTTTGCCCTCACATTCATATTCTTCAACGGCACCTTCTTCCTGATGCATATCATCGGCATGCACGGCCACCCGCGGCGGATCGCGGACCCGACGATCTATCCCTACCTGCGGGGAGCCGGCATCACGGGGATGAACCAGTTCATGACCTACAGCGCGTTCGGGCTGGGGCTTGCCCAGTTGATCTTCGCCTACAACTTCATCCACAGTCTCTTCCTGGGCCCGAAGGCCCCGAATAACCCGTGGCACGCCAACACGCTGGAGTGGTCCACCGCGTCGCCGCCGCCACATTACAACTTCGCGCGCATCCCGACGGTCTACCATCCGCCCTACGAATACAGCCTGCCGGGAGTCAGTGAAGATTTTCTACCTCAGACCGAGCCCTTGCCTCCGGGCATCGTGCTCGACCCGGTCATGGCTTGACGGGTGCCTCACCCCCGGTCAATAGCAGCAAGGTCACACTCGCTCCAAGCCCCGCAGCCTTGATCATGACGACCCGCAACAACCGCTCCTGCACCACCGCCCGCCCGGCGTTTCGCCGCGGCCCGCACATGATGGCCTTGTTCGCGGCTGTGTTCACCCTGCCCCTGCTCTTTGTCGGGGGCTCGGTGACCACGTATCGCGTGGGAATGGCAGTGCCAGACTGGCCCAGCACGTTCGGGATCAACATGTTCCTTTACGATTTCTGGAATGCTCCCTTCGGCGTCCGGGTCGAGCACGCCCATCGACTCTACGGGGCGGCCGTGGGCCTGGCGACCCTGGGACTCATGATCTGGTTTTATTGCTTCGAGCCTCGCCGCTGGATGAAAGGGCTTGGCGTCCTTGCCCTGATTGCCGTGATCGGCCAGGGAATCCTGGGAGGAACCCGAGTGACCCAGGTTTCCACGTTCCTGGCAGCCGTTCATGGCTGTACCGGCCAGGCGTTTTTCGGTCTGATGGTGGCCATCTGCGTGTTGACCGGTCGCGACTGGGCGAGCGATTCACCGCGTGAGCCCGACATCCACGCATTCCGCCGCCGTGGTTTCATCTTGCTGGCCCTGGTGTACGGCCAGATCGTGCTGGGGGCCTGGGTTCGCCATTACGGGACTCCGGCCGCGGCGGCCGTGCACGCCCTGATGGCCGCGGCGGTCCTGGCGCACGCGCTCTTCCTCGCGGTGCGTATCCAGAGGCGCAAGCAAGAGGTCCCGGCGCTCGTCACCTGGTCATGGCTCTTGGCCGGCCTGGCCGCGGCCCAGATCGTGCTGGGCATCGCTGCTCTGGTTTACGTGTTGCCTCTGGGCGGCTTGCCCCACCCGGCGGGATTCTATGAGCTGGTCCTGCGGACCGGGCATCAGACCAATGCAGCGCTTTTGCTCGGAGCGAGCGTGGTGTTCGCCCTCTGCGCCTGCCGCCATCTGCGGAGCGAGACCGGAGTTCAACGCGCAGCCGAGGATCGTCCACTCACATCCGCCGCCGGCGCATTGCCAGGCTCCGGCGGCCTGGAGGTCGTCGCTTGAAATCGGCTGTTACGGTCACTCACCCAGTGCTTGCCTCCGCCTCCACCGAGGCCGCGCTGGCCGCGGCCGGAAACAAGGTGGCGGCGTACGTCTCGCTAACCAAGCCGCGCATTGTCGTGATGGTGCTCGTTACGGTTGGCGTTGGCTTCCTGCTGGGTGCTCGCGGCAGCGCCCATCCCGCGACCCTGTCACTCACCTTGCTCGGGACCGCGCTTGTGGCGGGTGGTGCCAGCACGCTCAACCAGTGGATGGAGCGGGCGACTGATGCGAGGATGCGGCGTACCGCCAACCGGGTACTGCCCAGTGGCCGGCTGAGCGCGGCGGAGGCCGCCTGGTTCGGGGCTGGCCTGGGGCTGGGGGGAACGGCAATCCTGCTCTGGGGTGCCAACTACTTGGCAGCGGCGGTTGCCGTCTCCACGTTCTTGCTGTACGTCTTTGTCTACACGCCGCTGAAGCCGCGGACGACCCTGAATACGGTAATCGGCGCCATTCCCGGCGCCCTGCCCCCGGTGATCGGCTGGGCGGCGGCCACGGAAAGACTGGGAATCGAGGCGTTCTCGCTCTTCCTCATTGTCTTTCTCTGGCAGTTTCCTCATTTTCTGGCAATCGCCTGGATCTACCGCGAGGACTATGCGCGCGCGGGCCTGAGAATGCTTCCCGAGGTTGATCGCGAAGGGGCGCTCACCGGCCGTCAAGCCGCCATCTATGCGCTGGCGCTGATTCCTGCCGGACTTTTGCCTGCGACCATCGGCCTGGCGGGGCCGGTCTTTTTCGTCGGGTCCCTGGTGCTGGGTATCCTGTACCTGGCAGCGGCGATTCAGTTCTGGAAAGGCGTCTCGGAAGCGACTGCCCGCCAGCTCCTGCGAATGTCCTTTTTCCACTTGCCCCTGCTTTTGCTGCTCCTGGTGCTCAATCCCATGCCGGCCTGAGGTTGACCCGCGCCGGTTCACGCTCTTGACTGGTCTTGACCCGAGGAATTCAATCACGATGGCCGACGCCGCCGCTACCCCAAGCTCGACCCACGCTTCGACCCACGGCGGGTCGCATGCTCACGACCACCACGCCCCGGTGACCCCCGGCAAGGTTGCGATGTGGCTCTTCCTGGCCACCGAGGTGATGTTCTTCACCGGGCTGATCGGCTCTTACATCGTGCTTCGAGCGGGCAGCCCAACAACGTACTACACCAATCTCTACTGGCCCACGACTAACTACAAGGAGGTGCAGAATACCCACGGGGTGGTGCTGCGCTCATCGGGGTCAGATCCGGCTCGGGCGGAGGAAGCGATCCGGGCGGCCGCTCCGGACTTAAGCGCCGAGGCAGCCCGCGAGATCGTCGAGGAAGCCGGCGAGGTCACCGTGGTCAACCGGCTCAGCAAGGACAAAGCTGAAGCCCTGGCCAATCGGCTCCGAGCGCTCGGAGTCAATGCCCAGGTCGAAGGCGTAGTCCCACACAACTGGCCCAAGCCTTATGACGAGATGACCAACCCGCTCTCCATCAACCTCACGGCGTTCAACACGTTCGTGCTGATCTGCTCATCGGTGACGATGGTGCTTTCTCTCTCCGCCATGCAGCAGGGCAACAGAAAACGCAGCCTGCTCTTTCTGGGCGCGACCATTGTGATTGGAAGCATCTTCCTGAGCATCCAGATCTACGAGTATTACGAGCTGATGGTGGGACGGCATTACCCTCCCGGAATCAGCGCCACGGGGCACTTCCGGCCCAGCGTCAGCCTGTTTGCCTCATGTTTCTTCACCATGACCGGCTTCCACGGCATGCACGTCACCGGCGGCGTGATTACCTTGATCCTGATCTTCATTCAGGGGCTGCGGGGAGTGTATACTCAGACTCATTACAACCCAATCGAATTTGCCGGCCTGTACTGGCACTTCGTGGACCTCGTATGGATCATCCTGTTCACAATCGTCTATCTGATTTGATCTGTTCCAATTGAAGGACCTCGCGCATGGCCGACGTACATCCCTTGCAGGTGGAAGTGGCGGACGAGCTCGCCGCCGAGTCACACGCCCCTTACGGGAAAGTCTGGGCCATCCTCGCGGTCCTCACCGCCGTCGAGTATTTCTACGCGCTCTTTCTTAAAGATTACTTTCCGGTCCTGGTGCTCGGGCTGGTGTCTCTGGCACTGGTCAAGGCGGGCATGGTCGGCTGGTACTTCATGCACCTGAAGTTTGAGCAGAAATGGGTCTATATCCTGATCATCCCCGCTTGCGTGATGGCCGTTTTCCTCACTTTGGCGCTCAGTCCCGACATGGCGATGAAGCCAGTCGTCGAGGAGAATCCCGGCGAGGATGAAACCTGGGTCGTCCCCCGCTCCAATGAGGAGATTTCGCCCTCGATCGACCTGGTCTGGCTGTCGCAAGCCGGTCCCGCGACACCGCGTTTCGATCGTTTTGGCCTGTCGTCATGAACGTGAGTCGGTCCTACCGGCGCGGAATTCTGATCGTGCTCTGCACCGTGCTGGCCGCAGCCGCGGTGGTATCGCTCGGTGCGCGCTCTGGTATCGCTTCACCTCGAGCCGCTCAAGACCTCGGTGACCAGGCGCAGGAGCTCGGAGCCTTCGAGCTCGTTGAGCGCTCCGGTCGGAGAATCAGCCAGGCCGACCTGACGGACCGTGTCTGCATCGTCTCTTTCATCTTCACTCGGTGTCAACTTTCCTGTCCGCGCATCAGCACGGTGATGAAGAGCCTTCAGGCCCGCCTGGAAGGGTCCGACGTGCTGCTCTTGAGCCTGTCGGTCGATCCTCAGCACGACACGCCGCAGGTTCTCACCGAGTACGCGCGACGGTTTGAGGCCAGCCCCGAACGATGGTGGTTTCTGACGGGATCACGCCCTTTGATCTACGACTTGATTGGGAGCAGGTTCAAGCTCAGCGTGATGGAGAATCCTGCCTTCCTGGCCAGCGGCAACTCCGAAGCAATCGCCCACAGCGACCGGCTGGCCCTGGTGGACCGCGGCCGCGTAATCGGCCTTTTCGACTCGAACGAGCCCGCCGCGCTGGCAGCTCTGGTCGAACAAGCAAAACGCAAAGCGCTGCCGGCCTGGATTCGGACCCTGCCCTCCGTCAATGCAGGCCTCAACGCACTCTCCGCGCTGTTGCTGCTTGTCGGCTGGAGAGCGATTCGCAGCCACGTTGCTCAGCCGGCCCCCAGGACCAGACCACACGACGACGCCCCGTCGTCGGCCCCAACTCTTGAGGTTCCCCGGGTCCGCTTTCATCTCGTCTGCATGGCTCTGGCAGTTCTCTGCTCGACGATTTTCTTGGTGTTTTACCTGCTCTACCACTACCATGCCGGGAGCGTGCCATTCCGTGGCCAGGGTCCAACCCGGTGGCTTTATTTCACTGTCTTGATCTCGCATACGGTTCTGGCCACGTTCGGCGTGGTTCCCTTGGTGCTGCTCACACTCCTGCGGGCACTGCGACACGACTTCTCCCGACACAGGCTGATCGCGGCCACCACGTTGCCGATCTGGTTGTACGTCTCTGTTACCGGGGTCCTGATCTACTTGATGCTTTACCATCTGCCTCTCCCCGACCCCAGTTCTTCGTTGCCCGTTTGACGTTCCCGGGCGTGCAGATCATGGCCCACTCTTGCCGGAGACATCTGCTCGCCGAACATCAATGCACGGATGCGTGCATCAATGGCCCGGGCGGTAAGCTCATCGATTCTCTGCACCTATCGGTTGCCCTATCGAAACTTACGACAAAATTCACTCGACCTGGCTCTTCCATCGCGGGTATCATTAAGTAGAGTGAACCGAGATTGGTAAGATCCGTGTGATGACGCGTACCGCACGACATGCTTGTCTGCGTGGTGCACCCCTTGCCTGAGTTTGCATCCGAGCTTCCTGGGGCTGCTAGCCACTCAGAACTTCTCCTCATGAGCGACACCAGCATCACCACAAAACGCCGGTTAGTCAGAGCTCGACGCGGGGACCGAAGGCCCTGGATTGAGTTCCTGGAACCGAGAGTCTTGTTAACCGCTTACGTCGTAAGCAGTCCGGCTGACGACGGCGGGACGGGTACGCTGCGCTGGGCTATCGCCCAGGTGAATGCGAACGCCGGCCCCAGTGCGATCCAGTTCGCTATTCCCGGCACGGGTGTCCAACGGATCGCGACTGCTCAGCCCGCTGCCGATGATCACCAAACCCGTCCTGATCGATGGCACGACCGAGCCGAACTATGCTGGTCATCCATTGATCCAGATCGACGGTTCCGCGGCCGGGTCGAGCTGCGATGGGCTTGTGCTCGCGGGCGGACAAAGCGTGGTGCAAGGCCTGATCGTCTCCAGATTCTCAGCGCCGGCATCGTACTTGATGGCGGCAGTGGCAACCTGGTGCAAGGCAACCTGGTAGGAACGGACCCGAGTGGAACCGTTGCCCAACCCGATGGTGAGGGCATCGAGGTCGTCGGCTCTACGTCGAACACCATCGGCGGGACGGCGGCAGGCGCGGCCAATCTGATTTCGGGGAACCTGGGGGCTGGCATTGAGCTGCTCGGCTCAACCCAAAGCTCGAAGGCGAACCTGATTGAAGGCAACCTGATCGGCACCACGGCTGATGGTCGGCATGCACTCGGAAATCTGGCTGACGGAATACTGCTGGGCTCGGCAATCTCGACCACCATAGGCGGAACCAGCGCCGGGCAGGGGAATATCCTCTCGGGCAACCTTGGCAACGGCCTGGAGACGCTCACCGCCTCCACAGGCAACCTGGTCGAGGGCAACCACATCGGGACCGACGGATCGGGCACGCAGCCAATCGGCAACGCGGGTAATGGCGTCAGCCTGGGGAGCAGCGGCAACATCATTGGCGGCCTGAGCTCCGGGGCCGGGAACACGATTGCCTTCAACGGCACGGGGAGCGTTGGAGCGGGAGTCCAGCTTGTCGGCGTGGTTAATCAGAACACCATCCTCTCGAATTCCATTCACGACAATGCCGGCCTGGGGATCAACCTGGGAAATGGACCAACCCCCAACAATCAACCTGGAACTCCGGGACCGAACGATCTGCAGAATTACCCGACGTTCACTGCCGCGCAGACCGATGGAAAGACGACCACGATCGCTGGCACGTTGCTGGGTGCCCCGGCCGCGTCGTACACCATTCAGTTCTTCTGGAGTCCCAGCGCAGACCCTTCCGGCTTCGGTGAGGGTGAGTACCTGGCCGGCACAACTAGCGTGACGACAGACTCGAAGGGGAACGCCTCGATCAATCTGTCGCTTCCCGCCGGCCGTGCCGCCTGGCGCCGTGTTGTCGGCGACTGCGACCGACTCCGGCGGAAATACCTCGGAGTTCTCTCCCGACATCATGATCCAGGGGGTGACCGGTCTGAAGGTGTCGATCGTCGCCACTCCCAATCCGGTCGCCATCAGCGAGCCTTTGACTTACTCGATTACCATCTCCAACGTGGGGACGCTCGCCGCCCACGATGTGGCATTCACCGACCAGCTTCCCTATCCATTTGCCCCCACGTCCGTCACCGCGAGCCAGGGAAGTTCACCGGTGCAGACGCAACATTCGATCATGGTCAGCCTGGGCACGATTGCCGGCGGCGGAGCGGCAACGGTGACGATCGTCGGCACTGTCCTGGGCGGTGCCGGCCCTACGCTCACGGATTCCGCCTCGGTCACTCTGGACGAGATCGATCCTACCCCCGCCAACGACTCGGCCAGCGTGACCACCAAGGTCGCCGCCATGGCGGATCTCTCCCTGGCGATGACCCCGAGCGCCGACACGGTCCACGACGGTGACAGCCTGACCTATACGCTGACGGCCTCGAATCAGGGACCAAGTACGGCCACCGACGTCCAGATCTCCATGCCGCTGGACCCGGGTGTGAAGTTTACCTCGGCGAGCACGAGCCAGGGCTCGGCGAGCTTCGCCACGGGTCAACTTACGGCTTCGCTGGGCAGCATGGCCGCCGGTTCGCAGGCAACGGTGAGCGTTGTGGTTCAGGCGCAGAGCGTGGGGACGCTGGCAACCACGGCCAGTATCGCCAGCGACCAGGCCGACCCGACCCCAAACGATAACTCGGCCAGAGTGTCCGTCAACGTGCTGCCGGTTGTCGGTCTGGCCGTGAGCATCGCGGCCAATCCCGGTGCCGTCGCGGTCGGCCAAGACTTGGTTTACACTGTTGAAGTGGAGAATGATGGGCCTGACGCCGCATCCGACGTGACCCTCACAAACGTGCTTCCCGCGGGCGTGTCGTTCGTCTCGGCGTCCTCGAATTTCGGCACCGCGCCAACCGTTTCCTCGGGGAGCGTGATCACGGCGATCGGCGCTTTACCCACCGGTTCGACAGCGACCATCTTGATCACGGTTCAGCCCACGACGCCGCCGGGTTCGACACTTGTCGATACGGCATCAGTCTCGTCGGCCGAGCTCAATGCCGACACCAGCGGCAACACGGCGTCGAGCTCGGTTTCTGTGCTACCTTCGGACGACCTGGCCGTGACGCTCGCCCCGGTTGCCGGGCCCCTCCAGTTGGGACAGCCCCTGACATTGACCGCGACGGTCAGCAACCTCGGTCCCTCGACGGCGACCGGCGTGAAGCTTCAGTTGCCCCTAGCAGCCGAGGCTCAAATTGTCTCCGTGGCCGAGGTCCCAGGGTCTCCATTGGTCCAGGTCCAGGCCGGCGCGTTGATTGCCGGACTGGGCTCGCTCGCGCCAGGGGCCAGCTCGACCGTCACCGTCATCGTGCGGCCGATGGCCGGCGGCGAGGCGGCCTTTACGGCCGCCGTAACAGGCGACGAGTTTGACCTGTCGCCGGCGAACAACCAGGCGACAGTGAATGTCATGGTGACCGAGTCACCGGGCGTCCTGCAGTTCGCCAGTCCGCTTACCGCCGTCGACGACACCGCCGGGGTTGCCGCCCTTTCCGTGGTTCGCACCGTGGGCGCCCTCGGTACGGTGACAGTTCACTACCAGACGATGCTGGCCGACGCCGCGACCCCCGGGCTGAATTACGTGCCAACTTCTGGAACCTTGACTTTTGCGGATGGCCAGACGACCGGCACGATTCTTGTTCCGGTCCTCGCTGACTACTACAACAATCATGACGAGTACGTGGCCCTGGCTCTTACAGCCCCCACGGGCGGGGCCGTGCTGGGCGCCTCTTCGACGACTATCCTGAGAATTCACGACCCCGATCCAGACTTCACCCCGCCCCAGGTCACCGGTCTACAATGGTACGGTACCTCGACTGCGATCTCGACAATCGTTTTGTCCTTCAGCGAGCCGCTCCAGGCCGCGTCGGCCTCCAATCCCGCCGCCTACCAGCTTTCGGACCTGGGCACCGAGCGGACTGGCCAATCCTCCGGGCAGCATCGCGGAGGCTTCTATCCCCCCGTCTACAACTCGGCGCTCGACACCGTGACGCTCTTCCCGGTGCAGACTTTGCCCGCCGGCCATTTCTATCGCATCCAGGTCGACGGGACGGGAGTTGCTCCGATTCTCGACCTCGCGGGCAATCCGCTTGCGGGAGCCGGCGCGGGAATGACGGGTACGAATTACGTGGCACTCATAGGTCAAGGAACCACCCTCAATTACTTCGACCAGACCGGCAACTTCGTCACCCTCAAGGTCAAGGGTGGTGGTTACCTCGACGAGATTCGCGACCCGAACGGAAACGGCTTGCTCGTCACACTCGAGGGCGGAGTTCCGCACAAGACGGTGCTCTCGGGATCGGTCCTGAGAATCAAAGGAAAAGGCAGTGGAGTGACCACGCTCGGGGCCATCGCGGGTCTCGGAAAGTTCGGCAGCATCCGCGTCAAGCTCAGCAGTCCACCGTTCATGGTTCGTCAATATCCCTTCTCGATGATCAAGGGCCGCCCGGCTGCGGTTAAGAGATAGCTGCCACAGCGCAAATGCGGCCTCCTTACCTTCCCGCAACCCGCGCTTCAGTCCCAGGCACTGGAATGACAAGGGAGCTGTGTTTGACCTCCGTGCCTTCCGTGATTAAAATAGGTCCAGCTAAATGACACCCGCCTTCATCGCCGGGAAATGCCGGAACTTACTTGTTCGTATGAGAGATTCCTGATGCGAAGCAATCGGTGGCGACACGCGTTGCTGACAGGCATTGTGGGCATCGTGCTGGCGAGCCCCGTCTCCGCCTGTCCGAACTGCAAAGAGGCGGTCTCTGCGCCGCCGGAAGAGGTTGCCAGCATGGCGAGGGGATACAACTGGAGCATCATGCTGATGCTCGGTGCCCCCGCGACGTTGCTGACCACGGGCGCATTCATCGGTGCGCCGGGCAGTCAAGCTCGGCATTCTTCCTGAATTGTGACCTGTCCTGGGCCGATTGTGCTTGGGCTCAAGAATCGATCCGCTCACACCATTCGCAGTCGCCCTGCCGGGGTATTCGCCGCGAGGTCGTCGATCATGTCTCTGACGGCCAGCTCGACAGCGCCCTGCCAGTGATCGGCAAATCTCGCCTGGTTCGCCGGGCGCTTGTACGCGAACGTGATTCCGCGCGAGTTATTGATCAAGGCGCCAAGCCCGTTGGCATCGAAGGCACCCGCGATCTCGCGCGAGGACCCCCCTTGTGTTCCATATCCGGGAACGAGGAAGAGGATACCAGGGAGCGCCGCTCTCAGTTCCCCGATCTCCCTGGGATAGGTTGCGCCGATGACTGCGCCCACGAGGTTGTAGCCGGATTGGCCTTGATGTCCGGCCGCCCAGTTCATGAGTTTGGCCGCGACGTGGCGATAGACCGGTCTACCGTCGGCGATCAGGTCCTGGAATTCCCCGGCGGACGCGTTGCTGGTCTTGAGCAGGACAAAGACGCCCTTGTGCTCGCGGGCGGCTATCGTGACGAAAGGCATCACGCCATCGGTCCCAAGGTAAGGGTTGACGGTCATGGCGTCGGCATGCCACGACGGTTCGAACGCTCCGCCCACGGGCACCTTGCCAAGGTAGGCGCGTGCATAGGCCTCGGCGGTTGAGCCGATATCGTTCCGCTTACCATCAAAGATGGCGATCAGGTCTTTCTGTTTGGCGTATTCGACGGTGGCATGTAGGGCCGCAAGGCCCTCGGGTCCATACGCCTCGTAAAAGGCCGATTGAAACTTCACGGCCGGTACGAGGGTGGCGACGACGTCGATCACGTCACAGCCAAAGGTGCGCAGTGCCGACGAAATCCCGGGACGATCGCCCGGAAACCGATCAAGGAATCCCGCCGGCAATTCCTCGGGCCGCGGGTCAATCCCAACGACGACTGGATTTCCCTTCTGACGCACAGCCTGAATCAGGTGGTCCGCGAAGTCCAAGCAGCAACTCCCCCGTCGGCGGCCGATTGACAGATCATCCGATCATTCTACAATGAGGTTTCTGGCTGGAACAGACTGGCTCGGCAACGAGCCGTTTTTCTTGGCCAGTAATCGGGCCGTAGCGCAGCTTGGCTAGCGCGCTTGCTTGGGGTGCAAGAGGTCAGCGGTTCAAATCCGCTCGGCCCGATTTTTCGGCCTGAAGACGAAAAATAGAGAGGAGAGCGGAGAAAGGAGTGAGTAGACGAACTCCTTTCTCCGCTCGACTCGGTCTACTCTCCACTTTCTCCTCTCTGCTCTTGCATCATTTCCTTGGTCGCTCCTGCCGAGCGTTTTTTCATGGCCTTCGCGTTCGAGAAGCTGCTGATCTACCAGAAGTCCGTCGACTTCGCCGACGTAGTCTGTGGGCTCACCGAGCAATTTCCACGTGGCTACGGCTTCCTGGTAGACCAACTGAATCGGGCTTCTTTGTCGAAAGCCGCAAACATCGCTGAAGGCAATGGACGCTTCACCAAGGCCGACCGGAGGAATTTCTTCGGCATCGCGCGCGGCTCGGTCCAGGAATGCGTGCCGCTGCTGGAATTGGCCTTAAGACGCAAATTGCTAATCGAGAAGGACCACCTCGAACTGAAGGCTCGACTTGAAGAAATCGCCCGCATGCTTTCAGGCTTGATCAAAGGACTCGAGAATCGAGAAACGTAAGTGGATCTGTGAATTCGGTCACCATCTCCGGTCCCAGTTGACCAACTCCCTCGAATAAAGCGACTGCCGCGGCGCCGAGCAACGTTCGTCCGTGCGGCAACGTGGTCGGAGCCTCAGTCAGAAGATCCGAGCGGCCAAAATTCGGGCGGAAAAGGCCGTAGAGCAACCCAGGCGAAGATACAGTTTCGAGGGCAAGTGATTTCCTGCGCGGCGGCAACCCCGGTCTGACGAATCAGGGGGAGGCGGGGCGATCGCTAATACGGTCGTGGCATCGATCGACTTGGCCGGAGCGATTGCCTGAGGCGGTTCTATGGGGCTGATCAGGGAGGGGGTGTTTTCGGCGCATGGCGAGGAACAGCCGGCCGATTCGAGAATTCCGCAGAATTTCGGCGAGCGGAACTCGCAATACTGAACGCAACCACCGAAGCTTACCGAATCGGCTCTGAAGCGGTCAGCAAACACTGCCGAATTGAGCTAGGCAGGCGGTGGCCGTTAAGACATTGGCGAGGGGGCTAGCAGGGTCGAGACATATCAAACCAAGAAAGCCTACGCATGCACACATCCTGTCAAAAAACTCCCGATTTTCAGAAATACCGAGGAAAAAAACCGTGGCTTGCAATTACAAAGACTAGACAGAGCGAGTGTCAGTCGAATCTGGGCCGCGTTAGAAGCTAGTCAATATGGCGGTGACCTCGGTGGCCATGTGATGACGTTGCGTCCGCGGCGATTCTGCCGTCTGTCGTTTTCGTAGCGAGCGCGGCCGCAAGCGATCGCGATAACCAAACACAGGAATTTCGCGTTTTCGGCCAATAATCGCTTTCGGAGTCCTGTAAGATGACAATCATCTACGTGCACAAGAAGGGGGTGCGCATCATACCAGAGCACCTCTCAACAAGCCGAGCAGACGTCAAACCACGCATGGCTTTGAATGAGGCGTACGCGATGACATCGGGGGCCCGCGAGTTTCACTTCAAAGGATGGGACCTATTGGATGCCATTGACGCCCTACAAAGCTATGACCAAGGGGCACGAGACGCAGGGGTCTTCGATCTTGAACTTCGAAAGGCTGTTGTCTTGCATCTTAACGAGCTGGATGCTGATCTCCTACGAAAGGTCCTTGCGGAGTATGCGCGTCGCTTCCTTACAGACGAGGCAATTCTCGCGGGCTACGGGCTTGATGATGTATGTAAATTCGTCGAATGGCTTAATGATGTAGATATTACAATACGATGATACTGTGAACAGGGTCCAGTTGCGCTACGGTTCATGTTCACAAGGAGTCGCCGGCGCCCTTGCCGGACAAGATACAGCCAAAGCCCAATCCGAACATCCCGTTCGATACTCCTGCTTTGATCTCACATTTGCGATTGTTCACGTAAGTTATTAATTTGGAGCAATCAAGAAGGTTAATGCGTTCATCATTTTCCATTAAACGTGTAATAGCGAAATTTTTTATTGCATCAATGGTCTTGTCTCGATAGTCGGAACTTTCGCTATCGGACGGCAAGATAGGCACCGGAGAGAAAAGGTCGCGTTGCCCCCCTAGGGGAACAATCATCGACGAAACTTTTGGATCATAGACATCCTGATAAGTACGGAATAGGGGGTCGGATTTCGATAGTTCATGACGGAATTTCATCCAGTATTCCCAATCCTTCTGTGCCATTTTTTCTAAGTCCTTGATGTTGACGCGTGTCAAAGACATCTCCAAGATAACCTCGCTCTTACTTGCTTTGATCTTTACTCTTGTGCCACCAGCTTTAACATCGATATCGAATAGGTGGGGCGGCGACGCCTGAAACATATTATTGTTTAATTCTGCGAATCGTTTTCCCTTCCCATCTTGAAGCGTGAGACTGAAGTCCATTAGGCCTTCCTCTGTTCCGCACATGCTGATAGCCGGGAAATTGCCCGACTTGTTCAGCAAGAAAGTGCCCACTGGAGTTGCGTATAGTCCACCGAGGCGAATCAGCTGCTTGCTTCTCGCCCACTCAAATCTCGCTCTAACTTCGCTGACTGAGTGAACAGATTTCTTGAGGGCGTGTAAGCGAGCCTTGGTAAACACGCCATTATCGGCCATCTCGTGATGTTGTACACAAAGGGCTATCATCCCTTCAGGTCTGTGGTGTTTTTCTATCCTCCAGGGTGGGTCAAAGTGATGGAAAGACAGAAAAGGCAAACGGCAGTATGGAAGTGGGCACCCAAACCCCACCTCCTGGCGTAGAAGTAGCTTGACCGCCTCAGGCGTACTCCTGCTTATGGGCGTGTCAGGGTTCTCGCTCACCTCATTGCTCCTGGTTGTCCGGTGCCTGCGGGGTATTGGTTGAATACAGAATGCTCGCGGATTCCTACCTTCCTCAGCGCCGGAACAAACGCTTGATCGACGATGACCCACTGCCCCAGAATCTCCTCCTTGCCGATCCGGAGAGTCCACAGGGCCAGCCCGTTCGCATCATGGGTGCGGCGGGATGCTTCACCGATTGGCATGAACTTGTCGTGGGCCCTCGAGAACGCCGATCGAGCCGCGTAGGGCACCGTAGCGGATCGGGCCGTTCTCGCTGATGTGTGCGAAGTATCTGTTGCTCTTCATGGTCGCTGTGGATTCGAGCATTTGAACTCTCCCTGCGGTAGAGTAGCTTCATCGGCATTCATCCCAATGCGAGGCAACCACGTCCAATAGTGTACTTCGGATCATCAAAGGCGACAACATCATCGCCAGCGTCGGCAGTCCCGAAGAGGTCACAGCGGCACTCAAGGGCGCCAAACCTGGTCGTTACGTGGTCGAAGAGTCGAGCAAGGCTGGAGAGGCCCTGCCATCTGGTTACACTTGCCAGCGCTGGGGTGTGGCGATCCGCCAGGCCGATGGAAGTGTGGAGCTGGAACCCGAACTGCCACCAATGAGGCGGTGATAGGGAAAGCATCCGTACTGCGGTCTGGCTGACTTGGGTGACCCTCAAGCTCGGACCATTCGCCGTGATGCTTAACGACGTATTTTCGGAGAAGTAGACCGACATGGAAACAACGGCAAGCGACATCCCGCCACAAGCCGGACGGCTCGCCTCGAGGCTTCGGACACTCGCCGGCAACGGGGTCTACTTCGGGACCAGTTCCTGGAAGTATGACGGATGGGTCGGGTCGATTTACTCAGGGGATCGATACCTCACGAGGGGCAAGTTCTCCAAAGCCAAGTTCGAGGAAAACTGCCTGACTGAGTATGCCCAGGTTTTTCCGACCGTCTGCGGCGATCTGACTTTCTACCAATTCCCGAGTGAACAGTATTGGGCGAAACTGTTCGCTGCAACGCCGGGGGATTTCATCTTCGGCTTTAAGGTCCCCGAGGACATCACTGTCGAGACTTGGCCAACGCATGCCCGGTACGGGAAACGGGCCGGCCTCCCAAACGAGCACTTCCTAAACGTCGGCGCACTCGATCGGTTCTTTACGAGCCGGCTCAAGCCCTATAGCGGACAGGTCGGCCCGCTGATTTTCGAGTTCGGAACCTTCAACAAGAAGACCTTCCCCACGCCAGCCGATTTCCTGGCGAAACTGGACCCATTCCTCAGGGAGTTGCCGGAGGGGTTCCCTTACGCTGTAGAAATCCGCAATCAAGACTACCTTAGGCCCGACTACCTCGCCCTTCTCGCTACCCGCAACGTCGCCCATGTGTTCAACGCGTGGACTCGGATGCCAGCGCTGGATGAGCAGGTCCAAATCTCCGATGCTTTCACGGCCGACTTCACGGTCGTCCGGGCACTGCTCCGGACGGGCCGCGCCTACGATGCTGCGGTCCAGAGCTTCGAGCCTTATGATCGAATCCAGGAACCGAACCCGAGAGCGCGTGAGGCTATGAGGCATATAGCCGAGCGAGCTTGGAAGACCCACCAGCCTGCCTACGTCTTCGTGAACAACCGTCTCGAGGGCAACGCTCCGGGAACGATTGAGGCAGTCGTGGCGAATCTGCCAGGCTGAACGCGCGGCCCTTTGTTGGCTCCCCGTCCAACTGATGGAGCATGAGGCGATCGCCTACGCGGGAGACCTGGCCGACATCAGCGATTCGACCAAAGCCCGAGAGATGGACCGCCGCGCGGAGGTTGTGGCCCGTCGCCTGCGTTCAGATTTTTCTCGCTTACGGGGCGTGATCAAGCATAGGATGACTAACTCCGTGTGTGTGTCTCGGCAAAGATTGTCACATGACCGACGGAATGCTTTCATGAAGACGAGCGCTAGGGCGGTAATCCCACTCTTTTGCGGAGTTCTGGCATTAGTTGGACTTGCGAACCCGCCTTTTTCATACGGCGGTGAGATTACCTACACCTGGCACAGTGACCCTAACAGTAACCAGGCATTCGGAATGCTAGTTGTCAATGACATCGTTCTGTCTCAAGGCGTTATCACGCTCAGCGATGTTGAATCCTTTTCGTTTGTGCCATCGACGGTTGCATTCGACGCTTCCGATTTATCACCATTCTCCTTCCCCATCCCGATCTCCACGATTGACGCCATCCCGTCATCTCAAACGTCTACCATCTTCGCTGATGTGACCATCGAGGAAATACCTATATTTCTAAATGTGGAATTCAGTTCTACTTCGTTTGCGGGTTCCTTTGCAGCAGAATGGGATGCACGCGCCGCATTCTCCCACGGTATTTCTGGTTCTGGCTACTGGACCGTCATGGTGCCCGAGCCATCATCTGTCGTTTTGGCAAGTCTTGGTTGCGTCTGGGGAATCGCTTATGTTCGAGGCCGCTGGCTTCGGCGATGAATAAGTCACTCTTCCCTCTCCCCCTGGGACGCACCAAGCCGCTACGCCGCGGCCTTTAGACTCCGTGCGTGCGTTCGTATCGTGGCCACCAGAGCCAGCGCTGGCGATCGAGGGAACGTCCATTCCCGGCGATGCCAGGTCATTCTCTCACAGTGCTTGCACCAGCGGCGCTCTTGGGGCACTTCTGCCTCTAACTGGCCCAGTGCTTCATCGAGACTGAATTCGTCATCCCTGGCGGTTTCAGAGCATATTGCAGGGTCAACTATTAACGAACCTCTTCAACTGGCACTTCCGATAGGCGAATGTTGTTTCGAGCATCTCTAAGTGCAGCTATCCCCGTTTCATTCACCAAGTCTGTGAATTCAGCGGCCATCGCTTCCAGTGTATCCGCTACCCGAGCAGGTGAAGCTATCTGCGTGGCCCACGGACTTTTCGGGTTTTCAGTTATGAGGATCTCAGCCATAGGCCAATACCTAGACCGCAAGGACGGATCATCAGGTATCCCGAGACCTTCGTAAAATCCGGGGGGCGGGTCCAGACGATGCATACCACCTCGATTTGTCATAGATCGATGTTTTGATACGTCATGATTTTCCTGAATCCTGTTTATCAAATCTGCCTTGCTCTGCCAAAGCGACTTACAAGAGGGGTAAATGGTGGAATATCCTGCCATCGGGATTGCCGGTCGAATGGACATGTTTCCCAAGACATCCTGCGGCTTAATTTGCCTCAGTTGTGAGGCGTTCGTTACATCCCGAAAACCATCGGGGGAGGCTGCAAAACCGATGGCGTTTAGTGCGTACGTGAAACACTCGATCGAAGAATCCATGTTGAACAGAATCGAGGCGAGGTGGTATTCAGTCTCGATAGAATCTCTCGGATTAGGTAGCCACTGGTGGACTTGCTGATAGTGAGTTGCCACACCACGTAAGCGGGCATAGAAGCCGTATAGACCGGACCGAAAAGTCAAGAACCAAGCCCCCATATCCCCGAGATTGGTGGCTTGACTTGCTTGTGCGGCAAAGGCATCCAACTGGCCATAATTCGAGATCTCAAATTGAAGAAAGAAGTCACCCATCGACTCGGCTCAGATTGTGTTTCGGTAGAGTCATGAACGACCACCAAGATCCATGGTATGTCGCTTCTTAGAGCCTCGCAACCCAGGCGAACGATCAATCAGCGTGCCCCGTCACGATCCTAGCCCCGATTCTGCTCTACCCCTTTGCTACCCGCTTAGCACGAAATACCCGCTTGCGACACGGCCCGATCGCGAGTGTTGCACCCTGTTGCATTCGCTCGAAAGTCCCGTAAAATAGAGGATAGCACGACGCTTAGGCCGAAAAGTGAAGCGGCGACCGAAAAGCTTGGGGTGCAAGAGGTCAGCGGTTCAAATCCGCTCGGCCCGATTTTTCGGCCTGAAGCCGAAAAATAGAGAGGAGAGCGGAGAAAGGTGTGCGTAGACGACCTCCTTTCTTCGCTCGACTTGGTCTCCTTTCCACTTTGTCTTCTCTTGCGGGATCGCGCGAATGCCAGTCGCGTTTGAGAAACTGCTTGTCTATCAGAAGTCGGCACGGGACACTTTCCCGCGAAATCGCTGGAACTTTGGTCTGAATCGCGCATGCTCACCAGTGGCTACTTTCGTTGTCAGAGGTTGAGAGGCTGTCAGGGCGATTCTGGCGGGCTGGATAAAAGACCGAAGGTAAAGACCGCACGGAAACGATTAAGCTGACGGCCGAGTTCCTCGAGATCTCCGAGGCGTTTGCCGAGTTCATCGTGGCTCAGGAGCTTGGCGAGATCGACGGCGATGTGATCAGCGTCGTCACGGAATTCTGTGACGCCGAGTCTGTCGATAGGCCAGCACGACGAAAGCTACCCCGAGTGGCAGCAGCATGAGGCTCTGCGGCTCGGGTACGGTGGCCGGGTCGAAGCTGAAGGTTACCGACGGCGGTCCGCTAGCGGTGATACTCCAGTCAGTACCAACGTAAACTTCCGCCAGGCCGTACCCTTGGGATTCGAGTTGTTGGATCGCGCTGGTGATATCCACGCTCTCGGCTAGTGGCGGGCTAAAGTTCCCCAGCGGTACGGCCAGGTCATAGGTCCCCCCCGTGCCGAAGCTCCAGAGCGGTGGGAAGTCGGCTAGCTGGATCGGGCCGGTGGCGCCCATGACGTTGATCGAGAGCCCTCCCGTGGTCGGCAGCCCGGGTGACCCGTTATAGGCTGCTCCGCTCACGTCCAGTGTCAGCAGGACGGGGGTTGCGGTCGACACACCGGCGAGACTGAACTCCGCTATAGCATCGTCAAGATGCCCGTAGTTGGGGCTCTGGCCGTCGACGACCACATCGACCGTGACGGGCCCGGTCGGGTTCACAGACTGCATCGACTGAGTGTAGTTAAAGAACCCGCCAGTGAGGCTCAGGGTTCGCAATTCGACATCGATGGGCGCGGCGAGCTCACCGGCCAGGGCGGATTGGCTCAGCAGCGCGAGCAGAGTCAGTGCGGTTAGTGTTCTCATGCCGTTCTTACTTAAGGATTTCGCAGTATGTGGCACAGATGTTTCGTATTATCAACTGCCCTGCCCTCACAACGAGCCGGCGGCATTGCCCGATCGATCAGAGCAGCCGCCGGCCGAGCGAGCGTCCTGGCGAGGCGGGGGCGGTCAGGTGGGATCCTCGTCGCCGTAATCCAGCGGCAACCAGAGTTGCCGCCAGCGTGGCCGCCTGGCACGAGTTGGCCGAGGCGACCAAGGACGGCAGCCTGGAGATGGTGAAGGCCGCTCAGCCCAGTGATCATTCTCTAGGACGCGCCCGTGAATTCCGTGATTTCCTCTATTGCTTCTTCGCCGCTCGACCGCGCGAAGGGAATAGGGGCGAAGTCCCCGGACATGGCAGCCCAGAAGGGAAACTTGGTTGACCACGAGTTGGGAAGTCATCTGCGGGCGAATCGCGACGGTCCATCATCTCGGCCCCCTCCTCCAGCGCCCGAAAGAGGTGTGCCAGGCGATGAGACTTGGATGTATGAGAAACGGCCAGGACGGCGACGAAGATCACAGCCGCACAAACAGAAAACATCGCGTACAGCATAGGGGTTCCATGACATCGGAGACGTTGGTCCACACACTCATTCTAGGGTGGATCAACGACCGCCAAGAGGCTTGATGCCGCGAAACGACACTGGCGATGCCTACGATCACCCGCACACACGCAGGTAAAAACAAGAGTGTTTAATCAATCATGAGACAATATATGGAATGTTTATGAGTACGTCATAAGCTTCCGCCGCCCTGACCGTGATCGCCGAGCTCTGCCGGGCGGATCCGCTTATCTATACTCGATTTGCTCCAGCCCGCTGCTCTGCCCCGAAACAATCGCGGCCTTGCTCCCCAACTCGGAGGCAAGGCCGCATATATTGCCGTGAAATTTGGCAAGTCCGTTGTGAGCGTTTTTTGGAAGTGCAATAAGGGACGCTGGCCAGAGGGCACTAACCAGCGTCCCGGGCACTCCGGACGTTCACATAAAGCGAACGGATGTCAAACTACTGCCTTTCCCGCCAACTGGCAAACCATGTTCTGACCACGTTGCCGGTACCATACAAACAGTTGGCGGCAACATACACACCGTTGTCTGAAAGCATCTGTGATTATCTGGATTGACCCCAGCCCCCTGCCCTGTCCCCTCACGACATCGGCCGAGGCGATCCGCTTGGACCGTCGGCCGTTTCGCTGTGTACTTACTTCGAGACCGGGCAGCGTGCGAGCGTTGCCCGGATCGGGCTCCTCCTTTCTTTTACGACTTGTTGGTTCCCTCATCGTGGTCGATCTCTTGCCTGATTGTCTTGTCCAAGAGTCGGCTGAAAATGGCCCAGCAATTCGCTTGTTTTGCAGATTCCGGCGCATCGAGTTGGCAATCCCATTTCGGGTCGTGTTCGTACACAGATCCGTACTCATTGATCAGGAGATATGCGTCCTTCGGGACAGAGTACTTCTCGTCGTCCGGAGATTCCTTGGACAAGAGCAAGACCTTGCAAGCGTTCGGTCCATTGGAGTCGAAAGTAAAAACGAGGCGCAGGCAGTACTGCCTTCCAAGGAAGGTGAATTCAAACTGGGAGTCAGAAGCCTTTGTCTCCTGCAAAGAGGGAAGTCCCAGAGATTTTATCCCATCTATTAACTCGCGGAACCAAGTGACCAGCCGCTTGTAATCTTTCTCCATCTGCTTTAGCACACCGGAATTCAGCGCCATGTGATCCCCCTTCGGATTCGGCCGCCCTCGTTTCCTGACCGATAGCCGATGTTGCTACAAGTCAAAGCCGTGGTACTACCACAACTATCCCGAACCCCATGGTACCACGTTTTCTCGCAGTTTCCTGGTACTACTTGAAGCTATCTGCAAATGGGAGCGATCTGCGTTAGACTCACAAAAAGTCTAGGCTTTCAGGGCTTTTCGGCTCTCCCGAAAAGGCGCGTTGGGGTGCAAGAGGTCAGCGGTTCAAATCCGCTCGGCCCGATTATCTCCGCACAAGCCCATCGTCGTTTTGACGTTGGGCTTTTTGCTTGGAATCACGGTGCTCTTCATTCGACCAGCAGCTTTCAAACTGCGTGCTGCTCACTCACGGTCGCCGGCGGAAGTTTGCTGCAAGTCGTTTGCTTGTCTCAGAGTCTCTCGTCTTTCAACCGTGGGATTGCTACCTGATGATCTCGGAAGTCGGTTCCGATAGAATCATCCGGACTTCAAAGCAATTGTGACGGCGACCGGCTTTGTTGAAGGAACCGACTGCCGCGATGAACAACTCGAATCCCCAGGATGTGACGCAGGACCACCAATATGCGCATCTCAATGCTTCTGGCACTCTCGTTCGTTCTCGGATGTGTTTCCAACGTCCTCGGTCAGGGAGGAGATGTAAAGCCGCTGCCGCTGCCGAAAACCATCCGCGTGCAGAGTGCTGCACCCCGCGGCGAGGTCTGGGCCAAGCTTTCTCCCAAGGAAAAGATGCTGGCCTACCACTTGATCCAGGCGGCCAATGCCGGCCGCGAGCTGCTGTTTCAGCGAACGCACCGGCACTCCTTGACCATCAAGAGTCTGCTCGAAGAAGCCCTCTCTCAAGAGCAGATCCAGAAAACGAAGAGCCAGCTCGGTGAGAAAGCGTTTCAGGAGTTCGTCGTCTACGCCGCCAAGTTTCTCGACCAGGGCGGTCCGTACACGCCTTCCAACCGCAAGTATGTGCTCGAGCAGGTGACGCAGAGTCAAGTCCAGGCACTCATCGATGGCTCCAGCGAGAGCGTCCGGTCTGTCCACGCAGGATCGAACCGAGATCGCCCGGTTGCTATGCGACCCGCAGTACGAAGTGCAGCAATCACCGGAGAGTCCCGATGGGAAGGGGCTGGAGAAGACAGGCAGCAACTTTTACGAGAAAGGCATCACCGGCCCGGAAGTCATGGCGGTTCTCGACAAGACCCTCAAGCCGAACATCAATTCGCGCGTCATCCGCTCGGACAAGGGATTGGCGTGCGAGACGCTGACGACGCAGAGCCCGGAGGTGGTCGGTGCTGCTCTGCAAAAGGTGGTTGCCCACCTGCAAGCCGCCCGGCCGTACGCGCTGACGGCCCGCCAGAAGGAACAGATCGAGGACATGATCAAGTATTTCCAGAGCGGCGACGTGGAAGATTTTCGACAGGCCAGCATCTCCTGGGTCCGCGACCGGGCCGATTCACGAGTGGACTTCATGATCGGCTGGGTCGAGTTTGAAGGCGATTTTCTGTCGCGCATGGCGGCCTGGGAATCTTACGTGCAGATCGTCGACCCGGAAATCAGCCGCCTGGCTCAGGCGCTGGCGAAGCGGGCGCAGGACTTTGAAAATGCCATGCCTTATGGCCCGTTCAAGAAAACGTTCCCCGCCGATTATTCGCCGCCTGCCCTGATGGTCTATTATTTTCAGGAGATCTCCGGCTTCCGTTCCGGCGGCTACAATCTCCCCAATTTCGACGACATTCGCCGCGATGTCGGCGCCAAGAACATCATTCGTCTGCCGATGCCGGGTGAAGATGCCGATCCGACGCTCAAAGCGATGCGCCGCGAAGCCCTCCAGGAGTTTCTGCCGGCCAGCAAGGTCGAACCCGTCCTGGCAAACCGGGAGCGGTGCTGGCGCAACCTGGTGCTCATGCACGAAATCATCGGCCACGGTTCGGGAACCTATGACACCAGCAAGTACGCCAAGACCGACGATCCGGTCTCGATTCTGGGTAGGCTCGGCAGTGCTCTGGAAGAACAGCGTGCCGACCTGACGGCGCTTGTTTTTGTGGACGACCCCAAGTTGGTCGAGATTGGCGCCTGCAAAGATGCGACCGAGGCCAAGCTCTTCCGGCAGCTCACTTACGATATGTATCTAGGCGATTTCCTGCAGCGGCTCTCCCGTGACCGGACGCTTGGCGGAAATGCACCAGCGCGGTCATTGGCTGTTCATCAACAAGCTCCTGAATGCAGGGGCCATTCGGTGGGTGGCACGGCAGGGTGGGACCATGACGCCGGAGAATCAGGTACTGGCGGTGGTGGATTACGACCAATTCCAAAACGTCGCGCGTGCGGTGCTGGGCGAACTCCAGGCGATCAAGGCCAACCGGGAAGAGAAGCAGCTTAAGGCGCTGTTCAGCGAGTACGCTCCGCTATCGGCAATCGAACAGCCCTGGGCGCAGGCAGTCATCCACCGGGGCCAACATCTGGCGATCAACGCGGGCTACGTGGAACAGCCTTGGCGTGTGACAGCAGAAGGCAAGTACGAAATGCTCGGCGGCAGTACCCTGGAAAGCATCGCACCGTTTTGGAAGCCTTGAGGGTACGAAAGCACTCAGAAATTGGTCGATTTCTTACGGAATCTTGTCGATTGGCGTTTTACTCATTCGACTACTGGGCAAGGGAGGAGACTTGCCTTCCTCGGATGTCCTCGTTCGAAGGAGAAAATTGTGTCAATCCAAGCGATCACGCCTTTCTTGTGGTTCGATCACGAGGCGGAGGAGGCGGCGAGCTTCTACACTTCGATTTTTCCGAACTCGAAGATTGTCAAAGTAATCCGCTACGGGGAGGCTGGTCCCGGTCCGGCCGGCTCCTTGATGACGGTGGAGTTTCAGCTCCAGGGGCAGTCGTTTGTCGCGCTCAATGGCGGACCGCACTTCAAGTTCACGGAGGCGATCTCGTTTGCCGTGAATTGTCAGACGCAGGAGGAAGTGGATGCGTACTGGGAAAAGCTCTCCGCGGACATCACCCAGGGCCAGTGCGGCTGGCTCAAGGACAAGTTCGGTTTGTCGTGGCAGATCGTTCCGACCGTGCTACCTGAACTATTGAACGATTCTGACCCGAAAAGGTATAGCCGCGTCATGAAGGCGATTCTGACGATGAAGAAACTCGACATCCGCGCACTCAAGCAAGCCTACGACAACTCCTGACCGAGGTTCGCCTGCGGCCTGGACGGCAATTCGGACTGATCGACGGCAAGCTGGTTCCTGATCAATGACTCTCAATCTTTTCATTGAGGAAATGGCCATGAGTAAGCCCACTCAACCTATTCCCCCCGGGCATGAAAACCTGATTCCGCACTTGGTGTGCGATCCTTGCTCTCAAGCGATCGAATTTTACAAGAAGGCCTTCGGCGCCGAGGAAATTCACCGCATGCCTGCGCCGGACGGCGCAGAATCATGCATGCGGCGATTCGCATCGGCAACAGCTTCGTGTTCTTGGTCGACGATTTCCCGGAATACTGCGGGGGCAAGTCGCAGTCGCCCGCGGCCCTGAATGGCACGCCGGTGACAATCCATCACTATGTCGAGAACTGTGATGCCGCGATCAAGCGGGCCCAAAACGCCGGCGCCACGGTCTTGATGCCGGCAGCGGACATGTTCTGGGGCGACCGCTACGGCGTCGTGGCCGATCCCTACGGCCACAAATGGTCGTTCGCGACACACATCAAAGACCTCACGCCCGACGAAATGAAGGCGGCGATGAAGGACGCTTCCGCACAGAAGGCCTAGTGCAAAATCGATTGATCAATACCCTTTGCTTGGGCTTCAGGTTTGTTGCAAGCAGGGACCATAAGTCTAAAGCGACTTGAGATACTCGATGAGCTGTCTGCGCTCGTCGGGGCCTAGGTTCGTGCCGTACTCATCGCCCTCATGGCCAGCGTTGGAGTTGCCGGCAATCGGGTTGCCGCCGGAATCCACGACATTGAATTTCGGGAAGCCGGCCACATCGGTCAGATAGCCGACGCGAACGGGGTCAAATGTGCGAACGCCGATACTGAATGACTTCGATCGTTGCGCAGAAGGTAGTAACAGTTCATCCAGGTTGGGTACCGAACCGTTGTGCAGGTAAGGCGCGGTGGCCCAGATGCCGTTGAGGGGGCGGGCCTTGTATTGCACAGCCGCGGCCGCGTCGCTCGAGGAGCACTCCATGAGGGCGCGGCGCACCGTAATTGATCTGCGAGAGGTAGTCAGGAGGAGCCGGCCAGCCAGAGCCGAGAATCGTGCCGATGACCACGTTGGTGACCATCGTCCCGGCATCGGCGGTTGCCGGAATCTGCGCCGTGAAGGGAATCAAGTTGACGTTGGCCCCTTCGAGCTTGCCAGAAGGTCCGGTTCGATTGAAGAAGTTGAGATACGAGCCAGGATCGGTCTGATCGGCCTTCATGAAAGAGACGATCGTACGATTGGGGTCTTTCCGGTTGCTGACCAGCGCGTGGCAGGCATCGCATTTTAATCTCAGGTAGATTGCCTTGCCCAGGGCCGCATCAGCCTGGTTGATTGGCGGGAAGTCTGCCGGCCACTGCGGCGACCAGAGGCCCTTCAGCTCATTTTCCAGGTCCACCAGGCCGAAGAACTTGATCGACGAGGAGTACCCCAGGGGGCTGGGGTCGTTGGGGATGACGAAGTCGGCGAAAACGCCGAGGACCTCGCCGACGTTGCGCGAAAGGCTGAAGACGTCGAGCGGGCCACCGCTCTTGGCGATGCCGATCCACTGCTCGAGCTCCTGCATGGGGGTGTCCCAGAGGAAGGGATAGCTGACCGGAGCGGTCGCCGGCTGGGTGTTGTCGGTGGGCGAGGCGGGGTGCTTGACGGAGTGGTGGTAGACCTCGTTGACGATCGCGTCGACGGCATCCAACCGCGCGTAGTCTGCCGGAGGGGGAGCCGGCACGTTGGGGTTGTAACCGGGAAAATTGCGAAGGTTGTAGGCAATTCGCCGACTGATTGCCGCCGCCAGTTGCCCTTTCAGAAACAACTGCCCGGTCGCGTTGTTTTGATCGGCGAGCACTTTCGCCGCGAAGCGATCGAACTTCGCAGGGTCGTCCCTGGTCTTTTGCATCGCGGTGACGAGCGCGGAGAGCAAAGCCCGGATGTCACCCTGCGTGGGTGCACCGTCGACGCGATAACCGGTCGTGCCGTAGCGAATCTCGTTGGTGTGGCAGGCTGCGCACGTGAGCCCCAGCCACCTGCGGCTGACGCCCGGGTCGGCGACAAATCCCACTGGCAAACCCTCGGGGTTATTCGCATCGGGCAACTGGGGCAAGTACCGGTATTTGAGAATATTTTGATTGTCACGAAAAGGGGTCTGCGAGTCGGCCTGTTCGAGCGCGAGGAACCAATCGTAGGGGATGATCTGCGACCCCTGGGAGGTGAAATAGAACTTCAGACTCACGGCTGGCGACCAGCCCTGATCGAGATAGACGACCTTGTTGACGGGCTCTCCGAGTGGATCGGTGAGCGCCACGTAGGCATCGCGCGACGCGCCGGGTTCATCCGCCGCGACAGGACCGACTAGAAGCAAAGCGAGAATGCATGAGCTGCGCATGGACAGTTTCCCCCTCAGTAGTCTCCGCGTTGTCGAGCTTCAAAGAACGCTTGTCAGCATCCCTTGTTCCGACTTCCTGAGACCGACAAGAAGTTTCCAGATGTGCGATATCTTGCCAGGGCTGCCTCCAAGAGCGCGGTTATTGTAACGTCTCGGGGAAGGGACACAAATGAGCAAACGAACCTTGTCGCGGAATCCAATTGACAAACCTTGCGTCGGCTGATCAGACTAAGCGTTGACGGCCCTGAGCGATCGCTCTTGCTTGAAGCGGCCCAATGTCGATCCGGTGGCCTGAGCCAATGGCTCCGAGGTTCTAAGCTCTTGAATCTCAGGCGTGCAAATCAGTTTCTGGTGCCGATGTTCTTGACGCTCTACGGTGTAATCACCCTGAGCGGCCCGGCACTGCACGCGCTTCCCGGATTCGGTCACGGTTCTGCCGCGCTGACTTCGGAACGACGCGCGACGCCCGAGCAGGGCCATCACCAGAATACTGCAGTCCACGACTGCCCGATCTGCCTCTTTCATGCTCAGGCACAGTTGGCAGTAGGCGCCGATTGCGGTGCTTGCCCCGAAGCCGTCGAGCTTCGTCCCGCCAATCACCGGCCGGTCGACGCACCGTCTGCGGTTGCACGTCCTTCAAGCCCGCGCGCTCCCCCTCTCGTCTGAACCGATGCACAGATTGCGCGGCCAATGAGAGGTTCCCCATGAAGTGATCGTTGGCCCCGAGCGTCGTTGTAATGTATCTGAGGGCCATCGAGCACCTTTCTTCTCCGTGGCCCCTCGACTGATTCCGGAGTCACAGGTTTCCTCTCGAGGGCTCACGAACGTGGGTCTAACGTGGGGACAGACCGGCCGAACTTGTGGGATCGATCCCTCAATTCGTCGATCAACCCGTTTGTTTGGCGCAGCCCTGGCCACCCGGGCGCTCGGCGAGGTCATTTCGGCCGACGCCTACTGAGCCGAGAAAAGAATTGGCTTCTCTGGCGCCAGATCATCTCGTTTCGAGAACCGCCCCAGCTTAACCCGGGGATTTCGCTGAACCGTGTCTCTTGTGCAATTGAGTGTTCATAAAGGGAGATTCTATCATGAACCGACGTGAGATCATTGGCGTGGTCGGGGCGGGACTTGCCGGCATGACCTTGAGGCCATCCGAAGCCCGAGCGCAGCATCCCCATCATCACGACGAGCTGCATGGCGAATGCCTCAAGGCGTGCGAGACCTGCGCGACGATTTGCAACGAGACGTTCCACCATTGTTTCGAGAAGGTCAAGGACGGTCATGGGGAACATCATCGCACCGCCATTATGACCATCGATTGCCAGGAGTTCTGCAAGCTCTCAGCAGAGTTAATCACCCGTGAGAGCCCCCTCGTTTCGATCGCATGCCTGGCCTGCGCGGACGCGTGCAATCTGTGCGCGATTGAGTGTGCAAGGCATGACGAAGCGCAGATGAAGGAGTGTACTGAGGCCTGCAGGAAGTGCGAGCGGGCGTGCCGAGCAATGGCCAAGGCCATCGCGACGGCTCCTCCCGATGCCGTAGAGAAGGGATCTCATTGAAGCGCGTTTTGATGAGATCGTGTGCTCGAGGGCAAGTGAAATGACATGGCAAGGACGCCTTTTCCCGAGACCTGATCGCCCGGAATTGTTTTCCAACGCGATGGTGGCGCTCAACGAGACGGAGGGCTCCCCGGTGTTTCGCTCTCTTCGGGGCGAGTTCTTGACGAAGGACATCTTTCCCGGTTTGACTCCCTACATCCGGTGGGCCGGGACTCCGCTCGGAAGCCTTGTATTGGCCGGGGCGGCGTCCGCGCTATGTGGCTTCTTTCTTCACCAGCAATGTTTCGTCGTCCTGATCGCGATCGTTGCCGTGACGATTCTTGGGCTGGTCTGGCCTTGGCTAAGCGTCTGTGGGCTGAGCGGGTCGCTGATTTTTGGCCAGTCGCGATGCCGTGAGGGCGACCAGGTATCGGCGTTTTTATCCCTTCGCAATAGGGCGCCGTTGGGAGCTTGGGGCGTTTCGGTCGACTACAACCGCGTAGCCGATGATACGAGTCTAGATGACGATCTCAGGATCGGGCTTGCGTATGTTCCCGGTTCTTGCTCGACCGAGAGGACACTCGATTTGATTCCCCGCTGCCGGGGCTCTTATCCCGGGCCGCCCCCGAGGATCGTCTGCGGCTTCCCCTTCGGACTCTGGAGTGCGACACGGCCTCTGGGCGTCGGAACGCCGCTCCTTGTGTGGCCTCGAACCTTCGCCGTCGGGCCGATCCCCGATGTTCGTGCCGGGCACTTGGACGGAGGGCTGTCAAGCCGGGACCGCGCCGGCGATTGGGGCGATCCGCTTGGCGTCAGGCCGTACCGTCGCGGCGATCGATTCCGCTACATCCATTGGGCCCAGACGGCGAAGCGCGGAGAGCTCATGGTCCGCGAGGTCCAGGCCAGCACCTGCGCCGCGGGTACTGATCGTTCTCGACTCGCGCCCGGAGGTACATTCCGGCCGGGGACCGAGCAGTTCGCTGGAATGGGCGATCCGCGTTTCGGCCAGCTTCGCCGAGGGATGGATCAGTCAGTGCAAGAGGTCGATTTGCTTCATGGTGAGGGTTCAATCCCCGATCTCGGTGGCTCCATCAAGACCCGAACCACAACCGTTCTCGATGCCCTGGCACTTCTGACTCCCGGAACTTCGCGTGACCTCGCGTCCATCCTCAGTTCGCCCAAGAATCGAAGTTCTTCGAGCGGGCTGAGGGTTGTGGTCACCACGGACCTCGGGCTTCAGGGGCTGGCCACTCAGAACTGGAGAAGGCCGGACGACCGGTTCGTTGTGCTCAGGGCGTGGGCCTTCGGAGGTCAGATGGCCACGCATAATTCCGTCTCGTTATGCCTGGTTCCTTGGGTCTTGATCGATGGTCCCGATCAGATCTACGCCAACCTCCGCCAAGTCGGCAGGGAGGTCGCTGTTGGTTCGTGAACGATGCGAAGCTGTGCACGTACGATGGGCGACGATAGCGATGGCAGTCCTTGCGACCGCGACGCTGCAAGAGGCACTCGTTGAGCCCGGCGGGTCACGAACTGCCACGTTGATCTCGACGCTGGTACTGTTCGCCGCCCCGACCGTGGCCATGTCGTGGCTTTTCGCAACCCGCAGCAGCCATCGAAGAGCCGGCACGCTGGCCGCGCTCTTGCACCTGATCACCGCGTGACGGTCATCGGCATGATCGTGCTCCTCGGCCTACCATTCGTCGTCGAGGCCTCTCGGCTGGCGATCTTCGATAGGTGTTCGATGCTGGAGATCACGGTTCTTTGTGGCTTAAGAAATCTCACGCTGGGACTCGCTGTCCTGGCTTTCCGCCCTGCCTACGCTCGCCTGTCGGCACTGGCGAGCCTCTTTCTGGTGACGGCGGCCACGGCAGTTGGCGGAGAATCCGGGATCGCGGTCCTCGCACCGCTCGCGGGCTTCGCGGTTGTCGGCATCGTCTGGTTGATAATGGTCTACTGGCAGAGGCTGAGCATTGCGTCCGGCCCCCGACCCACCATGCGGCAGCTTGCCTCTTCCGGCGTGGTCTGGGTCTTTCTGATGCTGGCTCTGATCGGAGTCGTCGCGGCGGCTGGGCCGTCTCGCGTCGCCACGACGCTAAACGGATTTATGCCGACCTCGGGCGGAGTGGACGGCGAACGATGCCGACGCCCGCTCCGGCGTGGGTGACGGCGACAACGAGGTCTCCGCCAGCGAGCGACCCCAGTCGGTGGGGTTCACCGAGAGCGAGGTCTACCTCGAGACCGACCGGCCCAGCCTCTACGACGCCTTCAACGAGTCCTACGGCGAGCCGTTCAAACCCAAGAAGCTCGACAGGATGATCGCACTGGGACAGCAGGGGATGGCCGAGCAGAGAGAGCGACCGGCGGAGAACCTGCAGGCGGGGCGCAAGTTCTCGGCTGTGCGGCAGAAGCCCAAGGCGCGAAAGTTGAGGCCGTCAGAGCGCGAAGCCAGGGCACTTGCGTACGTCAAGGGGCCGACGCCGCTGCACTTGCCGCTGGCTGCTCATGTTCACTTCGACGGCCGAACATGGCATGAGGAGCCATGCTGCGGGCAGGGCGCTTCTCGCCGATAACGAAAGGGGAAGTGCATGGATTCTTTTTCACTGGTCCACGGCTCCCTTCTCATTCAGGCGTGGTCGGGCACCAGATCAAGGTCGGCACGCTTGATTCCAGTCCGTTGCCGGTTCCGCCCCATTTGACTCGACTCCGCGTCGGCAGCGTGAACCGGCTCGACTTCTTCGGCTGGTCGCACGACGGGATCGTTCGGATGGTCGGCCGCACTGTGCCCTCGGGCACAGTGATCGACTCCGAGTCGCGGACCGTCGACCCCGAGCGATTACGGCAGGTCCCGTTGTTCGCCCGCCCGGATTACCCCGAGGACCACTCCATCTCGTTTGGCGCCGAGTATCGGATCGACTCAGGAGTGGCCGAACTGGCACAGAAGATGGGTTGCCGGCGTGCCGCAAGGATGGGCACAGATTGAGGCGGTGGTCAGCAACCTGCGGCAGCATTATACCCACGACCGCCTTGCCACGGCGGCTCCTGCGTCGATCGATGTGGTCGCCGATTTCCTGCTTGGGTCCCGCCGCGGTCCGGACTACCTCTTTGCGTCGGCGGCCGTTGTCATGATCCGCTCCTTGGGATATCCAGCCCGTCTGGTCTCCGGGCTCTACGCGGTACCCGATCGCTATGATCCGCGGACAAGGCACACCCCTGTCACATCCAACGATGTACACGTCTGGGCAGAGGTGCGAATTCCCAACGGGCACTGGGTCGCCGTCGAGCCGACGCCAGACTACGAGCTATTGCCACCAACTTTTCCCTGGTCCGAACTGATCGTCAAGGTGCTAAAGCGAATGGGCTATTGGGTCCAAGCGGCATGGCAACTTCCTGCTGGTTGGAAGGCATCTTGCTTGCAAGCCTGTTCGCCGGGCGGCGGAGGGTGCTCGAATGGACTTGGAGTGCTGACTTTCGCGCTCTTCCCGGATCGAGAGCCGAGGGGCCGTGTGCTTCGCGCTCTAAGGATGGTCGAACGACGTGCTCGGTGGGCGGGCCATCCGCGTCCCCCAGGCTTGACATTGATTGCGCCGGTATCGCCCCGCCAACCACGCTGGCTCGGAAGAGCCAAGGGCATCGTTACTCACGCTGATCGCCCTGGCCAACTGGGCTGCCCATGCACCCGACCGACCGGGGTTGAGGGCGCCGAACCGCACTCAGAAATCGAGCGTGACTGCCCACCAGGCGGTCGCACTGCTGGACGGTCGATCGCTTCCGCGTCACTTTTGCCGCGACCGCCGGGAACGGTGGTCTCCCCTCGAGAACAATCATGACGATGCAAGCCGAGAGGCAAAGAATCGAGCCGGACGCCATTGAGGCGGTTCGAACCGCTTTGAACCATGGGCTCCGCGGCAAGGAGGAAGTCGAACGAGCACATCCTGGCCTGCCTCCTGGCGCGGGGACATCTGCTGGTCGAGGACCTGCCAGGCCTGGGTAAGACGACGCTCGCAAAGGCACTGGCGCGGGCTCTGGCGGCAGATTTGCGCATGTTCAGTGCACTCCCGATCTATTGCCGGGAGACATCACCGGGTTCCGGGTGTTTAATCAGAAGACGCGCGACTTTGAATTCCTGCCGGGTCCCGTGTTCGCCGATGTGCTGCTAGCCGACGAGATCAACCGCACCACGCCTCGAACTCAAAGCGCCCTGCTCGAAGCCATGGCGGAGCGGCAGGTGACAATCGACAACGTCCGCCACGTTCTCTCGGATACGTTTTTTGTGATCGCGACTCAAAATCCAGTCGAGCAGCACGGCACTTACCCCCTTCCCGAAGCGCAGCTCGATCGTTTCGCCATGAAGCTCCGGGTTGGCTATCCAGGCCGAGGACGAACTGGCGATGCTTGAATCGGCCATGAACACAGGAAGCGACGAAAGGTTTGCAAACCAGCCCGCGATCGCTGCTGGACAGCTTCGCGCCCTTCAGGAGCAGGTTGCGAGAGTGACCGTCGGGCGGGCCGTCCGGGAATACCTCGTCTCGCTCGCCCAGGCAACACGGTCACATCGCCGGGTGACACTCGGTCTTAGTCCGCGCGGGCTGCTGATCTGGCAACGCGTGGCCCAGGCGCGGTGCCTTCCTTGGTCGGTCGAGACTTCGTCATCCCCGACGACGTACAAGACGTTGCCTCTACCGTTCTCGAAGTCCGGCTGGGAATCGAGCCGGAAGCGCACAAGCACGTTCTCTCCGAAATCATGTCATCCGTGCCCGTCCCGGTCTATCCCCCGAAGGCCGCGCCCGGGCACGGCTTCGACTCGACATGCCTCGGTCTCGTGAGGAGGGCTATCTTGATGGCAATGACACTATCGCATCTGTTTGATCATCATCAATCAGATCTGGCTTCATCGAACCCGGAAAAACCCCGATGGCAATCAAGCTTTCAGGCCACGTTGGTACTCTACGCGTGCCTGCTGCCGGTTGCCGGCTGCGATTCAGCGAGGTCTCAGGGCGAACCCGGCGGGCACAACTGAAGAGCACATCGGGCACGTGATCCCGGCTCACAAACCCAGGTCATTTCCTCGGGCCGTGAGTCGCTGCAAAGAGTTGAACGACCAGATCGGCGAGATCGTGGCGCACGGCACTTAAACCCGTCCATCGATCCTCGGCTCCTCTCCGTCGCGCTCGACATTGCCAACTGGTTACCCGAAATTGCCGCCGATTCAGATATGCCCGCAGCGTCCTGGAATAACGTTCCCGCCCTGGCGACCGACCTCGCCAACGCCTACGAGGCCGTCCGCCGCGGCGGCTCGCCAGCGGCACTGGAGAAGGCGATGAAACAGGCCAACGAATCGATAGTTGCTCTTGAATCGCTGCTAGCTTCGTCTGACTCACGCTGGTTCGATGAGCCGAAGCGACTGCGTCCAGAAGCTGCCCCGCAGTCGACGGGGCCGAGCCCGAGCGGTCCATCCAGTGCACGGGGTTCGTGATCTGCCCTGGCAAAAGCGTCGCGGAATTGAACATTGCTCAATTGAGGAATTAACATTGACATACGCCATCTTTTTGGGCGGCGTGCTGCACGTGTTGCAGGCCTTGATACATGGCGCCCCCACAATCCTGGTCGGGCTATTCGTGGCGGGTATCTTCCAGAGGTTGCTGGGACGGGAGAATACGCGCAGGCTTTTTGGTTGTGGCACCTGGCACGAGCTGCCGCAGGCGTGGCTGATCGGCATGATTCTGCCGATTTGCTCGCTGGGGGCAATTCCCGTCGCGCGGGAAATGCGCCGGGCCGGGATCTCGACTGGGGCAATTCTAGTCTTTGCCATGACCGCGCCGCTCTTCAACCCGATCTCTCTACTCTACGGGCTGACCCTTTCGGAACCGCTCGTCATCCTGACATTCGCGTTCAGCTCCATGGTTCTGGTCACCGTTGTCGGCGCCGCCTGGAACTGGCTGTTTCCTAACAGTGGGCGCGAGTGCAGGCCGTCACCGCCTCCCGTCCCCCACGGGTTACGACGGATGGCCGCAATCGTGATCGTCGCGGCACGCGAGATTGTGGGGCCTTCCCTGGCTTACATCGTGATAGGCCTGAGCGGCGTGTTTGCTCGGTGCAATGCTGCCACCCGGCAGCCTGCAGACGGCGATGGAACATTCCAATCCTTACGCACCGATCACCATGGTCGCTGTCGCCACTCCGGCTTACGCGACACCGCTGACAGCGATGTCGCAGCTCGGCATCACGTTCCAGCATGCGAACTCCGTGGGAGCATCCTTCGTCCTGCTGACCCTCGGAGCAGGCGTCAATCTTGGGTTGATCGCCTGGATCATTCGCAATCAAGGACTGATTCGCAGCCTGAGCTGGATCTCGCTGCTTTTTGCCGTCGTTCTCTGCCTGGCTTACGCCATGGAGAACCCGTTGTTTCCCCGCGGCATCCAGCCGCCCGGTCACACTCACGCTTTCGATATTTACTGCCAACCGTTCCGGGAAGGATCGAGTGAGCTACCGCGGATGGTGGTTGCCAAGCTCAAGGAAGATCTCAAGCCGTTCGAACAAGTCGGCCTGATCTGCTCGCCTCGGTGGCCCCGCTCGGTCTGCTTCTGAAGGCCTGGACCGCTTCTTCCGAGTCGAGGACTTGCTCGAGAGTGGGACGAGCCTGCTCAGAACGAACGAGGCTGGCTTGACGTGAACATTTCACCACCGGTTCTTGGCGGGGTCGCGCTGGCGGGCCTGGTGGCATTCAGCATCGTCGGCTGCTTCGCATACTACCCATCGCCCAAGGAGGTCTTCGAAGAGATGTATATCCTTCGAGGCGAAGTGCTCACCGCGGCTTTGAGCGGGAACAAGAAACATGCCGAGCATTTCATCCCGATTTAGGACGATCGACACACCGGCTCCAGGTCGAAGACTTCCTTCGCGGGGGCAATCTCACCGCGTACCGGCGATGAAGGCGAGAGTCTTTCGCGATCGTCTCGATTCCTCAAACGCGGTCGAGGAAGGCGATCGGGACGAGACAAGAGAGTACATTGATCTGGTAAATAAGGCCTATGGCGGGGATGCGCCTGGCATACCTTAAATGGCAAGGATCGAGCTCACCACCTTGACACCCTTGGTCCCGACCGGCTGGTCGAAGAGCTGGCAGGAGATACTAGCAGGCGACTCGGAATTGTAAGCCACCAATCCGCGGTTTCAGCGTGAATCTCTTCTACTCGTGGGGAAATTTCCTCGGTGGTGCGCCACTTTCGCCTCAATAATAACGTCCCCAGCCGGTTTGTATATTTCCCCGTGCACTTCGAAATCGTCGAACATGCCCGTATCATCAAACGAGCCGATGCCGAGCTTGCCGTGGTTGAACGTACGATCATGCGCAATCATCGCGGGATGGGTCAGGTCGTCGAAAAAGACCTGGATCAGGCCGTCCTGGACTCGACGAACGATCCGGACCTGGTGCCAATTTTCGGTCCAGGGCGTGCCCGACATGCGCGCCTCGGCAATGGAAACGCGCGGCTTTGCGTTTACGAGAAAGATGCTGTTGGCATGCTCATCGGCTTGTTTACCAAGGTGAACATAATAGAAATGGCTTGAATCTTGATGGCCGAAGAAGAGGCAAAGGTCGCGGTGGCCGTAGTCGCGCGTGGTCGAAGCGCACTTTCACGTCAAGAATGAAATCGCCGACATCGAGCTCCGGATAGAAAGCGATGTTCAGCGGAGAGCGAACCGGGGGCTCGTACTTGCTGGCCTGGAACTGCTCGAGCACGCGGTTCTTTCCCGAGTCGACCAGACTGATTCGCCAGGCCGCCGGATCGGTGAATTTCCAGCCGGTCGGCTCCGCTCGCTCGAATTGGTCACGGAGCAAGAGGGGTGGTTCTCCTGGGACGTCCGAGCTGCCGGAAAGTCTCCCCACCGCAACTGTCACCGTCACTGTCATGGCCAGGATACGGCTCTCGTGCAAAAATCGTCGTTTCCGGGTCAAGCGTTTCATGATCAAACCTCCCGAGCGCAAAGGAGCTGTTTGACTGGCGACTATTACATTTCCCTTGTGACGACAATTAGAATTCCCGCCTCGGTGATCGTGTACAGGCCGCTTGGATCGTGGTCGTTTGAGGTTCCTTCTCGCCCTCGGCGGTATCCGTGCTTGCTTCCAGTCACACCTCCTTGCTGGGATTGGCAGGTCCTGCGGTTTCTGCCCCGCCTTCTTGGCCTGCTCGGCTCGATAACTGGGAACGTTCAATTCCAAGATCACGCTGTGGTGCACCAGTCGATCGATCGCCGCAGCGGTCGTCATCGGGTCCTTGAAGATCGTCTCCCAACCCGAAAACGCCAGGTTGCTGGTCAGCACTACGCTCCCCCGTTCATAGCGCTCCGCCAAGAGCGTGAACAGCACCTCCATCTCTTCTCGACTGTATTGGACATAGCCAATATCGTCGAGAATCAATACGTGATATGAAGAAATCTTCTTGAGAAAACCGCGGAGCTTCAAGTCTCGCTTCGCGGCCAGGAGGTCCTGAACCATCAGACCGCAAGTTGCGAACATCACCTTCCTTCCCGCGCGGATCAGTTCCTGGCCAATGGCGCACGCGAGATGCGTTTTGCCAGAGCCGGGGTTCCCGAAAATGAGCACATTCTCATGTTGCTCAACGAAGTCCCCTTCCAACAGAGACCGGACTTGCTGAGCCGCTTTCGGCGGCAGCCGCTTCAAGTCTAGGGTCGACAGACTCTTCTCCACGAACAGCCTCGAATCCCGTAAGAGCCGCTCGATCCGGTTCGAGCGGCGGGTTTCACGTTCGCGCTCCGTCAGATCAAGCAGGTAACGCTCGTAACTTGAGGACTCTTGACGAGCCCGTTGGGCCGCCGATTCGTACTCGTCCCGGATCGTCAGCAAATGGAGATCCCGAAGGCACTCCTTCAGGGACTCGTGCAGGTCGGCTGATCGGTTAATGGCATGTCCTCCCTGGTCTCGAGTAACCCGTCGTACATCGACAAATCCACCGTTGTGATCGTGACCTCCATCGCCCGCGGCAGGCCCAGATCGTGGGCCAAATGGTCGGCGACGACGGTCGGCGTGATCGGTACATTCCACTCCAGGAGCCGGGCCAGCACGGCATTGACCCCGGTCTCGGATTCCTTGGCCGCCAGGTCGAGGATCCGCAGGTAATCCTTGGCCGCGCGGCCGGGGCTGCGTTCCAGCAAGACATCGTAGGCCCGGCGAAACCGGCTCGTCGGGAACATCGCGTCCTGGTAGCGGTAGCCCGAGAACGCTCCCGGCTTGCGCACCAGCCAATCAATCACATGGCGATAGTTAATCGCGTGTTTGTTACGGCCCCGGAGCCGGGGAAGTCGCTCGACCAACACCGAGCCGTGCCACACCTCCAGGCATTCCACCTTGATATGGACATCAACCTTTTCACCGATCAGTCGGCTGGGCACCGAGTAGGTGTTGTAGCCGATGCGGATCGTACTTCCCTTGGGTCACTCGTGCTGGGCATCGCCGCCACGCGTCCACGCGACGCGCGGGCAGGCCTCCCAGTGCTGATCGGTCCTCGCCAAACCGCTCGGTCCGTCCGCTGTTGCGTTGGGCCAGGACTTGGTGGAGGAACCTTTCGTAGTCCTCTCGATCCTGGAAGTCGCGGCTGCCGCGGAGCATCAGCGCCTGATCGACGGCAGTCTTGAATCGATGATGGCTCTGCTCGGCGTCTCCATTCTCATGGGCCTTGCGGGCGTTAATGGCTTGAGCTTTCAAGCCGTAGTGAGCCAACAAGGCGCGATAACGCTGCTGGAACAGATCACGATCGCCAAGGTTATTCACCGCGGCGCTGAGCCGATCGGTGCGGTGCATCTGGGGAGCTCCTCCCAGCTCCCAGAGGGCGTTTTGGAGCCCTTGGCTGAGGCTCTCGAAACTCTCGGAAAAGCAGACTGTGGCAGTCTCCCAATTGGAATAGGTCAGGACAAAGTGATAGACCATGTGATCGAACGGTTCACCGGCCAGCGTGACCCGCAAGTCGTTCATGTGCGTGAAGTCGGAGGCAGCCAACTGGCCAGGCCGATGGATCTGATCGAAAAAGACCTCCTTGGCTGGGCCCTCGGTCGCTCTCCACGCTTTGATCTTCCGCTGTAAGGTGCGGAGCTGGATATCGGGAAATCGGCCCGGGAAACGCCGCTGAAGGTCCTCGAAGAGGGTCTTTGCTTGGAGCCCGGGATTGAGTTCCAGCAGGTCACGAAGCTGGGGCCATACGTCCTGGAACGGATCCTCCCGGGTCCGCCAAGTTCTCGGGGTCAAAGATTCGCTCGGCAGGCGATCGGCGTGCCGGTACTTTCGAGCTGTCTTGGCGTCCATACCCACCTTCAATGCCGCACGATAGAGTGGATGTCCTTCGCCAAGCAACTGGCGAAGCTTGCGAACTTGGGCATCCTTGATCATGACGGTTCCCTCCTTGGGCTGAGGAGGGAACCAGATAGTGAACAGGTGGGCGAGAGGAGGAGGGAATTCTAATTGTCGCTGGGCGGGAATCCTAATTGTCGCTGGTCACAAGATGGATCGCTCGATCGATCTGCTAAAGCTACCACGTTCCGCGTTCAGATGAACGGTCCTTCCAAATTGATGTTGCGGATCTGCGTTCTTGACACGTCGGGTCGCGCCCCCTAGATTAAGAATGTCCTGTGGTGCTGGTGACTGGACCGGCAGCCTGCCGGGTCTGGTGAACAGGGAATCCGGTGCGAATCCGGAACGGCCCCGCCGCTGTGACCGAGCGCTCACGAGTGTTCTCCCCTCTTATTGCCATTGTTGGTCCGCCCCGGGTGGGAGCTGACCGATGAGAAGGCCGAACACTCCAGCTCGCAAGTCAGAAGACCTACCAGCACCCTTTCCTGGCCACGCCCTGCGCGGGACGAGCGTCGCCACGAGAATCAACCTCTGATAATCACGCTCCGATCCGGTGCGGCGTCACGGCGCAGTCCGGGACGCCGAGCCTGATGACCGGGCCCGCAGCGGCACGCAATGCCGTTATTTACCAGCATGCTAGAACGCCTGGATGGGTATTCCGCATCTGAGCCAGCGAGGCAAGCGGAGTACCCGGCGAACCCATCGACCCAAGCCGAGGGAAGGAATTCGATGCGGGTGGACTTCTCCAATGGAAAACGTCTCCGGCGTCTTCTCCGCTCCGCTATCTTCCTGATCCTCGCTGTGTCGCCAGGCTGCGGCCGGTCGGGCGACGCCGTTCAGGGTGAGCTGCCCGAGGCGGCCCGGAAGTCTTTGTTTCAGAAGAAAATGGATGTGCAAAACCGGGCGCCTGTCAAGTCTCGTGTCGGCAAGCAACGCACGAAGGCCCCCGGGCAACAGCCCCCATCGTGAGTATCCCCAGCTCAAAGAGGTGAAGCATGAGAGTGTATGAATCCACAAACTTGAACCGATCAAGACAGCCCATGGAATCAGCACTGAGGTACAGCGGCGGCTTCACGCTCATCGAGCTACTGGTGGTGATCGCCATCATCGCCGTGCTGATCTCTTTGTTGTTGCCCGCCGTGCAGGCGGCGCGCGAGGCCGCGCAGGGCCCAGTGCGTTAACAATCTGAAGCAACTGGGGCTGGCGCTGGCCAATTATGAGGCGGCTCAAGGAAGCTACCCATACGGGATGGCCAGGGAGAACACGGGACCGAACTCGTTTGGCGGCCCCTACAGCTATTACGTTGGCAGCAGCATCTTCGTCCGGCTGCTGCCGTACTTGGAGCAGCAAGTGCTGTCGAGCGCCTATAACACGAGCCTGACGAACTGGGTTGCCGACAACTCGACGGTGGGGGCAACTGGCCTGAGCGTTCTGTGGTGCCCCAGCGACGGGTTGATCTCTGGCCTCCATGTTCAACAACCCGGGCTGGGGATGGGATGGGTCTGCCCAGATCTTGACCTACACCAGTTACGCGGGATGCATGGGCAACTTCTGTAAGGTGCCGATCAATGTCACATCGCCATCACAGCACTTGGCCGTGCTGAACCAGGCCGATGGTCTATTCTTTTACCTGGGATGGCCAAACATTAATCCTCCGGTGGCGCCCAATCCGGTCGCGCCGCAGAATCCCGGTGGCGTCCGTCCGGCCACGCTGGCCTCGGTCACTGATGGCTTGAGCAACACGCTCTCATTCGGTGAGAAGGCCCACGGCAAGTTCAGCCAGGTTCCCGACATCTATTATTCCATAGACTTTTACTACAACGGGGCCTGGGTCTCGGGCAATTTCGGCGATACGCTCTTCAGCACGATCTTTCCCATGAACCCATTCGGCCGGATCAATGGCGACCCCAACCCCAACGGCGATTACTTTTACAGTTACGATAACCAGGAAGACGACTTTTCCATCGCCGCCTCGAGCTTCCACCCCGGCGGCTGCAACTTCGCCTTCGCTGACGGTTCGGTCCGTTTCCTCAAGGAATCGATCAATGGCTGGCCGTTCAACCCGGCAACCGGAAAACCGACGAACGTCTCCTATGATCCAGCCAGTTGCTTGTTCTCCGTTCAGCCCACACCGGGAGTCTACCAGGCGCTGGGCACGCGGGCCCGTGGCGAGATCATCAGCGCGGATCAATATTGACCTATGTGCAGGCAGTCCGTTTTCACTAGCCGACATTTCTTCAGGCCGTCACGGCTCAGACATCGATAATGTAGATATCGACACTATTCGTATGTTTTCAGTAACTGGTCGAGCAGCGAGCCCTGGGTGAGCCGGCGGTACCAGGGTCGGCGGCTCTTGCCGATGACGATGATCTTGATGGCATATTCCTGGGCGAACGCCCACATCGTGCTGGCGACGTTCGGACCACGGAACTGCATGGGAATGCCACCGAGCTGCTGGGCCAGCTCTAGGTTCTTGCTCAGGAAGCGCTGGGTTGCCGCGTCGATGCGGGTCAGGTCTTCGGAGGGCGTTTGGACGTAAACGGCGTACCAGGGAGCATTGAGCCGGTCGGCGATGCGCGCGGTCTTGCGCAGCAGGGCGGAGGCATTGGGGCTCAAGCTCGAGATGCCGACCATGACCCGATCGGTCGTGGCGATCGGAGCCTGGTCGGCCTCGGCGCGGCGCGTGCGGCGGTCGATCAGGTGTGCAATCTCGGTGAGCGTGATCTCACGAAGTCGGGTCAGGTTAGCGGGGGTGAAGAAGTTCTCCAGGGACGAGTTGACACGGTCCTCCGGGTAAATCTTGCCGGTCTTCAGCCGCTCGATGAGGTCCTCGACGGAGACGTCAACGTTGACGATCTGGTCGGCCTCGGCCAGCACGCGATCGGGGAAGCGCTCCTTGACTTTCACGCCGGTGGTCCGCTCGATCTCGTCATACAGGCTCTCGATGTGCTGGATGTTGACGGTGGTGATCACATGAATTCCAGCGAGCAGCAGCTCTTCCACATCCTGGTAGCGTTTGGAATGCTTGCTGCCGGGCACGTTGGTGTGAGCCAGCTCATCGACCAGGCAAACCGTGGGTCGCCTGGCCAGAACAGCGTCCAGGTCCATCTCTCGGAGCTTCACGCCGCGATATTCGATGATCCAGGGTGGGACGATCTCGAGGTCGCCGATTTGCTCTTGGGTTTCGGTGCGGCCATGAGTTTCCACGATGCCGACAACCACGTCGACACCTTGCTTCTTAAGCCGCTGACCTTCGCGAAGCATCGCATAAGTCTTGCCGACCCCCGCCGCCGAGCCGAGATAGACCTTCAGCCGTCCCCGGGCTTGGCGGCGAATCAGGTTCAGGAATTGCTCGGGAGTCGGTCGGGAAGGCTCGGCGACGGCCATCAGCGATGCTCCGGGGTTCCCTCCGAAGAGTCAGCCCCGTCGAGAGCCAGGTTGAGCTTCAAGACGTTGACTCGACGAGGCGCGCCGATGATTGCCCCGGAGACATCGATGTTACGGGCCAGCAACTCGCGGACTCGCGGTTCGGGAAGATGGCGGGCGGCGGCAACGCGACCGACCTGGTACGCCGCGGCTTCCTTGCTGATGTGGGGGTCAAGACCCGAACCGGAGGCGGTGACCAGATCCACGGGCACGGGACGTTCGAGGGTTGCCTTTTGGGTCGCGATTCTGTCGAGGATTTTTTTGTGCAGGTCGGGGTTCTTGGTGCCGAGATTGGACCCGCCCGCGGCATGGGCCTTGTAGTCGACCGCCGAGGGGCGCGGTTGGAAATAACGGTCCGACGAGAAAGGCTGGGCGATCAGCTCCGAGCCGATCACCGTGCGGTCGCGATCGTAGATGAGGCTTCCTTCCGCCTGCCGTGGGAAGGCCAGTTGGGCAAGTCCCCAGACCACCATCGGGTAAACGACGGCGCAGAGAACAAAGGAAATCAGACACGCCAGGAGTGCAGTCACTGATTCGCGAATCATGATGAATAATTCTCCGATCAAGTGGCTTGCGAAAGCAAGACCACGCTCAAACGATGCCGACAAGGGCCAGCAGCGGATCGATGAGAAGGTCGATGAGCTTAATGCCGATGAAAGGCGGCGATCACACCGCCCAGTCCGTACCAAAGCAGATTGCGGCGCAGGCAGCGCTTCAGCTCCCACGGGTCGATAGGTCACACCCTTCAATGCGATCGGGATCAAGAGCGGGATGATGATCGCGTTGAAGATTACCGCGGCCAGGATTGCCGAGTAGGCGCCACCCCTGGTGGCCAGTCCCATGATGTCCAGAACCTTCAATTCGGGCAGGGTCACGATGAACATGGCCGGGATCACCGCGAAATATTTCGCCAGGTCATTGGCGATCGAGAACGTGGTCAGAGCGCCCCGCGTCATAAGCAACTGCTTGCCGATCTCGACGACCTCTATGAGCTTGGTAGGGTCGCTGTCCAGATCGACCATGTTGCCGGCCTCCTTGGCGGCCTGGGTCCCGGAGTTCATGGCGACGCCAATATCGGCCTGTGCCAGCGCGGGGGCGTCGTTGGTACCATCGCCCATCATGGCCACGAGCTTGCCCCCCTGCTGCTCGTTGCGAATGTACGCGAGCTTGGCCTCAGGAGTTGCCTGCGCGATGAAGTCGTCGACGCCTGCTTCCTCGGCGATCGCCTTGGCTGTGAGGGGATTATCGCCCGTGACCATCACGACCCGAAGACCCATCTTCCGCAGCCGGGCGAACCGCTGGCGGATACCCTGCTTGAGGATGTCCTCGAGCTTGACCACGCCGACGATCTGGTCGTTCTCGGCAACGGCCAGGGGGGTGGCTCCGCGCGAGGCGATCGAATCAACGGTCGGCTGGTACCCGTGAGGAACGACGCCCCCCTGATCTTGGACGTATCGCGCGAGGGTGTCGGGCGCGCCCTTGCGAATGCGCGTGCCGTCGGGCAGGTCCACGCCGCTCATTCTCGTCTGCGCGGTGAACTCGATGAATCGCGACCCGGAGGGTACTTCTCCATCGAATCGCTGTCACCGGGCGGGCCAGGTCGAGAATGCTTTTGCCTTCGGGCGTGCTGTCGGCCATCGAGGCCAGGCCGGCCAGCCGCGCCAGTTGCCGGTCGGAGACGCCGCCCATGGGCACGAACTGGGTGGCCCGGCGATTGCCGATCGTGATTGTGCCCGTCTTGTCCAGCAGCAGGGTGTCAATGTCGCCGGCAAGCTCGACGGCCTTGCCGCTCTTGGCAATGATGTTGGCCATGAGCGCCGGTCCATTCCCGCGATGCCGATGGCCGCCAGCAAGGCGCCGATCGTCGTCGGAATTAAGCAGACCAAGAGGGCGATCAACGTCGGGATGTCGAGAGTAAGGTCGAAGTACCGGGCCATCGGGTAGAGCGAGGCGGTGACGATAAGGAAAATGAGCGAGAAAGCGGCCAGCACGATCGTAAGCGCGATCTCGTTGGGTGTCTTCTGGCGAATCGCACCCTCGACCAGGGCGATCATCCGATCCAGGAAGCTTTGGCCGGGCTCGGCGGTGACCTGCACGATGATCCGATCGGAGAGCACGCGAGTGCCTCCGGTCACGCCCGACCGATCGCCGCCAGCCTCGCGGATCACCGGGGCGCTTTCGCCGGTGATCGCGCTCTCATCGACCGAGGCGACACCGCTGACCACCTCTCCGTCCGACGGAATCACCTGGCCCGCCTCGACCAAGACAAGATCGCCGGTGCGTAGCTGAGTCGAGGGGACGAAGCAGCCTGTGTCCGTCCCGAGGCACTCCAAGCGGAACGCGGGCGTATCCTGTCGTGTCGCTCTCAGGCTGTCGGCCTGGGCTTTGCCGCGCGCCTCGGCCAGCGCCTCGGCGAAGTTCGCGAACAGGACGGTCAGCAGCAACAGGAGAGTCAGCGCGGCCTGGTACACGATCAGCCCGGTCGGCCCGCCGTTTACGATCGACTCTATGGTCACGATGGCCGTCAGCGCGGTGCCGATCTCAACCAGGAACATGACGGGGTTGCGCATCATCGATCGCGGGTTCAGCATGGAGAAGGAACGAAGCGACGCCTGGCGTACCATCTCGGGATCGAAAATGCTCAGCCGCCGAGCCTGGCGCCGCTGCAACTTGAAGGCTTGCGCATCGGCGGCAGATCGCAGGGAACCACTGGGTTGAGTCGGGGTTTCGACGCTCATGAACTTGCTTTCAATTGAAATTGGTCTCTAAGAGTAAGGGATGAGGCAACACGGCGGGTACGGCCCGTCGTCACGGCGAGATCTTCGTCAGGTGATCGGCCACGGGCCCGAGCACGAGTGCCGGCATAAACGAGAGAGAGCCTACCAGGAGCACAGTTCCCATGAGCATAAAGGCAAACGTCAAGTTATCAGTGCGCAGAGTGCCCGAGGAGTAAGGGACACGTTTCTTTGCCGCCAGAAAACCCGCCAGGGCGATAGGCAACAGCAGGGCCGGGAACCGTCCCAAGAGCAAGACGATGCCGCAGGCGATGTTCCAGGCGGGAGTGTTGTCGCCCAAACCCTCGAAACCCGACCCGTTGTTCGCGGCCGCGGAGGTAAATTCGTAGAGGATCTCGGAGAAGCCGTGCGGCCCGGGATTGGCAGTGGTCTTGGCGCCCCAGTCTGTGGCCGCGAACAGGCCCGCCCCTCCAGGATGATCAGGGGATGGATCAGCATCACAATCATGGCCAGCTTGACCTCGCGGGCCTCGACTTTCTTGCCCAGGTACTCCGGGGTTCGGCCGACCATCAAACCGGAGAGAAAGACCGCGATGATGATGAACATCAACATGTTTTCAAATCCGGCTCCGATGCCGCTGAATACCACGTTGAGCATCATCATCGACAATGGCACCAGGCCAGTGACCGGGTTCAGGCTGTCGTGCATGCTATTGACCGAGCCATTTGAAGTTGCCGTGGTGACGGCCGCCCATGTCGCCGCGGCGACCGGCCCAAGGCGCGTTTCCTTACCCTCCATGTTGGAGCTCTGCACGACCGCTGCTTCTTGCTCCGTGGCGGCGGAGGGCTTGCTTTCGGCCCAGATCGCCACGGTGGCTCCAGTAATCAGAAAGCTGAGCATCACCCCGTAGATAAGCGCCGCGTGTTTTTTGTCCTTGAGCATGCAGCCAGCCATTATGATGGAGGACATCGGCAGCACGATGATGGCTGCGATCGACATCAGGTTGGTCCAGGGAGTGGGGTTTTCATAGGGATGGGTCGAGTTCGGACCGAAGAATCCGCCGCCATTTGTGCCGGCCTGCTTGATGGCCACCAGCGCGGCGACGGGACCACGCGAGATCGACTGCATCTCCATCTTGGTGGCCGAGCCGTCTATGGTCTTGGCCGATACGCTGCCGCCGAACGTCATCGGTGTGCCATTAGCCACCAGGAAAAGTGCTATCAAGAGCGCGACCGGCAGGAAGACAAAAAGCAAGCCGCGCATGATGTCCAGGTGGAAGTTGCCCAGGTGATTGTCTCCCCGCAGTCCTCTGAGCACGGCCAGCATGGCCGAGAGCCCCACCGCCGGCGTGACGAACATCAACCAAACAATGCCGCCGAGCTGGCTGAAGTACGAGAGATGCTGTTCGCCAGAGTAGTGTTGGAGGTTCGTGTTGGTCACGAACGAGCACACGGTGTTGAAGACGACCCCGGTATCCGCATCCTTATGTTCCACCCCGACCGCGTCCTTGTAGCCCAGCGCCCCGAGCGAGCCTTTGCCGTCGGGATTGAGCGGAAGGTTCGGCTGCAGGTAGAGCAGGACGAAGGTCAAGACGAAGAGGGCGACATTGAACGCAAGCAAGGCAGAGCAGTACTGCTTCCAGTTCATCCCAGAGGGCTGGCGTCGACCTAGGAGCTTGCACAAAAACATAGGCAGCGAATCGAGGCCGCGCCCGGCACGATCCTCGTGCCGATCAAGTGCGCGGAACATCGACCACCCCAGCGGAAACGACGTCGCGATCGGCAGGGCGAACGCCCAGAACGGGTGCAGCCAAGCAAAGTTAGGTCCCACGAAAGCCCCTTCCGAATTCTGTGAATCGTGTACTTAAAACCGTTCCGGCCGAAGCATGGCGTAAACGAGATAGATCAGCGCCGCCAAGGTGACGAAGGCGGTCAGGTAAAGCATGCCGAGCACTCCGAATCCGTTTAGAGTTGATCGCAGAAGGCGATCAGGCCAAAAAACAAGGCGAACATCACCATCCCGAGAGCGAACGTTGCGAGGGCCAAGGCGAATCTCCTTCGGGGATCGAGGCGTGCAAAACGAGGACGTTCGATTATCGTGCCCGAGCGCGAATGCAGGCATTCGACCAGCTAAACGAATCTCATCTTCCCGTTGAACGAGATGGCGGTGAGCAAGATCAAGATCGCCTGTGGCAACCAGGTCGAACCACACTCCCGGACGACGAGTCGGCTCCTACATCTGCTTTCATCGCAGCATGTCACCCAGGGCGCGAAACGAAAAGCCATGGGAGTCAAGCTTGCGGGAGGCGAGAGTTTCTCGCATTCGAGTGACTTCCTGAGAGCCTGGCCTGAGTGCGTCGGCAATGCGGAGGAAGAACTCGGCATCATCGTATTCGCAACGTTCCATGGCCCGTTTGCTTCGGCTGAGGTCTTCCTCGAAAAGCTTCGCGGTCGTGGTGTCGGCGACGGCGACGGGCGTTTGGGCCGCAGTTCCCTCGGCGGCACCGCGCTCACAGGCCGCGGCGACCACGGCTCGCAATGTCGCAGGGCTGACAGGCTTGGGCAGAAAATCGACAGCCCCGAGCCTCATCGCCGCCACGGCGTCGGGCACGCTGCCGTGTGCCGTAACAACCACTACCGGAGTCTCGTCGCCGAGAGGCGGCAGACGACGCAAGGTTTCCATCCCATCCACGGGCTGCATTTTGAGGTCGAGCAGAACCAGGTCGACTGACAATTTGCGAAGTCTGCGCCAGCGCGGCCACGCCGTCAGCGGCTTCGGTCACCACGTATCCGGTCGCCTCCAGCGCCGCCGCGGAAGACAAGCCGGACATTGGGCTCGTCATCGACTATGAGAATTCGTTTGGGGGTATCCATGCAAAGTCCTCAGAGAATTAGTTTGACAGCGCGTAACAAGCCAGAGGAAAGAACTGTCGAAAAGCCTCCTTTTGCCATCACTCTTGTCGCCATCGTCTCTCATAACTCAACTGGTCGACGAGGCAGAGACAACGTCCCTTCGCTCCGTCGCGACCTCGTCTTGCGTGACGGCCGCCACCGGCAGGGTGAACGTGAATGTTGTTCCTTTGCCGACGGTGCTTTGAACACTTATCTGTCCACCGTGGGAGACGATGATCTCTTGCACAATCGCCAGGCCGAGCCCGGCCCCGCCCTGGCGCTTTGCGCCCGGAGTCCGGAAAAACTTTTCAAATACTTGAGGAATGAACTGAGCCGGGATGCCTTCGCCAGTATCCGCGACGGAGAACTGCACTGCGCCGTCGGCCGCGACGGCTTTCAAGGTGATCGTCCCCGCACGATCTGTGTGCCGAAGCGCATTGGTCATAAGATTGTCAAAGACATGTTCAATCCGATCTCTGTCCACCAGGACCGGCGGCAAAGGGGGCTCGAGCTGACTCTGCAGGGTGATCCCGGCATCTTGGGCGGCGGATTGGTAGCGCTCGAGCGCATCGCGAATCAGTTCAGACGCGTCGGCCGGCTGCTGGTCAAGCGCTACCCGGCCCTGCTCCATGCGGCGTCAGATCGAGCAGATCATTGATCATGCCCAGCAGTCGGTCAGAGTCCTGCGCTGCCAGGAGCAATTCGGTCTGCTTGGCCGTCAGCGGCCCCACGGCCTCCTCGAGGCAGGAGATGTACCACCATTTGCATGCTCGTGAGCGGAGTTTTCAACTCGTGACTGACCGTCGAGATCATGTCGCTCTTGAGCTGGTCGAGAAGTTGAAACTTGGTCACGTCGGAAAGGACGACCGCCGCGCCAAGCAGCTCTCCGGTATCGCTGCGGATCCGCAGCACCCGAGGCAAGAAGAAGCGGTCTTGGTTGCCGTCGCGCAAGAAGATTGCTTGCTCCAGGCTCAAGGGGAGGTAATCGGCCTGACCGCCCAGCACCGAGTCGAGGTGTGGCTGCAGCGACGCCGGTGCAATCCAGGGGAGCGATTCGCCGCTGGCTGTCGCGATTGCTTGCAAGAGACGTCTCGCCGCGGGATTGGCACGCTCGACGCCCCCCTGGGGATCGACAACGATCACGGGGTCGGGAAACGAGTCGATCGTCGCCTGGGCCGTCTTTTGCGCTCGCAGCAGGCGGACGGTTCCCGCCTCACGATATTCACGAATTGTCCTGGCCATTGTGTTGAAAGCCTGGCCGAGCTCTCCGAGCTCGTCCTTCGTTGTGGCTGGCACGATCTGGTCCAGCTTGCCCTGTGAAACGGCCCGCGCCCCTTCCGTCACCGCAGCGATCGGCTCCAGGATCAGCCCAGTCAGCACCCGCGACGAAGCAATAGCCAAGAAGACGGCAACCAGCAGTGCCGCGATCATCAGGCGGGTCGAATTCGTTGCGTTCCGAAGTGCCGTCTCGTTCATCTGTTCCATGTTTCTCTGGTTCAGCAGAAGCACCCGGTCCTCCAGCTTCCGAAGGTTCTCGAACTTGGGAAGCAGGCGCTTGAAATAGAGATCGGCGCGTTCGGCGGTCGTGGCGTTGGAGAGGTTCAAGTACTCGGCCGCAAGAGTGAGATAACCGCGGTACTCGGCCGTCAGCTCGTCCACGGCCTCCTGCTCGCCGACGACCGTGATGTTGTGCTCCTCGACGGCAAGCTGGCGGTCGAATTGTTCCTTGGACCTGGCGAACTGATCGCTCGCCTGCTGTGCCCGCCCGCTGAAGGCGAACATCAACCCCGAATCCATTCGCTCAAGCGCTTCCTTCATGCGTTCGACGGCCAGCACGCTACGATAATTCTCACGAAGGATCACATCAATGCTGCCTCCCAGCCCGTAGAACATGGCGATCGCCCACAAACCCAGGCCGATAAGGATGGCCAGGAGGGGCAGAAAACCGAGCATCAACTTCATTCGCAGCGTGTTGAACATGATCCCAATTCGTTCCCGATTCGTCGTAGCAAGCATCGTGCCAGAGATCTAAGAGTGATCACAACTCATCATTATCACTCAACTTACGTCTCGCGGCATGGTATGTGCGTCGCCGGCTGTTGCCATCGAGCCGTGCATTCCGCAAGATCGGCTAACTGCTCTCGTGCATTCTGCAAGGCCTCCGAGCAGGAAGCTCGGTGAGCTGCTACGGACTTATTGGTGGTTATCCACCCGACTCACGTTCAGTTCCGTCTTACCTCAGGTCAAAGTCCAAGCTGTTTACGCTTGCGATACAGAGTGCTGGGGTCGATGCCGAGGGTCCGCGCGGCTTCTTCGAGCGTCTCGCTGTTTTCGAGAACGACCCGGATATGCTCGGTTTCAAGTTGCTCGAGTGTCATGGGCCCGCCCAGGCACATCTTGCCCGCCTGTTTGTGCCCTGCCGCTGGCCGGTCTGAGCTAACCCGGTCGGGCAGATCGCCGAGTTCGATCTTGCGGCTGGAGGCGAAGAGGGTCGCTCGTTCGATCGCGTTCCGCAGCTCGCGAAGGTTGCCTGGCCATGCATAGCAGGCAATCGCGTCCCGGGCGGCAGCCGAGAAACCGTCCAGCTTTCTTCCGGTTTGACGACTGAAAAAGGCAAGCAAGTGATCTGCCAATTCAAGCCGATCACTACGTAGTCGAAGGGGAGGCAGAGTGAATTCGACGACATTGAGACGATATAGCAGGTCGTCGCGAATCCGGCCGGCGGCAGCCTCGGACTCAAGATCACGGTTGGTCGCGGCGATGAGCCGGACGTCGGCGGTTTGCGTCCGAGTCTCTCCGACCCGCTCGTACTGGCGGTCTTGAAGAAACCGCAAAAGCTTGGGCTGCAAGGCCAGAGGCAAGTCAGCAATCTCGTCGAGGAAGAGGGTCCCGCTCGTCGCGGCGGCCACTTTCCCTGACGTGTCTCGCACTGCACCCGTGAACGCGCCCCGAACGTGCCCGAACATCTCGCTCTCCAAAAGTTCGCTGCTCAGGCTGGGACAGCTTACCGTGACGAATGGACCGTTCGACCTGCGGCTCCAGGCGTGAATTCGTCTGGCCAGCACTCCCTTGCCGGTGCCACTCTCACCTCGGATCAAAACAATCGCGTCGCTTGCGGCCACGCGGCGGGCTTGCTCGAGAATGGTAGCAAGTTGTGGATCCGAGCTTTCGAGTACGGCTTCGGGCACCTCACGCCGGACGAGCTCTTCGAGGTCGGCGACCCGCTGGTGCAAGCTCCGGATTCGCTCTACTCGCTCGAGCACCGCGCGAACCTGGGCCGGCGTGAACGGCTTGGCCAAGAAGTCAAACGCGCCGCGCCGCATGGCTTCCACCGCGCGATCGATGCTGCCATAAGCAGTGATGATCACCACTGCGAGGTCCGGCCGGTCGCGCAAGATCTGCTCCATTAACTCAATCCCCGATTCCGTGCCCAGCCTCAGATCGACGAGCAGAAGATCGAATGATGTCTGCTGAATCTTCAGAAGCGCGCTGGCTGAACCATCGGCTTGCGCCGCGGTGTGACCCATGGCCTCGAGGGCGACAATGAGGGTCTCGCGAATGGTTCGTTCGTCGTCAACAACGAGGATGCGCATCGCAGGGCCGATCACGGATCGTGTGCGAGTTACTGGAGATGTAGGGCTTCAGTACGCGTCGGCCGACACGACTTCGCCGCCTGCCCGGGTAGCCAGGCTGCGCCAGCATGTAAGATCAATGGTGTCCCGGATGAAAGTCAGGTGGCCGTCGCAGAAAAGGACGTTGACGCCGCCAGGATGGAAGCTGCGCGCAGCCTTCCATCCTGGGTTGTGATATGTGACACAGTCGTCTCGCGACGAGTTAGGGCCCAGATAGTGATTGTAAAGCGTGTTCAGGTAGTTTCCATCCCACCAGCCCGCGCCTTTGTAAAACATCCAGCCGCGGCCGGCTGCAAGGCAGGCGACATCGGTCAGCGGCGCCAACCAGACGCGGGCGAACGCACGATTCCGGGGGCTGGGAACGGGAGTCGGCGACGTCTGGGTGTAAGGCCCGGGAATCCCAAGCGGTTGCTCCGACGCGGCCACGGTGCCGCTGGAGCCGTCGATCACGCTGGCCAGCGACTGTGGCGGTCCCAGTATGAAGGCGCCATTAGCTGAAGTGGCGTCCCCTCCGTTGGAGCCGTCTCCCGTACAGAACATGTAGTTTGTGGGCCCAGAACCGGGATCCGGGGCAGGCCCACCGTCGCTGGGACACAGAAACACCGCGACGCTCGCGCCCATTGCAGTCGCATTGGCAGGGTAGTATGGCCAGAAGGCCGAACTGGCTCCCGCGGCCGGCTGGTGGGCGATCGGGAAATTGAAATTGAGCGCGTTGTAGAGACCTCCCTGCTCCAGGTGAGGGGCCATTTGAGCCAGCGCAGACCACCGGTACTGCTGCGGAGACGAATCCGGCAGGACGTTGCTTGTCGGATACAGGAACCCAACCGGGAAACATCCGACGGCCCCGTGATAGCTATGCAGGGCAATGCCGATCTGCTTCTGGTTGTTGGCGCATTGCGCCCGCCGGGCCGCCTCACGCGCGGCCTGGACCGCGGGCAGCAGAAGCGCGACCAGAACCGCAATAATGGCCACAACGACTAGCAGCTCGATCAGCGTGAACCCAGGCTGGTGTCGTGGCGGAAAGCGATGTTCCCTCATGTCCCCTTGGTCTTTCCTTCCGGACGGCCGGAAACACTCATCGTTCGGAACTGGGCGTGCGCTCGAGATTCACCGGATTCTGGTCTGCGTTGGAAAGTTTCAGAGCCGTGGCGGGAAGAGAGTCAAAGGCCGTAGACATCGACGCGACGGTCATGTACCGCCATGAAACCTTTTCATCCACGCCAACCGGTTGGCAGTATTTGCCCGGATTGAACGGGCTGCCTGCTAGGTGCAAGGTCTCCTATGGTAACTTGAGACGGGGATGCCGTCGAGTTTCTTGACGCCCGTGGACGATTCCCAGGTTGGTCGGATCATCGGTGCCGCCGCGGCCCCGTGCCCGGACGTGCTCGAGCGTGGCTCCCTCTCTGGTCTTGAAATCGAAGGCGAGGGGGCCGTTGCAAATCAGGCACTTGCCCACCCAGTTTAGACCGACCCGGCGGAAGCTGGAATCGGTTTCTGCAACGTGGTCCAATCGTTCAGCGGGTGTCATGGATTCCAGCGCGTTGAAAGATGGGCCGAACAGAAAAGCGACGCGGTCTTCCGGCACTTCAGGTCCGGTTCTGTACTGCCTGGCGGCCCGGCCCGACACGCTTGTTTCCCTCCGCGGCGAGGGCCTCCCGGACCATGAGGAACTCACCCACGTTTTCGAGCGTCAAGAGTCCGACCGTTTCTCCCTGGTCCACTACCTGGAGGCAGGGCCCGTGACCCTCCCTCAGCCGCGCCACGGCGGCGACCAGCGGGCTAGAGGCCTCAACACTGGAGATCTCTGTCTTGGCATGGTCACCTACCAGGGCGTCGCGACCGGCGCGTGCCAGGCCGGTCATCAAGTCGGACCGCGTCAAGAGGCCCTGGAAGGAGTGGTCCGTTGTGGAGACGATCGGAAAATCTTGCTGGGTTCCCGACAGCAGCAAGTCGGCGGCATGGCCCAGGCTGTCGAACGGCATCAACGTGTGATAGTCGGTGAGCATGGCCGTGCGGACTGGAACATCCTTCAAAGCGATTCGCTCCTCGACCTGAGTGGCCTCGGCCTCGGCGCCGATCCAGACAAAAATCGCGATCAAGAGCAGCAGCGGCGCACCGCCGCAAAGCCCTAGCAGGCCAAAGCCGATGGCCATGAACTGGCCGATTGACGCTGCCAGACGAGTCGCCCTGGAATAGGGAAGACGCATTGCCAGCAGGGCGCGAAGAACCCGACCGCCATCCATTGGAAATGCGGGCAGCATGTTGAACCCGGCCAGGAACGCGTTCACCTCGAGAATCTTGGGCCAGAACCGGGCCTGGACCAGATGCTGCGGATCAGCCACGTCTCCTGGGAACCGGACCTGGAATACGAGAAAGAGCAGGGCGACAATGACGACATTCACCGCGGGTCCAGCCAGCGCGATCAACAATTCCTGGACCGGACGTTCGGGAATACGCTGCAGCCGCGCCACGCCGCCGATCGGTAGGAGCGTGATATCGGACGTTGGCACACCGAACCTGCGGGCCGTGAGGGCGTGGCCCAGTTCATGCAAGACCACGCAAGCGAAAAGACTGAGAATGAATCCGCCACCCTCTAAAGCAGTCAGCAGGTCGTGACTTTCAACCCAGTAACCAACCACGATGAAAACGATCAGAATGACAAACGTCCAGTGCACGTAAATCGGGATGCCAGCAACCCGACCGAGCTTCCACGACCACGACATGCTCGACACCTCGATAGCACCAATAAAGCTGCTCTGGCCCCCACGAGCCCGCCAGACAATCACAATCGCGATCACCTCACGATGAGACGCCCGGCCACGCTGAGCAGAGAGACCGTTGATTCTAACCGATCGCCCAGACTCACCACAGCCGTTCCCCGAGGCACACCGGGGCTGTTCCCTTTTCCGTTCCTGTGCAGGGTGCGAGCCTGCTTCGGTCACCACAGGCCACGCACGCAATTCTTTGGCCAAGAACGTGCGTGGCGCTCTCCAGTGGGTGAGCCACTCCCGCTAGCAAGTGGCGTTGCCTGTCAGTTGCGGCGAGGCTCGCTCCGGCAGTGCATGATCCCGACATCCAACGTCGAGTTCACCTCAAGCCGAGCCCACCTGCCCGGGTGAACATGTTCCGGAATGCTACGTTTTCGAAGTTGGCCGTTGTTGAGGCGTTGTGCCGCCGCTCGGAAGGGCCGCTCACTCTCTGGCACCCGCGAAACGTGGCCGGCTCCGTTCGAGTCCCTCCAATGTCGCGGCCACAGCGACTCGAAATTGGGAGGCGGTTCTGCCCGAGGACGAGGCCCAGTTCTTGAACGATCTGAAGGCAATCGGGCACCTGTTCCGATCGCCCATTTGATCCTCCAGCGGGACGAGCCAAATGCCGCACGAACGGGCGTGACCGTGGCCATCTCATTTCAAATCAAAGACAGGCTCGTTTGGCTTATCTTTGGAGACTTGAGCCGTCAGACCTGACGTTTTCGGATCGGCATATTGGTTACTGGAGACAGTCGAACGCACCTTCTTTGTCACGATTGATCTCTGGTCGAACAAATTGCTTTCGCTTCGTCCCTGCACCGCCAAGATACCGACCTTATAGTTTCCCGCGGGCATGCCTTCCGAGCCTACATAGGCGACAAGGTTGAACATACCTTCGTTATTGATCTTCCCCGTGACGCGGAACGGTCCCCCTGAAGGGCTTTTAGGAGCATCCGCGCCCTCTCCGGCGAACTCGAAAATGATCGTTCCGCCGTTCATTGGCTGCCCATTAAGGAGGACCTTGCCCTTCACCGGATACACAGGGGGATGATCCTCGAAGGAGTTACTACACGCGGACAACAAAACCATCGCCGTGAGTAGCGAAAAGCTCCCCCAAAGGACGTGACAAGATCGTAGCGATGCGCGGCGAATCATCATCGAGTGCTACCCTGTAAGCTCGATCGAAAACCACATCTCTCAGCCGTTCTGCATTGGAACGGGAGGGCCACCGGGAGGCGGGATCGAACACGACGATCAATACGAATCGGCCGAGAGGACTTCCCCACCCGCCGGACTGATCAGCCAGACAAAAACCGAAGGAGCGGTCGACTGCTTGATAAAATGCACCGACCCGTCCGCGAAAACGTGGTTCGCTCCACCAGGATGGAACGAGTAAACCTCGTTATTACTGCTCCAGTTCGTGTGCTGCCGGCTGCCATCGCCATCCGTGTAAAATTCACTGTTGTAGTCGGCCCAGCCCCAGCCTGAGCCTTCGTTCAGTGTACGTCGTGGGCCCGGACTCCCCTATTCCCGGAACGATCGACCCGTCGGGAATCAGTCGCCCGTTAAGCCAATACTGCGGGCGTCCCGCATCTTCCGAAACCATGATCGTGTTCGACGTTCCATCGGTGACCGAAGCAAACCTGGGCGCGACATTGCCGTGCAGCAAACCACGCGTATCGACTCCCGCCGGATGCGGAACACTGTTCGCATCCATCCAGGCCGAAGCGACGCCATCGTCGACCGCATAGTCGCCGGCGGCAAGAGTGACTGACCAGCCCCCTCCGTAAAATAGCTGCGACAGCTGATCGGTGTAAATCGCTGAGCGGAAGGCATTAGGCGATGAGGGGCAGACCATGAAATTGAGCTGTGTTCCTACCATCGTTGTGTTCGAAGGGGCAGTAAACGGCTGTGCAATATTGTAGGCGTTGTAGATACTCCCCTGCTCGAAGAATGGAAGGCAGATCGTGACCCATGTCTGCACGTCGATCGGGCTGTTCGGAGTCGGGCTGTTCGGGACATTGCTATTCTGGTTATTGCAAACCTCAGGTACTTGCGATGGGCACGGCGGCTCGTAGTTGTCTGGGCCAACCAGGGAGATGTTCGTCAAGTCTGCCGGTTGATAAGGTGGCTGCAGCAACGATGTGGTGATCGCCCACGTCGGCGGCAAAACCTGCCGCGAATTCTCAAAGTTGTGCATCGCCAGCCCAATCTGCTTGAGATTGTTAATGCACGACGCGCGACGCGCCGCTTCGCGAGCGGACTGCACTGCGGGCAACAGCAAGGCGATCAATACAGCGATGATGGCGATAACGACCAGAAGCTCGATCAATGTGAAACCGCGGTAAGAGCGTCGGACGCGTTGATTGGTCACGGCGAGAATTCTCCTTTGGTCCGGAAGCGTTCACTGAACGGATCAACCGAAGATCTTAGCCACCGGTCCTTGGCGAAATATTAAATTGGAACGAAGATCTGCCGAAGATTCATGTCGAGGGGACGTCGGGCTGATGCCCCTTCTCAGGAGAAGGGCGATCGCCGTCGTCGGGGGTTCCGGGGGGCGTCTTGTGGACGTCCTTCACAAACTCGACACCATTTGCCTTGAGCTGGGCGGTGAAGTCCGATATGCCGTTGGTCTCAAGGTAGAGGTGGAAGTGCTCGCCTTCGTCAACATACGGGATTGAAAAGTCTTTTTCATCAACAAGCTTCAAGTGGAAGACTTGACTCCCAGCCCGGATGCCTGTGTAAAAATCTCGGTACTTGAACTCGACCGAGAACCCCAGCTTCTCGGTGTAGAAGCGGATGGATGAAGCCATGTCCGTCGTGCGCAACTGCGCCACGATGCCGGTGATCGCCATGTGTTCCCCTGTAGCTACGAACGACATGCGTCTCTCACCACAATGGTTAAGAATACCAGAACCTTCTGGAGTTCACTACGATCGAGTCGATTGATGGACCCATCGACGGCTCAAGTCAGGGTCAGGCTGTGAACCAGTTCATGTTTGCTTAGCGTCCGACGGGTAAGGAAAGTAAAGCTCGTTGCGGTCGGGGTCCACTATGACCATGAGCCGGTAACCCCAGTGCCCATCTTTCACCTCCACGCCCCTTCCTTCCAGCTCCGCGCGCAAGGCATTTAGCACTTCGACATCGAGCGAGATGAACATGAGGCCGTTGCCCACCTTGTCGGGCCATTGCGAGGAGAGAATGAGCGCGCAGCCCTGCCGCTCGACCTGAGCGACCCGAGCCTTTCCCTCTTCCTCATAACGCCATGGATGGCTGAACCCAAGCTGCTTCACGTAGAAATCGACAGATCTGTCGATGTCTGCCACGAACAGCACCGGCCGCGCAAACCACACATTGCTCATGACGTCGCCCTCCAGGGTGGAAATCGACGGTTGTTCCCCGCCATACCTTGTTCAGCTCCGGTGGCTGCTTCGGCTCCTGGGCCGACGAGAACGGCGGCACTGCCAACAGCGCGAGGACGATGAAAAGCATCTATCGCGGGAACAGCCGCATGGGATGAGCCCCCCGGAGTCCTACCTCCACGCAACAACCAGGTGACCAGACGGGATCTTGGCGGCCGAACTTGTGATTATCCAACAAGAACACCTAAATGGTACAGAGCCGGCATGGGCTCGTAATGCTGCCGCACGTGGCTCTCGTCTAAACACCTGTCACCCTCGGCCCGTGAAAGGGGACTCTGGAAGTTGTTCCCGGTCTGTCTCATAATCAACCGACGAGCGTGAAATACCCATAAGGGTTGTTTGGTCAATGCAGGAGAGGAGTCGGTCATGAGAAGACAGATTGTCGGAGCGATCGCCTTGGCCGGGCTTACTGCCCTGGGCTGGTCGGTCGGCCTGCCCCCGGCCATGGGCCAGGTCCCGGGGCCGGTGAAGGTGACGGGCAAGGTGGTCGACGCGAACGGACATCCTGTCGAGGGAGCGATGGTCGCCTCGTTCTGGATGCGGACCTGGCGTGGGCCTGACGGCCATGGCGGCAGCTCCTTCAACCCGATCCGGGGCGTGACGACCGATCGCGATGGCGCGTTCACCGTCGAGCTCCAGCTCTACGGCCGCGACGGTGCTCTCCTGGCGATGGATCGTGGGCAGAAGATGGGGGGCTCGGTCGTCCTCAAGGCCAAGGGCCCTGTCGAGCCGGTCAAAATTTCGCTCGGGCCGCTCGTACGGGTGCACGGGTCCTTTTCCTGTACCGAGCTGGGGAAGAGGCCATCTTGGACGAATGTTTATATTTCACTCATGCCGGGCAACGTCCGGGTGGTCATGAACGAGTCGCAGGAGGCGAAGTTTGATGTGCTCGTACCGCCGGGGACGTATCAGTTCTGGGGCTACGGCACCGATGTGGCCAATCTCAACAAAGAAATCACGGCCAAGGCGGATACACCCGACCTCGACCTGGGCATTCTCGACATCCCAGCCACCATCATTGCCAAGCACAAGGGCAAGGCCCCGCCGCAATGGAACGTCACCGACGCCCGCGGCCTCAAGAAGGATGTGAAGCTCGCCGACTTCAAGGGCAAGTGGGTCCTGATGGAATTCTGGGGCTTCTGGTGAGGGCCCTGCACCAGCGGCAGTTTGCCGCACTTGATCGATTTCTACGAGGACCACAAGGCCGATCGCGACAAGTTCGAGATCCTGGCCTTTCACGACGCCCAGGCCAAGAACTTCGCCGAGCTGGATAGCAAGCTCGAGCCGATCATCAAGAATGCCTGGAGCGGCCGCCCTTTGCCGTTCCCGATCCTCCTGGACAGCACGGGCAAAACGGTCGAGAAGTTCGGCATCCGCGCGTTCCCCACGATGCTCTTGATCGATCCCGAGGGCAGGCTTGTAGGTGAAGCGACCGAGGAGGAACTACAGAAGCACCTCCCGCCTGTCCCTCTGGCCGAGCGCTTGCCCAAAGCGCTCGACCGCAACGTGACCGTCTTCTTCAGGGACCCGACGCTCAAGCAGGCGGCCGACATGATCTCCAAGGCCGCCAATGTCCCGATCACGCTAGACCCGGCGGCCCTGCAGTCGGCTGGCTTGACGCCCGAAACGAAGGTGCCGCTTACCATCGCGGGAATGATCTCGACGCGGAGCGCCTTGCACCTGCTGCTCGATGCCTTCGGCCTCGATGTCGAGGTGACTCCCGAGGGTCTTACCGTCATCAGACGAACGGCCGGCTCGTCGCGATCGCGGCCGCCCTCGAAACCGCAGGAGACGTGCGCCCGGCGGATCGAGGAGAGGCTGAAAACCAAGGCGAGCTTCCGGTTCGACAAGGCTCCGCTGGAAGAAGTCGCGCAGTACTTCGAGCAACAGACGACGGAGAACTTCGTGCTCGAGCCCTCAGGACGGAAATCCGGCGCGATCGATCCCAAAGCCGCCGTCTCCGGCTCGGCCGAGGGCCAGCCTTTGGGTCCGGCGATCGAGCGGATGCTCCGGCCCTTGGGCCTCCGCCTCGAAGTCCGCGATGAGGTTGTGGTCATCGCCAAGGCGCCATGACGTGAAGAGGCTGGTTTTCGCGCCAGGCCGGGGGCGCCGGCCCCCTGCCGATTTCGCCACGCCGATGCCGGCCCTGCGTCGCTTCAGCGATACGGACTTCCCCGGACGCGGGTGGTACATAGCCTGTCCGGCAGCGGAACGCCATGAGACGACGAGTCAGGTGCATGGAATTCGCACGTCTGGATCTGTGAGAGCCCCGGGTGAGCAATCGCTCGGGGCGACCCGGCCCGCGAAGCGACTTGCCACCGGTTCGAGGACAGCCAAATGCGGCTCCAAGTGTTTGCCTTGGCCCATGACCCGGGGAACTTCCCGAGGCAGCTAGCGCCGCCCCGTGAGGTGAGTCACTGGAGCGTGGCGAGGCTGCGGGAGAGCCGAGCGAGGTCCCAAACAACGAAGTCAACGCTCATCAGGGAATTCCCGGTTACTTGCACATGACCGGAGACAGCCTGTCAGATTGCGGAGAATTCAGTTCGGCTTAGAGCTTTCGTCAGCTTAGATTCCGATATCAAATGAGGCTCATATGAACTTAAGCCGCAGAAGCCTGCTCAAAGTCGCACTTGGAATGCCAACGTGTGCGTGGCTTATGAACTACCGTGCCATTGCGGCACCCCACACCGATCAGGTGAAGATCACGAACATCAAGATCATGGGGCTCGATAACGTTAGAGATGGCTGCCTGATTCGGATCGAGACCGACGCCGGGATCATCGGTTATGGCGAAGCCGGGCTTCCTTCGGCCGCCGCCCGGGCGCGCGTCAACATGATCGCGCCGCAGTTGATCGGTCAGGATCCACTCGCGATCGAGCGGCACTTTTACATGATGGCGAAGACGCAGTATTCATTCATGGCGAACATCCCGACCGTCAGCGGTATCGATATTGCACTTTGGGACCTCGCCGGAAAGATCACAGGCTACCCGATTTACCGCCTGCTCGGCGGGCCGATCCGGAAGCAGATCCCGGTTTACTCACATGGCGGTCCGGCGGACATGCTCGACAAGGCGCAGTGCAAAGCGTGGGCGGATCAGGTGAGATCGGCGCCTGAAGCATTTACCCTCTTCAAATTCGGATTCGGCGGCCAGCCTGGCGCCGGCGCGGCGGCCGAAGCGGCGGCGCTGGACGAGCGGACGGTCCATTCAGCCCGACACTCGACGGCGCGCAATTCCGGAGAGCGGCAAAAAGCTATGCGAACCTGCGCGAAGCGCTCGGAGACGACATCGACATTGCCATGCATTGCCTTGGTCAGTTCGATACGCCAAGCGCCATCGGGTTATGCAAGGCCATCGAACCGATCGATCCAATGTTTATCGAAGACCCGCTGACGGTTCGCTATTCAGAAGCATGGCTTCAATTAAGACGGTCGACGCGGGTGCCCCTGTTTGCGGGCGAGAAGGTCGAACTCGTCGCAGGCTTCCGGCCGTACCTCGACAACGGAGTGTTGGATATGATTCATCCGGATGTCGCTTACTCCGGCGGAATCACGGGATGCCGTAGAATCGCAGATTACGCTGCCCTCACACGTACGCCGATGGGCTTGCACACAGGGCCGTGCTCACTGATCCGGTTCTATGCGTCCATGCATCTCGGTGCGGCAACGCAGAACTTCTTCAAAGTGGAGAATGCCCTGGGCGCTTTCCGGGGCCACAAAGAAAAGATGGCGCAGGGTCCGGAACCGGTGGTGCGGAACAGCGTATTCCCAGTTTCCGATGGGCCGGGCCTCGGTCTGGATCTGAATGAAGACTGGCTCCGTGCGCATATCGCGAGTGGCGATTCCTGGTGGGCATGACGTTGCTTTCGCCGGGCTGGTAGACAGTTATTTGCACAATTGAGGAAAAACATGGAACGAAGACAGTTTGTGAAATCACTGTTGGCCGCGGGCATTGTCGCACCGTGGGTCCATGCACAGTCCGCACCAGATTGGGGTGGTCCCGTACTCGATACCCACTTGCACCTGCGAAGGGATGCGGACGCCTGCTATACGCATTTGCAAGGCTGCGGCGTCACGAACGCGATCCTCCTGACGCGCGCGACCGATCAGGACAGGGCGAAACAGGAAATGGAACGTCGCCCGGGTCGCTTTGCGCGGTCGGTAAGTACCGATCCCACTCGGCCGGATGCGGACAGAGGTACTTCGCGACGCGCTCAGGGGCGGGGCGGTCAGCATAGGAGAGATGAAGTTTCACGTGGCGCTGGACTCCCCCGAGATGCGGCGCGTCTACGACATCGCCGCTGAAATGAAGGTGCCGGTGATGATGCACATCCAGACCTTCCCCCATTTCCCGGGAGAGATGCCTTACAACACCGGCTACCCTCGGTTCGACAAGGTTCTTCGAGCCTACCCGCGGACGATGTTTATCGGACACGGCGACCTTTTTTGGGCCCATATCAGCGCCGATGTTCCGACAGATCGCGGCTATCCAGCCGGGCCGATCAAGCGTGGTGGTCTTACCGATGAGTGGCTATCCGACTTCCCGAACCTCTATGCGGACATGTCGGCCAACTCCGGGAACAACGCGCTGTCGCGCGACACTTCTTTTACGCGCGACTTCATCGTACGGCACCAGAGAAAGCTGATCTTCGGCAGTGATTGCAGTTGTACAGACGGCAAGGGATCGGGTGTCTCTCAGAACAACAACCCCGAGGCAGCGAGACTGGCCGGCAAGTGCGTAGCACGGGAAACCCTCGGCCTGTTGAAACAGCTCGCCTCACCCGAGATCTTCCGAAGACTGGTCTGGGAAAATGGAATCGAGCTGTTCAAACTTCGATTCTCGTAGCCGTTGACGATTTGCGGAAGCCGTTTTACCGTCCCTTCGAGCCAGCCGCCGCGGTCGGGTGTCTCTCGCTCCCTCTGCCCGTCGCCCGGGAGTCGATAGGTTGTCAGAAGTCGATAAGTGTCAGATACGAAGGGCGCTTCCTTAAGGCGCGAGACCTTGCCGGCAGGCCTCTTCTGAGTTGCCGGACACACACGCCGGCCGTTTGGAAGGGGATCTTCATGCGATTCGAGAATTTGAACCGCATCTCGTTCTGGCTCGTATCGGTGTCGATCCTCGCGGTAGACGGCGTCGCAGCCTCGGACGAGCCCTCCGGCGAGGCGGGGGTCGTGAGGCTCTCGCGCGACGACTACAGGGACCGCGTCCGGGCGGTCTGGTCGGCGCAGATTGCAGGGGCGATCATGGCCATGCCCTTCGAGCACCAAGTCGCCTCGGTGGAATGGATCGATCGTCTCGAAATCCGACAAGGTAACCTGCCCGTCGACGACGACTGGTATTACGAAATGGTTGCCGTTAGGGGTTTCGAGAAGTATGGCATCGGCATGACGAGCGCTCAACTGGGCGAGCAATGGAAGGAGAATGCCTGCGGTTCCTGGGGATCGAGCGAACAGGCCCGCCTCAACCTTCTGCGAGGCATCCAGGCGCCCGACTGCGGCCACCCCCGCTTCAACAGGCTCTGGTTCACCCTGGGCCCCCAGTTCAGCAGCGACGTCTACGGCGCCATCTCCCCGGGTCTGCCGAACCTCGCCGCAAGAATCGCGCACGAATACGGCCATGTGAATGGCTACGCCGAGGGCACCGACGGCGCGGTGTTCGTCGCCGGGATGGTGAGCCTGGGCTTCGTCGAGACGGACCCGCGTGCCGTCGTCCGAAAGGCGACGACGCTGCTCCACCCCGATTCTCCTTACCGCCAGTGCCTCGATCTGGTCATCACCATGGCGGAATCCGGCAAATCCTTCGAGGAGGTCGTTGGTGCGGTCGAGGACCGCTGGCACCTGGAATACCCGGCAACCAACAATGCCGTCGCCAACGGCGGGATCGTGGCGGCGTCCCTCTGGTTCGGCGGCGGGGACTTCCTCAAGACGGTGAACCTGGCGGCGAAGGCTGCTGACTTCACTGACGCGGATTGTAACGCCGCGAACGCCTGTTCGGTGATTGGCGCGTTGCAGGGAATGAAGTGCCTCCCGCCGGGGTCATCGAGGCCTTCGATGAGAGCCGGCGGATCGTCGGCGACAAGATGGGCCCGGTTCGGCTCACCCCGCCGGTGGACGAAACGGTCGTTGACCTCGCCGCTCGCACGGTCGCCATCGGCGAGAAGATCCTGGGCTCCCGCGGCGCCGTGCTCGACGAGCGATCCATCTCAATCCACCGTGGGGACCCGGTTACGCAGCCGGCGGAGTTATTCAAGCCCGCCGACCTGATGCGTTACTGGAATCCGGACTGGAGCCTCGACCGCGCCGGGTTGGGCGGGGCGGGTGGCGGCATGCCCGGGATTCGGGGGATCACTTACCTGGACGGCGATGCCCTGGCAACTTATCCGCGCGACGAGGTCCGGGGGATGGTCCTCCGTAGGTCGGTCGAGGTGCACAAGAACCAGTCATTGCGGTTCGAAGCCGGTTGCGACGAAGGCAAGGCCTGGGAGCTTTCCGTCTTCGCGGGGAACCATCGGCTGATCAAGCGGCTCATCATGAACGACCGCGCGGACAAAAGTCGTCGCTGGGACGTCTTGAGCGTGGACCTCAACAATTTCGCCGGCCAAACCGTCCAGCTGCGACTCTACCAGCGTGTCCTGATCCCCGGTCGGACCGCGGGGAACGCCTACTGGAGGAATCTGAGGATCGAGTGACGACCCGAGGTGCCATATCTCGGTCACCTAAGACTTGGAGGGCAGCTACCGATGAACTGAATTCAAAACTCGGTTTGTGGTTCGGTCAAAAGGAAACGGCCCGAGAAACAGACGACCTCACAATTTGACAGAGACGGCCCATAACCTACATTCAAAATACAGGGGGTCATTCCCCAGAGTAGAGCACGAACTCACTGGGCGGACAAGTCAATTAGGCATGGGGAAGATGGGTCAAAGGAAGATTACCTTGATTTCGACTTCGATCCCGCACCCCAAGTCGTGGCTCTGAGAGACGGATCATGGATGCTCGAGGAATCACACAGATCTGCACTTCCCCTGTGTCAGGCGCGGAACCACTTGCCGGGGCCCAACCCCCTGCGCCTTTGCTGCTTTACCTGATCATCGTTCGCGGGGGTATTCCCGGTACGATGCTTCGTCTCTGTCAGAAGTCCAGCAGCCTCGGCCGCTCGGCCGAGAACACATTCCAGGTCCACGATAATACCGTGTCGCGTCGACACGCCGTGATTTCGGTCGATGCCGCGGGGACTGCGTGCGTGAGAGATCTGGGCAGCACCAATGGTACGTTCGTGAACAGCCGCCGCGTCCCCATGCATACGCCTGTGGCAATCGGCGACGGCTCGCGTATCCAGCTCGGATCGGCAACGCTCCTCAAGTATCTGAAACTCGATCCGTGTGAGGAGGGGTTTCAACGCGAGCTGTACGAACGATCTGTCCGCGATGATCTGACCGGGCTTTATAACCGGGGTTACTTTCTGAGCCAGATCGGCCCGCTAGCCGAGCTGAATTCGCTCTGCGAGCTGGGTCTGGCCCTCATCCTCGTCGACATCGATCACTTCAAACAAATCAACGACACCCACGGGCATAGTGTAGGAGATCTCATCCTGCATGAAGTTGCCGAGGTGCTCCGAGAATCAACCCGCGGTGAGGACTTGGTCGCCCGCTATGGGGGTGAAGAGTTCATTCTAGCCTTGCCGAGCAGCTCGCTCGAGCAAGCGACCGAGCGAGCCGAACGCATTCGCATCCTCATCTCCAGCAGGGTGGTTGACACTTCGCGAGGCCGGGTCGGAGTCACCGCAAGCCTAGGCCTCGCTTTCGCGCCTCCAGGTCGCGTTCGCAATGTCGCCACGCTCATCACGGCAGCCGACCAGGCGCTGTACGAGGCCAAGGGGTCCGGGCGCAATCGGGTGATCGCAGCGACGATAAGCCCGCAGGAAATCAGTCGCAAGACTGAATCGGCCGACGCGTTCGTGCTCTTCTAGCCCGCGCCAGCCTGGCGAGCGACGACAGGCACTCGCAACGGGATTTCAGCCACGTTATGATCGGGTCGAGCGAACGGTCCAGGGCAACGCTCACCCGAATAGGTTTTATCGCCAGGAAAAGGCCGTGGTGCAACCATTCCCGAAGTCTGAACTAGTCCTTCCGGCCCTAAGCTTGGGGGTGTGTAGCTGGAGCCTTCAGGTCCGGAGTGTTGCCGAACTAAAGCGGCTGCTTGAACGACTGAATGTCAACGTGGTGCAGATCGCTTGCGGCGACCCGCACCACGCAAGCTGGGTCGAGGGAGACGCTCTGCCCGAGACGGCGCGAACCTCGGGAATCATCATGACCGGGGCCATGCTGGGATTTCCCGGCGAGGATTACACCAGTCCCCAGTCGATCAAACAGACCGGTGGGTTCGGCAATCCCGCCTGGCGATCCGAGCGACTGCAACGTCTCGATTGGGCCCTCGAGCGAACCCTGGCCCTTGGCTTGAGCGACCTCACGCTTCATGCCGGTTTCATTCCCGAGCCTGACGACCCAGACCGGTCAGCCATGCTGGACACCCTGTCGCGCGCGGGCGAGCTAGCCCGGAAGAGGAACATTACCCTGGCATTTGAGACCGGCCAGGAGACGGCTCTGCTTTTGCGCCCACACTCGATGAATTGCAGGCTCCGAACATCAAGGTCAACTTCGATCCCGCGAACATGCTGCTTTACGACATGGGCGACCCGATCCGGGCCGTCGAGCTCCTGGGATCGGACATCCGATCCGTGCATGTCAAGGACGCGCGACGGCCCCGAATGCAAGGCCACTGGGGTGAGGAAGTCCCGCTCGGCGAGGGTGAGGTCGATGTTCGCCGCTTCATCAAGGCGCTGAAATCGGTCGGCTACCAAGGTCCGCTGATTGTTGAAAGAGAAGTAGGCGACCAAGAAGGCCGCCTGCGCGACGTGGCTCGCGGGCTCGAATTCTTACGCGAGTGCCTCGCCGCTTGACAAAATGCTCGAAATCAAAAAGACCAGGCGAGACTGCCTGCTGCCGGCGTCTTCAGTGTGCCTTGCGTGCGAATCAATCAGCCAACCACGCTGTCGACAACGTGTGCGAGTTCGCGTCCGGCTTCGGTCAAGGCGTAAAAGTTGTGCTTGCCCGATCGCCGAGGCTCGATCAGCCGGCCGTGCCGCAGCAGGGCAAGGTGGTGGCTTACTGCGGGCTGGCTCTGCGTGCCTAAGTCGGAACAGAGCTCGGAGACGTTTCGTTCCTTTTCACTAAGAAGCATGAGCACCTGTAGTCGGGTCGGGTCTGACACTTGCTTGAGCAATTCGGCGACCCGGCGAATCTCAGCCAGGGAACGACCAGCCGTGGTTGACTTGGTTGTACGGCTCGACGACTTCGTTGTAGGCACTGCCATGGTTTTCCTCAAGCATCCGTCTACTAAGGGTTTGCGTGAATCTCAACCGGTCAGGTCGAATCACGGCATCGGTAGTTATGTATCGCTAGAGGTCATGATAGGATTATCCGTAGATCTCGTCAAGCCCTCCTCGGTCTTTCATTCATTTGATTTCCAGCGTAAAGGACCTTCTAGTGATAACGATGCGTTGACCCCCGATCTCGGGCCCGGGATTGACTGGACATATCAGGGCAAGACAAGTTTGAATCAATTCTTTTTTGGCCCAGGCAGTTGCCCTTCCTTGTCTGCAGGTTGGCCGCCAGTGTCGCCGGTCTCTTGCCGTTTACGTTATCTGAACGTATGATGAGATCCCGCCGAGAACGACCGGTTCCCGATTCTTGCCCCACGCGCAAGGTTGATTCGCGATCAGGGTTTCGGACGAGGGTTGTGGAGCGATGACCGGGGTCACTAGAGCCAGAGAGAGAATGGAGTCGGCGGCCAGCGAGGCTGCATTCCAACAGTGCATCCATCCTGCCTGTGCCGCAACCTACTCCATCGACGAAACCCATTTCGCGTGTCCGCTCTGTGGTGATTTGCTCGACGTGGTCTACCACTGGGACCGCCTGACCATCCCCCGGAGCCTCTCGGAGTTCGGGGCCAAGTGGGCTGACCGCCTCGATCCCATGAAGTTCTCCGGGGTCTGGCGATTTCACGAGCTCCTCCCGTTCGCGGCCCCTGAGATGGTGGTCACTATCGGCGAAGGACAAACCCTGCTTCAGAAGGCCGAGAAGGTCGGGCAGTACGTCGGCATGTCCGCTGGCAACCTCTTGCTGCAGTACGAAGGTATGAATCCTTCGGGAAGCTTCAAAGATAACGGCATGACCGCTGCATTCACTCATGCGCGACTCGTGGGTGCGCCAGGGTCGCCTGCGCCAGCACGGGGAACACTTCGGCGGCCCTCGCGGTGTATTGTTCGGCAACGGGGTTTGGTTTCCGGGCGATCATCTTCATTGGTTCGGGAAAGGTTGCCTACGGAAAGCTGGCCCAGGCGCTCGATCACGGCGCATTGACGATCCAGATCAAGGGCGACTTCGATGATGCCATGCAGCGTGTTCGCCAGATCTCCAATCGACTGGGCCTCTACTTGGTGAACTCGGTAAATCCGTTTCGTCTGGAAGGCCAGAAGACGATCATGTACCGAGTGCTTGAGGGTCTAGGCTGGGAAGTTCCCGATTGGATCGTCGTGCCGGGGGGCAACCTGGGAAACTCAAGCGCCTTTGGGAAGGCTTTTATCGAGCTTTCCCACCTCGGGCTGATCTCCCGAGTTCCTCGTCTGGCGGTGATCAACGCGGCCGGCGCACGTACCCTGGTTGAGCTGGTCGGCCAGCGCGGGGTTACCTGGCGCAATGGTCTGCCGGAAATGGACAAGGTTTCCGGTTACTATAGCGAGCTCGACGCGGGGCGTCTGAAGGCTTCCACGATCGCTTCGGCCATTGAGATCAACCGGCCGGTCAACCTCAAGAAGGCATTGCGGGCGCTCGATTTTTGCGGTGGCCTGGTGCGCCAGGTCAGCGATCAGGAGATCATGGACGCCAAGGCACGCGTGGGGGCCGGCGGCCTCGGCTGCGAGCCGGCGAGCGCCGCCAGCGTCGCCGGGGCCAAGCGGCTTCGCGAGGAGGGAATCATTGCCGCCTCCGAACGCGTGGTCTGTATCCTCACCGGTCATCAGCTTAAAGATCCGACCGCGACCGTCGCCTATCACGGGACTGACCAGCAGGAGTTTGACAAGGTTCTGGGCAGCAGAGGCGTCCGCCGCGCCGGGTTCGCGAATCGGCCGGTAATCGTGGAAAATGATCTGGATGACATCATCCGCACGATCGCTCTTCATTCGGAGACGTAGCCGCCATCGAATCCCGGTTGAACCCTCCGGTGCCGACAGCTTGATGCGGACAGAAAGGAAGCAGAACAGGGTGGGACAGGAGAAACTGACTCTGGCATTGCATGGGGCGGGTGGCCGGATGGGTCGCCGGCTTGTCCACCTGACTGCCGAGGACCCTCGCTTCAGGCTCTGCTGGACCATCGAGCGGCCCGGCCACCCCCATCTGGGCGACGATGCCGCGGGCCTGGCCGGTCTTCAGCCCGCGGGAATCAAACTGTCAACGCTCAACGACCTGACGGGACAGGTCGACGTCATGATCGACTTTTCCCATCCCCCGGCCGCACTCGTACTGGCCCGTTTCTGCCAAGACCGCATCATTCCTTTGGTCGTCGGCACGACGGGCTTCACCACCGCGCAAAGAATCGAGCTAGAGCAGGCTGCGGTGCAGATTCCGCTGCTTATCTCTCCCAATATGAGTCGCGCGGTGAACCTGCTGATGCGGCTGGTAGGCGAGGCGGCGACGGCCTTCGGGCCGTCGGCCGATATCGAAATCGTGGAGCGGCATCATCGACTGAAAAAGGACGCGCCCAGCGGCACGGCCCTGCGCCTGGCGGAGATCGCGGCCGAGGCGGCGGGGATCTCGCGATTCGTCCACGGTCGCGAGGGTCAGGTGGGTGAGCGCACCCGTAATGAAATCGGCATCCATGCCGTGCGAACGGGTGATGATCCCGGCGAGCACACCGTCATCTTTGGCCTCTTGGGCGAGTCGCTCGAACTACGCCATCGTGCGCCTCAACCGCGACGGCTTTGTTCGCGGTGCCATCGACGCCGCCGCGTTTCTGGCGGGAAAGCCGGCCGGAATGTACACGATGGATGATGTTCTAAGTTAGAGGTGCCGTGCTCGATCTCCCGCACAAGTGGTGCCGGCAGTTCGGGTCGCAACGGCGCGGTCGGTCGAAAGGTCACTGTGATCATGGCACGTTGCGAACGTGGATACTTATGCGAGGTCTGCGGCGCGGAAGTTGAAGAATTGACCGAGTCTGACTTGTACCTTCGATACGTTCTTGGCGAGGTCGATCCCGAGCTGCTGCACAAAGTGCCGGAGCGGCACATCCGGTGCAACCCGGTGATGGCTCAATTCATCGTGGCACCCGATTGGTCGCCGATTGCAATCAGCGGAGCCTTCTCCAAGGCCGAGCTCGATCCGCAGTTCGTCGCACTTGAAGAGTCTCGGGTAACGCGGGGTTATCTCCGACTTCTGGAACTGAGCCGGCTTGGCTTGCCGATCCACGACTATCCACTGCGCGACTTGAGCCCGGAAGCACGATCGTCCAATGAATCGCCCGGTTGACGACCAGCGCCGGTCGCACCGTTGAGGTCTGCTCATGACATCAGACTTATCGCCGCCTCCCCCATCAGGGCAATCGACCCAAGGCGGAAGCGCCATTGCCGAGCACCCTGATCAAACAACGCCAGAGCCGAGCGCCCGCCCGAAAGAGCACGGCGATACTTTAGCGCCCTTGGGTTCAAGTTCAAGCGACCGCATCCTTTTCCTGGACGATGATCCTGATCGCGCCCTGGACTTCCTCGCTCGCCACCCCGAGGCTGTCTGGGTCCAGACTGCCGGGGAATGCATCGCCCGGCTTGCCGAGGCTTGGGATCAAGTGCACCTCGACCATGACCTGGGCGGAGAGGTCTTTGTCGACTCGAGCCGGACCGATTGCGGGATGGAAGTCGTTCGCTGGCTTTGCGCTGACCCCCACAAGCCGCACGGCCCGACGTGGTTCATCGTCCACACTCACAACCCAGAGGCAGCAGTTCTCATGGTCGGGAGCCTGCGGCAGCTCGGCTACAATGCGGTTTATCGACCCTTTGGCATTGACCCGACCGACTGGTTCGCGGCCGAGCCCGTCGAAGAGCCTTGTCCGCAGCAGCAGCCAGTGCCGGTCCGCCTCGCCCTGACTTTGCGAGGCTGGTTGGACCGGCGGTTAAGACGGATCCGTCGGGCCGCGCACCGGCGATAGAACGCCGAGAACTCGGGTCCGCCCGATAAGGAAGCGACTGTCGAAAGTAGCAACTTCGGCTCGGAAGCAACCGGTGATCGTTAGCCAGAGGAAAGATGACTTCTATTTGATGACTGCAATTGGAGCGGAGTTCGCACTCGACAACATGACTGAGGGTTTTATGATCTTCATTGCACGATGCACCCTAGAATGTTCCGGGAACCCCTACTCGCAATTTCTTGCATGAGGACGCGCGTCATGTCAGGAGGGCAGCTTTGAGAACCGTCATCACCGGAGGCGCAGGCTTCATTGGCTCGCATCTCTGCGAGCACTTCCTTGCCGAGGGGCACGAGGTTGTCTGCGTTGACAATCTGCTAACGGGAAGCCGGCGAAATATCAATCATCTGGCCGCCAATCCCCGCTTCGGGTTCTTGGAGCATAACATTTCCGAGCCGGTGGAAATTGATGGTGCGGTGGAGAATGTGCTCCATTTCGCCAGCCCCGCCAGCCCTGTCGATTACCTGGCTCATCCGATACCGACACTCAAGGTGGGATCACTGGGTACCCACAACGCCCTGGGCCTGGCAAAGGCCAAGAGTGCACAGTTCCTGCTGGCCAGCACGTCGGAAGTTTACGGCGATCCGGAAATTCACCCCCAGCGCGAGGATTACTGGGGCAACGTCAACCCGATCGGTCCGCGGGGCTGCTACGACGAGGCCAAGAGGTTCGCCGAGGCGATCACCATGGCCTATCATCGCTTTCACGGCGTCAAGACGCACATTGTCCGCATCTTTAATACTTACGGACCCCGCATGCGTTTAAACGACGGCAGGGTGCTGCCCAACTTCATTAACCAGGCCCTGCACGGAGAACCGATCACCATCTACGGCAAGGGAGAGCAGACGCGCAGCTTTTGCTACGTGAGCGACCTGGTGGAGGGCATCTCCCGGCTGCTGAAAGTCGACCATGCCTTGCCGGTCAACCTGGGAAACCCCTCCGAGATCACAGTGCATCAGCTTGCTCTCGAAATCATTGCACTGGTCGAGGGCACGAAGAGCAAGATCGTTTATCATGACCTGCCCGAGGACGATCCCAAGCGTCGTCGACCCGACATCACCAAGGCGCAGACGCTATTGGGCTGGAACCCCACCGTCGACCGCGGTGTCGGGTTTCGAAAACCCTTGAGTACTTCCGCTCCATGGTCTGAACAAGACCCGCGATGGAAGCACATGTGCGGTAAGCCGGGAACAGAGATCGTTAGGGCGGTGCGCGAATTCCCCCTCGCACCCGTCAAGAGAAACCGGGTGGAGGGGGTCCGGGGGGGTGGCAATTGTGCGATGAAAATTCTTCGGAAAGAAAGTTTTATCGTGAGATCCGAACCGATTGATCAAGCACCGTGATTACTCCTCGTGGTCGTCATCGGCTTGCTTGAGCTCTTTCAGTTCCCTCAAGAGTTCCTGGATGTGGCTTTCAAGCGCCTCGATGCGCAGCCTGCGTGACTTCTGATCTGTGGTTCGCGGCTTGCTTTCGAGCCGCGTCGAACTCGGATCCCCCTGGTGGCAGGCTGGACCTTTTTGGTAAGTGCCTTCGACTTCGCTTTGAGCACTGATTCGAGCTCAACCTGCTCCTTGGCTTTTTTCTCCATGTCCTTGCCCAGCAGCCTTCATTTTCTTTTCAAAGTCAGAACCGGGTCCGAATTTCTCCTTGATCTTCTTCTCAAACTCGGATCCCGGTCCGAGCTTCTTTTCCATCTCCTTGCCGAGCGTTTCCATCTTCTTGGCGAACTCGGACTTGTCACCGAGCTTCTTCTCAATTTCCCTGCCGAGTGTCTCCATCTTCTTGGCGAACTCGGATTGGTCGCCGAATTTCTTCTCCATCTCCTTACCGAGCGTCTCCATCTTCTTGGCGAACTCGGATTGGTCGCCGAACTTCTGCTCCATCTCCTCGCCCAGCGCTTCCATCTTCTTGGCGAATTCGGATTCGTCCCCGAACTTCTTCTCGATCTCCTCGCCAAGCGCCTCGATCTTCTTTACAAACTCGGAGTTCTCACCGAACTTTTCCTCGATTTCCGAGGAGAACTTCTCGGCCCAGTCTTCGATCTTCTTCTCGAACTCGGGGCCCAGGGCCGACTCGAGCTCCTTCTCGAGGCCTTGATAGCTGGAGCTCGATGTCTATCTCACCCTCATCCGACTTCGACTTCCGCGATTTCTCTTTGTCCTTTGCCGCGGCCTTGTCTCGAGAGCTCTTGGCGTCGTCATCGTCGTCCTCTGCGTCCTTGTCCGATGCGTCATCGCGATCATCATCGTCCTTGTCGTCCACGACTTGAGAAGCCGAAGAATGCGGACTCGAAACGGCCTGTGCTGGTGTTTCGTCTTGACGCGGCCCGATCAGGGCGCTGGGTGTGGCGGAGGTCCACGAGGGTAGCGACAACAGAGCCAGTAGACCGACTGCCAGCATAACGGGAGGAGAAACGCGGCAAGAAACGCGATCATACAAGATCATGCTCAATCTCCTTTCAAAGAAGCGGCCTGCTCCGGCGACCCCCAATGCAGGGGACGTCGAGCCAACCCGGGAAAACTCGGAGCAGACGCGAACCAGAGCCTCGGCATAACTCAGCCGCTCGTGGGGCAGCGCCCAGACGACCCAGGCGTCGCAGGCAAGCTCGGCCTCGGCGTCAAGACGACGGCAGGTGAGCCAGTACAGCGGGTTCCACCACCAAAGCAGACCCGCGGCCAGCTCGATGCGACGGACCCACGGATCTCCGCGCCGGAGGTGGGCCAGCTCGTGGGCCAGTATGCCCCGCCAGCGCGCGACATCGATCGACTTCATCAGGTGAGCTGGCAAGAGGAGCTTGGGGCGGCCCAGGCACCAGAGCATCGGGGTTCCCAGGCCGGGGACCTCGAGAATCTCGGGGATGCGGACCTGGAGCCGCTCACCAAGCTGTACCGCTTCCTCGACCAGCCAGTCCGGGGCCGCGACGGCATGCAGCAGCCGCCTTCGAAAGCAGAGGATGCGGGAGCCTTGCATTAGTGCCAGCGCCACTGTTCCCAGGACCCAGACCCATAACACTACGTTCTGAGTTGAATACTTGCCGACATCCCAACTGCTCGGAAGCAAACGCCACATGGAGGTTGCCGCACCAGGCTCTGGAGCATAGGCACTCTCTGGCTCATGTGCCGTCCTGGGAACAAGGGCCAGGCAGTCGTCGGAGATCATAGCCTGTGATGAATCCTGGGCCGGCCCCTTGCAGCTTTCAGACGAGCCGAGCTCAGCGGCGGCCGGCGCGGTTGGAATTGACGAGACCGGCGGCGCGACCTCGCCGGTTCCAAGCTCATTCCAGAAGCCCACTGGCAAGGGAAGTGACCACGGCGACTGAATTATCGGAGGCGTGATCAGCTTGATCAGAACTACCAGCCAGAGGAGGTGCCGGGTCGTCGAACTGATCGTGCACAGCCGACCGCAAAGCGCGGCGGTCGCCGCCAGAATCACTGCGACCAAGGTCGTCTCAGCAAACCACCAGAGCATAACCGACCTCCCCTCGCGCTCAATGGAACCCAGAACCGCGGCCCGAAACGCTCATGACTTGTGTTTCCGTGTTTTCAACTCTGCTCCCGCCTCATCCAGCAAACGGCGGAATCGTGCCAGATCCTCGGCCGAGAACCGGTTGCCCTGCACAAGCGCCAGTAGCAACGGTGCGGCCTGGCCGTCGCAGAGCTCCTCCGCGGCATCCTTGAGGCGGCGATCGAGCAGCCCCTCTCGTGTGACGGTGGCTCGATAAACATGCGGCATAACTGTTGAGTCAGACGCCACGTACTGCTTCGTCTGCAACCGTTGCAGGTAAGTGGCCACGGTGGTGTAGGCCCATTTCCGACCTCGATCCGCGAGAAATACCTTGATGTCCCGGACCGCCCCGGGCCCGTGATCCCAAAGCACTCTGAGAACCTCGCGCTCTGCCTCGCTCAGCCCTGGCTGGTTTGCCATTCCCTCTCCTGTGATCTGTTCGGCTCCCTCTTGTCTTCTACAATTTGTAGTAGCATGGTACTACAGGTTGTAGAAGAACGCAAGAGGGCATTCGCCGGAAAGCCTGAAAAATTTTTCTTGCGTCGGCTTGGTGACCGCGACGGCCTGTGCGAGTACCCTGCACTCCAGGCCGGCCGGTTCCATGGCACGACACCAGCTTTTCCGGATATCATCAGAGCCCTGGTCAACCGTCTATCCGCAGCGAGGCCCAACAATGATTCACATGATCTTACACGAGTGGATTGTCTCGGCAATTATCCTGGCTGGCCTGGTCTCACCAGGCTCGGCCGTTGCCGGTCCTGAAGAAAATGGCACAGAAAAGGTGTTCGTGGGCTACCTTTACGGTCAACCCCGCGGCATCAACTTCCGGCTCTATACGCACCTTTGCCATGCGTTCCTGGTGGCCGACGGTGATGGCCGGATCCAGAAGGCCGGGAACGTGCCGAGCCATGAACTCGTCGGAGCGGCCCATAAGGCAGGCGTCAAGGTGATCCTGTCGGTGGGTGGCTGGGGGTGGGACAAGCAATTCGCTTCCATCGTGTCCGTGCCGGAGGCGGAGGAGCTCTACGTGAAGTCTGTGATGGAGATCGTCGAGCAGTACGATTACGACGGGATCGATCTCGACTGGGAGTACCCCGACACCGAACAGGAAGTCATCGGCTTCGAGCGGCTCACTCGCCGCTTTCGCAAGGATCTGGATGCGCTCGGGACCAAGCGGGGCAAGCCCATGGTGCTGACGATGGCCGCCTCTGCCAACCCCGGCACCCTCAAATGGCTCGGCAAGGACTTTCTTCTGGAAACGATGGATTGGGTCAACGTGATGACCTACGACTTCACTGGTGAGTGGACGGATTACGCAGGCCACCACTCGCCCCTCTTCGCCTCCTCCAGGCAACCGCGAGGAAGTCCTCGATCGACGGAATTGAGTATGAAGTACCTGCTGCGAGAAAAGGGTCTGCCCGCCAATCGGCTGGCTGTGGGGATACCACTCTACGGCAGAGGCTTTGCCGTCTCGGATCCTTATGCGTCGACCAAAGGCGTGCCCAGGACGCGCCTTCCCGGGGGGTCGGGATACAGCAACCTCCACAAGCTTCGAAACGAGGCGGGTTGGACCAGGCGCTGGGATGACGAAACCAAGAATCCCTGGCTGGTCTCGAAAGACCGTTCGATCGCGATCGGCTACGACGACGCCGAGTCCGTCTCGATAAAGACCGAGTGGGCCATGAAGCAAGGGTTCCGTGGCGTCTTCTTTTGGCAGGTCGCCGCGGACCGCCTGCCCGACGGCACGAATCCCCTCCAGGAAGCCGCTCGCAAGAAGTGGGATGAGAGATCACGTTGAGCAGTGGAGTTCTACCATTGGTGGCTTGAGACGAGTCTCCCGCGGTCGACGGTCAAGGAGCTCCTGACCGGCCGGCAGGCGGCGCATCGAAGGAGCCAGGCAGGACGGTGTGGAATCTTGCTGAAGTCACGGTCAAGCCTTTGGGTCTTCGCCGTGCGCAACCTCTTGACGCGGCCGACACGCGCCTGCCTGGCTCTGGTGGGCCTGTCGATCCCGGTTCTGGGTGTGCTTGGTCTGTTCGGCCTGTCCAACGGCATTCGCAACCTACTAGGTGATACGCTTGCCCAGGTCCGGGGCATCATGGTTCTTCGCGAGAATGCGCCTACCGACATATTCAGTGATCTGCCGGTGGAGCTGGCTGAAACACTCCGGCGCGTTCCGGGTGTTCGCGTGGTTGCACCACAAGTCTGGAAGATCGCACCATCGATCGAGGGCCGCAGCTTGTTTGCCCGGACCGCCGCCGAGATGCTCACTCGGCCCCGCCGGCAGCCACTTCAGAGCCTTTTCAACCTGGTCCAGATCGAGGGCAAGGACGTCGCGCAGCACGCCAGACTCAGGAGCGACGTGTACCACAGCAAGATGATTGCCAGCGAGCGTGGGGGCGGGCGGTTCCTGAACGAGAGCGATCGGGGGCGGCCGCGAATTGTCATCAGCACCAAGCTTGCCGCCGACTTTCCCGACCGCAAGGGCCGTCCGCGGAAGGTTGGCGACGAGCTCTTAATCGGCAACCAGCGTTACACCATCATCGGGCTGTACAATACGGGGTCGATGCTGCTGGACAACACGATCGTAATGGACATCGACACGGCCCGGCAGCTCTTGAACGTGAAGGTTGAGACGGTATCCTGCTTTCTGGTGGAGCCGGCTGACCCCGCCCAAAACGATGCAGTCGCCCAGGCGATCGAGCAGGCAATCCCCGGCGTGGATGCAAGAACGATGTCCGAGTTCCAATCGGGTGCGGGCCAGGTTCTGGGAACGGTTGACCTGTTGCTGCTCCTCATCGTCAGCCTGGCCCTGGTCGTGGGCTCCGTGGGAATTCTGAACACCATGCTCATGAACGCGACGGAACGATTCACCGAGTTCGGCATCCTGCGGACCAACGGATGGTCGCGGGGTGAAGTCCTTCAACTGATTCTGGCCGAGAGCGTATGCCTGGGCTTGCTGGCCGGGGTGCTCGGTTGCCTGCTGGCCTTGGGCGGAGTGGCGGTGCTCAACAGGTTTCTGGGGCACGGCCTGCAACTTACGCTCACGCCCGCCTTGCTGGCCCTTGGCCTTGGCCTGGCCACGGCGCTGAGCGCCCTGGGCGGTCTTTACCCGGCCTGGCGCGCCTTGCGCCTGGCGCCGATGGAGACGATCCGCCTGGGATCGCGGTGACCTGCCCCTCGGCTGATTCGGCGTGGAAGCCTTGAAAGTCCCCGAGACTCCAACCATCCTTTTCTGGTGCGGCCAGGCGCAGTCACATCCACACGTCGGACGTCGAATCGCCCAGCGGAAAGCGAATCTCGTGGGCCGCGCAGGACCTTCAGGTTCCTTGCCGAAGTCGAGGAAAAACTCATTATTCAGCACGAGGCCGCCCTTTTCGGTGTCGGCGTCGAGCCGCAGCATGAGCGAACCTTGCTTGGCGATGTTCGGGTAGAACTGATTGTCCCAGCTGCTGAAGAGCGAGTCGGTCACGTAGAGCCGCTTGCCGTCGAGACTGAGTTGCAGCATCTGCGGTCCGCCTGTGACCTGTCTGCCGCGAATCTTGGGCGCCTTGCCCGAGCAGACCGCCGACCCAGACCTGGCCCGTCAGCTTGGGCTTCGCCGGGTCGCTGACGTCGTACTGGCGGATGTCGCCGTGCAGCCAGTTGGAGAAGTAGAGCCAGCGGTCGTCCATCGAGACGACGAGATCGCTGATCAAGCCCCGGCACCGGGAAGTCCCAGCCCTTGAGCTCCTTCCCCTCGACCTCGATCACCTTCTCGGCCTTCCACTCGTCGCCGTCCTTGTAAGTAGTGCCACATCACGCTCGAGAGCGCCGCGCCGACGAAGCCGTGCGTGCTGTCTGGATTGTGGTGGAAGCGGACCTCGAGCGGGATCATGCCCTTCTCGCCGAGGTCGATGCTCTTGGCGATCTTGCGCTTTCGACCAGTCCCAGAAGTGCAGTGATGGCCGTACTTGCCGGCCTTGACATCGTCGAGTTTGAATCCCGGCCGCGTCGTGCTCGGGGCGGCCCATTCGCTGCTGACCATCACGTTGTGCCGGGGCTGATACCAGAAGTCGTAGTTGAAATTCATCCCTCGGGTGTCCGCCTCCCAACGGCCGGCGACCTCGAAATTCGTCATTGAGCAGCAGGAAGCCGCCCGGCCCGTTGAGCTTGTCGTCGCCGAGCATCGAGATCATGATCCGGCCATCGGCCAGGCAGTGGACGGTGTGCGGCGCGGTCAGCTTGGTCTTACGAACGATCTCGTCGGGTTCGATGACCTTGTGCAGCTTGGGTTCTCGGGAGTCGCCGTATCGACGATGTGGATGCGGCCCGAGACAAGTCCGGGGATGACGAGATACCGGCGGGCGCGATGGCCGTGGCAACTGGCGCAGGCGTTCCAGCCGAAGTGGTGCAATTCGTCGCCGACGTTGGGCATCGGCAGCCGATGGATGACCTGCGAATAGGTCGTTCGAAGCGGGATCGAGGTCGATGGTCGCGAGATAATCGGGCTTTTTAATGGCTGTGCCGGCATAGACGCCAACGACGTATCCCAATCGCTCTGGCGGCGACTTACGCGCCGCATCAGGCGTGGCAAAGGTGCGGCCATCACTCTGCTGATCGCCTCGCAGTTGCCGAGGGTCCAGGGTCAACGATCCCGCGGCGGCAGCCGAGGCCAGGAATTGGCGGCGATTCATGATTTGCTCCATCAATGTCAGAACGGGCGATGACTCAGCGGATGGATCGGCGCGTCGGACTTGTCAGTCCGGTTTCTGCTCCCCAACGACCTAATCTTGGCGACTCTGCGCCTGAATGGCCAGGCTTGCAGCCACATTGCGACGGCCGGGTTTGCTCGAGCGCATCGCTAAGTGTCAACCTTTGGACTTGCCAGCCGCAAGCGCCTTCACATCTTCAGCGGCAAGAGAACTGCCACCAATTCCCCAGTCACCACTCTTGACCTCTACGACTTTGATTCTCTCTCGGAAGCCTAACTTGCGTTGAGTTAAATGCACAGACCTCGCTTTTCCAGCGAAGTGGATTCGCATCCACCTCACGTGCGCACAATGACGGTCTCCAGGTAATCCGCTGCGATCGCCATCGGTTCGCCTCTCCCGCCGTCGAGATCAAACCTGTGATAAAGAAATAAGTCAGATTCTTATAAATATTTACTTTGACTTCTTTACCAAGTTTGTGAACTTCCAGAGGCAAGGAAAACCGCATCGGCACCAGCGACGACTCGGTAGTGAAGAAAACATAGGTTTGATTAACAGCCCGTCAGGGCTATCACCGCCGACCGGCCGCCCATCGCACTGCGCAGGAACAGCGCGCGTAGGTGTCGTCGGACCGACGCGCGAACAGACTCCTGCATCGAAGTGACCGGTGCGGGCACGGTAGCGCCAAAGGACGTGTTCGAACTCGGTTCAAATCCAGCCGCCCCGAGTGTACCGCTAACTCAAATCCCGCCACTGGTTGCGGAAGCGACTGGCGACGGGATTTGGACTTTTGAGGGGCAACGGCGGCTTCCTTTTGCGACACGAATCGAGGAATTGACTCCTTTGCCAGTTTTTTGAGAAATTTCCTTACGCGTGTCGATTTCGTCCTGGTCGGTTCGACCATAGTATGAATCGCCCTCCCGGGATCGCAGCTGAGGGTTCAGCCGGCCGGGTTGGCATCCGGCTGAAGAGAGGATAATCGCATGGCACTTTTCCTTCGGGCGCCGTTGACAAGCGTCGCCCTTTTAAACCTGGTACCTTCGGCACGGGCTCAGGAACCGTCGAAGCCAGGAAAGGAGCATGACCATTTAAAGCGCCTGGTGGGCACCTGGGATGCAGAGACGGAAAGCGGCAACGGGACGATGACCTACAAGATGGGTCTGGGAGGGCTGTGGCTGATTGGAGACTTCGAAGGCGAATTCGGCGGCATGAAGTTTCAGGGCAAGGGCCTGGATACTTACGACTCGACGACGAAGAAGTACCGGAGCGTTTGGGTGGACTCCTTCTCCACAGCGCCCAGGACCATGGAAGGCAACTTGGACAAGGACAATAAAGTCATGACCATGACAGGAGAAGGCCCCTGGCAACAAGGCAAGACGGCCAAGTTCAAGTCGATCACAGAGATCAAAGACGCCGATACCGTGAACTTCAGCCTGTTCATGGTGGACAAGGACGGCAAGGAACAGCCGATGGTAAATATCACGTATAAGCGGAAAAAGTGAGACCGCGCGACGGCGTTCCTCTTTCCCCGGTGTTCAAGGGAGACTGGTGGTCGTGGCGCACCCTCTGCAGCAGAAATCCAATCCCAAGGAGCCATCATGAGCGTGAAGAAAGAAGCCTCCGGACGCAGTTCCGTCCGGGTCGAAGTCGAGGTCCCCGGCAGCACCCAGTCTGCGGCGGAGCGACGATCTGCGGAAGCCCAGGTGCGTGCGGGTATCGCCAAGTTCGCGCCGCGCATCTACGGCTCGTAAGCGCCATGCGACGGTCGCTGCGAAAGCGTATGCCCACCTCCCATGAGGTGGTGTATGAATATCGCGACTGCTTCGTCATCAGCTATTCGCCGAGCGAGCGCGGGTACGAGGGCGTTCTTGCCATCCGCGGGAGCGCGGGCGGCGTTCGGCTCTACTTCAATCGTGGTAAGGGGTTGCCGGATCCTGAGAAGTTGTTGCAGGGGTCCGGCGGCCAGACGCGCTGGATTCACGTGGAGGGCGCATCCACACTCGCTCGTCCGGAGGTCGCGCGCCTGATCGACGAGGCCATCGCTCGCAATCTCGTGCCGTTCGCGCGCGCCGGCCGCGGGTCGGTGGTCGATCGTGCGGCATCGCAGCGTCGCCCCGGCTAACGTGCGGTTGCACCTGACAAGGCTGCGGGCGCCGTGGGCGAAGGCCGATCGTTCTTCAAACGCGTCCTTGCAGGTGAACCGCGGTCGTTAGGTGGAAACGGCGGTAGGTCGACTCGATGCCTGCGAAAAGGCGGACGCTCGTGACCTGCCCCCCAAGAACAATCCATGCGGAAGAGGTGGTCCCTTTTTCACTTGCCGCTGCCATCGAGTTGGCTTCGGTCCGTGGTTTCAGCTTCTCCGGCCCTGTACAGGGCCGGCGACCGCGCGCCTGAACCGCGCTGTGTGGCCGATGGTTGTTGTAGTCGTCGCGCCAGTGGACGAGGACCCCTTGTACCTCGTCCAGGTCCGTGAACCAATGCTGTGAGAGGCACTCTCGCCGGAGCGTGCCGTTGAACGCTTCGATGAAGGCGTTGTCCGCCGGCTTGCCGGGTCGGCTGTAGTCAAGCTCGACGTGATTCCAGTAGGCCCAGTGGTCGAGAGCCTTGGTGGTGAACTCGGTCCCGTTGTCGACGCGGATCTTCTTCGGCAAGGCACCGCGATCAATGCCTACGACCGCGAGGACGCTCGCGACATCGGCACCACTGAAGCTGCGGCACGCCATCGCGGCCAGGCATTCCCGGGAGTAGAGATCGATCAGGGTCAGGTCGTGCCATCCGCCAGGCTGTCGTGCATGAAGTCCATGGCCCACTGCTCGTTGAGTCGGGTCGGAAGCTCACACAGTTGCCTCCGCAAAACAGGCGACGGGATTTGAACTACGTTTCGCCGAACAAACAAAGGAGTTCCGTCACTTTTCCTTGTGATTTCGACCATCGTGCAATGCCATTTGAACACGCTCGTCGATCTGTAATTCGCGTCCTCACAATGAAAAAGCCCTTCGGGGCCACTCACTGTTTGAATATACTCAGCATGGCGAAGAGTTGGCCGACTTGTGAAGCATTGCGGCGGAGTGCTTCGGCGATGTTCGTCGCGCCCGTGGTCCGCAGGAAGCTGATGGTCGCATTTCGCAACGCAGCCATCACTTGGGGACCGGAACGCTTGCGGATCCGGCTGGAATCCTCACTCATCGTCACGTCGCGTACGTAATGAGAGCGATTCTCGATCGACCAGTGCCCGCGGACCCATTTGAGCAACCGGCCTGCGTCCCCGACAGCCCTCGAGACACTGGTGATGAAGTAGCGGTTTTCGTGGGTAGTCTTGCCGTCCTTCACGACCTCGCTCGCGACCTGTCCAACCTGGGCAACTCCGGGCCAGTCCAGATACTCGTTGAGAGCAGTTGTCGCCTTCAACGTGCGACGCTCGCGCCGACCGTGTCCCTTGTCGAGCGTCGTCGCCGTGTCCATGGCCTCATCCCAAATTCGTTGCTGCCGAGGGGGAAAAAGCCCCTTCCGCAGGAGGGGCGAAGGCCATCTGGATGTCGTGAAGGAGCGTTGGTTGGTTGTCTTTGACGAACACGAGGTAGTCGCCTCCGGCATCGATCACCTGCTGACAAAAATCACGCTGACAGAACATGGCGTCACCGGTGACCAAGCGCCCTCCCAGCACCAAATCCTTGAGCAACCGGAGGGCGGCTTTGTGCTCGTTGGTCTTCTCTTCGCCGCCGTTAGGGACAACTGCTTGCGCGAGCGTCAAACCCGATTCATGGGCTAGTAATGAGAGCAGGTGCACGGCTTTCTGTAGGCCATCGAAGCTACCTCGGGCGGACTTTCCATCCAGAGCAAAGGCCTCAGGCAATGATGGCTCGGCGCCAATAGGCCGGCTCAACAACGCCTCGGCCCACCGAGTCAAGGCCTGCTCGAATGCCTTGACGTTCAAGGCGATCAGAACCTTGCGGATCCCTCCGGCCTTGGGGGGTCGGCGAGTGAAACCCAGTCGGTGCATCAGCTTAATGTCCTGGTCCTGCACCCATTGACCGATGGCCTCGTAACTCTTCGCGCCGCACATAATAGCACAGCAGACAGCGGTTAGGATGGCCGGCAGGGGATGCTGCCGTCCATGACGGCTGCGAGGATCGGGAACTGTGGCAAGAAAGGAAGGCAGACTCCCTGCGGTGAACGCGTCCATGCGACTCCTCCATGATGTATTTCCAGGTGAAAATCGAACTTCCATGCCGACAAGGCTTTTCTTATTCCCCTAGGCTCAATCTGTCAAGTGCCCTGAAAAGCCCTTCGACGTACTTGCCGAAGGGCTCATTTCTAAGAATAATCGGGGCGACTGGATTTGAACCACGCGTCGCCCTCTACCTGCTGCCCTATCCTGCTTCGGTCGGATCGACCGACGCGCAACGCCCCGGCTCGATGCTTCGGTGTCGTCGGCCCGGTGCGCCTCGGCGATGCGGTGACGGCGACCGTCACGGCCCGGCACACGCATCCCGGCGAGACCGGCGAGGTGGTGGCGAAGCGCGTCACGATCGCCGACCTGAACCGCGTCCGGATCGAGGCCGAGGTTCACGAGTACGACTCGGGACGGGTCGTCCTCGGCGCGGAGGTCCGGATCACGGCCGAAGGCTTCGAGCCGCGCGTCCTGGCTCGCGAAGGTGGAAGAGATCCCCGACTCCGTGGTGCCCGGCAGCATCCGCTCGGAGGATCCCGGGCGGCTGATCGAAGGCCGGGTCATGCAGGTAAAGATCGCGTTCGCCGAATCGACACCCCTGAAACTCGGGCAGCGTGTCGAGATCGAAATCCCCGCGGACGAGTTCGGATCAGCGGGATGCGAGCGCGCCAACCGACGTGCCATGTCTAACCGACGTTTCCAATTCCCTCCGACGGGCGGTAATCTGGGACGGCTCTCGAGGACACTCACCATCCCGCGTCGCGGAGGTAGCCATGGCCTCACTGTCGGCGATCGCTCGCGCCGTCGCCTTCGTCGTCACCCTGCTCGCCCGGGGCGCCGAGCCGCAAGCTCCGCAGCGACAGTCGATTCCCGGCGTGGCTCGGGAAGACGTGGCCGACTACACCGTCCTCACGGCAGGCCGCCCCTCCGGGACCCAGACGGTCCGGAGGACGGCCGACGGCGAGTGCCGCGTGGTCTTCGAGTTCAACGATAGGGGACGGGGGCCTCGCCTCACGCAACGCGCGGTCCTCGATGCAGCGGGTATCCCGACCCTGATCGAGACCGAGGGGCATGATTACTTGAAGAAGCCCGTCCGGGAGCGGTTCTCGATCGAGCGGCGCAAGGCGGATTGGAAGAGTTCGGCCGAGCAGGGCAGCCGGGCCGTGTCCGCCCCGGCGTTCTATGTCACCTTCGAGGCGGTGCCGGTCGAGCTCGGCTGGCTCGCACGGGCCTTGCTCGCCGCGCCCGAGCGGAGGCTGGCCCTCCTTCCGGACGGCGAGGCCCGGATCGAGCGGATCGGGACGCTCCACCTGTCGTCGAAGGGCCGGTCGCGCACGGTGACGCAGTACGAGATCACGGGCCTCGGCTTCACGCCGGAGCCGGTCTGGCTCGATGAGGATGGCGGATTCTTCGCCGAGGGAGCGGAGCGGTTCATGACGATCCGCGCGGGGTGGGAGTACTCGGCATCGGCCCTCACCGCCGCTGCAGGCGCGGCGTACTTCCGAGCGCCAGCGGTCGCTTGCAAAGGCACTGGCGCGGAAACCCCGGGGGCCTCTGGTCATCACCCATGCCCGGGTCTTCGAGCCCGAACGCCTCCAGATGAGCCCCCCGGCCACGATCGTGATCTCGGGCAACCGCGTCGCGCAGGTCGGTCCGGACGGCACCATCCCGATCCCCGGGACGCCGAGGTCGTGGACGCGGCCGGCAAGTCGGTCCTCCCCGGACTGTGGGACATGCACGTCCACCTCGACTTCGAGTCCAGGCCCCTGATGTACCTCGCGGCCGGGGTCACCTCGGTCCGCGACCTGGCCAACGACACCGATCGGCTGCTCAAGGCGCACCGGGGATATGACGAGGGGACCACCATCGGCCCGCGCGTGATCCTGGCCGGGATCGTCGACGGGCCCGGGTCGTACGCGGGGCCGACCAAGGTGCTGGTGGACAGCCCCGGGGAGGCGATCAAGGCGGTCGACCGCTACAAGTCGCTGGGCTACGAGCAGATCAAGATTTATAGCTCCATCAAGCCGGAGCTGGTCCCGGTGATCATCGAACGAGCCCACCGCCACGGGATGCGGGTCAGCGGCCACGTGCCGGCGTTCATGACCGCCGAGCAGGTCATCAGGCTCGGATTCGACGAGCTGCAACACATGAATTTCGTGTTCCTGAACTTCATGGCCGACAAGGTCAAGGACACACGCACCCCGGCCCGATTCACCGCGATCCCCCAGCATCTGGCCGAAGTCGACCTGAAATCGGAGCGAGTGGGGCGGTTCATCGCGCTTTTGGCGGAGCGCAAGATCGTCATCGACTCCACCCTGAATGTCTTCGAATCGAACTACCTCGACCGCTCCGGCACGATGGCGAGGGGGATGGCGGCCGTGGCCGATCGGCTCCCGCCGACGGTGCGCCGAGCCTACCTCGCGGGGGGCCTGCCGGTCCCGCCGGGGATGGACGAACCCTACCGCGCGACGTTCGAGGCGATGCTGCGAATGCTGGTCGCGCTGCATCGAGCCGGGATCACCCTGGTGGCCGGGACGGACTACACGGCCGGCTTCTCCTTGCACCGCGAGCTGGAGCTTTATGTGGAGGCCGGGCTCCCGGCCGCCGAGGTGCTGCGGATCGCGACGCTGGGTGCGGCGACCGTGATGCACCGCGAGAAGGATCTGGGTTCGATCGGCCCCGGGAAGCTCGCCGACCTCATCGTCGTGGACGGCGACCCGAGCCAGCGGATCGGCGACATCCGCCGCGTCGAGACGGTCGTCAAGGACGGCATCCTCTTCCGTTCGTCCGATCTCTATCGAGCCCTCGGCGTTCGAGCTGATGCGGCTTCCGCGTCCGTCGATTCGCCGACGACCCGATGACCGTCGAAAGCCATCGAGGGGCGGCGGGACCTGGCCGGCGCGTCAGCCGCGTCGCGGAAAAACCACCCGTCGGGAACTCGAGGAATCCGCGCAAAGCGCCGATCGGTCACCGCGGCCCGGGACTATCCTCGCGGATCGATGCTCCCTGTCCGTCTGCCGCCCTCGACTCGTGAAGGGCTAGTCGACAACCCGCCGGGTCGTCAGGTGTTGGGCGCGGGATCAGCGGGTACTTGCCCCGTGATTCGGGGCCTAGGGCACCTCACCCTCGCGTTGCACATGAGGCGCAGGATGGGGTGGCTGGGGTCGGAGCTTCTCGAGGCGGGCTCTCTTCTCGAGGAGGAACGCCAGGTGGTGGTCCACGTGATCGATGTAGTCCTTGACGGAACCACCCACCGTCAGGACCCCGCGGCGGTTGTGCGTGCCGAGTCGGTCGAACGCTTCGTCCGGCAGGATCCGCAGCACGCGGGCGAATTGGCGGCGCCCGACCTCGAACAGCGTGAGCGCGTCCTCCAGCGACTGCTCGTGCGACGCCAGCAGCCGCACATACGCTGTCTCGTCGGCGTAGAGCAGCGGAGGATTGTCCTCGATCAGCATCCGCTTCATCCGGTCGATCGCGATGGAATCGCTGTCCGCCAAGTGAATCACCAACTCGAGGATCGACCAGTCGCCCGGCCCCGGTCTTGCGGTCAAGTCCTCTGGGCTCAGCCCGGCGACCGCTTGGCGGAGCCGGGCTCCGCACGCCTCGAACTCCTCGATCAAATGCCTGTCCATCGAAACCCCCTATCGATGATGTGCCCTGGCCCGGAGCGGGCACGTTCGGCTCACACGACCTGCTCCCGAGCAAACAGGTCCCTCGACCAATAACGCTCGCCCGCGTCGCGCAACGGGTTGCCGGCGAATGGCCGGTCGGTGAATGCATGAACGACGTACATGGGCAGTCCCACGACTCGACTCCTTACAAGGCGGGTGCGCATTGAAGGGCTCGTGAACGTTGGAGGCGCCAGTGACTTCCCCGGAGATCCTCGCCTATTGACACTCGAGGCCATGGAACGGTTCGGCCTGCTTCGTCGCTCGCGCGTAGATATCTGGCCGGCGCAACTAGATGTAGCTGTCCGGGCGGCCCGGCGGGGAGCCGTAGCAGGCGAGATACCGAGGACTGCCGCTGCCTCGTTCACCGATTGCCCGGCGAAGAAGCGCAGCTCGACCAGCTTTGCCTGCTCCGGTTCCACGGAAGCGAAGCGGGTCAATGCGTCATCGAGATCGAGCAATCCCTCCGGCGACTCGCTGATGCGATGGGATTCCTCGAGAGTCACACGCCGTCGGTCGCCGCCATGACGCAGGGCAGCCTTGCGGCGGGCCATTTCGACGAGAATTCGCCGCATCGCTTCGGCGGCAGCAGCGAAGAAGTGACTTCGCCCGTCGAACTCCAGGTCCCCGACCAGCCGAAGGTATGCCTCGTGCACAAGACCGGTGGCAACTCGTAAAGCGTCGGCCTTGAGATGCCGACCGCCTTGCAGATTTCGTCAATTGTATGTTTCTTCTGACGGTACAGATCGACGGCCACGGTACGCTGCTTGTCACCAAGCCTTTTTCGCCTGCCGCCTTTCCTGCCGCGTGCTGTCGCGGCTGCTAGCCCCGCGTACGTCCGTTCGCGGATCAGGTTTCGCTCAAACTCCGCGAGCGCCCCAAAGATGTGAAACACCAGCTTGCCGCCCGGTGTGGTCGTATCGATAGTTTCGGTGACACTCAGGAATCCGATCCGCTCGGCCATCAGCTCGATCAAGTGCTTGAGCGACCGCCCCAGCCGGTCGAGCCGCCAGACTGCCATCACGTCGCCAGATCGGAGCGTATCGTGCACGCGCTCCAGGCGAGGGCGTTGCACCCTGCCACCACTGACCGTGTCCTCGATGATCTTCTCGCAACCCGCCCGCTTCAGGGCGTCACGCTGCAAGTCAAGATTCTGCTCGGTTGTCGAAACCCTCGCATAGCCGATGATCATGCTCCACCCCCTCGCCGCTGGAGTAAAGAAACCTGTCGCAGCATATGGAAGTGGGTTTTTTGAGATCAAGACGCCAAACCACCGGAGCTTTCAAGAAAACGGACGTTTGATTTACCCCGCCATGCTCGATTGCTAGGCGACTGTCTCCGGCCACCTTTCGCCCGCTGGTGCAAGTCGATCACCGGCGACCGACACGCCCGCATGAAACGCTGAATATTCTTCCCACGAAGCCGAATACATGTTAGTAAGAAATCACCAGAGGACACCCATGCGCGTCCGATTCCGCCTGCCAACCCTGATCGGGCTTGTGATGGGCGCCGCCCTTCTCCTGAAATTCTACGTTTCCTACGTACATATCCCTCCTTGGCACCAAGCTGGCGGGATGATCGGCTGGAGCCAGTCGGCCATAGAGTCACGCGTCGGGACGCCGTCCCAGGTAATGGAATACGACGTCCCCGATCCCCACGCCCAGAAGATCAGGCCTCGGCCTTCCGGGACGTACCGCACGTTAGTCTTCAGCCGTTTCGATGGGAAGTTCGTCGTCTGGCTGAAAGCTGAGCGCAAAGGTTACGTGTGCTTCGGGTCGTCGTGGGCGGAGAAGGGTTGTTATTACTGATCGAAGCGGATCGCTCCCGGACTTGCTGATTACGACTCGCCGCTAAAGTTCAATCCTTGAACGCGGGGATGATGGACGATAACTTCGTCCAGTCGACGTTCACATAGAGAGTCTCGCCGGTCGTGGTACTCGACACCATTAGCCTCAAGAGTAAAGAAAAGGGCCGTTTGATTGACAGCCGCCGCGAAGACAAAAACTGAAGCCGATGCCTGACGATCTGGTGGAGGATTATGTTCGCGATGACTTCGGCTGCGACTGGGGTCGAGCGGTCGCCGTGAACGACGCGGGGATCGTGCTGGTCGTCAGGTACGTCGGAATGCAGCTTCGGGCGATCTCGTGGAATCCCATGGCCGGAACGACTGAGGTCATAGGCGGCATGACAGGTATCTGCCCGTCGGCGATCACTGTCGATGGTGTTGTCCTCGGAACGGCTAGGTGGCTTACGAGATCATGGCGAGGAATAGCTCTGAAAAAAATCAACGCAAGGAAGATCGCTGCATTTTTCCCCCGCGTCAACCAGATCATGCCCAGATAGAGCATCGACCAACGGGAGCAAACTCAGACTGTTTCGGAGACGATCTTGAACCACGGAGAACTCAGAGATCACGGAGAAGGAGTACACACAAGACGCAGCGAAGGCCGAACCGGAAAACAAGCCTGAGGGCAGGGCCAGCAATCAGGGTGAGTGGAAGATGAACGCTGGTTTTCTGACTTTCACGGTTTCCTGAGCTGCCCGTCCTCTGCGACCGTAGGCTTCCCCATTCCTCGACCGTCAGCGCGCCACCTGGAGACCTGCCGTCCGCCGAACGTGCGTGGCTGCCTGCGGTCGGCCTAACGGCGGGGTCTGAAGACACTCGCCGAACGAGACCCGCGGTTGGGCGAGCGGCGGGTCTCGATTCCCTCGCTGATCGAGACGTCTCCGCTGGTCTCGGATTTCTCCGACAGTCTTCTCTGATCTCTCTCCGTGATCTTGGTGATCTCCGTGGTTCACCTCCCCCGATCCTCTCGCCGCTGGAGCGGCGGACCGAATTTCACAGCTCTGATGAAACACAAGTCTTGGTGGGGGACGGCGCTAATGGTCCTGCTCATCCCGCTGCAGGGTAAGTACCCTATCGAGGCGTTCTACGACCCGGCGCTCAATTCCATCCTGAGTCACATCGTGGAACAAGATTCCGACCTTGTCATTGGTGATTCGACGAGCGTGAATATTGGAATCCTGCTGCGCGAGTAAACGGACGGGGCAGCCCGACCGTACCAGGGCGATGGCGAGCGGCACATCTTTCCTTCCGGCGACAAGACGCGAGAAAAGATGTCAAACGAAGCCATCCGCGGGGTGCGGTGCGGTTCCCACGAAGAATAGAGTGTGGCGAGTGGCAAGAGAATCGCGGGCATTGGCCACTGGACGCTGACCGATTGCCAGTGAGCTCGAGGGGACGCAGAAAACACTTTACGTCCTGATCCGCCCCGGCCACCCCCAAACCCAGGGCCGACCGACGACGCGGCAGCTCGATGACAGCGCTTCAGGGGCGGTCCACGCCTTGAATTCATTCTACTGGACAGGTCCTTGGCCGCGAGGGTACGTTTTTCTGTTGAGCATGCAGCTTGAGAGGCGATCTCTAGAGGGTGCAAGGTGACGAACTTCGATTACGAGGCTCCGACGTCGCTGGCCGAGGCCACGGCACTGCTCCAGCGCGCTCCCGGAACGGCGCGGGTGCTGGCGGGTGGGACTGACCTGATCGTGCAGTTGCGAGAGCGGCTCCGCACCGCCGAACTGGTTGTGAATATCAAAAAGATTCCAGAGCTCATGGAGCTGAATTACAGCTCGGAGCTGGGGCTGCGGCTGGGAGCGTCTGTCCCCTGCTACCGCATATTCAAGCATGCGGAGATCTCGGTCGCTTACCCCGCGCTGACCGATGCCGCGCGCATTGTTGGCGGGTGGCAGATTCAGACTCGTGCCAGCGTGGGTGGCAATCTTTGCAATTCCTCGCCAGCGGCGGACACCATTCCAGCGCTAATCGCCCTGGGCGCGTCATGCGTGATCGCCAGCCCGAAGGGGCTGCGGGAGGTTCCCGCGGAATCGTTTTGCACGGCTCCGGGGGTGAATGTACTTCAGAAAGGAGAGATTCTGACAACGATCGTCGTCGCGCCGCCTCTCCCCCGGAGCGGTTCAGCGTACGAGCGGTTCATTCCACGGAACGAGATGGACATCGCGGTCGTCGGGGCCGGGTCGTGGGTCAAGCTGAGCGCCGACGGGACGACGATCGAGAGGGCGCGGATTGGCCTGGGAGCCGTCGCTCCCACACCGCTCTTCGCCGCCGAGGCCAGCCAGTGGCTTGCGGGGAAGCCTGCCGTGGAAGAAACGTTCGAGCGGGCAGGAGTGCTCGCCAGAAAGGTCGCCTCGCCAATTGGCGACATGCGGGGGACGCCCGAGTTTCGTAGGCACTTGGTCGGAGTGCTGACGCATCGGACCCTGGCGCGGGCCGTTCAGCGTGCTCGGGGGTAAACTTCGTATTCCGCTCCGCACCAAGACCACGTTCGGGCTCGTTCCGCCGGAGAACCATCACAGTGTCCAAGAAGGTGCACGTTACCACCACCGTGAATCATGAATCGGTCGAGTTCCTGTGCGAGCCGCGGCAAAGTTTGCTAGAAGCACTCCGCGACACATTGCGGCTGACGGGCGCCAAGGAGGGGTGCAACAATGGCAACTGCGGCGCCTGCACCGTGATCTTTGGCGGACTGCCCGTCAACAGTTGCCTCGTGCTTGCGGTCGAGTCGGAGGGCGCGACCATCGAGACTGTCGAGGGACTCGCCGATCACGGTCATCTGCATCCCATCCAGAAGTGTTTCCTGGAGGGCGCGGCACTGCAGTGCGGGGTCTGCACGCCTGGCTTCCTGGTCGCCGCCAAGGCACTGCTTGACCACAACCCTGAGCCCACGGAGCACGACATTCGTTTCAACCTGGCCAACAACCTTTGCCGGTGCACCGGCTACGACAAGATCGTCAGGGCCGTCCAGGCCGCCGCGCGAGAATTGCAGTCGCCGGCGAAATGACGACGGGGCTCCGCTCAACTACAGACCATGAGAGTGACCTCGCTGCAACCGGATCGCGCGAGTATCAGGGGTAAACGCCATGTCTCACGCCGATGAGCTGTTTCTCGACAAGACGAGTTACCGGGTTCTGGGCAAGCGACCGGTGCGGCACGACGGCGCCGACAAGGTGACCGGCAAGGCGATCTACGCCGCCGATGTGCAGTTGCCCAACATGCGCACGGCCAGATCGTGCGCAGCCCACACGCCCATGCCCGTATCAAGTCGATCGACTTGAGCGCGGCGGAGAAAATGCCCGGCGTACTGGGCGTGGTCACGTCGGCCGACTTCCCCAACCTGGAAAACCGTACCGAGGTCATGGGGGAAGGCGGGCCGGTAAACCTCGCTCACATGGCCGCGAATTGCCTGGCGATGGGTAAGGTGCTTTACAAGGGCCATCCCGTCGCGGCCGTGGCTGCTGCGAACTCCCACCTGGCGGAAGAGGCGGCGGCGCATATCAAGGTGGAGTATGAGGTGCTGCCCAGCGTCACATGGGTCCTCGATGCGATGCGGGACGATGCGCCGCTCTTGCACGCGGATGTGCGCACCGACTTCATGGGCAAGAAGGGCGACCGCCCCACCAACGTCGCGCTTCACCTTCAGTTCGAGAAGGGGAACATCGCCGAGGGTTTCCAGCAGGCAGACTTCGTGGTTGAGCGCGAATTTCGTACGGCCAGCGTCCACCAAGGTTACATTGAGCCGCACGCAACAGTCGCTCTCTGGAACGAAGACAACCGTCTGAAGATCTGGGCATCGACGCAAGGCGCGTTCAACTGCCGACAGCAAGTCGCCCAACTGCTCGACATCCCCGTGTCGCAATGCTTGATCGTGCCCTGTGAAATCGGCGGTGGGTTTGGGGGCAAGATCGCCGTCTACCTCGAACCTGTGGCGGCACTCCTGAGCCGCAAGTGCGGCCGGCCCGTGAAGCTGGTGATGCAGCGTAACGAGGTCTTCGAGGCGACTGGACCGACACCCGGTTCCTTCGTGCGCGTCAAGCTCGGTGCGACCAAGGATGGCATCCTGACGGCCGGTGAGGCGTGGCTGGCATACGACTGCGGCGCCTTTCCGGGCGGGGTGATCGCTCCCGGCTGCATGTGCATCTTCAGTTGTTATGATTTGCCCAACGCCCGGGTCGATGGCTTTGACGTGGTCGACAACAAGCCCAAGACCCAGGCCTATCGCGCTCCCGGTGCAACCCAGGCCGCCTTTGCCTGTGAGCAGGTGATCGATGAACTGGCCGAGAAGCTAGGTCTGGACCCGATTGAGTTTCGGCTCAAGAATGCAGCCCATGAGGGAACGCGGCGGGTGGATGGCCCGGTCTATCCCCGGGTGGGCCTGGTCGAATGCCTGCAGGCGGCGAGGAATTGCCAGCACTGGAATACACCCCTCACCGGGGCGAATCGCGGCCGGGGAGTCGCGGCCGGGTTCTGGTTCAACATCGGCCTGGCGTCGAGTTGTTCGGGGAGCGTCAACGGCGACGGCACGGTGACCCTCATCGAAGGCTCGACCGATATCGGCGGCACCCGCACCAGCATCGCCATGCAACTGGCCGAGACGCTGGGCATCGGGGCAGCCGACGTTTTGCCGCAGGTGGGCGACACAGACTCTGTCGGCTTCACGTTCCTGACAGGCGGCAGCCGCACAACATTCGCCACCGGGCTGGCCGCATACCATCTCGGCCTGGACCTGGAGGAGCAGATGAAGATGCGCGCGGCGGCGATCTGGGAGTGCGAGCCGGCGGCCGTTCGAGTGCAAGACGGCGTCTACACTCGCAATGGCCAGTCGCTGACATTCAAGGAACTGGCGGGGAAGATCTCCGAGCTCAGCCTTGATCCGGTCGTGGGCCGCTCATCGGTCTCCCCGGAGGGCTCGACCAATGCATTCGGTGTGCACATCGCGGACGTCGAGGTCGATGTCGAGACCGGCAAGGTGACGGTCCTGCGCTACACGGCTATTCAGGATGCTGGCAAGGCCGTCCATCCCAGTTATGTGGAAGGCCAGATGCAAGGCGGCGCCGTCCAGGGCATCGGCTGGGCCCTGAACGAAGAATACTTCTTCGACAGTAACGACCACATGCGCAACGCCAGCTTCCTGGACTATCGCATGCCGACTTGCCTCGACGTACCAATGATCGAGACGATCATCGTCGAGGTGCCCAATCCATCGCACCCGTTCGGCGTGCGCGGCGTTGGCGAGACGCCGATCGTCGCTCCCCCCGCCACGATCGCCAATGCGATTCACAGGGCCGCCGGCGTGCGCCTGACCGAGCTGCCCATCTCGCCCCCTGCTCTCTGGAAGGCGCTGTCCGAGAAGTCCTGAACGAAGGTCGACCCTATGCCCGTTGTCTTCATACCCAGTCCGCTTCGCGATCTGACGTCGGGCAATGCCGAGCTGACCGTCGACGGTAGCACCGTCCGCGAGGTGGTCGACGCACTGGAGTCGCGATACCCGGGCCTGAAGACCCGTCTCTGTCGCGGCGATGCGCTAGCCCCCGGCGTTCAGGTTTCCGTCGACCACGTCATGACCGCGCGGGGCTGCGCGCGCAGCCGTCGGACCCGACAGTGAGGTGCATTTCCTGCCAGTCCTTGGCGGGGGATAATGTGGTTCGGTGTTCCGGTACTCAACCTCTCACTAAATGACCCGAATGCAGAACACGAAGCAAAGCCTCGTTGGCGCTGCCGTTCCGTATGGCGGCCTCGTTCGGATCATGGATGGGGCTGGGATGGTCGAGCCGGTCGCAGAGTCGATTCAGCCAGTGGCCAAGCTGGACCGGTGACCAATCGCCCAGGACATCCGCCCCAACCATGCGACCGTCGGCCGCCGCCAGGAAGGTCTCGATAATCGTCACGGCGTCCGGCAGGTGGAGCTGGCCCGAGTCCCAGTTCACGGCGGCATCATCGGCGGACAAAACATCCTTGTCGACGGAGATATAAAGCGGAAGCCGGCGCAGCTCGTCACGAATCGGCCGCAGAGCCTGGCTCAACGAGCTGGTCAAAGAATCGCCCTCCCTCAAGAGTGGGTGGACGCTGAGCCGGGCCCAGCGACCGCTAACGAATTGCCTCCGCGCGGGAAATACCACAACGCGGCCGGTCTTGATCTCGCGCCAGGGGGCCAGCCAGCGGTACGCGTTGTCGAAATCGAGATCTCCCCCGCAGTGGATCACCCGGTTGAGCGTCGGCAGCTGCAGCGCATGGCGTAGCCAGGTTCCGCAGTGCAAAAAAGGGATGCCCCGCATCCAGTCCGGATGCTTGTCGAGCACCAGCAGGTTGAACGGCATGGCCAACCGCTCCAGGAGTGCGAGTGAAACGTGGTGGAAGTCACCCGAACCATAAAAGGTGATGCCCGGAGCAGCGGTCCCGAGCGCATGGTCAAGCCAGCGCCTGAAGAGATCGAAGGTTGCGAATGTGCAGGCAAGGCGAATCCGCGGCCCCCACATCCGCGCTGGTACCCAGGCTGCCGCCGGGGGGAAGACGACCGGACTGACCAGTCAGGCTGCCATCCAGATCGAGGACGCGTAGATTCAGCATCGGCTCCAGCCCTCAGATCCGGAATACCCCGCGCGACCCGCGCAGGAGACCACCGACGGCCCTCATGCTCGAGCTCGGCACTTCCGGGCCCGTCAAGAAGTTTTGCGGCGAGGCCGAATAAAATGCTTGAACCCTTTCTACCTTACACAAACCGGGGTCTCACGGATGGGCCTGGCGTTCCTGGGAATCCTTGTTCCCTGTCTGTTCGCGCAAATTCCGGTAACGGGGTCGTACGTGTGCCAGCCCGCGTACGCTCGAGACTGGGTGCTGCGCGGGCCGATCGAGACCTACGTCCCCCAGGCCGGAGACATCTTCTTGGCGAGCGACCAGAGGCTCTGGTTCCGATGGGGCCACCTGATCGCAGGCGCCAACGGCGTGCATCATTCGGGAATCATTGTCGCTCTGCCCGATGGCAGGCTGCGGGTGATCGAGGCCGGGCCGTTTGACAAGGTGCAGGTGGAGATGATGGATCCGTACCAGCATATGTCCCAGCACGCCGCGCTCGGAGACCGGGTCTGGATACGCCGGCGCAAAGTTCCCCTCAGCCTCGACCAGTCGGCGCGGTTGACCGCCTTTGCCTGTGCGCAGAACGGCAAGCCGTTCGCGCTGGCGCGGTGGTTCGGACAATTGACACCGCTCGCGCCCGCGGTCCTATCAAGACCTGGTTTGTCGGCGAGCCCCGCGGCGACCGGCCTCGGTGGTTTTGCTCTGAGCTGGTCATGGAGTGTTGTGTCGCGGCCGGAATCGTGAACCGGACCACCGCGAGGCCGACCGCGACTTACCCCAGCGACCTCTTCTGGGGCCGCTCTTTCAATCTCTACCTTAACTGTCACCTTGAGGACCTGGAGCGGGACTGGCAGCCTCCAGCCCGATGGCTACCCGCCTTGCCTGCGCAAGTCCCAAATACCTCCATTACTGCGCACTGACCCTGGCCGGTGCTCCCAGCACTTCCATCGCGGCATTTCGTCCGTTGATCCCGATCACGCTGCCGCCGGGATGTGTGCACGCTCCGCACAGAAAGACTCCAGGCATCGGCGTGCGGGCTGCAAGCCGCTTCTCCCACATGTAGGGCGGGAGGCACTCTCCCTGAAAGATATGTCCTCCAGTCAGGCCCACTTCCTTCTCGATGTCCGGCGGTCCCAGCACCTGGACTTCCTGAATGGAATCCGCAAAGTTATCACAAAAGCGTCCGATTGAGCGGATCGCCAGATGCTGGACCTCTTCCCGGCGGCTATCCCACGTGCCCTCGGCGAAAGTGTACGGCACATACTGGGCGAAGACGCTCATCGTGTGCAGGCCGGATGGAGCTACCGAGGGGTCGTGCACTGTCTGGAAGTAGAGCTCGGTCCAGAGTTGGGAATGCAAGTGGCCTGCACGCGCGGCGCTGAACCCGGCGGCCCAGTCGTCCTTGGAAAGCGGTGTGTTGATTTGCCCTTTGTGATGATCCATGAACGCCCCCGGGCGGGCCTTGAAGCTGGGCAACTGCTTGAGCATGACGTTCAGCTTTACCGTGCAACCGACCTGGGGAATTTGCTCGACTCGCGCTTTCCAGGCTGGATCTGCCGCGTCGCCTAGCAGCTTCAATGTCGACTGCGGGTCGGCATTGGAAATCACGTTGCGGGCTTCAATCCGGTCGCCCCCTTCAAGTTCAATACCCCGTCCGGGAATGATCCGGGCCACCGGTACGCCAGTGGCGACAACCGCCCCCAGATCACGCGCGATGTCGCAAAGTATGAACGAGACCATTCCCATCCCACCCTTGACATATCCCCACATTCCAGGATTCCCACCTAGCCGACCGGATTGGTGGTGGAAATGAATTGATGCCGTCCCCGGGTCATGGGGGCTAGCATTTGTTCCAATCACCCCCTGGCCCAGGTAGGCCTGTTGCAGCCGCTCGTCCTGAAAGTAATTCTCGACACATTCCACCATCGACCACTCGAAGAGCAGGTGGCGGGCCTCGGTGTCGCCGCCGAGCTTCTCCTCGATCTCGTCGAGGGTAGGAGCCCTGCCAACCCAGATGTCGCCTTCGCCCGAGGGCCGAAGCGCGTCTCGCAGCCGGGACTTGACCGAGCAGAAATCTCGCCAGCCGTCGACGTCTACCGCTGAGAGCCGGCGAATCTCGGCTTCACAACGTTCGCTCGTCGTCCCAAAGCTGTATGCTGCTGCCGTCCTCGAAGGGCACGAACAAGCCGGCCGTCGCGGGGAACCACGCAAAGCCATATGAGGGCATCTCCAATTCGTCGATCACAAGGGGGTGCAGAAGCCCGACCAAGTACGCGCAGGGCGAAATTTGGAAGCCCGGCCAGGGCTCGACGACTGTGCATGCCCCTCCGACTCGCTGACGGGACTCTAGCACCAATACCTGTTGGCCCGATCTAGCCAGGTAGGCGGCGCAAGCCAGTCCATTGTGGCCCGCGCCCACCACAATGGCGTCCCACTTGCGCGCGGCAAGTTCTCGAAATGGCGGCGGCGGTTCCAGCTTTCCAACGGTGTCGCGGGTCGCTCGGTTTCCTCGCGGTGTCGTGCTCATGAACGCTAACATCCTGTCAAAACAGAGGATCGGACAGCTTGGCCAGCCCGGTGCGGCGATCTCGTCCAGACTCCTCCTGACGAAAATACCGTGCCGGACGCGGCGCGGGTATGGGGCAGAATCGTCCTTGAGCCAAACTCGATCTCTGGACAAAGTGATGGAATTACGCCTCGATGTTGTAAACTGTAACTACTAGACATGCGACGACTGCCTGCTGGAATCGCCTTTCGGGGTGGGAGGGTCAGATGCAAGCGACAGCGACGGGGAGAGTGGTGATCAGGCTCTCAGACCTGGTAGACGGGCAAGAGGCGGTCTGCTTCGCGGCGCTGGTCAAGAAGACCCGGGGGATGACCGCGCGCAACCATCCGTTCCTGAGGTGTTTCTTCCGTGACAAGCGAATGCAGTACGAGTCGATGCTCTGGCACGACCACCCTCTCTTTCAGAGCGCGGATTCATGGGCCGAGGGCGAGGCGTACAGGCTCGAGGTTCGAGGCAAGCACGACCTGCGGTACGGGATGCAAATCGAACTGTTGGGAATTCGCCCGGCCACGGGCGACGACGAGGCCGACGGATATGATTTCTTCGATCTGGTTGAAAGCAGCCGCTACGAGCCCGACAGGCTGATGGCGTCGATCCTCACCCGGGTCGATAGGTACATTGACGAGCCCCACCTACGCCAGCTCGTGCAGACGATTCTCCGTGACCACCAAGATGCGTTCGCGCGGATGCCGGCGGCTCAAAAACTGCACCACCCCTATACCTCGGGTCTGCTGGAGCATGTCTGGAGCATGACCAGGGTGGCCGGGCTGCTGGTCGATCACTACGCGGAATACTACGATTATCTCGACCCGCCGCTCAACAAGGGCATCGTGGTGGCCGCCGCGATTCTGCATGATATCGGCAAGCTCCGCGAGCTGCGTTATCACCCGGTTGAGGCCAAGTACACGAAGGAAGGTTGTCTCGTCGGTCACGTGATGATGGGTCGCGACCTGGTTCGCGAAGCAGCAGGCAGGATCGAGGGCTTCCCCGAGGAGACGCTCTTGCTTTTGGAGCACGCGATTCTGTCGCATCACGGCAAGTATGAGTTCGGTGCGCCGATCCTTCCCCAAACTTTGGAAGCCTTGCTGGTCTCTTACATCGACGATCTGGACGCGAAGATCAACATCGTGGCCAGGGAGCGGACGAACTCCACCACGAGCGACGGCTTCACCGACCGCGTCTACGCACTGGAGAATCGCCGAATCTACAAGGGGATTCCCGAGACCCCGAGTACTGAACTTGACGTCAGAGAGTGAGGGATCGACTCCAAGCCAACGCCTTCATTGCAGTACACCATTTGCCCGACCGCCTGCTTCGACAGCGACCTGGACGCAGCGGCCCCGGCTTGGCGGACCGCGCGAGGGAGCATTAGAATAACTTTTTCGATCCACCACTGAAGTGGTGGACGCTTGGCTCCTCATAACATCGAGAGGTCCGCTGATGGAAAAGAGACGTTGCCTGTGGGTGCCGGCGCTGGTGCTAGGAATTTGCGGCTGCGCGGGTGAGGATTCAGGCTCTCCGGCCGCGGGCACTGCCGGTGCAGCCGGACCGACCAGTCCCACTGTCAACAAAGTCAATACGTCCGGTGGCAACTTGGCCGCGGACTCTGCTTCTGCTCCCAAACCGGGCACGTCGGCCACCCCGGCCCCGTCACACGATGATTCGAGCAAGGCCGATGCACCTTCCCTGGAGGGCCCCAAGACCGACACCTCACGCAGCGATGCCACGCCCGTCAAACTCACCGATGCCGAGATGGCCAAGATCAAGACTCTACCCGCGGCCGAACAGGAGCTCGCACTCAAGCAGGCCGTCTGTCCTGTCAGCGGCGAGCATCTGGGAAATATGGGTGCGCCGGTAAAGGTCACCGCGGAGGGACGATCGTTCTACCTTTGTTGCAAAAGCTGCGAGGATGAAGTGAAAGCAAACCCGAAGGCCGTGATTGCCAAGCTTGATAAGCAATAACAACAAGCGGGCTCAATTACATCACGCTTTCTTCCGCGCGGTGAGAAGGCAATCGCCGCCGGCTCAGCCCTTGTGCTTGGACCTGCCGGGACGGGAATCTGAGCCCGGCGAGTTGGTTTCTTGCTTTCTTGGCCCTCAGTAATCCAGACCGGCAGAACTTTTGCTCTTGATCGAATACAAACCGCATTACGAGTTCAGGTCATCGGTATCCGATGATCAGTGGCTTCTGAAGGTTGGAGTATGGAAGCGGCCTTGAGCCTGATGGAACTGCTTGAGGGATTTCGTCATCCGCGCACCGCCAGAGCTAAAACGACCGCCTATTACCTGGTGAGGGTGATGTGCCATGCTGAAGCGAGGAACCGTTTCGGGAGAGAATCTGGCCCTGGCCAAGTGGCCGAGCGCGGCCTCGCCAGAATAGAGATTCATATAAGCCAGCGAGTGTTTCGAGGTTTCACGTCGAGATCGAGAGCGGCATTGAGGTTGCATCCCGGGGTCCGACATGGCGCATTGCGACGCCGCTGGTGTGAATGGGAGCAACCGCATACTCTTTCATGGCGCTCCGCTTTCGCGGATGATGCCGAATGGATGTATGGGTAGTCCCGTGATCGTCTTGTTCCGGTCTTGACAGAGGCTTCCTCGTGGATGTCGGATCGACGCGCGCAAGACGAAACGAGGATCCCCGAGGGGCTGCACGGGCGATTCCTCCGGATCGGCCCGAACCCGATCGGGCTGGTCGACCCGCTGCGGTTCCACTGGTTCCTCGGCACCGGCATGGCGCACGGACTGCGGCTGCGGGGGGGCCGCGCCGAGTGGTATCGCAGCCGGTTCGTGCTCGCGCGAAGGCCGCCGAGGCCCTCGGCCGCGCCCCGATCCCCGGCCCGGGCGCCGGCCGTCGAGACGGCGAGGTCAATACCCACTTCACCACCGCGGCCGGCAAGCTCTACGCGCTGGTCGAGGCCGGCAACTTGCCGGTCGAGCCCGACGAGGGCCTGGAGAGCGTCGCCCGCTCAGACTTCGGCGGCACGCTGGAGGCCGGCTTCGCGGCGCATCCCCGGTACGATCCGGCGACGGGGGTGCAGCACGCGATCGTCTACGAGCCGGGCCTGCCCGTGCGGTACCTCACCCTCGACGCGGCGGGCCGCGCCTCCACCGAGGCGCGGATCGACCTGCCGGAGACGCCGATGATCCACGACGTCGCCTTCATGGCTTCGAGCATCGTCGTCCTCGACCTGCCGGTTATCTTCCAGCCCGAGGCGGCGCGGACGGGCTGGCCCTGGCTCTGGGACGAGCGGAAGGCCGCTCGGGTCGGGCTCTTGCCGCGCGACGGCGTCGTGGGGCGGCTGCGATGGTTCGAGGCCCCGCGCTGTTTCGTCTTCCACCTCCTCAACGCCTACGACGACGGCGATCGGACGATCGTCGACGTCGTCCGCCACCCGCGGATGTTCGCGGACGAGCACGCGGGGCCCGGGGAGGGGCTGCCGGCGCTGGTGCGGTGGACGCTCGACCGTTCGTGCGGCCGGCTCGTCGAGGCGATCCACGACGCGCGCGGCCCGGAATTCCCGCGCATCAATGGCACCTTCGCCGGTCGGCCCTATCGATAAGGATACACCGCGCGATCGAGTATCACGGCGCGCCCCCATGGAGACACATCGCTGCGGCGCCCGGACGCCGACGCCGGCCCGGCCATCAAGCACGACCTGGAGCGGCAGTCGTCCGAGGTCAACGACTACGGCCCCGGGCGCGTCACGGCCGAGCCGGTCTTCGTCCCGCGCCCGACTCCGGCGCCGAGGACGACGGCTAGCTCCTGTCGTACGTCTACGACGCCGGCCGCTATCGGAGCGACGTCGTGATCCTCAACGCGCGCGACTTCGGCGGCGATCCGGTCGCGACCATCCGCCTGCCGGTCCGCGTCCCCTATGGCTTCCACGGCGGCTGGGTGCCCGACGGCTCCCCCATCCCGCCGGTCGCCTGAACCGGACCGCATCCAAGATCCCGGCCGCGCCGACATCCTCCCGAGATCTGTGGACCTGGCCGGCTCGGTCTTCGGCGTCATGCGCTTTCGCCGACCACGGGGCGGGGCCGGCCCAGATGCGGCGGGTGCCCGTACCGGGCGGGTCGGCCCGGCTGGCGGTCCGGGCTCCCCCGAGCGATTGAGGGCGGAGAAGGTGTCAGAGGGCGGATAAGGTGCCAGGAATCGAGTGCGCTACCTTCCAGCAAGAAAATGACGTTTTGGTTCCTGACACCGTTTCCGCATCCAAGACATCGGGCTCGCGACCGGGAGTCACCACCATGCTGCAGCCATCCTGCTGAACGCCAGGCCTACCAGGCGCCAGCTGCGTGATTTGAATGAGGTTGCCGCAGGTGTCGTTCAGCTTGGCGATGGTCGCGCCAGGCACCTCGGTAAGCGGCATGGTGAACTCGGCGCCGCGGGCTTTGATGCGCTCGTACTCGGCCTTGACGTCGTCGGTGTAGAACATGGCGGCGGGCTGGCCCTGCTGAAATATGGCGTGCTGATAGGCCTTGGCCGCCGGGTTGTCGTTGAGCGCGAGCTGCAACTCGGTCCCGTCCGGCTCTTCGGGTGAGGCTACCGTCAGCCAGCGAAACGGCCCGTGGCTGAAATCTGCCTTCTTGGCAAAGCCCAGCACTTCCGTGTAGAAGCGCAGAGCCTTCTCCTGATCGTCCACGTACACACTAGTCAGCTTGATCTTCATTGGTGTTCGCTCCATATGGGGGGGCAGTCCACATAACCGCGATCTCCGCTGGCTCCGGCGCCATCGACGCCGCCATCCGGCTCGCGATCGGGAGCCACCACCATGCTGTCAATGTACGTAAGCAAACACTTATGCGTCAAGTCCGAAGTGGGCCTCGTCGACTTGGACGCGCGGGTCCATCAAGTATGCCCGCATGACTCACCGCGAAGAGGATGTGTCGGTGCACCAGTCGATGGGCCGAGGTTGAAGAACTCGCCCCCAGGTTGCCGGATGGATTCGTGGCGGAACCGCGCGTACATCCTGGCAGCTACTACAAAATCGATGTCTCCACGTTTGAGCAAGAAGAAGACCGCGCCACCACCCTGAATGCCGTGCGGGAGTCGAGCGGCAGCTCGGCAACTGCCGCTCAAGCATGTCCAGCACCGACGCTCACTGTCGATGCCGAATTTCCGCGGGGAGGGGAAAAGGGACCTCACTGATATCAACCGTTCCGGAGAGAATCCAACATTAAATATAGACATGTAAATTCTTTATAAATAGTAGTAGAGGTTAGGCGAGTCTTCTTCAGTGATGTCCTTTTTCTTTCCCGGAAAAAAAGGGTGCCCCTCGGCGCCGGAGGCGCGATAGTTCATATTGGGTGGGCTGGCCGAATGCGCGCGACATGTCCGAACACCGCCGGGCCAGAGATCAGGGACCGCTTCCCTGTCTAACGGCCTCGAGGTCTTGTCAGATGCGGCCGCGCCCTCGGTGCTGCGTACCTACGCGTGAGTCTGCATTGCCTTGATCGACGACTTTGCGGGGAGTTTCCATGAGCGACCAACCATCCAGTCAATCGCCCGCCGCCTCGAGGAAGTTCGCTCCGGACCTGAATTCGCTGGAGAGCCGCCTGCTCTTGTCTCGGCAGGTGGCCTTCCCAGGCGGCTCCACCATTATTTTTCCGACTTTCGCTCGTTTGCCCAGAACCGGTGGTGCCTTGATGCAAAGCGGAACGGCTCTGACCGTCGGAGTTGGCCAGCGGACGTCGAATACCGTGAATATCTCGGATCAGGGCTCCGCCCCAAGTGCGGTCGAATGGAATGGACGCGCCCCGAACGAAATCACGGGGGTCCAGGCGATCCTCGTTCAGGCGGCACGTTCGCGGCACGATGAAATCATGATCAATCTTGGTAACTCGACCGCGCTGGCCGTCGGAAGCGCACCGACCGCGACAAGTTTGGCGAAGGCCGCTTCTCATCACGTCCATGGCCTTAGCCGCTTCAGAACCAGTGGTGCCGCCGTCCAGACCGGCTCACTTTTGACTATCACCGTCACGGCACCGAAGATCAGCACCGCGGCAATCGAGAGCTGGAACCAAAGTCAGATGGTTCAGGCACAATGGAACGGGGGCGCCATCCACACTTTCACGGGCGTCGATACGATCATCGTGGATGTCAGGAACAGCACGAATGACTTCGTCGCTCTGGACAATATCGTCGCTAAAGGTCCCTGACGGATCGATTAACGCCGATACCTTTCTGCGCACGGTGAGATAGGCCGCTTCCAGATCGCGGGTCAGTCGCTTGGAGTCCAGGAGCGGCGAGCGACTCATTCGCCCGCGAAGGTCGCCGTGTAAGGCAGTCAATTTGGGCAGGTTTCTTGCCAGGTCGGCCGCTATCCGAACGTAGTCTCCAGGCGAGCTGGCAAGCAGCTGAGCCAGGTCGACATTCCGCAAGAACCGAACTCCCTGGCGGGAGACGTTTGTCACGCCTGTCAGGCTGATCACGGGAACTCCCATCCACAGGGCGTCGCACGTAGTCGTCACCCCATTATACGGAAAAGGATCAAGGGCGATATCAATACTGTAGTAGAGTTTCAGGTAATCGAGTCGGCTCGCCGATCGACCGGCGAAACGCAGCCGGCCGATGGAGATGCCGAGCCGACCGAGGCCGCTCCGGATCCGCTCCTCCACGAGTTCGCTCCCGCCGCTGGCCAAGAAGAGCTGGGAACCGGGAACGAATGCCATGACCCTGGACCAGAGGAAGAGAACCTCCTCCGTCAGCTTGGTCGGATTGTTCAAGCATCCGAAGGTGAGATGGCCGGATCTCAGTGCCGGCGGCTCGGGGCTGATCTCAGGTGTGGGGCCCGGGCGGTAGCAGAACCCGCATCCGGGCAAGCGGATCAGCTGTTCCTGGTAATGCTCATCGGTCACGCCGGTGGGATCGGCATGATCGTCCGTGAGGTAATAGTCTATCGCCGCAAGGCCCGTTGTTCCCAAGTAGCCTAAGTACGACACCTGGATGGGCGCCGGCTTCCGCGCGAGGGCCAGTAGGCGGTTTCCCGCGGTATGGCCCGCCAAGTCGATCAGAATCGAGATTTCGTCCTCGCGAATCACCTCGGCGGCCTCGGCGTCGGACAAGCCGACCAGCGAGCGCCAAGAATCCGCGTACCCTTGGAGGCGTTGGGTTACGGCATCAGGTTGCGGCACGTCGGCGTAGCAGAAGATCTCGAATTGCTCGTGGTCATGGGCAGCGAGGATCGGCTCCAGGAAGAAAGTTACCGGATGCTCCCGGTAGTCGGGTGAGACGTACCCGACTCGCACACGCCCTGACATGGCCGAGGTCGAGCCCGGCTCGGGAGGCTGGGCGAGCAAGTCGGCGTGCGCTTGAGCGTAGCGCCTCGCCTCGGCGAGTATCTCACGAGGCTCTACGCTAGGTTGATACTGCATCGCCAACAAGAGGTTGCTGTGGGCAGGAGCATCGCTCGGCCGGAGGGTCAAGACCTTGCGGTAGCAGGCGATCGCCTCCCCCACGCGCCCCTTGTCCTTTAAGGCGGTGCCCAGATTCGTGAGGGCTCCCAAATGATCGGGATCGACCTGCACAGCGCGCTCATAACAGGCGAAGGAATCGTCCGGCTTCCCCTCGATATCCAGCGCCAGGCCGAGGTTGTTATGAGCATCAGCCAGGTCCGGCTCGAGGCGAATCGCCTCTTGGAACTGTGGCACGGCCTGCTGCGGCTGGCCAAGGTTCAGCAGGGCAAGTCCGAGGTTGTTATGCACCGCGGCCAGATCGGGCCGCAGGGAAAGCACCTGCTGGAAATACAGCCTGGCCTCCGCGGCCCGACCCTGGCTCAATAGCGCCAGTCCAAGGTCGTTCTGCGCGATGACAAAGTCCGGCCGAAGGTGGAGCGCTTGCTGATAGAGGGTGACGGCCTCCGCCACCTCGCCTCGTTGCATCCGCATGATCCCCAGCTCGCAAAGTAGGTCGGGATCATCGGGCCGCAAATGGGCAGCGCGCCCGTAGCAGAGTAGTGCCTCGTCTTCCTGGCCGAGAGCGCAACAAATTCGGCCCAGGCTAGCCCAGAGCTGGGCGTCGTCGGGATGCTGCTCTAGGGCTTGACGGCAGAGATCTCGAGACCGGTTGAGATCACCGAGATGCACTGATTCAGCGGCGAGGAACGCGAGTTCAGAAGGAGGATTCATGGGAACGCTCTGCTCAGGAACTCCCTCAAACTCACACGTTTCGCGCCCACCGCGCCGCCAACGATGTCTTCAGATCACGCGCATCGAGAAAGGCGAGCAAACCGAAGAGGAGATTGCTATCGGTATCGGCGGGGGCCATGACACGGTCTCCCAAACGTCCGGCGCCTCCCGCGGGCACCTGGACTCCGACGTCGGTGTCCGCCCCCGGGACCATGAATTGCATCGGTACGATTATCGCATTGCGCCTCGCCCCATGCAGCAGCGTCCCTCGTGGCGCAACGTCAGACTTCGTTCTTGGTTTCAAAGACTGCAGTTTTCAACATCACTCGAGCCGCTAGTCACTCTAGCCAAACGAGTTAACATCGCCGCGTTCGGCTGTCATGAAGCAGAACGAACCCAGTCGGGAAACGTCAAAGCCCGCCCAGACCGATTCGGGGACTGGTGGCCGCAGATAGGGGATGTTAAACTCAGTTGTTCGAGACGGGGACCTGGAGACCGCTCGAGGAGCGAGCGGTTTTCTCGACAGGATCCCAGGATCGGCGACCTCTCCTGCTCTGACGCGAAAACGTGGGAAAGCTTGCTTGCTTGCGGCATTCCGTGTATGTACGCGACGATTCAGTTGCGTACATACACACGGCCCTGACGGACTGTCCCATCCAATCCCTCTCGCCCGCTTACCTGTCGATCGATCAGCCGATCCGCAGCGGCCGTTGCCAGCAGTTTCGCTGTCGGGCAGCGATCTCGCGATCGCGAGGAACTCGGTCGCTTGGGAAGTTTATTCTGATGAACATAGGAGTCATTTCATTGAATCACACACACGCGAGAGATGCGGCCATTGAGGCCGTGACTTCCTGGCCCAACCATGGCCGTCGTGCTCCCAGATCGTCGGTACCCATCCGCCAGCTATTCGGCAGCAACGTCTTCAGTGACGACGTGATGCGCGCTCGTCTGCCGGAGAACGCATACAAGGCAATTCGCGAGACCATCAATAAGGGTGCTCCGCTTGACCCGTCGATTGCCGACGTTGTTGCCACCGCGATGAAAGAGTGGGCGCTCGAGCGCGGAGCTACCCATTACACCCACTGGTTTCAACCAATGACCGGCCTGACCGCCGAGAAGCATGACTCGTTCCTTGCCCCCGCCGACGGGGGTGAGGCCATCGCCGAGTTCAGCGGCAAGGAGCTGATCAAGGGCGAACCGGACGCCTCCAGCTTCCCCTCCGGAGGCATTCGCGCCACGTTCGAAGCCCGCGGTTACACCGCCTGGGACCCCACTAGCCCCGCGTTTATTCTCGAGAATCCCAACGGCACGACGCTCTGTATTCCCACCGCGTTTTGCTCCTGGACCGGCGAGGCCCTTGACAAAAAGACTCCTCTGCTCCGCTCGATGGAAGCCTTGTCCAAGCATGCGGTGCGGATCCTACGGCTCTTTGGCTCGACGGCCTGCCACGTCTACACGACCGCGGGACCGGAGCAGGAGTACTTCCTAATTGACAAGGTCTTTTATTACAACCGGCCCGACCTGCTCAACGCCGGCCGCACCCTCTTCGGCGCCAAGCCACCCAAGGGGCAAGAACTGGAAGATCACTACTTCGGTGCAATTCCCGAGCGTGTCCTCGCCTGCATGCTCGAGACCGAAACCGAGCTCTATAAGCTGGGGGTACCGGTCAAGACCCGCCACAACGAGGTCTCACCCGCACAATACGAGATCGCGCCGGTCTATGAGAACGCCAATGTTGCCACCGACCACAACATGCTTGTGATGGAGACCATGAAGCGCGTGGCGGACCGCTATGGGCTGCAACTGCTGCTGCACGAAAAACCTTTTGCCGGGGTCAACGGCTCGGGCAAGCACCTCAACTGGTCGATGAGCGACGACCACGGCAACAACTTGCTCAAGCCCGGCGATACTCCCCATGACAATGCGCAGTTCCTGCTTTTCCTGGTGGCAGTCATCAAAGCCGTTTCGAGGCATGCGGACCTGCTCCGCGTGGCCGTGGCCCACGCCGGCAATGACCATCGGCTGGGCGCCAACGAGGCTCCTCCGGCGATCGTCTCGATCTTCCTGGGCGACATGCTCCAGGACATTGTCGAGCAGATCGAGGCGGGGGGCGCCAGGTCGGCCAAGTCGGGAGGCGAGCTCAAAATCGGCGTCACGGTGCTTCCTACACTGCCTCGCGATGCTGGCGATCGCAACCGGACCAGCCCGTTTGCGTTCACCGGCAACAAGTTTGAGTTTCGCGCCGTCGGTTCGGCCCAATCGATCGCAGGCCCCATCGTGGTCCTGAACACGATCGTGGCCGAGATCGTCGATGAGTTCGCCACCCAGCTCGAGGCGGCCGTGGCCGCCAAGAAGGATCTCAATGTTGAGATCCAGAAGCTCTTGCAGGCCGCCATCAAGGAAAGCAAGTCGGTGCTCTTCAATGGCGACAATTACAGCGAAGCCTGGCACGCCGAAGCCGAGCGCCGGGGCTTGCCCAACCGGCGGACCACCATCGACAGCTTGCCGGATCTGGTCTCTCCCAAGGCGGTCGCTCTGTTCACCAAATACGGAGTTCTGAGCGAGCGCGAGCTGCACTCGCGGTACGAGATCTTCCTGGAAGGCTATCGCAAGACGATCAACATCGAGTCCCAGCTCACGATTCAGATCGCCCAGCGAATGATCCTACCCGCGGCCCTTCGACACCAGGCACAGGTCGCCGAGGCGATTGCGAATCTCAAGGCCACAGGCGCCACGGTTTCCAAGACCCAAACCGCTCACCTGAACGAGCTGGTGGAGGCCATCGAAAACCTGCAAAGCGCAACGGATCGGCTGACCGACGCGGTTGATGAGCCGGCCAAGGGTGATTCGCTGGATCACGCCAAGCATTCTCGGGACGTCGTCATCCCGGCCATGAACGCCGTCCGTTCCGCCGGCGATCAACTCGAGACCCTGGTCGCCTTCGATCTCTGGCCGTTGCCGACCTATCAGGAGATGCTGTTCATCAAGTGAGCCGGGAATCTCTGCAGGCGCTTTCGGCGTTCGCCCCTACTGCCGAAAGGCCAAGTCGAAGTATCACTTGCGATACTGTTCTTCACTGACCTTTTCCAGCCAGTCGACGACCTTGCCGTCGAGTTGCTCCTGGATGGCAATATGCGTCATGGCCGTGGTCGGCGAGGCCCCATGCCAGTGCTTCTCACCCGCCGGGAACCAGACCACGTCGCCGGGATGGACTTCCTCGACCGGGCCGCCCTCCCGCTGCACCCAGCCGCAACCGGCCGTGACGATGAGGGTCTGTCCCAGCGGGTGGGTGTGCCACGCCGTTCGGGCCCCGGGCTCGAACGTGACGCTGGCACCGGCGGCACGTGCCGGGGCGTGTGATTGGAACAGCGGGTCGATGCGGACCGTGCCGGTGAACCAATCGGCCGGCCCTTTATTTGACGGCTGCGACCCGACTCGGGTGATTTCCATTCTTGTCTCCTGTAGTGTGGTTGAACGGGCTTCAGTATGCGTGCGGCGAATCGCCGGGCTGGCAAGCACGGTGCCAGCGGCTATCAAGAATTTACGGCGGGAGAGGTGCATGGACGTTCGACGCCTCACAGGTCCTGACGAGTGGGCCGGAATAGAATCGCTTTGATGTCCACCTCCTCAGGCTGGCCGATGGCAAACGCGACCGCCATCGCGAACGAATCGGCGGGAATCACGATGTCGTCGTAGACCGCCCTTATTCTCTCGGCCTGATGACGACGACTTTCCCTTCGATGTTCTCGCTCATGTCCCTCTCCTTGTTCTGCTCTCCGGGGGTCGTTCTGACCGCGATTCCGATGCCTCCCGGATCGGATTCCCGAGGTTCAAGAGAGGTCAGCGGCTGCCGGAGCGATTGGCCCATCTACGCACAAATGCACATGGGACAGGACGACCCCGCACGGCAAGCAGCGGCAGACCGCACCTCTCGTCCGAGGTTCTCCAGCCATGTCCTGAGCGGCCCCAACCGGCTGTCCCCAAGTACGGACGCGAGGACTTCGATGCGTCGGGACAGCCCCCAGAGGGCCAACGCGGAGTGCGAGTGCCGCAGTTGGTGGGCATCCCGAGCGAGGGCCCGGATGGCTTCAGCGAACCGGGCTGGGTCCGACAGTGTGTAGATTTCCATTCTGTTCTCCTCCGTCGCCTTAGCGACCGGTCATCTGCTCCAGGTGCTCGGGATAGCGGGCCCCTTGCACCGTGATCTTGGAGGCCGCGGTCTCAATCTCGCTGAGGTCGTCGGCCGTCAGCTCTACGGCCGACGCCCCGATGTTCTCCTCCAGGCGATGCCGCTTCGTGGTACCCGGTATGGGCACAATCCAGGGCCTTTGGGCCAGCAGCCAGGCCAGAGCAATCTGGGCGGGTGTTGCCTGCTTGCGTTCGGCAACCTTGATGAGCAGATCGACTAGGGCCCGGTTCGCTTTCATCGCCTCCGGGGTGAAACGGGGGATGGTCCTGCGGAAGTCGGAGCTGTCGAGTTTGCTATTCTCGTCCATCTTCCCGGTGAGGAAGCCCTTGCCCAGCGGGCTGAAGGGAACGAAGCCGGTGCCGAGTTCCTCGAGCGTCGGCAGCACCTCCGCCTCTGGGCCCCTCGTCCACAGCGAGTACTCGCTCTGGACCGCGGCGACCGGCTGGACTGCGTGTGCCCGGCGTATGGTCCGTGCCCCCGCCTCAGAGAGACCGAAGTGCTTGACCTTGCCCTTCTGAATCAGCTCCTTGACGGCTCCCGCCACGTCTTCGATGGGCACGTCCGGGTCGACGCGGTGCTGATAGTACAGGTCGATGGCCTCGACCTTGAGCCGCTTGAGCGACCCCTCGGCTGCCGCCTTGATGTGCTCCGGCCGGCTGTTCAGGCCCGGCGGACCCTTCATGCCGCGGGGGTCGAGCTTCGGATCGAGGTTGAACCCGAACTTGGTGGCGATGACCACCTGCCGGCGGAAGGGGGCGAGGGCCTCGCCCACAAGCTCCTCGTTCGTGAACGGGCCGTAGACCTCGGCGGTGTCGAAGAACGTGACGTCGCGTTCGACGGCCGTCCGAATCAGGGCGATGCCCTCCTGCTTGTCCACGGCCGGGCCGTAGCCGAAGCTCAGCCCCATGCAGCCAAGCCCGAGGGCCGAGACTTCCAGGTCGCTCTTTCCCAGTTTCCGCTTCTGCAATGGTTTCTCCTTTCGATGTGCCATCGGGGTACACCCGACCCTCTCGTCTATGCCGCCTCTTCCCTGTACCGCTCTCTGAGATTCATTAGAGGCCGGCCACCTGGAAACTGAAAGAACGGTTCCTCCAAAAGGTTTGCCTAATCCTCTTGAGGACCAGGAAAACTACCCACGCCAAGCGGAACTTCGTAACCTGATCATCTGGGCCTTCCACCATTACTTCAAGCTCGTGACGGCCAGCTCGCCGCTCCAATACCTCAAGCGGATCCGGCTCGACCAGGCGAGGCGGCTCATGGCCCACGACGGCCACAACGCGAGCACCGCCGCGCGGGCGGTCGGCTACGAGAGCCCGTCGCAGTTCAGCCGGGAGTTCAAGCGGCTTTTCGGCGTGACGCCTTTCGAGGAGGCCGAGCAGACGCGGTCTCGTCTCATGGCCGGTTGAAGCCCCTCCCAAACACGCCCCGTTGCAGCCTGAGGGCCGTCGCCGTTCTAGCCCGTGATCATTCCCTTTGCCTCCACTCTCGCTCTGCGACCTTGGCTGGCGTAACTTAACGAGAGCTCGCAAACGGTCCAATCACAGGGGCGCATTTCAAGGTTATGAGGAGACCTCCTAGCTCGCTTGACCCCCGAGATTCCGGTGTGAAGCGGTCGTCCCTGAGATAGAGGATAGACCGAGAAAACGACCTGGACTTTACTCGTTGTATTCGACGTGAGGAATCTCCTCAGGCTAGACTACCGCTGCCGGGCGCAATACTGAATCGTGCCTATCGATCCGATATTGACGCGCTCAGGGAGTCGGCCCATCGGGGGGAACGGCAATGCAGCGCTGGGTTTTGAGACTGGGCACACTCATCGTGCTGAGCTTGGGATCGTGGTACGGCGTGAACCTGCTCTGGCGGGTCGAGAGGCCGATCCGGGTTGGAATTGTGCATTCGAAAACCGGTTCGCTGGAGATCAGCGAGAAGTCAATGATCGACGCGGAAGTCATGGCGCTGGAAGAAATCAACGAGGAAGGGGGCATTCTGGGCAGGAAAGTCGAATGGGTGATCGCCGACGGGCGATCAGATCCCAAGGTGTTCGCCCAGGAAGCACGGGCCCTGATTGAGAGGGAGAAAGTTTGTGTCATCTTCGGCGGCTTGACGGGCTTGTGTCGTCGGAGCGTCAAGGCCGTCGTCGAACCGGCCAAGCACTTGCTCGTCTTCCCTTCCAACTACGAGGGGATGGATCTGCCCTCCAACGTTGTCTGCACGGGCCCACTACCCAACCAGCAGGTGATCCCGGCGGTCAACTGGTGTTTCAAGACGCTCAAGGCACGGAGGTTTTTTCTGGCTGGCTGCTCGGAGGACATCTGGTCGATCGTGTCCAACGCGATTATCAAAGATCAGCTCAAGGCAATGGGCGCTTCGAGCGTAGGCGAGAGATACGTGCCGCTTGACGGGACGGGGGTCTCTGAAGTCGTGACCGCCATCAAGGCTGCCGCTCCGGACGTCGTTCTCAGCACGGTCATTGGTGATGCCAACAGGGCGTTATTCGAGCAGTTGAGCCGGGCGGGTTTGACACCGGAGAAGATGCCGGTGCTTTCCTTCTCTATCGCCGAGGACGAACTGCGCAAGCTGCCGGTGCAGAATATGATCGGCGACTATTCGGCCTGGAACTACTTCCAGTCGATCGACAGCCCCGTGAATCGGGCCTTCGTGCAGCGGTACAAGGACAAGTACGGCCTCGACCGTACGACCAGCGACTCGATTGTCGCCGCGTACAATGGCGTCAAGCTTTGGGCACAGGCCGTGAAGGAGAACGGCAGGGAGTCGACGACCGAGGTGGTGAAAATGATCCGTCATCAGAGCCTGGAAGCTCCCGAGGGGGTCGTCTCGGTTGATTCCGAGTCGCTGCACACATGGAGGCCGTTCTACCTGGGAAAGATTCGGAGAGACGGCCAGTTCGACATCGTCTGGAGTTTGGAGAAACCCGTTCGGCCGGTGCCGTACCCCGTGCTGCGGACTAGGGCGGCCTGGGATGCGTACGTTGAACGACTGTATGCAACATGGGGGACGCGGGATTTCAATCCTCAGTCAGCGACCGATCTGCCGGGGAGTGGTTCCCGCCTCCCTGGACGCTCGTCACCCGCAGCCCCGCCCAAGTTCACCTCCGGTGTGCGCTCAGCGGGCCAGCGGAGAAGGTGATCAAAGATCGATCTGCGTGCCGATTTCCACGATCTGATCCGTTGGCATGCCGTAGTGTCTCTCTTCGTGCACGGCATTGCGGTTGAGGTAAGAAAAGATCATCTCGGGAATCCGGTTGATGCTGCCCACGTCGCTGGCCACTATCGTTTCGTGCCCGACATAATAGGTCGCGTTGTCAAAGTCGAGCGATAGCCCTTCTGCTTGGGAAACCGCACGAAGCACCGGCAGAAGGTGCGGTTTTTCCATATATCCAAACGAGATCATCAGCCTGTAATACCCCTCACCGAGAGCGGTGAGTTTATACCTTTCATGATCGGCGACGACGGGGGTGGAGGCCCCTTGGACTGTCAGCAAGATGACGGTCTCGTGAAGCGAGCGACTGCGCTCGACGTGGTGCACCATTATTGGTGGAACGTGGTCGGCGCTGGGGGACAGGAAGACCGCAGTGCCCGGAACGCGGGAGCAGAGCGAGCGCACGATCGACGGCCTGGCGGCTTCCATCGTAGGGTATCGACTGGAATATTGCTCGATCAGAGCGGTCCTACCCCGGCTCCAGATCAGCATGCCTGCAATCAGGGCGGCGCCGATGAGCATTGGCACGTAGCCACCCTCGAAGAACTTGAACAGATTGGCCACCAAGAAGGGAATATCGAAAGTGAGGAAGAGCGCCAGTAGCGCCATGCACTTCCACTTGTTCCAGCCCCAGGTGTGGCGGATTACGATGTAGTAGAGGACCGAGGTGATCGCCATGGTCCCGGTTACCGCGATTCCGTAAGCCGCCGCAAGCTTCACGGACTCTCGAAAGGTCAGCACGAGCAGGATGCAGCCTACGGCGAGCATCCCATTGACTTCCGGGATGTAGATCTGCCCTTCGGTGTGATAGGCGGTGTGCTTGATCGTCACCCGAGGCAGATAGCCTAGCAGCATCGCCTGACGTGTCAGCGAGAAGGCTCCCGAGATCAACGCTTGCGAGGCAATCACCGTGGCGGCGCTGGAAAGCAAGACCAGCAAGTAGGTGGGCAGGCCCAGAGGGACCAGTGCGAAGAAGGGGTTTTTCGCGGCTTCGGCATCGCGGAGAATTAGGGCCCCCTGCCCCAGGTAGCCCAGAACAAGTGACGGCAGGACAAAGCACGACCACGCCAGGCGAATGGGTCGAACCCCAAAATGGCCCATGTCCGCATAGAGAGCCTCTCCGCCAGTCACGGCCAGGACGACAGAGCCCAGGATGAGCAAGCCGTGCACCCCGTGGCGAAGGAAAAAAGCTGCCCCATGATGCGGTGAGAGGGCAAAGATGATCTCCGGCTTCTGAATTACATGATAAATGCCCAACAGCGCCATCGTCGTGAACCAGACCGCCATGATTGGACCGAAAAGTTTGCCGATGTCCCCGGTTCCACGCTTCTGGATCCAGAACAGCCCGACGAGAATCGCACAGGTAAGCGGCACCACCAGCGGGGAAAGTCTGGGACTGGCAATGGCCAGACCCTCAACGGCGCTGAGAACGGAGATCGCGGGCGTGATGACGCCGTCCCCATACAGCAAAGAGGCGCCGATCACAGCCAGCAGGGCCATGCCGGTGACCTTGCCGGTTTGAGCAGCAGTTGTCCGGAACCGTTCCGGAACCAGGGCCAGCAACGCAAAAATCCCCCCTTCGCCGTCGTGGTCTGCGCGCATGATGAACGTCAGATACTTGACCGTGACGACCATGATGAGCGACCAGAACATCATCGACAGGATCCCGTACAGATCGTCGATGCTCGTCTTCGCGCCGCCGGCGGCGATCAAACACTCTCTCAAGGTGTAGAGGGGGCTGGTGCCAATGTCGCCGAACACCACTCCGAGCGCGCAGAGTGCCAGAGCCGCCAGGCTCGTGCTATGTGCTGGTTTGTCGGCGTCGGGGATCAAAGTGCTGGACAGGTGCGATCCGGTGACTTCCGTCGTCGTCGGTGATCCCATGGATCTTTTCTTCTCCGGTCACTGAAGGTCGGCGGAGCGAGGCGAGCGAGGCGCCTGGCACCATTCCCGTGCCTCGCGTGGTTCTTCGGGTATCAACATTAAACGCTCATGTCAACGCGCAAGCCTCTGTGGCTCGGCAATCATGAAATCGTTGACAGCTTCGCCGCTCGGCAGACGATGAAGGCTCTCGAATGCATCCCACTGTCCACAAAAACCGCCCGCAACGCAAGCGACGTGGCGCCGGGGGGTGCCCCGGATCCATCTCAGAACCGCACCGAGTAGCCCGCTCCGGTAAAGAAATCATCAGGGCGGTCGCTGAGGCCGAAGCCAGCGCGGAGGTCGAGTTGCATATTCGGAGTTAGTAGATAGAGAATTCCCCCGTCCATGAAATGCGTGGGGCGATTGTCCGACGCGTTCGTGAACATCAGCACATACCACTCGTAGAAGAGGGTCGTTCGCTTGTTCATCGAAAAGAAGGCGACGAGGGATTGGTGATAGCGCTGGAAGCTATCGGCGGGTCGACCCCGGCCCAGGTCAGTGACGCGCATTCCGAGGTAGCCCGTACTGCCGGCGAGCGTCAGCTTGTCGGTGAGGGGCCAGCCGTAAATGAGGTTGACATACGGTTCAACCGTATGAGACCCCAGGACCGACGTCCCTCCCGTCGGGGCGTAGATCGACGTGATCAGGCCCGTGGTCGGGATCCACTTTCTCTCCTTGTCGTGTGTGAGCAACTGCCACTTGAAGCCGACTTCCATGTCGCTCAGGCCACCGCCCTGCCGCCATGGTCCACCGGGGCGAAGCTGGGTCTGGGTCCAGGTTTGTCCGAGCCAGAATGTGCGGAGTTCGACCCGGTTGAATATTCCGTAGCGCATGGCGAGCTCGGGGAAGTCGTACAAAGTGGTGCGGGTCGGGAATTTAGGCTCGTTGTTGAAGGTGAAGCCCGACTCGAACTGGAGCCGTCCCCTCGGCACGACAGTATTGGCCGGAGTGAAAGTGGGCCTGTCGGTGCTGATCGGTCCGTCGGCATCCTCCGCTTGCGAAAAGCGCTGCCAGAATCCGATCCTGAATGCTCCGCTCAATTGGAACCGTTGGAGTCTGGGAGTCGGACGCTCCCGCTCCCTCCTCGCCCGGGGCCGCGGATGTTGGCGGGCTCGCACCGGCGTCTCCTGCGCCTTCTGACTCAGGCACTTCCGCCGCATGCCCTAGAGCAGAGTGCCCCAAGACCAGAATGAAAGCCCAGGCGAGTCGACGCACCGCCACGCAGGCCATTTGGTGTGTCTCTACTAGGCGAGAGAGGTCAGAGGCGTTTCCCGAGCCTGGCCGCGCGAGGGCGATCCACTCTCTGGATCGGACTTTTCACAAAAGGACTTCAGAGAATTCGACTCGGCTGGCCCGCCGTTCGCCCGAGACGAGCCTGAAACATCCGAAAAATGGAGTCTGTAGCAGCAAAACCGGGGAATTGACCGTGATCAGATTGTGCAAATCCCTTAAATTATTGCCCAGGAGTATCTGTCCAAGGAGGGATTTGCCATGTCCGGACCGGGAGAATATCTGCCCGACCCCACCGAAGGGATTACTGACCCCAAGGATCTCCCCCAGCCGAAGGTCGTTAAACGCATCCGGAATTTCAAACGTCGACCCTGCCCTCGTTGCGGCAAGTCATGCCCCAAGGACAGAGTGGTCACCCGCGTGCTGCGTGACCTGGGGGACTGGATCGTTGGTCGACCGTGTGAGATCCATCTCACTTATTCGCAGCATCATTGCACCAACTGCCGCAGGTACTTCAACGCCGACATGTCGGACTTGGCCAGGCCTAAGGCTCACTATACCCACCGGGTGGTCTCTCTGGCCGTGCGTTTGGTGGTGGAAGACGGCTTGCCCTATCAATCCGCCAGTTGGCATTTGTGGCGTGACCATCGCGTCTTCGTGCCCTATGCCACCATTCAGAACTGGGTGGAGGCCGGGGAAAAAAGGCGGCCAGTCAGATCGAGACAACGTATCTGGACTGGGCCCTCAGCGACTTCTCTGGGTACATCGCTGCCGATGAACTTTACGACGGCCCTTTCTGTGTCCTGTCGATCGTCGACAATCGCACCTTCAAGCGGCTCTGCTATCAGGTCCTGGATCACGATCCGACACACACGGACATTACGGCATTCTTCCGGAAGTTCCAGGCGGCCCTGGAAGAGGCAGCCTTGAACATGGCGGCATTACCACGGACGCCTCCCCGCTCTACCCGGAGCCGATTGCCGCCGTTTTCGGTGCGGTGCCCCATCAGATCTGCGAGTTTCATGTGCTGAAGGAATTGACCAAGGCCATTCTCAGAGCGGTGGCCAGGGTCCGCAAGCAATTGGCGGCGACCAAGCCAGCAGCAAAGCGTGGTCGCCCCTCGACGCCTCAAGCCAAGAGAGTTGCCCGACAGCGAAAGCGACTGCAACAGAAAGTCCAGGACCTGTTCGACCATCGCCACTTGTTCGTCCAGCACCGACTGACCTCTGCCGAACGCCGAACCCTCCAACGAATCACACGTGGTCTGAACTCCCTGCGTACCTTGCGCGACATTATGGACGAGATCTATCGTCTCTTCGATCGCCGTTGTCGGACCGACACTGCCTTGGAGAAGCTGGCTCGATTGCGTGCCCGGGTTCGCCGTTTCCACGAAGTGGGGAAAACGCTGAGCAAGTTGCAGTCGGCGAACTTGGACAAAGCCCTGACGTTCCTCGACGACAAACTGCTTCCTTCAACCTCCAATGCCGTGGAACGAGGAAATCGGCGTCATCGCAAGATGCAAAAGACGGTTTACCGCGTTCGGACCGAGGAGCACATTGTCGAGCGCATCGCTTTGGACATGGTCCGAGAATCCCAGAAGGAAGCGCGAAACAAAACGATGGAGACGATGCATCATGAAAGGGCGGCCTAGAACCCCGGTATTGATGCTAAAGTCTCAAAAAATGAGGCCTTGTACCGTCGTTGGCATCGAGCATAATGAAAGGGGGGCGAAGGATATGTGCGAGATCTTCCCCACAAGAGCCGAGCGAAGTGCGGATCGAATCTGCGGGTCTCTCGCGGTCATTGCCACTTCGTATCCAGACTGACCAAGCCCGTCCTGTGTCCCGCGACAAGAGCAGATTCGAATGCCCTGCGACTCTCCGCTACTGAGGTGTGAGTTCCAACATCACGCCCTCTCTGGTTGTCGGCATGGACGCTCCCGCTACCCCTACCATGGGGGCAGTTGAGCCTGACGCAGCCGTGCGAGATGGTATCTCGGGCCCTCCGCCAGGAATCTCTGAGCGAGTTGGTCAGCAAGGTCCATTCTCAGTCAGCTGGGAGCTTTACACATGTTCAGAATCAACGTAGCTTTTGCCTTGATTGTCATGGCCGCCTCGATCGCCACCGCGAAAGTGATGGCCAAGGACAATGCCAGTCATTCCGTAAGCACTCACCAGATCGATCGGTTTGAGGCGATCCACTTGCTCCAGGAATCGCTCAAGTCCAATCCGAACGACGGGGCCGCTTGGATCGTCTTGGGTGAACTCGCGCACGAGGTGGCCCAGGATCTCTCGTCTCAGGATGACCAGGCGTATTACAAGCTGTCGCAGGAGGCGTACGAGAAGGCACTGGCCTTGCATCCCAAGAACGTCGCCCTGAAGGCCGCCGTGGATTTCGCTCGCGAACGGAAAGCTGCGCGACCCAGTGGGACCAGGCTCGACGGGATGCCGCAAGTAGTTATATCGAGGTCAGGAAAAGTGAACTTGCCGCATCGGGGTTCGACCCGAGGGTCCTAGCCGACTCACCTCCGACGCCTGCGGGGCCTTCAGCGGCCGTTGCGGTAACCAATTCCGCCACGGCTAGCCGGCGTGCCGTGACATACCAGTACCCGGTGTACCAGCCCTACTACGTCTACACCCCGGTGTATGTCCCGGTGTACTACACCTATGAAACAGTCTCTAGCGTGACCATGAACCACGCTGCGCATCGGCGGCGATCCGAGCGCTGAGAGGAGGCCGGCCTGGAAGGGCAGAATCAGCCGCAAACTGATCGCCGCGAGGAAGAAGCGATCCGGTTCCCATTCTCCGGCTGCGCGTTACCAGACGTTGTGGAAACAACGATACCACCGTTGTCATGTGATCTTCTCCAGACAGGTTCGGGTTCTCAGCGATCGAAGCCTCGCCCGTGCCCACGAGTAACCTGCATTCCCGACCACACCGCGGGGGAATCGTGCCGGCTCTCGCTCCGAGGCCGTTCTGCTTCTCCTGCGCACCTCTCCTTCTCACCCGCCAAGACCTGAAAAGATGTATGCATCGGCGTCATGCTCGTGTTGCCCACATCAGGTATCGATTCCAACCATATCGGAAGACCTCAGCCTCGGCAGAATCACTACGCAATTCCCGAAGGCTCACGGCCTGCAAAATCGCCAATGTCGTTCTAACCGGCGGAGGACTCGCAATCGGAAGAACGTGGACATCCCCTATGTTCGCTAAAGTCACTCTTCGATTCTGGCGATGATTCTTGTGCGTCTCGTTAGGCGAGGAAGGGATCTGTCCGCATACGCAACGGTCTCACCCTGGATTATTGGAAATCGGACGTGGCGGCCCTCCTCTCCGTCGGGAGTATTCAAAAGATCAGTCTGCGTGGGACATGGTGAATGACTTCCACTCGACGAGGAATGTGGTGCCCAGTTCTTGTGCATGCAGTGGCGATCGCCTGGTTCGCCGGTACGGCTGCGGCTCAATCACCTGAAACCTCTGTCGCCTCCCCCGCGGACACCTGGGACGGGAGTTCAACTGAACCTCAAGCCGCGAGGAGAACTCTCTTCAAACGCAAGCCTGGAATCAGGTGGGAGACGGACTTGGATCCCAAGTACGAACCGTGGAGCGGTCTGACCGAGGAGCCATCGGATCCCGCCAAGGAGCGACGGCGATCCGGGCTGCTGGGACGTCTGAGCCGCGGCTGGTCCGGGAGCAAGTCCAACGACGCGGCCGCTGCTAATCGAGCTTCGACTAGCAAGGGCTCCGGAGCTGCGTCTGCCGGCGCCAAACCAACGGCGGCCGGGTCCCCTGCCCAGTCCGCAAACCCCGCCACCGGACCTGCCACTGGTCGGATGCCCAAGACTGCGACGACAGCCAGCTTCAGAAGGCGCAGGACCCGGCCGGGGTGCCTCCGGCATCAACCTCGGGGCCCGCAATCCCTTCAGCGGCGCCTCTTCCCGGAGGAGTTCCCTTAACCACTGAGAGCAATGATGCGTCCGAGATTCTGGGCAAAGCCCTCTTCGGAGAGGGGCAACAAACGCCGCCGTTGGAATCACTCCCGCAGCCCGCCTTGCCGGCTCCCTTTACTCCGAGCGGCGAGCCGACGAGCTTTCAGGAAGTCGCAACTTACGCCCAGACTCCGAATGCAGCCCTTCGTGTGAGTGAGCAGCAGATCTTGCCCTTCCACAAGAGGTTTTTCCAGGGATACCCCACTCTGGTCGAGTGGTTTCCTAAGCACCTCCCCAAGCCACCGGAAGAGCCCGATGAACCGGACCCCCCTCAACGCGCACCCCCGTCGCCCTGGGACTCGCCCCCGTTCCCCATGTCGGAGTATCAGGGCTATCCGCTCATCGGAGTCCCTCCCGGAACCATCGTGGACCCTTTCATGAAGGCGATCTATCGCGGCCCCTGGGGAGAGCAGGTAAAGGACAGCAGAGTCGAGTTGCACGGCTGGATGACGGCTGCAGGAGTCTGGGGTAACGCCAAAAACTCCAATACACCTACCGCCTACTGGATCGTGCCCAACTCTTACCAGCTCGACCAGCTCGTCGTGAAGCTCGAGCGCGAAGTGGACTCGGTGCAGACCGACCACATGGGACTGGGGGTTCCGCGCTGTCAGTCTGTACGGCATCGACTATCGTTACACGACGGCCGGCGGCTGGTTCAGTGACCAGTTGCTCAAACACAACAGCCTTTACGGGTGGGATCCCGTCGAACTGTACATCGAGCTCTATATCCCGAAGATCTTTGAGGGGTTTTCCATGCGACTGGGCCGCTGGATCGCCTGCCCGGACATCGAGACGCAGTACGCCCCGGACAACTACATGGGCAGCCATTCGCTGCTTTTCACGTTCGATACCTACACCCAGACGGGTTGTATGTTCTCGTTCCAGATGACGAACCGACTGATGCTTCAAGCAGCAATCACTTCAGGCACCGACATGGCCCCCTGGTATCCGGGTGCCACGCCGACATTATTCGCCGGCTGCCGGTGGGTCTCCGAAGACAACAACAACGCCTTCTACACCTGCCTCAATAACTGGAACAACTCCCATTTTCGCTACTTTTATCAGGACGGACATCTGGCCGGGCATGATAACTTCAATTACATCGTGAGTACCTATGAGCACAGGTTCAGCCAGAGGATTCATACGAAGACCGAGGCTTACTACATGTGGCAGGTCAATGCCGTCGTGGGTGGAACGCCGAGTTTTGGTCCGGTACACGAGTTTGGCGGCGGTGGAGGGTTCGGCAAGTTCCTTCCCGGCACCTCGAAGACCTACGGCGTCCTCAACTACACACCGATTCAGCTCTCCGACAGAGACTACTTCGTGATCCGGAATGAGTGGTGGAGGGACGAGCGGGGCGAACGATCGGGATTTCCCACCAATTACTCAAGCCACGCGGTTGCCCTGAGCCACCAGTTCAATGATGTGCTCATGATCCGTCCCGAGATCGGCTTCTATCACTCTTACGATGTTCCGGCCTTCGACCTGGGCAAGAGGAACAGTCTCTTGATCTATGGCTTTGATCTGACGCTGCGGTTCTGAAATTCCCTGGTGAACCTCGGGAGGGCGAGCCTGCAGGTGGGCAAGCCATTGGACAACCGAGGCTCGGCGAAAGCCTTGCCCTCCGAACTCGACCTGTCGCGATGAAGGATCTGATCGTCCCTTGTCTATGGAGGACCGCCGTCGTCGCCGGCCTGACGATTGGTAGCACAACCTGGGCTCAGACCCAGATCGATTCGTCAACGACCAAGGAAACGGGGCCCGGTTCACAGCCTCTTGAACCGGGAAAGTCGACCGGGAACCAGAGCCGGTTCGGTCGACCTGTCGCAGAACAGGACGATCAAGGCGACTTACCCGCGACAACGCCTGAGCCAGCCGAGGACTCCGGAGCGGCGGCCGCGATGAGAGATGGCCGTGGCCTTTTGATGAGAGCGCTCAGTTTCCCCGACGACCCACCCTTCAAGGTTCGTGGCTGGCTCGAGAATAGCTTCACCGGCAACGCCAACGGTAGAGGCAATGGAGTGAATTTCGGCGTCAACCCGAACTACAAAGCCAACCAGTGGATGGGGAACCAGTACTACCTGATCTTCGAGAAGCCTCTGAAGCAGACAGACGAGGTGAACTTTGGATTCCGCGTCGACAACCTGTTTGGCAACGACTGGCAGTTCACTTATATGCAAGGGCTATTCAATCGTGCGTTTCCGAACGGCTCGTTCGCGGGCTACGACATGCCCCAGTTCTTCGCTGAGGTTCACCTGCCGATCTTGACCCCGGGCGGACTGGACGTCAAAGGAGGTCGATGGTACACGATCACCGGCTTCGAGGTCGTACCAGCCGCGGATCGTGTGCTACTCTCCGTGCCGTATTCCTTCAGCTACGGCCAACCGTTCACCCACGTCGGCGTTCTGACGACGTTGCACCTGACCGACAGGATCGACCTCTATAACGGGTCGATCAACGGATGGGACCGATGGATCAACGAGCGGTATATTTGGGGCTATATCGGCGGATTCACCTGGTCTTCGAAGACCGAGAGGACCAAGCTTGCGTTCGCGACTGCCTGGGGACCAAACCAGTTCCCCAGCTTCTTGCCGGCCAATCAGCCGATCTACCCGACGGGTTACATTAACGTCCCCTCGGTCGCAGGTCTGAATAATCCAGGCTACCACCGCGACGATCGGACCCTGTTTACCTTGTGGTTGTCGCACCGGTGGACCGACAAGCTCAACCAGATCATCGGGACCGTTGCCGGCATGGAACGCGCGATTCCAGGCCTCGGTGCGCCCATTGTCAACGGCATCCCACAGAACGCCCACTCAAACTACGACACCTGGTACGGCCTCGGGACCGGCTTCATATACAACTTCACAGACACGCTCAGCGGTGTCTGGCGTTCCGAGGTATTCTGGGACACGAACGGAGCTCGAACCGGCCTGCTCGTAGGCGATCGTTATCACGAGATCACACTCGGGGCGCGGTACAGACCGAAGAGTTGGATCATGATTCGGCCCGAAGCCCGGTACGACTGGTCACAATTTCATCCCGCGTATTCGAACGACACCCGCAAGTCGCAATTCACCCTGGGTTTTGATGTGCTCTTTCTCTTTTGACCTCAAACCTCTGCGGCAACCAGCGAATCCACCAGCGTGCCGTTCTTGTGTCCGTTGCCGTTGGTCAGGGAATTGACAGCCAGGGCGGTCTCCCCGTGCTGACTGAAATCCAGCCCCTCTCGCTCCTGGCTCTCGCTCACTCGAAGGGGAATAGTCAGGGCGGTGATCTTGTACAGCAGCAGGGAACCACCGAAGGTGAAAATAGTGACGATGACCAGGGCCAGCAAGTGGTACAGAAACGTCGAAGTCTGACCGTACACCAGTCCCACATCCTTGGCAAAAATGCCCGTGCAGATCATGCCGACCATGCCTCCCACGCCGTGGCAAGGAAAGACGTCGAGCGTATCGTCGATCGTCGACTTGTTCTTATAGTGCACCGCCATATTGCTACAGATGCTGGCGACCAAGCCGATAACCACGCTATCCCGAACTGTGACGAAGCCGGCCGCCGGGGTGATAGCCACCAGCCCGACCACGGCCCCGATGCACGCCCCCATTGCCGACGGCTTTCTGCCGCGAATCCAGTCGAAGAACATCCAGCCCAGCATCGCGCAGGCCGAGGCTGTGTTGGTGGTGGCGAAAGCCGTCGCGGCGGTTCCGTTGGCCGCGGTGGCAGAGCCGGCATTAAACCCGAACCATCCGAACCAAAGCATGCCCGTACCCAGAAGAACATAGGGAATATTCGCCGGCTCATGCGTCTCGTTGTCCAGGTGGCTCTTGCGCCTGCCCAGGACGATTGCTCCAGCCAGTGCGGCTAGCCCTGCCGACATGTGTACCACTGTGCCGCCCGCAAAGTCCTTTACCCCCCACTTGAAGAAGATTCCCTGGGGATGCCAGGTCCAGTGCGCCAGCGGGCAATAAATCAAGAGGCTGAACAGAACCATGAAAAGCAGGTATGCCGAAAACCGCACCCGCTCCGCGAACGAGCCGGTGATGAGCGCCGGAGTGATGATCGCAAACTTGAGCTGGAACATCGAGAAGACGAGAAGTGGAACTGTCAGCTTGAGTGCCGCTTCGCCGGTCCCCAGGGTTGCAGTCGTCTCGCTCACGTTATCAAACATGAAGAATGAGAGCGGGTTGCCGATCAACCCCCACCCGCCAATGTCCTCGCCAAACGCCAGGCCAAAGCCCACGAACACCCAAAGCAGGCTGATCACTCCCAGTGCTATCATGCTTTGCAGCATCGTCGAAACGACGTTCTTGAAACTGACCATGCCTCCGTAAAAGAACGAGAGGCCAGGCGTCATGAGCAACACCAGCCCCGAGGCGGTCAACATCCAAGCGACGTCCCCGGAGTTTAGAACATCGCCCGGGGGCAACGGCCGCGCCGAGGTTCTTCCTACCATGGCCAAAACGGCCAGGCCGAGCAGTAAGAGGAAGGGTGTCATTGCGCGCTTCATGAGCACGTCCTTTTAGCAAACGGGCAGCATCGGAGGTCGGCTCTTGCTAGTCGCCCCTGGCAGAGCTCTCTCCACAATCCCAGTTCGATATCACAAGGTTTGGATTCGCAGGTACTTAGAAGATCATCTTGAGCGCGCCCACGCACCAAGTAACAGGCAAGGTCTGCCACGACGATGGTGGATTTGGCAACTCGCGTGCCATCACATGCACCTGATCCGTTTGGCGAGCGGTTGGTTCTTTCCTGGTTTCCCGGGCGCGCGTCTGTAGGATGGAAGAGGATGCAGTTCTCCGGAGCGTCGAGACTGACCACGAATCATGGATTGAAAGCCGATCGTGCAGAGCCTCTTTCTTGATCTCCTGAAGTCGCGGCGTAGTCATCCCCTGGTGATCGCCCATCGGGGTGATTCCATGAATGGCCCGGAAAACACGCTCGAAGCGGCCATGCTGGGGTGGGAAGCCGGAGCAGAGGCATGGGAGCTTGACGTTCAGCTCACGCGGGACCAGGTCGCCGTCGTTTTCCATGACGAGACTCTACTCCGAACGACGGACGTCGCGGATCGCTACGCCGGCGATCCAAGAGGCCGGGACGGCTTTCGCCTTCGTGACTTCGACTGGTGCGAGATCGCCACGCTTGACGCGGGCTCCTGGTTTGACGCCGACGCGGTTGGCGAGCGCTCGGCGGCGGCTGTCGGCACCTTCGAGAACCAGGCCGAATCCGGGAGGTCGCACTACCGATCCGGCAGGATCGGTTTACCAAGACTCGTTGAAGCCCTGACGCTGACAGCGGACCGCGACTGGCTGGTCAACGTCGAGATCAAGTCGTTCCCAGGCAGTCCGCCGGGGATTGTCGAGGCTGTTCTGAACGCGATCGCGCAGACCGGGACGGCGAACCGAGTCCTCTTGTCGAGCTTTGACCACCGCGCGATCGGCCGAATTCCCCGTCTCATCTCTTCGGTTCAACAGGCTCTGATTGACATTCCGCGCGGCATCTTGGTCGCAACTCCATTATATCGGCCCCATGCCTATCTCACAGAGATCGTCGGCGCGCAGACGTTCCACACCTCGGCAGCATGCCTGGGATCCGAGTCGGACGTCTATCGCGAGAGTCGCGCTGCCAAGGACTTGTGGAGCGATGAGATCGCGCAGGTAAGATCGCGGGAGATTCCTCTCCTTGTCTACACGGTCAACGACCTTCAACCGGGCGGCCTTGCCGACCACCTCGCGGAGCTTGGAGTCACCGGCCTGTTCACAGATGATCCGCTGGGGATGCGGTTGCACTTTGGGTGAACGGCCGCGGTGGCGGCCGCGCACCTTGATCAGCATCAGCGCGGTCTGGAGGTTTGCTCGCGAGTTCGGGCAACCACTTCGTCTACGTCGCGCTTCAGCGTCGGCAAGATCTCCAAGTTGCGCAGTGGCGGGTTTGCCATTCGAATTTGAAGCTGGCGCCAGGACATATCTAGATCGGCGAGCGCCTGGTTCAACTGTTCGCGTGGAGCTTGTCCCAGCAGATACTGACGCACCAGCAAAAGCCTTGTTGTCAGGTTTCTGGCATCCGTCTGGACTTGATCGCGCTGGGGAAGTTGAGGATTGCTGGAGGCGATCTTGTCTCCCAGACCATCGAGGTCTCGAATGGCCCGATCCAGCGAATCGACGACCCCGGTCTCGGGAGCGCCCGGCAGCTCTCTGGTGCGGCCCGGAACGATCTCGCGGGGGATTTGAAAGCGCGGCTCAAGGTCGCTGATCTGTTGCTGGACCGCTCTCCAGAGGCTCAGTCCAGAGGCGCCTAGGTTGACCCGCGCCAGGTCGCGATTGATTCGTCGTGCCCGGGAACGGATCGGCCGGAACGAGTCGATGATGTCACGGTCACTGGCTCCTCCGTTGGTGATCCGCTCGAATCCCTGGATCAGCTCAGCAAGCAGGTCGATCTCGCGGACGAGCATCTCCAAGTTGATTTCGCGGCCGGCCTCGCCCTCGACATAAGTCTTCAGAGGGGCGAACGTGTTTGCCAGCTCGCGGGCCTGGTTGCTGATTGCCACACGATCGAATTCTCTGGGGTCCTCGACGACGAGCGGTCCCGGCGGGCTTAGCTGCAGCAAGGGTCCGATGACCGCGACAACCCTGCTCAAGTTCATGAAATCCACGGCGGTTCGAGTGGATCTGCCAGGAAGAATTCCGATGGTACTTCTAACCTGGTAATAGGCCGTTTCGAGTTGTGGAAATGTGAGGCGGCCGGCTTGAATACTCTGGCTGTCAACAGGATCGTAGGACACGGCGGCAGTGAAGGCATCGGCTGCGTTCCAGAGCGAGACGATCTCGTCGAGCAGGCGATAAGAGTCTGGACTGTGATAGAGCTCGGAGCGCAGCGTGTACGAACATCGAGGTCGCCTCGAGAACGGCCAGTCGGCCCATGTTGGGCAAATCTGCTTGGGTGAGCAGGTCGGTTCGCATCGGATCCTGGAACAGCTCGGGGTAGGCCGGCCGGTACGATTCCGGATATGCCGGCCGAGCCTGTCCGAGTGCATGCGGCACCACGATGAGCATCGCCAAACTGCCCAGCGTCGCCGAGAGGAGGACCATCATTACTTTGCATCGTGACTTTTTCATGTTCTTTTACCTACCGATTTGCGTATCATCGTCCGCGGCGCGCCCGAGCCGAACGGCTCAGACGAACGGACGAGCGTGATTGCCGTGCGAGAGTGGCCCGGGAAGGTTAGAGCGTCCCATGAGGTATTCGTCGATTGATTGGGCCGCGTGCCGGCCCTCGGCGATGGCCCAGACGATCAGGCTCTGGCCCCGGGTCATGTCGCCCGCGGTGAAGACCTTGGGAACGCTTGTTCGCTTGTCGCCGTCAGCCTGGACGTTGCCCTGCGCGTCCAGGTCGACGCCGAACTGTTCGAGCATGCCGTTCCTTTCGGGACCGACGAACCCCATGGCAAGCAAGACAAGGTCCGCGGAATAAGTCTTCTCCGTGCCGGGAATCTCGACGAACCGGGGACGGCCGTTTTCGACTTTCATCTCGACCTGAACCGTCTCCAGGGCACGGACTCGACCCTCGTGTCCGAGGAACCGCCGCGTGTTGAGAGAGTACTCGCGAATGCCCCCCTCCTCGTGGGCCGAAGAGACGCGGAAGACGTTGGACCACTGGGGCCAGGGGTTGGAAGGCGTGCGCGACTCGGGTGGGCGCGGCACGATCTCGAACTGATGCACGCTTTTGCAGCCATGGCGATGCACGGTGCCCAGACAATCAGCGCCCGTGTCGCCGCCGCCGATGATGACGACATGCTTGTCGTGCGCCGAAATGAACTCACCATGATTTGTGTCGCCGGCCACGCGTCTATTCTGCATGGTCAGAAAGTGCATAGCGGGGTGGATTCCCCGCAGCTCGCGGCCTTCGATCTCGAGGTCGCGGGGCTGGGTCGCTCCCCCGCACAGGCAGATCGCGTCGAATGCGGTCAGCAGTTCCTGGGCCGTCACGTCCACACCCACGTTGACTCCGGGCCTGAAGAGAACGCCCTCGGCCTCCATCTGCCGAAGCCGCCGATCGAGATGCCGCTTCTCCATCTTGAAGTCAGGAATTCCGTATCGGAGCAGACCGCCAATCCGATCGGCCCGTTCGTAGACGGTGATCGCGTGACCCGCCCGGGCCAGTTGCTGTGCACAGGCCAGACCCGCCGGACCAGAGCCGACAACGCCCACGGTCTTGCCGGACTTCACGGAGGGTGGTTGCGGAAGAACCCAGCCCTCGTCCCAGGCTTTGTCAATGATACTGGCTTCGATCTGCTTGATCGTCACCGCGTCGCTGTTGATCCCCAGCACGCACGACGCCTCACAGGGGGCCGGGCAGAGCTTGCCAGTGAATTCGGGAAAGTTGTTAGTCGCATGCAGGCGGTCGATCGCCAACCGCCACTGATCGCGGTAGACCAGGTCGTTCCAGTCGGGGATCAAATTGCCCAGCGGGCATCCCTGGTGGCAGAAGGGGATGCCGCAGTCCATGCAGCGCGCACCCTGGGCTTTAAGCTTTTCGTCGGCGAAGGGGTTGTAAACCTCGAGGTAGTCATGCACCCGCTGGTCGACCGGGCGGCGATCGGGCAGTTCGCGGGAGTACTCCAGAAATCCTGTCGGCTTACCCATGCAACACCTCCATCTGCTCCGCCGCCGCGGCCGGTTCCGACTTCGGCTTGCTTGCGCTCCTGCAGGACTCGGCGGTAATCCAGAGGCATTACCTTGACGAACTTGCCGATGGATTCGTCCCAATCTTGAGAGCAGCCGCGCGGCCACCGTGCTGCCGGTGTAGCCGGCATGCTGGATCAAAAGGTCGCGGACCAGCTCAAGATCATCGGCCTGAGAGAGTGGTTCGAGATCAACCATCTCGAGGTTGCAGCGGCGGTTGAAGTCCCCCGCCTCGTCAAGCACGAAGGCCACTCCGCCGCTCATGCCGGCGGCGAAGTTGCGCCCGGTGCCGCCGATTATGACCGCGGCACCGCCGGTCATGTACTCGCAGCAGTGGTCGCCCGTCCCCTCGACGACCGCGTGGGCTCCGCTGTTGCGCACACAAAAACGCTCTCCGGCTCGGCCCCGGAAGAAGGCTCGTCCGCTCGTGGCTCCGTAGAGCGCGACGTTGCCAATCAGGACGTTGTCCTCAGGAACAAAAGTCGCGGCTTCCGGTGGGTAGACGATGATCTTGCCACCGCTGAGTCCCTTGCCTACGTAGTCGTTCGAGTCGCCCTCGAGTGAAAGCGTGATTCCCCTGGGCACGAAGGCGCCGAAGCTCTGTCCGGCCGAGCCGGTGAAGTGCAGCTTGATCGTGTCATCGGCAAGGCCGGCCCCGCCGTGGCGACGGGTCAGCTCGCTGCCCAGAATGGTCCCGACGGTGCGGTTGACGTTGCGAATGGGCAAGCTGAGCGCAACGGGCTCGCCCCGCTCCAAGGCCGGTGCGCAGGCCGGAATGAGCTTGGTCACGTCGAGGGTCTGGGCGATGCCATGCTCTTGCTCACGAACTCGGCGAACGGCCACGTCCGGACCCATATCCGGCCGATAGAAGATCTTGCTGAAATCGAGCCCCCGGGCCTTGTAGTGGTCGATGGCCTGCCGCATGTCAAGCATGTCGCTGCGGCCGATCATCTCGTCGATCGTCCGGAAGCCGAGCTGGGCCATCAGCTCGCGCACTTCCTGAGCGATGAATTGAAAGAAGTTCACCACATGCTCGACCTTGCCGCGGAACTTCTCGCGGAGCAAGGGGTTCTGGGTGGCAATGCCCACCGGGCAAGTATCCAGATGGCAGACCCGCATCATGATGCAGCCCATGACCACCAGCGGGGCCGTGGCGAAGCCATACTCCTCGGCGCCCAGAAGCGCGGCGATCACGACGTCGCGGCCGGTCTTCAACTGGCCGTCGGTCTGGACGATGATCCGATCGCGCAGCCGGTTCAGCACCAGGGTCTGCTGGGTCTCGGCAAGACCTAGCTCCCAGGGTATTCCGGCGTGCTTGATCGAGGTCAGAGGGCTGGCGCCGGTGCCGCCGTCGTGGCCGCTGATCAAGACGACGTCGCTGTGTGCCTTGGCCACGCCCGCGGCCACCGTGCCCACGCCGACCTCCGCCACCAGCTTCACGCTGATCCGCGCCGTGGATTGCTGTTCTTGAGGTCAAAGATGAGCTGAGCCAGATCCTCGATCGAGTAGATGTCGTGATGCGGCGGAGGGCTGATCAGGGGGACGCCCGGCGTGGAGAAGCGGACCTTGGCGATCCAGGGCCAAACCTTGTGGCCGGGAAGCTGACCTCCCTCGCCGGGCTTGGCCCCCTGGGCCATCTTGATCTGCAGCTCGTCGGCATTGACCAGGTACTCGCTGGTTACACCGAACCGGCCCGGATGCCACTTGCTTGATCGCGCTGCGTTTGCTGTCGCCGTTGGGCAGAGGGTGGAACCGCGCGGGATCCTCGCCCCCCTCGCCCGTATTCGACTTGGCTCCCATGCGGTTCATGGCGATCGCCAGCGTCTCGTGGGCCTCCGCCGAGATCGAGCCGTAGCTCATCGCCCCGGTGGCGAACCGCCGGATGATCGTCGCAACCGGCTCGACGTCCTCGATCGGGATCGGCTGGCAACGGTCGAAGCGCAACTCGAACAGGCCCCGCAACGTGCTGAGCCGCTCGTTCTGACGGTCGACCAGGCTCGTGTATTTCTTGAAGATGTCATAACGGGCGGCCTGGGTCGCGTGCTGAAGTCGGAAGACCGTTTCCGGGTTGAAGAGGTGGTGCTCGCCATCCCGGCGCCACTGGTACTTCCCGCCTTCAAGAAGAATTGGCGGGCCGACATCGCGGCTGGTGTAGGCACGACGGTGATGTTCAAGCGTCTCCTGCGGCGATCTCCGCCAGACCGACGCCGCCAACTCGGGAGGCTGTCTTGTCGAAGTAGCGAGTAACGAATTGCTCGTTCAGTCCGATAGCCTCGAAGATCTGTGCCCCGCGATAGCTCTGGATTGTGCTGATGCCCATCTTGGACATCACCTTGACGACGCCCTTCTTGATCGCCTTGCGGTAACGGTAAACCGCCTCCTCGTGGTCCATGCCCTTGAGCAGCCCCTGCCGGATCAGGTCGTCGAGCGTCTCAAAAGCCAGGTAAGGATTGATGGTTCCGGCCCCGTAGCCCAGCAATAAGGCGAAGTGATGGACCTCGCGCGCATCGCCACACTCGATCAAGAGCCCCGCTCGAGACCGCTGCCCCTTGCGGACCAGGTAATGGTGCAATCCTGAGCAAGCCAGGAGCGACGGGATGGCAGCCATCTCGGCGGTTGTGCCTCGGTCCGAAAGGATGATAAGGCTGGCTCCAGCCGCAATGGCGGCACTCGCCTTCTCGAAAAGCGATTCGAGAGCTCGCTCCATGCCCGCGGCTCCCTCGGCCGCCACGAAAAGCATGGGAAGAGTGCACGAAGTGAACCCCCGCCAGCCCTCGAGCTGCTTGAGCCGGGCCATCTGGTCGTTATCGACGATGGGCAAATCCAGCGCGATCTGACGGCACGAGTCGGGCCTGGGCTCCAGCAGGTTGCCCTCGCCCCCGCGCCCGTGAATACGGACGTCACCAGCTCCTCGCGGATCGCGTCCAGCGGGGGATTGGTCACCTGCGCGAAGAGTTGCTTGAAGTAATTGAATAGCGGCTGGGAGCAGTCGGAGAGCACGGCCAGGGGCGAGTCATCACCCATCGAACCGATCGCTTCCTCGCCGCTTGAGCCCATCGGGCCGAGGATGTACTTGAGGTCTTCGAGCGTATAGCCGAAGGCCTGCTGGCGCTGCAGGAGCGTGCGAGGGTCGGGCCCTGGAATGTCCGGCGCCGGCGGCAAATCGGCCATCGACACCATGTATTCGCGGAGCCACTTGCCGTAGGGCCGGGCCGAGGCGATCTGGTGCTTGAGCTCTTCATCATTGACAATCCGACCCTGCTCCAGGTCGACCAGGAGCATTTTGCCGGGTTCCAGACGTCCCTTTTGCAACACGTTTTCAGGCGCGATCTCGAGCGCGCCCACCTCCGACGCCATGATAACTCTGTCGTCCTTGGTGACGATGAAGCGGCTGGGGCGCAGACCGTTGCGGTCGAGCACGGCGCCGATATTCTTGCCGTCGGTGAAGGTGACCGAAGCCGGCCCGTCCCAGGGCTCCATGAGACAACTGTGGTACTGGTAGAAATCTTTCTTGACCTGGGACATCGACTCGTGATGATCCCAGGCCTCGGGAATCAGCATCATCATGGCGTGCGGCAGACTGTATCCGGACCGCACCAAGAGCTCGATGGCATTGTCCAGGCAAGCCGTGTCGGAAAGTCCTTCGCGGATGATCGGCTTGAGCTTCTCGAGGTCGCCGGGCTCGTACAGCTCCGAGCCGAAGAGGGCCTCGCGGGCCAGCATCCAGTTGATATTGCCGCGCAGTGTGTTGATCTCGCCGTTGTGCGAGATCATGCGATACGGATGAGCCAGTTGCCAGCTCGGAAAGGTATTGGTGGAGAATCGCGAGTGAAACATGCAGATCGCGCTGGCAAGCAGCGGATCGCCCAGGTCGTCGTCGAAGTAAATGGCGACCTGTTCAGGCGTGAGCATCCCCTTGTAGACCAGGGTACGGCACGACAGGCTTGAGAAGTAAAAGTATTTATGATCGTCGAGGCCGGATTCCGCGATCTCGTTCTCAAACCGCTTGCGAATCACGTACAGCTTGCGTTCAAAGCAGTCGGAGTTCTGCATCCGCGGTCCTTGCCCCACCAGCGCGTGGAACATGCTCGGCTCCACGGCGCGGGCGCTGGCCCCCAGCGGTGAATTGTCCGTGAGGACGGGACGCCACCCCAGGAAAACCTGTCCTTCCTCGGCCACGATCTGCTCGAAGATGTCCATTCCGAAGGTCTGCCCTGCCGTGTCGGGCGAGGTGAAGAACGCCCCCACGCCGTAGGTGCCTGGTGCCCCCAGGGCTATCCCCAGCGGCTTGCAGCGCTGCCGCAAGAGCTCGTCAGGAACCTGGATCAACACCCCCGCGCCGTCGCCCGTGTTGTTTTCGCAGCCGCAGGCGCCGCGGTGATCAAGGTTCACAAGCGCCTGCAAACCATCGCGAACCAGTTGATGAGATTTCCTTCCCTTCAGATCAACGATGAATCCCACACCGCAACTGTCGTGTTCGAAAGCGGGATCATAAAGACCCTGGGGCGACGGTAAGCCTGCAACCATGGCTGATGTCCTTCCGGGATGGACCTGACATACGGCGGAGATCGAACGGACTGAAGGAGAGGTCACGGTTTTCGAGCTCGTCGGGTAGGCGGCAACCGGCTGCGCCGAAAACAAAAAGAATCTCGCTTGGGATAGCTCACGACCGACTGCACAACGACTGGTCTTGCTTTGCGAGGCCGATCCACTGCCGGGAGATCGGCCGTTTTCCTGTTCCCCCCGAAACTCGGCCGCTCGCGACGAAACCACCCGATCGGCAGCGGCCGCGACCCAAAGGCGCGCCAGGAAGCTTGACCTCAGGGGGACGTTGCCGCGGGCACCCGGCGGCCCTGGGCGGAAAGGTCGGGAACGGTCGTCTGCGGATCGGGTCCCGTCAGTAATTCCAGAAACCTCGCGGCCGTAAGATCGAGGCTGTCGCCGCGGCGATGGAGGATCGCCAATGGGCGGTTCAACTCGTACTTCGGGTCCTGACCGCCAAGCCGCACCGCCATCAGCGTGCCCGCGCGCACTTCGCGGGCCAGCGAGGGCTCGGGCAAAATCGACACGCCCGCGGGAATCTCGACAGCCCGCTTGATGTTTTCGATGTTGTCGAACTCGAGTACGACTTCGACATTTACATCGTGATGACGCAAGCAGCGATCAATCGCCCGGCGGATCGAAAGCTCGCCGTCGAAGGCAACGAACGCCTCGCCATCGAGCTCACGAATATCGACCATGTCACGGTGCGCAAAGCGATGTGAGGGGTGAACTGCCAGGCTCATCACCTCGTCCCGCCAGGGAATGACCGATAGCTCCGGCCACTTCCGCGGGTAGGAAATCAAACCCAGGTCAGCCCCTCCCCCGGCCACGCGCTCGACCACCCTCGTCGGATGCAAATACTCCAACCGCACACTGGCCTCCGGAAACCGCTTCTCGAAGGTCTTGATGTACTGGCTCATGTGGTGCATGCCCACCGAGTAAATCGAAGCCACCCCCACCGTGCCGATCACCTTCTGCTCGTCGACCAGTACCTTCACGCGGTTTTCCAGCTCAATGTACCGCCCAACCAGCTCCTTGCAGCCTTCGTAGTACACCTTCCCTTGGCTGGTCAGCACCAGGGGCCGCTTCGAACGGTCGATCAACTTCACTCCCAGACGAACCTCAAGTTGATGCACAGTCTGGCTGGCCGAGGACTGAGAGATGCTGTTCTCAGCGGCCCCGCGAGAAGCTGGCCCACCGCACCACGTCACAAAAAATCTTCAATGACTCAAGCTGCATTAGCATCCGCCGGTTGGCAATTCCCTGATACTGCACTAAAGGGTTATCGAATTTCATAATAGTAAAACTCTTCAAGGAATTCCCAGTCAAGGCTTTTCCGCCAAAAAACACCGATTTTTTTCGCGTGATTGCTCAACTCGCAAGTCACAAGCGAGGTAACACTTACGCTATGCTGCATGATTGCAGTCGAGCTGTTTTGAATTAAAACCATTCAAGTTAAGCGGAGCGGGGGAAAAACGCTGTATTGATCGCTCGTTCCGATGCACTAATGGGATGAGGCTCGGCGGTGGGAGGACTTAGCATGATCAAGAATCGGGGCAGTGCGAAAGTTGCGAGAGCATTCGACGGACTGGTTCAATCGGGCAGCTTGGTGGGGCTAAGCGAGGACGAGCTGTTAGCCCGATTCGTGGAGCGCGGGGATCCGCGTGCATTCGAGGCAGTCGTTGACCGATACGGGCCGCTGGTGTTGAGCGTCTGCCGGCAAATGCTGGCTGACCCGAACGATGTCGACGACGCCTTCCAGGCTACGTTTCTGGTCCTGATTCGCAAGGCGGGCTCGATCAGGAGGCCTGGGAGCTTGGGCTCCTGGCTGTACGGGGTCGCCTACCGAACTGCCTCGCGTCTGAAACGGCCATCGCGGCCGATCCGCCTGCTCACCGATTTAGTGGATCACAGCTCCCCCTGCCCGACCCTCGAGCGAGAGCAGATCTGCCTACTGCACCAGGAGATCGACCGTTTGCCCGAAAAGTACCGGCAGCCAATAGTGCTGTGTTACTTCGAAGGGCTCACCCATGACGACGCCGCTGCCCGGCTGCGTTGGCCGGTCGGCACCGTCCGCGGCCGGCTGGCCCGGGCGCGGAACCAGATTCGCGACCAGCTCGAGAGGCGCGGCGTGAGCCTTTCGGCGGCTCTGCCCGCTGCTCTCGACCGGCTCCGGGGCCCGGCGGTCTTGCCCGAGGCCTTGCTCCGTTCCACCACAAGCTTACTTGAATACGCCGTTTCACTTCGTGTAGCGTCACTCGTCCGTGGAGTCATCTTCGCCATGCTCGTCAACAAGCTGAAATGGACAGCTCTGGCTCTCACAGCCTCGTCCCTCCTGCTAGTCGCGGCCGGAACGGGCTTGCGGGCGATCGCCAGCCAGGCTGAGAAGAAGCCAGACGTCGAAAAGGCCCAGGAAAAGCTGAATTCCTTCCAGGCCCACATTGGTACGACCAAGTCGAGCTTGCCGCACTGCGAGCCCGGTCGCTGGAAAAATCGAGATCGAGGCGAATCAGGAACTTGCGGATCGTCTGGAAGAGGACATCGTCGAGGCGGAATTGCTGGAGAACAAGACTGATGCTCTCAGGTCAGTGCTTTTCACCAACCTCCAGACGATCAGGCAGTACGAGTCGACTCCAACATCGAAACGAGGAGATTTTGGAGGAATCGGGGAGGCGTGCTTCAGGCGAGAGAGACAGTGGTCCCAATATGATCAAGGAACTCAAGGATCAGAATGAGGTCGACGACACCAAAGATACAAGGAAGATCGCCTCCAGCTCGCGCGCATCAAACGCCAGATCGCGCGGGAATCAAAAGCCCTCCACCAGCCCGCGGCGGAGAACACACCCGCGAACCTATCTCGTCGGATCGAAACCCTGGAGGCAAAAGTGGATCAGATCCTCCAGATCCTCTCGAAAATCCAGCGTTGAAGGTATTCTCTCGGTTGATTCTGTGTCTTCATTCGGCGGGCGTATTCAGTTCCGCCCAGCTCCGGACGGCCTCGGCGATATTCACCACCTCGGCCATGGCGCCCAAGCCCACGTCTCCGCAGGCCAACCGCTTGGACTGGGGTGGAATCAGGATCATGTTGAGAGCTTGGCGGGCGAAGTGGTCGGCTGCGTTTGCCAGGCTCCAGTCGTCCGGCAGCGTCTTGAGCTCGCAATGATCGAGCAGCAGTTGACCGATGTGGCGGGCAGTCAGCTGGCTGTTCCACATGAGCGTGTTCATGGCCGGCGCCAGGATGATCGGCTTGGAGAAATCCCACGCCCGGAACAGGCAAGTCAGGAAGTTATCGCAAATGCCCAGCGCCAGCTTGGCCAGCGTGTTGGCGTCGAGGGGGGCGATAATCAGCAAGTCGGCCCAATTCCGAAATTCGATGTGCTGCACGGGGTCACCCCGGCGGTAACGAAGCCCCGGCCATTCATCGCGGTTACGGAAGACGGGATCGGCAGGCTCGTCGTCCCTTGGCCTGGAGCGCTGGGAGGCAAGCTGGCCGGCGTCAAAGAAGTAGAGCGCGGGCTCGGTGGCGACCACGCGAACCAGGTGCCCCGCCGCGCATAGCTGAGCATAAAGCTCGGGCGTGCGAATTGCCGCTACCGAGCCCGTCACACCCAGAATCGTCCGCGCCATGCGACTCCCCCATTGTTCGCAAACCATGAAGGACCACGAAACACGCTTCCTTGATGATGCCCGCCGTCGGGATCAAGGGGAAGTCATGGCTGGTCCAGGGGCCAAAGTCGCGATTACCAGGAGCCCTAGCGGCGTTCCACCGAGAGGGGCTCAAGGTTCTTGTTGAGCGTCTCGGTCAGGCTGATCCAGAGCGACCGCTGGAGTTGCTGAGACTGGCGCCTCGAGAGCAGCAACCGATCGGTAGCGCGCTCGGTGAGTATCGAGACGATCACCCGGAGGTCACTCTGGATGACTCCCGTCAGGTCCTCGAACTCGGCGGGCAACTGTAGAGAACGAAGCGGTACTCTCTGCGTTCGAGTAGACATTCAAATCCCTCCTTGGCCAAGAGCCCAGAGCGGAGATCGGATCCGTTCCGATCAGCAATCTGCAATGAAACAATCGTGCTCTGTCCCTCGGTCAAGCCAGTGAAGCGACGTACCTCGTTCCGAAGTCAGGTCCGGTCAGCGCGGACTGATCTTGAAGGTGCTCTCACGTGTGTATTGGCCTACTTGTCGCATGGGGAAGCCCTCTACTCCTTGGTCTGGCTTTCATGCTTTGATCTTACGACATCCCCGGCGGGTATGTTGGAAGACTTTGGAAAAAAATTCAAAAAATCCTATTCGCGAGCGGCTTGGGAGTGCGACGGCCGACGGGCGGGTTGCCTGCGTTCTGCGTGAAGGCTGCGGAAGTCGTGCCGCTTCTATCGCGCCCCGTCGCTAAGCTGGCTCAGAACCACGCGGGCTGAGTCTCGCGGCGGGCGGCGGGGCCCAGGGCCTGCTGCACCAGCTCGACCAGTCGAGATCCGTCGACGAGCTCAATCGGATGATCGGCGACAAACTTTTCGGCCGCAAGGGAAAATGTGCTGGTTGTGACAAAAAAACCCTTGTGGCTGTGGGTGTGGTGGACTGTGCCCAGGAACTTTTGAAGTTCGGGAGATCCCACGACACCCCGTTTATGGTATTTGCACTGGACGATCGCCAGTAAGTCCTTGCGGCGGAGGCTGCAGGTCGGCTCCTTCATCGCCGGTGCCTCCGGTCTGCTCGACCTCGTAGCCCAGAGCCTCGAACAGTTCGGCAACAAACTCCTCGAAGCTCTCGGCAGACAGCGACGACAGTTGCGCAAGCTTTAGCTCGGCCCGACGCGCCTGGGTGCGCATCCGCTCGAACCGTTCGCGCCCGGCACGGATCTGGCTGCGCAGGTCGGCGATTTCCGGAGCAAGGCGCCGGGCGTCGATGGTGCGATCGAGATAACGATCGATCTTGAAGAGCCGCGTTCTCAATCGAATTGTCGAGCCGGGTTCGCTCGGCACGTGTCAACTGGTTTTCAAAGCGACGGAAGACCGCGTACCGCAGATGTTCGAGAGCACCCACGAGCTCCGACTCGGTGGTGATCACAGGCGACTCCTCGCTGTACGCAACGGCGTTCCAGAGCAATCCCTGGCGAAGTGGATCAGCCCCGGATTGTCGCGAGCCGTCTTGATCCTCCTTGGCCGACCGTGCCCTTAGCCACTCCAGCAGCATCGTGGCACATTGGGGACCCAGACACTCCATCGTTTTCAGACTCCTCTGCTCCCGCTTGCCAGCGCTCATGCCGGCATCGCGGCTCTGGTCTCCGCGATGTTTTGACAGTAAGCTCTGGCCCCGGCCGGATCAAGCACGTAGCGGGCAGACCCTGGCCGATTGTCGCACCGCGATCGGACCTCTCGGCGATCCGCGTCGTTGCTTTCAGCCGTGCCGGGCGTGAAGTTGACTCTCGAGCCAGGGCGTTTCACAATCAGGGGCGATGACGGAGACGGCGTTGCACGCCGACGGTCACCGAGCATTGCCGAGATTCGAGGAGTCAAAGCCATGGGCCAGTTCGCCGTGATACTTGCCGCGGCCGGACGATCCACGCGGTTTGGCGATTCCAAGCAAAAGAAGATCTACGCCGAGCTCGAGGGCCGGGCCGTCTGGCTCCGCGCCCTGGACCCCTTCCTCACACACGGAGAAGTCGAGCAGATCATCGTGGCGATCGCCCCCGAGGACCGGGAGCTGTTTGATCGGCGATATCACGACAAGGCCGCCTTCTTGAACCTTGACGTCATCGACGGTGGCGCCGAGCGGGCCGACACCGTCGCCCGCGCACTCGAGAGGGTGCGGCCGGTCTGCCAGTTCGTCGCCATCCACGACGCGGCCCGACCCTGCCTGACCGAAGATATGGTCAGCGCGGTGTTCGCCGCGGCCCGGGAGCACGGCGCGGCCCTGCCGGGAATTCCCGTCAACGACACGATCAAGCGCGCCAGCGACGGGCGTTTCACGACCGAGACAGTCCCCCGGCGAAACCTTTACCTGGCCCAGACTCCGCAAGTCTTCCGCCGCGACTGGCTGGAAGCAGCCTACGCCCGGCGACTGAGGCCGGAGCCGAAGTCACCGACGACAGCCAGCTCGTCGAGGCTCTCGGTTACCGCAGCTTCATCGTGCCCGGGGCCAGACTCAATCTCAAGCTCACGACGCAGGAAGACCTCAATCTCGCCGGGGCCATCCTGCGACTGCAGTCGTGTCGCGTTCGAGAAACCTCCGGCCATCCATTCGCCGACGAGGCGGCAGTGTGGGCCGACCTGCCCAAGCTGAAGGCATCGGACCTCTTCGACTCATGAACCGATACAATGAGAGAGGGATTAATCACCATGCAACACGTTTTCAAAACTTGCGGATGTCTAACGGCACTGGCACTGGCGGTCATGTCCACGAGCGGCCGGCGCAGGGCGCTAGCGAATGGGTTTCACTCTTCGACGGCTAGACCTTGAGCGGCTGGACCAAGGCCGGGAGTGAAGACAGCAACTGGGAAGTCAAGGACGGCTCGATTGTCGGGACCGGCAAGTCCTCGATGCTCTACAGCCCCAAGGGGTACACAAACTTCCGCTTCCGGACCGAGATCAAGATCAATGACCACGGCAACTCGGGCGTGTACTTCCGCTGCCCCACCACCGACGGTGATTTCTCCAAGGGCTACGAGGCCCAGGTCGACAGCACCCACAGCGACCAGATCCGCACCGGCTCGCTCTACAGCTTCATGCATATTTTCGACCAGATCGTGCCGCCGGATACCTGGTTCACCTACGAAGTGGAATGCATCAACAAGAACTTGCGTGGCAAGGTGAGCCCCCATATCAAGGTGTGGATCAACGGCAAGCTGCTCTACGAGCTCCTCGAGACGACGAATCAGTGGGACAAGGGCTATTTCGCGTTCCAGCAGCATGATCCGGGCAGCAAGGTCGAGATTCGCAAGATCGAGGTTCAGGAGTTACCTTGAAATAGCTCGCGTGTGGTATAGTCTCCCGGTCCAGCCGTTGGCCTGTCGAGGCGCGGCTGGCTCGGGCTCGTCGCGGCGCCAGTGAAAGATGCCGCCCACAGCCAGGAACGACGCAACGCTACCAGGCAAACACTTCCTGACACCACGAGAGACAAGCAACGATGGCAAACCTGTGGGTTCGGAAATCCATTGCAGACTCAAGGCCGAGGCGGCCGAGAGCCACGGAACACGGTCTCAAGCGAACGTTGACGGGCGACCAACCTCAGTCATGCTGGGCATCGGCGCGATCATCGGCGCGGGCTTTTTCGGTTTGACCGGCGAGGCCGCGGCCAAGAATGCCGGCCCGGCCATCCCGATCTCATTCGTCCTGGGCGGCATCGTCTGCGCCTTCGCCGGGCTCTGCTACGCCGAGATGGCCTCGACCGTGCCCGTCGCCGGATCAGCCTATACGTACGCCTACGCCACGATGGGCGAATTCATCGCCTGGCTGATCGGCTGGGACCTGATCCTGGAGTACATGGTTGGCGCCACCACCGTGGCGATCAACTGGTCGGGCTACGTCGCCAGCTTCCTGCACGATCGGGCATCGACCTGCCCGCCCAGTTCTCGCCTCGCCCGGCACCGTGATGATCCAGGTTCCCGATGCAGATTGCCGACCAAGCTGCACATTCGCCACGGCTGGTCGATACTCGAATCGGTCGCAGCGAGCTGCTCCAGGAACCAGTATCGACTTCTCCGCCTTCCCGCAGGTCACCGCGATCATCAATCTCCCGGCCATGGTCATCGTGGCACTGGTCACGGCGCTACTGGTGGTCGGCGTCAAAGAATCGGCCAGGGTCAACAACGTGATCGTCTTCATCAAGGTGTCGATCGTGGTGCTGTTCATCCTCCTCGGGCCTGCCGATGGTCACCACGGAACTGGGGCGGCCAGTTCATTCCCGCTGAGCACGGAATGGTTCCACTACGGCTGGAGCGGCATCTTCCGGGCGGCCGGCGTCGTCTTCTTCGCCTACATCGGCTTCGACGCCGTTTCCACGACCGCCCAGGAAGCCAAGAATCCCCAGCGCGACATGCCGATGGGAATCATCGGCTCGCTGGTCATCTGCACGATCCTGTATTGCCTCGGCGCGGCTTCGTCCTGACCGGCGTCGTCAACTACAAGCAGCTCCACGTGCCCGACCCCGTGGCCGTTGCGACCGACGCGATGGGTAAGGCCGTGGTTCTCGGCGTACGTCAAGCTCGGGGCGATCGCCGGCCTCAGCTCGGTCATCCTGGTCATGCTCATGAGCCAGCCGCGGATCTTCTACTCGATGTCGAGGGACGGCTTCTTGCCGCCGGTCGTCGCCAAGATCCATCCCAGGTTCCGCACGCCCTAGATCACCACGATCATCACCGGAGTGGTCGTCATGATCGCCGCGGGCGATGCATCCCGGTCAGCGTTGCCGGCGAGCTGACCTCGATCGGCACGCTCTTCGCCTTCGCCGTCGTCTCGGCCGGCGTGCTCTACCTGCGGATCACGCAGCCGGAAGTCGAGCGCCCGTTCAGGGCCCCGTCGATCTGGTTCACCGGGCCGATGGGCGTGCTCACCGCCGTGATCCTGATGGCCACGCTGCCCCTGGACACCTGGATCCGGCTGGTCGTCTGGATGATCATCGGGCTCTTGATCTATTTCCTCTACGGCAAGACCACAGCGTGCTCGGCAGAAGATATCCCGCGGGAAGCCTGGCAGCCGTGGCAGCGTCGTCGGACTCGCTCGAGTGATGTCGGGAATCCAGGCTCTTGCGGGCTTCTCCAGCGTAGGTCAAACTTTCGAGTCTGACATCGTCCAGGCGAGTCTTGGCTGTCTGAAAGTCTCCTGGAATCACGATAAGTGATGTAGAATGAGGATGCTGGTACTCATTGCGGTCGAGAGTCGGAGGATCGCTCATGTCCGCTTATCTCGTCGTCTGCCTGGGACTGCTGGCATCCTCTCCGGATTCGAGGCCGAAGGATTGATCCGGCAGGCAATCGAGTGCGAGACAAAAGGACAGTACGGCGAGCGCCAGCGTTTCCTCGAACTCGCCGTTGGGGCGGACCCCGCCAGTCCCACGGCCCGAGGACTGCTGGGCCAGGTCCAGGTCGGCGGCCAGTGGCTGGAGCCGGATCAGGCCGCCGGCCGCGAGCAGTCCGACGATCAGCGCGCGGCGCTGCTCGCCCAGTACGAGGCGAGACGGGCTGACATCCCAGAGACGGCCGCGGCTCACTGGAAGCTCGCTCTCTGGTGCGAACTGCAAGGACTGAAGGCCGAGTCGATTGCCCACCTGACTCAGGTCACCCGCCTGGATCCGGAAAACCGCGCCGCGTGGCAGCGTCTCGGCTGCCGCTGGTATCGCGGCCGCTGGATGAACGAGGAGCAGATCGCCGCCCTGGCGGCCGATCTGCAGAGTCAAAGCCTCGCCGATCGCCACTGGCTTCCCTTGCTTGTGCGCTGGAAAGCCTGGCTCCTGGACCCGGCCAGACGGGACGACGCCACTCGTGAACTTTCGCAGGTTCACGACCCGCGCGCGTCTCGCCGGTCGTCGTCGTGTTCGACGGCACACCCAGGTGGCAGCGCTGGGCGGTCTACGTTCTGGGCCGGATCGACTCGCCGCAATCCGCCCATGCACTCGCCAAGCTGGCGGTGAGCGGCCAGGCCAGCCAGACTCGTGAGGCCGCGATTGCCCGCCTGCGCAACTTTGATTCACGCGCGTACGTGGGACTTCTCATCAACTGGATCAAACAGCCCACCCGGTACGAGATCGAGCCCCCGGCACAGCGGCAAGAGCGAGGCAGTGGTCCAGATCGAGGACCCCAAGCCGCACATCGAACGGCACTATCACGCGGTTTCGGTGGCGGCGGCCGGCGGCTCGGAGCCAGCGATCTCCAATCAGCGCAATCCCGGGCGAGAAGGCCAGCTCGTGCAGTCCCGCCAGGTCTCCAGGCTGCTTTCCAATGGCCATTACGGGCTGTTCAACGAGGAAACGCGCATTACGACCACAAGCAGCCAAACATCATCGGCTGACTCTGCAGACCAGGCCCGGGAGGCACTCAATCGGCGAATCTCCGCCGACCTCAAGGCAATTGACGAGGCCAACGGCCCGATCGAAGAGACCAATAGCCGCGTCCTGCACGCCCTCCGTCAGCTCACCGGGAAGTCGTTGGGATCAGACCAGTCGGCCTGGACGAACTGGTGGACCGAACAGCTCGGCTATCATTACACCCCGACCCAGGCGACTTCGAAACCCCGCGTGACTCAGGAAGTCTCGACGCCCTACGTGTCACCGCCGCCCGTCGTCGTTGTGACGCGAACCCTGGTATCCGCAAGTCCACATAACTGCTTCGGAGCCGGCACGATGGTTCATGCGCGATCGGGCCTGCGCCCAATCGAGGAGCTGAAGATCGGCGATCAGGTCCTGACCCAGGACGCGACATCAGGCGCCCTTGGTTTCGAGCCGATCCTGGCGGTCTTGCATAATCCCCCCGCCGCAGTGCTCCGCGTGGAGCTGGACAATGGCGAATCCATTGTCGCCACCGAGATCCACCGGTTCTGGCGGGCCGGCCAGGGCTGGAAGATGACCAGGGAGCTGAAGCCTGGAGATCGACTGCGCGTGCTGGGAGGCACGGCAGATGTCGTGGCCCTTTCCCGTGAACCTAAACAGCACGTCTACAACCTGGAGGTGGCGCGCAAGGCAGACTTCTTCGTCGGCCGCCAGGGCGTACTTGTCCACGACGCCACACTCGTACCCCCTGTCGAGCACCCTTTCGACGGAAGGTACGGGCATGAACTGACCCTTGTCCACCCCTGAAATGTGCAATACCTTGAGGGTGATCCCCGGGACCGCTATTGTAGCACTTACCTGGTCGTCGTTTTGATTGCGGGCCTTGTTGACCGAGGGAATCGAGCTCAACGCACATCTCGTGAGGTTACTCATGGCGACTTATCTGAGCTTCTTCAACTGGACCGAGCAGGGCATCCGGTCCGTCAAGGACTCGCCCAAGCGGCTCGAATCAACCAAGAAGGCCCTCAAGAAACTGGGGGGCGAACTCAAGGCGTTTTACATGCTCCAGGGGAACTACGACGGCGTCCTCATTTTCGACGCCCCCAACGATCAGGCCCTGACCAAGTTCCTCCTCACGATCGGCACAGCCGGGAACGTGCGGACCACAACGCTCAGGGCGTTTACCGAAGAAGAGTTCATGAAGCAGATCGCCTCGCTCTGAGAACCGTTCTAGGTTGCTTCGGCGAGCTCGGGATCGACCCGTTCGCCCGTCGGTTTCGGCTCGCCAACCCAGCGCATTATCGCCGTCGTCAGGATCACGGCCACGCAGATCAGGAGCATCACCGTCAGGCCGATGTTCAACCAGCCGCGGACGACTTCGCCCTGGCCCGACCTTGATCATGTTCCAGAACTTGCCGGTGATCTCGTAATAGCCGGTCGTGGTCGTGGTGGTCGCCACGAAGAGCATCGGCAGCAGCGTCACCGCGGCATAGCGGCGGCGGCCGGCGTTGATCGAGGCCCGTGGTCGACTACGGCGAGCGCGATCACCGCCAGCAACTGGTTGGCCATGCCGAACATGGGCCAGATCGTCTCGACCGAGCCGGCCCAGATGAAGTAGCCCCAGCCCGCACACCACCAGGGCTGTCGGCAGACATCGCGGCCGGCGGCCAGTCCAGATCGCCCAGCGGCTTGTACAGGCGGCCCAGGAACTCCTGGACCAGGAACCGCGCGATCCGCGTGCCGGCGTCGATCGTCGTCAGGATGAACAGGGCCTCGAACATGATCGCGAAGTGATACCAGTACGCGATCAGCCAGCGCACGCCGGGAAGGGCGTTCGAGAAGATCCGCGCCATGCCCACTGCCAGCGTCACGGCGCCGCCCGTCCGGCCGTGCAGCGACTCCTGCACGTCCTGCTCCATGGCCACGAGCTCGCTGCCAGGCGGTGCGCTTCACGCCGTCCCCTGCCCCTGCGCTGGCACCGCTCCGTGGCCGCCGTCCGGGTCGAACTCGGACGCCTTGAGGAACTGTGCGAAGTCGGGATGCTTGGCCATGAACGTGGGCCGCTTGCCCAGGTCGATGTTGATGTCGTAGTACATCGAGTTGGGCAGGGCCGCCGCCGCGATCAGGGCGACCACGCCCACCAGGCCCTCCATCAGCATCGCCCCGTAGCCGATCATCCGGATGTCGCTCTCCTTGTTCACCATCTTGGGCGTCGTGCCCGAGGAAACCAGCGAGTGAAAGCCCGAGATCGCCCCGCACATGATGCAAATGAACACATAAGGGAAGATTGGTCCGTCGAAATAAGGCCCGCCGCCCCGCGCGAAGTACGGGCTGATCATGGGTGCTTCGAGCTTCGGGTTGGCCACGATCACGCCGATCACCAGCAGCAAGATCGTGCCGATCTTGAGGAAGCTCGACAGGTAGTCGCGCGGGCAAAGCAGCAGCCAGACGGGCAAGACGGCGGCGATGAAGCCATAAATCGCCAGTGCGAAAACGGCGCCGTTGCGCGACAGGGAGAAGTAAGGCTCCAGCGGCGAGCCTGGCACCAGGGCCCGGCGACGGTGGCTCCCAGCACGGCCAGGCCGCCGATGATCGATGCCTCGAGGACCTTCCCCTTGCGCAGGCGGTACATGTACCAGCCGACGAAGAGGGCGATCGGGATGGTGCAGGCGATCGTGAACGTGCCCCACGAGCTGCCGGGAACGAGCCTGGTCGTTTTCTCGGGCAGGATGAAGCCCTTGGCTTTCCTGATCGAGCTTGAGCGTCGCGCTGGCGGGCACGGCCAGCTTGAACGGCTCGTGAAAGACCATCGACTGCTCGTGCGATTCACCAAAGAGGTAGTTGGCCTCCGGGGGGACATCGTAGACGCGTGGGCCGCCCCGTTGCATGGAGAGCGAGATCCCCGAGTCGCCGGGTAAACCAGGATCGTGCCCGGCTTGAGGGGAATCTCCTCGCCGCCGAGTGCCTTGACGACCACGATGCCCAGACCGGCCAGCGCGATGATGATGATGTAGAGGATGGCGATCGTCGCGGCGATTCCCGCCGGCCGGCCGATCTCCTCCGGGCCAGGCTGGCCAGGCTCTGTCCCCCGCGCCGGGTCGAGAGCGCCAGCACCATCATGTCCTGAACGGCGCCGGCCAGGCAGACGCCCACGACCAGCCAGACCAGGCCCGGCAAGTAGCCGAACTGGATGGCCAGCACGGGCCCGATCAGCGGGCCGGCCCCCGAGATCGCCGCGAAGTGATGGCCGAAGAGAACCCAGCGGTTGGTCGGGTCGAAGTTCTGGCCGTCGCGAAACCGGTGCGCGGGGGTTTCGCGCTTGTCGTCGAGCACGGCGACCCGGGCCGCCAGGAAGGCACTGTAGTAGCGGTAAGCGATCGCCAGAATCGCCAGAACTCCAAGCATCACCGGCATTGCGTGTAAGGTCATCGGGACGGATTTCCCAGGAACCTGTGTGGAAAAGTGAAAACATCTATTTTCGCTTGGTCTTGTAGCCCATTGCCAGCAAGCGCGGTCTCGACGGCTTGAAGGTGGTCGCCCTGAAGCTCGATGCGGCCTTCCTTGACGGTCCCGCCGGTGCCGCAAGATGCCTTGAGCCGGGCCGCCAGGGCGGGCAGGTCGTTGCCGTCGGGATCGAGTGATCCGATGACCGTGACGATCTTGCCCCTGGGCTCGCTTCTCGAGTGCCCAGCCTGGCGGTCTGGCTTGCGGGCGGCAGCCGCCTGGGCTCGACGGCGGGCGGCGGGCAGACTGCACTCCGCTTCTGGCTTGCCGCAGCGATCGCACGTCGGCGGGCGGTCCCAGGGAGTTCCCGCGAACAGCCGAGTCACGCTTCGAGCCTCCTATCATGAATCCAGTCGAACTCAGCCAGCAACGTCACGACGTCGGGATAGGTGTATCGCGGTTGCAAGGCCGATCCCAGGTTGGCCCGTTTGCCGTAGAGGAACTTCAGGTGGTGGTCGAGGTGGCCGGCATAGGTCGTGACGAGCTCCGCCAGCGTCATCCGGCCGTGCTCGGTATGGTTGCCGGCCCGGGCGAAGTCGGCCTCGTCGCAGCCGCGGAGCACGCGCGGACATCCACCGCCGGTTGGCGGCGAACAGGTTGATCGCCTCCTCGACAGGCATCTCGTTGGACCGCAACCGCGAGATCCAGGCATTCTCGTCGTAGGCCAGCAAGGTGGGCTCATTCTCGGCGATCACCCGCTTCATCCGGTCACAGGCGACAAGATCGCTATCCACCAGGTGGGCGACGAGCTCGGCGACGCTCCAGGCGCCCGGGCCCGGCCGGGCGGTCTCCTGCTCCGGGGTCAGTCCGCTGGCCGCATAGCTGAGAACGACTCCGCCGGCCGCAAAACGATCAATCAACTCCTTGACGTGCGCTCATGGCCAGTCTCCCACCAGGCAACCCGTTTCACGGTTCGTCCGTCTGCTCCTGCTTCCGCCAGATCGAGAGCTGCGGCTGGTGATATTCAAGAAACCAGATTTCTTCCTCGACGCCAAGCTCGTTGGCGAAACGGTGAGCCACCAGGTGGTTGACCACCTCCAGCGAGGCCGCCAGAAAGTCGGTCCTGGCGTCGGCACCCGCGGCCGGATTGTGAAAGATGAACCGGATCACCAGCACCCGCTCATCCACCGGGCCCGCTGGGCGGAAAGATAGCGGCCGTCCATCTCGTAGATCGAATAGCCCCGCGAAGCCTGGCAGAGCGACTTGATCCAGGCCTCCTCGTCAAACTGGGGGTCCCGTTTCCGCTTGGCGATCGACTTCTTGATGAAGGGAACGGCCCGGATGGCCTCGCTCATCGAACAGGTCTTCGAGAACCTCCTGAACCTTGCCGAAATAGCCCAGTTTCTTGGGCAGGATGACCTCGTACATTCGGGCGGGCTTCGGTCCTTCGAGCTGGTATTCGCTCATGCGTTTCCTCCGTAGCGCCCGCTGGCCGGAGTGGCAAGTCACAAGGAGCTCGAGACCGATCGCTCAGCCGTCCGGGTCAAGAGGCCCCTGCTCGGGCAGGACGCAACGCAGCGGGCAGGGCTGGCACTCGGGCGATCGCGTGCCGCAGAACTGCCGCCCTACCGTCGCGAGCCAGCTCGTGAGCCGGGCGATTTCCGCGGCGTTTCCGTCGGCTTGCCGGCTGAGCAGGTCGCCGGCCTCGTCGTAGTCCGTCGTCGAGTCGATCCAGCCGTGGCGGACGAGGATGCGATACGTCCCGTGGTCAACCGGGACGGCAGGCCGGCCCAGCGCCAGCAGAATGGCATCGGCCGTCGTCCGCCCGACGCCATTGATGGCTGCCAGCTCTTTCCGCAGCGGACAGTGATCTTGCTGGTCGTGAGATCGCGCGGCCGGCTCGTCGCTGCCAAACGACTTCGTGTACCAGCGGGCCAGCACCACGAGCAAACCGATGGACCATCCCGACGGGTCGTGACCGGACTCGCTCAGCAGATCGAGTGCCTCGACCCGCTCGACCTCTGCCAGTGCAGAGGGGTCGAGCAATCCCACCTGTCGAGGGCCTTGAGGACCGCCTCGGCACGTGCGAGACTTCCCCGACCGGGTCAGTGCGGCCACGATCACCCCTTCAAACGCCGAGCGTACCGGTGTGGCGGCCTGCGGCTGGCCGTAATGCTCGGCCAGGGCTGCCAGCATGGTGGGGTAAGACTCGGCGAGTGAGGCCATGAGGTTGAGGCCTTCGCGGCAAGCGGACTGTGGCCATGGCCCGCGGCCCGCCCGAATCGGCGCGTGCGTAGAGCCGGCGGCTCAGGCTCAGGACCCTTTCGCCTTGGCCGCGGCGGCGGCGAAGGCACGGGCAAGCTTGCTCTTGCGGCGGGCGGCCGTGTTGGGATGGAGCACCCGCCGCGAGCCGGCCTTGTCAATCTTGGCCACGGCGGCTCGAAAGTCGGTCCTGGGCCTTCTCGAGGTTGTTCTCGCCGACGGACTCGAGAGTCTTCTTCATCGAGGTCTTGATGACCTTCTTGGTGATGCGGTTGTGCTTCCGCCGCTTGACGCTTTGGCGCAGCCGTTTACTTGCGGATGGAGAGTTTGGCATGGCTCCTTAGGTGGTCCAGCAATGAGGTTGAGGGTGCGCGACGCCAGGCAGAGCTTGGCCTATCCACAGTGCGGCCAGAGCCTGTACGACCATCGTCGATCGGATCCTGGCAGGCGAGTTCCCGAGGTATTCGTCCGGACGAAAGCAGCGAATCTACCACGAATTGCGCGTTCAGATCAAGTTTCGAAGCCGCTGGGCCACGTCCTGGATACGAGTAATCCTTGGCGGCGACCTCGTTGTAGTGCTCTTCGGCGGCCTCGCTGAATTGCCCAGCGATTCGGCCACGCGTCCCAGCCGGTAGTGCAGCAAGAGGAAGTTTGTCGTGTCTCCGTCCTCGAGACTCTTGAGAGCTTCGGTATAGCTGCGGTCGGCCAGCTTGTAGGCGCCGTTGGCCTCGAAGGAGAGCCCGGCCTGGATGAGCGCCGGGACCTTCAGCGTGGTGCTCGAGCGGGCTTGCTGGAATTCGGCGATGGCCTCGTCGTGCAGCCCGGCACGGGCCAGGCAAAGGCCAAGCTGGTAGTGCAGGTTGGTATCTTCCGGGCTGGCGGCCGACGCGGCGGCGAAATTCCTTGACCTCGTAATCGCTCAGCAGCTTCGGTGAGCTGATCGAGCTTGGCCTTCGAGCGCCATGTCTTCGGGACGATCGTTGCAGTCGCTGGGTCGTATGGCTCGATCGCCCGCTTCATGCGAATCATCTGCACATCGGCGTAGGCCTGCTGGAGCATCGGTTCCTTGGGATTGGCTTTCAGCCCTTGCGCCAGGATCTTCTCGGCGGCCTCGAACTGGCTGCGGTTGCGGTGGTGCTCGGCGAGGTTGAGGTACGGCCAGATCTGGTTGGGGTTCTCGTGGATCTCTTTCTGCCAGCGATCCTCGGGCGAGAGCTGCTCTTGCTTCAGTCTCTCGAGCTTGGCAGCCAGATCTTCGGAGGCTTGCTCGGCCGGCTTGGCCCGCTGTCTCGAGCGATTCTTCCAGCCCCGCGCGCTTGATCGTCTGCGCTGGCGGAGAGGGCGTTGATCTGCCGGCTTGCAGCTCTCGTCGTTGGGGTCGTAGCTTCTTGACCTGCTCCCAGCTGGCGATGGCCTTGTGCCAGTGCTCGTTCGCTCGTGCACGTGGGCCGCGTGGCGAAAGAACTCGGCGTCCTTGGCCTGCGCCGCTACCGATTCCACGTACCATTCGGCCAGTTGCAAGGCACCCATTTCCTCGGCCGCCTCGGAGGCCTCGCGAGCGGCGGCGACATCCCACGGATTATGCGTGAACGCCTCTTCGCAAACATCCAGCGCATGCGGCATGCTTCCCCTTCGACCGGGCCGACCGCGCCCGCATCCGGATCGGCTGATTGCGGGCGCCCGACCAGCATCCCCACCTTCGCCGGATCATTATTGAATTTCCGCCGTTGCACCCCGCGTAAGGCTTGCCGGATACAGTCAAGTTCTCTGGGGCAAGCTTGCAGGCCTGCTTGTACATGTCGATGGCGTAGTCAAGATTGCCCTTCAGTGGTGGCATCGTTGCCATACTGGAAGAACGTCTTGGCTTTCTGTGCTTCCGGCGAGTCCGAACCCGATGACATCGCGAGCGCTCCTACCCATCGAGAGCCCAGACCATGATAACTATGGCGGCAGGATTGGATCGTATCATAATCGAGGCTCCATATTCTAGTGCATCGCCGGAAGGCTCACCACCTTGAAGCGAACGGAAAACGGAACGGGGAATGCAGGCGACACGTAATGCCTGATAACTTCGCCATGGAAACCAGCGTCGGATTGTGCTTGCGGTAAGGGCCAGAGGTGATCGTGACACGCGCTGTCGAGGGTTTTCGACCATGATCACGATTCTGAGGGACGACGGTCTTTCCAGCCTGATCGCCAGCGATTCGCTGGCGCGCCTGGCCGGAAGGGTTCCAGTTCACGGAAGGGCCGCTCTGGTGTCCGGACGGGTCGCTGCTGTTTCAGGATATCAAGGCCGAGAGGACCTATCGCCTGGGCGCCTCGGCGTGCTCTGGAGATCCTCCGCGAACAGACCAGCGGCCGCCAACGGCCAGACCTTCGCGAGCGACGGGCGACATTGTCTTTTGCGAGCAGAATGGCCGGAGGGTCTCGCGCATGAACCCGGATGGTTCGGCCGTCGAAACCGTCACCGAGACCTGGTCCGGCCAGCGGCTGAACAGCCCCAACGACATCGTCGCCCGTTCTGACGGGCTGCTCTTTTTCACCGATCCGCCTTACGGCGTGAAGCCGGCCGAGCGGGCGCTCCATTTTCAGGGGCTTTACACGCTCGATCTCGCCGCCAAGGGCACGTGCCGCGATTCGCTTGCTGGCCGACGATTTCGAGCGGCCCAACGGCCTGGCGTTCTCGCCCGATGAGCAAATCCTCTACGTCTGCGACACGCCGCGGTACCACGTTCGGGCCTTTCGACGTCGAGCCGTCGGGCAGCCTGAGAATCGGCTCGGGTCGAGTCTTCGCGCGGCTCGATCCCGATCAGACCCGGCGGACCGGATGGGATGAAAGTTGACCGGCAGGGTAGGGTTTACGTGGCTGTGGCCCTGGGAGTCTGGGTTTTCGAGCCCGACGGCAAGCTGCTGGGAATCTCGCGACCCCGCAAACGGCCGGCGAATCTCGCCTGGTGCGACCCGGACGCCAGGGGCTGGCGATCACGGCCGTGGATGCCGTTTACAAGGTGCGTTTGAACGTTCCCGGGCTGCCTCCCGCCGTTCACGCCCTGAACATTGGCTTCCCGGCTCTCAAGATTCGCCGCTGTTCAAGCCCGGACCGATCGAGTAACATATTTCTATGTCCGCCGGGTCGGCGTGTGGCGATCCCTGGTCGGCCCGCTGGCGTGTCCCAGGCCTCTTCTCCCCGCTGAGGCACTTCGACCGCGCTGATCGAACCCGGTGGATGAAACTGGAAAATCTGCGTTCCGACCAGATCCACGCCTGGCCGGCGCTGCTCGTCACAGGAGATCCGCGTGCCCAAAGAAGAACCGATTCGGACCGAAGGACGGATAGTCGAAGCGCTTCCCAATACCCAGTTCATGGTCGAGCTGGAAAACGGACACCGGATCCTGGCCCACATTGCCGGCAAGATGCGAAAGAATTTCATCCGAATCGTTCCCGGCGACCGCGTGACCGTCGAGATCACTCCTTACGACCTGACCAAGGGGCGAATCGTCTACCGCGAACGGTAGAGTGACTCTGCTTCTGCCTGGGCCTGGATCCGCCATCCGTCCAGTTTCGTGCTCGACCGCCGTGGCCCCATTCTCCCGCGAGCCGCTCACTTGGCTCGCCACCAGAGTCGGGATCGAGCCCTGCCGCCCGTGCCGTCGGCTCGATGGCGCGGCGAAATCGGGCTGCGTCCACGGGATAGCCGGCCGTGGGCTTCAGGCCCGGCACCCTGACCAGCCAGTAGGCATTGAACACGTCCATCCAGACCTCGCGAACGGTCTTGCTGACGATGGAAGCCAGGGCCACCAGCCCGTTGCCGCCGTCGGCACGGGGGGAAAGACTCACGGCTCATGACGCGGCCACGATCGCGGATCTGGTATCGGCTCAGCGCGGGTCCCTCGACGCCCCGGTCGATCCAGGTCTCGGGGAAGGCCTCAAGCAGAGGCTCGAGGTAATAATGGCGGCCGCCGTGCTTGTCGCCCTGAATGTCCGTTGGCCTGCCGTCGGCCGCCAGCTCCCAGACATGGTGAAGCAGCTCGCGAAACGCAGTGAAGTGCACGCTGGCTTTCGATCCCAGCAGTCGTCAGCCGGCCATTGAAAAGCGCCGGGCCGAGCACGACCGAACGCACCGCCGTGATCCGCCAGTCGCAGCCGGCCGGCTCGAGCGGTCTGCAGGCCAGTCGGCTCGCCAGGTCCTCGACCAGACCGCGTGTCCGGCCAGCAACATTCCGCGTCCGAATCCGCCCATGCCAGCGTGCCGAGTTCCGTCTCTTCGAGCGTACCGGCTGCCAGCGTCTGGAGCAGCTCTGCCTGGCTCCGTGGCAGCCTCCGGCACACGGCATCGATCAGGGCCAGGCAGGTTGCCTCGAGCTGCGCGCGGCCGTGGCCGCCGCGGAGAATGACCTTCGAGTCGTCGACCCAGAACCGGCTGGCATCTCCGCCACCCCGATCCACCGTGGCGGCCAGGTCGCACCAGACGTCGGGCGCCGGGCAAGGCTGGCCATCTGGTGCAGACTTCCGCATCCGCCCGGCTCTCGGCGATGACGGCGGTCATCACCAGCGGCCCGAGATTGGGCCCGTAACCTGCTTCATCGATGCCGACCCAGCGCAATCCTGGCGAACTCCTTTTCTGTCACCACGAGCTCAATGCAGCCTATACTCCGATTAGAGCAACGAAAAGTGGCTGCCTCCGGAGTTCCCACCATGCAATCCCGCCAGTCTTTCGCATTCCCGGCAACCGATCATGGAAGAGATGGAAGTGCGTTCTCTCATGAGCGGCCTGAGTTTGCATCATCCGCCCTACGCATCACCTCGGCGATGATCGGCAAACGGAGCCGGCGATTGCGACGAACCCGGCGGGAGTTTCCGCCATCATGACAGCACTCAATGGCGGAATGGGCAGCGAATGGGTTTCGTTGATTCGCGCGGAGCTGAGGAACCCGCTGGCGGTCATCGCCGGCTTCGAGTCTGGCAAGTACACCTCGTACTCGATCCCCGGCCTCACGGCCGAGACGCCCACGCGTGCAGCCCGCGTTCATCGGCCAGCCCTATGATCAATTGCTGGCCACGGTGGCGGGCGCCTCGGTCTTCAAGGGAAATACTCTGGAACTCGGCGCGATCATGCGCGGGCCGTTCCATGACCCGGCCACTTCGTATTACGTGTTCGCCCTCAATCGTGGCGAGCGGGGCCAGCTTGGGCCCGACCTTCGCCAGCAACCCGGGCAATCACCCCCGATGCCCTCGTGACGCTGTCCGTCGGCCCTTACGGCTCGTCAGCCACGGGAACGATCACTGACTTGACGACCCACTCGACGCAGGCAATTCCCGCGTCGAGTATCCGCATCCAGGGCCCGGTCGTCCGCGTCTTTTTGAACACCAGCCAGCTTCCTTCCAAGGGCTGGACTCTCCAGACAGTACCGGTTTGCCTTCTGGACCCAGACCCAGCCCGGTAACGACATCTCGACGGTCGCCAGCTTTGCGCCGGAGTCGTCGATGATCCCGATCGGCGTGGACAAGTCGGTCGCTGTGAGGCATTGAGCGCGGGTCACGGCTCTCGTTCAGCTCGATCCACGTTGAGCCGAGTTGACCGCCGCAACGATCGCCCCCGCGGCGTGTACAATCGGCGACTTCACGGTGGATGGCTCGGCGAAATCCACCGTCGTTGCCGTGCTGGCGCGTACCTGAGATCTCGTAACACGCGGTGGACTACGCTTTTCGGGACATGCGATGCTCGAATTCTTGCAGATGATCACCGGCATCTTCGTGGTCGTCTATGATGGCCAGCATGCCTTGAAGTTCCACCTCGGACGAGCGATCGGCGTGGTCGGCCCGGGCGTTCACTTCAAGACTGCCGATCGTCCAGCGGTTCCAGGTCCAGCCCACGAAGGACACAACCCTGGATCTCGAGCCGCAGGTGATCCAGTTGAGCGACGAGCTGGTCTACGAAGTGGGGGCCAAGGTGGTTTATCAGATCGTCGACCTCCGCAAGGCAGTCGTCGAGGTCGACAACCTGGTCGAGGGTCTCAAGAATCGACTGGTGATCATCGTTCAGAACGTGGTCAAAGCCCAGGATCGCCATTCGATTCGCGACATGGCCCGGATGGTGGACGACGTGAAGCAAGAACTGCGTCCGGTCGAGCAGCAATGGGGCGTCAAGGTGCACGAGTTCGGCTTCTCCACCTTCTCGCCCACGCCCGAGACCCTGGAAATCACCCAGTTGCAGAAGCTTGCGGACGAGAAGCTCGTCGCTCTACCGCCAGTTCCATGACGTGCAAAAACTGAGCTCCGAGGCGGCGGTCTCCTTGATCTCGGGAGCCGTCATGGCGCTGCCCGCCCAGCGCCGCGGGTTCCCGACGACTGCGGTTCCCGGCACGGCGGCATCGGACCGAGCCAGGAAAAGCCAACAAGCGCCCCATCCTCGGCGGAGGTTCAGAGCCCAGTGCCGATGACACTGAATAGCCTGTGGATCCTCGTCGTTGAGGATCCTGAAATGGGTCTGGCAAATGCTTGCTGCAGCAGGCCCAGGAGCACCCCTGGGCCGTCGCGGCGCGGCTTTATGGCGTGGCACGGGCGTTCGGCGTCATGATTCAAACCGGCCAGCGCGGGGTCTTGTTCCGCTGGGGAAGAGTCGTCAAGGAGCTTGAGCCGGGCTTCCACTGGCTCGTTCCCTTCATGCATAAGGCACGGAAGACGCCCGTGCGCTCGGTCACCCTGGTCCTGCCCGATCAGAAAGTGATGACCGCCGACGGTCTGGTTTACAAGGTGCGGGTCAACGTGGTCTACCGGATCGAAGACGCGACCAAGGCCCTGACGCTGGTCGATCACCTTGAGCTCGGCTTGCCGGGCAGCGATTCCAATCGTGGTCACCGAAATCGTCAGTGAACGGACCAGGCGGAACTCGTCGACCGGGTCATGCTCGACCGCGAATTGACCGAACGGCATCCACGCCTGGGTCGCCCGCTGGGGCCTGGTCATCGAACAAGCTGGATTCACGACCATCGCTCCCAACAAGGGCGTCTTGCACACGACCCAGCTCCGTTCCAGAACGGTGGAACGGGCCAGGGCACTTCGCCAGATGATCGACTCGGGTACTCGACCCGGAATTCGCGCTGGTCATGATCGGTCTGAGACCGTCAGTGCCAAAAACGAGCCTGCGATACCATCGAGGACCCGCCGGACAAGGGGCACGATCACAACGAGACTGAGATCCCGCTCGTCTGCCGCGAGGCGCAGCCGGCAGAGGCCAACACCCCGAAAAGATGCGTCTGGGGCAACGACTTCTCCGCCATCAGCCACGCCCGTGCCCGCTCGTGCCAGAGCGGAAATGGCTGAGAACTCGACGCCGGCCCGTCAACCCGGCAAAGGGTCGCTGAGTTTCACGATGATTTCTGTGACCTGGCTTACCTGCTCCGCATTGCCCGTGTAATCGGGTCCCCCGAGTTCAAGCGGCCGAGGCGTCGGGCTCCGAAGAGGCGGCCTTGCTGGCGGCGGAGCCTCGGCGTCGATTTCGGGCTCGGCCCAGATGGCGGCAGGTGCCCGGCCCTGAATCTCGGCGGCGAGCGAGGCGTAATCTTCCGCACCCCGGCTATGGGGTGCGTATTGAAAGATCGACTGGCCGAAGCTCGGGCATTCGGCAAGACGGATGTTGCGGCGAATCCGGGTGCGGAAGAGCTTCGCGTCGGCCCAGGGCACCGCGTTATTGCGGCGGGCTGCGAAGAATCCTTCCAGATCTTCGACGACCTCGCTGCCGTGCCGCGTCCCGGCATCGTAGAGGCAGAGAATGATGCCTCCAACTTTGAGGTCGCGGTTGACTCGCCGCGACACCAGGTGCACCGTCTCCAGCAGCTTCGACAGGCCATGCAAGGCCAGGAAATGCGCCTGGAGTGGGATGAAGACCTCGGTGGCCGCGCACAGGGCGTTCAGCGTCAGGACGCTGAGCGACGGCGGGCAGTCCATCAGCACGAAGTCAACGGCTCACTGTCGGCTTCGAGCTGGTCCCGCAGAATCACCTCGCGGCCGACGGTTCCCAGTAACTCCAGCTCGGCCCCGGCCAGGTCGATGTGACTGCCGCAGATATGAAGGTTGGGAGCAACCTGGCGGCGGACGCTTTCCAGGCTCAGATTGTTGGTCAGCACTTCGTAGAGCGAGGGTCCCGGAACGGCCCGGAAGCAGCCCAAGATGAAGTGTGGCATGGGCCTGAGGATCAAGGTCGATAACCAGGGTCTTGTGACCATCAATGCCAGCGCCGCGGCCAGATTCACCGTCGTGGTGGTCTTGCCCACGCCTCCCTTTTGATTCAAGACCGCGATCCGCCGCATCGTGGTTCCCTCCCTGGAAGAGAGCGGCCGAGCCCAGTCGAATGATCTACGGCCCGCCTAACGCCGTCACGCAGCCGCCATCGTGTCCCGACCGAGAACGAGAATTGTCTACTGGACCGTAGTCTAGCGTTTCCCGCCACAAGCGCTAAGGCGAACTGGAGAGACGGGGAGCAAATGCGCATAAACGGAGCCACCCTGTGCGTAAACGGAGCCATCGAGAGACCCGGTGTAAACGGCTGCAGTCGAATAATGAGCAGCATCTTGTCCTCCGGAAGCTTACTTCTTATTGCAGGGCTTGATAGCATATTTCCGCCGACTAAGAAGCGATTTCATGACCTTTCTTGAGGCCATACTTACATGGGATCGATAACCGTCGCATGCTACAAGCCTAGACCTGGATGCGAACAGGCTTTGCTCGAGCTGGTCCGCAATCACCTCCCTCCACTCCGGCCGAAGGCCTCGTTACGGAGCGTGCTCCGATCGTCATGTGCGCGGCAGACGGAACCGTTGTGGAGGTTTTCGAGTGGGTCTCTAGAGAAGCGATCGCCGGCGCTCATAGCAATCCGGTTGTCCTCGACCTGTGGAAGGAATTCGAGGCGGCATGCTGGTATGAGACGCCTTCAAATTTGCCTGAGTTTCAGAATATGTTTGGGCATTTTGAACCCGTCTGACCAAGCCGCCGGTCCCCCCGGAGCCGCTGGTCTCTCGGTGCTTGGAAGAAGGAATCGCCCAGCGAAATATCAAAGGGTCAGATTGTGGGGTCCAAATGCCCGGGGGAGCAAACCTTCAAGCGAGGTCTCGAGCCTGCCGGAGCCGTCGCACACCGAAATGACCTCGGCGTCGGGGCCAAATTCGTTGAGGACTTGACGGCAGGCTCCGCAGGGTGCCGTGGGCGTCTGAGTCGGTGTGTAGATTAAGGCTGCCTTGATCCGCAACGGGCCGGTGGAGCGCGCGATTGCCTGAAAAACGGCCGAGCGCTCGGCGCAGATGGTCAGGCCGAACGAGGCATTCTCAACGTTGCAGCCGGCGAAGACCTCGCCGCGGTCGGTCAAGATGGCCGCGCCGACGGGAAACCTGCTGTAGGGGCAGTAGGCATGCCCAACCGCCTCTCGGGCAGCGGCGAGCAGGGTCATTTGCTCCCGGTCGTGAATCACGGCAAGCCCGACCTTTACCCGAGTCAGGAGGCTTCAGGAAGGGTCAAGACGACCGTTACTCGAGTCGGCAAGGTTCTCGACACCGATTCGAGCACAGTAATCCCCGAAAGTTTCGCCGCTAAGCCGCTGGGATTGGAAGCGCTCGAACACAGGGACCAAAACAGGTACGACCTGGTCATGAGGCACGTAGTCCTTGAATTCGAGGTTGAGCCGGTCGCCGATCGTTCGACCGCCCAGGAAAATCGTGTAGGTTCCGGGTCCGGGTCTGCCGTCAGGTCCGATGTGGGCGGAGCGGCCGACCAGGCCAATGTCGGCGTTGTAGGGGCGGGCACAGCCATTGGGGCAGCCGGTCATCCGCACGGTCAGGCGTTCCTGGGCGAGCCCCAGTCGGGCTAGTTCGGATTCAAGCTCGTCAAGAATCGAGGGCAAGGCTCGTTCCGCCTCGGTGACAGCCAGACCGCAGGTCGGCAATGCGGGGCAGGCCATGGCCCAGCGGCGGACGGTCGAGATTCGCTCGACCGCGGCGATTCCGTACTCCTCCAGCCAGGCGTTGATCTCAGACCGCCAGTCGGGGTGAAGGTCAGCCAGCAGAATGGACTGCTGGCAGGTCAGCCGGGCCGGGACCCGATAACGCTCGAAGAAGACGCGTAGCCCGCTGAAAAGCCGGAAAGTGCCTTCGTCCTTGATCCGGCCATTCTCGACCGGTATGCCCAGGAAATGCTTGCCATCACCTTGGTCACGCCAGCCCATATGGTCATCGACGTCGGTCACGACGACCGGCCGCGCTTCGGCAAGCGGGTGGCCCAGGTATTCCTCGATCTTGGCCCGGAACGCCTCCAGACCCCAGTCGTGAATGATGTACTTGAGCCGGGCCCGCTTACGGTCCGAGCGGTTGCCGAAATCGCGGAAGACTTTGAGCACGGCCTCGCCGATCTCGAGCACCTGCACACGATCGACATAGCAGAGCGGGACAGCCAGAAACGGAAAGGTCTTCTGGCGCTCGGGGTGGTGCCCAGACCGCCGCCCACAAGTACGTTGTAGCCCACGATCTGGCCACCTGTGACGACCGCCAGGAAACCAAGATCGTTGGCATGAATATCTGTACAGTTATCTTCTGGAAAAGCGAACGCCGTCTTGAACTTACGCGGGAGGTAGGCTTTGCCGTAGAGCGGTTCGACCGGGTCGTCGGCCGGGGCCGGCACCAGGGATGGACCGGCCGGTGGCAGCGTCTCGATCTTTTCGCCGTCGAGCCAAATTTCCCAGTAGCTCGAAGTCCTTGGCGCGGCGTGAGCAGCCCAGCGGCGGGCGTCGTCTTGAAGTTGGTCTCGCAGCGCGTCATGAATCGGCGCCGGGCAGGACAGCACATTGCGCTCGACGTCGCCGCAGGCGGCCAAGGTCGACAGCAGCGACTCGTTGATCTGCCGGATCGCCGCCGCCAGGTCGCTCTTCAAGACGCCGTGAAGCTGGAACTCCTGACGTGTGGTGATCCGCAGTGTGCCATTGCCGAGCGTCCGAGCCAGCTCGTGGCAGGCCAGGAACTGGTCGGCCGTCAGCCTCCCTCCCACAATCCGTACCCGCACCATCAACTGGTAGGCTTTTTCCTTCTTTTCGCGCTTCAGCTGGGTGCGGAGGTCGCGGTCGTCTTGCTGATAGGAACCGTGAAACTTGAGAACGGTCGCGGCGTCTTCACTGAAATGCCCGAGGCTGTTGTTGACCTCCTCGGCCACCAACGTCTTCAAGTACTCGCTGGCGATCTTCACCGCCTCGAGCTTGCTCGGCTTCTGGCTGCTCGGGGGAGCGGTCGGCTCCATCTCTATCCTCTCTCATTCGCCAATGCCTGACGATGATCAAGGCAATGGCAAAGCAGTTCGTCCACCCAGTCCGACCCTAATGTTTACTTTCTGGGTAAACTTGGTCAACTTTATTTATTGTAGTTGAGTACGGGGCGGCAATCAACACGTCGGTTGCCAGGGATTCGCGCCTGTGCGTCTGGAAGTCAGGCCTGGGCAACTATTTGGGGGTGGGGTCGGCGGGGGGTTTGGGGATATCGATGGACTGCTCGAGGACGGGGCCTTCCTGGCGGGCCGCTTCGGCTCGTTTTTTCATGACTTGAACCTGGATGGCTTGGTCGAGGCCTTTGATGAGCATCTCGGTATTGTCCTCGACGGTCGCATTGGGGGTGCTTGGAACGCGAACTCGTCCGGCCGGACGGTTGGATTGAGCAGGACATTGGAGTAGACGAGCCTGATCTCGCTGGCATCGACCTTCTCCATCGAGCTGCGGGAGCCCAGTGGCTTGCCGTCGGGGCCGACCCGGCGCGTATCTTGGAGGATGGTGGGCACCTTGCCTAGCAGGTCCAACCTGTAAGGCCAGCCGTCGTCCTTGCCCAGATAGAGGGTGGCCAGACTGGGCACGTAGGCCGGTAAGGGTCCGGTCGCTGGCAAGGGGCGCTGATCCGGTCCGACCAGTCCGTTACGATTTCGCCAGGTGCCGCGCAGGATCCACATGGGCTTGCCATCGAGTGTACCCTCCTCCTTCTGGTCAAACCGCACCGCCTTGCGCAGGCCAACGAGAAGAACATCCGGACCGGCGAAGCCCATCTGGTTGAGCATCTGATCGCGCGTGGCGGCGTCCATATCGGGCGAGTTCAGACGCTCGAGAACCGGCTTGATCGACAACTTGCGAATCAGCTGAGATTCGAGGATCTTCTGGTATTCCCACAGAGTCTCGCCATCGCAGATCTGGAGCATGGTGCCGTCGGTATCTGGCAGCCCCGAAACCGTGAGCCTGAGGTAAGTTCGAGAATCCGGAGCTTTCAGGAAGCGGCCTTTGATGTCGAACTTCTGTTTCAGCATTACGATGCTTTGCACCAAATCGGCCGAGACCGATTTCAGGGCGGCGATCTTCTTGATTGCCAGATCGATCAGGCGTTCCCCCTCGGTGGGCGGTTCCTGAGCTGGTTCGCTGGGCTTGCCGGCTGTCGGCGCGGCTGCTGTCGCGACTGCTCCTCCGGCGGCCCGCGGGGGTGCCGGCTTGGGGACCGGTGACTGAGCGGCGGAAGGCTCAGGCGCCTGAGCTGGAAGAGGAGAGTGACCGGCCCAGCCCAGCGCGAGAGTGCAGCAGAAGGTCGTGATGACGGCCGCGCCGTGCAAATCAGTCCGTTTATGATACATGGTTTGGATGTACGGCAATTCCTCAAGGAAGGGACAAGAATGCCCGATCATAATCGCTAGGCGTCATGAGACGCAAGTCCGACAGGCAATCACCGTGCGTCGCGGCCGTCTCGAGATTGGTGACGGTCCTGGTGGAGATAAGATCCGGCGCGGCGGTTGAAATTGACTGGTGATCCGTCGTGTTCCGGGTCCGGATGAGTCGGCTCGAACTGGTTGCAAGATCGGTCGAGACGACCAGCGTTGCAATACCAGCAAGTGAGCCTTGACTCGACCGTGGCCGAATCGGTCGCAGTGGAAGTCAGGATGAGAAGGCGTTCTCCCCGATTGTCGGATCGGAGGCTCGGCCTCGGGCCGGCCGGCCAGGGTCGCGGGAGGTGGAGGAGTTCCATGCATACGATCGGAGTGCTGCTGCTGGCGGCAGCGACCGCCGGCGACGGATTCGGATACTCAAGCCCCGGCGTCGGCCTGAAAAAGTGGCTGCGGCCCCACGCCGTGGTCTCCGACGGGGCGCCGCCAGGCGGCCCGCAGTATACCGCCGCGACGATGGGCGGTGTCCCAGGCGGCGCCGGCATGGGTTCGGGCGGCCGCAGGTTCGTCAATACCAAGAGCCAGATCTACTTCCTCGATCCAGACGGTATGAACGTCGGCTGGCAATCCGGGACCGGCCCTAACGGCGAGCGCACTTACTTGTCCACCCAACTGGTCGTGCCAGCTCGCTACAACTTCAATCAGGGCTATATTTACCGCCTCAAGCTCTCGAACATCCCGGGCCGCGCAAGCGTCAGTCTCTACCCGACGATCGAGGTCGCTCCCACGACTCCCGCGACCGACGCCTACCTCGCCCACAACGCCATCCCCGTTCAGTTCACCGCTGAAGACTTCGACCAGGTTGTTGATGGGGGCAACTTTGTGACCAAGGTTATCTACCTCCCCGATCCGAAGTACCAGGAACTGGCTGTCTCTGGCGTGGAGACCCTGGTTTCAACGAGGCTGGAGCCGGGGGTCGATCCGATACTCGAGGCCGACAAGCGAGGCACGATCCTCCTGATTGTCCGCCTTGGGGCAATTGACCTTGAGATGCCCAGTGGACCGCTTGCAGGGGCCGTTGTGGGTGCTCCAGTTGTGGGTGCACCCACCGCTGGCGCCGTCGTTGGCGCCCCGATCGTCGGAGTGCCGATGGGAACAACAGCCCCGGTCACCGAAATCCCTCCGGGCAACCTGCCCCCCGGCGTCACCCCGCCGCCGCCGGCACCCGCTGCCACCGTCCCAGTCGACACGGCCCCGGCGCCTGCACCGGTCGCTCCCAGCACGACGCCAGCCCCGGCACCCCCCGCTCCCGGCGACACAGCCCCCGCGGCCGTCAAGCCGCCCGCCGGGCTACCACAGCCGCCCCGTGCGGGGCTCGCTTCCCCGCCGACGCCGGCAGTCAACCCGACCCCCGCGGAAGGCCCCAAGAACTGAGATCGCAGACCCGTCCAAGCCGGGCCAGGTCCGAATCCCAAACAGGGTGGCGGCGGGGGCGTTCTGTCAAGACTCACGAGCACCCCGGTGGAACCGCGCATGCGACGTGTTCCGCCGGGGTTCTTTGCAACGGGACCGAGCCTCTCGGTCGGTCAATGTGAAAAGACATGGGACACGAGGCAAGATGTCAAATCGGGCCAAGACGATGTCAGGTGGCAAGACCTGACCCCCATCAGACCCAAAAGTGCAGGGTGAGAGCCGATGAGCCCACATGGAAATAATGTCAACGTCAAATGGAGAAGCTTCCTCATCGCGGCGCGCCTTGTCGGTCTTGGGCTGGTCGCGACATCCACCTCAGCTCGCGCCGGGACGCAGGATGCGGGGCGCCGGCGACCGTATCGGCCCCACCGGACAAACCGGCCGAACGGGTAACCCAGCCTCCGCCAGGCGTAACGCCGGGAGTGCCCATGGGAGGCTCGGCGGCGGGACCTGAAGCGCGACCCGCTGTATCGGCGGTCGGACCGATCGTCACGCCGGAAGGACACGGCCCTGATGGTCCGCCTGCTCTCGATCCCACGGTTCAGGTCGTCCGCTTTCAAGGGCCCGAGGGACTGGGTGTCGATGTTCTGGCACCCGAACCGAGCCCGGTACCGTTGGGCGACGGCGGCGGAATTGGGACCGTCGGCCTCCAGCGCGGGGTTGGCTATCGCTTGCGGCTGAGCAACATCACCGAGCGACCCGGTGTTGAGCTCTTTCCAGTGATCGAGGTCGTGGGACACTTGCATCGGCCCAGGGAGATCAATCCAGCCAAATACCCAATCCGGATTGTCTTCAGCGATGAAGAGCTCTGGGACGTCGTCGACCGCGGCCGTCTCGTCACCAAGGTCATTTACCTGGAGGCTCCTGAACAGGCCATCCCGATCAAGCTCTCCAAGGACCAAATTCCGGTCGTCACGTTGAACCCGACCGAGCAGCCGCTGAAGGTGGCCCAGGCTCTGGGCCGAGTCATCGCGATTGTGCGGATTGGTGGGCGCAGGCCAACCGTCGATGAGATCAACGCGGGAGCCACCGGCGATGTTGGTCTGGATGCCGTTGCCGCGGTTGGTAATGTCCATTGTCCGTTCGTCAGTACTGACAACGAACCCTGTACACTCCCCTGCGGGCCCGTCTGCGGTCCGCCGCCGCCCGTCAAACCCTGGCTGCCTCGCGACGAGTACCTTTGCGACGGAGGCGACCAAGGCGAGCCGGCGGGAATCGGTGAGGGAGGCAACATCAAGGGGATCGACCCTCGTGACGCCGTCATGCGGTTCGACGTCGGCCTGAACGACCGTCAGAAAACCCGCTTTTTGCCGACCAATCGTGTGTGCGTCTATGCCCCTCGGTTCGCCGAGGTTCGCATCAGCACCGGTACGAACGAGGCGGTCGAAGTGCACGGAGCGACGCTGAATCGCTCGCTCGACAAGTTCGCCCTTAGGGAAAGCCGCGCTTACCCGCGCCCCCTGGTACAGAACCAGGCCGCCGAGCTCGCTCGCGAGCGCAGCCGCGCCCAGGCAATGGCCGGCCGCATCGCCACTGGTGAGGATTCCAACATGCGTGGGCCCGACCTCTACCACAACGTCCAGCAAATCAAGGTTGATTCTCAGCAACAGCCGGCTCAGCTCACCCGCAACCGCATGAAACCCGCCTTGATCAAGGAAAAGATCCGGCTCGACGGCATCAAGAGCGTGGAATCTCCCGTAATGACGGGTCTGGTGGAAGGGCCCGGACAGACGGTCATGTCGTGGCAGCCTCACGAGATGAAAGGGGTTGAAACGCCGCCGCAAAGACCGGGGATGGCCATCATCAAGCGGGTTGATGCAACCGAGGCCGAGCCCGGCGACACCGTCACTTTCACAATCACTTATCGCAACATGGGCAACACACCGATTCGGGCGGCCTCGGTCGTGGACAGCCTCCTGCCCCGGCTAGAGTATGTCAAGGGCTCGGCCAGAGGTCCCAAGGGAACGGTGTTCGCAGCGGCCGAGAACCGCGTGGGCTCGTCCGAGCTGAAATGGGATCTTCCTGGCGTCATTCCTCCGGGGGCCTCAGGCGAAGTGTCGTTCCAGGCAGTCGTGAGGTGATTCGGTTACTGAGCTCAACATCACAGTCAGTATCTTGAGCTGGGCTGCAATATCGTAAAATGCCACCAGCCATCACCGATTCAAAACAGAGGAAATCGGCCTTATAGAAGGTCTTGAGTTTCTTCCCCTTGTAGACGACCGGCAGTTCGACCTCCTTTTGGTAGGGAATCCCGACCAGCCCCAGCTCGATGGCCATCGCTTCCTGATAAACCGGCTTCAGGAAGCCATGCCCGAGCTGCTTATGAACTTCCATCGGCACGCCGATAATGGCGAATGTACGCAGGTCCTGATCGCCTTCCATCGCTGCTGCTCCTCGTCAAACTGAAGGGGCTAATCGAACACCATTATTGTCCGCAGATGACGCAGATGAACGCAGATAAATCAAGAAGTTGCATAGTTTGGGAACCCTCAGGTTCAAAGCTCGATCACTACGCAGGCGGTTCTTTCGTGCCTCTTAGTCTGCGTTCATCTGCGTCATCTGCGAACCGTTTCCCCCTCGCTTCTTTCTCATCAAGACCGATCTTTTCGATGATCGTATCATGAATGTTCGTCTCCGCCATTTCATTGACAGGCGTTCATCATCGGAAGCAGGCCCGGCTGAGTCAATGATCTGAATTCGCCGTTCGACAAAGTCATTCGCCAATCGCACGCGGGGTTGATAGCGGCAATCCACTTTTCACCGGTGCAAGAACTTGCGTGGCCTATTTGGATCTTCCGCGGTCTTTAGGCCAGAACTTGGTGGTGCTCCGCGTCATCGCTGAATTGTCAGCCGGCTGGAGGAAAACGCGACGTACCGGGGTCGAGGAGACATTTTCTTCGGGAATCGGCTCCGTGGATCGTTCCGACGCAACTTGTGCTTCACAATGCAGTTAGGTCTAGAGTTGCGGCCCACGAAAAACATAAGTATAGCTTGAAGTCTAGAGCCGTTGCCCGCGAGAACCAGCAGAAAATAAGACGTAAGTATACGCTGAATAATAACTTGGGTCAAGAGACCGAGGCCGGAAGACCGCTTGCGAAATACTCGAAAACGTAGCATTCCGTAGCATGTTCACACGGACGAGTGGGGCATGCCGGAGGCGGCTTTGCGCGGCGGCGACGGCGGGTCTCGACGGTTTGGCCTCTTGAGAACGAGGACCCAGTCGGTCCTGGTGCCTGCCGGCGGTGTCGCCGTCCATGATCCGGTCTCGTCGGTACGGACGGCACCGGCTGCGCTGCAGCTCTCCCGTGACAGGGTTGAAAAAACTGGCAATAGCCGCGTCCCGAGTCAGGGTGCCGGATCTTGACTGACCGGGAAAGCGGGACATAAGTGATCCGGAGCTCGCCCGGGATGCCGGCGGTGTATGGCACCTCGAACTCGCTGCCGTCCGCGACCTTGCTGTCGTCCGGTGCCCACGTTGCCCATTCCGGGTGAGGCTCGAAACGCTGCCAAGGATAATGCTCGAGAAGTTGCTTGGCGAGACCGAGTTGCCCTGAGCCCGGCAAGCGCGCATTCGCCTCGTCCCAGGGAATCGGTCCATAGGTGCCCCCATGGGTGACTTGCCGTAGGGCGGATCGCGGCGGTTGAGCTGCCAGATGCCGTTGGCACCATAGGTATGACCGGCGGCGCCAGAGAGCATACAGGTCCAGAACATGAGCCGCGGAATCTCCGCGGGGATCTTGCCCAGAGCGCCTCATAGCAAACCTCGCCGATGACCACGGGCGTGGTGGGCTTCGTCTGGTAGGATGCGTGCAGGCCACGGATCGTCGGTGCAAGAACCCTAGCGGAGGCCATGGCCTGTCTGAAGCATGTCGAGCGAGGATTCCGCCACCTGAAGGATGTCCTGGCCATGCGGCCGATCTATCACCAAGTTGAGCCGCGAGTGCGTGCTCATATCTTTTTTGCCGCGCTGGCACTCCTAGTTTAACGACTCCTCGGCCGGCGCCTGTAATAAGCTGGGATCGACTTCTCTGCAACGCGGGCCCTGGAAGCACTGTCTACGGTGCGTTACGTAACGTTTCGACTGGAGAGCCAGGCAATACGTGGCGGCGTGGCTGGCGGCTCGCCCGACGCCCGGCGTGTACTCAAGGCTCTGAAGGTCGCGGATCTCCGGCCGCCGAGGCTCCCCGCGGACATGCCAGATACCATCATGTAGTGACTAATCGAAAATTCGGGGCTTGTGCCGCAAGGACTTACGTCGCGCCACCCCAAACATGGGATAGTTACCGGCTGGAGCGACTGCGAAGCCGAAAGTCACCGCGAAGCCGAAGAGTCTGTCACCGCGAAGCCGAACGCTTCGACTTAGCCACCCAAGCGGATGACGGCTGAGGTTTTCAATGTCTTGCCGCCGGCCTCGAGCGCCTTGACCTCGAAGAAGGGCCCTGCGGCTGTGGTTGCAATCGCCGTCTCAAAGCCCGTGCGCGATGTGATCGACACTGGCGACAGCGACGCCCGCTTGGGGCCGGCCAGCAACTCCCAGGCGTACGTCTCTGTCGAGCCGTTCCACGAGGCGTACACCGTCGTCTGCCCGCTCGCGTCGACGGCCGCCTCCACCGGCCTAGTGAGCGGAAGCCCCACCCACGGAAGGCTGTAGGCGCGGTAGGAAATGTCTTGACCGGCCAGGACGTAATCTGCAAGAACCGACCCACTGCTGGAATACTCGGTGTAATAAGAGCTCAGCTCTCCGTCAGCCAGAGAATCAAATCCCCAGCCGACCAGAACATCGCCGTTTCCGAGAACTTGAAGGTTACCCTGGCTGTTCGCATAGAGTGCCGGGTCGTGGTAGTATGGTGGACGTGCGAGACTTGCCGTGTGGTTCTGGAGGTCCAGGTTCAATATCAGGCCGCGCGAGGCGCCATAGGGACCGCCGTCAGGCGGCGCGCCAACACCGCCGTCGTCGAAGAGGCTGATCCCTCCGGGCACGTAGCGCGCATCGTGCTGATATTGGAACGCTGAGTCGTATGGGCCGGTAACCAGGTCGGACGGCAAGCTGAACTGGTTCTGCTTGCCCCCGAACTGCCAGAGAACCTGGCCTGTCTTGTGACTGATGTCATAGATCCCCCACGTGTTGCGCGCGGAAATGAGGAGTTGCGAGCCATCGGGACTCACGTCGATCGAATTGGGATGGTAAACGTCCCACGGCTGTCCCGGAGTCGTGGGAGCCGGGACAAAGGAATCGCTCAAAGGCACATGGGCGGCCATGTTCCACGTGAAGATAACCTTACCGGTCCGCAGGTTCTCTTCTTGGATTTCTGGGTCTATATACTCCCCGTTTGTCGGACCGCCGTAGGGGGTCAGATTCGCCTTGACGATTTTCGTCGTGATGAAATAGGCATCACCTTGTGACGTAATCAAGAGCTCGTGCAAGTCCAACCCGGCTCCGTTCGGTGCGCGGATCGTCATGATTTTTTGATAATGTTCGTTGTAGATGACGAAGTCGCCCGACAGCGGCGTGCCAGGGGGCAAGTTGCTCGGTACGATCCCGGCGATCGTTCCCTGCCACCAGATCAACACCGGCTTGCCGAACAAGGTCTGAGTCTGGAAATCGAGCACTTGCAGCCTGTTGTTACTGGAAACAGGCTGAAACCAGATCGGATTCCCGGAGGCGTCCATGATCAGCGGGCCGGTTTGGCCAATCAGTTGACTGGGGTTGGATGATGGGGCGTACGGCGCGACGAAGATCGGATTGAGGGATGCGCCGGGGTTCAGCGTCAGTACGTTCACTTTCATCGGATGAAGCCGCGGCGCACTCGCGAAACTCCAGACGCCGCTCGCGTGGCTTAGTAGGTTGCGGCTCTCGAGGGCCTCCAGGCATGGCGGCGCCAACGCAGCCCGCGAACGAGTGAACCGCGATTCGAATTGTAAAATAAGCACTGGAACTTCCGCGACAGCCAGGCGGTAGCAAACGAAGTCATAAAACCCCCCATCGCGAACACGACCAACCGATCGGACAAGCATGCGAGATTCGCAGCCATTCCCCCCGGAGAGGAAAAGACGAAGGATAGATCTTGACCGGAAAATCTGCGGCAATTGGAAAACCTACGCAGATTGTAATGGGTGGGGATTCCGTTTTCACCATCTCGATTTCTTTTTCACCCGAGCATTTCCAGGTCGGACACCGAGTGCCTCTATTTGCCGAGAGGACGCGCGATTGACCGCCAGGTACGGTCCTTGTCGCTCCGGCTAGCCGCGAGGGAGAGGCTGATAAGATGCCAGGAACCGATTGCGGTACATTCTAGAGGGAAAGTGGCGTTTTGAGTCCTGACACCTTTTCCGCACTCGAATAGCCAGCGATCGTGTGCGGCTCTGCGAGGTATAGAACCCGGAGCGATTCCGATGATCCGCGATCCGTCGAATGCCATGGCGACATCCCCGCCGCCCTCGGGAACGATAGCTTTGAACCCGATGCAGGTCCGTGGTCAGCAAATGATTCTGCGGAAAGGTAACGGTTCGCCGGCCCTTCCGAGATATCTTTTCGGCCTGTCCCTGATGGCGACGGCCCTCCCGCTCATGACTCCGCCGGGTCGGGGACAGGTCGCCACAGCCGACGATCGGGGTGGGTTGACACCGGACACCGGCGAAGCCCAGGAGTCCTCAAAGACAGCGGACCGGACGCTCGAGGATTTCCTACGGATCTACCGGTTGGATCGCGACGAGTACCTGAAGCACGTGCCCCCGCCCCGGCCGGAGGGTATCCGGGCCTACTGGAAGAGAGAGCGACCGGGCTTCGCGAACAGCCCTGACCAGTTCGGCGCGATGACATTCCGCTGGCGGGACCCCGATCGTCTCGTCAACTGGAGCATGACAAGCGGGGATGCGGGTTTCCGGGTTCAGGATCTCCCGAGATATCTGGAGATGGACATCTTCCCGGCCGAGATCGACGGTGATCCTGACCTGCTGAAAACAGCAGTTGCCGGGGACTGGATCTATCGCGTCGGGACGCCAGCCGAGCAGATGGTCAGGGCGCTGGAGATCCGGCTCCAGCGTACCTTGAGGAAGAGGATCACGCTGAAACTCCGGACGGTCGAGAGGGAGGTTGTGGTCGTGAGAGGTCAGTATCGCCCGTCTCCCGTGACGGGCCGGGCCAAGGATGAGATCGAGATCTACGGCAAACTGATCGTCCCCGGCGGTGGCGGCGCGGGAGGAGGTTCCGGCACGTATTCGGAGTTCCTGAAGTGGGTCGGGGAATGGATCGAGCGACCGGTCGTGAGCGAGGTTGAGCCACCACCGCAGAATCAGTTCAGTTGGTTCTACAACGCGAGAAGCCCATTTACCAAGCAGATGAGTCGAGAGGATCACGACGAGCCACTGGTGTTGCAGCATCTCCATGAGCAGACCGGTTTGACGTTCATCCGTGAACGAAAGCCAATCCGTATCCTGTTCATCGAGCGAGCGAAATGACCGCTCCTTAGCATAGGGGCCCCGCGAAAGTCGGGCGTGTACAGCTTATATGCATGGGTGCACCCGGCGGATGAGCGCTGCGGAATTCGACCGGGTCTGTAACCGATGGGCGGCTGATAAGTGTCAGAAACCGATTGCAGTACATTCTAGCAAGAAAGTGACGTGTTGGTTCCTGGCATCTTTTTCGCACGAAAGTTCCCCGCCTAGACGACCGCCTGGGAACCATCAAGCCAGGTCTGCTCGCTGACCTGGTTGCGGTCGAGGGAGATCTGACTCGCGCAATCTCGGCAATTCGTAAGGTGCGCCTGGTCATGAAGGGCGGCGTGCTCAATCGCGAGCCGTGACCGAGAGCTTGGGCTCGTTCGGCCTTCCTCAGTTGTCGTCACTTCCTGTATTGCCTCCAGGTCTCAAGAAGACAGCGCGACAATTCGCTGTCGCGCGAATCCCACAGGCGCTCGTGCCGCACATCCACATCCACGGGTTCAAGGTTCCAGCTACTCGGGGAGCAATAAGCACCGATGAGTTGCACACCGATTCCCAGCGCGATTGTGATTCCGAACAAGATCGACAGAATGCGCGACCGATCGATCGCCCAGTCCAGGCAGAAGGCGAGCAGAATCGCGAAGAGCGGAATCACATCAGTCCAGTATCGAGGGCCGAAGCAGTGTCCTCCCCACCAGACCGCATACTTTGAAAGCAGCAGGAAGTATGGGATCAAGGCGAGCAGCAACCAGGCGATCAGCTGATGTCTGGCAATTCTCGACGCGACCAGTGGCGTGGCAGCCAGAGCCAGGGCGACCCAGGGGGTGTAAATGAAAAGCCCCCGGCTAGGGCTAACCAGGGTGCCCAGCGCGCCTTCGACCAGCCTTCCTGACCACGGGCCGGGCAAATGATGGATGTCGCGGTGAAGTTGCTCGAGTTCCGCCTGGCCGCCGGTGAGTTCTCCAAAGTGGCCGAGATTGTAGTTCAAGAGTAAGATGGCCCCGAGAAGGGGCGCTGGCAGGAACCAGAAAAGGCCTTTGGGCTGAGTTCGAGCCAGCCACAGGACGATGACAGCGGCGAACAGGCCGTCGATCAGTCTGCAAGAGAAGAGAAACGCCGTGGCAACCCCGGCCAGGATCAGCCGCCACCGAGACGTGGAGGTGGGACGAAGAAGCGCGATTGCCACGATCAACGAAAAAGCTGCAGGTCCGTGTTGCCACATCGCCTGACTGCCTATCGTCCACAGGTTCGAGCCAAGTGCCGCGGCGAGGGTCGCCGGCAAGGCCACACGCCTCAATTCCAGGCCGATCAGCAACCCGTAGAGAATAACCGCTGCCAGGCACATCAGCATGGCTATCGAGTAACGGGCGATCTGCACATACCTACGATAGGCCAGCGGAGTTTGTCGGTACCAGCCAGGTCGAAACCAATCTAGGAATGCAACCTGCGGCAGGACAAACGGCTGGACGAGGATGGCAGGGGCGGTCGGATACCGCGACAGTACGTGCCCGCGCCAGGGCCTCACGTAGATGGGCAGGTCCCGGTTCATGTCGTATAGAATCGGCTTGAACCGATCGAGGTAAACTCCCTCCCCGCGAGCGATGGTCACCAGCATCATCGTTGTTGGCGCCGTATCGTAGGTACCCAGGTTGCGGCCGTTTGCCACGTAAACGGCCGCCAGGCCAAGGCCCAGCAGAACGCGCGGTGACCCAGTTCGGCCTGTGTGGTTGTGAGACTGGCCGGGAGAGGTCGTCTGTAGGCAACTTGGGCATCCGGTCTTTCGACGGAGTCCGGAATCGATTCAGGGACGCGGCAACCGGGCCGAGCCGATGTCCCCTCTCCGCGCGGAGCAGCTTGATTGTCTCAGGAATCGGTTGCGATTCCGAGATGTGCGGTCGTCACGATAACCCCAGATCAACTCGCGAATGACTTCAGCGAGGCCTTGCCGGGGTCAAGCGCGAGGCCTTGCCGGGGTCAGGCCCTGTTTTCAGTTTTCGAGAATTCGAGGTTTCGCTGGATCATTTCGATGTCCTGTCTGAGTCTACTGGACTCGCCCAAAGCACGATCAACGCGACGAACCAGATTGTTCAGGCTGTCGGGGTGGCTCAAGCCGAAAGCCGGGGCTAGCTCTCGTAGAGTGGCGGCGGATAGACGTCGGGCCAGCCAAGCGGCCACGTCTCTGCCCAATTGCCCGCTTCGACGCACTTGAAAACGGTCTTGACCAACACCGTAGTACCGGGCCACTGCTGCCAGGACCGTTGCCGCGTCCAGGCTGGCCAATCGCCGCGCGGCGGGCACCTCGTCTCGGTTTCTTGGTTCGCTCAGAAGCGTTCGAATTCGCCCAATGAACTTCTCGCTGCCCAACAACCAGCCATGCGCCGCGGTCTGGAACGGGTTTGCCGGTGCAGTCGCGAGTCCCTGCTCGACGAACCGCCGGTAGGCTGCCCCGGGATCGTTTCCGCCCGACTCGCCCCGCCAAGCCGAATACAAAGCATCGTAGGCCACCCACTCAACGCGCCGGCGCCGGCGGTCATAGCCGGGATAGCTCGACCAGGGCCAATCTCGAGGGTGAACTGCCAGCGGGCGTTTGCCCCGCACGGGATTCAAGTGGATGTATCGGCTGACAGTCCAGAAGTAGCTCTCATCCTCGATCAGTTCACTCTTGAACCGACCCTCAAACGTGTGCCCCCGACGCCGATGTCGCCGGCCGCACCAATTGGCATATCCGGATGTGAGGTGCTGCATTCCCCGCGAGAGGTTCGGCAGCGGCGTCCGCACCAGTAAGTGGAAGTGATTGGGCATCAGGACAAAGCTGAGCAGGTCCCATCCCAACCTGGAGACAACAACCGCCAGGCCGTCCATAAGCCTCGTGTAGTCACCTTCGTCGCGGAAGACCGTCTGTCTGGCGTTGCCCCGCGACATCGCATGGTAGATCGCGCCTGGAAACTCAATGCGAAGAGGTCTGGCCATGAAGCAAGCTTACCACAGGCGAGGGGGCACTGTAAACCGGAAAAAGGGCTTGACCCCGCGCAGCCTCCTGACCCCGCGCAGCCTCCTGTGACCCCGCGGAGCCTTGACCCCGTGGAGCCTCCGAACCGAGGCTTACACCCCCCGCGGAGCC
>CAVXCB010000062.1:0-89344 GCA_963760085.1 uncultured Planctomycetaceae bacterium
CCTTTAATGGCAACCTGTCCTTTATCAGACCGTTCCCAAGTCTTACCGTAAGCGGTGTGTCCAATTTAGGATTCACCTTCGCCGGACCATTTACTAACTTAGTGTCATGGTCATGGGCTATCGGAACGGGAGGCACGCATGGGTGGGCGAATGCTAGCTATACTGTGACGTTGGATTCTACCGATATTGCTGATCCAACCGGCTCCTTTCTATCTACGAAGCTGGTCAGTGCTGCATCTCCGACTACCAACACCCTGACCGACCAGCCCGGATACACCTTGAGCAGCGGCCAGCCTTATTCGTTTGGGTTCTATGCATATGCTCTCACTGCTCCATTCACCGTTCAGACTTACATTGGCAATATCCTGACCAATGTCACGGATGCCGCGGGGTCTTGGAACTTTTATTGTGTGACAGCTTCGCCCACCGGCTCATTGAGCAATGTAGCGGCTCTCCAGATCCAGAATGCGTCGATACAAACCCTCTATGTGTTTGGCGCTACCCTTGTGCCCGGCAGTAAATGCGGAGCGCCTTGGCCTACTGGAGCTGGTGCGACTTCCAGTGGCGTGCCGTCAATGGCTGCCACCAACTTATACGGTATTTTGACTGATGCTACGGAGAGTGCCGGAATAGCCTGTTTTAATTCCAGCGGCGTGCTATCCAGTTCCGGATGCACTCTGCCAACAGGATTCCCACTCTATGGCACTACCGGTACGGGCTTGACCGGAGCGCATGGCGTCTTCTCGACCGGTTCGCTGACCGGAGGCACGCTCGCAATCACGCTGACCGGAAGTGCCGTGTTCACCAGTTCGAGTAGTTATATGTGTACGCCGCAGGACACGACTACTCCGGCAAACGCAGTCACCGTAGCATATTCCAGCGGCTCCGCTTTCACGCTCACCGGAACGGGTACTGATGCAGTGAGGTTCCAATGCACAGGAAACTGATATTCACTCTATTGTTGGCGTGTGTCGGCTGTGCGTCGGCATCAGCACAGTTCGATCCGCCGCCCGATTGCCGGGTTTGTGAACCCTGGCACGGGCTGGACGCCGCTAACGGGAATGGAGATGGTACTGCGGTATCATTCAATCCTCCGCCTGCGGCCATCTACACTTGCGTGGCATCTTCCGGAGGGGTATGTACTAGTTGGCAGCCGTGGACGGGAGCGGGCGGGGGCGGCGGTTCGGGTACGGTCACCAGCGTGACCTTCACCGGAGATGGCACGGTTCTTTCTTCTACACCAAGTTCTGCGGTGACCACCAGCGGAACACTGACGGCAACCCTGGCAACGCAGACAGCCAACACCGTTCTTGGTGCCCTGACTGCAACCACGCCGTCTGACCTTGCGCTTCCCTCATGCAGTGCAAGTACCGATGCTCTTAATTGGACTTCAGGGACAGGGTTCGGATGCGTCACTTTTGGGACCGCCGCGCTGGACAACACTGGCACCAGCGGGGCAACCATCCCACTGCTCAACGGAATTAACACTTCGTCCAATGCTCAGACAGTGAATGCATTAATTACCAGCAACGGCATGAGCACAGCGGCGGGTACACTCTCCAGCAAGCAGTCTCGACGGCCATTAACAATATCAAGGTAGAGCTTGCAAACAGTATTATCTTAGGATGGTCGAGCACAAGCAGTAATGGTGGAACTATCGATACCACGCTCTGCCGCGAAGCTGCCGGGGAAGTTGAAGTAGGATCGGCTAGGACCGACCCACAGGTACACTGGCGTGCCTCGTTAACTCGGCAGAGGTACCGCCGTGTTCACTGGGCCCGTACTTCGGAATCAGGCCTATGCCGCTGCATTCCTTGTTGTTGGAGGTTACTCTTGCAGCGAATCCCACGATCGGAATGCCGTCTCCCGCCAAAGTGCTTGGACTGCCTCCTGTCTTGTTGCCAATCCACTCGGTTTCGTAGGCATCGTTGCGATCGAGAACGTTGCCGTCGGTTTTCATGAAAACGATGGACATCCCGTCGATAAGGAGGCCCGTACGAAGCTTGACACCGCCAACGGCGTAGCCGGCTTTCGCCTTCGCGACGGACACCTTTCCGTCGGCGACGCCATACTGTTTGCCTTGAACTTCCTCATCCTTGGAAGTGCGGAAGATGGGCCGCAGTGATCGGACCACCTCGCGATCGGCGAACTTACCTAGACTGATTTCGAAACCGATCAGCAATCCACCCGCAGGTGCTTGCTCCTGGAAAGCGGGATCGAAAGCGCCGCCCACGATCTTTGGGCCTTTGCTCGAAAAAGTTGGCGTTTGAGCCGGGGCAGCCGTGGCACAGAGGATCAAGCCAGTGACAGCAATCAGTCGGATCATGAGAGTTTCTCACGAAGTCGGTAACTGTAGATCTTTGATCATGCAAGAGTAGGTCATCCGGGTCTGGATGACAAAAAGAAGGAAAAATCTCCGACAGCATCCTCCGAAACCCCTCTGCTTACGCAGTTTCTTGCCTGCTTGAAGCATCAATGATACGTCGCAGTTATTGGACAGAGTGTTCAGTGGACCGGGCCATCGCGCGCGTCGGTGACAACGATCGAAGCAAGAAACCAACGGTCGATCGAATCGGAATCGAGCATGTTACCTTGTCGCAGAGTGCCAATGTGACTTCTGAACGGAGGCCTTATGAGCGATCAACCGACGGCGCTGGGCGGCACTTGTCAGCGCCGATTCGAACCCCTCCGCGAGCATTTCGCAGCCAAGCTCCGCTCGCGTGAAGACCTCGGTGCCTCGCTCGCCGTCAACATCGACGGCGAAATGGTGGTCGACCTGTGGGGCGGCTGGGCCGACGAGGCCCGCACCGTGCCGTGGACCGAGAACACCATCACCTGCGTCTTCTCAACCACCAAGACGATGACCTCGCTCGCCGCTTCTTTGCGGCGCGGATTGCGGGACCGCTGGGTGCCGACTTCCACATCGGCCTGCCCTCCTCGGAGTTCCCTCGCGTCGCCAAACCGGTGCCGTGGCCGCCGCAGCCGACCTACCCGGCCGACCTCGACCAGAGCGGCCCGGCCTTCAAGACCTTCACCGGCCCGGTCATGGACTCGAACTTAGAATGGAGCTGGACCGAGGCCTGGCGGCGCGCCGACATCGGCGCGGGCAACGGCCACGGCAATGCGCGCTCGATCGCGCACATCCAGTCGGCGGTGACCTGCGGCGGCGAGGTCGATGGCGTCCGGCTGCTCTCGCCGAAGACGATCAACCGCATCTTCGAGGTGCAATGCGACGGGATCGACCTCGTGGTGGGCTATCGGCTCAAGATCGGCGTCGGTTATGGCCTGCCCTGGCCGGAGGTGCTGCCGTTTGTCCCAGAAGGGCGGGTGTGTTTCGGCTGCGGCGCGGGTGGCTCGATGGTGGTCGCCGACGCGGATCGCCACATGACCTTCGCCTACGTGATGAACAAAATGAGGCCGCACCTGATCGGGCCCATCGCGGCGGCGCTGCTCGAGCGCGTGTACCACATCGTGAATCGCTAAGCCACGCGCTGGTCGCCCCGACTTATTCGCAAACACATTTCCGCCAACGGTCGCGAAGGCGACTGTTGACGGGATTTGAACATTTCTCCATGCTAAACCAGATATTGGTTCAGGATCGCCGCTCGACAGCGACCGGACTGCTACCGCCCATAGTGACAAAGGACTTGATGCAATCCTTCTTCACAGTCCTGCTCGTCATGCAGTTTCTGGTGGTGGCACTGCATGATTTGGTAGAAATTCCAGGCTGGACGAATGCCCGCCAAGTTCAATCGGCCTTGGGACGAAATAAGGTGTTGATTGGGACGCTGATAAACAGCTTGTTCCCTGGTTTGGCTGCTGCGTTTGCCCTCTACTACTGGCGGAGCCCGACGCCGGCATTCGTATTGAACTACTGGATCATCTACTGCGCCGTTACCGTAGCTTGGGCAATCGAGGCGTGGTGGATTCCGTACTTCCGCGGCACCAGCTGAAAAAAGGAAACAGCTCTATTCAATAATGTACGCCGACACCCGCCACGTTTTGCCACCGCGCGGCGACAACCCTCGGCCCAACCTGCTCCACTTGTGTTTTCATGTCTTGTTTCTAATCAACTTGACCCTTGCTACGGTCCTGTGGTTCGGAATTGCCTGAGCCTTCACGATATCGCGACCCCTCTTGGTCTCAAGTAACCAATCGTCGACTTCCGTACTTCGACCATAGAACGAGAAACGCCACCATCAATTCGGCTTCGACTTGCCATCGCACATTCTCCACCGCACCCTGCCCTCCCACCACCGCATTCCAGCTGAAAGAAGTTCTCACGGTGTCTTGTCGCCCCGACGATCTTTCCGCAACAGCCCATCGTCGTTTTCGGCAGTGGGGCTTCTTGTTTGGAATCACGGTGTTCTTCATCCCGCAAGCTGAGTTTAGACGGTGTCCTGTAATCTCAGGGGTGGCGGAAGAGAGTTTCTGCATGTCGTTTCCGGGAATTACTTTGACGTAGTTCAAACGGCTTCTGGCTGATGAAATCCAAGTTCTGATTTGCTAGACCCTGTGAATTCTGCTAGGAGAATTAGTTTCATAATCCGCAACGGAGCGTTCGCCGTTGTGGCAGCATAGTTCGGGCTACCAGGAGAAGAACGACGATGATCGACGAGTATGACAAGGAATCATTTCGACTGTCTGTTAGGATATTCGCGGTCCTGAGCGTCGTGTTGCTCTCTTTGGGCACCAGGGTTCAAGCGGATGACCCTTCGCACGGGGTGAAGCCCTTCAAGCCCACGATTCCAAGAACCTGGGACGACGCGGTGATGGCGGACTTAGAACTCCCGCTCGCCGAGGCGGCCTATTCGCCGAAGCATGTTTCCGCCGATTACTACTATCGCATTCCGGTCCGTCCCATCTACAAGAGCTATCCCGTCTATCATCCAGAGCGAGCGCCGCGAGGTTATATGGACGAGTTGCGGCAGCAAGAACCAGCGGTCTTATGGGACGCCAACAACAAAAGGCCGAAACTCGAAACCGAGGCAGATTGGATCAAAGCGGGGGAACTCGTTTTTGATTCCCCGCTCGCCATCAAACCGGGGCGGATCAACATCTCGCAGAAGCTGTCGGGGCTTGTGACCGATCCCAAATGGTACGAGCGAACGGGCACGCCGATCACTCGCGAAGGAATCTTGCCGTTCTACCGCTATGTCATTCGAGAAAAAGGCAAGGTGGAACTGGGCATCCTGTCCTGCTCGATGTGCCACACGCGAATCATGCCGGACGGCTCGATCGTGAAGGGCGCACAAGGTAGTTTTCCGTTCGACCGCGTCTTCGCAGAGGATTATCGCAGCGACCGATCGTCGATCGTAGCTGACCGCATGCTTGAGAAGTTGTTGTATCACACTCCCTGGATGCGACCCGATCCGCAAGCCGGGTTAGACCACATGACCAGCGAGCAGATTGCTGCTCCCCACGACACCGTTCCGGCAGGCGTATTGATCCGGCATCGTTCGCGACACGACCAGCCGGTTCAGGTTCCGGACCTGATCGGAGTCAAGACGCGGCCCTATCTCGATCGCACCGGACTTCAGCGCCATCGCGGGATCGCGGACCTCATGCGGTACGCGGCGTTGAACCAGCGAGGCGACGATCTATCCAATTACGGCGGGTTTATTCCGCAGGGAACGTTCACGGGCGGCAAGCTGCCGCCTGATCCGACGATCCCCGAAGCTCGTCTCCTCCGCTATAGCGACGAGCAACTCTACGCCGTGGCCTTGTACGTGTATTCGCTCAAACCGCCGCCGAATCCGAACGTTCCCAAGAGCGCGGAGGAGCGGGCGATGGTCAAACGCGGCAAAGCGATTTTCAATGATCCTGTCAACAGTTGCTACGAGTGTCACGATCCGAAGCAGGGCTACACCAACAACAAGCTGATCACCGCCCCGGGTTACGAGCCGCCCGCGAATCATCCCGCCCGGGATGACATCATGCGAGACGCTGCTGGAACCCCCCGGCGCGTAGGAACCGATCCAGGGCTGACGGTGACGACCCGCCGCGGCACCGGCTTCTACAAAGTGCCCTCGCTGCAAGGCGTCTGGTATCGCGGACCCTTCGAGCACAACGGCTCCGTGGCGACGCTGGAGGACTGGTTCGACTCGCGCCGTATCCAGAACGACTACGTACCGACGGGCTGGAAAGGGGTGCCCGGCACGAAGACGCGCGTGGTGAAGGGACACGAGTTCGGATTGGATCTTTCCGAAGAGGACAAGAAGGCACTCATTTCATTCCTGAGGACATTGTGAAATCGGTTATTCCGGCTAGGAAAAGCAACCGTCGCCAGGCAAGACTAGATGGCAAGTCTGGCATCGGCGGAGCTGGCTTCAACGTTGAGCCAGGATCGCCGACGTTGGTCGCGAGGCTTTGATGGAAGCTGCAACGAGAGAGTCGGGGTAACCCGACTACTCACGCCCTTTCGCCCCCTGAGCGGTCGGTTGCCTCGCGGGTCAGGCGGCGGACGACAGGCACGGTGTCACGGATGGTAAAGTGCGAGCCGGGCGACGTCGGCGGTCTCGAAGGCGGGTTCTTCACTCAGGAGCCGAAGCGGCAGGAACAGCCTTCGATGAGATTTAAGGCGATTCTTCCAACCAGACGATTTCGGAAGTGACGCCCCCGGTGTCGTTGCTGATGGTCACGTCGCGAAAACCACGTGCTTTTTGCGGTGCTGTCACCTGATCTTTGATTGCGATCGGCGGACAAACCATCAGCTTGTTGGAGAGTATGCTCGGGTATTCCGGGCCCCTGGCCCAGTTGAGACTCTGATATTGGCTACGGACGTGCGAGTGGAAATGGGCCCCGAAAACCGCCTTCAATTCCTTGCGTCGAATGATCTCATTCCATAGTCCCCGCGTTTCATCGGTCACGGTCCAGGCCGACCGCCTATATTGCCCATCGAATTTGCGATTTCCCGGGCCGTCGAGTTTCTTCCTTAATTCCTCGTCCGTCAGCGAATCAAGGTACGGGTCGCTGATGTCAGGTATATGGCAGAAGATGTAAGCATAATACTTGGAATCGCCGTCCTTCGACTGGGCGTCGGACTTGGAATGCTCCATCCCGTCCTTGAGGTCGATCAGGATGCTTTTCTGGACCCCTTCCACCTTATCAAGATAGGCCGTAGTGTTGTTGTTCTTGAAGGAAGAATTGTCGAACCCGAAAAAATGACAATTGCCGAGCACGAGGCTTGCCCGCGTACCCTTGTCCGGAGCGAAGTCCTGGATAGTCTTGACCGGGCCAAGCTCGTGCTGGAGCCGTCGAACGTACGTGTGGAAGCAACTGATGGTCATCGGCATCTCGTCCATGAGATCGTTATTACCGGGCAAGATAATCCATACCTTGACATCAGACTTACTGAGAACGTCGCGGAACTCGCCGACGGACTCGTACAAACGCTCGTCGAGTTCCCGGTTAGATTGAGCATCCCGATCCGGCTTGAAGTTTTTCTCCAAGTCCGAATAGAGCTGGTCATACCTCTTGCCGTATTTCTCCGAGAGGTTATTCAGCGAAGGGACCGATTTCAGCACGGTCTCCAGGTTGAGGTCCCCGATAAAGACGACGAAATCATACTTCGGGCCGATTTCGTTCCGGCGGTTGATCTCAGCGATCGCCCATCGCAGGCCGCGCCGGTTCTCGGATTGACTGTCCGTGGTTTTGTTTTTCGAATCGTAGATGTGAGCATCAGTAATCTAAGCGAAACGGATGATCTGACCAGACGAGGGCCGGCTTCCCGCGAGGGAAACCGCCGCAGCAAGAACGATGAATGATCCGAGCCGACACATGGCCCATTCCTCTCTCGAAACGCCGATGCTCGATGCGAATTGACGCGCTGAAGGTTAACCCCTTGAAACCGGCTGGTGCAAGTCCCTCTCTCGTAGATTCTCAGGCTGAAGGCAGACAGGTCGGGCCCGCTCCATCGTCAAGTCTTTGCGGTTGTTCGCCCACTCCTGGGTGATCTCCATCAGTACGGCACTGACCAGGCGCAGGGCCGACGCCTCGTTCGGGAATACCTCGGCCACCCGCAGGAAGAACGACGCCAGCAAGACCAAATACGACTGTCCGGTATGCGATCTCAACGCTTGGGCGAAGCCCGGCCTCCACCTGGTATGCGGCGATTGCGGCGAGGAAATGGAGAATGCTAGGAGCCGATGTGGGAGGCTGTGCAGGTAGGATCGCTGTTTACCCAGATCGCTCTGGTAATCCGATGCACCGCCGCTCTTCTGCCTCAAAGGTCCTCACTCCGACTGGAAAAAGTTCTCACGGTGTCTTGTCGCCCCAACTGACTTTCTCACCGGGCCGTTCGGCCAGCAACTCGAGGGGCCTGTTTGCTTGATTCTCGGCAATTTCTCCCCGGTCGAGCCTGGTTTAATTGCTCGGCGACTGTTAAGGGTATTCTCCGGCCGGCGCTGCGTTCCCATTCCCCCAGCGAGCTTTCAGCGGTTCTAACGGGACCATACTGGCAGTCGTGCGCAACCAGCGTAAGATCTAGAACTTGATGGCAGGCCAATTAACCACATTCGGGCGCTGAGTAAGATATTTCCGAGAGACTTCTCCATGCGATTACGATCGAGGTTTGTTAGCGCGTTCATACTCGTGCTTGGCACGCTCATCTGCGTGCTGGCCGTGTCCGGTTGGCTTGCGGCGACATTCGCCCAGGAAAAGAGAGCGACCATCTCGCCCATTCCGACCGATGGCACGCAACTGCCCAAGCCCGACCCCGTGTTCAAAGGTAAGATCGGCGAGACATACAAGGACTCGACGCCGGACTATCCGCATCCGGTGAGGGCTCCGAAAGGAGCGCCCAACGTGCTGCTCGTGCTGCTCGACGATGTCGGCTTCGGCATGTGTTCGACGTTCGGCGGGCCCGTACCGACCCCGCACCTCGACAAGCTCGCGAAGAACGGACTGACCTACAACCGATTTCACACCACGGCCCTTTGTAGCCCGACCAGGGCGGCTCTACTCACCGGCCGCAACCATCACAGTTGCGGCACCGGCGTCATCATCGAGATGGGTACCGGCTACCCCGGCTATACCGGGATCATCCCGAAGAGCACAACCGTGGTGGCGCAGAACGCTGCGCGACAACGGCTACGCCACGGCAATGTTCGGCAAGGCCCACAATACGCCGGAGCCGGAGATCAGTCCGGCCGGTCCGTTCCACCACTGGCCAACGGGCCAGGGTTTCGACTACTTCTATGGATTCAACCAAGGCGAAACGAACCAGTACTATCCCACGCTCTACCGCGACACCAAGCCGGTGCCCCAACCGAAGTCGCCCGAGCAGGGTTACCACTTCACCGCCGACATGACCGACGAGGCCATCGCCTGGACGCGCAACGTCCGGGCCGCGAATCCCGACAAGCCGTGGTTCAACTACTTCAGTACGTCCGGCGTTCACGCCCCGCACCAGCCCCCGCAAGAATGGCGCGACAAGTACAAGGGCAAGTTCGACCACGGCTGGGACAAGCAGCGCGAATTGACCCACGCGAAGCAACTCGAAATAGGCGTCATCCCCAAGGGGACGAAGCTGACGGCTCGGGACGAAGCCGTTCCATCCTGGGACTCAAGGTCGGCCGACGAGAAGAAGGTGTACTGCCGCCTGATGGAGAACTACGCCGCTTACATGGCGTACACCGACTACCAGGTCGGCCGGCTGATCGACAGCCTGTCCGCCTCCGGCGAACTGGACAACACGCTGGTGATGTACATCGTCGGCGACAACGGCGCGAGCGCCGAGGGCGGGCTGGAGGGGACCTTCAGCGAACTCGCCAGCCTGCTCGGGGTGCAACTCGGGCTGGAGAGCACGATCAAGCGGATCGACGAGATCGGCGGGCCGACCAGCGAGCCACACGTTCCGGTCGGCTGGGCGTGGGCGATGGACGCTCCTTTCCAGTGGACCAAACAGGTAGCCTCCCACTTCGGCGGCACCCGCAACCCGCTCGTCGTTCACTGGCCCAGGGGCATCAAGGCGAAGGGCGAGATCCGCAACCAGTTTCACCACGTCATCGACGTCGTGCCGACCATTCTGGAGGCGTGCAAAATCCCCGAGCCGAAGGTAGTGAACGGCATCCCGCAGAAGCCGATCGAGGGCGTGTCGATGCTCTACTCCTTCGACGACGCGAACGCCAAGGGTAAGCGCACGACGCAGTACTTCGAGCTCGCGACCAACCGGGCGATCTACCACGATGGCTGGGTGGCGTGCAGCCGCTACGGCTACCCCTGGGTGACGCTGGGCCGCGGCGACGATTTCCTCAAGGCCCCGTGGGAGCTTTACAACATCGAGAACGACTTCAGCCAGGCGGTCGATCTCGCGGCAAACGATCCCGAGAGGTTGAAAGTGTTGCAGGCCATGTTCCTGGAAGAAGCCAAGAAGTACGATGTGTTCCCGCTTGACCCGCGGTTCTCGGAGCGCCTCGATCCGAAGTTGCGCGAGTCCGGTGAACCAACCACGAGTTGGACGTACTACGGCAACAACGTTTGGCTGCCGGAGCCGATCGGGCCGCAACTCTTCCCCCGCGGCCACTCCATCACCGCCGAATTGACAATTCCGACGGGTGGCGCGGAAGGGGTGGTCACCTGTGCGGGTGCTTTCTCGGGGGGTTGGTCGCTCTACGTCAAGGACGGGAAGCCGGTGTTCCGGTCCACGTTCTTCGACATCGCCGACGCGACGATCACCGGTACGGAGGCGATTCCCGGGGGCAAGGTGACGCTGAAGTCCGAGTTCACCCCGGACGGCTCGAAGGAAGGGGGCGGCACGCTCAAGTTGTTCGTCAACGGCAAGCCGGCTGGCGAAGGCAAGCTGGAACGCATCCTCGTTTCGGCATGGGCTAGAGCCGTTCGAGGTCGGACGCGATTCGATCACGCCAGTCGATCCTGCCTACAAGGACAAGGGTAATTTCGAGTTCACTGGCAAGATCGAGAAGGTGACGTTCTTGTTGCAGTGACAGCAGCTTTTTTTGCCGCACAGTCCAGAGGAGGAAAGAAACCCAGCATCCAGCGACTCTTACTCCCCGACCCCATTCCCGGATGCCGGCCAGGAAAAGTTATTACCGGTTTCCGCCCCCCGTCCCGTCGTCCGCACGCCTTGACTGAACGAATTCCACCCTTATCATTCCCCCGTTCCGACCGTTCACCAGAACGAGGGTGGTCCGTTGGGGAAGGTTGATTGCAAGGTGGCGGTCATGGCTGGCTGCAACAAAGGTATTGCCCTGCCCAGAGCCAGGCGGTTCGCGGCCCGGGCGCCAGTCTCGTCGTCTCCGGCCGCACGGTAGCGGAGCTGGACGCGGCGGTTGCCGAGATCGCCCGCGGGGCCATCGGCATTCAGGGCGACGACTCGAAGATGGTCGACCTGACCAGGCTCCACGCTTCAGTCAAGTGGAGCACAGGCGGGTCGACGTCCTGTTCGCCAATGCCGGGGGCGCGAGGTTCACGCCCCTCGGGGAGATCACTGAGGATCACTTCGACGAGGAGTTCAACACCAACTTCAAGGGCCTGCTGCTCGCGGTCCAGAAGGCGCTGCCGCTGCTCACCGACGGAGCGTCGATCATCCTGACCGCATCGATGGTATCGATCAACAGCATGCCGGCAATCAGCGCCTACAGCTCCACCAAGTCGCCGGTGCGGTCCTTCGCACGCACCTTTACGGTGGACGTCAAGGGCCGCGGGATTGGCGACGAATATCCTCAGCCCCGGACCGATTGACACCCCGTGCGTCGGCTTGGCCGAGCGTGCGAACTGGGAGGTGTCCGCAGTGGATGAAGAGAGCCGGCTGACTTCGGCCGTCGAGCAGGGCGACCCGCAGGCCGCGGAGCGGCTGCTCCCGCTCGTCTATGACGAACTGCGTACGCTGGCATCCCGGCGGCTGGGCCGGGAGGCGCCCGGCCAGTCGCTCCAGGCGACCGCCTTGGTGCACGAGGCCTATCTGCGGCTCGTCGTCGGCGACCCGGGCCGGCGCTGGGACGGCCGGGCGCACTTCTTCGCCGCCGCGGCCGAGGCCATGCGCCGCATCCTCGTCAACCGCGCCCGCGACCGGCGTCGGCTCAAGCGCGGCGGGGACCTGGGGCGCGTCGACCTCGACCTGGGCTCCGTGCCGATCGACGCACCCGGCGACGACCTGATCGACCTCGACGAGGCGCTGACGGACCTGGGCCTGGAAGATCCCCTCTGCGCCCGCCTGGTGGCCCTGCGATTCTTCGCCGGGCTGACGCAGGCCGAGGCGGCAGAGGCCCTCGGCCTGGCGCGCCGGACCGCCGACCGGCACTGGGCTTACGCGCGAGCCTGGCTCTACGAGCGCCTCCGTCGCGGCGAGGCACCGTCATCGGCCGACCCCGAGAAAATCCCGCCGGGCTGGCGCAGCCCGGAACCAGACGGAGCATTATAGGTAACGCCGCAGTCCGAGGGAGCATCCGTATGACCGACACCGCCCCCGATATCAAGGAGATCTTCGTCGAGGCCCTGGACCTTGCCTCCGACGCCGAGCGCGCGGTCTACCTCGACCGGGCCTGCGCGGACGAGCCCGACGTCCGGGCGCGGGTCGAGGCCCTACTCGGCGCGATCGGCCAGGCCGGCAGCTTCCTCGAGGCACCCGCCCTGGCGCGGGAGGCGAGCCGTGAGCCCGGCGCAGGGCGTGCACTCCACCACGCTAGGAGCCCGAGGCGCAGATTGGAGGGCACGGTCGACCGGCCGACCTCTGGGCTCCGACGCGGCTCGGCGACTTCGAGCTGGTCCGGCGCCTGGGTGAGGGGGCGATGGGGGCCGTGTTCGAGGCGCGGCAGGTGAGCCTGAACCGTGCGGTCGCGGTCAAGATGGTTCGCGCCGGCCTATTCGCCGGGGAGGCCGACCTCCGGCGGTTCCGCATCGAGGCCGAGGCGGTCGCGCACCTCGATCACCCGCGGATCGTGCCGATCTACGGCGTCGGGGAACACCAGGACTGCCACTACTTCAGCATGAAGCTGATCCGGGGCGGGAGCCTGGAGAGTCGCCTGCCCGAGTCCCCCGCCGACCCCCGTGCCGCGGCGCAGTTGGTGGCCGAGGTCGCCCGGGCGATCCAGCACGCCCACGACCGGGGGATCCTCCACCGCGACCTGAAGCCGTCCAATATCCTGCTCGACGAGGAGGGTCGGCCGCTCGTGACCGACTTCGGCCTGGCGAAGCGGTCCGGCGACGACAGCAACCTGACGCAGTCGGGCGCGATCGTGGGGACGCCGAGCTACATGGCGCCCGAGCAGGCCTCGGGTGGCAAGGTGGCGGTCACGGCGCAGACCGACGTCTACGGCCTCGGGGCCGTACTCTACGCCCTGTTGACCGGCCGCCCGCCGTTCGTCGCGGACACGATTCTCGAAACGATCGAGCATGTGCGGTGGCGGCCGCCGGCACCCCCGTCGCGGATCAATCCCCGCGTCGGCCGCGACCTGGAGACGATCTGCCTGCGATGCCTGGAGAAGGATCCCTGGCGGCGATACGCCTCGGCCGATGCGCTGGCCGACGACCTTCGGCGCTGGCTCGACGGACAGCCGATCGCGGCGCGGCCGGTCGGCGCGGCGGCGCGGGCCTGGATGTGGTCGCGCCGCAACCCGATCGTCACCGGCCTGCTCGCGGCGCTGATCCTGTTCGCCCTCGGGACCACCTGGCAATGGTGGCGAGCCGAGGGCCTGCTGCTCCAGGCCCGGCGCGACGCCAGCAGCGAGGCGATCGACCACGCGCTGTCCATCTGCGCCCAGGGGGACGTCGGCCGCGGGATGCTCCGCCTGGCCGAGGCCCTGGAAACGGCCCCGTCCGACGCGGCCGACTTGAAGCGGGCTGTCCGCGCCAACCTGGTGGCGTGGTCGCGGCATCAGACGCAACTGACGAACCTCCTCCGGCACTCCGGAACGGGTCCATTTCGTGGCCTTCAGCCCCGACGGCCGGACGGCCGTGACGGCGAGCCCCGACGGGACGGCCCGGCTCTGGGACGCCCTCACCGGCGAGCCGCGCGGCGCGCCCTCCGCCACGAGGGGGGCGTCATGCAAGCGGCCTTCAGCCCCGACAGCCGCCTCGTGATCACCGCCAGCCTGGACCGGACGGCCCGACTCTGGGAGGTCGACGGCGGCCGACCTCGGGGTGCACCGCTGCGGCACCGCGGGCCGGTTCGTTCCGTCGCCTTCAGCCCCGACGGCCGGACGGTCTTGACCGGAAGCTAACGACGGCACCGCCCAGATCTGGGAGGTCGCCAGCCAGCGGCCACTGGGCGAGCCGCTGCGCCACAAGGGCTGGGTTCAGCAGGTGGTCTTCCGGCCCGACGGGAATGTCGCCATCACGGCGGGCCAGGGCGACAGCACGGTCCGGCTCTGGGATCTCCGGACCGGACAGGTGATCGGTGAGCCGATTCCGTACTACCCCGGGCGCCTGGACAACCGGGCGGTTCGGTGGTTCGCCTGCTCCGCCGACGGAGAGCGGATCTTGACCACCGGGTCGTGGATGTCGGGGCGACAGGAGTGTGCCCAGGTCTGGGACGCGACCAACGGCCGGCCTCTCGGCGCCCCCCTGTGTCATGACAGAGACATCCGGGCGGTGGCCTTGAGCCGCGACGGGAATGTCGCCATGACGGGTAGCGACGACGGCACGGCTCGACTCTGGGACGCGCGCACGGGCAAGTCCCGCTGCGGTCCGTTACGACACCAGGGTCAGGTGCTGGCCGTGGCCCTGAACGCCGCGGGTACGCTCGCGCTGACCGGCAGCGAGGACCGGACCGCGCGGCTCTGGAAGGTCCCCGGCGGGGAGCCCGTGGGCGATCCCCTGCATCACCCGGGCCAGGTCCTGGCCGTGGCCTTTCGCCCCGACGGCCGGGCGGTCCTGACCGGCTGCGACGACGGCGTCGGCACGGCTCTGGACGCTCGCGCCCGCGGAGCCGGCCGGAACCCCCGTGCCCGACGGCGACCTCAAGGCGGCTCTCGCACCTCGCCCACTCGCCCGACGGCCGGACGTTCCTGATCCGCCAAACCGACGGCACCGCTCAAGTCTGCGACGCGGCCACGATGCAGCCGCTCGGGCCGCCGCTCCGGCACGAGTACGCGATCCTCTCGGTGGCCATCAGTCCCGACGGCACCCGGCTGCTGACCGGATGCGTCGACGGGACCGTTCACGTCTGGTCGGCCCGCACGCGCCAGCCTATCGGCCGGCCCCTTCACCACCAGGGCCCGGTCCACTCCGTGGCGTTCAGCTCCGATGGCCGGATGGTGCTGACCGGCAGCGGGGACCGGACCGCGCGGCTCTGGGATGCCGCCACGGGCAAGCCGATCGGAATGCCCTTGACCCACAACGCCGGCGTGGTGGCGGTGGCGTTCAGCGTGCCGCGACGCCGTCTTGACAAAGACCGAGGACGGCATCGTCCGGCGCTGGGATCGGCCAGCGGACGCGTCGGGCCCGGACGAGCGGTTCGTCCTCTGGGCCCAGGTCGCCATCGGTGCCGAGATCGACGCCAACGGGACCGTCCGTGGCCTCGACGCCTCGGCGTGGGACCAGAAGTGGAACCGACTCCGCGCCCTGGGCGGCGTGCCGCGACCCGGAACCCTTTCCGAGACGGACCGAGAACGTGATCGAGGCCTTTCAACCCGCGAAGGAGCCGAAGATGTGCCACGACCGATGGGGGACCTTGACCCGGCGGGCCGCACTCGCGCTGTTACCCTGGCTCTGCCTGGCCACCGCCGAGCCCGGGCTGCTCGCCGGCCGGGCAGGCGTCGACGAGCGGCCGGGACCCCCGACCGTCTCAAGAAGATGCGTGCCCTCCGCGGGACCGGCGACCCGAGACGGCAGGGCAGGACGGTCGTCCGTCCGCGCGCGACCAGAAATCCAGACCTCGGTGACTCAGTGTTCGCCTCGGGTGCCGATTGCTCGATATCCCCGCGCTGTCATCATGGGCCTGGTCGTCGCCCGCTTACATCGTCATAAACTCGACTGGAGTCCTCGATCATGACACGACGCATCACCCTTCGAACCCGCCCCGACCGCTCCGGCTTCACTCTCGTCGAGGTGCTAGTCGTCATCGCCGTGATCGGCCTCCTGGTCGCACTCCTGCTTCCGGCCGTCCAGGCGGCGCGCGAGTCGGCCCGCAGGATCCAATGCGCCGGCAACCTCAAGCAGCTCGCGCTGGCCTGCCACAACTACGCTGATGTTTATGGCACACTGCCCATCGGAATCCCACGGATGTACGACCCCGACCCGGCCCTCAACTTCTTCGGCCAGTCGCAGAGCATCTTCGTCTCGATGCTGGGCCAGCTCGATCAGCAGCCGCTGTTCAACGCGGTCAACTTCAGCCGGAGCATCTTCGCCTCGGCCAACGCCACCATCTTCGCCACCGGCCTGGAGGTCCTGTGGTGCCCCAGCGATCCATCGATCCGGATGGAAGTCGAGTACCCGTTCTTCGAGGAACCGTTCAAGGAGAAGATCCGGTTCTCCAGTTACGCCGGCTGCACGGGGACCTGGTACGCGGACCTGTCCAACTATCCCCGACCCGATGAACCCCGCGCGGGTCGCCCAGATCAACGGGTTGTTCACCGCGGACCGCGGCATCCCCTTCGCCGGGATCACCGACGGGACCAGCCAGACGATGCTCCTGAGCGAGCGGGCGCACGGGCTCCTGACCGGCGACGACCTTCGTGTACTGGCACTGGTGGGCCGACTCCGTCTCCATGGACACCCGCTTCTGGACGATCTTCCCGATGAACCCGTTCCGCAAGATCCCCGACACGCCCGAGACCTACAGCAGCGCCTACACGTCGTCGGCGTCGAGCTTTCACCCCAACGGTGCTTATTTCGCCTTCGCCGACGGCTCGGTCCGGTTCCTCAAGGATTCGATCGACTCCTGGGCGACTGACGGCACCGGCTACCCGTTGGGTGTCTCCGAGGACGATCAGGGAATCTTCCACGTGAAGCCCGGGACCCGGCTGGGAATCTACCAGATGCTTTCCACCCGTGCGGGCAACGAGTCGATCTCCGGCGGACTCGTACTGATCCCGACTCGCGGGGAGTCTTGAGATCGTGCAAAGGTCCGTCGCGACCTGGTTGCCGGGGATTGTGCGCCTGCTTCTCTGATCAACCTCGAAAGGAGCCGAAGACATGGAGACCGAAAGAACGTTGTCGGACGCCTGGGAGCAGCACTTGTCATCGGAGTTCGCCGCGAAGAGCGCCGACCAGGCCCTGGCGACGATGTCGGCGGAACCTTACGTCAACGCAGTCCCGCTGATGATCGGCGGCCGGGGCCGCGCCGAGCTGCACGACTTCTACGCGAACCACTTCCTGTCGCAGATCCCGCCGGACATGGAGATGGCTCCCGTCTCGCGGACCATCGGGCAGGGCCGTGTCGTCGACGAATTCATCATGCGCTTCACCCACTCGGTCCGCCTGGACTGGATCCTGCCAGGCATCCCACCGACCGGCAAGCGGGTGGAACTTCCGTTCGTAGTCATCGTGCAGTTCGAGGGCAACAAGGTGGCGCACGAGCACCTGTACTGGGACCAGGCCTCGGTGCTCGTCCAGATTGGCCTCCTCGATCGGACGCTCCCCGTCTGCGGCGGCGAGACCGCGGCGCAGGTGCTGAATCCCACCCAACCGATGAACGAGCTCATCAGTCGCGCGTCCGAACAGGGTGATAATCTCGCGTGAGGGACCGCCCCCGCAGAGTGCGTCCCATGTAACGAGTGACGGCGACATGCGGGGCCGGAACACCGCCCTCGCCTGCGGCACCGCGAGAATCACTTCATCGTCCACTTCACGTGCATGTCGAGCAACGCAAACGAGCCCTGGTCGTGGCGCTCGTAACCGTCAGCTCAGAAATGCGCTCATCTGAGAGATTCCGGGTTCCTTGAAACGGAGGCTGATCAATGTTCCGAGGATTGCATCCGATCGTCCTGACCGCCGGCGTCGCCCTCGGCGCAAGTCTGACCCAGTTCCAACCCTTCTCGCCTCGAAGGGTTTTCGCCGGCGACAAGCGCGAGGCGAGGCCGATCGCGACCGATCTGGTCACGGCGATCAGGGATGCGGACGTGCAAGTCGTTCGCAAGCTGATCGACGACGGCGCGGACGTCGATGCCCGCGACGCGGAGGGCAACACGCCGCTCATCCTGGCTTCGTTCTACGCGAGCCCGAAATGCGTCGAGGTTATGCACGAGAAGGGCGCCGACGCGAACGCAGCGAACAGGGCCGGCGTCACGGCGACTCCACCGCGCCGCGACGAACCAGGAAAAAACCCGGTTGCTCGTGGACGCCGGCGCGAAGGTCCAGGTGCGAACGGCTGACCTCGGTAACACGCCGTTGATCCTGGCCGCCCGCCGCGCTGGCAATTCCCGGACCGTCAAACAGCTGCTCGAGCGCGGAGCCAGCGCCACGGAGCATAACAACGTTGGCATCAGTCCCATCATCTCGGGCGCGGCGAGCGGCGCCGATCCGAATTCGGCGGGCGGCGAATCCGTCGGCGCGTTCAGGCTGGTGCAGCAGACCCCGCGGTTGGATCGATCGTGGCGCGGAGTGGCCGAAGCATGTTCTGCTCTCTGCGCCGCAGATCGAGAAACGACGGTGAGAGTAATGGAATACACAAGAGTCTCTTATTCCGGAGTTCACCGAGACCAGGTTATCGGAGGGCGGGCAGAATCCCCGCGTCAACGGCTGCTGCATTCCTTACCAGACGGATACGATATGATGGTCCTTGCGAGGGGAGGGCTCTCTTGAGCACGTTGCTCCAAACTCTCGGAATCAGACTGCCGATCATCCAGGCCCCGATGGCGGGCGTCTCGACACCGGCCATGGCCGCGGCCGTTTCCAACGCGGGCGGATTGGGCTCGATCGGAGTCGGCCCCGTCGGCGCCGAGTCCGCGCGCGGGATGATCGCCGCCGTCCGTGCCGCGACCGATCGTCCGTTCAACGTCAATGTGTTCTGCAACCGTCCCGCCGTCGCGGATCAATCCCGGGAAGCGGCCTGGCTGGCGCGACTCGCACCAGTCTTCCGTCGGTTCGGCGCGGAGCCGCCGGCGCGATTGACGGAGATCTACCGCAGCTTCGTCGAGGACGACGCGATGCTCGCCGTGCTCCTGGAAGAGCGGCCCAGGGTCGTCAGCTTCCACTTCGGCCTACCGTCGGCCGAGAGGATCGCGGCACTGCGAGACGCCGGTATCGTGCTGCTGGCCACCGCCACCAACCTGGAGGAGGCGAGATTGATCGCCGCTGCAGGACTCGACGCGGTGGTCGCGCAAGGCTTCGAAGCGGGCGGACACCGGGGCGTATTCGATCCCGATGCGCACGACGATCGCCTTGGCACGATCGCCCTCACTCGCTTGCTCGTCCGCAGCTTGGAGATCCCGGTGATCGCGGCCGGGGGCATCATGGACGGGGCCGGGATCGCCGCCTGTCTTCTCCTCGGTGCGGCTGCCGCCCAGCTCGGCACGGCCTTCATCGCGTGCCCGGAGTCCGCAGCCGATGAGAGCTACCGGGCCGCGCTCCTGGGCGACGCCTCCTGGCACACCGTGGTCACGACGGCGATTTCCGGTCGGCCCGCCCGCTGCATCGCCAACCGATTCACGGCCCTCGGGGATGAGGCCGAGGGCGGGGCGGTCCCCGCCTACCCGATCGCCTACGACGCCGGGAAGGCGCTGAACGCCGCCGCGAAGGTCGCTGGCGAGAGGGGATATGAGGCCCATTGGGCCGGCCAGGGCGCACCTATGGCTCGTCCGCTGCCTGCGGCGACTCTGGTCGCGGTACTCCGATCCGAGATGGATCAGGCGCTCTCTCGGGGGCGAGTCTCCACCACGAGCGGAGAGTCCCCTGATCACCAGCGGCCGGCGTGCTGCCCTCCATCGACGTGCAGGACTTCGCCGGTCACGAAGGCCGCCGACTCCAGATAGAGCACCGCTTCGACGATCTCCCGGATCTCGCCCATCCGGTGCATGGGGTGGAGTCCGGCGAGGAATTCGTGGTTCTCGGCCGGGTGCATAGGGGTCTTGATGATCCCCGGCGAGACCGCATTCACTCGGACGCCCCGGTTGGCGAACTCGATCGCCAGGGAGCGGGTGACGGCAGCGAGGCCGCCCTTGGTCAGGGCCGCCATCGCCGCTGGCACGGCCGCAAGTGGCTGGTCGACCAGACTCGTCGTGATGTTGACGATGTGACCGCTGCCTCGCCGCAGCATGAAGGCCGCGGCCCTCTGCGAGACATGGAAGAAGCCCGCCAGATTCACGGAGACCAAGCGCGCGAAATCGCCTTCGGTATAGTCGACAAACGGCTTGGAGAGGAAGGCCCCGGCATTGTTGACCAGTGTATCGACGCGGCCGAATCGCTCGAGTGCTCCGCTGACGACGCGCTCGGCGGTGCGTGGGTCGGCGATGTCACCGTCGACGGGCAGGACGCCCTGGTCGCCAAAGGCGTCGGGTCTGATCGACCGGGAATTGGCCACGACACAATAGCCGCGCTCGAGGAACCCCGTGACGAGGCTCGCACCGATCCCCTGCGATGCACCGGTGATAATGGCGACCTTCGGTTCACTGCTCATGCTGCTCCTCGATCCTTCAACAGATGGCTTGTGGGAAATGCCCCGATTGCGCTGCATGGCGCCATCGACCTCCTATCCTACACCATGAGCGTCAGGGGAAAGCCACACCTGACGCGGCGCGTGGATTGATCCGGCTGTTGGTGTTGGTTGCTGGGTCGTCCACCTGGACGTGACATCCACCGGGCTTGGCCGATTGTCTGACCAGCCAAGCCGGTGAATGGCGAAGGCGGCAAACTGCCACGCGCGGAGTGGCCCACGCGTTTTCTGGACGAGCTCGCTTCTTGTCGTCACGGCCTGGAGGGACCCGCCCAGAACCAGCCCATGAGTAAAGTGTCCGAACTCAAATATCGTAGCGCGATCATATCGTTGTCCATGTCGGCCCCCATGGCGTCTTGATCAGCGTATGTGGTCCGTGCAAACTTGTGTAATGATCAGTCGTTCGATTCCGTTCTACCGGCCGATTCGGGAGACCCTGATGGCAAAGCGCGACGATCGCATTGACGCCTACATCGCAAGGTCCGCAGAGTTCGCCAGGCCAATTCTCACTTACCTCCGAGACATTGTTCACGAGTCCTGTCCGGACGTGGAAGAGACAATGAAATGGAGCTTTCCGCATTTCCTGTACAAGGGAATGATGTGCAGTATGGCCTCGTTCAAGGAGCATTGCGCCTTTGGCTTCTGGAAAGAGTTCGCTGATCGTCGAGAAAGGCGGCGGCCAGGTCGAGAAGGCGATGGGTAGTTTTGGACGCATCAGCAAGCTTTCCGACCTGCCATCAAAGAAGGTATTGAGCGGTTATATCAAGCAGGCCATGAAGCTCAACGACGATGGGGTCAAATCGCCAACCAGAATCGAAGCCAAAGGAGAAGACCCAAGGAACCGGTCATCCCCGACGACCTGGCGAGCGCCTTGCGGACCAACAGCGAAGCCTCCGCCACCTTCGAGAAGTTCAACTCAAGCCACCGCCGCGAGTACGTCGACTGGATCAATGAGGCCAAGACCCAGGCGACCCGCACCCGCCGGCTCGAGCAGGCTGTCCAGTGGATGGCCGAGGGCAAGCCAAGAAACTGGAAGTACATGAACTGCTAAGCGTTCCACCTACGCTTGCTTGACAGGAAAGCCAGGGAATGCGACGTTGAACTTGGGTTGAAGAAATCTTGAACCACTCGGACTTCACTCCCACCAAGGACATTCGACCCAGCTTGGCATGGATCAGCCAGGTGCTCTTGAGCCGGGAGGATTGCTCCGGCTCGGTCGATCGCACAATCGCGGATCGGATCGATGGAGATCTTCCCATGACTCGGAAAACCGAGATGGTGGTTCTCGCTTGCGGCATGGCCCTGTTCTGGGGAAGCTTCGCGCAGGCCGGGACGCCGCAGATCGTCGGTATCCGTCCGTTCGGAGTCCAGCGGGGCGTCTCCAGCGAGGTCACGATCGGCGGCTCGAACCTTGCGGGAAATCCCCGGCTGATCGGGCCGTTCGCGTTCCGGATCGACCCGGTGGACCCCAAGCGAAGCAGTGATCTCGCCTGGACCTTCAAGCTCACGGTCTTGCCAGACGTCGCGCTGGGGGTTTACCCGGTCCGGGTCCAGACCGACGACGGACTCTCCAATCCGTTCCTCTTTGCCGTCGGCCAGCTTCCGCAATTCAGCGAGAAGGAAGACAACACCAGCTTCGAGGCAGCCCAGGCGCTGCCCGCGCCTCCGCTGGTGGTCGAAGGCGAGGTAGCCGGCAACGATGTCGATTACTTCAGGTTTGCCGGCAAGAAGGGACAGGTCGTGGTCGTCGATGCCCAGTGTGCCCGGATTGGCTCGGGGGTGGACCCCACAATACGACTGACGACGGCCGCTGAGCTCGAGGCGATTCGTGGCGTCGGCTGACGACTCGCCTGGGCTACTTACCGATGCCCGGCTGGTCGCCAAGCTGCCCGAGGACACAGATTACGTGGTCGAGATCTCAGATTCGCGGTACCAGGGAGCAGGTCGGCCCGTCTATCGCCTGCTCATCGGTCCGGTGCCGGTGGCCGATGAGGTCTTTCCGCTGGGAGGACGTGAGGGGGAAACCCTCGGGCTCGAGCTCCGCGGGGGAACCCTGGGCCAGAGGTGCATTGCCGCGGCCTCGCTGGTGCGTTTGCCCGGCACTTCCTGGTGCGTGCCCAGACTTAGCGGTGCAATGCTTGGCCTGCCGGCATCGGGAGGTCCAGGTCTCGACGTCGAGTCGCTTCACCCACTGGTGACAGGGGCATTCCCCGAGTTGCGGGAGCCAGTCGAATCGTCGGCTTCGCCCCTCAAGGCCGCGGCCCCCATCGTCCTGAACGGACGCATCGATACGCCAGGCGACGAGGACCGCTTTATCCTGGCGGTCTCTGCCGGACAGCGACTGCATATCGAGATCGAGGCTTCTGAAGTACGGCTCGGCACTTGACGGGGTTCTCCAGGTCCAGGGAACGAAGGGGTCGATCATTGCCAGTGCCGACGACACCACGATCGAGGTTCCCGGACAGCAAGCGAGCTCAGGGGGGATTTGCCCTGCCCGATCCGTCGCTCGATGTGACAGTTCCCGGCGGCACGAGCGAAGTGGCCTTGGTCGTGCGGGACCTGGAGGGACGTGGCGGCGTGGGTTTTCCGTATCGCATCGTGGTGACGCCGATCGTTCCGGGATTCGATCTTGCAGGCGAGCGAGCCTCAGGTCAGCATTCCCAGAGGAGGGACCGCCGTACTGGGAGTGACCGCTACACGGCGAGATTACAACGGGCCGATCATCGTGACCGTGGCCGATCTGCCTGACGGCCTCAGTGTTCGACCGGGCATGATCGCCACGGGACAGAACGTCGGCGCCATGTCGATTTCCGCAGTCCCCAGCGCGGCTTTCGCTGCCCTGCCTCTGAAGCTGATCGGCCGGGGTCAGGGGCCTGACGGACCGATCGAGGCCGAGGCGACCGAGCAGATCGTCTTCGCCAAGCAGTCGATCTTGCCGACCAGTACAATGAGCCAGCGGGGAGTTGCCGCGGCACCGGCCTTACCCACTGCCGTGACCTTCGAGGCTCCCAGCCAGGCAATTGAAATCGCTCACGGGTTCAGCGGTTCGATCCCGATCACCGCCGTGCGCGCCCAGGGAACTGATGCCGTGCTCCAGGTTGCCACGCTGCCGTTGCCACCCGGACTGGCGGTTCCCGCCGTCTCGATTACCGGTAAGTCAACACTGGCAACGGTCGCCGTCAATACCACGCTCGAGGCTGCACTGGGTACAATGACGATCGCCTTGCAAGCCAAGGGGAAGTTTGCCAATGGTGAGCAGACGATCGGGATTCCCGCCGTGACGCTCAAGCTGGTTCCTCCCGCCGAGCTTTCGCTGCTCACGCCGGCTGTTGAAATCAAGCCGGGGACGAGTACCGAGATCAAGGGAAAAGTCGTCCGTAAAGGAGCTTTCAACGAACCCGTCACCGTGCGACTGAACGGCCTTCCGGCGGGGCTCGATGCACAGGCGGTCATCGTACCCCCCAGCGCATCGGATTTCGTTGTCAAAATCGTTGCTGAAGCCAGGGCCCCCGTGGGATCGGCCACCACGCAGCTCGTCTCGGCATACCAGGTCGGCAAGAAAGATTATCCCACTTCGCCCCTTGCCCTGACGGTGAAGGTTCTGGCAGGCAAGAAAAGATCACATATCTAGGATGTGCACATGCTCACGATAACGCGCAAGCTTTCCATGATCTTGATTCGGGGTTCGCTCCTCCTGCTTCTCCCGGCGGTGCAACCGGCCACTGCGCATGGCGATGACCCCCAGTCGGCCGCGCAGCCAGAAGCGCAGCCGGAATCTGGCAATGCCGCCGCGAAGAAAAAGTTGGGCACGAGGAAGCCCGTCAGCTTCATGGGCGACGTCGCTCCGATTCTGGTGCGAAACTGCATCGCCTGCCACAACCCCAAGAAGTCAGAAAGCAAGTACGTGATGACCAGTTTCACGCAGCTTGCCAAGGGTGGAAAGCAAAGCGAGGGAATGACGCTGGCCCCCGGGAAACCCGACGATAGTTATTTCCTAGATGTGCTCTTGCCAGACGCGGAGCCCCGGATGCCCTACAAGCTTGATCCATTACCGCAAGCCGAAATCAAGCTTCTGGAGCGGTGGGTGGCCGAAGGAGCCCGATACGATGGAACCAGTCCGTCCGAGGACTGGACATTCCTGCTGCGCAAGACCCAGAGCGTTACCGTCCCGGAGGCCTACCCCGTCACGGTTCCGATCACGGCCCTGGCCTTCAGCCCAGACGGCCGGCAGGTTGCAGCGTCGGGTTATCATGAAATCACGTTCTGGAAAACGTCCGATGGATTGCTCGATCACCGCGTTGCCGGGCTCTGCGAGCGTACTTATGCGATCGTCTACAGTGGCGATGGCAAATGGCTGGCAACCGCCAGCGGCGACCCGGGGCAGTACGGTCTGGTGCGGCTCTGGTCGCTGGGAGAGGGAGTCGTCAAGCCGGTTCGCGAGCTCGCCGAGAGCCAGGACGCCGTCTTCGCAATCGCGTTCAGCCCCGACGGCAAGCGGCTGGCCACCGCCGGCGCCGACCGGATCATACGGGTCCATGAAACCGAGACCGGCAAGCTGCTGATGCAGATCGAGGACCACGCCGACTGGATTTTCGATATCGCGTTCAGCCCCGATGGCAACCGCCTCGCCAGCGCCAGCCGCGACAAGACGAGCAAAGTTTTCGACGTGGTGAAGAAAGAATCGCTTGTGACGTTCACGGGCCACGGCCAGCCGGTTTACACCGTAGCCTTTAGCCCCGACGGCAAGGCCGTGGCCACCGGCGGCGAGGATAATGCGATCCGCGTTTGGACTACGGACGGCGAGGCCAAACAGGTTCGACAGATCGGTGGGTTCGGCGGCACCGTCTTCAAGCTGCGCTATTCTCCGGACGGTAATGTCCTCGCCGCGTGCAGCAGCGACAAGTCCGTCAGGCTGTTCAACGCCCAAAAAGGTTCCCCTTTGCGTGCACTCGCGGGGCACACGGACTGGGTTTACTCGCTGGCTTTCTCGGCCGACAGCAAGACGCTCGCATCGGGAAGTTGGGACGGCGAGGTCCGGCTCTGGAACGTGGCCGATGGCAAGCTCGGGCGGACTCTCATCGCCGCACCTGGATTCAAGGCCAAGGAGAGCGGAGCCCGGGCTGCGCGGTGAGATCAACCAGCGGCCGCCAGGATGGGATATCGCCTCTTGCCTCCCTCAGGAAAACAGTTCCCCAATCGGCCGCGTGTCCTCGACCAGAGCGAACGAGTCGCCCGTGGCGTTCTGCAGGTGTTGATCGGGCGAGATTCCCAGGCTGTGGTATATGGTGGCCAGCAATTCCTGTGGCGACACCGGTCGGATTGCCGGTGCCTCGGCGTGACGGTCGCTGGCGCCGACCACTTGACCTCCGCGCACGCCTCCACCGGCCAGGAGTGCGCTCCAGACGCCCGGCCAGTGGTCGCGGCCTCCCGCGGCGTTGAGCTTCGGAGTTCGGCCGAATTCACCGGTCGCAACCACAATCGTTGAGTCCAGAAGACCGCGGGCTCCCAGGTCGTCGAGGAGTGCCGACAGAGCTCTGTCGAGGGTCGGCAGAAGGTGCCCGGAGTAATCGTCGAGCGTGCTGAATGGAGCGAAACCGTGGCAGTCCCACGTGACCTTGTTGAAAACAGTCTCAAACATATTCACCGTCACCAGGCGAACGCTCGCCTCGATCAGCCGGCGCGCCAGCAAGCAGCTCTGGCCAAACGTGTTTCGCCCGTAAGCGTCGCGTAGGGCTTCACGCTCTTCGGCAAGCTGGAAAGCGGTGGTCGCCTGGCGGCCGAGAAGAGAATCAGCCGCGGCGCTAAGAGCGTCGCCTGGCGGCACGCACTGGCTCACAGCCCGGTCGAAAAACCGCCGCGCCCGATCCAGAGCGGCCCCTGGATCCCATTCCGGCGAGGCCGGATCGCCGGCGAGGTGAAACGGTTCGTAAGCAGGACCCAGCCAACCGGCCGATTGACCGTGGGGCACCTCGACCCCCGTGTTCTTGATCGGACCGGGGATGATCACGAATGGAGGCAATGGACTCTTGGTTTCCAGCAACCGCGACGCCACGGCACCAATGTGCGGGTGTTCCTCGCCTGGGCGGCAAAGCCGACCAGTTTGCAAGAGCTGATGCCCGGTTTCGTGGATCGGCGCGTCCTCATGATGAAGCGAACGTACAATCGCCATTTGATCCATCCGCGCGGCGAGGCCGGGTAGATGCTCGCTGATTCGAACTCCTGGAACGCGAGTGGCAATCGATCCGAAGGGCCCTCGGATTTCCTGGGGTGCATCCGGCTTGGGGTCCCAAGTTTCGAGCTGGCTCGGTCCGCCCACCAGCATGAGCAGAATAACCGAACGGTCCCGCCGGCCCTGCTCCCTCGACAGCATGTTCAGATCAGCCAAGGAGATGCCAAGCGCACCCAAACCCACGCCTCCGACACGCAAGAACTCACGCCGGCTGACACCCGAACAGGTATTCACATTGCCCTGACTGATCGTGATCATCGTGGTCCGTCTCCGCTGGCCCCTCGAAACCCTAAGCTCTTGCCCCACCAACAGGGTCTAACTTACCTGGCCGGTCGATCTCGCAATAGGTGCCAGCTCGATTTCCCAGGGCGCGTGGCTTTGTCGTTTGAAGTCGGCTGTTAAAGAGATAGGGAAGTTATTCCAGTTCCGTTGACATTGCGAATCCGCAGCGTTTCGCCAGTCCCTGGTCGGCCAGATAAATCCGGCTTAACTCCGGCATTGAGTTGATCCGATAAAACCATGAAAACTCTTCTCAATCGAAGTCAGAGAATTCCCCGACATGGGGCATGCGGAGGAACACCAGCCTAAGTTGCGGGTGGGGCTGAGGAGGCCGCTAAAGCGATGCGTCGAGTTCGGGAAGTTTTTATCGTCTGGGCAGTTCTGGGGATGCTTCTCTTGCCTGAAGTGGCGTGGGGGCAGGCGCCGACGGTCGAGACCACAACAGTTTCCGGCACCGCCGGGGCTGCGACCACTCCAGGTTCGACGAACTCTCGGCTGGGAACGATGCCCGGGGCCGGCGCCATGATACTCGGCACTCAGCCGGGCCGGGATGAGCTGCTCTTGAATCGGATCGGCACTGCGACTCCTCGGGTGCCGGCTGCCATCACGACCCCGGGACAGGACATCGGGATGCAGCGACCCCCGGCCATCGCTGCTCCCGCGCCATTGCCCGTTCCCCGCGCGCCATTCTACGGAACGCTGGCTCTACCGACCGAGGAGGGGAGCGAGGGTCCGGCCGATGGCCTGACGCTCGACCAGGCTATCGAGCTATTGATCAAGAACAATTACGACCTGCGGTCCAAATTCATGGAAATCCCCCAGGCACGCGCCGACATCTTAACAGCCAGCCTGCGCGCCAATCCGATCATCTACGGAGACTCGCAGCTTGTGCCCTACGGCGTATTCAACGACCGCAAACCGGGCGGCCCGAATCAATATGATGTGAACATATCACATCCAATTGATATTTCGCACAAGCGACGGGCCCGGACCGACTACTTTACTCGGGTTTTCAAGGTGACCGAGGCGCAGTACCAGGATGCGGTCCGGTTGGAGATCAACAATCTTTACACGGCTTTTGTCGACGTGCTGGCGGCCCGCCAGATTCTGAGCTATACGAGGGCGAGCGTCGAGGGACTGAATGTATTGCTGGAGAAGACGCAGTTGCTGTACCAGAAGGATCTCAGCTCGCGAGCCGACGTCAACGAGGTCAGGACCCAGCGACAGATTGCCGAGGTCGGTGTGCTTGACGCCGAGGAAAACCTGCGCAAGGCCAGGCGAACCCTGGGAATGATGCTGAACCTTGCTCCCGACCAAGGCGAGTCGTTCGATATCCGCGGCAGCATCCAGGACCGGGGGGCCCCTCCGCCGCCCTTCGACGAGCTGGTGAGGATCGCGCTTTCATGCCGACCCGACGCCGTCGCGTACCGGCTTGGATTGCAGACTGCAGAGTCGGGAGTTCGCCTGGCAAGAGCCAATCGTTACCAGGATGCTTACCTGCTGTTTCAGCCTTACACCTTCCAGAACAACGCTCCGTTCGGCAAGCAAAGCGCGACTTCGTGGGCCGTGGGCATGACGTTTCCCGTGCCGCTCTACAACCGCAACCAGGGCAACATCGAGCGGGCCCGCCAGAATGTGACCCAATCACATATCGAACTGGAAGGAATCGAGCGCAAAATCATAACGGAAGTGCAGCAGGCCGTCAGAGAGTACCAGGTGAGCGAGCAAATCGTCGAGCGAATCCAGACCCAGATCCTGCCTACCTGGAAAAGCGTGCTCGCTGACCGGCTCAGACTGTTTCAGGGCGGGGAAACCACCGTGCTGTCGTTCATCCAGGCGCAGCGAAATTACAACGACACGGTGAAAGCCTATCACGACACCGTGGTCCGCCACCGCCGCAGTATGCTGGGGCTCAATACCGCGGTAGGACAGCGAATCTTGCCGTGAGTCGCCGAGAGTGAAACACAAGACGCAAATTATGATTATTTGCTAATCTGAAAAGAGTGAGCAGGTTTGTGAGAATCGCCGGGAGCAGAAAAAGGAACGGCCTTCGTCCCGCGGGAAGCGTTCCATTCGTGATCGGACCGGTGTTGGCGTGGCTTTCGCGTGCGCAGCCAAAAGGGTGACGCTCTTGCGCCGCTGACGTTATTGATTGAACAACTGAGGTACTGATCAGGCGATCAAGTTCTTGACAACTCGAGCCAGTTCCGAGCCGGTGTCCGTCAAGCTGTAGAAGTTGTTCTTGCCCTGGCGCCGCGGGGCAATGATATTGCCGTGCCGCAGTAGCGCCAGGTGGTGGCTGACAGCCGGCTGGCTTTGGCTGAGCTGGGCACACAGGGCGCCGACATGGCGCTCACCCTCAGAGAGGATCAAGATAACTTGGAGCCGGGTAGGGTCGCTCACGTGCTTAAGCAGGATCGACGCCCGTTTGGCCTGCTGGAACCGCTGATCGGCGGCTTTGGCGCTTTTGACTTTGCTGTTGGCCGCCCGAGTTGCAACTGCGGTCTTGGGACTGGTCTTTGTTGCTGCCATGAAACAACTCTCCTCAGCGTGACGCCCTTTTTGATTACCCGCCAGGAACTCGCTGCCGCCCGCTCTGCGTCGTACTGGCGCAAGGCCAATGGTTCGGGCGTGGCCCACCTGCTGACGACGTCTAGATACAGCCCGCATCTCGCTGAGGAACGGTGGAACCCGCAAACCCAATCCATCTATGTGACTGCCCATGGATTGAGGCATGGAAGACCGTCATCCGTCAACGGCACGCTCACGACATTGCGCGAACGTATCTCGACGTGGGTGATTGTCGACATCTTAGTGGTATTCTAACAAATGTCAACCACGATCTGCAATCTTTAATGGCTTAGATTCGTCAATTTGTTGGATCGAGCAGTACGAAACCTCTCGGAGACGACCACTAGCGGGCCATTGCCTGGTCCGTAAAGGCTTGCGATAACGGGTGTTCCAGCAGGAGGAGTCGACACTTATCGAGAGACCTTCAAGCGCTCGCGTGGTCATTTCTGGAAGGCGGGAATCAAGGAGTACACGGTTTTGAGAAGCTCGGCAGATGACCACTTGTTTCTCTGGGTGCCGATTTCGAGCCGAACCAGGAGGCCGTTCTGGTCGATGACGGCCGTGCAAAGATTATGGATAATATCATCCGCACGGGGACCGTAAACCAGGCCCAGCGGCCCGCTGATTCTGGCCAGCTCGTCGTGGGGGGCGACGGCGAAGGCCCAGAGTGGCGGCGCAGCCCCTCGGATCTTGGCATGCTTGCGCAAGATCTCCGGTGTGTCATGATCGGGGTCAAAAGAAACCGAGAGCAGCCGGATCTTCTCGGCCCTCTCGGGAAAGGCGCCTATGGAGAGGGCGAGGTCCGCGAATTTCCGGTCCATGGCTGGACAAAAATCGGGCAACGGGCAGCGTGTGTAGATGAACGTGACCACTACGACGTATCCGCGCATGTCGGATAACTTGAATGTTTTGCCATCCTGCCCGATCATCGCGAAATCAGGAACCTGGTCACCAGGTTGGAGGGTCCTTGGTCTGGCTAGCAGCTGCGGCGCTGCTCCCGACGCATCCAGCACCAGTGGAGCCGCAAGCGCGGTCTTGACCACTCTCAGGTCAACAAGCCGGTAATCCTTGGTCTGGCCGTTTTCCTGCTCTACCCGCAACTTTCCCTCGACCTGGTCGCCCGGCCGCACGTCGTCGAGGATCGACCGGTCGTCAATGCGGAACGGCATGGTCATGGCTTCCATGAATCCGGCGATCTTCTCGTGTTGGATTATAATCTCGCGAGTCTCCTTCTCAACTTTCTTGACCTCGCCAACCAGGGTGAATTCCTTGACCTGCGTGGTCTGTCCGGACACCCTTCCCGAGCCGCCCGCCGCTGCCGCTGCAGTCCCTGGTGCCTCGAGTTCGGTCCGCTGAGCGGTGGTCCCGGAGCATCCGCACATGCCATAGCAAGAGATAGAGATGATACCGATGCCCGCCCTGAGGATTCCGCGCAGGAATGGTATGCACTCGTCATGAGCCGCCATCGTGTCGCTCTCCACTCTCAGCCCCACGAATGGGTCCAGGCGCCGCCGCATCGACTAGAAAGGAAAGGCCTCGTCGAGCGGGCTCCGCGCCAGTTCCACTAGGAAATGGCCGATCCGTTCGCTGACAAGTTCCGTCACAGCCCGGCCCTTGGAGGCCGAGGCGGCCCGGGGATCTCCCGATCCCGAGTTGGTGGTCAGGATGTGCCAAGGGCGGCGTGATCTCGACCCACCCTTTGTTGACCGCCGCGAACCGGCTGGGGCGAACCGCCCCGGCGTCGGCCAGCTCAAGTGCCACGAGCTCGGGAAAGTGGGCCAGGCCCATGCTCGTTTCCATCTCACCGGCGTGGTCGTCCCGGGCCTCGAAGATCGATGCGTAACTGTCACCGGCAACCTTGTACCAGTTGCACAGAAAGAGATGGACCGGCGTGGCCCGATGCAACTCGCGGAGGACCCATTTCAGGTCGTTGCCGCCGTGGCCGTTGAGCAGCATCGCCTTGCGGATGTCGTGAGTCGCCAGCGAATCGACCAGGTCTGTTATCACTCGACAAAGCGTCGAGGGATTGAGGTTCATTGCCAGGGGAAAGCCCATCTGGTTGGTTTCCGTGCCGTACGCGATGGCCGGCAGCAAAAGCACTCGCGCCCCCTGCTGGCTGGCAAGGGCACAGGCGCGGTTGGCAATGGTTTCCACCTGAAACGTGTCGGTTCCGTAGGGGAGATGAAGGTTGTGCGGCTCGGTCGCTCCCAGAGGCAGTACCGCAACCTCGTAGGCAGAGCCCGACTTGACTTGACCGTACGTGAGATCCGCGAGTCGCCAGGGGTCCATGAGAGTTTGCCTCTTCTCCGTTTCGGCCCGGGTTGGTTGCGCGGTCTAGGGTCCCAGAGCGACTACGCCGGCCTGCCGCCAGTCGGGGTCGACTTGTCCAAGACCGCACAAAATCAATCCCTACCATCACTTTCGCGCCGAGATTTTCCTGGCGGCGGGACCGGCCGCCAGGACCATTGCGAGGGGGGGGGTGGTCCGTTAGGATCGGGACAGGTGTCACCGGCCGTTGCCGATTCCCACTGTTCCGTTATCCTTGGATTGACTCGCCGATGCAAGCCTTCGAGGCCACCAGCCTTTATTTTGACCAGGCCGCCAAGCTGCTGGGGCTCAGCGACAACATTCGGACACTGCTGGTCACCCCGGATCGCGAGGTGCGGGTCGAGGTCGTCATCGAACTCGACTCGGGAGCGATCGGCAACTTCATCGGCTACCGGGTTCAGCACGACAACGCGCGTGGTCCTTACAAGGGAGGCTTGCGCTATCATCCCCTGATCGATCAGGACGAAGCCCGCTCGCTGGCCAGCTTGATGACCTGGAAAACCGCGCTTGTAGACCTTCCTTACGGAGGCGCCAAGGGGGGAATCAACTGTGACCCCACGAAGCTTTCCCGGGGTGAGCTGGAGCGCTTAAGCCGCAAGTTCATCGAGAAGATTCACGACATGATCGGGCCGTTCAAGGATATTCCCGCCCCCGATATGGGAACCGATGCTCAGGTGATGGCCTGGATCATGAACGAATATGGAAAATTCGAAGGCTTCAACCCCGCCTGCGTCACCGGCAAGCCAGTCGAGTTCCACGGGTCCGAGGGCCGTGAGGCGGCGACGGGTTATGGGGTTGCGATCATCGCTCGAGAAGTCCTGGGTCGGCTCAAGAGATCAATCGCCGGCTCGAGCTTCGCGATTCAGGGCTACGGCAACGTGGGCAGCCACACGGCCCGCTTCCTCTGGCGGCAAGGGGCCAAGATCGTGGCCATTTCTGACGCTTATGGAGCCGTCATGAATCCGTCGGGGTTGGACATCGCCGACCTTGACAGGCACGTCGCGGCGAACCGCAAAATCGTCGGCTTCAACGGCGGAGACCCGGCAACCAACGATCAGCTCTTGATGTCGCCTGTCGACGTCCTCATCCCCGCGGCCCTGGGAGGCGTATTCGACAAAGAACGGGCCCAGGCCGTCCAGGCCAAGCTGATCATCGAGGCGGCCAACAGCCCAACCTGGCCCGAGGCCGACTTGGTGTTCAATGCCCGCGGCATCCCCGTCGTCCCCGACATCCTAGCCAACGCGGGTGGCGTCATCGTCAGCTACTTCGAGTGGGTTCAGAACCTCCAACATTTCCGCTGGCCCCTGGAACAGATCCAACGCGAAGAGGAAAAACGATTGGTCGACGCATTCGGCGCCATTTACGATCTGACCGAGCGCAAACAGATTTCGATGCGAACCGCCGCCTTCTACCACGCCATAACTCGCGTCAGCCGTGCCCATGCTCTGGGCGGAATGTAGCGGCTCATGGCCTCTCGAACTCAGCAGCACGGCTACCGGCGGTGCTTTTCCTGGAAGTCGATGCTAGACTATACTTATCTGTAAAGTATGTTAATGCGTAACCACGACGTTTACGAAAACCCACTTATCGCACGCTACGCCAGCCGGCGGATGGCCCGGCTCTGGTCGTCCCAGGTCAAGTTTTCCACTTGCGCCGGCTCTGGGTCGCCCTGGCTGAGGCCCAGCACGAGCTGGGACTAAACGTCACCGCCGAACAGATCGATGCGCTCCGCTCGCAGGTCGAGACCATTGACTTTGCAGCCGCGGAAGCTTACGAGCGGCGGTTTCGGCACGATGTCATGGCCCACATCCACGCGCTCGGGGACGCAGCCCCCATAGCCCGCCCGATCATCCATCTGGGAGCGACCAGTAGCTTCGTGACCGACAACACCGACCTTATCCTGGTTCGAGAAGCTCTTGAGCTGGTTCGCGACCAGCTCGTAGTAGTAATCGACGACCTCGCCAGCTTCGCCCTCAGGTGGAAGGATCTCCCGTGCCTGGGATACACCCACTTCCAGCCGGCCCAGCTTGTGACCGTTGGCAAGCGGGCAACCCTCTGGTGCCAGGAGCTGATCCTCGATTTGTCGGAAATCGAGCGCCGGCGCTCGGAGCTCAGGTTTCTCGGGGTCAAGGGGACGACCGGTACCCAGGCTAGCTTCCTGGCCCTGTTCAACGGGGACGCTGCCAGGGTCGATGCCCTCGACCGCATGGTCGCCGCGGCGTTCGGGTTCGAGCGGACCTACACGGTTTCGGGGCAGACCTACTCACGCAAGGTCGACTCCCAGGTTGTGGCCGCCTTGGGGGGATTGGCCGAGAGCGCTCATCGCTTCGGCATGGATCTCCGGTTGCTTGCACATGAGCGCGAGCTCGATGAGCCCTTCGAGTCCGAGCAGATCGGTTCCTCCGCGATGGCCTACAAACGCAACCCAATGCGGGCCGAACGTTTGTGCTCGCTGGCACGGTTCATTCTCGCCCTTCCTGCAGCGGCCAGCCAGACGGCGGCCACCCAGTGGCTTGAGCGAACCCTGGACGACAGCGCGGTTCGCCGGTTGGTTCTGCCGCAGGCCTTTCTCGCCGCCGACGCCATTCTGAACCACTATGGAAATATCGTATCCGGGCTTGTCGTCCATCCGGCGGTCATTGCCCGACACGTCTCGGAGCAATTGCCTTTCATGGCCACGGAAAACCTGCTCATGGCGGCCGTCTCGGCCGGAGGCGATCGCCAGACGCTTCACGAGCGCATTCGCGTGCATGCCCTCGCGGCTGCCGAACGGTTGAAGGCGGGAGCTGTCGACAACGACTTGATCGATCGCCTGCGTGATGATCCCACCTTCCCATCCCTGGATTTCGATAGGCTGATGGATCAAGGTCAGTTCGTAGGACGGTCCGCAGGCCAGGTCGAGAACTTCGTGGCGGTCGAGGTCGAACCTATGCGGCAACGCTATCCCGTCAGCCGGGGAAGTGTCGAGGATGTCCGCGTCTGAAGCGGCAAACCTTTGCATAAAAAGGCAATGCCAGCCCCGCCGGCGGGTTCCAAGAATCAGGTCAAGGTTCCGAGAGGATGGGTCCAGCCAGTCTGAAGCGCGAGGGCAATTAAACCCGGGCAGTCTGGTGCTGGCGAGCTTTCCGCAGCCGCTTCAGTTCTTCGCGACGGCGTCGCTCGCTGGGCTTCTCGTAGTAGGCTTTCCGTCGCATTTCTTTACGTAAACCACTTCGCTCGCAAAGTTTGCGGAAGCGGCGCACCGCTTCCTGAATTGACTCACCAGCACGAACCCGTAACTTCACCACAGTCGCGTTCTCGCTTTCCTTCCCGAGGTTTGCCGTGACCGAAAGGGGACCATTGAATGCGCCAGCGGCACTACGGCGGGAGTCCCCGCTCGTGCCGCCCCCGATCACGGCGAAAAGTTCAGACTGCCGAACCCCGTTACGGCATGTCATACCGCTCGTGGTTCCGCGATTCACGCACGAATCTGCGGGGAAATGAAAGCATACCAACACCAGAAGGCAACGCCAAGGGGCAATCCGCCTAGCTCGATGAGTGTCTGGAGAGTCTGAGTGTCGGCTGTTTGGGCCGACATCAGACACCAGCCGCAGTGAGCGGTTCGCGGGATGGCGTTCGTCCAGCCTTTCCCTGAATCTCCTGCCGGAAAACCTTGATACTCGCGGGTGCCTCGATTCCCAGACGGACCTGCCCGCCCTCAATCTTGACCACGGTGACCACGATGCCGCCGTCGATCACGATCTTTTCATTCACCTTGCGGCTTAATACCAGCATTTCATCCTCCTTGCCCAGGGGCACAACATCTGTCGATCGATCCGATTTCCTTCGCAGCTGCCCGTTCAACGCCTTCTCCACCGTTTCTCTGAGCGTCCATCGCTGGGGCCGCGAACTTTAGAAAAAATATGCACTCAGAATGCCAACGGCAACTAATGTTCGAGAACCTGTTCGAAAGCGGAAGAGCTGCTTCACCTTAGAGCTTTTCGCCGACTCCTGGTTGAACCAAGAGATCTGTGTATACAGGTGCACTAGTTGAGACAATTCTTTCCATTATTCTGATTTCCGCGGCAAAAAGGGGAACCACCGCGGGCGTTGTGGCCAGGGATGGTCAGAGCGGGGCAGAGTCGTTACCATCTGCGCGCAGGCTGCGGTACTGCTAAGCTAGAGAGCCGAGGTCTCTGTCTCAGTGCGGTTCCGGGCGGCCGATCGCCCGGCATGTGTCCTTCTCGGCAGGAGTTGACCGGCTTGCGAGTGGGGATCGGGCACGACACGCATCGAATGGTGGAGGGCCGGCCGCTCATCTTAGCGGGCCTGAGGATCGACCACCCGCGAGGCCTTGCCGGGCATTCCGACGCCGATGTCGTTTGTCATGCCGTTGCCGACGCCCTCCTCGGCGCGGCTGGACTGGGAGACATCGGGGAGCACTATCCGGATACTGACCCGAAATGGCGCGGACTTGACAGTTCCAGACTCTTGGCAGAGGTTGTCGATCGGCTTGCGCTCGCGGGATGGACGGCGGTCAATTGCGACGTGATCGTCCATGCCGAGGAACCGAAGCTCGGACCGCACAAGGCGACCATGCGAGCCAACCTGGCCCGGTTGCTCCGAATTCGCGAGCCGTCGGTCAACGTCAAGGCCAAAACCGGCGAGCACGTTGGCCCGGTGGGACGTGGCGAGGCCATCTGCTGTCATGCCGTCGTTCTGATCCAACAGGTTCAAGAGAATCTCCATGCCTCTGCGAGTCTATAACACGCTCAGTCAGTCCAAAGAGCCTTTCACAACGGTGGCCGCCGGCAAGGTGGGCATGTACGTCTGCGGGCCGACCGTCTACTCGAAGAGCCACATCGGCCACATGGTCGGACCGGTGATTTTTGATGCGATTAAGCGCTATCTCGTCTACCTCGGCTACCGTGTCACTTGGGTGGTGAACATTACCGACGTGGACGACAAGCTGATCGTTCAGGCCCAGCAGGACGATACGACGGTCCAGGCGCTGGCCGAAGAGGTGACGAGGGATTACGTCGACTGCCTCGAGGCGCTGAATGTTGCCCAGGGCGAGGACGGCATCGACGCGATGCCCCGCGCGACCGAGCACATCGCCGAGATCATCGAGATCATCACGGGACTGGTCGAGAAAGGGTTTGCCTACCCCTCGGCGGGCGACGTCTACTTCGACGTGACCCGTGCCCCAGACTACGGCAAGCTCAGCCACCGCGATCCCGAAGAACTGGTTGCCGGCGCACGGGTGGAGGCTTCCAGCTTGAAGCGAAACCCGGGCGATTTCGCGCTCTGGAAGAGTTCCAAGCCCGGCGAGCCCTCGTGGGAGAGCCCATGGGGACCGGGCCGTCCCGGCTGGCATATCGAATGCTCCGCTATGAGCATGAAATACCTTGGTCCACATTTTGATATCCACGGCGGCGGGCTCGACCTTGTCTTTCCCCATCACGAGAACGAGGTGGTTCAGTCCGAGTCGTACACCGGAGTGCCGTTCGCGACGTACTGGCTGCACAACGGGCTCTTGACCAAGGACGGCAAGAAGATCTCCAAGTCGGATCCTGGCACGATCGTGCTCATGAGCGACCTGCTGAAGGCTCACGCTCCAGACACATTGCGGGCGCTTCTGCTCTCCAGCCATTACCGGCGGCCCATCGATTACGGTCCGCACCGGCTCGAGGAGATCGAGCGGGGTTTGCAGACGTTCTACAGAGCCTTCGAGCGATTCGAAGAGCTGACCAGCAAATCCTTTTATACTCTCGAGGCACCCACGCGCCGGGAAGACGCACCCGTCGACGCCGCGCTGCCATCCGAAATCGCCGAGCTTCGACTGCAGTTTCTCGAGGCGATGGACGACGATTTCAATACCGGAGGCGCTCTGGGAGAGCTCTTCGAGATCGCTCACGCCGTGAACCGGATCGCGACAGCCTCCGGGGCGGCCTCGGGTAAAGACCCGGCGTATCTCGCCGCGGTGAAAGTACTCCGCGAGCTGAGTCGGATATTGGGTCTCTTTCGGAAGCCGCCGGTCCGGCCTGAGGTCGGCGGCGACGGCCTGACGGCGCCGTTGCTCGAAGTCTTGATCGAGCTCCGCGCTCGCCTTCGCAAGGACAAGAATTTCGTGCTGGCCGACGAGGTTCGCAATCGCCTGTCGGCTCTGGGCGTGGTCCTGGAGGATAAGCCCGACGGCACGCGGTGGAGGATCGAACCGCGACGGTAGACCGCACCGATCGTGGCTTCCCGCCCAGGGAAGCAAGGAGCGATGCACAGGATGGCCCTCCGATTATGTGAGTCCGAGCCCGACTTCGAGGGTGAGCAGAACCGTGCAGTGAAGGATTCTCGCCTACTCGATCGCGTGGTAGGCATCGATCCCGGCCTCAATGTGACCGGCTACGCGGTGGTGGAGCCTTCGCCTCAAGGTCCCTACGTGGTCGAGGCCGGAGTGATTCGCCCGTCCGCTCGTCACGCGGCGCTGGGACAGCGGCTGGCGTACCTGCACCGAGGCCTCGAAGAGGTGCTAGACGCGTTTCTCCCCGGCTCGCTGGCTCTTGAGCGGGTGCACAGCCACGTCAAGTATCCCCGCACAGCGATCCTGATGGCGCACGCCCGCGGAGTGATCGTGCTCTCGGCAGCCACGCGGGGCATCCCCGTCTTCGGCTACGCCGCGGCCCGGATCAAGAAGACCCTCACCGGCAGCGGCCGGGCCCCCAAGCCGCAGATCCAGCACGCCATCATGGCCGAGCTCCGCCTCGCCAGTCTTCCCGAACCCCACGACGTCGCCGACGCCTGCGCACTGGCTCTCTGCCACTTCCAGGTCGGCCGCAACACCCGCGGCCTGCCGGGGTTCTGAGACGGGCTTCCGGCCGATCAATCTTGACCAACCTCCAGTCCGAGTTGTCTTCGGATGATTCCGCACAGGGTGCCTGCGATCTCCCGGTGCCTTGGCACGGGGGCCTGCCGGCCATTTGCCGGGTTTCGGTAAATGTCGTGGCGCTTACCGTGCCGATGCAACACGCAACCATCTCGTTCGAGTTGCCGGAGGAACTGCTGGCGCTTCATACCTCCAATTCCATGTCCTGACGCTCTGCGATCGGGGGGCGCGGCTGTGCGATCCTGAGTCACCATTAACTCGTACGCCTCTTGGATATTCTCGCGTAATTCATCGAGGGTTTCTCCCTGACTGAAGACACTGGGAACTTCCAACAAGCGGCCGACGTACCAATCGCCATCTCGCCAGTACTCAAGCGTGAACAGTCGTCGCATCGTAATTCCCGTGAGGTAGAGAAGCGTCGTAAGTGGATCTTGCCGTTGAGTCTCTCAAGCCCAGCATATCCTCGGGCACTGCATTCATGAAGCGGAGCCCCGGCCAAGGTGCTATCGGCCGCGCTGACAGGTAGAGCCATCGTGTACACTCGAGTTGTCTCGCTGGCGCCCTCGACACTGCTTCTCCTGAGATGAAGCTCGGTGTCAGACACTACGGGCCCATCGCACCAGGAATGTGGGCAGTGGCCGGTGAATCGGTACGAGGCCAGTGAATAGGCGACCGTGGCCAGTGAGCTCATAGGAGAAAGGATTACTCTTCTTTCCCACTTCGCCGGCCGCGAATCGCTTTGTTTGCTAGCCCAATTCTCCATTGCTTCGTTCTAAGTCTTTATGAAACAACAATTAACGTCCGAATGATTTGGCTTTGTTTCGGCGTTTTTTTATGCCTGCCTCCCTCGTTTCTCGATACTCTGGTCACTTTTCCCTGCCGCTAGCCGGCGGGGTCAGGTCAGTCGCGCACCTGACCCCGCTGGATACTGCATGACACCAACCGCCGAATTGGAAAAGACCGCGCGGGCTCGATCTCGAGGAGAGGCCCTCTATATTTTGTATGTGACCGAGCCACGCGAATTCTTCGGACAAATTTCACGGCTCCCCAAAATTCGCCGCTTACCAATTGTTGACCATGCTCGCTAGGCCAGCGAGCCACTATGCCACCCAGTCCAGGCGTGCCTGCCGGATAGCTATAAGCCGAGGTGCCCGTCCAGTCCAACGCCCCTCTGCGGAAATCGGCGGTGAAAGGAGGGAACGGGTGCGGGCAACATCCCGAGCGACGGGTTGATCAACGTCAGGCGGTTGCCTCGTGAACCTGCGTGCGCTTACGATTCTGGTTATGAGAAGATCTCCTTGACGTCAAGGTGGCCTACCAGGGAACCGTCCAACTCCACCGGCACAGCCTCGCCTTCGTGAAACGTGAGCGGCGTGCCGGCGTAAGTCGCCAGGTCACGCTGGCCGACAGGATCCGAGAACACCTCGATCGTCCGTCGCTCGATGCTCACGATCCAATAAACGGGGATCTTGTTGTGCGCGTAGCGGGGCAGCTTCCGACCACGATCGCGCGCGTAGGTCTGGTGCGCCACTTCGATCAGCAGGGCGACGTCGGTGCCCTTGAGCAAGCTGTCCTTGAGGAGGTCGAACTTGCCACGCAGGACCGCGACGTCCGGGGATGGAACCCAGTCGTCCCCCATCTCGACGTCGTCCTCCCGGGTAATCGTCCACTGCTCCTTGTCAAGCAGGGCGCCGAGCAGCTCGTACAGCTTCCACACGCAGTTGCGATGCAACGGGTTGCGGACCATGTAGTAAACGTCTCCACCAAGCAGCTCGACCTTGCGGTCCCCAAACCAGCCGTCCTCTGCAGCCTTCTGGAACTGCTCGGGGGTCCAGAGGAACCGGCCCGTCTTCCTCTTCGTGCGTTGAATCGTGCTCATTCTGATAGGCCCCGATATCGACCGCGGTTGCGATCTTGTCTTTCGGCGTGTCTCCACGATTGTACTCGAAAAAACATGTATTCGGAGACGGCTTCGCGGGCACTAGTGAAACAGAAGGACAAGTAAGATATCATGGCGCCTGGCTCCCCTGCCTGGATTCTGGAGGGATAGACCGATGGTCTCCTCGGTACTGCTCTGCGGTGCGCTCATTCTGGGGGGGCAGGCTCCCGACGGCCCCGCGATCGATCTGTCGGAGCGGGAGGCGTACAAGACGGCCGCGGCCGTAGCCGGTCATGACGCCACTGCCCAAGTGCGGCTGGCCCTGTGGTGCGAAGCCCACGGCCTGACGGCCGAGCGGCTCGAGCACCTGTCGCGGGCGGTCCTCGATCAGCCGTCGAATGTGTTGACCCGGGCCCTCCTGGGGCTGGTCCGATATCAGGGACTTTGGGAGCAGCCCGATGCCGTCGCGAAGCGGGTCCGGGACGACACCGATCAGCAGGCCCTGATCCATGAGTACCTGGAGCGCCGCCGCGGGCGGCCGGCACGCCGGACGCCCAGGCGCGGCTAGCGGCCTGGTGCGAGGCCAATCGCCTGAAGGAGCAGGCGCTGGCCCACTACCACGAGGTGCTCCGGCTCGATCCCGCGCAAGACCGTCTGGAAGCATCTGGGCTACATCAAGCAGGGAAACCGTTGGGTCAAGCCCGAGCAGCTCGCCGCCGAGAAACAGGAGGCCATCCGGCAGAAGCAGGCCGATCAGCTCTGGCGGACAAAGCTGGCGAAGCTGCGGGAGGATCTGCAGAGCAAGGACGCCGCGAAGCGCGCGCGGGCCGAGCAGGCGCTCGGCGAGGTCACCGACCCGCGCGCGGTGGGGGCGATCTGGGCGGTCTTCGTGGGCAGCGGCGTGCGGCATCAGATGTCCGCCATCCAGATGTTCGGCCAGATCGACGGCCCGTCGGCCTCGAACGCGCTGGCCGCCATGGCGATCCTCAGCCCCTGGCCCGAGGTGCGCGGACGCGCAACCGAGGCGCTGGAGCGCCGCGATCCCCGCGACATTGTCGGGCGGCTCATCGACCTGGTTCACAGGCCACACAAGTACGAGATGCGGCCGGTCGGAGGCCCCGGTTCCCCCGGCGAGCTGTTCATCGAGGGCGAACGGTTCAACATCCAGCGGCTCTACGAGAACCAGGCCACCAGCCTCGCGCTGAGGGCCGGTCGCATCTACACGCCCGACGTCCCGTTCGATCCCTTCAGCGCTCAGAACCTCATGCTGGCGACGGGCGCCTGGGCGGCGAACCTGGTCACCGTGACCCCCAAGGGAATCGAGCCTTCGCGCTTGGCTCCGCTCGATCCGTCGGCCGTCGCCCAGGCGGCGCACAGCATGGCGGCGAATCCTCAGAATGCCCCAGCGACCATGGCCCAGCTCCTGAACGACCCCAACAATCGTGTCGTCCCACCCGGATACACGTTCCCGGTCCCGCTTCCGCCCACCATCCAGCTCGGAACACCGTCAGTGTCCACCAGCGGATTGCCGGGTCCCTTGACCCCCACTCCGTCCCAGATCCGGGGCGACGTGGCGTTCGCCAGGCAACTCCGGGCGCAGGGGAACAACCCGCTGAGCCTCTGGGGCATGGCCATGCAACTCCAGAATCTCGAAAACAGCCACCCCAATGCGCAATCCGCCATGGCGGCATGGTTCATGGTGCAGTCCCAGTCGCAGATCGCCGCCCAGCGTGACTTCCAGATTGGCCTCGACCTCGCACAGGTCCAGCAGGCCAACCAGAACCTCCAGCAACAGCTTGCGCAGGATGTTCAGTTCATCGAGTGGATCAACGAGGGGATCCGGCAGACCAATGATCGCGTCCTGCCTGTGCTGAAGGCGATCACGGGGGTCGACCTGGGGAGCGACGGCGAGATGTGGAAGCGCTGGTGGATGGACCAGTTCTCTGATTCCGCTGGTTCGCGCACGCCGCGGGCGAAACCTACGTATCGGGACCACGTCTCCGTCTCGACGGGCACGTCCGATCCGGTGGTCGACTCCGCGGCGTCCGAACGATCGCCGATCGATACCGATGCCGCGAAGGGCGCCGATCCCGCCGTCTCGATCCGGGCGTGCTTCGCGACCGGCACGCTGGTCCAGACCCTCGACGGCCCGAGACCGATCGAATCGCTCGAGGTGGGTGGCCCAGTCCTCTGTCAGGATGTCACGACCGGGGAGCTGCAGTATCAGCCGGTCCTGGCCGCCTACTACAAGAAGCCCTCGCCCACACTGCGGATCTCGGCCGGCGGTGAATCAATCGTCGCCACTGGCCTGCAGCGCTTCTGGAAGTGCGGCAAGGGCTGGACGATGGCCCGCGATCTCAAGGCGGGCGATCGGCTAAGGATCGTCGGCGGCGTGGCCGAGATCGTCTCGATCGATACCGTCCCGCCGGAGCCGGTCTACAACGTGGACGTGGCCGAGGCGAGGGACTTGTTCGTCGGGGCCAAGGGCTTCCTGGTCCACGATTTCGGGTTCGTTCCCTCGGTCCCCGAGCCGTTCGATCGCCAACCCGAACCAACGGCGACGGCAACGCCGCGAAGCCGCAGCCGACTCGCTCCATGAACAGGATCGGACCCGGCGACCGAAAAGCACGTCCGTAGATCCTCGAGGTCGAGTTCTGCCACGCCTGCCGATCCACCCCGGCTTCGTGCTTTCGGCTCGAAATCGACTTGCCGGAATTCAGAGAGTGAAACCCACTCCACGTCGTTGATCAATCCTCGACCATCGCGTGTTTCATCGCATCAAGGCGCTGCGTACGAGCGAAGCTCGCATTCGCTCGGTTGCGGGCATTTCTGCGCTAGCACGTCGGCGATAAACGGCTGTTGCTTGCCTTGCTCCAGCAACGACCGAGGGGCAGGTTGGCGCAGCAGGCCCACCATGTTGATCAGAGCCGAACCAACGACACCCTTCGCCTTTCCGTGGGGCTCTTCCGCCTCGGCCATGAGCTGATCGTCCTCGTCCCCATGGATCGAGCACAATTCCTGCTGCGGATGCCTCTTCAAGGCCTCCTCTATGGCATTCCAGTCGAGATAGGAATGGAACAGCCGGTCCTTGCTCGCATTTCCGGGTCGGAAAAGAGCGGTTCGAATTCAAAACCAGCCAAAAGCGCCCTACGCGTCCAGAGAGGGTGGAAAGGCGGGAGCCAAGGTCCTAGAAGACGCGCTAGGGTGAGGAGCCGATTCGGTTCGGGACCTCCGATTTTGGAGCCTCTTTACATAACTCCAAATGGAATCAGCATGTTCGCGTTCAATTGACTCCCTCAGGTTTTAGCCGTACGAACCAGGTTGTTCACGTCGATGCGCAAGCGGACTGAAAATGGGGGCGGCGGGAATCGCACCCGCGTCAAAGATTCCGCAAGTCGTTTCGCAGCACGATACTTGCGTAGACAATGGATGCCAGTGGTTGCACTATGTCTGCACTAAGGAGGCACTACTCGTCCTTGTCGCCGCTTGGCATGGTCTGACAACTGAAGTCAGGGAAAAAGATCACGGAACTGGCGCATGTCGGCTGAGTTTTGGGATGCGGATTTATGGTCGGGGCATCAGCACGTTTCCTCTTTGATGCCTTCGCGCACTGCCTTGAGCAAGACGCCGGTGACGGCCTTCAACTCGACTTCGACTCCCATTTCCCTAAGCTTGATCAAACGATCAACGACAGACAGTACTCGGCTTGTTCGCAGTTCATACATTTGTTTCAGATAAGCTTGCTGATCTCGTTTACTTTCCAACTTCCGCGTCTCTAGCGCTGCCTCCCGCTCCTGAAGCAACTTCTGACGTTCATGGTCAATTGATGCAATCGCCGTCATTACGCGGGCGCGGATCTCCGCAGCCTTGGCTAGCGCCGCTTTTCCTTTGCCAATGAGCCACTTGCCGGCGCCATCCGATGCGGGGGTAAACATTTCATCTACAGCTCGCACCAAGTCTCTAAGGAGATCGGGTGAGCTGGGGGCAGCCACGACTTCCGGTGTTTGGACTGGCCGAAGGATGATGTCGTGACGCTCTTCCATCATGGCACCTCCGCTGGCACAGATTCGCGAATGAAGATTTGCCAATCGACGATATTTAGGCCGCTTCCTCAATTGTCGATGTGCAGAGCATTCAAAGCGCGATAGAGATCCACCAGGCCCGCGACAGCCTTGTCGATCGATGCGACATCAAGGACATGAGCACGCAGGAGAAGGTACTCGTGGTTGACGCGAGGAACACCCGGACTAGCGAGCATATATAAAAGATTGTCAATATTTAGATTGTTGCGAACAGAAACTTGGACGGATTTTTCAAATCCGAGCTCTGAAAATCTCCCTTCATCGACCGGGGAAGGGAGCATATCAATCTTGTTGATGACGAGAATTACAGGCTTACCGAGGCGATGAAGAAGCTCGGCGATCATCCGGTCATCGTAGGAGCGGCCCGACGAGGAGTCGACCACAAACAGAATCAGATCCGACTTGTTCAGGAGCGGTTCGACAGCGTTTTGGGATTTGCCGGAAGGAGCTCCGACGTTGTCGAGGCCCGGCGTATCTACTAATACACTGGGACTGCGAGGAACTTGATCGGAGGGTCTTTGCGAAGGCGACGGAATTGCGCCGACTAGCGCATTTATTAATGATGATTTACCAACCCCAGAACGGCCCACGACGGTGACGGTCAATTCGTTCATAGCTGAGACTCAAATACGCAAGTGCTAAGCGATCAACAATCCAACCAAGCACGGCTTTAGATGCGTCTTGAATTTGCGACCAAATGCTTATCATACAAAGAGGTTGCACCTCATTCTAGCCTCGCATCGTTGTCTCTCAACCGCCTAGGCTCCGCTTATTCGGAATCGATCAGATACGTCGGCGCGACTGCCTGCAATGCTACTGCTCCAATTAGCGAGGACCCAGCGGCGCAGGATAAGAGGGGGTCCGGTGCCGAGCCGAAGTATCTCGGGCCCCCGTCAGCGGTAAGATCCGTCTTAAGTCGGCAGGAGCGAATCGATGTGGGCTCGAAGCTGCTTATCCAGGAGACCAGCAAGGATGCGGAGGAATTTCAGTGACTCGTTGAGTTGGCCGCGTGAAATATCGAGCGCAACTCCAGTGTGGGCCACCTTGTGCCTGCGATTCACGATCTCTTCGAGTTTTCCTGAGATGAAAGTAGCGGGTTCGGGCTTGCCCCAGGCCCTTTGAAACGGCGTATGAATCTTGGCGAAGATGTCAGTTACTCCCAGGTCGCTAAAGAGCGACTTGACGGTGTCGGAGGATGGGTTGCTCTGAGTGGAACTCAGGGCTTCCGGGTCGATGATGTCCGCGACAATGCGCGCGCACGCCGCTTTGATGCCCGGTAGTCTGTCAACCTTCTTCGTTTCGATATAGCGCGGTCCTTTCAGAGCCGAAACCAGGCAATGATATATACTGTTGACTCGCATCTTTTCCGGAAGGTTTGCGAAAGGTACCCGAACTGGGTGAACCGTCAGCTCCCCCAGATGCTCCACCATTGTTGCCTTGAGAAACGCCTCGAAGCTGGCAACCATCAGAACCGCCGCTCCTCCTCGTAGGCCGATGACTTTGGCTTCATCTGCTTTGCGCGGAGGGTTCGCGTAAGTCTTCTCCATCTCGATCAGCTCTTCAGCAATCTTCATTGATTCTGTGAACTTGTCCATCGCTTTGGAAGCCATTTATGCATCGCCTCCTCCGAAAGGAAGCAACAGCTCCCGGATCTGCGTGACGCGATATTGGAACAAGGTTGGGGTGTTCGTCCCGGTCGTTATCGCTTGCTGAAACATGTCATCGTCGAACAAAGCCTTGAGGCCGTTGAGGATTGGTCCTCGCTGCGCCAGCAGGCTGTCCGGGTCCAGGCCATAGCAAGCGAACATCTGGGCGTCGAACAGGGAAGCGAGGACCTGCCGCCTCCATTGATTTTTCGCGGGCTGCCATCGCTGAAATGCATGATCACCAAAGGCGGCTTCAACGGATTTCAGAGTATCGAGGAAGTCCTTTCTAAGCTCGTCCAACCTCTTCTTAGCCATCTTCTGATTGACAACCATGAATTCGTCGAGGGCACTCTGACGGCGGCTCGTGGATGTCTGCCACGTATCCTTGAACACACAGAATCGCAGAAGGAATTCGACGTCGCGCATCTCCTGATAAATGGCCGATTCGGCTTTGCTCTTGATGCCGAGAAGTTTGTGGAAGAGCTGATGCTCCGATAGCTCCAGCAGCATGTCGTTGAGCGGACCGGGATATGTGCTGTTGCGGATCTCCTGAGCGTTGAGTTTGACACCGGCCCGTGTTCAGGCGCTTGAATACTTCGAACTTGATGTCCACGTCGGACTGACGAAGCACGATTATGATGCGGATCGTCGGCCGGGTCTTGATGACGGCCTGAAAATCCGAGGGTAATTCATCGAATGTCAGATTGTTAATGTCACCAAATACTTCGAGATTCCGGAGTCTAAGTCGCCCTATCATGAAGTCATGGATCGCGGTTAACCTTTGCTTGCCGTCGATCACGGAGTATTTGCCGTACCTATCCTCATTCAGGAAGACTGGCGGCACGGGGACATTCATCAGGAACGATTCGATCAGCTTGGACTGCCGGTTCTCATCCCAGCGGAAGCGGCGCTGATATTTGGGCTGGAGGTCGATGGTCTTGGCCGTCACCAGGTCGGAGAGTGTGCTCAGGTTGTAATCAACGACGCTTGTCAACAGTTCGCGCTGTTTTTCCTCCCAGAACCGGACCGGTGCAGCTTCTTCGGAATCCAGAGTCTCGTCGGTTTCTTCGATATCTCTATGAGGAGCGGAGGGTTCCGACATATCGGGGCCTCGATCCGGTACGTACTTCGGGGGCTTTTTCGTCAGCTTGACGCCGGTTTCCACAAATTATACAACCTGCCCAATCCACCACGACGGGCCTGTCCACAATGATATCGGCGCTTGCAGTTCGCCGTTGGCAAACCCTTCGCGCACGGCCCCTTGCGCGTTTGAATGGGGGCATTGGCGGCGCCGCCGTTCCTGACGGTGGCGTGTGAGCTATCGTCGGGCGTTTGTTGGATGGGGATGGATGCATGCCGCTAGCTCCCCAACGGTTCGTTGAATGGATGACAAATAACCAGCACGAAGATAAGAAGTTAGGGCAAGTTTACCGGTACCATAGCCGAAGTGACCGCCATTCAAAGGCCATCTGTCTGTTCATCCTTGACGACTTGATCCAAGTCTGCACGACGCTGAAGGAACACGCCGCGCTCGGCAAGGTTGTGTACAAAATCAACCTGCCCTACCTGTGGGCGAATAGCGCGAAGGCTAAGACGATCGATCTGGCCATTGGGCTTAGCATCGAAGGTGTGGCGTCGAACTCGCTGGGTGGCCCTGCCGTGGAAGGAATGATCGGTCGTGTGCTCATCTCGATGGAGGCCAAGTCCGTGATGACCGAGCACGGGAAGTCTCAGCCGCGACTGTACGATGAACTGAGTTCATCGCACACGATTGTCCATGCCGGTGACGACACCGCGATCGCGGCGGGGATCACGGTGGTGAATATCGCGGACAGGTTCGTTTCGCCGCTCCGTCAGAAGATTGCTAACCAGCCCTTGGAGTGGACAATCCACAAGCAGCCGCACGCTGCGGAGCGGATGGTGAAGCACCTTCGAGGGCTGCCGATTCGCTCCGAACTCGGTGAGAAGGGCTTCGACGCCTACACCACCATCGTGATTAGCTGCGACAACCAGAACGCCGCCGCGCTCTGGACTGCGCCGCCGGCGCCGCAGCCGGGCGACCGCGACCACTATGCGACGTTCCTGCAGGCTATCGCCAAGGCATACGACGAGCGGTTCGGCGGCCTTTAAGCGGTGGCGATCGTCACTCCGCTAAAGAAACCCTGCGTTTCCTCACGGAGACGTTTTCAGCGCCAGCTTATGGTATTCGGGATCGACCTCGTATCCGATGCTATTGCGGCCCCACAGGGCGGCGGCAAGTGTTGTGGTGCCGGTCCCGAGGAACGGGTCGAGGACGGTGTCGCCGACGAACGAGAACATGCGGACGAGGCGGACGGCCAGTTCGAGGGGATAAGGTGCTGGGTGTTGGCGGGTCGACGCGCCGGTGAGCCCCGTCCATATCTGCTGGAACCAAGCCTTGTGGTTCTCGTCCGACAGGAGGCTCAAGACCTTCGTCGCCATGTCAGGAGAGCGGTAGCCGCCGGGCTTTCTCTCCATCAGGATGAACTCGATGTCGTTCTTGATGACGGCGTTCGGTTCGTAGGGCTTTCCGAGGAAGGCGGCCCCGTTCCCCTCGGATTCAAACTTCGCGTTCGCGATCTTATGCCAGATGATCGGCGCGAGGTTATCATACCCCATGTGCCGGCAATGCTCTGTGATCGACGCGTGAAGCGGCACAACGGTGTGACGCCCGTTGTTCTGCCGCCGAGACAGACAGACGTCGCCGACGACGCAGATCACGCGACCACCCGCGACGAGCGCACCGAAACACTGTTTCCAGACCTTGTCGAGCTCGGTCAGGAACTCCTCGTAGTCGGCGACGTAGCCAAGCTGACCGTCGGTCTTCCGGTATTCCTTGAGCGTCCAATACGGTGGGCTGGTGACGACCAGGTGGACGCTTTCTGGCTTCAGCTCCGCCATCTGGCGCGAGTCGCGGTTGAAAAGCCGGTGAACGGTGGGTATCTGCTGGACGGACTGTTCGATCTGGCGGATCAACTTTCGGTCTTTGGCGATCCGCGGTATGTCCCGTTGGTGATCGTCGAGCGTGCGTAAGTCGTCGGGCAGAAGGTCATCCAAACAGAATTCCGTACCGGACGCGATCGACATGGCAAAATCCTCGACAAGGGAATAGTCGTATATGTATGGACAGCCATTATAAGGGTCGCGAATCTAGAAGCAAAGCTAGTTTACGAATTTTCCACAAATTCTCTCTCGAAAATCATTTGCGAACTCGCGGCGATCGGCATTCGCGGGACTGTCTCATTTCAGCCCCGTGGGCGGATCGGCAAGTTGACAGTTGGGCTGGCCTGGAAAGCTCTCCCCCGGTGAAATGCGGCGTTACTGGATTTCACCACCGTTGCCATGGAGGGCTCACGCATGTTCAAGCTACCGGTCCGCACTTGGGTCCGCAACGCCGCCGCTGTGTTCTCGGGTCAGTACGGCTCTGTGACTGGGCAAGCCCAAGATTCGCAGTGCAGCCGCGAGACAGTCTATGAGCATGCCCGCAAGGTCGAAGAGCGGCTGGCCGAGGCGTCCAGTGACAAGTCTCGGCTCGCCGAACAGGAGGCCGAGATCCAGCAACTCCAGCGGAGAGTCACCGAACTGGAGGCTCGTGCCCAGCAACCAGTCGCCCTGGACCCAGTCAAGCAACGGAAGTTCGCCACGGTTGCCTCTGCGCCTGGGGTTGAGCCTGCGTCAGACCGAGGATCTGTTCCAAATCCTCTTGCCCGCGGGTCAGGCACCGGACCATTCAACCATCGGCCGTTGGGTCAAAACCGAGGCGAAACGGGCCGCAAAGGTCCTCCAGGTGCTCGACCAAAAGTGCGCAACCGAGGTCCAGACCTTAGCTCTCGATGAGATCTTTTTTGGGGGCGGCCGACCTTGGTCGGCATCGAGCCGACGAGCATGACCGCGGTCTTTTGTCACAACGCCAACGACCGCAAGGCCGCGACGTGGCAGCAGCAGTTGACTCCTTTTAAGAATCTCGAGTTCGTGATCTCCGACGCTGCCAAAGGGATTGCAACGGCCCTCCAGCAAACTGCCCAATTGCAGCGCACGAGCGACCCCTTGGCGTCCGCTCTGGGCCACGGGCTGGATCTCTTCCATACGACTCAAGAGGCTCAACGAGTGTTGACACAAGCGTGGCGTGCAGTGGAGCCGCTTTGGGACCAGGCCCAGACCTGCGACGCCCAGGTTCAGCGAGACAAAAAGCAAGGAATCAACGCGCGGGGTTCGGCTTGGGTCGCCCGTACTGCCTGGTCCAAAGTGATTGAGGCGTTTGAACCGGTGGAACGCGTCGAATCGGCCTGGGACCGTTGCCGCACCGCCTTCGAGTTGTTCCGGCCCGATGGGCAACTCAATGATCGTCTCTGGGCGGAGGCCCAGATCAAGGCTGGCTTGAGCGAACTGACCGGACCCGAATCGCGCAAGGTCAGAAACTTCCTCACCGACCCACGCAGCCTGGCCTTCTTGGATCGAATGCACCAGCGTCTTGCAGCGGCTGAACCGCGAGAGGAATGGCGCGAGGTACTGGCTTGGCGGTGGTGGAGACGGCATGGCGGCTCCTCCAATCCAGGGCCGAGTCCTTTGGCCATGATGGCTTATGCCGTGGCCATGCACCTACCACTGGAGGATGCCGAGCAAGCGGCTTATGACCGGATCACGGCCATCCTCCAAGACACGGTCCGAGCCAGCAGCGCGGTAGAATGCATGAACAGCGTACTGCGGATGCAGCAATCCCGTCACCGCCGGATGACCCAACCGATGCTCGATCTGAAGCGCCTGTATTGGAACTGTCACCCATTCCGATCCGGTCCCCGGAAAAAGCAGTGTCCGTACCAAGCCTTGGGTTTGGGATTACCCACGTACGACTTCTGGACACTCCTTCAATCCGACCCGGACGACTTGACGCAAGAACTGTCAACTACAACGACAGCTGCGTGAGACAGTCCCGCATTCGCAGCACAAACAGACAAGGCTTTTCTCATCGCGAAGCCGATGAGAAAAGCCTTGTCTGTTGTGGTTACGACATTGCACCAAGTGGCTGGCCGGAACATGGCCGCGAGGATGAGGCTCTCCGCGAGCTGGTCGTAAATTGGCACCCCTTAACACTTTCTGTCACGAATGCGGCGATGGAACTGGTCCGGACTTCTCAGAAAGGGCGCGGCAAATTGGTCTATCTGGAGAGATTGCCGGCGATTAGGCTAGCTACAGCTATGGATCTCGTCTTCAATTCGGAGCCTCGGCATGGACGCCACGCCACGCAAGCCCTATCCCAGCGATCTGACGGATGCCCAGGGGGCTCTCTTGGAACCGATGTTGCCTCCTCCGATCCCGGCGGGGCCCCGCGCAAGACTGATTTCCGGGACGTCCTCGACGCGATCTTCTATCTCCTGACGACGGGGTGTGCATGGTCCGCCTTGCCTCATGACTTCCCTCCCGAGGGCACTGTCCGCTACTACTTCCATAGGTGGCGTCGCAGCGGATTGTGGGAGCACATTCACGGCACGCTCCGCAGCTTGGTTCGGCAACAAGCGGGAAAGGAACCGCAGCCCAGTGCCGGCTGCATCGATAGTCAGACGGTCAAGGCAACCCGTACCAGCGGAGCAAGGGGGTACGACGCGGGGAAAAAAAATCAACGGGATCAAACGGCACTTGTTGGTTGACACGATCGGCTTGATCTGGGTGGTGGTGGTCCATTCGGCCAATATCCAGGACCGTGATGGGGCCAAACTGGTATTCACGAAGGCCAAGATCAACGCCGACTGGACGCGAATGCAACGGGTATGGGCCGACGGAGGTTATGCGGGGAAACTGATCGCATGGGTCTCTGCCTTTTGTCAGTGGGTCCTGGAGATCGTCAAACGAAACGATGACGTAAAAGGATTCAAACTCTTGCCGAAACGCTGGGTCGTGGAACGGACGTTTTCGTGGCTGTCGAACTATCGCCGCCTGAGTAAGCATTACGAGTTCTGGAACGAGACCGGGGAGGCGATGATCCATGTGGCGATGGTACACCTGATGGTGCGTCGCCTTGCAAAGAAAAACACCAAACCCGCAATCCCCTAGATTGCCGCGCCCTTTCTCAGCGAAAGTGGAGGCGGGACGCCTTCAACCCGAGTCGTGAGACTTTCATCGTGAACGAACCCCGGCATTTCTCGAGGATACTGAACAAATCATCAGAATTCGTCTTCGTCGAAGAAATCGTTCGATACTTCCCTCAGTTCGTAGGTCTTGGTCCTGGTAATCCCAAGGTTGTGCTCGATCATGAGCTCGGCAAGTCGCACGCCATGGATCAGGACGACCTTCTTGCCTTCGATCCGGTTGACGAAGTCTTCGGCCTCCGTCGTGAAATTGGAGGTCGTCATGATAACGCCCCTGCTTGCACGGATGACAGCCTTACGCTTCCCATTTAACGCCGACTAATGGTATCGCGATAAACCACGCCACAGATTGTTCGTTGAGATGGTTTTTCTTGGGCAGGGTGAGCCGTTGCTGTTCGGATTCGGCCTCTCGACCTTGTGCACGAATCGGTGGTCGCATCCCCGAATTCCGTGTCGATCAGTCACGATCCGATCATGGGTTGCCCGTTGGCTCAGTCCGAGAGCCAATCCTCCAGTCGAAGACCGGGGATGTTGTGGAAATCTGTGATGTTGTGTGTGACGAGTGTAAGATCATAAACGAGGGCCACGGAACCGATCATCAGATCCATGGACGGCACCTCGATGCAGCTTCGCCTGAGTTGGATCCGGACTCGTCCAAACTCGTTCGCACAATCCCGGTCGAAGTCCAGAACGCTCACCTCCTGCAACAGCAATTCATCAATAGCGTCCAGAACCCTGGTCGGATCAGGGCGGTTGTACGCCCAAACAAACAATTCGCCCAAAACGACACTCGTAGTCCACAAGCGGCCGGAGAACTGGAAGAAGCGGTGGGCCAAGCCCGATGGTCGGCGCAAGTGAACGGAAAGGATATTTGTGTCCAGGAGAAAGCTCATTCAGGGACCTCGCGCCGAGTTTCTCGCTTGCGGTCCCGATAGATCTCTTCCAGAATACGATCATCCTCCTCCGTCCACGAATCCGCCAACATCCCCGCGGCCGTTCGCCGGGAACCAGGCTGCCAACCGGGTGGTGGTCCCGGAAGCTTCTTGGTTGATTTGCGCGGCCCGATTTCCTCACCGCACAGACCTGAGGCGGGCGAAGCCGTGATAATCAGTTCCACGGCTTGGCCGTCCAACATGCCGAGGTCTTCGGTGACCTCGATGGTTTTACCGTGGACAATTCCATGCAAGATCCTGGTCATGCCGTGCCTCCTTTTCGCCCCTGGTGGATCTGCTCCATGATGCCATCCCACTCCGGATCATCAGCGAGCGCGCCGGCCGTCCGCAAAATGCCTTCGCCCCATTTCCGGGCGGGTTGAACGATCCTCACCTGGCCCTCGACCTCCTGGCCCTCGGCCACACCGAGGTCTTCGTCGAGCTCGATGGTCTTGCCGTGGATCGTTTTGGTCATAGCAGGGTCCTCCTATTCGTCGTCGTGCTCTAGCATTGTACTCTGCCGCTGCTTAGATTTGGATCCTCGCTGGCCGCCATACCGCGCAGATCTGATCATCGTCCTTGGATTCGACCTGCTGCTCGTGCGTCAGGTTCGCGAGATTCGAGCTGCCCTTCTGTGCCGCCGAGAGGGGCTTAAACCAGATCTCTCTTCCTCCTGGAAGAACCAATTGTTGGGATCGGCCAACCGCGTCTTCGAGGAGCGGGAGGCCAAGCCGAATGTCCAGGAACAGCGGCGAGGGGCAGGCCAAGCAGAGGGCACCAATTCGACTGAGGCGATCAGGAGATCGAGAGGATTGACGCTCACACCGCGCTGAAGCAATTGGGCCCGCAATGGCCAAATGTCAGAGACTTGGCCTCTCGACAGGCTTCTTGAGTGACTCATTCTCTCGTCACGGATTGCTCGGCTGACGGAATGATCAACCACGCCGTCCGATTATCCTCAAAGCTCGTCACTTCAACCGGCCTTGGCCGCCGCACGTGATCAGGCGAGGCAACGATGAGCGACCAGAATCGCACCCTGTCCCGACGGTGGTTCATGGAGGTCTGGAACGAGCGTCGCACGGCCACCATCGAGGAACTGATGAGCCCGGACGGCGTTGCGCCTATGGAGTCTGGCGACCTGCGCGGCGTCGGAGCGTTCAAGCAGTTCCGAGACGAGTTCGTCGCGGCACTCCCAGACCTCAAGTTCAAGATCGAGGGGATCGTCTCGGACGGCGACGACGTGGTCGTCCGCTGGCGTGCCGCGGGGACACAGGTACGAAACCGGGACCACGATCCCCGCGGACGTATTGCTCAATTTCATCGATCAGACCGGCGCGAGCCCTCGCTTCCTGCTGTCATGGGAAATGCCGAAATACCAACGCGCGAGCGGTGATCCGAGTCTCTCGGGACTCTCTCCGATCGAGTTGATTCGCCACGGTCTCGAGCAACTGGAGCGGGTCTCGCTCGGCGATGTGAAGACCGGCAGGATACCAAGAGGAGCCAAACGGCAGACGAGCCAGGTACCGAAGCGGAAAGCGCCGGGCGGGAACAAACCGTAGAGTGGAAACGAACCGGGAACGTGACCTGAGCACGAGACCGGGGTCGCGAATCCCCCGATTGTGCCCGCGACGCGTCTCGGGGTGCCGCTACGGCAGTTCTCCTCGAGTCGGGGGAAACGAAGCCGATCAGCCGATCGCCAAGGTCGGCTCACGGCCGGAGCGAGGCGGTGATGAACCGAGCAACATCAAGCTTTCAGGCTATGGTTCGCCCGGGGACCTCTTCGTGATCGAGGTACACGGGCCTCGGAACCGAGGGGACTGGCGGGGCGCCACCACGCAGCCACCGGCCGATCCAAGTGCGGCGAACGCACGCCTCGTAGGTGAGAAGGCTCCAGGCCAGGCCGATCGCGAGCGCGAACAGGAACTTGACGGGACTGGGAAGCGCGACCATGAAGAGGCCCGCCTGAACGAGCCCCACGACCGGGAAGTGAGCCAGGTACACCCAGTAGGAGGAGTCGGAGAGGTACTTGATCGCTCGGCCGCCATGTCGTGCCAGGTGCGCACAGCGCCTAGCGACCCATAAAGCGTCAGCCAGCCGAAGAGCGACGCCGAGGCGACCGACACCCAGGCGGCCGATCCCGTCAACGAGGCCGCAAGGTCGTGAGGCAGCCATCTTACCCGGACCAAGAGCGCGACGGCCGAGCCCGCCAGGAACAGCCAGGGCAGAGGCCCCCGGGTTAGCGCGAGCAAACGAGTCCGGCCCGAGTGCCAGCCCAGTCCCGCGATGAAGAACAGGCTGTGATGAAGCCAGCGGATCGGGTTGATCAGGAAGCTGTTCCCCAGGTCCAGGATGGGGTCGACGCCGTTCCACCAGTGCCCCAGCCAGAGAATTAGCGTGGTGGGTATCGTCAGCATCAAGGGGGTCAGGGGCGAACAGAAATGGCTCAGCACGCCATGCAAGCCGCGTAGCCGTTCCCGGCACCAGGATTGAACAACGCCCAGAAGGGCCAGCATCGGAATCAGGTAGGCCAGGAACCAGAGATGGGCCGGGCCGAACCGGTTGGCCTGAATCTGACCGTCGGCGAAACTCAGCGCGAGCAGTTCGTCAACCTCACAACGGCCGGCAAGGTAGAGGCCAAGCATCCAGATGAGCACCGTGGGAAGCAGTACCGTCGGAATCGCCGCCAGGAAGGGTAGGCCGATCCGGCGCGCGCGATCCAGCGCATAGCCGCGCGTTCCCTTGACTTCAAGCACCGTCGCCGCCGCGTAGCCGGCCAGTGCGAAGAATGCGGGCATGGTGGCACCGTAAGACCACCATGCGAATTGCTGGACGAATTCGGAACCCGCCGGTTCGTGCACCAGCCAGATCAGTCCCGGAATTCGAACCGTCATGTATGGGGCCGAGGCATGGAGGGCGACGACGGCAGCCATCGAGACCACGCGCAGGGCATCGAGCGCCGCCACTCGGTCGCTGGTCGGCGCATCCCGTCGCACGCGGGACCTGGCGGCTGGCATGGCTCGTCTCCCTTCGGAAGAGACCATCGCGCTTCTCGCTGACTCGGCACTCGGCTTTCCCAGACGCTCGCGTGCACGAATTTGCCAAACAATCCGGGCCAGTTCGCGGAATGAATCCGATCGGAGGAATTCTGCCGGTTCTTGCGTCGGTGAAACGGAACCTGGGTCGCTTGGTCGCGTCGGGACAGTTGCGGCTGGCGATGCAACTCGCGCCGGACCTGATGAAGCGAGGGAGCCATCAAGTCGGGATGAGCGACGAAAGCCTGATGGCCAAGGACGTCGAAGATTGCTTGAGCGTGGTGATCAAGGCGATCACGAAGTGGGACTTGCCAGCCGAGGAAGTGCTCGCGTGGTGCTCGGCCATGCTCGACACCGAGCGCATGGGCTTCATTGCCCGAAAGCCCCTGGTGGGTGCAACCCACCGCTTTTTCGGAGGGGTTGCCGAGTTGCACCCACCCTACGAAGAGCTTCCCGGACAGCCTCTTACAGCGATCCCGTCGGCCGTGCCTTGGGCGTCGACTGGGTCTGTGCCGGTCGGCGTGAGGCGAACTTCTTGTTCGTCGCGGCCGGCACGTTGCTCTCCGCGTTGCCAGTGATCGAAGCGTTATCGGTCGACGAACGCGGGATCGAGGGGCCGTCCGAACTCGGCATGCAGCCGCAAACGAGGAGGGCCGCGACGATCACTGGCAGCATTGCGCGAAGATGTGAGCGCTCCATGGTGCGTCTCCAGGATCGAGGGAATGAGCGGAAAAGGCTCGGGGAAGTCGACACTCCTCGCGGATCTCCACTGAAGTAAGGAGGCACGAGTAAGATGCTTTGGGGTTGATAGATAGGGCTTGCGTCCCCGTGAATGAGGGTGCTGAAGACCTCAACACGGAAGGACGCAAGCATGGGCACGGATGCACCCACGACTGTCTTTATACCGGTTCACTGCATCCCAAGAAGGCCCCTTGTCCCACGTGTGGCAAGTTGGGCAAACGGAAACGGACCTGTACCCGCGAGGTACGCACGGTCGCTTTCAAGGCCGTGGCCTACCTGAGGATTACCTACGGTGAGTACGCAGCCCAGTGCAGATGCTGCACGACTTTCCGAAACACCCCCGAGGGCGTACTTCCCAAGGCCCACTACGACAACAAGGTCCGAGACCTGGTTCTGGATCGCATCGTCAAAGACGGAATGAACATCGATCGGGTCTTGGAGTCACTTCGCGCGAGTTCCTGCTCGAACTCTCCACGGGATTTGTCTACGACGTGCTCCGCAGTCGCGTCGAGCAACTCGACATGGCCGAGCATCGTCGTAAGGTCCTGGAGCATTTCAGCGGAACTCTTTGCGTGGACGAACTGCACCTGGGCTGCTTTACCTTGCTTCTGGCTACCGATCCACTGAGCGACTTGCCGGTGGCTTTCGCCCTGGTGGCCGCCAATGACCAAGACCACATGCTGCGATTTCTCAAGAACCTCAAGAACTGGGGGCTCGAGCCGCGTGTGGTGGTCACCGACGGCTCGAATTTGTACCCCGCTGTGATTACCGAGTTATGGTCCGAGGCAGATCATCAGTTGTGTGTCTTCCACGTCATCATGGACATCAACAAGTTGATCCTGGACGCCGTGCGCCGGTGGCGAACCGCGATGAGCCGGCGAGCCAAGGCCGGGCGGAAGAAGAAGCGGGGCCGCAAGAGCCGCAAGGCTAAAGCCGCTGCCGCCCGCCGTGGACCGACGGTCAAGGAGAAGGCGTACTTTGTGTACAAGCATCGGTATTTGATCGTGAAGCGACGGGAGAACCTTACCGAGTCGGAATGCAACGACCTGAAGCAGATGCTGGAGTACCTCCCCGAGTTGGCGATCTTGCGGCGGTTTGCTGATCGGATCTACTGGCTTTTCGACACGCCCAAGGATTTCCACCAGGCAAGCTGCCGCCGGGCGGCGATTTTTCGCGACCCAGTGTTTCAGACGGTGCCCGAGCTGGTCGCGGCGATGGAGCAACTGGACGACGACAAGTTTCCCAAACTCATGGCTTTCCTCAACAATCCGCTCAGCCAGCGAGTCCGGACCAACAACCATGTGGAGCGAACCAACCGGATGTTCCGGTTCCTGGAGAAGGTGCGGTACAAGTGGCGGCGCCGTCGGACGCTGGTGCGGTTTGTGGTGTTGAAGCTGGACGAGGTCTGGAGCGGGTGGGAAACCCCAAAGGCCAACGCGACCAAGCAACCGAGTTCGGCCAGACGTTGCGGAACGCAAACCCAAGCCAGACAGAGATCACGACGTGTCGCCTAACAATCTGGTGGAGATCAGCGAGGAGTGTCGGGAAGTCGGTACAGCTCAGTAAGAATCGGCGGAGATGACTTCCTGATAATTCTTGGTGCTGATACCCTGATAGACGGCCGGATTGATCGAGTCCTTGAAGAATCTGACCGAGCCGTCGCCGAGCAGAAAGTTCGCGCCGGAGGGGTGCTGGCTGCGGAAGCCAAACTGGCCGGCGTTCAGTGCATTCACCGCGGGGTTCGGGTCGAAGACCCAGCTATCGACGTCACCGGTATAGCTGAAACTCGCCATCGGGTCGGGAATTTGTAGATTGGCATTCAGTCGCGGAGCCGTCGTCGCGATGGCGGCAAACCGTGAGACTCCCGGGATTGACGATCCCCACCAGATCGCGCTTGACCACTCGTTGTACCAGTCTTCCGTCTCGTTTCTGAACCGGCTTGCTTCTCCCACCAAGAGCGTGTTGCTGGTGCCGTCGGTGATCTGGGCCAGCTTTGAACCGAAGTCGAGGCCGAAGACTCCGTCCGGGGGAATCTGGTTCCCGCAACTGTACCACCAGCGCACGGTGTCCTTGTAGCCGAGGACCGCCGCATAGGACGTTTGGGAGGTTGGGAAGAATATATCTCGATAGGTCATCGGCGACGGTTCTGACGGGCAGATGTAGGTGGCGATCTGCGCCTGGAGAGCGGTCACCTGGGCCGGGCCTGGATAGACCCCGTTCTGGGTCGAGTCGGCGTTGGCGACGAAGTTGAGGTTCGTCGCGTTGAATATCGTACTGTCCTCGATGTAAGGAAGAATGAACGTGAACAGCGAGTGACCATAAGGCCAGTAGCTGCACATCGTGTCCCATTTCCCATACTGCTCACTACCCATAGGAAAGATGCTAAAGGAGTCGTGGTAGTTGTGTAGAGCGAGGCCAATTTGCTTCAGATTGTTGACGCACTTTCTTGCATCATTGTACTCAATTTCGGTTCCTGACAGCTAATCTGCCTTCCAAATCAGGCCAAGCTGGAAGGCAACGCGTAATCCTTACGCCCGGGGTTGTCGCCGTCAGCGTCATGACGGTTTCGACTCCAAGCTCCGCAAGCAGGTGCAGCCATTTATCAATCGGATCAAGCACTGCCGCGGGCTGGCCACTCGTTACAACGAGCTGCAAGTGGGGTACCTGTGGCTTTGTTCGGCTCGCGGCCTTTATGTCGCTCGTGGCATGATGGTCAAACAACAGCTAAACGGCTTGGAACGAGCAAACCTGAAGGTTCCATGCTGTCTCTTGCATCTAACTCAGCGGTCCGGCTTAGAATCCGCCCCCGGATTCGGAGCGCGAACAACGCCACTCGGCTTTGGGGGTCGTTTTGACGAACTGGCCTTACCGGATTTTGAAACCTCCGTCGGGGCACTCTCTTTGCGAGACTCATTGGTCGATTGGATTGGCGTCGAATTGCAGCCCATGGCCAATGCGGCGAGGACTTGGGCGGCAAGAAGAAGGCGTCGCATAGTAAGCTCCTTCCGATGACTTTCGTCCGAGTTTGAAAGCGCCCTAACTAATACTGGTCGGCGCTCACGACCTCCGCTCCCGCCCGCGTTCCCAGAGCTCGGTATGTTGCAATATTGATGCTATCCTTGATGAATTTCACCGAGCCATCGGCGAAGGCGAAGTTGGCTCCACCCGGATGTAGGCTACGGAAGCCCCAGGCACCCAGTTGCTGGCAGATCGGGTAGTTTATCCAGTCTGGTGGATAGAAAACTTGGGCGAAGCAGGAATTAAATACGTTCCCGGTTGGGTCTCGGGGAGCGTTAAGCTTCGGAACCACGAAGGCCGTTGATGTCACGCGCAGTCTCCAAAGTTTGGCGGCGAATTGCTCCAGGGTGGCCCCGCCCACCAATCGCCTATGTTGTAAAAGAAGAAATTCGAGCTCGCGGGCTCATCCCTGAATCGAGAGGTCTCGCCGAACAGGAAGGTGTTGCTGGTGCCGTCGGTGACGTTGGCGATGCGCCAGGTGTACTCGGCCCCGAACATCCCGTCTCCAGGCACCTGATTGCAGATGGTGTAGTACTGACCCGTGGGGTCCGGTGGGGTGGTGTTGGCCCAAGTGAAAACGAATTGTTCATGCGTTCCGCCGCTTGCGGCGTACGAGCCCTGAGGGGTGCCGATGTCCATGGTCGGTGGCGGGGAGGCATCAGTATCCGAGGGGCAGATGTACGTTGCGACCTTAATCAGGTTCGCAGTATTCTGCGCGACACTATTGTAGGTTCGCGTTATATTATACGCATTGTACGCGTTTCCGCCCTCCAAATAAGGCAGGATGTAGACGAACGCACTGTGCCCGATGTAAATGTAGTCCGTTACGTCGCAAGGCATTGTGAACGCGGGGCTATAGGGTGTAAACATGAACCCGCGATGCCCAAACGGAAAGGCGCCATTCGCCGATTCGTAATTGTGGGAGGCCAGCGCTATCTGCTTCAGATTGTTGACGCACTGGGCGCGACGGGCGGCCTCACGGGCCGACTGCACGGCGGGGAGCAGAAGTGCGATCAAGACGGCGATGATCGCGATCACGACCAGTAACTCGATCAAGGTAAAACCGGGCGACAAATGGCTCTTTCGCGGGCTGAACCGAGCATTCATGGCAAAGACCCTCCCTCTAGTCGATGAGGACTCACTGTGGGCGCTCGAGACGTTCAAAAGCGCCCGCGCACGTCTTCTCACTGGACCAGGAGACCAGTTCGCCACGAAGATTTCGCAAACAAAGTGCGGCGTTTTTCGCCGCAATTGGTGACCAGTCTCCTAACGGGATCGTTCAGACGGGTCAAGGCGGTGCCGAGAAAGCCCGTTCAGACAGCAACCGATATGGGCGGGGTTTTCGGCACGGGCGACGGAGCTTGCTCCTCCGAGGCCCAATGACTCTGATCGAGACAATCATGATTATGGCGGAGTACCCAAAAAGATCAAGAGGAAAATGGAAATTCAGAGTTTAAAAACATAAGATCGCTAATGCTCATAGCTGTAAGGTTCTCGTAGCTCCCTTGTGCGCGAGTGCGAACGTTCGCTTCATGGCGAGAGCCCGCACGGTCGCACCGCGAAGGGGCGGGCCGCGGTCGCGGCATGTCCCTATCTGCTTGCCGCAGCCCCCGATTGGGTTCCTCACTTCACCTGCTCTCTGGCAGCACAGGTTCCTTGTTGATCACGGGCAGCCTCGCAGTGGGGCAGCGGCTCACGGACGCTCTCGCCATGGAAGAGCGAGCGTAGTTTCCTGTCTCTTTCCTTCTCTGCAACCATCAGACACGACGCCCCGACTTGACCCTGTCTCTCTTCCCGCGATACGATGACCACGGGATTCACAAGAGAAATCCGTGTCGTGTCGACTCTTCTCGTTTGTCCAATAATTCTTGAACGGGAACGATTCGTCCGATGACGAGGGACACCGGGGCAAGAGCTCCTGTGTTCTGGATGACCATCGGTCGATTGTTCGTCCTGGGAGCGACCTTGGAGATCACGCTGAACGGCGAGCGCCGCGAGGTGCCTGCGCCGATGACTGTCGCTCAGCTTCTGGTCCATTTGAAACTGAAGCCGGACTTCGTGGCCGTCGAAGTCAATCGTGACCTCGTGGGACGGGGCTCGCACGCGGACAAATTCCTTGCGCCGGGGGACGTGCTGGAAATCGTCACGCTGGTCGGCGGGGGATCGAGTGCCGCCACGGCCACGGATCTGCCACCGCTCACGATCGGCACGCATACGATCAGGAGTCGGCTCTTCGTCGGAACCGGCAAGTATGCGACGCTCGAGTTGATGCGTGAGTGTCTGGACGCCAGCGGTGCCGAAGTGGTGACGGTCGCGGTGCGACGGGAGCGGCTGCTGGACCGCCTGGGTCGGAACTTGCTCGATTATCTTGACCCCCGTCGGTTCATCATTTTGCCCAACACGGCCGGCTGTTTTTCCGCCCAGGAAGCATTGCGCACCGCCCGGCTGGGGCGCGAGCTGCTCGAGGGACTGGCGAACCCGGGGACCGACTGGGTCAAGCTCGAGGTCCTGGCCGACAGCCGCACGCTGCTGCCCGACCCGGTTGCCACGCTCGAGGCGACCCGCGTGCTGGTTGACGAGGGCTTTCAGGTCCTCTGTTACACCAGCGACGACCCGATCATGGCCCGCAGGTTGAAAGAGGCGGGGGCGACGTCGGTGATGCCGGCAGGCAGCCCGATCGGGAGCGGACAGGGCGTTCTCAACCCCAATAACATCCGGATCATCCTTGAGGACCTCAAGGCCGGCGATCCCTCCTATCCGGTGATCGTGGACGCCGGTGTGGGCACCGCCAGCGACGTGGCTATCGCCATGGAGCTGGGCTGCGACGGCGTCTTGCTGAACACCGGAATCGCCTGTGCAGCAAATCCTCTGCGCATGGCAAACGCCATGCGGCTGGCGGTCGAGGCCGGCTGGCTGGCCGCCGGCGCCGGTCGCATTTCCAGGAAGCTCTACGCCACGGCCTCCAGTCCCAGCCAGGGCATGGTGGGTGCCACCTGAAACGGGCCGGCGGCTGATTCCCCCCTTTCACGGCGGGCGACGACGGCATGGCGCAACTGGACCCCTCTGCAGTTCTTGGACCCGGTGGCGCGGTGGCTCGCCGGCTGCCCGCGTATGAACTGCGGAGCCAGCAGCTCGAGATGGCCCGGGCCGTGGCCGAGGCCATCGAGCGCCCGGGGCATCTCATCGTCGAGGCCGGCACCGGAGTGGGTAAGAGCTTTGCCTATCTGGTGCCCGCCATCCTGGCCGCCGTCGAGCGGAAGAAGACGGTCGTTGTCTCCACGCACACCATCGCGCTGCAGGAGCAGTTGCTTCGCAAGGACATCCCGTTTCTGCGCACCGTGATGCCCCAGGAGTTCTCGGCTGTCCTAGTGAAGGGGCGGTCGAACTACATCAGCCTGCGCCGGCTTGATGTCGCGGTGGCTCGAGCGATGGGAACTTTCCAGAAGCAGGAGGAGTTCGACCAGCTCGGCGAGATCAAGCTCTGGAGCAACCAGACGACCGACGGCTCCCGGTCCGACCTTGATTTCCGGCCGCTGCCGGCCGTGTGGGACGCGGTCCAGAGTGAGAACGGCAACTGCCTGGGCCGCGAGTGCCCGCGGAACAAGGAATGTTTCTACTTCCAGGCCCGGCGCCGGGTCTGGTCGGCCAACTTGTTGATCGTGAACCATGCCGCTCTTCGTCACCGACCTGGCACTGCGGTCCGCGGGCTTCGGGCTCCTTCCCAAATACGACGTGGCGATCTTTGACGAGGCGCACACGCTGGAGGCGGTGGCCGGCGAGCACATGGGGTTGCAGATCTCGAACATCGGCGTCGACCTGACGCTGGCGCGGCTGTACAACGACCGCAGCGGCAAGGGCCTGCTGTCGTATCACCGGCTACAAGAGGCGATGGACAAGGTTCAAACTGCCCGCATGGCCGCCGACGATTTCTTCGAGCAGGTGGCCCAGTGGCAACTGCGCCAGGGCCAGAACTCCAACGGCCGCATCCGCCGGCGGGTCGACTGGCCCGACACCTTGTGCGAAGCGCTGAAACGACTTGCTTCGGCCATCGGCGAAGGGTCGGCCAAGGTCGAGAAGCCCGAGCACCGTATCGAGCTGACCGCCGCACAGGGTCGGTGCAGCGCCCTGGCCGACCAGATCGCGAGCTGGATCAGGCAGTCGTCCGCCGATCATGTCTACTGGGTTGAACTGGAGGAGAAAGCGCGGCTGCGAGTCCGCCTGGCCTCGGCTCCTCTGGACGTGGGTCCCAGCCTGCGGAAGCTGCTTTTCGACCAGGTGCCAACTTGTGTTTTGACCTCGGCCACGCTTTGCGTCGGCACGCCGCCCAGGTTCGATTTCCTCAAGTCTCGGCTCGGTCTGACGGCCGCCGAGACCCATGCGCTGGGCAGCCCCTTCGACTATCCAAACCAGGTGACCATCCACTTGCCGCGCAACCTGCCGGACCCTTCAGGCCAGCCTCAGGACTTCGAGCGAGTGGCCATCAAGGCCATCGCCCATTACCTGGAACGAACCCACGGCAAGGCGTTTGTCCTGTTTACGTCGTACAAGATGCTGGACGCTGCGGCCCGAGCTCTGACTCCCTGGCTTGCTGAGCGGAACATCGCGCTATATGCACAGAGCGACGGGCTGCCGCGTTCCAAAATGGTCGAGGCCTTCAAGGCCGACATCAACAGCGTGATTTTCGGCGCGGATAGCTTCTGGCAGGGAGTGGACGTGCCGGGTGATGCCCTGTCGAACGTGATCATCGTCCGCTTGCCGTTCAGTGTTCCTAGCCACCCGCTTCTGGAGGCTCGGCTCGAGGATATCCGGAACCGGGGCGGGAATCCATTCGTCGAGTACCAGGTTCCCGAAGCCGTGATCAAGCTCAAGCAGGGGTTTGGCCGGTTAATCCGAACCAAGACCGACCGGGGCATCGTGGTGATTCTCGATCCCCGCGTCATGACCAAGCCCTACGGGCGCACCTTTCTTGGCTCGCTGCCCGACTGCCCGCGAATCGTCGAACAGATCGATCTGCCTGGCAATCGTGGATGATCTCCGACCCGTGCTTTCCTTTCCCGGCCGTTCAATCCTCATGGTCGTCAACGGCATCGACCGCCGCGAGTTGTTGAAACCCCTTGGTCCGCCGCATCCAGGCGCTGGTTTGCCAGTTGTCCACCGGTTCGCCCGCGGGGAGGACCGGCGGCAAAGGCATCAAGAACCTGATAGACAGGGCGTTGACGAATGGCTCGTACATCCCCCGCAACTCTCTGAGACGTTGCTCCACGGCCTCGCCTTCGTTCAACTTCAGCCCCGCACTGGCGAGGACGTCAAGCAGTGCGCTCCACTTCTCCGGAGAGAGCCGATCGAGTGGGGGATCGATGGGCAAGGCATGGAACGCCTGAGCCAGGTCGACCACGACGTGCCGGCCCATGGCGAAGGCCATCCAGGCCGCCGTGCGGTCTTGCTTGGGAACCGCCGCTACAACCAGAGCCGAGGTGTCGAGGATGGCCGTCAGCGCGGCCAGCCATGACTGGTTATCGTGTTGCGAACGGTAGTAGCTCAGCATGGGGAACGAGATATGGCTTTCCAAGACCTCGGCCGCCCAGTGTTCCCACTCGCCGAGGAACAGGTCAAGCCGCTCGAGATCGCTGAACCGTGCCAGGCGGCCAAGGAGCGTTGCTGCCGTGGGCGGCGACCCGGCACGCGCATCCAGTAGCGAAATCGCGATCTCGCGCCGGGAGAAGGCCTGGTAGAGCACCGGAAGGTAACTGATGACGACGGCGAGGAAACCGAAGCCGATGCCCGTCTCGACGACGGCCAGGAACCGGCCCGAAGCGTCGACTGGCGTGATGTCTCCATATCCAAGTGTGAAAAACGTGACCCCACTGAAATAGGCGTAGATTCCCAATCCGGCGGCACCCTCTCTGCCACTCAAGGGGGTTCCAATCGCCCAGTGCAAAAGGGCGAACCCGATGATCAATGCGATTGCCCAGGTCGCGATCAGCACGAGAATTGACAAGGGACCGAACAGGCTCAGAAGTGTGTTCCGGCGCTTATCAGATCGTACCCGGCGAGCAATCAAGGCCCAGGGAGTCCACGAATAAACGTAAAACATGCGGGTGAACCGGAACTGACGTTTGACTCGTCGGGGTAAGAGCATGGTCTCGAAGGTGTCGATCAACACAAGCAAGATCAGAACTATGCTTCCCATTGCAATCAGGGCCGCCATCAACTCCCCCCGGGCTTGAGAGAGCCAATCGAATCATCCACGTCGATCGACTCGAGCGAGTTTATCTCGATTGGCAAGTAAGTAAATCACAATGGCTAGATTGATCGCAAGCACGGCGATGCGAAGCGGCCTGGGCCGCTGGTAAATCTCGTAACATTCCAAGGGGATCAGTGAGCTGGTCGCAAGGATCGTCAAGTACGCTCCCCAGCGCTTTCCCGCGAGCAGGCCGATTCCTTCAATCGTATGCAGCGAGACGTAAAAGAAGGTTCCGACCTCGATCAGGCGCATTTGCTTGGGTTGCAGGCCGGAGATCCAGGCGATCGCGCCATGAATGAGCCTGTTCTCGGGATCGAGGTGCAAGTGGCGGATGATCTGTTCCAGGCTTGCGGCCACGTCGCTCTTGAAAAGCCGGAAGAGACCAAAACCCACAGCCAGCCCGAGCGCCGCGGTGGTCAGCTTCAGCATCCCGATGATCTGGACCCCCAAGGGACCCCGGAACCGGTTTGATATCAATCGTTTCTCCCTCCGACGCAGGTGGCGGTTCGTCCATTGTTTGTTGAAGCCGAACCACCGATCCGCGCTACACCGCTGTTTCGTCAATCTCTCTCAGGCTCCAAGAACGGACGGGGACGATCTCCCACGATATCTTCCATCAGCCACTAGGATCACTGTTCCGAGTTTTATAGAATACAGTTTGCATCCTCTCCAGGAGTGGAGCAGAACCTCCGGTTAGAAACATCGATTGGGCGCGCCGGGCGGCGACTTGCCGGTGGACGTGCCGCCTTGGGGCTGCGCATGCTGGCCAAGCGGATCATCCCTTGCCTCGACGTCAATCATGGCCGGGTGGTCAAAGGCACAAACTTCCTCAATCTTCGCGACGCCGGTGATCCGGTTGAAGTCGCGGCACGGTATGACGACCAGGGAGCCGATGAGCTGGTTTTTCTGGATATCACCGCCAGCCATGAGGAACGCGAGATTCTCTGGGACGTGGTCCGACGCACGGCTGAGGTCTGTTTCATGCCCCTGACGGTAGGCGGGGGCATCCGCAGCCTGGAAGACATCAGGGCTCTCTTGAAGGCGGGCGCCGACAAGATCTCGATCAACTCGGCTGCCGTGCGCGACCCCGACCTGGTCCATCGGGCCGCGCGCAAGTACGGCAGCCAGTGCGTTGTGGTCAACATCGACCCCAAGCGCGTGATGCGCGACGGTTGCGAGGTCTGGGAAGTTCACATCAATGGCGGACGAGTTCCCACGGGGCTGAAGGCCGTGGCCTGGGCGCGCGAGGTCGAGCGACTGGGGGCCGGCGAGATCGTCCTGACCAGCATGGACGCCGATGGTACCAAGAACGGCTACGATCTGGAAATGACGCGCGCGGTGGTAGATGCCGTAGAGATCCCAGTGGTTGCCTCCGGCGGAGCCGGGAATCCCGAGCACTTGCGGGCGGTGCTGGCCGAGGCGGGGGCAAGCGCGGCCCTGGCCGCCAGTATCTTTCATTATCGCGAGTACTCGATTTCGGCCGCCAAGGAATACCTGGCGCGGTACGGCGTGCCAGTGCGGCTGGTGACTCCCAGACAGCGCGCCCACTCGCCGCCGGCCGAGATCCCCGTGATCGCGGCCAGGCGGGAATGATCCATTCACGAGCCGGCCGCAAGCGAGGTTGCCGCCTTATCGAGAGTCAGCCCGCAGCCCAGATTCATCGTCTTTCTTTCCGCATTTGCTACCCGAGGAGTGCCAGCCATGTCGACCGCCGTGGACGCTTCATTTGAGACCCTCACCAATGAGCCTGAAGCAAACAAGTTGTTCCGGATGGTGATGAAATACAAAGGATCGGACCTGCATCTGAAGGTTGGCTTCCCACCCTCGTTGCGGCTAGCCGGCGTCTTGCGGCAAATGCAGTTGCCGCCTTTGACCACCGCCGACATGGAGCGGCTAATGTATCCGCTGCTGACGCCGCGGCAGCGTGGAATTCTTGACGAGGAAGGGGGAGTTGACTTTGCACATATCGTCTTTGACGGCGAGCTGGAGACCCGCTTTCGCGTCAACCTGTTCAAGCAGCGCGGCCGGCTTAGCCTCGTGGCGCGGCGGGTTAATAACAAGATTCCCAGCTTCGAGGATCTCCACCTCCCGCCCGTACTGGCCGAAATCACTCAATACGATCAAGGCATCATCATTCTTGCGGGTGTGACCGGCTCGGGCAAGAGCACGACGATCGCCTCGATGCTTCAGTACATGAACGAGCGCGAGCGGTTGCACATCGTCACCATCGAGGACCCGATCGAATACACGTTCAAGGACGACAAGTCGATCATCAACCAGCGCGAGGTCGGCATCGACGTCATCGACTGGGACGTGGCGCTGAAGCACGCCGTGCGGCAAGACCCGGATGTCATCCTGGTGGGCGAGATGCGCGATCGCGAGACATTCAGCGCGGCCATGCACGCGGCCGAGACGGGGCACCTGGTGTTCGGTACGATCCACGCGGGGACCGCCCCCTCGACGATCGGCCGGCTGCTTGACCTCTTCCCGCGCGAGATGCATTCGTCGTTGCGGCAGTCGCTTGGATTCAATCTCAAGGCAATCATCGCCCAGAAGCTCTTGCCGACGTCGAAAGAACTTGCCGCCAAGGGGACGACGCGGGTGCCGACCAACGAGATCATGCGGAACAATCCCACGGTCAAGAAGCTGATCCTCAACGAGGAAGACACCAAGCTGGGCGACGCCATCCGGATTGGCAGGGAAGAGGGCATGATGGACTTCACCGAGAGCTTGAGGCAGCTCGTGGTTGCCGAAAAAGTCGATCGCGCGACGGCCTTCGAGGTCGCTCCCAGCCCCGAGGCTTTGAAAATGGCTCTCAAGGGGATTACCATCGCACAACCTGGTATTCTATAAGCAACAGGGTTCGCCACGATCAGGTCCGGTCGAAAGGCGTGGCAGCTCGAAAAGGCGCGTTCGCCGGCGGGTCTGCGACCGGTCGGCCGCGATGTTTTCGAGGGGAGCGCCAGGCCGGCGCTCCCGCGGCCAAAAAAGGGTCGATGCCGCGGCCCGGCTGTCGTTCCCGCCGCCACTTCGCCTGGGCTCGAGGTGATGCTCCCCAGAAAGGTCTGCTAATGATTCGCCCTCTCCTGCTGCTCGCGACGGTCTTCCTGACGATTCTCGGCGCTGTCGCCGAGGCCGGCGCGGCAGATCTCCTCGCCCCGGTTCTGGCCCAGTCGCCCAGCGTCGTTCGGGGCACGGGCTTCTATCTGAATCTCTACAAATTCATTCCGGTGCTCGTGATATACCTCTTGTGGACCTGGACCACTGACTGGGTCGAGCACGACACCAAGGAATTGAACAACGTAAAGTTCGCGCTCTGGAACAGCGTGGTCTTTTTCTCCGGGCTGCTCGGCTTGTTCCTGATGTTCGCCATCCCGATTTATCCTCTGAGCCTGGTGCTGCTTTTGCTCGCGTACTTCGTGCCCATCCTGGTGTACTCGTACGTCCGCAATCAAACGGTTCCCGACGACCAGAAGGTGCTCACGCCGTATCACCTGGGTGAGGTCGCCAACGAACTTTTGCTGAAGTTAGGCGTCAGGCCCATGTTCAACCGGGACGTGACCCATGTAGACCGCACCGGGCCGCCGATCACGTTCGTCGGCAAGAGTGCCGGCACGACCAAGGAAGACCCCAGCCGGGTACGTCAGGCCGAGGAATCCCGATCGTTCATGGCAGCGAAGGAGCTGGTCTACGACGCGGTCCTCCGCCGGGCCACCGACATCCACCTCGAGCCGACCACCGAGCAGCTTTCGGTGCGGTACCGGATCGACGGCATTCTGCACGCGGCGGAGCCGTTCGATCGGCCCACCGGCGATGCGGTGATCAACGTCATCAAGGTACTCTCGGCGATGGACATCTCGGAGAAGCGCAAGCCCCAGGACGGCTCTTTCGGAGCCAAGCTGCAGGCCCGAGAACTCGACTTCCGCGTTGCTACCTCGGGTTCGAAGGCCGGCGAGAAACTGGTGATGCGCATCCTCGACAACTCGGGCGCGATCACCAAGCTCGAAGATCTGGGGATGCGCCCCAAGATCATCGAACAGGTGCGCAGCCTGGTGACCCAGCCGCATGGAATGTTCCTTTGCTGTGGCCCCACCGGATCGGGAAAATCGACCACGCTCTACGCCTCGCTCCGCGAGATCGATCGCTACCAGCGAAACATCATCACAGTCGAGGACCCGATCGAATATCACTTGGACAACATCACGCAGATGGAGGTCAATACCAAGGCGGGGCAGACCTTCGCCACCGCCTTGCGGTCGATTCTGCGGCAAGACCCCGACGTGATCATGATCGGTGAGATCCGCGATCAGGAGACCGCGAACATCGCCTGCCAGGCCGCCAACACCGGTCACATGGTCTTCTCCACTGTTCACTCCAATGACGCGGTGACCTCTCTGTTCCGGCTGATCGACCTCGGTGTGGAACCGTTCATGATCTCCTCTGCGCTGACCGCCGTGCTGGGCCAGCGCCTGGTCCGCCTGCTCTGCGAGGCCTGCAAGGAGCCTTACAAGCCAAAGCCCGAGTTTCTCAAGAAGGCCAACCTGCCGGTGGAAAAGGTCGATGTCTTCTACCGCCGCCCAGAGAATCCGGAGCAGGTCTGCCAGCAGTGCGGAGGGACTGGATACTTCGGTCGGACCGGGATCTATGAGCTGCTCGTCGTTTCCGAGCCGCTGCGGGAGATGCTGCGGGAGAATCCATCGATCAACAAGATCAAGGCAGAAGCTCGCAAGAATGGGATGATCTATCTTCAGGAAGACGGCCTCCGCCAGGTTATCCAGGGCCGGACATCGATTGAAGAATTGCTTCGAGTTGTGAAGTGAGCATGCGGGAACCCGTCACAAGCCTCCGGGCTGTGGGATGGCGCCGGAACAACCCAAGAGTGCTGAGCCGCGGCGGCGTCATTTCTAACCAAACTACAAGAGTCCAGCCATGTCCGTACCAAAAGTTGTCATCGACCTGGTCTTTGCCTTCCTGATCCTGCTAATGACCTACGCGCTGTCCAGCGAGGGTCTTTGGGGGGCCGCGCTGATGTTCTTCAACGTCGTATTCGGCGGCCTGATCGCCTTTAATTTCTACGAGCCCCTGGCCAGGCTGATTGATAGCACCGGGATTAGCTGGGGGTTTTCCGACACCCTCTCCATGCTGTCGATCTTTTGCGTCTCGGTGATGCTCTTGCGGATGACGACCGAAACTCTGGCGCCGGCCATGGTGCGATTTCCCGTGCCGATCTACCACGCCGGCCGGCTATTCTTCGCCCTGGCCACGTCGCTGGTCACCATGGCGATCCTGATTCTGGCATTTCATACCGCGCCGGTGAACAAGAAGGTCTTCGGCGCCATCGACTACAAGTACAAACCGCCATTCGGCATGGGCCTTGATCACCATTGGCTTGGCTTCTTCCAGTACACCACCGGCATGATCTTCGCGCGCTATGGTTCGGGCACGCGTGATCCTTATGGTGAGTATGGTCGCGGCAGCGGCAACCAGCGGGTCCCGGTGCGCGTTTTCGATCCGCGGGGCACCTGGCTGCTGAACCACCAGGAGGCGCGTCCCTATGGCGAGGGGCCGATCCTATCGGAGGAATCCGAAAGTGGCACGAACGCCGGCTCGAGCAGTACCAGCTCGGGCGGGCAGGCGAGCCGTCCCAGTCCCAAGGGAGCAGGCGCGCCGGATTCTAGGGACACGCCGCGCAACAGCTAGTTTGACCGCTGACCGGCGGTCTCGCCTTTGGCGAGTGAGCGTTTCTCGACCAATTCAAGACGCGTGCTGGCGGTGGTTCCGACTGTCTGTTGCAGGATCCGATAAATCACGAGTTGGCTGGTTGTGGTCTCGAACACATACAAAGGCGCCCACCCCGCACTGTAGGCGCCAAGCGCCCCGGTGGTCATCACAAAATGCGGCCTCGGTCCGTTATCCAGGTCGACCTTGAAGTCGGCGACCAGATCTCGCTCGGCGAAGGGCCCGAGGTAGCGAGAGGTTCCGACCGTTCCGTGCAGCGAGGGAACCGTTCCCAAAAGTCGGCCTGACTTATAATCAAGGAGATAAATGGCCTCGAGGGGAATCTGGACCTTGCTCCCTTCATCATAGCGAATCAGGACGGGACCCGTGGCGACGATGGAATCGCCGGAACGATCTCCGCCGCCGGCCCGGACCTGGGCGGGCCGGATGGTGGCAAGACCCCAACCCATGAGCAACCCCACGACCAGGAAAACCGCGCTAGGAATGCGGGAACGTGATAGCACCATGCTCCACCCAGTCCTTTCCTATCCGCCGGGAACCGCAGTCGTACAGGAAAATGCCGATCACGGCCGGCATTGTGCGACGGATCGCCGCGCCCGTCCAGTCCAACTCAGCGCCGCCCCCGGCGCGAGAGCCGGCCGGAGTGGCGTCAGTAAAGTGTGACAGCGAATATTCTTGCAGCCATGAGCGTCAAGAGCGAAGGCAGCCTTCGCCGTTCAGGGTTGAAGATCAAGACGGGATGACCACCATGGTACCTATCGCCTGGGCGATCAGCCTCTCCGTCGTGCTTCAGGTCCCGCCTCCCGAGACCGGCCCGGCTCTGGCGGTTGAGTTGAAAGCAGCGAGACGGGCGATCGAGGCGCGGGAGGTCAAAGCCCTCGAGAAACTGACTGCTTCTCTTTCCAGTGATCTGGCGGCCCAGGCACGGTCGGAGGTGCTCCGTTTGCTGCCGCGGGCCATGCCCCGCGACGGTGCCATCCGGGTGAAGCCCTTGCCAGAACTCGTACTTCCGCAGGGCAGGGGGTTGGCCAGTGTGAGCAGTGGAACCGGCAAGCCGATCCGCAAGGAGTCAGGCCGGACCTTGCTCGAGGAAGTTCAGAAGATCTGCTTGAAGACGGCTTCCGAACTGTACGAGCTGGCAACCCGCGCTGCCGCGGCCCGACCGCCGGAATATGCCCATGCCGCAGCCTGCCTCCGCGAAGTCCTCCAGCATCAGCCGGACCATTCCGAGCGCGCAGGCTATTGGGGTTTGTACCATACGAGGGGGGCTGGGCCAGGCCGTTCGCTGTCCGCAAGCTCAAAGAGGGCAACGTCAATCATCCCATCTTCGGGTGGGTTCCGGCTGATTGGGTCCAGCACCTCGACCGGGGCGAGTTACCCTCGTACACTGTCCGCGGACAGAAGGTTCGCTGGATGCCGGCAGAGGAGGCCGATCGGCTCCGGTCAACCTGGAAAAATCCCTGGGAAATCACCACGGAGCACTTCGAGATCCAGAGCGATGTCCCCCTCCGCGAAGCCATCGAGTTCACGTCGCCGGCTGGAGGCGTTTTACGACGTATTCTTCATGCTGCTGGCCGACTTGGTGGGCGATAACCTGCCGCTAGCCCGTCGATTTCGCTCTCCCTCGCTGACCGGCGAAATGTCCTATCGACCGCACCAGGTCTTCTATTTCTCAACCAAGGATGAGTACGTTCGGCACCTCGCACCATCGACCGGTGACGACATTGACCAGAGCCTGGGCTACTACAATCCGCCCCGGCCAGGTAAGGGCAATCGCGCCATCGCTTATTTTTTTCGGGATGTGAACGGACAGCTTCCAGTCACGGCGACCCTGTATCACGAGGTCTCGCACCAGCTTCTCTTCGAGACCGCAGGCCCCAACGCCTTTACGAAGAACGTCGGCGGTTACTGGGTCTTCGAGGGCCTGGGAACCTACTTTGAGACGGTGACTCCCCAGCCCGATGGCACGCTCGAGGTCGGCGGCCTGGTCGGCGAGCGACTCGCGGCAGCGCAGCAGTCGCTCTCCGAAGGGAGGTTCTTGCCGCTTGAGCAATTCGTCATGCTTGACCAGAACGCCTTCAACCGCCGTGATCGCGTGCATGCAAATTATCAGCAGGCCATGGCGCTGGCGGTCTTCCTCATGCAGTGGAGCGATGGGGTCTACCGCGATGCCTTCCTTGACTTTGTACGCGACGCATACCGGGGAAGAATCAAGCGCGGCACGGGCCGATCGCTGGAGGACCGGCTGGGTGTGCCACTGCGGGTCATCGACACCCAGTCGCGCGACTTCCTTGCGAAGGCGGGGCAAATCCGCTGAGCAAGCGATCCCACGGAGTTACTCGCCGACGTATGGCAGAAGAGCCATGAACCGCGCGCGCTTCACAGCCGCGCTGGAGGCGCGCTGAAATGCCGCGCAGTTGCCGCTGCGCTTGCGCGAGAACATCTTGCTCTGGTTGGTGCAAAGCTTCTTGAGCAGTCCGATGTCCTTGTAATCGACATAAGCCGGACGAGGGCAGCCTTCACGTGTGCAAAATCGACAGCGATTCTTGCGGTTGCGTCCAAACTTTTTCCGGGGCATGAACCTTTTGACCTCAGAGAGTTACCACCAACATCCTCACATGCGGGAGACGCGATCGCAGCCCGGCTCGTGAAGGAGAGTACCGGAAATTGAAGAACCAATCATTTTATTCGAGGAGAACCTGACAGTCAAGCCGGCGAGCCGATTGCATTTCTGAGGGTCAACTCGAGAATGCAGTCTCGCAGGCACGACGCCGAGAACACAACGTGGAAAAAAAGTGTATGCGATGGACGAGTCCGAGCCTTTCTCTCTACAGTGACAGACAAACGCGTGATCTTTGGACTCAGAAAGGAAACCCACGGCGCGTGGCCTTGAATCTCTTCCGACCTGCCGGCTCGGTCGACTGATGGACCAGGGAACGCTGGTCGGTTCGCCAGACGCACAGCTTCTCGAGCGATTTGCGAACCAGGGTGACGAAGCGGCTTTTGAAGCCCTGGTCGCCCGACACGGGCCCATGGTGCTCTGGGTTTGCCGGAGCGTGCTGCGAGATTCTCATGCCGAAGATGCCTTCCAGGCGACATTCCTGATCCTCCCCCGCAAGGCGAAGTCCGTGTGGGTCAAGGAGACCCTGGCGAACTGGCTCTATCGGATCGCCGTGCGAGTTGCCGTTGCCGCCAGGACCAGCGCCAGCCAGCGCAGACGCCACGAGCGTCAGGCGGTTGAGATTCAGGCGGCCGGAGCCTCGACGACTTCCGGCGTCGATCCGGACGTGCTGCCGATGCTCTGCGAAGAGATCACTCGTCTGCCCAAGAAGTACCGCGAGCCCGTCGTTCTTTGCCACCTCGAGGAATTGACTCACGATTCGGCGGCTCGAGTCCTTAAATGTCCGGTCGGAACAGTCCACGGCCGGCTATCCCGGGCGCGGGGGTTGCTTCGCGAACGTCTGGCCCGGCGTGGCCTGGCGACGCTGGCAGCCCTGGCCGCGGCGAGATCGTTGGAGGGCCGCTCCGTGGCCACGCCCATCTCCCCGGCGCTCGCTCAGTCAACGGTCCAGGCGGCGATCCAGTATATGGCGGGAAACGCCATCTCCTCGGGGCTGGTCCCGGCGGCGTCGGCCTCGCTGGCCACGAGGGCACTCCGGGGCGGCTCGATGAATCTGCTGAAGACGAGCGGCCTGCTCGGCTTGCTCGCCACCCTCACGATCGGTACCGGACTGGTCGCAAGTGGCGGATCGAAACAGAATGGGCCGAATCCGAAACCGGAGCCTCCCCGCAAGCAGCCAGCTAAAGTCGCTCCGATGCCGATCCCGGACTCAGCGGGGATCCAGGGAACGTGGGTCGTGACGAGAGTCGAACAGGTCGACCACCAGCCCAGCGATGCAGAACGAGCCTTGTTCGACTCTGGCAAGGTGACAATGACCATAGACGCAACCAGGATCATCTTCGACACCGACAAGAGCTGGATGACTTACACGCTCGATCTCGCCCGGACTCCCAGGCGCATGGAGATGGAGACCACCAGCGGGAAAAAAGCAATTGGCATTTACAAGCTGGAGGGGGACGACCTGCTAATGTTCCATGGACGAGGGACTGAGGAGTTCGATGTACCCCCCGCGGACTTTTCGATCAAGTCGGCAAGGCCGGGCACATCCCCGACACTCTTCGTCCTCAAGCGGAAAAACGGCGTACCCGTGCCGGCCAAGGACGCAAACGAAAAAGACCAGGTCGGACGACTGAGCGGGGATGTCGCACGCCTCCAGGGAACATGGAAACTTGCCCGAGTTGAGGAGTCCAAGGCCGAGCAGCAATCCGGCGGGCTTGTCGCTCGCATCGCTTCGTTGCGAATAGACGTTGTGCCCGATGGCCCGACCGACCGCATTCACTGGACCGTCAAGGACGATCAGCTTACCCTCGCGGATGACGATGAACACGTGACCGCGTCCTTCCGGCTCGACGAGACCAGGAATCCGAAGCGCATCGACATCACTTTCAAACGGTTGAAGGCCACCGATGACGAACACCGCCAGGACGTGATCTACGGCATCTACAAAATTGATGCCGAGACATTCACTTGCTGCTTCGGGATGCCCCAGCCCAACCCGGACCTGAGCAGGATCCAGCGCCCCTCCGAATTCGAGACGCTCTCGGGTACCGGACTGCGCGTCTACACGTTGAAACGCGAGCAGCCTGTACCGGCCCCCCCGTCGACGAGTCGATAAAAAAGGTATTGCGGAGAACCAGCCCGGATTCTCAAGCCGTTACCGACGCCAGACGAACCGATTCCGCCTTAGAGAGCAGTTTAACCGTGATGGCGTTGGCGAGCCCTTCGACCTCCGAGGCGGCTCGCAAGATCGAGTCGTTCGCGGCGCCTCGGGTATAGAGTGGAGCGAGGTTGCTGATGGCCGCCAGCATCTGAGTGCAGAACAGAAAGTACGTGTAGTCGAAGCTCACGGACGTGCGAGCGGTCTCGTGGTCGGGGTTGTAAACGGCGGGAGTGTAATAGAGCTGCGTCACGTCGATGACGTGTATGAACTCACGCAGCTCTTCGATGAACATCAGCGCTTTCTTGCGCTTTATCCGGTTCTCGATCGTGATGAGGAACCAGAGGGCCCCGGCGAGCAGAATCAGGAGATTGGACCCCGCATCGGCGGCCTCGAACACCTCGGTGATCGTTCCAAAATCCCAGCGTGTGTGGATATGGCCCACAAGATACCACAGAGCCAGAAGACATGCGCAGACCGCCACCACCTTCATGGTCGATCACCCACAGGCCCCGCACAAACCCGTCGTCTTCGAACGATCGTCTCGACCCGGTTCATCGATCCGCTTGCAGATGGGCTTCCACGAACCATAGCCACTTGTCGATACCCCGCGATACCTCCGTGAACAAATCGGCCGTGTCCAGGTCACCCAGCTCATTGGCCTGGTCGATGGCCTTCCGCGCCGACTTGCCAAACGTCGCAAGAGCCGTCGACAATGCGTCAACATGGCTGTGGCCGTCCGCGGTATGTAACGGGTATTCGGGCAAAGAGCTTCGCTTCGCCACGGCCCGGGCCGTCCCCTCGGCCACTCCGCCGAGCTGCACTGCACGTTCGGCGATCTCGTCCACGTAGTTTCTCACACTGTCGTTGATCTGGTCGAACAGCAGGTGAAGGCCGATGAAATGCGGCCCCTTGACGTTCCAGTGGGCCTGCTTGGTTTGCGTCTCCAGGTCCTTGCAGTCGGCTAACCGGGCGTTGAGTAGCTCGATCACTTTGACGCGCGTCGCTTCGGACATGTCATTCTTTGTCTTGTACACCGCTGGTCTCCTGCTTGGATTCATGGACTGTCGCGATGAGAGCATCGAATTCTAAGTCCACCGACGGCGATGTCAATGTCCCCTCAGCCGCGTTCACGCAGCCCGATGTCAATGCCAAATCATGCCGAGCATCGGTGAAGACCCGCGATCCGCAACCGGGAGGCAGGCTGCAACCGGCACAGATTTTGCACAACAAGGCTTGTGCCAAGGGTCGAACCAGGAGTCATCCGGACGCAAGGATCAACGGACCAGTTGGTCGCAGCCGCGCCATTTAGGAACTTAGTTATGAACATACAAAGAAATTATGTTTCCACGAGCGATCCCGGAACGGTCCAAGTCACGACGTCCGACCCTGCCCCACGGTCGCGTCGTGCGCGGGGTCTCAGGGTCTTTTCGCACCGCGCCCCAGCCTCCCGAGGCGCCGCTACCCGGAACCGAGCAGCCCGCTCTCGAGGCGGGAACCGAAGGCGAGGTTTCCGTCTGCGAAGGAAGATACTCGTTCAAGAACTTCATCATGCGAGGGCACGGTGGTTATTGAATCAAGCGAGGAGCGGCTTCCGGTGCATTACCTGGCGGGCGTAAACGATCCCAACAGCTTGATGGATCTGATCTGGCACCACGCCCGTAAAGAGCGCGACCTGCGCAGCGTCAAGGTGGACCAGGTCTGAGGCAGTATGTGCGAGCAACCCGATGCGCGGCCGATTCACGAACGATGCCTGTTGGGTTGATTCGAGGGGAACGGTAGGAGATCGGGCTCCGCACTCGATCCTTCGATTGAGGTTTGACCGTTGCGCAAAGTGCCGGGGGCCGGTTTCTGGTGATGCTCGTCCGTGCGCTCTGCGTCCTGGCCCATGAACTGAAGTAGGATCTGCTTCGCGGACGCGTTCGCACAGTCCGGTCCTTCTGGTTCGGCGGCAATGATACTTGTCCCGGGAGGGGCGTCGACGAAGAAAAGAACTCGTGATTTATCGACATCTACGACGCCCAGGTTCAAGCACTTGCCGAGCGGGAGCACCTGCTGGTTGACCAGGGTCATGTGAAACACATCCATACCTACCGGAGCTGTCCTGGCTGGTGTGTCCTGTCGATCTCGGATGTCTTTCCGGGCACCGCCGTGAGGCAATTGCAGGCTTCGGGGAGCCATCAGCCGCACCCGGACCATGGCCTTGATCATATTGATGACTTCGATCCGGATCACGCCATCGATCAGGATCGCCTCGCTCTTCTTCCGTGAGAGAACCAACATGCGGCCCTTCCGATGGAGCAAGCCCCCTCACCGCATCCGCGACGACCGTCGTGGGGCTAAAACAGATTCGAACTTCGGCTGACAACTGGCCGGATGGGCACCGCGGCAACCTGCCCCTCTCGCCCAGCACCAGTGAGGTCCGCCAGGTGGGCCGGGCTAGAGGGCATCGATGCGATAGTCAGCGCCCCGGTTGAGCCGTTCGATGATTCCGCGCAAGTTCAACTCCTGGCGCTCGCCGAGCGGTTCCAAATTCAGCAGCAGTCCATCCGCGATGATCGTCGCCTTGATCGCGGCTCGGCCTCGGCCCACCGACATCAGGCGGAGGTCGATGAGTCCTGTGCCCACCTTGATGAGATCGCCGGCCTTGAGCGTCATCGCCAAGTTCGAGAATCGACCCGATCGCCTCAGGTCGGATTGGGGCGGGTTGCAGTTGCGGGCACCCTCGCGGAGGATGTTCACGTCCGATCGACCCACGAAGCAAAACTTCACGGTTTTGCCCCGGAATTGAACCGGGATAAACGTCAGCAGGTGCTCGTGAATCACCGAGCCATCGTGATTTGTCAACACCCGTTTGAGGTCGACGGGGTGGTCTCGTCCAATCTGAGTTGACACGTCCATGCGGTTACCCCTGCCTGAGTTGTCTGGCCCCGGAGGAAGAAGGGGGCGTCCAAGGTGCATTCCTTTGCAGTGAGCAAGATTGACGACCGGCGTGCGAGATCTGGCCCTAGATTGATGATTAACCCAGATCCCGAACTTTATCCCCTATACTAGATCCAGCGCGGGCCGTCAATCGGTTTTGAGGTAAAGGATTGAATCGGAGAGGATGACACGCTTTGAATTATGAATACGATGGTTGGCTCGTCCCCACGTGGAGCGTGGGGACGAGTGCCGGGGTAGAGGCTCAGTTCCACTAGCCGGGTCTCATCAAGACTTGGCGGCTGTTGTGGCCTCTCTCAGCGGTTCCGGTTGCGGCCGTGGCCTGGAAGCAGCCGTCTTCGAGGGGTCGGACAGTTCAAGGTTTAAATCGACGTTTCCATTGGCCACCGAGCCCACGTTGGCCTTCATCGCCTCTTCAATGTTCTCCATGGCCTGTTTGGAGATCTTGTCGGAGAACTCCTGAAGGACGTTGCCTGCGGGCAGCCCCGCGACATCGAAGCCGGATTTCTCGGCAACCAGCAGACTCAGCAGCATACCCAGAAGACCCGTACCGGCCGTGGCTCCGGCGCCCACGGGCAAGCCATCCGTCGAATGACCGTTGCTTCCTCCGCCGGCGATGAAAACCCGCTCGGGGACCAGCGGCTGACTGCTCCGGGCCAGGTTCTGGGCGACGATCGACAGGGCGTACAGCCTGGGGTCGGTGAACGACTGAATCTTGCGGATCAGGACGGACGCTTCGGACAAACCCTCCTGAAGGATCCGCGCGCCTTCACCGCGACCGGCGAGGATCCGCTGCTGGCTCTCGGCTTGGGCGGTGATGATCTTCTGTTCGGCCTCCTTGCGTGCCTTGGCGAGTTGAGCCTCGGCCTCGTTCTCGACGATCTGCACCTGGACCAACGAGTTGGTCAGCTTGGTTTGCATTGCCGCCGTGGCCTGGGCTTCGTTGAGGGCCCGCAGCTTCTCGGACGCCGTGACCTGCTTGGCGTAGGTCTCAACCTGCTCCAGCGACAGTTGCCGTAACCGAAGCTGTTCAAGCAGGGTCTCGATCTTGCCGCCGGCCTCGGCCGTGTCGGGCTTGCCGATCAGCACGTCCACGCACTCGATGTCGAAGTTGTGAAACTTGCGCCCCAGTTCCTGGCTTGATTCGTGCTGAATTGCGTCGCGCTCCTGCAACAGCTCGAGCATCGTCCGCTTATGAGCGACGTCGCGGAAGTACGCCGAGAGCATCGGGTCGAGAGTCTGCGTGATCAGCTTCTTGACGTCTCCGAAGCGCTGAATGACACTCGGGGCTTTTTGGTAGTCGATGTGGACGACGACCGACAATGGCAAGGTCGGCTCGTACGCGTCCTTGGTGACCAGGTCGATCGACCGCAGGCTCTCGTCATACCGGTGCGTTTCGGTCCGGCCGGTGACCCAGTGGAGCACAAAGTTGGTGGTCGGCACCAGGACGATATTGCCCGCATACGTGTTGAAGGCGTACTTGCCTGGTCCCAGCGGCTTTTCCTGTACGCCGCGTTCGCCCTCGCCCACGCGCTCACCGTGGCGGAATCCCTGGCCAGAGACGTCCAGGCCGGCCCGGCCGTAATAGCTGACGATCACGCCCACGTAGCCGATCGGGACGATCGTCTTGGGAATCGATTCGAGGGTGGCAAACCAGCGGTTGATGAAATACGTGCCGTCGGTAAGGGGCACGTATTGTAAGCCCCTGCGGCCGCCAGCAAGCAGGAACGCCTCTGTATCCTGGTAGTTGTTGTGGAAGAACTTGTCGTTGCGGTCGGTGCCTACCGCCGGAGCGATGATCTCGCCCGGAGGCAACGACGGCCCGTCATGGACGGTGACGATGCCCATGCTGTCAACCAGCATCTTCTTGTCGGTATTGAGCGGGTCCACGGTCTCGATCGGTCCGCCGATCACCACCGGGTTGAAGCCGTCCTGATCGGCCAGCTCGGTTTGCCAGTTGATCAGGGTTTTGAGCTCTTTCGGTCCGCCCGTGTCCAGGCGGTAGACCATGTCTTCGGTGAGCACGTAGAAGAGCGAAAGGTTCAGGGCGTACACGCCTTCGCGCAGGATCGCCCGCTGGCGACCGCGCTGGCCGGTGATTGCCTCCTGATCGGGACTGACCTGTTCACCCACCAGGAAGCCGCGGGCGTCCTGGAAGTTGTTGCAAGAGACCACGCAGCCCAGGGTCTGGCTGGGAGCCAGAGGCTGGCCATCTCTGGCATAGACGTAACCGATCTTACCCTGGGGCACGGTCACCAGAGGAACGCGGTGAATTCGGTACTGCCACCGCCAACGGCCAAAATGCAGGCCGCCGCGCAGCACCTCGGCCTGGAAACCGGCCTCGCCATGCAGCGCGATGATCCCTCCTTCCGGAACGGAACCCTTGACCGACCAAAGCTTTTCGACGATACCGACCCGGTTGTTGGCGATGTACCTCAGGCCGGTCAGTTCGCAGAGAGCGACTACACCCACGACCAGGCCAACGATCCAGAGAAATGCCGGCAGGAAGGTCCGCCAGGGCGGCAATGACCGGCGAACAACCCCGACAAATCGAGCGACGGCAAGGACGTTGCCACATCCGCAATTAGTGGCGATCCCACGACTCAGCTCCTTCGGTGAACGAACGCGGCGACTGCTCGGATCAAGATAATCCGCACTGTGTGGCAGTCTCTCGCAGTTTACCTGATCGCCAGGCTCGTGAGGGTCGTTCGGCCCCCCGTATTTGAGGTGTATTCGCCGGTGGAGGGGAATATTCGGCGAATTCCGCAGCGGCGCCTCGCCTTCAACGTCGCGGCGTTGACGCCACGAGAACCTCGACTTACGCTGCATTCATGAGCTTTGAAGTCGAGGTCAAGTATCGCGCGGTCGATCACGACCACCTGGTTGAATGCCTGTTGCAGGCGGGGGCTGTCGCCGGCGCTGTCGTCGATCATGTGGACATTTACTTCAGCCACCCGGTGCGCGATTTCGCCCGGACCAATGAGGCCTTCCGGATTCGGCGGCTCGGGCAGGAAAACCGGATCACCTACAAAGGACCGCGCCGGTCCGGGCCCACCAAAACCCGCGAGGAGATTGAGATCCCCGTGGCGCCGGGCCCCGACCAGTTTCGAACGGCTACTCAAGCTGCTTGAAAACCTCGGATTCCGCCCCATCGCCACCGTTCGCAAGCGACGCGAGAGCTTCCACCTGGCGTTCCACGACCACGAGCTGGAGATCGCCCTGGACACGGCCGAGGGCCTGGGCCCATTTGCCGAGATCGAGGCACTTGCCCGCGGCGAGGCCGACCTCCCGGCCGCCCAGAAAGCCGTTCTCACCCTCGCGGGCTGCCTCGGATTGACCGAAGTGGAACCGAGGTCTTATCTGAAAATGGTCCTGGAGAAACAGGCCGCGAGCCCCGGATAAGAAGACCATGCTCGTCGTGATGCAAAGCCATGCCACGGCCGCCCAGATCGATCGGGTTCTGGAAACGATTCTAGAGATGGGCCTGACGCCGCATGCGATGCCCGGACCCACGCGGACGGCGATCGGCATCACGGGCAATACCGGCGCGGTCGATTCTCGAAACCTCGAGGTGCTTCCCGGCGTCTTCGAGTTGATCCGGGTTACCAAGCCCTACAAGCTCGCCAGTCGCGAGATGCACCGGCATGACACGGTGATTTCCCTTCCTCAGGGGACCATCGGCGGGTCGGGCATGGTGATCATCGCCGGCCCCTGCGCAGTCGAGAACGAGCCGATGATCTTGCAGACGGCCGAGTGGCTGATGGCTCGGGGAGTCCGGTTTCTGCGTGCCGGCGCGTTCAAGCCGCGAACCAGTCCTTATTCGTTCCAGGGCCTGGCTATCGAGGGCCTGGAGATCCTCCGCCGGGCGCGCGAGCGGACGGGAATCGGGATCGTCACCGAGCTGATGGACACCGACACTGCCGACGCCGTCGAGGACGTCGCCGACATCATCCAGATCGGCACGCGCAACATGCAGAACTACAGCCTGCTGCGGCGCGTCTCCAGGCGCGCAAGCCGGTCTTGCTGAAACGGGGCATGTCGGCCACGCTCGAAGAGTGGCTGATGTCGGCCGAGTACGTCCTCTCCGGGGGCAACTACGACGTGATCCTCTGCGAACGGGGCGTGCGGACTTTTTCCGATCACAGCCGCAACACGCTCGACCTTGCGGTCATTCCTCCGGTCAGGAAGCTCTCGCACCTGCCCATCCTGGTCGATCCCAGCCACGGCACCGGCAAGCGCGAGGATGTTCTGCCCATGTCCCTGGCCGCGCTGGCCGCCGGCGCCCACGGGCTGATGATCGAGGTTCATCCCGATCCCGACCACGCGCTCTCCGACGGTGCCCAGTCACTTGACTTCCCGGGCTTCGAGCGGCTGCTCGCAAAGGTTCGCAATCTGGCCGAGCACCTCTGAAGTACGGCGTCTCGACGTGATGATGGAGTCGAATTGAGCGCGAACTCATTCCATGACGTCTGGAAGCTCCACGATGCTACGGTGGCTGGAGCCGATTCATGCAGGACCGCGATACATCGAAGCTGGCTCGAAGTGCTAGAGTGCGTGCTCGCGCAGCCAGCCGACGATGCGGCCGGCGGCGCGCTGGGAGGCGCCCGGCCGGGCGACTTGATGCCGCAAGGCAGCGAGATTGGCGGTTGCCCGAGCCCGGGCAGCCGGGTCGTCGAGCCAGGTGCGGGCCCAGCCGAAGAGCTCATCGGAGACGTCCCGCTCGGTGAGATATTCGGGCATCAGCTCTGCATCGGCCAGCAAGTTGACCAGGGTGATGTACTTGGCCTTGATGAACGGCCGGGCGATCCAGAGGTCGAACCGGTTGAGCTTGTAGAGGATGACCGTGGGCAGGGCTTCCATCATGAGTTCCAGGCTGACCGAGCCGGAAACGGCCCAGGCCACGTCGGCAATCCGGATCAGCTCGGCGGTTCGTGCGGCGAAGACTTCGATCCGAGGGCGGGCTGATCCTTGGCGCCGCGGGTACTGGTCCTGATGATCTGCTCGGCCAGCACCCGGTGGCGTTCGTGCAGGCAGGCCACGGCGAACCTGCGTCGCGGGTCGTTGCCGCGCCAGCTTCGGCGGCGGCGCGGATCATGATCGGCAGGTTGCGGGTCAGCTCCTGGGTCCGCGAGCCGGGCAGGATCGCCACCAGGGGACCCTGCTTCGTGCTGGCTTGCACCTGGGCCACAAAGGCCTCATCGAGCTCTCGCTCGGCGAGCTCGTCGAAGTACGGGTGGCCGACATACTCGACCTGGCTGACGCCCCGCTCGGTACCAGTCCGGCTCGAAGGGGAGGCTGCAAAGCACCAGATCGACGGTTCGCTGCACCTTCTTGACGCGCCAGCCGGCCCAGGCCCAGAGCTGCGGCGGAACGTAATAAAACACCGGAACTCCCCGCGCCTTGGCGCGCTTGGCGATCCACCAGTGCAGTCCTGGGTAATCGATCAGGATCACCGCGTCGGGCTTCTGGTCGCGAAAGTAGCGATCGGCGCGGAAGATCAGGCGGATGAACGTGAGGATGTTGAGAAACACGTTGAGAAACCACATGACCGCCAGGTTAACCAGGGGATAGAGCAGCTTCGCCCCGGCCTCGTTCATCTTCGGACCGCCATAGCCGATAAACTCGGCCTCTGGCAGCCGCCGCGGAGCGCGTCGATCAGGTTGGCACCGTGGAGATCGCCGCTGGGCTCGCCTGCCGAGATGAAGATCCTCATGTTCGCGTCTCGCTTCCGTGCATGACTGAACTAAATTGCGCGTGCCTCGGAATCGATCGATCATGGCCGAATTTGGCCCAGAGCCTATTCCGGCATCCTAGTGTGATGCGGCGAAACGTAGCAGAATCGGCCAGGCCTGAGAAGGCGAACTGGCTGACGCCGGCCTGATGCAGAATGGCAACGGCGGTTGGAATCGAATACGGCGCGGCGATTGATTGGTGTTGTCGCGTTACCGCGTCTCGGGCATGGCGCAAACTCTGACTCTCATTTCCGTGATCACGGTGAACCGGGAGGTCGGATCGGCAACAACGACGGACCAGACCCTCGAGGTCCCCAACAAGGCGGCCTGAGAGGTGAAATCGGGGTATATGAATGTGACCAACTGGGCCACCTGCTCTTCCCCGGTGCCATCTCGTGGGTGGCCCCTGCGCCCTCCTGGTGCCATGTCGTAGGTGGCCCCTGCGCCCTTGCCTACTGAAACCAAGAAGGATGTCGTGAGCTCCCAATAAGTTCGCTATTCCAGCCTTGCATCTGCTCTGATTGCTGTGCCGCTTGGGTTTGAAGGTCAGCCCTCTGATCGGCACAGCCACACGCTGCAAGGTCCCAAGGATTACTACTATCCACCGAATCCAGCACCTCCCGGCGGGGAGTGTTCAGACCATGATTTGTTGTCAAGATTCATTGAAGTGAACCCGCAGTCAGGTAGTCAGCCGCGGGTCGGCCGCGTATCTGGTCGAGGAGAATGGGATGATTGTAGAACGAGGTTGTGTCGGTGCTGATGATCTCACAGCTTTTTCTTGACCATCTCTGAGCGATTGGCGAGCATGTTTCCGTTGGATGCGTTCGTCTCGAGGCTTCTCGCGGTCGGCTTGCATACTGGGTTGAATAAAGAACCAAATGAGAATAAGTAAATTCTTTCTCATGATTGTTAGGCGTCACACGCAAACGGTTAGGAATACGGGAGCACCGTCACCTCATGTCCCAGGTCCTCGGGCTGGTTTCAGTCGTAGTTCATGATTACGACGAGGCGCTGAGCTATTATGTCGGCGTTCTCGGCTTCGATCTCGTTGAAGACACACTAATTTCGGAGCAGAGCAAGCGGTGGGTTGTCGTCCGCCCGCCTGGTTCGGGCCACGGCGGAATCCTGTTGGCCCGCGCCGCGAACGAAGAGCAAGCCTCGCGTGTAGGAAACCAGACCGGGGGCCGAGTGTTTCTGTTCCTCTACACCGACGACTTCGAACGCGACTACGCGGCGTACGAAAAGAAGGGCGTGGTTTTCGCGCCCCCCACGGGAGATGCCTTACGGGACCGTCGCAGTATTTCAAGACACATACGGCAACCTGTGGGACCTCCTCGAACCGAAAGGCGGGTGGTCTTCGGAATCAGGCGTTCCACATTGATTCAAGGGCATCACATGCCGCTTTCACGCCCTCCTCTTGCCGTACCTTCGTTGCAATTTCGGCAGCTCTTTGCGAGTAAGCCGGATCCTCCAGCAGAAGTCTGAGTTCAGCGGCAACGCGCTCTGGGTCATAGCGGTTTCGGGTGATTGTTCGAGCAATACCAAGCCGTGCTGCACGGTCGGCGTTGTCAGGCTGGTCCCAGGCACATGGCATAACCAGAGACGGACGCCCCGAACGCATGGCCTGCTCCGGTGGTACCGATCCCACCGTGATGGACGATCGCAGCCGCGCGGGGAATAGAAGTGAGAAGGGAGCGTAGTCACAAGCGACGACGCCCTCCGGTAGCCCCGGTAGAAGAACTCGTGGGTTCTTAACGAGAAGGATGGGTGCCGGCCCATCAGTTTCGCCGCGGCGGCGCTGTGGAGGTAGAACGGCCCGGCGTCCGCAACCACCGCCGTACCGAGAGTGAAAACGAGCGGTGGTTCGCCGTCATCCAGGAAGCGCGCCAATTTCTCTGGCAACCCGGCGTCGCTTTCAGCGTCGAACCACGGGAACCCCGTGACAATGGTTTGCGCTGGCCAATCGAGTTGCTTGTCGGCAAGCCATTTTGAAAAGAGGGCCAGATGCAACACGGGCGAATGGCTTTCGGTGAGCGGATTGAAGCCTCGCGCGGGTGGCAGCCCGACCTCTTTCCGCAAACGATGCCAGGGTCGAGCCAACACTCTCGCTACCCAGTTGATAGACCGTCCAAAAGGTCCCCAAAAGTTTGGCCCGAGGCCGCGTAGTCCTTTTTGAAAACCCCGGAAATCCAGGGATCAGCGGCGGATCGTATGCGGAAAAGAACAAGGTCGGAGAGTGCATGGCCGAGACCCACGGCATGCCTTTCTTCTCAGCCACAATCCCAGTTGCATAGGCGGCCATGTTACTTACAAGCAGGTCGGTTCCTTCGGCTGCTGCCAAGGTGTCTTCGTACGACTCGCGCAAGCTCATCAATGGCACCTGCACACGCGTATCATCCCCCAGCGCGGATGAGCCAGCTTTCGCATGAAAACGGGATCAGCCACCCACGCGCAATCAGGTCGCACGGCCCGGAAGCCAATGCCCAGAGCCTCGATTTTCCGCCGATAGCATTCCCCCGTTGCCAGGATCGCCTCGTGGCCCCGCGACTGCAAACCCAGCGCGAGAGCCACGTACGGGTGCAAGTCGCCGAGCGAACCCCACGTCGTGATGAGAATTCGCCGGCGGGTGTGATTGGTGTGCGGTGCGGTTGTCGAACTTGCAGATTCCACTCGTGATACCGACACAACGGCATGATTGGCGTTTCGAGGAAGCTGCGGAAGCCGCCGGCGCCATCGTAAACAACAGACAAATGATCGTGGGCACTGCTGCCGGATCTTGGTCGGAATGCAGCAGATGCCGGCGGCCGGAACGTTTCCCAATCTTCACGGAAGGAAACGGCCACTACAGATGGTGGAGCCGCTTCGCCAGCGACCGCTCGCTGACACGTGGGATGAAGAATCGATTACTTCCCAACCGGGTTGCGGTCGAGAAATCTCAACTCGCGGATCTGTGCGGGGGCCTGGTTCCGTGCCTATGCCGCGGCTTCCTTGGCCAAATGCGCCGACAGTCCATCGAGAATATTACCCCAGCCTTCGCGCCCGCGGTCGAGCCACTCGGGTAGAACTCCTTCGTGGGTCAACGTCAATTCGCAACCCGTTGGTAGGGGTTTAAGATCGATACTCACGCGCGTCACTTGGGCCGAGAACTTGGGCACTCCGAAGCTGAAGACAAGCCGCGCGGTGGCTATCTATTTCTAGGTAGGTGCCCACATGCTCGACATCCTCGCCGTCGCGGCGAGTAATGTTGAATGAGCCGCCAACGCGAGCGTCGATATCCCATGCGCACTATCTTTCCCGTCGGCGTGGCGAAAAGAAATTTGGTCGCCTTTGCAGGATCGAGCCAGGCGTCGAAAACACGCTCAATCGAGAAATCGAAGCGACGCGTGATGATAATCGTTCCAGGGCTTTCCGCCGTCATTTCGATTATCCTTTCTTATCGGGTTGTTGGGTAGCAGCGGCATCTTCAGCCTTGAGAAGTTCGTCGAGTGCATCGAGCCGGGCGGACCAGAAAGCTCGCGAATCTTCGATCCACGCCGACACCTGCTCGAGCGGTTCAGAGTTGAATGACACGAGGTGTTCGCGCCAGACCCGACGGCGGCGCCACCAAGCCGGCTCGCTCCAGAATGCGGATGTGCTTCGACACCGCGTTGAGCGAAATCCCAA
>CAVXCB010000063.1:0-85158 GCA_963760085.1 uncultured Planctomycetaceae bacterium
ATGCAAATGCGTGGCGGACTTGCGATAATCCAGCCGAGGCGACTCAACTCCCGGGTCGGCCCCCGATGCCGGGGCTTTCGCCAGATCGACCACCGACGATCGGAGACCTGTCATGGCCGCCGCCGCTGACCGCCATCTGCTTTTCGGGCTGCTCGCCCTTCAGAATGGGCTGATCGACCAGGGCCAGCCTGGTCGCCTTTCAGGCATGGACCCGCGACAAGTCCAAGAGCCTGGCCGATCGCCTCGAAGCCCGCGGCGACCTGACGGGCGCAAGAAAGCCGCTGCTGTATGCGCTGGCAGAGGTTCATCTGGAAGCGCACGGTGGCGACGTGGAGAAGAGCCTGGCCGCCATCCCCGCCAACCAATCCACCCGCGCCGGCCTGGCCGACCTGGGCGAGCCGGAGATCGAGGCCACGCTCGCCCGGATCGCTCGGAACAAGAACGGCCACGCCACCGAGGCCGACGATGATAACGACCCCGACCGCACCGCCAGTTTGTCGGTCGGCGGGTCGATCGGCGATGGCCAGCGGTTCCGCTTGCTCCGGCCGCACGCGCGGGGTGGGCTGGGCGAGGTGTTCGTGGCGCTCGACAGCGAGCTGCACCGCGAGGTGGCGCTGAAGCAGATCCTCGAGAAGCACGCCGACGACCCGGTGAGCCGCCAGCGGTTCGTGCTGGAGGCCGAGGTGACCGGCGGCCTCGAGCACCCCGGCATCGTGCCGGTTTACGGTCTGGGCACCTACGGCACCGGCCGCCCGTACTACGCCATGCGGTTCATCAAGGGCGACAGCCTCAAGGAGGCCATCGAGCAGTTCCACGGCGAGGCTATCGTAGGGTCCGCTGTGCGGACCACACCGGCTAAGAAAACGGTCCGCACAGCGGATCCTCGGGGCTCGAACTTCGTCGGCTCCTCCGCCGCTTCCTCGACGTCTGCAACGCCATCGATTACGCCCACTCCCGCGGCGTGATCCATCGCGACATCAAGCCGGCAAACATCATCCTCGGCAAACACGGCGAGACGCTGGTGGTCGACTGGGGGCTGGCCAAGGCCGTGGGCCGGGCCGATCCGTCGGTGGGCGAGCAGACCATCGCTCCGTCGTCGAGCGGGTCATCGGAGACCATGCCCGGCAGTGCCCTGGGCACGCCGGCCTACATGAGCCCCGAGCAGGCCTCTGGCGATCTCGATCGGCTGGGCCCTCGCTCCGACGTCTACTCGCTCGGCGCCACCCTGTACTGCCTTCTGACCGGCAAGCCGCCGTTCGAGGGCGAGGACGTCGGCGAGATCCTCCGCAAGGTTCAGCGGGGTGACTTCGTCCCGCCCCGGCAGCTCGAATCGTCGCTGGACGCGGCCCTGGAAGCCGTCTGCCTGAAGGCGATGGCGAACCAGCCGGGGGACCGTTACCCCTCGTGCCGGGCCCTGGCCGACGACGTGGAGCGGTGGATGGCCGACGAGCCGGTCTCGGCCTGGGCCGAGCCCTGGACGCGGAAACTGTTGCGCTGGCTGACGCGGCACCGCACCGGGGTGACCGGCGCGGCGGCGGCTGTGCTGGCGGGGGTGGTCGGTCTGTCGGCGGTGCTGGCCGTGCAGGCCCGGGCCAATCTAGCCCTCGCGGACAAGAACACCGCGCTGACGGCCGCCAACGCCAAGATCGAGGCCCGCTACAACCTCGCCGTCGAGGCCATCAAGACGTTTCACACCGGCGTCAGTGAGGATTTCCTGCTCAAGGAGGAGAAATTCAAGGAGCTGCGCGACCGGCTCTTGAAATCGGCCTCGGACTTCTACGGCAAGCTCGGCGACCTGCTCGGTAAGGATGCGGACGTCGATTCGCGGCGGGCCCTGGCGCAGTCCAACTTCGAGCTGGCCGAGCTGACGGGCAAGGTCGGCCGCAACGAGGACGCCCTGGCGGCGCATCGTGCGGTCCTGGCGGCGCCAGGCGCTGGCGGCCGAGCCGGGAGCCGGCGCCCTGGCCAAGGTCGACGTCGGCCGGAGCCTGACCGCAGTCGCCAGGCCTGCTCGAAGCGACGGGCAAGACGGACGAGGCGCTGGCGTCCTACCGGCGGTCGGAGTCGCTGCTGGCCGGCCCGGCGGGTGCCGATCCGTCGGCACGGGCCGTGCTGGCGGACTGCCGGATGCAAATGGGTTGGCTCTGCTAAAGACCACGGAGAAGTTCCGCCGACGCCCTGGCGGCCCTCCGGCTGGCGCGCGCCGACCAGGAGGCGCTGGCCGCCGCTCCCGAAGCCTCCAACGACGCTGGCTACGACCTGGCGGACACCATCGCTCCGCATGGGCGTCCTGCTGATGGAAGCGGGCAAGCCGGCGGAGGCGGAGGCCGAGTTCCGCCGGGCGCTGGAGATCTACCAGAAGCTGGCCGACGACAACCCCGCCGTCACCAAATTCCGCAGCCGCCTGGCTCGGAGCCACGGCAACCTCGGCTGACCTGGCGCGGACCCGGGCAAGCCAGCGGAGGCGGAGGCCGAGTACCGCAAGGAGCTGGCGATCTACCAGAAGCTGGCCGACGACAACCCCGCCGTCACCGATTTCCGCAGCAGCCTGGCCAACAGCCGCAACAACCTCGGCTTTTTGCTGCGAGACGACGGGCAAGCCGGCGGAGGCGGAGGCCGAGTTCCGCGACGCGCTGGCGATCCTCCAGAAGCTGGCCGACGACAACCCCGCCGTCCCCGAATTCCGCAGCCGCCTGGGGTACAGCCACTTCAACCTCGGCCTCCTGCTGTCGTACAGGGAAGCGGCGGAGGCGGAGGCCGAGTTCCGCAAGACGCTGTCGATCCGGCAGAAGCTGGTCGACGACAGCCCCGCCGTCACCGAATTCCGCGAGTGGCGGCCGCTTAGCGGGGCGCCCTCCTGGGTCTGCACCTGGCGTGGAGCCTCGCGCTCGCCAACCTGCTGTCGAAAACGGGCAAGCCGGCGGAGGCGGAGGCCGAGTTCCGCACAGAGCTGGCGATCCGGCAGAAGCTGGCCGACGACTACCCCGCCGTCACCTGGACCCGCAGCAGCCTGGCGGACAGCCACTTCAACCTCGGCATCCTGCTGTCGGGGACGGGCAAGCCAGCGGAGGCGGAGGCCGAGTACCGCAAGGCGCTGGCGATCGGGCAGAAGCTGGTCGACGACAACCCCTCTGACATCGGTCTCCGCGGTGGCCTGTCCAACGACTATTTGAGGGTCGCTGCCCTCCAGGCGTGGTTTGGGCAGGACAAGGAGTTTTCCTCGACTTGTGGGAAGCTTCTTTCGCTCGCGAAAGACACGAAAGATGTCGAGGTCGCCGACCATGCGGCAAAGTCTTGCAGCCTGCGCCAGGCCGACCCCAAGCGGTGTGAAACCGCGCTGGTTCTCGCCCGTCGCGCGGTGGAACATGGAAAAGGTTCCCAGCGGCTGGTTTATCTCGAGATGGCCCTCGGCATGGCAGAATACCGGAGCGGACACTTCGCGGAAGCCGACGCCGCTTTGACCGCGGCGATGAATGATCCAGGTAAGAATAACACTGTATCAAGCACTTCAGCGTTCTACCGCGCGATGGGCCTGTTTCGACAGGGCAAGACCGACCTTGCCCGCAAGCTCGCGACCGAAGCGATCGCGAAGATGAAACCGCTGCCCCTCGACGAGCAGAAACCGCTTCTCGGCGGTGGCGACGAGAACGACGTGATCATGTGGCTGGCCTACAAAGAAGCGAAGGCCATGATCCAGTTTGACGCGACCCCCGCCGCCCCGGCGCAGCACCACACGAAATGACCGCGTGTCTGGGATGAGGATGAACAGTGGGCGGTTGTCGCTGATGATGGGCGTTCCCTGCAGTCACGGCTTTTGCCGCTTGTAATGTACGAGAAACAGCGACGTGTCCTCCTTGGACTGGAACTCGGCCGGCCGTTGCTGCCCGCCCACATCGTAACAGACCTTGAGGATGTCGCCATTGAGCTCGAAGATGGCAAGGATCGTCTTCCCCTTGTTGGGGCCGTCCACGCCTTTGATGTCCATCGTCATGGGCTTCGCAGACCGATCGACCTTGACTGTTCCCTTGTCGGTCGGCTCGTTGGATGTGAACGTATAGTCCGCGTCCTTTACGACGAGCTTCCAGCTCGCAATGGCGTCGGCCGGGAGCTTCTTGGCGGCGAGCTCGGCCGACGAGGGCACCCATGTTCCATCAAGCCCCGGAGCTTTGTCCTTGGGTTCGGCACCCAACGTCAAGGACGAGCACATGACAGCCGCGAGCATGGTCATGACAAAACTGCATTCATGTGCTCTGTAGAAGGCAGAACCTGGCTGGAACTTGCCACGTAGAATCAAATGTGACGACTAGCAAATCTCCGCGCCGCGTTCTGCAGGTTGCGTACGAGTCCGCCTGCCGAGCCCTGCCACCTCACCGCCATAAGTTCAGCCCCAAGAAGTTCACACAGCCGCAACTGTTGGCTTGCTTGGTGTTCAAGGAGTTCCTCCGAGTTGACTATCGGGGGCTGGCTGATTATCTGGCTGACCAACCCGACCTCACTAGTCTGATTGGACTGAAGGTCGTTCCCCACTTCACCACGTTTCACAAAGCGGCTGCCCGGCTCCTCAAGAGAGTTCCAGGGCAGAAGATGTTCGATGCCGTGTTGGATAAGGCGCTGCGGGATAAAATCCGCAAATGGCGCGTCCCCCGGGCGTCCGTCGATGGCACGGGGCTGGAGTCGCGGCACGTGAGTCGGTATTACGTCAAGCGGCGCTCGAGCAGCGGTGATCGCAGCCAGGAAATCACTTACGCCAAGTACCCCAAGGCCGTGCTGGTGGTCGATTGCAAGAGCCACATGATCTTGGCTGCGGTGCCCGGCCGCGGCCCGTGCTCTGACTTGGTGCAGTTCCGCAGGGCATGGGTCAAGCAGTCCTCCGAGCGCGGATTGGCACACTGTTGGCTGACGCTGGCTTCGACGCTGAGTGGGCCCACGTCGCTGTGCGGTCCTTCGGTGTCAGGACGATCATTCCGCCAACGCGGGGCCGGCCGACGGACAAGCCGCCGGTAGGGCGTTGGCGCCGCGTGATGAAACAGCGATTCGCTCGATACAAGCCGAAATACGGACAACGATGGCAAGTAGAGACCGTCAATTCGATGATCAAGCGACGACTCGGTTCTGCGTTGCGGGCACACCAGTACTGGAGCCAGTGCCGCGAGATCATTCTGAAGGCCATAACGCATAACGTAATGATTGCACGATTCGGGGTTTTCTACAGAGCACGCTTCATGGGGAATCTCCGTGGCGGAAAGAGGAATCTCAACAACCTATTGGCCACAATTCAGCTATCATGGTGCATGCGAGTCGACCCGTAAACCATGAGCGTGGGACGACAATGTGGAATTGATTCCGCATCACGATGCCTGGGACGCCGGCGACCTGGCCTGCGGGCCGATGCTGCTGGCGCTCAAGGGCCGGCTGGAGCGGCTGGCACCCGGGCAGTTCTTCCGGCTCTTGACCCGGGACGAGGGGGCACCCGTTGACGTTCCGGCCTGGTGCCGGCTCACCGGTCATCGACTGGTCCTTGCAGCCCATCCTTATTATTATCTCGAGCGAAGAAAGGATTGAGGAAATCATGGCTGGAAAGTTCTGCGTCTCGTTGACTCGCTCTCTGGACGATCCCGATCGGGCGACGGTCGCTTTCGTTGTTGCGGGTGCTGCCGTAGCTTCTGGACAAGAAACCATGGTCTTCCTGAGCGTCGAGGGGGTTCGCCTGGCCGTTGAGGGCGTTGCCGACGCGGTTCACGAGGAGGGCTTCCTGCCGCTCAAGCAATTGATGTCCAGCTTCGTCGATGCCGGCGGGACCATCCTTGTCTGTTCCCCATGTTTCAAGAAACGAGGACTTGATCCTGACCAGCTCATCCCCAGCGGGTCAATCGTCGGCGGTGCGCGGCTGGTCGAATTCCTGGCTCAAGGGGCGGCCTGTGTCAGCTATTGATAGGCTCAGGCCGGCTGTCCGGTTTGATGGCGGCACTCTGGATTGCGGCAGCGGTTTGTTGCTCCAAATCCGTCGCCACATCGACCCCCTGGAGTCCGGCCAGCTCCTCGAGATCCGCTCGACGGAGCCCTCGGTGGCCGAGGACCTACCTGCCTGGTGCCGGCTGACCGGCAACGAGCTGGTTTCCACCTGGCATGATCGCGCAGCGGGCTCATGGAGTTTCCTGATCTCGAAGCATCGGTTCGATCCGGTCGCTGCCGAGGCGGTGGCCGCCGGTTTGCCTGGGTCGGCAGCCGAGACAAAGACAATGTCACCTGTGAGTGCCGGCTGGACCAGAAGAGTCGTACCCGAGATCGCGCCGCTCTCGGTCATGGGCATCGGCAGTTGGCCCCGGCCCGACTGGCTCTTGCGAGCGCTGCACGATCGGCTCGAAGGCCGGCTTGGCGAGTCGGAGTTCTCGACCCTGGCCGACCGGGCGGTCGCCCGGGTTGTTAAGGCACAACTTCAGGCCGGCGTGGACGTCGTGACCGATGGCGAACAGCACCGCGACAGTTACGCAAGCTTCGTCGGCGCTCGGCTGGAGAACTGCCAGCTCATCCCGATCGTCGATTTGCTGCCGTACGTCGAGCACCCCGACGAGTTCGCGCGCGAGCTGCGCGCTCTTGATGTCCCGGCCGAGTCGGTCAGGCATCCCGCCGTCTTGGGCCGCCTGGCGCGAGCCCCGCGCGACCGCTCGCCGCTCTTGAGCTTCTCTCGGTCCAGAAGCTGACGGATCGTCCGGTGAAGATCGCGCTGCCGGGCCCCTACCTGCTCACCCGGACGATGTGGCTGGAGTGCGTTTCGGACCGCGTTTACCAGACGCGCGAGTCGCTTGCCGACGATCTTGTCCGCATCCTCCGCGAGGAGATCGAGGAGCTGCTCGAGGCGGGCGCCGCGCTGGTGCAGCTCGACGAGCCGGTATTGACCGAGGTCGTTCATGGCCGCAGTGCGGCAGGCAACCGCTCGTTCATGTGCGGCGCCCTGGGAGAAAAGCGTCCGCCAGCGGAAGAGCTCTAATTTCGCCCGGTCGCTCTTGCTGCGAACCCTGGAGCATTTCCCCCGCCACCGGCTGGCCCTGCACGTCTGCCGAGGCAACTGGACCCGCGATGAGTCAGCCGCCCTGGCCGGCGACTACGCGCCGCTCGTTCCACTACTCTCATCAATCCCTGTCGGTACGCTGTTCCTGGAGTTGTGCACGTCCCGGGCCGGCGAGATTGAGGTCCTGAGGAGTTTGCCAACAGATCTGCGAATCGGCGTGGGCGTGGTCGATCAGAAATCCGACCGGATCGAACCCGCCGCCGAGATCGTGGCTCGGGCCGAGCGAGCCATTCGTTTGTTTGGCCCTGAGCGTGTGCTCTTGAACCCCGACTGCGGCTTCGCGACTTTCGCGGATAGTCCCATCACGGCTTTCGAGATCGCCCGGGCAAAGCTGGCCAATCTCGTCCAGGCCAGGATGATCCTCCGCGCACGATACCCTTGAAGGGACGGCAGTGACACAGGGCCGACAACCATGCCCCAACTGCCCTGTCTGGCATGCGAACCGGTCAAAAGAATTCACTTGTTGAGCAGAAACCGGTCCAGTTCGACGCTGCCGAGTGAAGGTTTGCGGCCCAGCAGGGCCGAGCCGTCAGCCTCGGCCACGGTCAGCGATTGAAACCGGGAAATGAACCTGGTGGTAAACTCCTGCCACGAGGCCGGATCATCCTGCTGCTCGGGATTGTACAGTGTCGCTCCGCCACCTCTGTTCACCAGGTATTTGTGCTCAAGCCTTGGCCGTTGATTTTGAGACGGCTTCAAAGCGTGCTTTCATTTCCTCGGGCGAGACGTCCTCCACATGAGTCGCGAGCGTCCAGTGGTGGCCGAAGGGATCGGTCAACGAGCCGGAGCGGTCGCCGTAGAACTGATCTTTTACCGGCTGGTGCACCTTGGCTCCGGCGGCGATGGCATGTTTGAAGCGGGCATCGACATCTTCGACATAGATCATGAAGCTCACGGAAGTTCCCTCGAGCGTCTGCGGTCCTTTCACATTCATCTCGGGGAATTCATCAGCCAGCATGATGCGCGATGTGCCAATCAAGATCTCGGCGTGACCGATCCTTCCACCCGGGTCGGCCAGGCGAAAAAGCTCGATGGCTCCGAACGCTTTCACATAAAACTCGATGGCTCTGGCGGCATCCCTGACGATCAGGTAGGGCGTGACCGTGGCGTATCCGTCGGGAATCGGTTTGACTGCCATGATGGCGGATCTCCGTCTCTTAGAAGTGGAGTGGGTTACGAGTTCGTCTTTCGCGCCTGCATTCAGGGTATTTGATTCTCCCCCAACCAAGTTGGGGTTTTCCACTCCCGCTCGACGTCGGATTCGCGCCGAACTCAAGCACCACCGAGGCTCGATGGGAAAGGACAGTGCGATTGCCGTGCGCGAGACGCCAAGGATACAATCATCATTCCGCCGCATCTTCCAGTCTTCCGGTTAACGTGTTGCGCAGGATTTCGCACGGAGACTCGAGCGTGAACCGCGAGACGGACCGCATCGACGACCTTGTCCGGCGTGCGGCTTTGGGAGAGGAGGAGGCGCTCGCTGAGCTGTTCTCCTGCTGTCGGGGCCGGCTGCGGCAGATGATTCGACTCCGCCTCGACCGGCGACTCCAGGGGCGCGTCGACCCGTCCGATGTGCTGCAGGACGCTTATATCGACGTGGCCGAGCGGCTGCCGGAATACGCGGGCAAGGCGGCGATCCCGTTCTTCGTCTGGCTCCGGATGATCGTCGGCGAGCGGCTCCTGCGCGTCCACCGGCACCACTTTGGCGCCGCGATGCGCGACGTGACTCGAGAGATCTCGCTGCACCACGGAGCATTCCCAGAAGCTAGCTCCGTCTCGCTGGCGGCCCAGCTGCTCGGGCAGATCACCTCGGCCAGCCGGGCCGCCCTGCGGACCGAGATGAAGCTAAGACTGCAGGAGGTCCTGAACGCGATGGACCCGATCGACCGGGAGGTGATCGCGCTGCGGCACTTCGAGGAATTGCAGAACGACGAGGTCGCCGCGGTGCTCGGTCTGACCAAGGCCGCGGCGAGTAAGCGGTACGTCCGGGCGATGATACGGCTGAGAGCCTCCATCGCTGACGCTCCGGGCCTCGTGGACTCGACGCGAGCAGGGGGACCGGGTTGAACGCTGACACGCCGGAGATCGAGCGCGATCCGAGCGACTCGAAAAGCTCGCCCGGACCTGACCTCGAGGAACTCCGCGACCCGCTCGAAGCTCTGGCCGAAGAATTCCTCGGCCGGATGCGCAGTGGCGAGCGGCCAGCCGTGAGCGAGTTTCTCGCGAGGGCTCCCGAACGTGCCGGGGAGCTCGGGGAGCTTCTCTCGGCGCTCCTCATCGTCGAGGATCTCAAGCTGGACGTCGACGCGACATCCACAGCCGGACAGGCGGGCGTGCCCGGCGGCAGACCGGGCCTGGAACGGCTTGGCGACTTTCGCATCCTGCGCGAGCTGGGCCGCGGGGGCATGGGGATCGTCTACGAGGCCGAGCAGGAATCGCTCAACAGGCACGTCGCGATCAAAGTGCTTGCGCCGGGTACAGCCCGGTCCCCCCAGGTCATGGAGCGATTCCTCCGCGAGGCCAAGGCGGCGGCACAGCTTCATCACACCAACATCGTGCCGGTCTTCAGCGTCGGCGAGCGCGAAGGTCTCCACTACTACGCAATGCAGTTCATCCGCGGGCTCAGCCTCGACAAGGTGCTCGAGGAGGTCCGACGGCTGAAGAAGCGGGCATCGCCGAACCCAGACGTGGACGAGACCGCGATCCACCCGGCTCTGCCGTTTGCGACTGACTCGGACGATCGCTATGCCCGTAGCGTGGCGAGGATCGGGCTCCAGGTGGCCCAGGCCTTGGAGTACGCGCACCAGCAGGGGACGCTCCACCGCGACATCAAGCCGTCGAACATTCTGCTCGATGTCCACGGCGTCGCCTGGGTGTCCGACTTTGGCCTGGCGAAGGCCGTCGACGATGAGGACCTGACCCGGACGGGCGATCTGGTAGGCACCATCCGATACATGGCCCCGGAGCGATTCCTTGGCCTGTGCGACGGCCGGTCCGACGAGTACAGCCTCGGCCTGACGCTCTACGAGCTGCTGGCGCTGCGGCCCGCGTTCGACTCCTCGAACCGCGAGGGCCTGTTGTACCAGGTCAACCGGGTCGAGCCCCCCGCCTGCGCAGTCTCAATCCCGCGATCCCCGTGGACCTGGAGACCATCGTCCACAAGGCCATCGAGAAGGAGGCACAGCATCGCTACCTGCATGCGGCCGACCTGGCCGAGGACCTCCACTGCTTCCTCGAAGATCGGCCAATCGCGGCCCGTCGGGTCAGCTCGACAGAGCGCCTCACTCGATGGGCTCGTCGCAACCCCGGGCTCGCGACGCTCGGCACCGCCTTGGCCGGCATGCTCGCCCTGGTCGTAGCGGTGATCGTCGTCGCCGACCTGCGGCTTCGCCGGCAGCACGAGGCGACGATGACGAACCTTTGGCGCACCGAGCTGGCGGAAGGCCGTGCGGTCAGCAAACTTCTGGACTCCTACGTTGCAAACGCCCGCGCCGGCCGCCGCGGCCGATTCGCAGGCCAACGTTTCGAGGGCCTGCGGAGGATCCAGGCAGCAGCACTCTTGGACCAGCCCGGAGATCGCCTCCTAGAACTGCGAAACGAGGCGATCGCCTGTCTCGCCCTACCCGACCTCCGCCTCGTCCGGGCGTGGGACGATGGCCCACAGGGCGGCTTTCTCGGGGTCGACTTCGACCCGAGCTCCGGACGCATGGCCCGCGGCACACCCCAAGGCGATGTACTCATCCGAAGCACCGATCCACGCGGCGATGAGGTCCGACTGCCCGGCAATGGCCCGCGTGTCGTCATGCTTCGCTTCAGCCGTGACGGCCGTTACCTCGCCGTGAAGCACGAGGAGCGCGGAGAAGTCGTCCTCGTGGTCTGGGACACGAGGCGCAGCCGAGAAACTCCTGGACGTCCCCGACGGCGTGTGCGGCGACGCTGTCGATTTCGTCCCTGACGGGCGGACGCTCGCAGCGGGTCGTCGCAACGGCTCGATCTTCCTGTACGACCTGGAACGGGGACGGGAGGTGCGTCGCTTCCCACCTGGGCCGGTGCCGCAATCCATTCGCTTCGATTCGACTGGTGCGAGGATCGTTACCGTCAGCCCGGGCGCGCGAGATGGGGTCCAGGTGCGAGACGTCAGGGACGGAACGATCGCGGCGAGCTGGGCCTTGACCGAGTCCGAGTTCGCCGTGGATTGGCACCCGGACGGCCGCTGGCTTGCTGTCGGAGGCGTGCTCGGTACGATCCGACTGCTTGATTCACGCGATGTGTCGCGACCTCCCAGAGCGATTCAAGGGCACGACGGCACAGTCGTCTCGCTGGCGTTTCATCCCGGAGGGCGGCTGCTGGCCAGTGCGAGCTGGGACGGGACGGTGCGGCTCTGGGATATCGGGGCGGCCGAGCAGCTTGTGAGATGTCCATTGCCCGAGGCTCGCCCGCTCCGGTTCAGCCAGGACGGCAGGTTCCTCGGGCCGGGGCTCGACGGTGCTTCGGCTTGGTCTTGGGAGGTCGCCGAGGGCGTTGAGTGCCGATCGCTCGGCGGTGCCGAGCGCGGCGGGGAATGGGGCTGGTCGGTAGACTTCTTGGCTGGGGCGGTTGTGCTGGCCTCGACGGGTGTTAAGGGCGTGCGCCTGGCGGTTCCGGGCGGCGAGGCGGCGGCGTTCGTCGCCCTTCCTGGGACCGTGGGTATCGCCGCGGCTCCGGATGGGTCCTTCCTGATCACCAGCGGGGCGACCGGTCTGCTCCGCTGGCCAGTCGGACGTTCGGCGACAGGCGACCTCCGGGTTGGCGCTCCCGAGCCATTGGGGTCTCCCGCCGGTCTTCCCACCGGGCGGGTTCGACTCTCCCGCGACGGCCGGAACCTGGCCGTGGTCCTCGACGGTGAGCTCGGCCGCGTGGTCGTCCTCGACTTGCGGGGACGCGACCCGCCCATTACCCTCGCCGGGCACCCGAACCTGGAGCGGCTGGACCAGAGCCCAGATGGGCGCTGGGTCGCCACGGGCACTTGGCAAGGTAACGGGGTAAAGGTCTGGGACGCGCACCGCGGTACTCTGGCCCGCGAGCTCGCTGTCGAGGGCAGCGCCGAGGTGCTCTTCAGTCCGGACGGCCAGTCGCTGGTAACGGCGTCGGGAGACGAATATGCCATCTGGGACCTCGGCTCGTGGACCCGGCGCCTGCAGATCCGCAGAAGCCAGGCGATCGGCCTACCTGGCCAGGCGGCCTTCAGCTCCGACGGCCGCGTGCTGGCAATCACAAAAGCGAGAAGTGTGGTGCAACTTGTCGACGCCGAGTCTGGCCGGGAGCTGGCGACCCTCGAGGCCCCTGAACCGAAGAACGTCTCCGCGCTCCGTTTCAGCCCCGACAACCGTCTGCTGGTCGTGGTGCTGGCCGCCGGCGGCGCCGAGGTCTGGGATCTGGAAGCGATCCGCCGCGGGCTGGAATCGGTTAGATTGGATTGGCCTGCGGCAACAGGCGCCCTCCCAGTCGCCAGCCCGATGCTCACCCCCAAACAGATCGTCGTCGAGGAGCGCCTGGATGGCGCCCCTGGTGCGCGGCGAGGAGTTCGCCGCCTGGGGCGTTGGGACGACGCAGCCTTGGCCTTCGAAGAGGCGTTCTCGTTGGGGGCTCGACACGTCGACGCCTACGCTCGCCGGGCGCTCTTCCGCCTGGCTCGGGGAGATAAGGCGGCCTACGGCGAGGCGTGCCGGGAACTCGTGCGAATGTTCGAGGCGTGGGAGCTTGTGCCGGCTGCCGACAATAACATTGCGTGGGTTTGCGCCCTCGGGCCCAGGGCCGTCGCTGACTACTCGCGGGTCGTCCACCTCGCCGAAATGGCCGTCGACAGCCGCCCCACGAACGACCAGTTGAACACGCTTGGCGCCATCCTGTACCGCGCCGGGCGATTCGAGGCGTCCGTGCAGAAGCTGAACCGAGCGGTCGAGGTCCACGGCGCTAACGGCACGGAGTATGACGCGTTGTTCCTGGCCATGGCCCATCACCAACTGGGGCATGCCGAGGAGGCACGGCGCTGGCTGCGGCTCGGAATGGCGGTCGATCCCGTCGCCATGCAAACACCCGGTGCGTCGTGGATTACTCGTCTCGAGCTCGAGATCCTTCGGCGCGAAGCCTCCGCCATGATTGAGCCCATCCACCCATGATCGATTAGATTTGTTGCTGCCCGTGTCCCCATCGCGGTCCGGTGCGCAGGTTTAATTTCGTGGGGAGGCAACCGTGCACATTGGCACGTGGGACGAGCTCCTGCCGCAGGTTCCCCCGCGACTGACTTTCGCCCCGACCTGACTGGCGGTCCTGGTCATGCTCCCCCGCTTCGTCTCACTGGACGGGAACGCCTCCTTCCGCCTCTATAACCCGCTGACACTCGTCGGCCGCTATCGGGCTTGCGAGGTCTGTCTCGACTCGTCGCGGGTATCCCGTCGCCACTGCTGCCTGGCCTTCGGCATCGGCGAGGTCCTCGTTCGCGACCTGGGCAGCACCAATGGGACCTGGATCAACGGCTGCCGCGTCGAGGTGGGCCGTCTCCAACACGGCGACCTCCTGGGTATCGCCCACCTGTGCTTTCGCTTGATCTTCCTGGACCAGACCGAAGGCCTGGGATCGAAAGCAACGCATCGGGATAAGGACGTGGCCGGCCAGCCTTGAGCACGCGTGCCTCTGCCGAGAACACCAGAGGAACGAGCGACCTCGTCTTCGAAATAGTCGAACTGACCTGTCTACGACGCCGACCGCCGCGCAGGTCTCACCTGAGAGCGAGTCGTTCTCGACCGCCTCACCGGAGTTGACCCGGTCGAGGGGTCGAGCGGCCGGTCACGTGGTCGACCGTTGCGTTTGCATCATCAGGATCGCTTTATGGGGGGTGGAATCATGCTCCGTCACAATCTCTCTCCCGTGTTCTCTGATGCCATCGGTTCAAAATCTCACGACGCCCGAAATCTCCGCGACCAGCGCCTGAAGCGGAGGAGTCGGACCAGAACGCGGCTCGCGATCGAATCGATGGAGCCTCGGCAATTGCTCACCACCTACACCGTCGTGGACCTTGGCACCCTCGGTGGGAACGGCAGCCTGGCCAACGCCATCAACGCCAAGGGGCAGGTGGTCGGCCAGGCGCAGCTCGCCAACGGCACGTCCCACGCAGTCCTCTGGAGCCCCGGACAGCCTGGGAAGGACCTCGGCACGCTCGGCGGCACCACCAGCACGGCCCTGGGGATCAACATCCTCGGCGACATCGTGGGTGACGCGGACACCCCGACAGCAATCGCCCAACCCTTCGAGGTCCCGTCCGGAGGATCGATGACCGACCTGACCAACGCGCCGCCGCCAAACACCTTGGCGACTCTACTGACCGCCAGGGGCGTCAGCGATACCGGCGTGATCGTCGGGCAGGCACTTTTCAACGAGATCGACCTCTTCGCCAAATCTGGGTACTCCTTCGACCCGCCGTCGGGCACGATCATTGGCCTTGATGATACCTTCCTCACCTTCGGCGAGGCGGTCGCCGTCGGCGGGACCAGGGCCGTGGCCAACCTGGAACATGTGACCAACCAGGGTACCCCCGTGTTCTCGGAAGCCGTCGTCGAGGATATCAACACGCCCGACTCCTCGGTGCCCCTCCCCGCGATCCCCAACCAAACCCAGAGCGTCGCGACCGGCATCTCCGCGCCCAACGGCTCGGGGACGCAGTTCGCCTCGGGGTTCGCTCTCGATTCTTCCGGCAACTGGCACGCGGTGCTGTGGACGATTCCGACCGCCGCCAACTCTGCCACCGTCAGCGACCTGGGTCATATCACGGGCGCCACCGCGCAGGGCACGATCAACCGCGAGGCGCGCGCGGCCAACTCGCTGGGTGATGTCGTGGGGAATGACGTGCTGAACCTCAACCCGGTCGCCTGGGTCAAGGACCATACCGGCGCGATCACGCTACTCAGCAGCCTGCTGCCCGCCGGGTCGGGCGTCACGCTGGAGCAAGCGAACGGGATCAACGACGTCGGCCAGATCTGCGCGACCGGGATCAAGGGCGGCCAGGAGCACGCGTTCCTCCTCACGCCCGTCCCTGTCGCGCCGCCTCAGGCCAAGCTCACCTCCGCGCCGAACATTAGCATCTTCGGCACGACGACCTATTCTTTCGTCGTCAGTTACACCGACGGCACCGGCATTGACGCCAGCACGCTCGCCAAGGCGATCCAGGTGACCGGCCCCGCCAACTTCTCACAGACCGCCAGTCTCACAACGACCTCGGGCAACTCCAAGAACCTCACGGCCACCTACACGATCAACGCGCCCGGCGGGACGTGGGACTTTGCCGACGACGGGACGTACACCGTCACGCTGAAGGACAACGTGGTGAAGTCTACCTCCGGCAAGTCGATCGCCGGCGGGACTCTGGGGCATTTCATCACGGCGGTCGCGCCTCTGCGGGCGACCGTGTCGGGCACGGTCTTCAACGACGCCAACGCCAACGGCAAGCGCGACGCGGGCGAAGGGGGCGTGCCGAACACCGACGTCTTCCTCGACCTCAACGCCAACGGCAAGTTCGACGCCGGGGATCGCCTTACCCAGACCGACGCCAACGGGGCGTATACCTTCGCCGGTCTGCTGCCGGGCAACTACCGCGTCATGGAGCTCGTGACCCCGCCCCATGCCGTGATCAGCCCCACGAACGACCTCCATCTCGTGACTCTCACCTCGGGCCAGAACTTGACTGGCCAGGACTTCGCCGACGTGGCCGACCCGGAGATCATCTCCATCGCCGGCCAGAACCTCGTCAACGCGCACGGCAGGACGGCACAATTCGACCAGGCAGCGACCATCCTTCACGTCACCGGCTTGAACTTTGTTTCCGGCGACATCTTCTACTTCGGCAACGACCAGGCCCCCGCCAGCGCGATGAACCTTCAGACCGACAGCACCGGCCGCCAGACGTTCGACCTGCAAGTTTCGGAGGATGCCACCACCGGGAAACTTGTGGTCGTCTCCCCCAACCATCGGATCACGACGCTCTTGCCCACGTTCACGGTCGATAGCTACCGCAACGTCGACGGTTATTCGTTCGTCAACGACATCACCGGCCTGAGCGGTTTCAGCTTCGACGACCTGACCGCGGTGTTCGGCGCAGACCAGACCCACATCAGCGTCGATGCCTGCGGCATCCTTAGCCTCGGCCTCGTGAATTGCACTGTGAACACGGGCATCCCCGACCCGCTGGCCTATCTGGAACTCGCCATAATCAATAAGGCGTTACCACCGGATGCGGGACTATGCCTCGGCTTTAGCCTTTCCTCGGCCCGGCTGAGCCTGGGACTGGGGCAGCTGAAGATCGGCGATTTCGCGTCGCAGCCCGGCACCGACGGCTCGACTGTGTGGGACCTGGCCGGCCCGTCAGGCCCGTCGGCCGACCTGCTGCAGTACATCAAGCTCGCCCACCTCGAGCAGACCAGCGACGAGTTCCTTGAGAACTACGCGGGGCAAATCGTCGACCGACGAAATCGGCGGGCTCAGTCCGCTGATCGGCACCGTGAAATCGGAACTTGCCCAGGGGCGGCCCGTCCCCATTTGCTTCCAGGAGAGCGGCACTTCGGGCCACTGCGTCCTGGCTTACAACGTCGAGGACGGACCCAACGGCAGCGAAACGCTTGACATCTATGATCCCAACGTCCCGTTCACGGCGAGCGAAGACAACGGCGACTCCTTCCGTGACCGTGCCGGGCATCTCGAGCGGCTTCCTCCACGCCGACCGCGTGGACCTCAGCACGATCACGTTCGATTCCAGCGGCCACTGGAATTACGGCGGCGGAGCCGCCAGCGGCGGCCTGGGCAGCATCGCCGCCGCTCCGCTCTCGGTCTTCAACAACCACACGCTGCTCTCCTCCGCCATTGAGAGCCTCGTTTCCAAATTCATGGTGTTCGGCAACGCGACGGAGACGCAGGTGACCGACTCTGCCGGCCACACGCTGCTCAACGCCGACGGCACGACGAACACCAACCCCAATACCAGAATCCCCAACGGCGTCCGCTACGTTGAGGAAAAGGGCACGCCTCCACTCGACCTGCTCCCGAGCTCCGGCAACTTCATGCAAACCATCGTCGGCACGGGCAACGGCACCTACGGCGCGGCATCGCTCGGCACCGACGCGATGGCGATGATCTCGGGAGTGCCTTCGATGATGGGGCAGGCCGACAAGTTCGGCCTCAACCCGTCCAACGACATGCTCACGTTCATCCCCGCCTCGAACAAGCAGGTGAACGCCGACCTCGTGATCAACGCGCCGGCGGGTGTGCAGCGCAAAGCGCAGCTCTCCGCGGTCGCCACCGGCGGGGCGCCGGAGATGCTCCAGTTCATGGGGTCGCAGCGCGATCACGTCGTCCTTCAAAACAAGGGCGGCGCAGGCATGTTCTCGCTCAACCTGACCTCCAACGCTGACGGGCAAGTACAGACCTTCACCACCGGCCGGATGGCTCTCTCCGCCGGCGACACCGTCGACCTCCTGCCCAGCAACTGGGCTGACATCCAGACCGCCACCGCCACCGTTGTCGTCCACCACGCCAACGGCACGATGGCAACCTTTACCATGGCCAACGGCGGGATGGGGTTAAACCTGGCCGCGAAGGAGGTAGTCTCCTTCACCCAGACCGTGGCGCGCTTCGACAAGCTGAGCCCCACGGGGCTGAGCGCTCAGATCGATTGGGGCGACGGCACCACCTCGGCCGGGAAGGTTGCGGCTGCCGGCACGGCCGTGATCGTGACCGGCTCGCACACCTACAGCAACCAGGGGTATTTCCCTACCCGCGTCACGCTCTCCGACTCCCGCGGCCCGCTCGGTCAAGCCACGGGCGAGGCGATCGTCGCCGACACCAAGTTCAGCCTGGCCTCGGCGAGTATCGCGGCGTTCGCGGGCGTGCCGTTCACCGGCAAAATCGCGACGCTCAACGATCTCCCCTCCGGCGACAAAGCCAGCGACTTTGACGTGAAGATCAACTGGGGCGACGGCACTACCTCCGCCGGCACGCTCCAGACGACCTCCGCCGGCAAGTTCGATGTGCGCGGTTCCCACACGTGGGCCACCACCGGCACCAAGTCTGTCGTCGTCACGGTAACCGAGAACGGCTCCGCCTCTGGCCAGGGCCACACGATCAACATCACCTCGAACAAGAACTTCTCCGGCACCGTCGCGCAGCTACAACTGCCGATCCCTGGCTCCGCACCCGGCGATTACGTCGCCACCATCGACTGGGGCGACAACAAGAAATCCACCGGCACGCTCACGCTCCAGTCCGACGGCACGGTCATTCTCTCCGGCAGCCACTCTTATGCGACCGGCAACAAGTCGTTCGTCACGCACTTCACCCTGACCGGCGGCCCGTCGGCCAAGGCTACCTCCACCGCCGTCGTCAGCCCCGCGGTGGGCACGGTCACTGGCACGATCTTCAACGACATCAATGGTAACGGCAAGAAGGACTCTGGCGACGGAGGCATTGCCGGCCGGATCGTTTTCATCGACGAGAACAAGAATTCCAAGATCGACCCCGGCGAGCCGACGGCCGTCACCAACTCCTCGGGCGTCTACACACTCACCAACGTGCCGGCCGGGAGCACGCGTGTGACCGAATTCCCAGGTCAGCTCAACGTGCCCGACGGGTTCCGCATCGACTCGCCGGCCTCTGGGTTCTTCGACGTGACGCTCAAGCCCGGGCAGACGTTCTCCAAGCTTGATTTTGCGAACACGCAACTCGCCCTGATTTCGGGGACCGTCTTCCTTGACTCCAACGGCAACAAGAAGCGCGACGCCTCCGAGACCGGCCTGGTCAATCGGACCGTCTACCTCGACCTGAACAACGACGGCGTGCGCGAGTCGACCGAGCCGACCACTCTCACCGACGCGACAGGTGCTTTCGCGTTCACCACGGTGAAGCCGGGAACCTACGTTGTGAGGCTCCAGCCGGACTTCGGCTTTACGCTCACCACGCCGGCCGCCGGGGCGACCAGTGTGACCGTCGGCCAAGGCGAGACGCACGGCGGATTGCTGTTCGGTGAAAAGCCCGTCACGCTCAATTTCGCCGGCCCGGCGAAATTGGCCACCACAGGCGCCAAGCCGGTGGCGCTGGTCGTCGCGGATTTCAACAACGACAAGCTGCCCGATATCGCCACCGCCGACTCGGCCGGCAACGACGTGACCGTCTTCCTCAACAAGGGCAACGGCTCATTCGGCGCGGGCAAGAAGTTCGCGGTCGGTAAGGACCCCGTCGGCATCGTCGCGGGCGATTTCAACGGTGACGGCAAGACCGACCTGGCGGTTGCCGATCAGGTCGACAACGCCATTGACATCCTGGTCGGGGACGGCAAGGGAACGTTCATGCTCGCGCCGACGGCCCTCTCCGCCGCCGCCCCCAACGGCATCGCCGCCTTCGACTTCAACGGCGACAAGACGACCGACATCGTCGTCTCCGACCGCAACACCAAGCAGATTACACTCTTCCTCAGCAAGAGCGGAGGCGGTTTCGCGGCGGGCAAGACGATCGCCGTCGAGTCGCTGCCCAACGCCATCACCGTCGCCGACGTCAACCGCGACAAGCTGCCCGACCTGCTGGTTTCCAACGGTGGAGGAAACGCCACGACCAATCACGGCAGCATCACTGTCCTGCTCGGCAACGGCAAGGGCGGCTTCACTCCCAGCGGCAGCTTCCCCACACTCACCAACCCCACGTCGCTAACCGTTGGCGACTTTGACGGCGACGGCAAAGTGGATGTGTTGACCGCCAACCCCGGCAACACCTCCGGCGCGATCCTCTTCGGCTCCGGCGATGGAACTTTCGGCCCGTCGGCCAAGCTCACGCCCGGCGGCACGCCGCAGGCCGTGGTGGCCGGCGACTTCAACGGCGACGGCCTGATGGACGCTGCCTACGCGGGAGCTGGCGCCAGCAAGATCTCCGTCCTCTCCGGCAAGGGAGACGGCTCCTTCGCCGACCCATCGAACCTGACCACCGACGCCGCGATCGAGGCGTTGGTAGCCGCCGACCTCAACGGCGACGGCAAACTCGATCTGATAGCCGTCGCACCCGACGGCAACGAGCTGGTCGTGTTCCTCAACAAGACCACTTGATCGCTTATGTCGCCAAAGGCCCCGAACGCGCGAGTTCGGGGCCTACCATGTCTCTCTACACTTTCCGTCGGTCCCACAATTTGTTGTTCAGCCGGAATAAGACATGACCAGAACGATGGTGATAAACCCGGGTTCATCCGGAAGTAGGATGCGCGTATTCCTCCCGCGCTGGCAATTCGCCGCGCCGGGAGCGGAGCAGGTGGCGGGTCCGACCGGCCCGCATCTGCGCCCTCAGGTCGTCGGCGATGTGCCGGACCGCCTTCTCGTCCGACCCCAGCCCCCGCCGGGCCAACTCGGCGCCGGCCCGCTCGATCGGCAGGAGGGCGACCTGCCGGACCGCCCGTTCCGAAAACTCGCCCGGCGTGTAACCGGGCATGAATCCAGAGAGCGTTTTCCTGGCCTCCCGAGCCCCACGTTGGGCCCCCGGGAGTCTGCGCCCACAACACGAGAGGAGCCAAGAGATGGTACGTCGCGTCCCAATCCTGGCGTATGGCACGGTGTCGTACGCCCTGTTCCTTGTCACAACCCTGTACGCCGTCGGGTTCATCGGCGGGTTCGTCACGCCGACTCGGCTGGACGGAACCCGTCAAGGGTCGATCGGGGCCGCGCTGGCGGTCGACCTGGGGCTGATGGCCGTGTTCGCCCTCCAGCACAGCGGGATGGCCCGGCCGGCGTTCAAGCGGTGGTGGGCCCGATTCGTCCCCGAGGCCGCAGAGCGGAGCACCTACGTGCTGCTCTCGAGCCTGGCGCTTCTGCTCCTGTTCCGGCACTGGAGGCCGGTCGGCGGTGTGGTCTGGGCGAGCAATGACGCGGCGGGCCGGGTACTGCTGTACGCGGTCTTCGCCACGGGCTGGGTGGTCGTGCTGGCGGCGACCTTCCTGATCAACCACTTCGACCTGTTTGGCCTGCGGCAGGTGTGGCTGTATTTCCGCGGGCAACCCTACACCCGGCTCCGGTTCACAACCCCGGCGCTGTACAGGGTGGTGCGTCACCCGCTCTATGTTGGCTGGCTGATGGTCTTCTGGGGAACCCCGCGGATGACTTCCGCACACCTGGTGTTCGCCGCTGCACTCACGGCATACATCCTGGCTGCCATCCGGTGGGAGGAGCGCGACCTAGCCGAAGCACACCCGGAATACGCCGGCTACCGGCGACGGGTACCGATGTTGATCCCCCGGTGGCCGAACCCCGCCGCCGGCGCGGGCTACGGAGCGGACCGGAACCCTGCGACGTCTTCGGCTGGCCTCAGATCGAGTCGAGCCTCATGATCGGCGATATCTTCAGCCAGCACCATTTCCTGAGCTGAGTGCAGGCGCAGTCGTTCGGGCGGGGGGGCGTCGCCTCGGGCCGGTCCCCCCGCCATCACTTGTGAGCTCATGTCCGTCTCACAGATTCACCGGGCCGGGCGCGGAGGGCATCGAAGTCGGCATCCGATTTCGGTTGGCCCAGTTCGTGTATCGGGCCGCGATGGCCTGGATCAGCCACGTCAGCGCTGAGCCGCTCTTCTTTAAGGCGTCGTTTCTTTTTCACCCGAGCCGTCAGGCGCCGCTCTTAGCTCAAGGCCGCCCAGCTCGTCGGCTCCACCCGCGCGGACCCGATCGAGCACTTCGGCCTCCCACGCCGACGTCCGGCGGTCGACGGCAACGCTGAGCTCCTCCACGACCTCGGGGCTTGGGAGGTCGCTCAGCCACTCCAGGGCGGTCGATCCGCCCACCCCTCCGGGCTCGGGTCGTCGCCGCTGACGCCTCTGATGGTCCGCCAGGACGTTCTCGAACCACCGTCTTCAGCCAGCTCCGGAATCGTCCCCGATCTGGGTTGTGCTTGTAGTGCGGAAGAGCGTCGAGCAACTTGATCAGGATCTCCTGGGTCAAGTCCTCGGCTGTATCTCGGTCGAGGCCGCGACGCTGCACCAGCCGAGGATCACTTCCCGGTAGCCGGCTTGGAACACGGCCCAGGCGTCTTCCCGGCGGCCCTCCTCGCCCAGGGCCTGAAGCGGAGGCTTGCCTGCCTTGAATTCAAAGCAGTTGACCCCAAGCCAGGCAAGGTATCCGCAGGTGCGTCTGCCGCGTTTTCCCTGCGGAAGGCGAGCCTGGCCCAGGGCCGTTGTTTCCGGTTGGCCACTGCTCCCCACGCGGGGAGGGTTCGGGCGGGGGAGCGCCGCCTGGCGCATGCGCTCAATCGCCGCGGGCGAACGGGTCGTCCGGCATGGCGAGGTCCATCATCAGGAGCCGGAAGTCGTCGCGCGAGCGGAGGGGGTCTAGGGCCGACTCGATCCGGATTTCGTTCGCATTCCGGTAGCCCACGGCAACCGCCCGGCCTAGATAGTCCATGGCTTTCGCGGCCGCCGCCTTCCCTTCGGCCGCCGTGACCCCCGATCTGGCACGCCCGGCAAGGCCCGAAAGCTGCACTGACAGCAGGCCGTCTGGAACAAGTACTCCGCATTAAGCGGCCACTCCCCGACGTACAACTCCAGAGCCCGACGGACATCGGCGGCTGCGCCAGCGGGGTCGCCGAGATCGCGGAGGGTCGAGCCGCGCCGCTGCAGCGAGCAGACCAGGAAGGGGCGGCGCCAAGTTCGTTGGATCTTCCCGGACCTGCAGGTCCATCAGGCCGATCGCCCGTTCGTAGAAGCCCTTGGCCTCGGCCACCCGGCCGAGCGGCAGACAACACCGCCGAGGCTGTTGAGGGCATTGGCGAGGCCATCACAGAAGTAGGTGACGGCGGGGCTGTCGTCGGCCAGCTTCTGACAGATCGCCAGCGCCGTGCGGCACTCGGCCTCCGCCTCAGTCGGCTTGCCCATCTGCCATAGCAGGATGCCGAGCATCCCTTTGCTCTTCGCCAGGCAATCGCGGAAATCGGTGACGGCGGGGTTGTCGTCGGCCAGTTTCTGCGGGTCGCCACCGCCGTGCGGCACTCGGCCTCCGCCTCAGTCGGCTTGCCCATCTGCCATAGCAGGAAGCCGAGCATCCCTTTGCTCTTCGCCAGGCAATCGCGGAAATCGGTGACGGCGGGGTTGTCGTCGGCCAGTTTCTGCGCGGTCGCCACCGCCGTGCGGCACTCGGCCTCCGCCTTGGCTGGATTACCAGTCTTCCACATCAAGTAGCCGAGTTGACTGCCGAAGAGTACGAGCTGGCTGCAGACGTCGGGGTCGGCGGGGTTGTCGTCTGCCAGTTTCTGCAAGATCGCCACCGCCGTGCGGCACTCGGCCTCCGCCTCCGCCAGCTTGCCCACCCGAACCAGCAGGTTGCTAAGGGCTTGTCGGCTGACAGCCAGGTTTCTGCGGAAAACCGCGACGGCAGGGTTCCCATCCGCCAGATTCTGATCAATCCTCAGCGCCGTGCGGAGCTCCGTCTCCGCCTCTGTTGGCTTGCCTGTATCGGACAGCACGTAGCCGAGGTGAGTGTGGCTGTTCGCCAGCTCACGACGAAAGTCGGTGACGGCGGGGTTGTCATCGGCCAGCTTCTGCTGGATCGCTAGCGCTGTGCGGAACTCGGGCTCCGCCTCCGCCGGTTTGCCAGTCTTCCACAGGACGAAGCCGAGTTCGTTGGCCGTGGCCGCCAAGTCACGGCGGGCGCCGTTTGAGGCCCCGGGGGCCGCGGCCAGCACTTCCTGGTCGGCTCGCGCCAGCTTGCAGATCGCCAACGCCTCAGCGGGCTTGCCTGTGTTGAGCACGAGCCCAGCCATCCGCGAGCGGCAGTCCGCCAGCGCAGCGCGCGCACCGACGGGTCGGAATACGCCAGGCCCGCCAGCAACGACTCCGAACGGTGATACACCGCCAAAGCCTCGTCGGTCTTCCCGCTCCAAAAGAGCAGCCAGGCGATGGCGGTCAGGCTCCGGCCGACGTCGGTCTTGACTGCGGTGTCGGCCCCCGGCTCGGCCGCCAGCGCCTCCCGCGCCGCCAGCACCGCCCGGTGCGCTGCCAGCGCGGCCTCTGTGCGGCCGACCTTGGCGGTCAGTTCGGCCAGCTCGAAGTTTGATTGCGCCAGCGCCCGCCGTGAGGCGACGTCCGTCTCTTTGCCCAGCAGGGCGCCGAGCTTGCCATAGAAATCCGAAGCTGACTTCAAGAGCCGGTCGCGCAGTTCCTTGAACTTCTCCTCCTTGAGCAGGAAGTCCTCGCTGACGCCGGTGTGGAACGTCTTGATCGCCTCGACGGCCAGGTCGTAGCGGGCTTGTACCGCCGCCTTCGAGCTCTTGAGCTCGGCGTTGGCGTTCGTCTCGCGCTGCAGTGACTCGGACAGCCGGCGTTGGCCGCCGACTGCACGGCGAGCACGGCCGAGAGCCCTACCACTCCCACCAGCACCGCCGCCGCCGCGCGGTGACGCCCGTGCGATGCCGGGTCAGCCAGCGAATCAGCGTTCGCGTCCTCGGCTCCTTCCACGCGGTCACCGGCTCGTCGGCCATCCAGCGATCCAGGTCGTCAGCCAGCGCCCGCGGCGTCTTGTAGCGATCCTCGGGCACGGTGGCCATGGCCTTCAGGCAGACGGCCTCCAGGGCCTTGTCGAGCCGGGGTCGAGGCGGGAGGGCCGCGGAAATTGCCCCTCCTGCACGGCCGCAGGATGGCCCCGACGTCCTCCCCCTCGAACGGCGGCTTGCCGCAGAGCAGGCAGTAGAGCGTGGCTCCCAGGCTGTAGACGTCGGACCGCGGGCCCAGCCGGTTCAGATCGCCCCGCGCCTGCTCGGGGCTCATGTAGGCCGGCGTGCCCGCGCGCTGCCGGGCAGGGTCTCGGATGAGCCTGATGAGGAAGGGGCGATGGTCTGCTCGCCGACCGACGGATCGGCCCGGCCCACCGATTTGGCCAGTCCCCAGTCCACAACCAGCGTCTCGCCGTGCTTGCCCAGGATGATGTTCGCTGGCTTCAGGTCGCGGTGAATCACGCCGCGCGAGTGGGCGTAATCGACGGCGTTACAAACGTCGGTAAACCGACGCAGAAGCTTGCGCAGCTCGAGCGATCGGCGGCCGGGGTCCTGCTCCGACGGCTCGTCGCCGTGGAACCGCGCGATGGCTGCTTTGAGCGAATCGCCCTTGATGAACCGCATGGCGTAGTACGGACGCCCCTCGGCATCCGTACCCAAGCCGTAGACGGGGACAACGCCCGGGTGCTCCAGCCCGCCGGTGATCTCGGCCTCCGCGATGAATCGTTGACGGCTGAACGGGTCATCGGCGTGCTTATCGAGGATCTGTTTCAGCGCCACCTCGCGGTGTAATTCGCTGTCGACCGCCACGAACACTTCCCCAAGGCCACCCCGGGAGTGGGGCCGCACGATACGGAACCGCTGGCCGTTCGAGGTGGCCGAGCCCACCGAAATGCTTGCGGTGCGGTCGGGGTCGGTCGAGCCAGAGCCGACATGGGCGAGCGAGGCGTCGAGTTCGCCGTTGCCGATCCGCCAGACACTCGCGAGTGGACCGGCCGACACCGATGGCTGCGAGGCTCCGCTCGGGGTCGTTGCCATGACGCCGGAGATGCTCGATGACGAGTCCCTCCACGAGGGTCATGCAGGGGGCCGAAGAGCAGGCCTGGTCGGCCAGGATCTGGTCCATGGGTCGGTCCCTGTCCTGGGTCCAGGCATGGAAGGCGGCGACGAGTTGGGCCTGGTTGATCAGGCCGGTCTGCAGCGCGAGCAGGCCGAAGAGCAGGTCGCGCGAAGGGTCGAGAGTGCGCGGCACGATAGTCGGCTCCCCATCGAGGTGTCGGAGCGCCCTACCAGGTCCTGAGCTAAGAAATGGCGGCGCCCGGATGCGATTTTACCGGCGTGCCAGACTAGGGCCAGCCACAGGCTTAGGCGGTCTTGGCAATTTGCGATGCTTGCGCCCTGATCGGTTTATTGGTATACCGTTCTCTGTGTTGCTACATTCACGACGGCGCACGGAGAACGACCGATGGCAGACAGTCGACATATTTTCTTGGACGAGGTCATAACGCAATTTGCGGACTTGGAGGATCCGCGTTCCACAATCAATCTGCAACATCCGTTGGTCAGCGTGGTCGTCATCGCTTTGATGGCGGTGCTGGCCGGTGCAAGCGGACAAACTGCGATTGGCAAGTGGGCTGCTTTGAAAGAAGAGTTCCTTTTGAACACGCTGGACTTGCCCAACGGGATTCCCCGTAAGGACGTCTTTCGTCGCGTGCTGATGACGCTGCAACCAGGTGCCTTTGGAACCTGTTTTACGAACTGGTTGAATTCGTTGCGTGCGACAGCGGCCGAGGCGACTGGCGTGGAGCAACCCGTTCTGGCGGTGGACGGCAAGACGGCACGGCGGAGCCACGATCGCAAGAACGGCCTCGGCACCTTGCATTCGGTCAGCGTCTGGGCCAGCGAGTTCGGCTTGTCGCTGGGGCAGGTGGCGTGCACTGAGAAATCGAACGAAATCACGGCAATTCCTGAGCTTCTGAGGCTGGTGGACATCAAAGGGGCGATCATCACCATCGACGCGATGGAAACCCAAAAGGCGATCGCTGCTCAGATCATCGAGGGCAAGGCCGACTATGTGCTGGCAATGAAGAAGAAGAAGGAGACGCTGCATCAAGCGGTCATCGATTATATCGACGAACAGCTCGAGGGTGACTTGTCGAACGCTCGGGAGCACGTGACGACCGAGAAGGGTCATGGGCGTGAGGAGATGCGAACTTACCTTCAACTCCCGGCACCCAAGAGCTTGCCGGTGCTCACGATGTGGGAGGGACTGAAGACGATCGGGGTGGTGACGTCCAGGTGCCTTCGTGACGGCAAAGAGACCATCGAGGTCCGCTATTATATCAGCAGTTTGGCAATGGGCGTGAAGCAGTTTGCCCGAGCGGTCCGGGGTCATTGGGGTATCGAAAATACCTGCCACTGGGTTCTCGACATGACGTATCGCGAGGACGAATCACGAATCCGAGATGCGGCGTTGCAGGGAGAACTTCGCATGGCTCAATCGGTTCACCTTGTCACTCCTGAAGCAGCATCCCGACCGCACAAGCCTTGTCATGAAACGGCGAAGTTGTGGTTGGAACGATAGCTACCTGCTTAAAGTCCTTGCTGGAGCAACGCTTTAAATGGGCGCTGGCCCTGGCGTGCCAGACAGATTGCTCTGATATTCCCCTCAGAGCACAATGCGTCTTCCCTGGCAGAAACGCGCACCGCTCTACCGACGGTCGCCACCGAGCGTTGGTTCTTGTCCATTTGCTATCCCAAGGCCTGGTCCTCTCTCTTGCGGCCATCCAGGTCATACAACGAACCGAGCCGCGAAATGTTCGGCCACTTCGCGGCCACGACGAGTACGACGAGCACCGTGCCGATGCCTCCGCCAACCACCGAGCCAACCGTGCCGAAGAGCGCGCGGCCACGCCCGACTCGAACTCGCCCAGCTCGTTGGACGAGGCAATGAAGATCGCGTTGATCGCCGAGACCCGGCCCCGCATCTCGTCCGGAGTGAGCAACTGAACGAGCGTCGAGCGAACCACCACGCTGATGTTGTCGAACGCTCCGGTGAGCAAGAGCATGGCAAAGGAGAGGTAGGGGTCTGTAGAAAGACCGAAGACGATGGTCGCGACTCCAAACCCGGCCACGGCCCAGAGCAGCGATTTGCCGGCCTGCCGCATCGGCGGGCGGTGGGCTAGCACCAGGGCCGTCAAAAACGAGCCGATCGACGGCGCGGCGCGCAGCCAGCCCAGGCCGGTGGGGCCGATCCCAAGGATGTCCCGGGCATAGATCGGCAAGAGCGCAGTGGCACCCCCCAGAAAGACCGCGAGCATGTCCAGTGTGATGGTCGCCAGGATCAAGTCGGTACGGAACACGAAACCAAGGCCGGCCAGAAGCGAGCGCAGCGTCACGGGCTGGGAATCGCGCGGCACGGCGCGCAGCCGCAAGGAGGCCGTCAGAGCGATCACTACGACCGAGCAGACGGCGTTGAGCAGGTAGCAGGTGGCGGCACCGCCGGAGAGAGCGATGACCAGCCCCCCCATGCCGGTCCGGCCATCGCGGCGACTTGCCAGGCGCTTGAGTTCCAGGTGACGGCCGACAGCAAAAGCTCACGCGGCACTACCTGGGGAAGGATCGCCCAGCGCGCGGGGCGGTTCACAGCCTGTCCGACCCCGGTGAGCACCAGGAACAGGTACGTCAGGCCGACGGGTCCCCGCCAGGTCGACAGCAAGGCAAGACCCAAAGTCGCCAGCAGCAGCAGTCCATGAGCCAACACGATCAGCCGCTTCCGGCTGTGCCGGTCGGCGGCGTGCCCGGCGGGGATCGCCAGCAAGATCACGGGTAGCACCTGCGCCAGGCCCACCATCCCCAGCGCCAGCGGCGAGCTCGTCCGCTCATACAGCTCCCAGCCGACGGCGACGCCCAGCATCTGGTTGCCTACCGTGGCCACCATCCCCGCGAGCACCATGAGCAGAAAGTTGCGATCTCGGAGCACCCTGTACGGGTCGTGCGCGACGAAGGGCTCGGGAGCCTGGTTCAAACCCGCGCTTGCAGACGGTTCCGGTTCCGACTCCATGAAGGACGCATACCTCGTGTTCCGGGCGAAACGGGACCTTGAACCGTGCACGGAATGATGTTTTGAACCCGCTCATTCCTCAAACTTGTCAATCTCGACGATCTCGGCCGCCGTAAGCGGCCGGATCTCGATATGCCGCAAAGCGCCTTCGCTATCCCAGGTGGCGAAGCCCAGGGGTTGGTTCCTGCGGACCTCGATGCGGGTACTGACCCGACGGTCGCGGTGGACGACGGCGATGAATTCCTTGTCGTCGATCAGGCAACGGATCATCTTTTCGGTCACGCGTACGCGGAAGCGGTACCAGGTCTTGTTCTCATAGCGGAAGGACTTGGTCGTCTCGTTCTCGGAGGCGTCCATCCCGTCGAGGCTGGACAGACCGGTCACGCCGCCGCCCCATCCCCCGTTCACCAGGGTGATGTACGACTTGCCCACGGGAAAGGTCGCCGCGGCGAAGAAGTCGCGGCCGGCAAGCCGCATGGCTTCATAACGAAGCTCATAATTCAAGGTCGGCAAGTCCCGCCGCGTGCTGGTGATGCCAGACATCGACATACCCTTGGACATGATGATCATTCCAGCTTCGACCTTGACGTCTCCCGCCTTGTAGAAATCGCATTTCTTCCAGCCATCCAGACTTTTGCCGTCGAACAGAGTCTTCGTCTCCCCAGAATCGCCCGGCGGGGCCTTGTCGTCCAGGCTGGCTGCCGCTGCCACCGTGGCCGCGAGCGACTGCAAAAGCGCCACCGCGATGACCGCGCGACCTAGCGAGCCCGGGAGGCCCAGACGAAGCGTGCAAAACAGGTGACTCATGACCGACATGGCGGCTCCTGGGCGTAGAAGACGAGTGCTGGTGCCCCAGCGACGAGCAGGCGGTTTCCTTGACTCACGATCCTAATCGATGCGAACGCGCCGGTCGATGTTAGAGCGATCTGGATGGCGGCCGATCGGGAATAGGGTTCAATCCTCTTGTGCGCGCGGGCACAAAAAAGTCCAATAACCCGAGTGACCCCTGCCGAACCGTAAAGAGCCCGATGAGTTGACCGGAGCCGACCATGACCACAACGCGAGTTCACCGCATCCTCGACCAGGTCGGGGCGCTGGCCTTTCCCGGGGTCTATGACACGCTCTCGGCAAAGATCGCCCAGCGCGTCGGTTTTCCGCTGGCCTTCGTCTCCGGTTACTCGGTCGCGGCCACCGCGATTGGTGAGCCCGACATGGGCCTGCTCACCCAGACCGAGATGATTGACCGGGCCGGCGCATCTGCATGAGCGTGTCGATTCCCGTCATCGTCGACGCCGACACCGGCTACGGCAACCCGGTGAACGTCCATCGGACAGTCCACGAGCTGATTGCCGCGGGTGCCGCCGGCTGCTTCCTGGAGGACCAGGTCTGGCCCAAGCGGTGTGGTCACATGCGCAGCAAGAAGGTCATCGACCGCCAGGAATACGTCCAGAAGATCCGGGCCGCGGTCGATGCCCGCGGTGACCGCGACTTTTTCATTGTCGCCCGGACGGACGCCCTGGCCGCCATCGACCGCGACGAGGCGATCCGCCGCGTGGAAGCCGCCCGCGAGGCCGGGGCCGATGCCAGCTTCGTCGAGGCGCCGACCTCGCTCGACGACCTGCAAACCATCGGCCGACGCTCGCCGCCGCCCAACGTGGCCAACATGATCGAAGGCGGCAAAACGCCCGTCCTTCCCAGGCAGCAGCTCGCCGATCTCGGATTCCAGCTTATCCTCTACCCACTCACCGCCCTCTTCGCCTCGGCGCGATCGATTGAGTCGGTCTATCGCACCTTGAAGGAAGACGGAACAACCAGGGCCGAGGCCGAGCGGCTGATGACGTTTGCTGAATTCAATGCGCTAATCGGCGTCGATGAGAAGTATGCACTCACAGAACGATTCGGATCATAGGCCCAAGGGAGCCGAGCTCGGTCGTCATGCGCGATCCTTTTGGGGCTGCGACTTTCCTGGGGCAAAGTTCCAAGCAAAGCGAGCGAACCCGATGCTTCCGATCGGTCCCCAGGAAAGACGGTTCGCGCTGCAGGCGGTCCGGAAAGCCCTCCAGGAACATCTGGCGCACAGAGCGCTCTGCGGGTATCCAACCAGTTGCCCGTCCTTGCTCCAGCACCGAGGAAGCTTTGTCACCCTCGCCGCCGCGAAAGTGGGGAATTGCGGGGCTGTCGGGGCGAATGCGGGGCAAACCGCCCGCTGATCGAATCCGTGATCCGACAGGCGATTTCCTCGGCGACCAACGATTCACGGTTCCCTGGCGTTACCGAGGACGAACTGCCAGGCTTGACCATCCGGATCAGCGCACTGACGCCGATGCAGCGAATCAGGCCGAGTGAGATCGTTCTCGGCCGGCATGGGCTCATGGTCGTCCAGGGCTCACATTCCGGGCTGCTGCTACCCGAGGTGCCCAGGCGGTTTGGACTGCGGACTGCCGCGGAGTTTCTCGAGGCACTCTGCCGCAAGGCCGGGATCACCACGGAGACTTTGCAGGAAGACCAGATTGAACTGATGGCCTTCGAAACCGAGGCCTGGGATGACGGCGACGTGATCCCCACTCTGGACAGCCGGCTCGATTGGTGAATTCGTGTAGGCCAATTCGCCTGCTGGCCCTGGGGGGCCGCTGGGCTGGCTCTCGGTCCAGGGGCTTACGATATTTCATCGCATCTGCAATGGATCCACCGGGGAGCTCGACGCGTGTCCAAGTCAACGTCCGACCATGACCTCCTGTTCGGCCTGCTCGCCTCGCAGAACGGGCTGATTAACCAGGTACAGCTTGGCACGGCCTTAGAGGCGTGGACCCTGGACAAGAGCCGGCCGCTCGCCGAGCACCTTGTGAACCGCGGGGAACTCGACGCCCAGCAGCGAGCCCTGATCGAGGCACTGGTTTCCCTGCACCTCAAGAAGCACGGTGGCAGCGTCGAGCGGAGCCTGGCAGCAATCTCGGTCGGCCCCGCGATCCGCGAAACCCTGGCGAGGGAGGGCGAGTCGATCGATCCGACCGTCGGCCATGTCGACTCCGGCCTGGGCTTAACCAGGGACGGCGACGTCGACCGGACCACATTCCACGCCGTCGGCTCGACCACCAGTGCCGGCCAGCGGTTCCGCGTGCTGCGGCCGCACGCCCGCGGTGGCCTGGGGGCCGTGTTCGTGGCGCTGGACACCGAACTGCACCGCGAGGTCGCGCTCAAGACAGATTCTCGACCGGCACGCTGACAACCCCACCAGCCGCGCCCGCTTCCTGCTGGAGGCTGAGGTCACCGGCGGGCTGGAGCACCCGGGTATCGTTCCGGTCTACGGGCTGGGGACCTACGAAGGCGGACGGCCCTACTACGCCATGCGGTTCATTCGCGGCGATTCGCTCAAGGAGGCCATCGACCAGTACCACGCCGACGAGGATTTGAAACGCGACTGGGGCCGACATTCGCTGGAGCTGCGCAAGCTGCTTCGCCGCTTCCTTGACGTCTGCAACGCCATCGATTACGCGCACAGCCGGGGCGTGCTGCATCGCGACATCAAACCGGCCAATATCATTCTGGGCCAGCACGGCGAGACGCTGGTGGTTGATTGGGGGCTGGCCAAGGCACGCGGTCGCACCGACCCTGGCGCCTTGGACGAGCGGCCGCTGGTGCCCAGCTCGGCCAGCGGGTCAACCGAAACTCTGCCAGGTAGCGCGCTGGGAACGCCGGCATTCATGAGCCCGGAGCAAGCTCGCGGCGACCTGGAGCACTTGAGTCCGCGGTCAGACGTCTACAGTCTGGGGGCAACGCTCTACTGCCTGTTGACAGGGAAGACGCCGTTTGAGGGCCACGCAGTCGAGGTGATTCCGGCCGTGCAGCGGGGCGAGTTCCAGCCGCCGAGGTCGTTAGTCCCATCGATCGACCGGTGCTGGAAGCGGTCTGCCAGAAGGCCATGGCCCTGGACCCCGCGGACCGTTACGCAACGCCCAAGGCGCTCGGCGAAGAGGTGGAGCGGTGGATGGCCGACGAGGCCGTGGCGGCCTATCGCGAATCGTGGACCCGGACGCTCACCCGCTGGCTAACGAGGCATCGAACAGGGGTTACCGCTATCGGTGCGGCCATGCTCGTGGCCCTGGCCGGACTGGGGGCCGTGCTGGGGGTGCAGGCGCAAGCCAACGGCCAGTTGACGGCCAAGAACGCCCAGCTCGCCGTCGCCTTCCACCGCGAGGCCGACGCCCGCAAGGAGGCCCAAGCTAACTTCAACATGGCCCAGAAGGCCGTGGAAGACTACCTGACCAGCGTTAGCGAGAACACACTCCTCAAGCAGCAAGACTCCGTCGACATTCGCAGCCTGCGCAAGGAACTGCTCGACACGGCGCTCAAGTACTACAAGAATTTCGTCAATCAGCGGAACAACGATCCCAACCTCCGCCAGCAACTGGCAAACGCCTATTTCCGCGTGGGAGAGATCACTCAGGAGATCGATTCTCGTGCCGAGGCCATCGAAGCATTCCACTCGGCGCAGACCATCTGGCAAGAGCTCGCCGCGGCCGACCCTGTGAATCCCACGTTTCCTGGCCGCCTGGCCGATTGCCACCTGGCGATTGGCAAGCAGCAAGACGCAATCGGCGACCTCCAGGGGGCCATGACGTCGTTCAACAGGCGCAGGCCATCCTCGAGCCGCTCGCGGAGCGGCAGCGCGACCTGGCCACCTATCAGGCACGGCTGGCGGATTGTTACTCGGAGATCGGGATCATCCAGGGGAAGCTTCAGTCCGGTGATCAAGGTCTGCACAGCCTCGTGAAAGCCGAGCGATCCAGCAGGCAGTTGATCGACCGCTATCCCGAAGAGATCCAGTATCGGCAGCGGATGGCAGAGATCATCAATGTCCTGGGCTTTGTTTACAGCAAGAGGCTTCAAAATGTCGATGCGATCCACAGTTTCGAAGCCGTCCAGGAGATTTGCCTTTCCCTCCTCGCGCAGGGACGCCGGCCCCAAGCCGGTCAAACTGCTTAACCTCCTTGCCCTCTCACATTACAACATTGCCACCGTTCACATTGTAAACCACGAGTTTGATCACGCCCTCATCCCTGGAGAAGTCGCTCGAGTACCGAACCGAGCTCGCCGCCGCCCATCCCTCGGTCACCAGGTTCCGAGAAAACCTCGGCGAAACTTATGAAGCCATTGCCGATATCCAGCACAGGGCCCATCAGGATGACAAGGCGTTTTCCTCGCTTCAGATGTCCATCGAGATTCTTGAAAAGCTCGTCCAGTCTCGACCTGACGAGGCAAGGCATCACGGAGCACTGGGTCGCAGCTTCAACGCACTGGGTTACCTGCATGACGAGCTGCGCCACAACCTCCAGGCGATTCCCGCGTTCGAAAGGGCCGTGCAAGAACAAGAGCGTGCCATCGCCCTATCGCCGGATGATAACGAGTACAAGCTTTGGTACGTTACCGCCCTCGACAATCTCGGCGAGCAGTATGTCGACCTGGGCCAGGTAGATCGTGGGTTGCCGTATTACCGGCGAGAAATCGAGATCCGCCGGCAGCTTTACACAGCCCGCCCGGAAGAGCGCGCCTATCTTCTCGATCTCGCGGATGCGCTCTCCACCCTGGGGAACATCCAGCGCCATGCCGGCGGCTGACCGCTGCGCGTGAGGCGTTTTCCGATGCGCGGAGCCTCCTGGAACGCGCCGCGGCCGCGACGCCCGGCGATGACGTGCTCCCGGTCCGGCTCGGCGCGGCACTCGTCCGGGAGGCAAGGCGCACTGGCCGACATGCAAGAGTCGGAGAAGGCACGTACCTTGCTCGACCAGGCAGTGAAATCCCTGTCGGGCGCCGCGGTGTCCGCAACCGAAGAGGCTCAGCGTCGCCAGTGGGAAGGTGCAGCACTCTGGGAGCTCGCCCATATCTTGCGTGCCCTGAACAAGACGTCGGAGGCAGAGAGGGTTGATGCCCAGCGGGTGGCCTTGTGGCGAGATCGGCCGCCCGGTGAACTGGCCACACTTGCTCTCCAGCAAACGAGCCTGGCTGCCGTGATCGGCTACGGTAAGACTTCCGTTCCACCACTCGCCCTGTCGGTCCGCGAGCGTGATCTGGATCAGGCCTCGGCCAACCTCAAGCTGGCCATCGCGCGGGGCTTCCGAGACCTTCGCATGCTGCAATCCCATCCCGACTCCCAGATGCTCCTCTCGAGAGAGGACCTCAAACTGCCGATCATGGATATGGCCTTTCCCGATCGGCCTTTCGGGGACCAGTGAGCAGACAGCCGGTTCGATCAATCGCCGGCTGGCTCGGAAGAATCGGATGGAGATGCCTCATGTCGACGAGCCTTTCCGGCATCGACAAGCGGTTCACTACTGCGGTGCCCGGCTTGCAGCCGAAAGTCCAGGCGATTAAGATTAGGAAGTAGTAATGACACTGGTTCAGTACGTCTCCGCAGTGTTTGCTGAATTGATAGGGAGTTCGATAACAGCGTTTTCCGGGTTGCCACTTGCCCCCGGTCTGTGAAGAGCCAAGTGCGTGGGGACCTCGCGGACGGGGTTTTGGAGCTTCTCTCTCGCGCCATTTCCAGGAGCATTGCTCAATATAAGGTCCTTTTGGCACCTGCATTGAACCGCTATGGAACAAGGCCCTACACGGAAGACGACCATCCCCCAAGACATCGAAGGTGGCGTATGGAGACCAAATTGACCGAACCCAGGCTTGCCTCCTACCGACGAAAGCTGCATGAGAAGAGGTTGCGACAGATCGTCACGGGGCGTTGCGGTGGTACAAGCTGCGGTTCCAAATGGATAATTGGTTCGTCGGGAGGCTCGTAGAGCTGTTCGGTAATCGCGTGAAAGCGCACGGGGTCATGATTTCGGTCGACAACCCCCTGGTGACCACCCGCCAAAAGAGCACTCTCTTCTTTGGGATCTATGAAACGCCAGAGTTCGAGTTGTCGCGTCGCTACCTCGATTTCTCGCTCCCCACGATCGAGTTGGGTGGGTCGATCGGAGGCGTCGCATGCGCGATCAACAAGTTACAGGAAAACCCCGTGGCGCAGTGGTACTCGAGTGCAACCCAATACTTCTTCCGACCTTGGAGAAGAACCGCGACCTGAATCGCTGCATGTTCACGATCGTGCCGTCTGCTTTGGCTTACGGCGCCGAGACGGTCTCGTTCACGGTTGTCAAACACTTTATGAAAGGGCGGCTCCAGGAGGTCGGCGGGGAGCAGGTTACTGTACGCACCGTGACGCTCGGTCGGCTTATCGATGAGCGCGGTTTCGAGGCCATCAACCTGATCTCCGACTGCGAGGGAGCAGAGGTCGACATGGTCGAAAAAGAATCGGAGGTGCTCCGCCGCCGGGTGAAGTACCTAATCCTCGAGACGCACGAGGAACACCTCGGTGACGAGCCGGTCGCCCGGATGCTCTCAACCCTAAGTGACCTCGGCTTCCAGGTGCTGGAGCGCCAGCGTGGGAACGTGCTCGCCCTGGTTAACCGCGGGCTCTGATACCCTCCAACACAGAAAGTCGCGACGATATACTTCGAGCTGGTTTAAGAACAATTCAACCGGCCTCGCTGATGTAACCGGTCGAGCCCACACAGACCGTGCTGAACGCGATCACGTCTCAAGCCGCGCCGTAGGTCCGCACGCAGGCGACACAGTCGCGCTGGGAGACCAGCGCGGACCGAGGGCGCAGCGAGCGCCGGAGCAGCCGCAGCCGGTGGTGGAGCGGTACTGGCAGCGCTGCACCAGCCGGTGCAGCTTGATGGCCTCGGCCAGCGGAATCGGCGAGGGCCCTAGATGTGACAGGCCAGTAAGGTAGGCGCGCTCAGAGCAGCATTAATCGCCTCACGCTCCACGCCCTAGCTCAGATTACTGGTGGAAACTCACAGTCCCGCCGACAGGGTCCGCCAGCGGCACGCCGCTGGGTGGGGTCAGGCTCCCTGACCAGGAGATCGACCCGCAGGTGACGGCAATCGGCCCGGCCTGAGACTCCCCGAAATTCGCGGTGCCGGGATTGCACCCGCACGGGCAGTACTGGTAGGTGGGCGAGCCCCCGCAGGTCAGGTAGTAATACTGCCGGTAGATCACCATCGTACCGGCACTGACGCACCCGATTGATAAACGTAGATCGTTCGCCCGCTATTACTGCTGAACACGCAGGACGCCGTCCCGCCGGTGCATCCCGCGACCGGGCTGACAGTATTCGAGCACAAGATCGGCGTGACCCAGTACGTGCTCCCATTCCACGTCGCCGTGTAAGTCCCCAGTGAATCTGTCACCGTGAGCGTGTCGGGAATTGACGCGGGACTGCAGGTGGCGAGATCACGCCGCTTCCGCAGTTGCAATTGCCGGCGATCTGGTTGATTCCGCTCATTTCAGAATGCACGTGAGGCGTGGAGCGTGAGAGCGTGAGGCGTGAAAAATTGCAGATTTCCTTAACAAGTCTTCACTGGCTCCACGCTCTCACGTTAAGTTCCACGCCTCTAAAACCGCTGTGCAAGAGTTGCCGATCGCGTCCCAGTTGGCACCGTTGTCGGTGGGTGCGACGGGAATCAGCGAGCCGCTCGCCGCGCTGTCCTTGTAGAACCAGCGCACGGTCTGCGAGCTGGCCGCCAGAGTGAGGGCACCGCCCTGGTCGATGTAGATGTCCGACGTGAATGTCGACGGCGAGAGCGTCGGCCATGAGCCGGTCGCGGCGGCCACGGCCGAGGGCGCATGTGCCCAGAAGATGGCGTTGGCGTTGCCGCCGCCGGTCGGGACGTACTTGGCCTGATCGTCGCGGAGTTGCTGGAGCGCTTGCGTAAGCTTGCGCTGGACGTCCTGGAGATCCAGCCGCAGGCGCTCGAAACGGGCCTCGAGCTGATCCAGGCGATTCAAGCTGCCATTCATTTTATTCGTGGGGCGTGGGGCGTGGGGCGTGAGGCGTTAGGACCTCATCACGCTCCACGTTCCACGCCCCACGCTCCACGGTTAAGTTGATCCCAGGCCGAGCTGCTGGCCGGTGACGGCGGGTCGGACGAAGACATTGCCCGAGTACCGCGCTTTGCGGTTGGATAAATGGAGCGTGCTGGCGTAGGACGTGCCGCCCGGTCCTGGGTTGAACTGGATATCGACCGAGGCCACGGGGAGCGTCAGCGATTCGTACCCGGTCGTGTACGAGCTGCCCGTGATACTGATCGCCTGACCGGCGCGAGGTACGTCGATGGCAGGCCCAGATAGCCGATCGTCCCTTCGACGATGACGTCCTTGAGGCTGTCGAACAGTTCGTTGGCGTAGGTCTGCATGTTCGTGTTCAGGCTGTAGTCACGCCAGTCACGCACGGTCACGGTCTTGGTGCGGCTGATGCCCTCAATCGTGTAGAGGGTGCCGCCGTAGCCGCCGCCGGCCGGCGCTTGCACCTGAAGCGATCCGTTGGCCACCGGCAGAAAGACCTGGACGTCGGTCGGTGGCGTGACAACCCCGCCGCCGTAAACGAGCGAGGTCGGCGAGACCGTTGTGACCGTCCCCGAGACTGGATCGATCTGCACTCCGATACTCGACTGGTCATAGGGGGGAGAGCCGGACGCCGACCAGTAGACCGTGCAGACCGGAGACGTGGTGAGCGTCGCGGCCGTGCCGTCCGAATTGCGGAATGCGAACGGATAGGGGAAGAACTGCTGCATGGCCGCCGCAATCGACGGGTTCGTGACCTTGTACCGCCGCCAGACGACGTTGCCCAGGATGCTGAGGGCATAGAGCCGGTAAGCATTGTAGGCCGTCGAAGGCAAGGCGCGGTCCAGCGTCAGCGTGCTCGTGCCGCCGGCTGACATCGCCGTGTTGGCGATCACGCGGGCCGAAAACATCTGCTCCAGGTTCGTGACCGTGTCGCTGTACACCGTGATGATCGCGTGCTGGCCGGTCGCCGTCTGATCGAGCTGATCGGCCGTCAGGGTCAGGCTGGTGTTCTGGGATGTGATCGTCACCGACGTGGTGCTGCCGCAAGTGCACGACCCCTGGTCTTGGCCCGTCTGGAGCGAGAGCGTTTGATACATCGAAGGGGACCACGCGGCAATCGCCGCCGCATTGGTCGCGTAGGGGCCAAACGCGAAATCTTCTTGCAATCCGCCGTCGCTGCTGGAGGAGCCCGGCCACGGCTTCAGCGCCAGGGTGACTCCCGAGACACTGAGGTCGCCACGGACCACGACTTGGCTGTAGGTATCGCTGAGGTCGCGGTGCAAGCTCGGCATCAGCCAGCGAACGTCTGAGCCCCCCAGCGTGATGGTGTTCGAAGTGAAAAGCCGCTGATCCAGGAACCGGATATTCCCTGCGACGTCGACATGGACCCAGTGATTAGGATGACAAGACTGGATTGCCGATTCGATCGCCTGGATGATCCGCTCGCCGGTGAAAGTGACCCGGAATGGCGGGATCACATCCAGCGCGGCCAGGTCGGTGACGGTGATGCTCGGCAGGGTCGAGATGATGACCGTCGGCGCCGTGGTGTAACCCGTCCCGGCCGAGACCTGCGTGAAGCCGGTGATCGCCCCCCCGGATACGGTCGCCGTAAAGACCGCTCCCGAGCCCTCGCCGCCGGCCAGCACGACCGTCGGGGCCGTCGTGTAGCCCGTGCCGCCCGAGGCGACGTTGACCGCGCTGACCGATGTGCCCGTCAGTACCGCCGTGCCCGCGCCGCCAGAACCGGCCGACGTGAAGTTGCCGATGCCGTAACCCGCCAGTGCCGTCACGTTCTGGCTCATGCTCAGCAGGTCCAGGACGCATTGGCCCATCGTCCGCCCTTCACGGGCCGCGATGGCGTAGATATCGTCGGACGGCAGATTGAAACTGGCCGTGTCTGAGAATGTGTTGCTGTCTGTGACCGGCACCCAATCGGCACGATTGCGCAGGCCGAGTGCCCGGTACTCGCGCACCCAACCGAGATCTTGTTCGTAGTGATCGGAGTAGCCGACGACGTCACCCGAGAAATAGGTAGTCCCGGGGTAGGTAACGCCGTTGGACCAGGCGACCGGCTGGCCGCTCCACGGGTCAGGCAGCGCGGTTAGCTTGCCGAGGATGCGGCTGAAGCCGAGTTCGGGGATTCCGCCCCGGATGTATGGCGTACAGCGATCGATCGCGGAGTCGTATGCCGCGAGGTTGATCTGCGTGCCGTTGATGGTGAGGTAATCGATGGACATGGCAGCCCGGACTCGTCAGTTCCCCCCCATGTTCTGCTGGGTGCGGTTCTGAGCTTCCATGCTCAGCCGCCGCCAGTTCCCCTGGAGTTGCCGCTCCGAGGCGCTCAGCTCGTCAATGCGAGCGCTCAGCCGGGCCAAGAGCGCCTGCGTCTTCGCCAGGTTGATGCTGGTGTCATGGCTCAACCGGACGATCCGTTCGCTCTGGCTGGAGAGCTCGCTCTTGATCGGGCGGGGATCGGCCGCACTTGCCTGAACCAAGGCCCGGTCCGAAGCGGCGGGCGCTGGAGACTGGGGCTGCGCGACATTCCGGGCGACCCCTGGCGCGGCGGCACTGCCATCCTGAGAGGCTTTTTGTAGGCTCTGTTCTTGCCGCTCTTCATGACCCCGCGCGCGGTCGGAATGCGGGTCGCCTTGCCTACGCGTTGCGGGCTCCGGAACCGCAACAACCGCGCTGCCCGGTTCGTGGGCTGTCGTGACGCTCGTCATGTCAGCAGACGCCCTGGCGGGGGTGCCGCGACCGGGCTGTGGAGTCGGCCTGGTCGGGGTCCAGATCGCTCGCGGGCAGAGCCTCGGCGGGGCCGAGCTCTGGTGCCGCCGCGCTTGCTCCCTGGGCCTCCTCTTTCAGTTCCGCGCTTTGGTTATCGTCGGCCAATGCAAGACTCCCTGGCCATTTGCCACCTGCCACGTGCCACGATCACGTGAAACTCAGGGCGAGATCAGAACCGGCGGTGGGGTCCCACTGGTTCGTGACGGTCATGGTCTGGGTGTAGAGATCATTCAGGGGCAGTTGATCTTCGAACGTCGTGATGACCGACGCCGTGTTCATATTGATCGTGATCGAGTGCGTGCCATTGTTCAGAGAGACCGACGTCGTCTCGTTCGTGAGCCCTTCATACGACGTTCGGTCGTCGGGCGACGACGCGTAGAAGTTGACTGCCTCGAGCGTGGTGGACCGGCCGACGAACCGCATCAGGTTGACGAACCGGTTCGCCCAGAACCGGCGAGCGATCTGGTTCTTGGAGCTCAGCTTCAGCGCTTGGAACTGCGACCGGGCCGACCCGACTGTCAGTCCGCCCGAGGCATGGATGAACACGTAGGGGTTGATCGGCATCTGGTTCGGGCTATCGGTGGGGACGGGAAAGGTGGTCGCAGCCGGGTCGGTCGAGCTGTCGAACTGGTTGCCCTGCGGCGTCGAGGCCGAGAGGTCCATAGTGAGCATCGCGATCGTGCCGTCCTCCGACACTTCGAGGTCCCAGCCGTCGACCTTGGTGCCGAGATAGACCCGCCTTTTGATTGAGCCGTCGGACCGCTGGATCGCGTGGTAAACCGAGACGCTGGCCAGATCGCCGGCCGGCTCGGTTGTCGTCCAGGGCGACGTCTGGGCCGTGTTGATCGCCTGAGCGGCCCACTGGAGGAGGAACTGAGAGAGCGGCCCGGCGTAGAGCTTGGTGACGAGCCGGCCCTTGCACTCCATCTTGTCGGCCACTCGGAAGGCGTCAATCGCCACGCCGCCGCCGTACGGCACCGCCACCATCATCGGTCGTGGCCGCATCGTGAATGCGTTCGAGCCGTCCAGCCTGATGTAGAACGCACTGGGGGTGGAGGGTGGGGACGTGTAGTTGTAGACGGTCGGGCTCGTGACGGGAGTCTTGTAGGCGGACTCCTGCACCAATAACAGAAACTCACGCGACATTTTTAATCGTGGGTCGTGGAGCGTGGAGCGTGGGGCGCTGAATTGAATTCACGCCCCACGCTCCACGCCCCACGCCCCACGCCTCCTATGAGTTGACTTGAGACTGGATCTCGATCTTGATTTGCCCTTGACCGGTGAAGAACACGCCGTCCGGAGTGGGGTCAAACGCGGGCTGACTGAAGAGCACCAGTCCGCTACGGGCTCCGGCATTCTGGAGCGCGAGAATGTTCGCCTGCCGGCTGGCCAGGTTGCTCGGGTAGAAGCAGCGGGCGAGCATCCACCAGAAGTTGGTCAAGTCCGAGCAGTTCGTCCCCTTGATCAGGACTTCGCAGTTGATCAGCAGATCACCGGCCATTGTGTCGGGCGTCTTGAATTCTTCGCCCGTGTTGCGCGGCGTCCAGCGCATGGCGGGGGCGTACTCGCAGCTAAACTCCCTGGCATCTTGCGGGTCTCCAGACCACGTCCGGAAGCTGCTCGGCTTGACGATCCGCTGGAACGTCGCGTTCCGCCGGACTATGGTTTCCATTGCGCGGAAAACCGCGTCACGCGGAGCTTGCGGCAGGTCGAGTGCTGCTACGCCCATGCGTTTAATCGTGGAGCGTTTAATCGTGAGGCGTGAGGCGTGAGGCGTGAGGCGTGAAATTCAATTCCGCGCTCCACGCCCCACGCTCCACGCCCCACGCTGAAATGCCTCACGCCCAAAGTGTGTTGGTGGTCGAAAAGTTGATCGGCACTTCGCCGTATCCGTCGCCGTTGACGTCAATCTCGGCTGTCGTCGAAGCCAGCAGGCTCTCAGCCTCGAACCGGTACCGGCCGGCCAGCGCCGTGTACTGGCCGGATTTCGTGATCATGCTCTCGCAGATCCGGGAGAGCGCGTAATAGGCGCAGACCTGCTTGATGCGGGGCCGGACCAGGAGCTGGTTGGCTTGCAGGGCCTGGTAGAGCCAGCGGTTGGTCAGCGAGGTCCGCCTGCCGCCGCCGGTGTACCAGGCGTCGAGGGCGAATCCGTGATAGCCCAGGAGCGACACGTTGCCGCCGCGATAGTTACGAACGATCAATTCGTCGAGCCAGTCTCGGGCGTCCGCGAGTTGATTATCGAACCCCGCATTGTTGTCAGGCACTTGCAGGTCGTCGATCCAGGGAGCGATGTTACGGATGTCCTGGATGCTTATGTAAGTGGGCCTCGGCGTGAAACTCGTCCCAGCAGCCGCCAGGACGATTAGCGCCGTCCCCTTGGGCAAGAGGCTCGTGGTCCGCGACGGACTGCCGGCCCGCGTGGCATAGGCTTGCACATAGTACTGGCCGATGGCCAGCGAGCTGGAATCCGTGTTTTGCAGCGTGATCTGGAACTGGGCGCTGGTGGCGCTTATCCAAGACGTGGCGGGCGTCAAGAGCGGCGTCTCGTTGCTGCCCGACCAGACGCTGGCGGTCAGTGTGTCTGAGGACAGAAACACACCCGTCGGAATCGTGCCGTCCGGATTGGCGACTTGAAACGGGAAGTCTCGCGACGTCCCCTGCGCGATATCGAGTGTCAGGCCCATGAATCGGTCCTCAGGGCATTCCGGTGGTGATTACAGTGGTCTGGTCTGGATCGATCCCGAACGGGTCGACGTCAACCGTCGTGATCATGGTGGTCTGATCGGGGTCGACGCCGAACGGGTCGACGTCAACCGTCGTAATCAGCGTGGTCGTGAATTCGTAAGGTAGGTAAAGCGCCGGCATGAGTTACAGCCCCAGGAAGATCACGCACTGGGTAGCGGTGCTAGGGAGCACGGCCTGCGTCGCCTGCATCCATTCCGCAAGCGCCTGGCCGCGAACGGACACCGAAGCGGCGTCCTGGTTGACCGTGGACGTTTTGGTGTAGTCCAGAGGTCCCGCGTACCCTGCAGTCGCCCGATACAGGCGATTGTTGGCCTGCCCGTCCGATCCGTCCCCCTTGCCTGGGTTCTGGAAAGGCCAGTGATAGATCCCCCAATTGTTGGTTCCCGCGAAATAGATGGAAAAAGAGTAGAGGTTGATATTCCTGAATCCGGATTGTTGGAAGATGCCGTATGTGTCCTTTTCAGCATGCCTGAACAGCGGATCGTTCGGGATGTCTCGACTCAGGGTAAGCAAGTTGTTGGCTTGCGGTGAGCTCCCGTTGCTGCTGGTCACACCCCACTGAAATCCGCCCTCGTAACCGTGCAGGAATGTCGTATCGCCCGTGGCCGTATTGTGGGCCGCGATGGCCGCCTGCTGCTGCGCGAAATTGGGCACAAACCCGCCCGCATCATAGGCAATGTTGTGGATCCAGAGGTCCACGTTTTGCTCGATGGTGTTGATGTTGTTCATCGCGGCAGTGTTGGCGTTGTAGCTTCCGGCATCGGGCATCAGGTAGGGAGCGATGGCGATGCAATCGCAGGGAATTCCCAGTGATGCATGGAGCGCCAACAGGGTCTGAGTCCAGGACACACTCAGCCATGATCCAGTGATCATCGCAATCTCGTTGGCCCGACTCCCGAACACGTTCCGGAAGATCGTCCTGATTTGGCCTGTGCGTATCACTTGCCACGTGTAGTTGTTCGCGTCTCCCCGCAAGGTCTGGAGCTGCGATGCCTGGTAATACGCGCTCTGGTTGAAATTCCAAAACTCGTCCGAGAGTTCGACGTAGACTATTCGACCGAGTGGGAAGCTGTTTTTGATGGCAGTCGCGTAAGCATAACAGTATGAGTCGGTGACGCTGAACGGTAGATTGATATGAATGTTGCAGCCGGGGAACTGGCCCGTAAAATAGGCGCAAGAAGTCAGGCCCGAATCCCGCATTAGGTAGATAATACGTCCAGTTGCAACCCGTCAGGCTATAGGATTGATTGAGGGTTTGCGAATTGCCTTGACGCAAGCCGCAGGCGAAGGTATTGGGTCCGGTGACGGTGATGGCCGGTGCGACGTTTTGCCAGCCTGAAGCGAGAGTTGAAAGATCAGTAAACGTCAACGTAGGATAGGTGCCGTTTTGGAAAAAGACGGTCATGCCAGTTTTGAGGTTATCGGGCGCGGCCGTCACGACTTGAATGCAATAGGCTCCGCCGGCCACCTGACTGATTGAAGTCAACAGCATCCGGCTAGCGCATGTGATTGTTCCCGCCGATTGAGCCGTCGGCGTCGTTCCGCTCGATCCGCGCTCGACCGTTACGGTATAGTTTGGATAGGTGCCCGATACTGTCCTGATGCGGCATTTCTCGCCGCCCGAGGCCATGTACAAGAGCAAGCCCGAGATTGGAATTGCAGCCGTGTCCACTGTCGCGGTGATGGAGAACGTGGTTGCACTTGAGTTGACGCCAGTTGCCAGGGTCAAGTTGTACGCTGCCGCACTCGTCGCGCCGGTTGGGTTGCCAGCGCTTGGCCATCCTCCGTCCGCGTATAGGCCAGGGAAGTACGCATACGACGAACTGTTGATTATGAGTGGTTGGAGTGTGTTGTAGGTGATCGCATTACTATTCAGCGATGCCGCGTTGAAATTGTAGTTGCAGAAACTGAAGTCAGTGCCGTCGCCGCCATTGTATTGCAGGCCGTGAATCTCCCACGGCTCAGAGGTCATCTCGTTGTTGACGACCTGTGTAGAGTCGCACCAGCGCATGGATCCGAGCGAGTTGGGAATCTGCTTGAGCACCTGAGCTCGGCTTATACGGATCTGTCGCTTGCGGCCTTGAGACGGGAGAACCGCGCCCACAGTAACCGGGCGCGGAAATGTCCAGTTAGTGACCCCAGACATCGGCACAGTAAAGTCGCCTGGCCCAACGATCCACAGGTTCGAGAAGTACGGCGTTTTCGCTGTGTTGGTTATTTGCAGGGCAAGCTGCATATTAGCAGTCCCTGACCCGTCCGGCGCAACCTGAAAGAGGTAAAACTGGCCAAGGCCACCGCTGCCCGGGTTATTGTTGCCAGTGATCGGCGTCACTGTGCAGCCGCCCCCCGAGACAATCGCAAATTGGCTCGCCGTGCCACTGTTGGCTATGTACGTATCATCGAAGCCAATCGCCCAGTAGCCGCTCGGCGTGGTCGGCGTTTGCGTACTGTCCAGCCCATTAGCGACAGGTATACTCAGAAAGTTCATGACTAGCGTCGTGGAGTGCATCGCCGTCGGGTAGCCGTCGGGAGTATAGGTCGTGCCATCGTTGGTTGCCGTGAGCCGATATCGCCAGTTAGTTGGCAGATTATAGAACGTCTGCGGAGTACTACCGGCGTCCGAGAAGTTCACGCCCGGCTTGAAGGTCTTGGTCACTGTCTCTGTGCCCATGTTGGACCGACCGACCCGGTTGCCGATCGGGTAATTCGTAACCCCGTTGGCCGCGTTGCCGGTACCGCAGGTCATCCAAGACGCTGGCGTGCTGATTGTGACCGTATCGCCCGACGCGACCGATGTTCCTGCTGGCAACTGAAACAACACGCACGGATGATGCCCTGTGATCCAGGGGTTTTGGCCCTGACCTATGAAGCTCCCGTTTTTGTAAATGCTCGGGGAGTAATTCATCGCGGTTGGGGTCACCTGTGTTCCACCGCTGATGGTCTGGAAGAAACAGGCGAGCATGGTTCCGCAGGATGTGATGTAGGCCCCCTCTACGGTCCCGCCTGACGGCGTCGAGACTGTTGCGGGGAATTGGCAATTCGGGGTTGGGGGAGTGACATCCTGGAGGACAACATTGCCGATGTGGGGCCCAGTCGTGCTGGTGACCGCTGTTCCGTGCCCATAGATGCCTGCCGAGGGGTTCTGGGACACGGCCGAATATAGCACCCCGTGGCTTGTCAGAGATGTCCACGACAGTCCGTTGTTCGTCGAGTAGCCGACGTTGATGTACATATAGCTGGCGTTTGTCGCATCGCACTGGAGATCGATCTTGATGCGCCACGTCTGACCGACTCCAGGTCCACCGAGAGCGCCGGTCTGCGAAGTTCCGTTCTGCTTAAGCTCAAAGCTTGTGCTCTCATTCCACGAGAGTTCGTAAGGGCCGTTCGTGCCATCGTTCAGGAACACGAACCCGATGCCAGCCCCGGAAACTGCGCTCAGCCTTTGAAAATCGAACTGAACCTCAAACCAGCCGACTGACACAGCATCTGGGTAGGCTCCCGGCAAAGTCCCCGGCCAATAAGATATCGAGTCCCCTGTGCTCTCTAGGAACACGCCGCCGGCTGAGCCGTTGCCCCAAGTCCCGCCGTCTAGCTGGATGTTTCCGCCCGATGGTGTGCCCCACGCAGTGCCGGTCAGACCCGAGGGAAGCGTACTCGATGTGTGGGAATGGATTGCGGTGCCCGAGCTGCCAGAGAGCGCGTCCAGCAGGTACTCGCCAGTGGAAACGTAGTTGTATGGACCCGGATTCGAGAACGACCCTGAATTCGTGAACGTGAACGTGACCGAGTCCACGATGAGGGGCGTGAATTGAAACGGCACCGATGTGATTCCGTTGCCCGGGAATGTTACGGTCACCGGATAGTAGATCTCGCACTGACTAATGCCGCCGCCTGGTGTGCCGGTGATCGTGCCGGCGAAGTCACCACCCACCAGGTTAACCGTCCAGTTCACCTGCGCATTCTGGTGGCCGCCGGGAGTGGTCGTGATCGTGTAGCCTGTCGCGTTGCCGAGAGGCGTGTAGGTGCGGAACTGGACCGCGTTGGCAGTCCAGGATACGGCAGATGAAATAGTGATTTGTGGCGTTACACTTCCCGTCGCCCCAATTTGGTCGATTGCTGCGATTCCATAGCACGGGGCGCTATTCCCCGGGGAGTGGTAGCGAAGAGCGAACCCGCTCGCGGCGCTCGACGTCGTCGCAGTGCTCGATATTGCGAAGCCGCAATGCAAGAGCACCGAGCCATACGAGCTATTCGTCGCTACACTGCCTGATGATGGAGTCGTTGTTCCCGTGTTGTTGACAACCGAGACATAATTATCCGCTGATAACGTTCCGGTGAACGTAAAGACCGTGACGGTCATCGCGACATACGGGGCGCTGCCGCAGGTCACGGTCACCGAAAAGCTAGAACTGCCATTCGCGATTACGCTCCAATACGTATTGCACGCTTGACCCGGAGTGTATCCAGGTCCCATAACGCTGTAGTTGACGCCAGAGTTGGCGATATCCTGAACATGGGTCGGTGGCCCTTCATTGCCAGACAGACTGCCCCACGCAACGTCAACCACCACCAGCGATCCGGCCGCGATCGTTCCGGTCAGGCTAGTCGTGAGGGTTGACTGCGTACCAGTAGTAACCTGGTTTCCGCCAGATGTGACGTATGTGAATGACATAGCTGTGAACTAGCCTGTCTCAGTCGATAAAGACTGCGCCGCCGAGGAGCTGGATTGTGTTGGCAGAATTGGCTACAGACCACGCGACTTGCACATCAAACGTCAGCGATGCGGTCGTGTTGATAGTAACGGCTGTCGGCGCTGGGTTTGTTCCGTTGTTACTGAACCAGGCTGCCCAAAAGTGCCGCCCTGGTGATTCCCCACGCACGCGCCTAGGATCGTTCCAGATGACCCAACCGACTTGACAGTCCACCCGAACCCACTGTCATAGAGGCCGGCCATGTTCCCGGAGATCGATGTGGTGTTCGCGTTGCTCGTCCACGATCCGATGACATTGCCGCCGAGCAGCACGACCCACTTCAAGGTTGAAGATGTCGTGCCGGCCCCGTACGTGCACAGGATGCCGATTCCAATGTGACTTCCGGCCACTAACGTGTTAGCAGGAATCACGAGCGAACCCTGAAGTGTCGCCCCTGTGAATAAAGACGTCTGTGTTGTCGTGTTTGCGACCGCGGTTCCTGATCCAATGACCGACGCGAGAGGCACACGCGACCGAAGATTGTTCGACCCGACAAAACCCATGTTTGGATACAAGCTGATTTCGCTCGGCGCTGCCGCTGACCCCGTGGGGTTGCCCAGAATTGTCGATGCCTCTCGTTCTGGATGTCGGCGTAAGTGATGCTGCCGGCACCAATCGCCGAGCCTGGACCGCACAGGTAGCCGTCGTACTGGCCGGTCGCAGTGCATACGAACGCGAAGACGGAAACGCTGCCTGCGCCGTGCTCATGCCCGGGGCGGTCCCCGAGCTCGTCAGCCAGGTGATCGTCCCAAATGAGAACGTGAGCGTGTACGGACCACCCGATGCCGCCTGAATCGCCCGGAAATAAAACGTCTGGCCTACCGAGGGGCTGGTGACGCTCGATACTGTCGTGTTCGCGTTGAGCGTGGCCTGATGCCAGTCGGTGACACCGAGGTTCGGCGTCCAGGCCCCGCCCGAAATCGTATCCACAGTGATGGGCCGTGCACACTGAGCGATCGTGAGCCCGGTTGTCGGCAAGTCAGCCGCCGCGATCCCACGAAGTCCGACCGCGCCGGCCGATCCATTGGGAGTCGCCAGAAACTGGTTGGCCGGCTCCCCGGTCGTCGCGGAAATCGCCAAAGTGCCGTTGGAGGTCAGAGGAGAACCTGTGACCGTTAGCCAGGGCGGAGTTGTCAGTCCAACCGATGTCAGCCCTCCAGACGCCTGTGGCCGCGATCGTGATTGAGCCTGACCCTGGTGTGATCGTGACGTTTGACCCAGCCGTCAGCGTCTTATATTCGAGACCGGTTCCACCGGTATTCACACCCAGAATCTGGGACGCTGTGCCGATCGTCGTGAGGTTCGTACCTCCCGAGGTGGTAGGCACAGTGGGCAGGTCAGTCGCAACCAGAGACCGAAAGGCCGGTGTACCCGCACCACCGCTGGAGGGGCCAGCGAAAATGGTGTTTTGCCCCGTGCTTGCGAGCGTAGCGGTAAGAGTTCCGCTGCTCGTGACAGGCGACCCTGATACCGTCAGGATTGACGGCAGAGACAGGCCGACCGATGTCACCGTTCCTGTGCCGCCAGAGGCCGCGATTGTGATCGAGCCTGTCCCTGGTGTGATCGTGACGTTTGACCCAGCCGTCAGCGTCTTATATTCGAGCCCGGTTCCACCGGTATTCACACCCAGAATCTGGGACGCTGTGCCGATCGTCGTGAGGTTCGTACCTCCCGAGGTGGTAGGCACAGTGGGCAGGTCAGTCGCAACCAGAGACCGAAAGGCCGGTGTACCCGCACCACCGCTGGAGGGGCCAGCGAAAATGGTGTTTTGCCCCGTGCTTGCGAGCGTAGCGGTAAGAGTTCCGCTGCTCGTGACAGGCGACCCTGATACCGTCAGGATTGACGGCAGAGACAGGCCGACCGATGACACCGTTCCTGTGCCGCCAGAGGCCGCGATCGTGATCGAGCCTGACCCTGGTGTGATCGTGACGTTTGACCCAGCCGTCAGGGTCTTATACTCGAGCCCGGTTCCACCGGTATTCACACCCAGAATCTGGGACGCCGTGCCGATCGTGGTGAGGTTCGTACCTCCCGACGTGGTAGGCACAGTGGGCAGGTCAGTCGCAACCAGAGACCGAAAGGCCGGCGTACCCGCACCGCCGCTGGAGGGGCCAGCGAAAATGGTGTTTTGCCCCGTGTTTGCGAGCGTAGCGGTAAGAGTTCCGCTGCTCGTGACAGGCGACCCCGATACGGTCAGGATTGACGGCAGAGACAGGCCGACCGATGTCACCGTTCCTGTGCCGCCAGAGGCCGCGATCGTGATCGAGCCTGACCCTGGTGTGATCGTGACGTTTGACCCAGCCGTCAGCGTCTTGTATTCGAGCCCGGTTCCACCGGTATTCACACCCAGAATCTGGGACGCCGTGCCGATCGTGGTGAGGCTCGTACCTCCCGACGTGGTAGGCACAGTGGGCAGGTCAGTCGCAACCAGAGACCGAAAGGCCGGCGTGCCCGCACCGCCGCTGGAGGGGCCAGCGAAAATCGTGTTTTGCCCCGTATTTGCGAGCGTAGCGGTGAGAGTTCCGCTGCTCGTTACAGGCGACCCCGATACGGTCAGGATTGACGGCAGAGAGAGGCCGACCGATGTCACCGTTCCTGTGCCGCCAGAGGCCGCGATCGTGATCGAGCCTGACCCTGGTGTGATCGTGACGTTTGACCCAGCCGTCAGCGTCTTGTATTCGAGCCCGGTTCCACCGGTATTCACACCCAGAATCTGGGACGCCGTGCCGATCGTGGTGAGGCTCGTACCTCCCGACGTGGTAGGCACAGTGGGCAGGTCAGTCGCAACCAGAGACCGAAAGGCCGGCGTGCCCGCACCGCCGCTGGAGGGGCCAGCGAAAATCGTGTTTTGCCCCGTATTTGCGAGCGTAGCGGTGAGAGTTCCGCTGCTCGTTACAGGCGACCCCGATACGGTCAGGATTGACGGCAGAGAGAGGCCGACCGATGTCACCGTTCCTGTGCCGCCAGAGGCCGCGATCGTGATCGAGCCTGACCCTGGTGTGATCGTGACGTTTGACCCAGCCGTCAGCGTCTTGTATTCGAGCCCGGTTCCACCGGTATTCACACCCAGAATCTGGGACGCCGTGCCGATCGTGGTGAGGCTCGTACCTCCCGACGTGGTAGGCACAGTGGGCAGGTCAGTCGCAACCAGAGACCGAAAGGCCGGCGTGCCCGCACCACCGCTGGAGGGGCCAGCGAAAATCGTGTTTTGCCCCGTATTTGCGAGCGTAGCGGTGAGAGTTCCGCTGCTCGTTACAGGCGACCCCGATACGGTCAGGATTGACGGCAGAGAGAGGCCGACCGATGTCACCGTTCCTGTGCCGCCAGAGGCCGCGATTGTGATCGAGCCTGTCCCTGGTGTGATAGTGACATTTGACCCAGCCGTCAGGGTCTTATATTCGAGCCCGGTACCACCGGTATTCACACCCAGGATCTGGGACGATGTGCCGATCGTGGTTAGGTTCGTGCCTCCGCTCGACGTTGGTACCGTCGGCAGACGCGACGTCGACAGCGTACCGCTGGAGATGTTCGCCGCGTTCGTCGTGTCGGTCGTGGCGCTGTTCGCGAACGCCACGCCGTTTGTCTTCGTGACAGTGAGGGTGCCGGTCCCGGTATTGAGACTTGCGTCACCGCCGATCGTCACGCCGCCGAACGCGCCGAGTTATTGAACTGGAGTTGCCCGCTTGTCCCCCCCGGCGTGCCGCCGCCACCGCCACCGGGTGGACCCCACGTCAGGCCGGTTCCACTCGGATCGCCGGAATTGGCCGTCAGGACATAGGTATCGATGCCCGGCGGAAGCAAGGCCCACTGGGCGGCGGATTGAGTACCGGGGTTGCCGGACTTGCCAACGACGATCGCGCCTTTGATTACCGAGATCCTCGCCCTGTACGATCATCGCATCACCTCAATAGCGTCGATTCGCCGCTAGAGATACCACCCTTGTCCTGTTCCGATATCGGCCATTGCGGTCGCGCGGAGTTGCCGCCGCGGTACGACGTGCGCACGAGCTTCGCCGTCGTTAGCCACGCCTGAAACGTTGCGTACGACACCGGGCCGGCAGTGAACGAGCCGCTTACCGAGTAGCCGATCGTGGTCGAGGTCGCCGCGACCGTCACGCTGGTGATGGTGACGGTCGCCCCGTTCAGCGGGGAAACAAACACGTCCCCAACATCCAGCGCGAACCACTCCCATGCGTAGTTGGCCGGAGTGGTGGGCAGGATCTGCGCACCAAAGATGAGTGTGCTCATTGAATCGTGGCGTGGGGCATAAATCGTGGGGCGTGGGGCGTGAGGCGTGAGGCGTGAAATTCAATTCAACGCTCAACGCTCCACGCCTCACGCTTCACGATTAAACGCCCCACGCCCCACGCTCTCCTTTCAGCAGTTGATGATGACGCCGAAGTCGGGACGGATGACGCCCAGGGCGTAGCCGAAGTCGACCGTCACGAATAGGGCCTGGTAAATGTGCACATAGCTGACCATGACGCGAAGGGGGATGCCCATCAGGTCGATGTAGCTGACGTCGACGACGTTGCGGGCCTCGTCCGGTGTGGCGATGGGCCGCATCGCCAGAGCCACGGCGTATTCGTGCAGGGCCAGGCTGGTATAGCTCTTCACGGTGAGGGTTGACGAAGCAATCGTGGCGCCGGCACCGACCACGGTCGCGGCCGTGGCGGAGGTGATGGCGGCGATCTGGTACGCCGTCTGGGTCAGGTCGGCCGAGAAGACCACCCACTGGCCGACGGTAAGGGCCGTATTGAAGCTGGTGCCCGTCCCGGTGATGGTGTTGCCGCTCATGCTGGCCGTGCCCGCCAGTACGGTCTGGAGTCGGGCGGAGGTCGTTGCCGTGGCTCCCGCATAGTTAGAGGAGAGCGTGATCGACGTGTCGCTCGTGATCGCGCTGACCTTGTACTGCGTCTTGGTTGGGTCGTTCCCGAATGTCAGGTACGACACGCCGGCGGAGAGCTGCTGCGTGAAGACGGTGTTGAGCCCGGTCACGGTGGCCGAGCCGTTCGTCACGGTCACTTGCCCGTACAGGATGGTGCCGGTCGCCGTCGGCATTTGCTGATCCCAGACCGGCTGGAAGTTGAACGCATGGGCCAGGTCGGCCTTCTCGCGGGCCTCGCGGGCAATCGCGGCGGAAACCAAGCTCTCCTGGACCCACGCGGGGTCGCCGAGCATCTTCTGGTACACGTTGTTGTGCACCATCAAGCGAAGCTTCGCAGAGTCTTCCAGCGGCACCTTTTGGTCCGCCAGGACGTTCCAGGCGTTGAGCTGATCGGCCACCTGAACTTCACCCTGAACCGCGCCGGTGATCGGCGCGTTGGCGTTGAAGTTGGTGGTGGTGATCAGGGCCGCGATCTGGCCGTTGAGGTATTCCTTGGCCCTCTTGTAAAGCGGGTCGAAGAACTTCTGGGCCAGGTCAACGGCGGTCTGCCACTGCTCGAAGTCCTGGAACTGGAGGCACTGCGCCCGCCCGGGTCTGGAAGACCAGGGGGATGTAGTTCGGGCTGACCGAGGTCGCGGTCAACTGGCCGTTGTTGATGGCCGAGAGCGGGCCGATGTCGGGGAAGTAGACGTCGACCGTCTTGCCGACCCGGGCCGCCTCGGGTTTGACATCCTTGTAAACCGCGTCCAAAAGCGCGGTGCGGCCAACCTTGGCCTTGTTGTACTCGTCGGCGCCCGCGACGAGCGTCTCGAAGAATGCTGCGAAATTGTTCGCCACAGAAGTGACCTTTCATGAAAGCCCGTGGCCTGGTCCAAGCCAGTCGCGGGAACTCGTAATGAGAAACGATCTGGAAGAGACTCTCAGCGGAATCGGCCGCTCTTGGCCGCGTCCGCAATCAACTCTCGGTTGCGTCGGTCGAGCATGAACCTGGGATCGGCCCGCATCTCGGCTGTGATGATCGTGCCGTCGGCCCCTTGGTTACGCTCCGCGGACCGCCCTCCGCCGACCGGACTGGGCGCGTCTGTCATGTCGAGGCCGTACTTCGTCCGCGACGTGGGCCGGGCAGCCTCCCGGGCCGCAGTGGTGACGCCGGAGGCCTCTGGGTCGAAGGCGTAGTCGGCATCCTGCTTGAGCTTGGCCACGAGGGCCTGAAGTTCTTTCTCATCGATCTCATCGGCCTCGGCTTTGTAGCCGGAGACCTGCCAGAGATGTTTCACCGCCGCGTCCTTGGCATTGGCGGCCTTGGCTAGCTCGGCGAACTTGTCGTAGTGCTGGCGATCGCGGATCGCCGCTTCGAGCTCGGCAATCCGCGCGGCTTGCTGGATCTGGGGACGCGATCTGCTCATTCAGTCCGTCTCGCTCTCGGCTGACATCTTCGAACGCGGCACGGTATTCGTCGCGCTCGGACGTCAGCTTCTGGAGTTGAGCGGTCAGGCTTTCCACCTGCCGTTGCAGGATGTCGAGAGCGGATGTTTCTGCCACGGAATCAGTCTCCTTTTCAAGTGGGCTCACGTGATTGGTTTCACTCTGCATCATGTGACCTCGGTGCAATCTCAAGGCTCCGGCTGTTCGTCGGCGCCGTCATCCGATACCGTCTAACTCCACAGCCTTGTGCTGCTCGGGAGCGACGGCTTCTCGGCCCACTAAAACCGAGGCCTCGTAGTCGTCTTCCTTGACCTTTTTCAAGTGCTCGACTGCCTGGTTGCGGGAGAGCCCGTATCGCTCCATGCAGACGGTGAGCCTCGACTTGATGCCGATCTGCATCTCCCACTCGTCGCTCCTGTCGCGGTCCTGGCCGGGGATCGACAGCCGTGGTTCCGGCCACGCCAGCGAGAGCTGGAGTTGCTTCGACTGGCCGACCAGGTCGGCATGCCCGTAGTGGTTGCCGCACGTCGTCAGAATCGTTCGGGCCAGACACGTCTCGGCCATCTGGAAGATGGGCCGACGCTGCCTGGCCCTGGTCAATAGGGGTGCCTGCTTGATGATCAGGCTGATGCCGCTTGGTGCGTCCGCATATTCGAGCTCGAGCGCCGTGTGGGGCAAGTTCACCGCCGTCGCCACCTGCTTCATGTACTTCTCGAGATCCACCCAGATCGACTCGATGGCAAGCTCAGCCTGAAGGTACTCGGCCGACGGTTCGCCGCCGGGGCGATACCCTTCCCCGGTGTAGCCGGTGCCGCCGCGGATCAGCCGCATGAATCGGCCGGGACCGATCTCCGGGGTGAACGTCGGCGTGACGTTCTTGAACACGCCGATCGGGCGGCTGTACTTCATGATCAGCTCGTCGAGCTCGGAGAGCCGATCGTTGATCCGCAGCTCGGCCTTGCGCAGGAAAGTGCCAGGGCCGGGCGTCCAGAACTGGCGGACCGGAGCGCGGTAGTGCAGGAACGCGAATGGAATGCAGCCGTAGGTATTCTTCTCGGCCGTCTTGGTCTCGATCGCGACCCGCGCCGGAAGTCCTGTCGCTGCTGAACTGCGCCGTGAGGAACGTCCGCACTTCGTCCTCGAACCAGAGCTTGTACCGAGTTCGCTCGTTGTAGCGGTCGATGGTGACGACGGCGAACGGCTTGCGGGTCCTCAGGGTCGGTGAAGACCGTGAACTCGTCGCCACCCCAGAGCTGCAGATCGACGGGCTTGTCTGGTAGGTTGGTGCACTTGACCTGAATAGCGCACACGTCGTTGAGCGTGGCCTGAGACTCGGCGTGGTTCATCACGCAGTCGATGTGCGTGGTCTCGTACACCTGGGAGAGGAGCGAATCAGCAAGCCCGTCGCCGATGACGGTTCGGCACGGGCCGGGGTTATACGTGTGCTCAGAGAGTCTGTCCACAGCCTGCTGAACAAAGCCCGATTGCCGCCGCGGCCGGCCCGCAAAATCGAACTCCGTCTCGGCCTCGCGGCGCGGCTGGTAGCGGTCCGATTCCAGGTCATAGAACGCCTGGTTCTCGATGGCGCCTGCCAGCCGGGGGCGGTGATTGCGCAGGCCCGACTCGACTTCCCGGATGATCCAGCTTTTGTCGTCGCTGGATATCGACGAGCCCGAGTTCGGCAGCGCCGCAAACAGACGTGGGTCAGTATCGGCCATTTAGTCTTTCAACACGATGGTGAGTAAGGCGTGGGGTCCGGGCAATGGCTGCGTTCCCCGGGGCCGAATGGCCTGGAAACCCGGCCTTTCCACCCGGCGCCGAAAGGAACCTTTTCCGACTCCAGATGAACGGCCAGGATCTCAGGGATGAGCACGCGGCGGGCACGCGGCCACTTCATCGCGTGCAGCACATCTGTATGCTCTGCGTTGACCGATGCCTTGGTCGGGTAGCGAGTCACGCCGCTATCGGCATGCCAGAGTTGGAAGAAGCCAATTGGCATATAGCCGCCATAGTCGTAGTGGACGATTCGTGATCCGAACGAGCAGCCGGCTGGCGGGTTGATCAGGCAAAACCACTCATACTGAGGTGAGCCCTTTTGCTTCCATTCCTGGTAAGCGTTCCAGCCGACCAAGTTGAACCGGTCGATGCCGTATAGGTTCTTGGTGTCAAGCTCAGCGTTCTCCAAGAAATGCCTGGTTCGGGGCGGCAAGAGAACGTCAACGTCTAAATGCAGCATCCAGTCGCCGCACGTCAGATGAGCGAGGCCGACGTTGATGCCTAACCCCTTGTTGAACTGTTCGCCCTTGCGCGTGAATGCGTCGGTGTCAACAAAATCAATCCCGTGTTTCTTGCACACCCGGTGGGTAGCATCATCGTCAGGGGCCGTCACGATGATCCACCTATCGAACAACGACTGGTTGTGCAAAATCGAATGCTCCAGAATGTCACCGTAGCCTCTGCAAGCAGTCACCGCCTCAATGCGAATCATGTCTTACGCCTCAGGTCTCAGATCAGCTCTCGTAGTCGGGGATGTACTCAGCCGCGAGCTCCATCTCGTAATGCTTCGTCTCGTTCAAGTCGGGCCAGGTAACCCAGTAGTAATACCCCTCAGGCGTGTAGGTGACCCCGGTCACCAGGCCGCGGCGACGTTCATCCGCAAGCCGGTGATAGACGGTCGTGCCGAGCCAGTACTGCACGCGGCCGGCCTGGCGTTTGGTGTCAGGGTTCATCGACATGAGATTCGGTGTGGTAATACCGCGCGTCGACGCTGGGCGATTCGAGGCCGCCGTAGAGGAGAGGCCGCGCCGCCGACCTACGTCGGAACCAGGTCAGTTGACGAGGGATTAGCCCCGACCGTGTAAGCCATCGGGGCTAATCGAAAGCTCACAAGGTGATTTCGTTGATCGCTTGGATGCGATCCAGAGCGAACAGGTGACGCTGGTCGCCGACTTCAACGACATACCAACTCTGGCCAAGCTTGGCAGAACTGACGTCTTCCAGGTCAATGCCGCTGCCGTCAACGAATCGAATTCTCACGTTCATAAATATCCCTTTCGAGAGTACACGTTTGGAAACGGTGCACGAACTGTGCTTCAGAAGGCAAAGCTTTGTATCAACGCGTCCCCACGGTCAGGCGATCGACCGAGCCGGACGAGCAAGTCCTCTTTCTTGATCAGCCTCGTTTGATTGCCGACCAGGTCATACGTCAGCGCCTCCAGATCCTCTCTCAAGAGAGCCCACCAGGCCCGCCCAGGTATGTGGAAAGGGAGCTGCCGGGTGGCCAGAGGTGCCGCGGGGTCGATGGCCCAATCCGGGTTCATCCGCCGCCTTAGCTTCCAGGCCGCCTCCCCGCGGAGGTTGGTGAATGCCTTGGGGTCTTGCGGACGTCCGCTGCCGGCGTAACCGACGGCGTCGCCGAGCCCGCGGCGGGCGAGATGGTTGCGGAAGTCTCGGCCGATGCCGAGCTTGTCGTAGCTGATGCGGGCGGCATCGACGTTGTAGATCCTTGCTGAGCCGCGCGACTTCTTCCGCTGCATCAGCCAGGCATAGAGAATTCCCGGCGTTAAGATCGAGGATTCCAAGGTCGTCCCTCACAAGAATTGCGGTGGAGTCTCTACCTACGCCCTCACCGAGATCGACCGCGATCCGCCGAGTGCGGTGAACCGGGTGGTTCGCCGGCAGGGGCGGCCGCCCCGCGGCGGTCGCGTAATCGAGCCAGGCGGTCGGGATGAGCTGGTCGGACGAGAGACTGGGAATGACGGCGTCGATGTGGCTGCGAACCCAGAGCGAGTCGCGCCCGTAGCGCCGGTAGCAGGCTTCAAGCCAGGTTCGATCGGCCAGCCCGAAGGGTGAGTGATCGAGCTGGGCATGCGGTGATTCCGTGCTCGGAATCCGGATCGAAGAGACCGCCTGCTCGCGTTTGATCTGGTCGGCCCGGTCCTTGTCGGCCTGGCGGATAAGGTCCACGAACCGCCCGTCGGCACGGATCGGGTTGCCGATCGCCACGAGCTTCGTGTACTTGAGGCTCTCGATCGCGTCCCAGATCTCATCGTCAACACCCGATGCTTCCTCGACGACGACCAGGAGATCCCTGGCATGCTGCCCGCTGGCCCGCTCCATGCTCGTTGTGCTGTAGCCCAGGGCCTGCCAACCAGGTGCCATCTCAACCAGCGCCGGAGTGGCCCTGATGCCCCCGGAAACGCGCGGGCGGAAAGGCAGGATGCTCCCCGCGATGGCACGCCGGATCTCTTTCCAGGTCACGCTGCCTATGAGGGTTTGCGACGGTCCCGTGACGATGACGAGCGAATCTTTGCGAGTGTACAGCCACCACGGCACGAGCCCGCCGATCCAGTAGTCCTTGCCGATCGCGTTGCCGGAGTAGACGCACGTGACGCGGTAATCGACCACGCTTTGGCACATGGCGAGCTGGCCGGACCAGTACGGCGGTCGGTTGAGCACGACCGAGTTGAAGTAGTGCGGGTCATTTTTCGAGCGGACCAGATGTGTTCGGATTGCGCGGTCGTGTTTTTCACTGGCGGCGTCCATCGCGTCTAGGTATACGTTGACCGGCTCCGGCCGCGGCTTCTTGTCGACTTGTTCCAGCTCGACCTTTCCAAGCCAGATGAGGATGGTGGCGTTGCCCTTCGCAGCCGCCGCATTTTGATTTTCGAGAATCTGCTTGCGCCGCTGGGCCCTGGCTTTGGCGATCAGCTTCTTATGGCGCTTGAGCAGATTCGTCTCGCAGCAACCGACCAATACGCGCGATGTCCGAGTTGCTGCACCCCGCCACCGCGAGTTCACTGACTCGATCTCCCTCGCTCTTGCCGTCGAGCTCTTGACCGGCGTCGGTCACTCCATCGGCACTCAAGATCATCGGCGTGTTCTTGGAGGCCGAGCCACGCAGCCCGTTGTTCCGGCCGGTCTCATCCGCCACCGGTCGCGGGCCCGGTGCGGGGCGAAGCAACCCGCTCCACGCGCCGCGCTCAACGCTCAGCTTGATGAGCTTCGGATCGTTCATGGCTGTGCCTCTCTGCCGAATCCTTGATCTGATGCCTCCGGATCGAGGCCAGGGTGTCGGCCAGATCTTCGTCGCGGGCCGCCTGGCGGACTTGGTGCTGGTGCTCAATATCCGCCCGGATCATCTCGGAGCGGCGCGTGATGTACCACGCCAGCGCCGTCGAGGTGATCGAGCCGATCAGGGCAACGGCGCTACCCACGTTCACCTGCCTGAGAAATTCCATGAGCGCTGCGAACGAGAAGCCCGCGCTGGTGCCGGTTGCGAACAGAATTCCACGGTCTTGCATGGCTTACTCTTGTGTGTAACGAGGCGGCCGGGAGTGCTCCCGCCATGACCCGGCCGCCAGGCCGCACCCCAGTCCGACCACAAATCCGGCAATCCAGAGCCAGTTCACGCCGGCACCAGGGTAGTGTGGAAGTCAAGATCGTCCGTTGGAACGATCGCGTACAGAACGCGCGGCATTTCCAGCGGGGAAGGGTTTTCAAACTGGATCTGCGCGGCCTGCCAGCGCAGATTGCGCTCCAGCACCATGACCATGGCGCCGGGCAAGAGCAGCCACTGGCCGCCTGCCCAGGAAACCTGCCACGGTACATTCGGCGTGCGAATCGTCATTGGGATCTTTCGCGTAACGGGATTTGCGGCAAGAACAGATGACCCACTAAAATGCCGGCCCAGAACGAACCCACCAGAGACGTGATTGGGGCATGAGATGTGATCCAGAGGGTCAGCTTGGAGATCGTCGCGTCGTTGTCAACCCAGCTCATCCAGTAGTCGTAAGAGCAGAGTCCGACGCTGAAGACGAACAGGATGACGGCCGTCAAGAGCCGCAATGTGAACGTGTTCATACGTTTTGACTCGGCTGCTCGGGGTCGACGGGCGTCAGCCAGGTAAGCACCGACGGCAGGAAGCACGCCAGGATTGCCGTGACGCTGGAATAAAACGCCGGAGAGTTCTTCTGGCCGATGGCGATGCACAGTTGCCCGACGGCGACAAGAAGCGCCGCGCTTGAAACCTGTAATCCGCTCATGGTGATCCTCAGTGGGTTGGTGAAGTCGGAGTCGGGGCCGGAGTCGGGGGGGCCGGAGCGGGACCGGAGGCGTCGCCGCGAAGACGGCCTGTCACGTCGGCGATGAGCTTGGGGAGGTCCGTCGCCAGGTCCTCGAAGAGCGTCAGCAAAGCCATCGGGTTGAACGACAGCGGTCCTCCCGTGACGTTCACGGTTCCGGACGCGAAGTTGCCGATGACATCGATCGAGCCGTCGGCCTGGGGAGTCACGGTGACCTTCTGAAGGCCCGGGATAAACAGCTTGCGCGGAAGATTCACGGGGTCGGGCATGATCATGATGTCCTCAATTTGACGCCAGTGTCGCGGCGATCGTGATCGACTGGCCGCCGACTGTGACTGTGACAGGACTTGGAACGACGACGGCAGGCGGAGCCGGGACTGACGGCTGTGCCGGTGATCGTGAGGTTGTAAACTCCAAACGGCACGTTCACGCTCACAGGGGACGGCGTGGGGGTGGGCGTGGGGGTGGGGGACGGGTTTGGGGCAGGGGGCACCACCACCGATCCGCCCATCGCGTTAAAGTAGGTGCATATCTGATTCAGGTTCAATCCGTTCGGAGCCAGTCCGGTACTGGGGTTAACCATTTCCGTATTGACATTGGCGTGCACTTCACCGTTGGCCGAGCGATGCCGTACTTGGCGATGGCGGCCCAGGTGATCGTGCCCCACCATACCCCAGGTGGCAATCGGGATGCCCTGGGAGTTCGGGTACGCGAAGCCCGTCGAAGCAGTGGCCGTTTGCGTCGTCGGGGCTGCCGGCAACGTCCCATACAAATCCGCTCTGCTGGGGAGCGGGGTTGATCCAGGCATCCGGCAAGCACACGCCGAAACATACTCCGCCCGTGATCCAGACCGATTGGGTCAGGGCGAGCTGGCTCGACGGATCAATGTTGATCGAGCCCAGGATCTTGGAGCCGTCGGCAAACCGGTGCTCTGCAAATAGGTCAGAACTGTCGCCGACATCGCAACCTTGGTCGCTGAAGGGGTCGCCAGGGATATAGCCGCAACCGCGGAGTAGTCTGTTGATGACCTGGTTGTCAGTATAAATAAACGGCTTCCCCGACCTGACTGGTGATGCCGCCAGGTAGTGGGCGTGGCGGCTGATCACGCAGCACCCCGAGTTGGTCGTTTAAAAACGTCTGGGCCAGCTGCTCGCGCAAGAGGCCGGGATGGCGATCGTGGCCGGCGGCGCCGGGATCGGTGCGACAGCAGGGCCGGCCCGCCGCGAGAAGGTCCGGTCCTTGCTCCTGGGAGGCTTGCGGCCAAGACCCACCGGCGGCCCTGAACCGTGACGGTTTTGAGTGCCATCACCTCACCCCCTTGGATCGGCTTGCCTGAACGATGGCCAGGACATCAGTCTCGGTGTTGGGAAGTTTTGTGATGTAACTGAGCACCGCGTTGCCCGCCCCGTTGGCCGTCACGAGCAAAAGCGCCGGATATCCCGTCGCCTTGACGTCGGGATCATTAAGCCAGCAGGCGGCCTCAGGCGACTTCGTGGTCCAGGCGTACCAGTAGGCATCGAGCTTGGCCAGTGCCGGTTGAATGGTCGTCGAACCCGCCAGCGCCTGCTGCGCCGGGGTCGGCTGTCCATCGACCAACTGGATCACATAAAGCGTCCCCACGATCCGCGGCACCTGCGGCTTGGGAGCCGGAGGAACCGGTGAGGGGACTGGGGACGGCGTGGGGGTCGGGGGCTGGGGCGAGGGAGGGGATTCAATGGCCTCCCACGAGAATGTGACGGAAGTTGTCGTGAACGTGACGGTCGTCGGCCCCGGCGTGGTAATCATATACTTGCCGGCCGGGTAGACGATCGGCGGGGGCGTCTGCGCCAGGGTCGTCGAGCCTAACGAGAGAATGGCTGCGTACAGCCATGACTGGCGAACCAAAGCTCACCTCCACGGTTACGAGTGGCGTCAAGAATGGCTAAGTGGATCTGCGGAAGTGGTTATGCGACGTGGGTCAGCTTCCTTGTAGGGTCCGCTGTGCGGACCAATTCGGCTTAGCGCTTTGATCGCGGGCTGCGGGCCGAAGTGGAGCGATCTGCACTCTCAATGAGTTGCTATTCTCAGAATACGACGAAAACCGGGCGGCTCTTCAAGATTGCCGAAAATCTTGATGTATCTGTCTATGCGGAAGATAGTTGTGAAAATACCAAAGCGCAATGGGAAGGCCCATTGAGGGCGCGGCGGCCGGCTTCGTTTCAAGGTCTTGCCGAGTGTCGTGGCACCCGACGACGTGCAGGTAACCACCGCGCACGAGAGAGGCCGGGTCCCCAAAGGTTCCCGGCCTCTCGCTTCACTGTCGTCTGTTGAGCAGATACCTGGCAGCGTCGCCACTATGGAAGTCTGCATCGACTGGTGATCCCACTCAACTATTCTTTAATAAGACAAGATCGCCGAAAAGTCCACCACATTTACTTGGTTCCTAATAATTTTTAATAAAGCGTCGTACGGATCCCGGTTGCCGGACCCACCTGTCGTCGTTTATGGCAGTATCTTCTGCGGTCCCCCGTCGATGGTTGCCGCTGCCGGCTGGTTGCTGCGCTGCCGCAAGGCAGCCTCGATCTGCGCGTGTGTCTGTCTATGAGGACGCGGCGGCCGCTTTAAAAGACCAGCAAAGTCTTCGCGTGTGACTGGCCTGTCTGTATAGATGATGGCGTGCTCCGGGCCTGGCGGAATGAGCAGCCAGCGCGAGCGGCCCAGGCAGATGTCCTCGACCCGCGGAATGCGGCGCCTGCAGCTCGGGGGGAATTCGCTCGCGGAACCAGTTGCCGGCGTCGCAGCGGCAGTGAGCCGCGATGGCGGTTACGTAGCGACGGCCGTCCCGTGCGGTACCGATCGAACCGGCCGTGAACCTGGGATGGTAAACCGTAACCATTCCGTTCCCATTACAGAACGGACAGTCCCCGGAGAGCCGCTTCACTTCGGCCAGTTCGCGCTGGTCGTTGCAGGATGGGGTCTTGGCTGGCCAGGTTGTCATGTCATGGTCCCGGAATAATCTTGTAAGCCTTGGCTTGCGACTTGAACTCGGACGCGGGGGTTTTGCCGCTGGGCGGCCGCGGCTCGGGGTATCCCTCGCGTGCCAGGCGACGCAGCACGCCCGCGGCCAGATTGCGTGACCACTTGCCCGTGTTCACGCACACGTCCAGGGCCTGCTCGATCGCGTGACAGGGATGGCCCAGCTTGGCCTGGGCAGACACCCACATCGACCATGCGACGTCGCCAGAGAGCTCGGCGGCCAGCCCGGCGAGCAACTCGAGTTGCGGGTTTCCAGAAGGCGAAGCCGAATTCCAGACGCGCCCGCCCCCCCCGGGGGGCAGGGGGGGTTTTGGTTTGCTCTGCTCTGGTCTGCTCTGCTCTGCTCTGCTCTGATAGCCCGTGACATCGCGATTTTGCGTGACATCCGTGACATCGTGCGCTGCCGTGACGTCCGTGACATCGCGCACCTCCGTGACGTCCGTGACACCCGTGACATGCGCAGGGTTAGTGGTCGAATCGGGCCGTATTCTTTGCCTGCGTTTACGTTCGGCGGCGGTTGGATCCGGTTCGTGTTTCCAGTCTTTCCAGTCGTGGATTTCGTAAACTCCGTCGCGGTCGGTCACGAAGTCAAGCGTGACAAGCTGCGACATCAGATCCTGCACCTCGTCGGTTTGCATATGCAGGCTGTACGCCAGATCGTCCAGGCTGGGCAGCGTCCCTTTGCGATGGTCATGCTCCTGGGCGGAGACCAAGCACAAGATCCAGAATCGGAACAAGTTCGGGGGCAGCCCGCCGACCTTTCTTGACTTCAAGAGGCACGTCCACAGAGGCACGTATTGCACGGTCGTTACTCCGGAGTAAAAGCGAGTGGCCAGTGGCGTCGATAGCGGGCGTTGGCGAGTGGCGGCTGGCGGTGGCGGGTGGGGGAAGAGCGGCAACTCCCGCCGCCATCTGCTTATGCGCGCAACCGCGACGATCCGATCAGAGCGCCTTTTCCCTGCGGTCGATTTCCGCGAGGAGGTTTTCCAGCTTCTTCTGGTGCAGCGCGAGCCTGTCGTGGACCCACTCCCGCTGGCCGCTGAAGTCTGGGTTCGCCCTCAGTCGGCGGATGCTGCGCTTGACGTGCTCGGCCTGAAACCTGACCCAGTTCAGCCGTTCGTCCCCGATGGTGTTCATCGCTGGTGGTCCCGAGGATGATGATTGAAGTGATCTCGGATCAGCAGTAGATCAGGCGATTGCGCCGCCGCAGGAACTCGATGGCCTTGCTCCTGATCTCGCAGGCGCGGGACTCGGAGACCCCCAGGGACTGCGCGACGGCCTTGAGGGAGAGCCCTTCGACGACGGACTTCCAGACGATCGTCCGGGTGCGGGTGTCGAGGCCACGCAGCAGGTGCGACTCGGCCTCCGGCTCGACCGGCGGCTCCGCGGGCGCCGCGATTTGCTCCGCCAGCGGCGTCCCGTCGCGACAGGGGCTCGCGTCCAGGCTCAGAAATCGCGCCTTGCAGACATTCTTCCGGCGGACCTCGCCGCGGATCTGTTCCCGGCAAGCGAAATGGGCTTGCCAGTTCGCCCAGGCCACAAGGTCGCCTTTCTCGGGGTTGAACAAGGAGATCTTCTGGCAGAGCTGGAGAGCCACCGAGCTCTCGAAGTCGAGAAACTGACCATAGCGCCGGGTATGCTTCCTGGCGATGCGCAGGGCGTGCGGCAAAACCCGCGAGACGAGTTGCTGCTGCTCCGGGGTGAGTTGCGGTCGCTGTTTCATGGCGCCAGCTCCTTGGCCGAGGCCTCGTCATGGCGTCCCCGCGCCGCGTTCGTGTCAAGCCAATCGCGGTAGGCCCGCAGCACCACCCACTCGATCATCGACCGGGTGACCTGGTTGGTGGGGCGGGCTTGCTCGCGCCGGCGAACTGTGCCCGTCGAGTCAATCTGAAGCATGGGGGCGAAGTGTATCTGGGCCTTGCCGCTGGGGTTGTGCCTGACCAGGCGAATGCCGGCGACCTCGAAACAGTGGCAAAACACGATGCTGGCGTAACAAAGCAGTCTGGGGGGATCGGCAGGCCTTGGGGGGGCGATTGTAATTTGGGTAACTTGGAGTTGACCTGTCATTCAAGATGTCCTATGATAGGGCCGGTTGGATTTATTCGTTCCCGGCATCGTTGGGCAGACCTTCCGCAGACCTCGTGAGAGCGGCGGCGATCTCCGCCGCGGTCAGATCGCCAATGTCACAGGTGTGGGCATGAGGCTTCACCAGAACGGTGCCCTCGATGATGGTCAGGCAGTACTCGACCGGGCACCCCGGGGTTTGCTCCGCATCGTAGGCGGTGGCCGTCACAACCGGGTCGCAGCGGGGTGCCAGGTAGGCCAGCGCAAGCTGCTGGAGCCGGTCGAACTCGCGATCAGCTCGGCTCTGCGCCGCGGTCAACGCGTCAATCGCCGCGACGCGCTTTCTAGTGTCATGCTCGATCTGAGCCAGCCGATCGAAGACCTGATGGGGATCGGCATGGTCGATGGACGTCATGGTGTGCGCGTACCTTCGTCGGTACGTCCTCCAAGTGGACGTTCGGATCAGGGGAATTCGAGACGTGTTTTCGGTTTAGTAAAGCCAAACCGATGGCAGGGCGTTTCCTGTCGTCAGGACAGCGACGATAGGGCACGCAAGGTGTCGCCGAGCCCGAACTCGCGAGGATCTTCACCCATCCCCTTGGCCACGGCTTCCGTCAGCACGCTGCTGAGACTGCGTCTATGTTCTGCGGCTAGGCGACGAAGCTTGCGGCTCAAAGCAACCGGGATCTGACCTCCGGGATTCTCCTTCTCAAGCTTGCGGAACGTGGTGACCATAATCCTCCTCTCCTCCGCGATCGCATACATAGAACACTATTGACAGAATACCACCAAAATTCTAGAATTTTCCAAGAAAAAACTTCTAGAATTCTAGAACTATAACGTAAACTGGAAACTGCCAAGAGATTCGCAACGAAACACCCATGGGAAGAAAGCTCAACAAGTCGGCTCAGTTGTCGTACCAGAGTAGCGACGAACTCAAGGCCGATCTGGGTACGATGAGGATTCGTCTGGGCCTGCAAAGAGACTATCTGGGAGGCAAGCTGGCAGACGGGCACGTGGTCAACGCGATCGTATTCTGGTTAACGCGATTGGATCCCCAGGTTGGGGACCGGATTGCAAGTCATGCTCTGGATATGCTGGAAGACTACGTGACGGACCGTCCGGTGCGGCCGGCCGAGGCGGCTCTGCCGCACCCGGGGGCGGTATCAGGCTTGGCGGGCCCCGGTGAGGTTGAGGTCAAGATCTTGGGCAGCGCAACTCTTTCCGCTCCCGACGATCCGCAACGCAATGATCTGTCCTCGCTGGACGTTGATAACCCATCCCGGCGCCGCCGCAAGACTTGATGATTCCCACTGCTCTTCGGTACCGACGACGATGTCGGCTTCTTGAATTTCTTGGTTGATTCGGAGTCTGAATCTGGCGCGCATCATCGCCCCGCCCCCGACCTGTCTGCTTCGACCTCTTGGTTCCCTTGACGCCCACTATCGCGTCGCCAAACGAGCTTAACATATCGCCCACGGTACAGACAATGGGTGGAGTCAATTGTTTTATTAAACTTCATCGCCACCACTCGTTTCTCTGTGCACAATCTTCCCGGAATGCACTAAACCCTTTATCTTATTGAAGGTGCACCAGATTGAGAGGCTGCCCTCAGGGGAATGTTCAACATGGCCAGATCTGACCGACCGCATCAAAATTCGCCAGAGTAGGCAGCTGACGATGGACAATTCGCCTGAGCGCATGCTCTTCCCCGGCCTGCGTAATCCGACCGGCTCCATGTCGCCGAGGGCGAGGAAGGTGGCGATATTTATCCCCTCCTGGGAAGTCCCCAGAGAAGCCGCCAGCTGCAACCAGCCCAGGCCGCACCCGTTCGGCTGAGTCGAGTGCGACCCGCGGGTCCAACCGTATACGTACAATCGATTCCGCGTGGGCAGAGTGCGGGACGATCGCCAGTTTGAGATCGTTCACGAGGCTATGGACTGGATCGCCCCCGACCCCTACCCTCAGGTGGCGTTCCCGGGGTGGCGATGCGGCTGGACCCAAGGCGGTGTCACCAGGGGCGCCGAGGTGAAGATCAGTTCCTGAACGGGAGCCGGGGTAGTGATGAAGTATGTAACAGGAACGCTGACCGTGGTGTTGCTCGTCGTGGTCATTATCTTCTCGATTCAGAACCGAGAAGCGACCGACGTCTCGTCTTGCTCTGCTCGTTGAGCATCCCGAAGATCTTCCTGATTCTAGGAACCTACGTGCTCGGGATGTTGTCAGGCTGGGGCGCGGTTGAGCTCGTGAAGCGGGCGATAACCTGATCGGTACGCTGTCGTCACAAGATTTACCTTAAGCGATGCAGCAGAGCTGATTAACGGTGCTGGCCAGCCCATGCTGGAAGTGCCGGCTTGGACCTCGACGCCCAAACCAGCGTGCTGACCGGACTTTGGGGCAACGTCAATGCCCCCAGCATCATCAAGATCGCGGCACCCCCGCGACGTCCTCAAGACCGAAGAGGAGAAGCTCATCGAGGACTGCGCCGAAAGTCCTTACGTACCAAATGCCCCCCATAGGACTCGAACCTATAACCCGCTGATTAAGAGTCAGCTGCTCTGCCAATTGAGCTAGGAGGGCGTGGCGATCGGTTGGATAAAAAGATCATTATCACAGTTGAGGCACTCGGTTTCAAGTGGCTGTGACCGTTGCGGCGGGGGCAGCTCAGCGCGGAATGCCGCTGACGCCGTCTTATCACCGCTTGTTGCCTGCCGCCACCGTTTGAGCCCACATCGCCATTCGCCGCGATCGCGCTGTAGGATTTGGATGGTAGCGGGGCTATAATTCAAAAGCATGAATCGGTGCAAGACGGCCGAGCTTCGGACTGGACATTTGCCCTACCCGGTCAGGTCGTTTGGGTTTGTTTCTGCTCGAAGAAAGAAAAATGATCGTGACGCTCTTGCGCGTATCACACCGCGACGGACCGGGAGCCGCAGATGCGACGGGACTTGGATGACGTGATCCAGGGTTGGCCCTATGATCCGGAGCCCGGCGAGGTGCTGGCGCGCGAGTTCGCGCCCGCGATGGCCGCAGCGTGCTTGCAGATCCGCGTCGAGCTCGGCGTGCTGCAACTCGAGATCGCCGGCCGCCCCGATGGCACGCGACCGCATGGGTTTGCCACCTACCTCGATTATCTCCGCTACAGTGCGGCCAGCCGCGGACAGGCGCCGGAGGGCAAGTCGCCTCCCTGGACGATGGACAGGAACACCGCGACGAGGCCGATCGCGAGTTCATCCAGTTCTTTCACCGCCGATCGGCCTGGCTGTCGCTGCGTCGCTACGACAAGGCCATGCTCGACGCCGACCATACGCTCGCCCTCATGGACTTCGTTCGCCGCCACGGCAACGACGAAGATTACATCGCCTCGCACGAGCAGTCCCGCGGCCTGGTCCAGTTCCATCGCACCCAGGCGCAGGCCCTGCTCGCCATCGAACGCAGGCGGCCCGAAGAGGCCATCGACGTGCTCCGTGACGGGATGGAAAAGCTGGCAGCCCATCAGCGCACCTGGTGGGACAACCGCGACAACGATTCGGGCGAATCGCCCAACGTCGCACTCATCGAACAGCTTCGCCTCTTCGAGCAGGAAGTCCGCAAGAACTACGCGGTCGAAAAGACACTCCGCGAGCAGCTCGACGAGGCCGTCGCCAAGGAAGACTACGAGCAGGCGGCACGGCTCCGCGACATGATCCGCGCCCAGACACGGACCCGCCGGTAGGCCTGATCGCCTTTGGCGGCGAGGTCCGCCTCCGCGGTTCGAGCGTCTCGCACAGTCATGGACCTGCTGCGGCCACGCCACGGCCGACGCCGCGAAGACCGGCCCTTCCACGCAAACGCGGCGGAGGTCGATCGCGCCGTCGGGCTGGCGAATCGGCGCGACGCAACTGAAACAGGCTCCGAAGCCGCACGCCATGTGGTTTTCAAGCGAGACGTCGCAGGGGATGTCGAAACGGCTCGACCAGGCGCGCCAGGGCGGCGAGCATGGGGGACGGCCCGCAACCAACGATCCGCGCCGGACGCTCGCCCTGTTTCAGCCGGCGGGCCAGCAGCTCGGTCACAAACCCGCGGTGCCCGGCCGAACCGTCGTCGGTCGCGATCTCGACGTCGATTCCCGCCTGGCGGAAGTCATTCAACCCCGCCAGCAGCGCGGCGGTTCGCACGCCGTAAAGCAAGGTCGCCGTTGAGGACACGGGAACCCTGGCCGGCGAACCGGCGACGGGGGAGATTGCCGCTTTGTCCGTGCACTCCGTAAGCCATCTTGCCCAGCCACCACCGGCCCAGTGCCAGGAACGGCGTCTGGCCAATGCCGCCGGCGACAAATAGGACCGGGACCGGCCGGCGGCGGGCCGAAACCGTTGCCCAGCGGTCCCCAGACCGAGAGCCGCTCTCCGGGCCCACGCTGGGCCAGCGCGGCAGTGCCCCGACCGACCACGAGATAGACGACATCCACGGCGGTCGGGGTGCCCGCGGGTCGGTGGCCACGTCATAGAGGGCCAGCGGCCGGCCCAGCAAGGGATCGTCGGCCCCTGGAGCGGCCGGGCGGATCATCAGAAACTGGCCCGGCAGAATGACCGTGCCATGATCGGGTCGTCGAGCCGCAAGCGGTAGGTGTCGCGGGCAATCGCCACGTTTTCCACGATCGGTCGCCAGCCGCTGAGAGGCCCCCGGAGCGGCGGCTGCAGCGGCCAGAGCGGCCGCGGGCTCACAGCTCATCCTCGCCCTCTCCCGCGCGATCGCGCTTCACCCCGAGCACCCTGCGCGGCGGCCGCCTTGCATCGGTGGTCGCTTCCGCGCGGCCCGACCCGCGAGCGACAGACCGGCTGCGTCGGCGGTCCTTGGGTCCAGGCCGATGATCCGCCGCTCCGGCCGGCCCGCCGAGCTCGCCCGCGGTCGGTCGGCGCAGGCTTGCGGCCGGGCGCAGGCAATGGCCCGCCTGACTTGACCTTGGGCGGCGGTGCCTTGGAAGGCACCTCGACCGATTTACCCGGCATGGCCTTGCCAGGCATGACCTTACCAGGCATGGCCTTACCAGGCATGGCCTTACCAGGCATGGCCTTGCCCAGCATGGGCTTGCCCGGCATCGCCTTACCCGGCATGGCCTTACCCGGCATTGCCTTACCAGGCATGGTCTTACCCGGCATTATCGCGCGTGGCCGGCTGCCGGACCGTTGCGGCCTGGGCCCGGATGAGCTCGGGCGGCTGCCGCGGTGCTCGGCTGAGCCCCTCGGCCCGGCCTCGACACCGGCAGCGAGCTTCCGCAGCATGTCGATCTCGTTACGAGACAGCGGGCGATGCTCTCCGGAAGAGAGTCCTTTGAGGGTCACCGGGCCGATGGCGATGCGGGTCAGGCTCATGACTTTATGCCCCAGCTTGGCCAGCATCCGGCGGATCTCGCGCTTCTTCCCCTCGGCCAGCACCAGTTCGACCGTGGTCGCCTCACCCTGGCTGCCGGCAAACCTGGCCCGCTTGGCGCGAACCTTGCCGTCGGACAGCCAGATCCCTTCAGTCAGCCGGTCCAGGATCTCGCGTGCGGGGGACCCTGCCACCAGGGCTCGGTAGGTTTTTTCCACGCCGTACCGTGGATGAGCCAGGCGATTGGCCAGGTCGCCGTCGTTGGTCAGGATCATCAACCCCATGCTCTCCTCATCGAGACGGCCGACCGAGTAGACTCGCTCCGGCACCTCGGGCAGCAAGTCGATCACGCGTGGCCGGCCGGCGGGATCGTTGTTGGTCGAAACGTAGCCCTTGGGCTTGTTCACGGCATAGTAGACCATCTTTTCGAGCTGGACCCGTTCGCCGTCCACTGCAATCTTCGCACTCTCGGCATCGACCCGCGTGCCGAGCTCGCGGACGACCTTGCCATCGACCGTGACCCGGCCCTGCAGGATGTATTCCTCGCATTCCCTCGCGAGCCCAGTCCCGCGTGCGCCAGGATCTTCTGGAGCCGCTGCGGCCTGCCGATTGCCGGCTCAGGTTCGTGCCCCTCGGCCTGGCCTCGCCGGGCTCCGGTTGGTTGCGTTTTTGACCAGCCATGTTGATCTGCTCCCTGACCGAGCCCAGCAGCGGCCGGACTGCCGGAGCCGACAAAAACCTCGCTTTTGAATACCGCTAGCTTCAGCAGCTTCCTTGTAGGGTCCGCTGTGCGGACCAATTCGGATGGTCCGCACAGCGGACCCTACACAAGGACATCTGCGGTTTCGCTTAGTTTCAAGCAGTTATTCATCTTAGGTTCCCGGCGCCGGTTTGCCCAGTGGCCGTATGCTGGAGACGCTCGGCGCGGGCTGCTGCTGCGTCAGGCAATGCAATGTGCCCAGGCCCAGGACCAGGTCGACGCAGTGGATGCCGACGACCTGGCGGTCGGGGAAGACCTCGGCCAGAGTGTTCAGGGCGGTTCGATCGGCGGGGTCATTGAAGGTGGGAACCAGGACGATGCCGTTGGCAATGTAAAAGTTGGCGTAGCTGGCAGGCAGCCGCTGGCCCTCGAAGGCAACCGGAGCGGGCATGGGCAAGGTCACGACGCGGAGCGGCCGGCCGTCTTGATCGCGGGCCGACTGGAGCCGCCGCAGATTCTCCGCCAGCGGCTCGAAGTTGAGATCGTCACCGCGCGGCTCGACCACGGTCACGACGGTTTGCGGATCGACAAACCGGGCGAGGTCGTCGACGTGGCCGTGCGTGTCGTCGCCTTCGATTCCTTGGCCCAGCCAAATGACATTGTGAGCGCCCAGGTAATCGGCCAGCACCTGCTCCAGCCCCGCGCGGTCGAGGCCCGGGTTGCGGCACTGCAACTCGCCGAGCAGACACTCCTCGGTGGTCAGCAGGCTGCCCCGGCCGTTGACGTCGATGGCTCCTCCTTCCATGACGACGCGGGGGAGCTTGTCCCCGCGCGAACCGGGGAAGCCACGTGGTGAAACCCAGGTGAGCGGCGATTCGACACGGAATCCGGTTGTCGTTCTGGTGGTTCGCGTACTTCGCCCACCCATTGAACCGCCAGTCGACCATGTGAATTGGCTCGGGCAGATCGTTCTCGTCCTCGTGTTGGCCACGATCTCTCACGATGAATGTTGGGCCCGAGTCGCGCAGCCAGACCCGGTCGGTCTTTGCCCTGAAGAACTGAACCGGCTCGAGGTCGACCCCCGCCCGGTCGAGCAAGTCCTGAATCTGGCGCTGCATCTTCCCGCCGGCGACGACAATGTTGACCTTCTCGACGCGGCTGAGGTGGCGGACGATCTCGGTGTAGACCCAGGGAACGGGCGCGAACTTGCCGGGCCAATCAGCGCGGTTGTGCGGCCAGGCGATCCAGGTCGCCTCGTGCGGCTCCCATTCGGCGGGCATGCGGTATCCGAGCTGGGCGGGGGTGTGCGCGTGTGAATTACTCATCCGCTAGCTCGTCGCTGTCGAGCTGAATTGACGGCACTTCGGCCGCTGCCGAGAGCCATCAGAAAATCGTGCCGGGAGAGCCCCGCGATCCGCGCTCTCTGTACCCTGGCTGATTCGCCCCTGATCGTACCAGTGAATGGCGAGAATTCGACGTGCCTCTTGGGTCGGCTCTTCGAGCGAGACTTGGAAGGCCGCAAGAGCCTCGTCGGGCAAATCGATTGAAAGTCGATTCATCTCAACCTCCTGCCCAGTCTCAGTAGCTCCGGCCGCGTGTCTTCAGTATACCCCACCGATGGGGCTCAATCACGCCGGGTCCAGGAACCTCTGCGTGATGGGAGAATAGGCATCGATTCTGCGATCGCGGAGGAACGGCCAGTTGCGACGGGTTTCTTCCTGGAGCTTCGGGTCGCAATCGGCGATGAGGACTTCCTCGGTGTCCAAACCGGCCTTGGCGATGATCCGGCCGAACGGATCGGCCAGGAATGAGCTGCCCCAGAATTCGAGGCCCCCGGGGGCTTGACCCTCGTGGCCGATCCGGTTGACCGCGGCCACGTAGACTCCGTTGGCGATCGCGTGCGCACCGCTGGATCGTCTCCCAGGCGCTTGCCTGGGCCGCGCCAAACTCGGCCTTCTCGGACGGGTGCCAGCCGATCGCCGTGGGATAAAAGAGAATCTCCGCTCCCCGCAGTGCGGTCAACCGGGCGGCTTCCGGATACCACTGGTCCCAGCAAACCAGCGTACCCACGCGGGCGTACGCCGTGGGGAACGTCTGGAAACCGAGATCACCGGGCGTGAAATAATACTTCTCGTAATACAGCGGATCGTCGGGGATGTGCATCTTGCGGTACCGGCCGCGAAGAGTGCCATCGGCGTCGAGCACAACCGCCGTGTTGTGATAGACGCCTACCGCCCGCTTCTCAAAAATCGAGCCCACCACCACCATGCCCGCTTCCTTCGCAACCCCGGCCAGGGCCTCGGTCGTCGGTCCGGGAATCGGCTCGGCCAGGTCGAACCGTGCGGTCTCTTCAACCTGGCAAAAATACTCGGTCCGGAACAGCTCGGGCAGACACGCGACCTGCGCACTCCCCGAGCCGCGGCCTGGCGGAGCAGGCGCAGGCTCGGTTGAGGTTGGCCTCTGGATCGATTCGAACACCGCATCTGAATCAAGGCCACGCGAAACCGGCCAGATCTTGCACCCATCTTCCCAACCATCTTTCGCCAGAAAGCATCATCGTCGGCATCATCGTCGAAAGTCGACGTGCACCTTATCGTAACCAGGACCTGAACTGGCGACGAGACTTCCTGTGCAAAGCTCTTTCTTGCCCAAACTACCTATTTCCTCTATACTGTCCTTTAGTAATTTGCGGTGAGGTGGGTTTGGGGTGTGCTGCGACGCCGGCTCGCGGCCGTCAAAACCGGTGCATAGGGGGAGTGATGTTCACAGGACGGCGAGCGTGCGGGACGGCGCTGACGGGGCTCTTTTGGTTGTTGACCATTAGCGGTTGGCCGATGGAAACGGCGCTGCGCACAGGAAACCGGCGGCGCGGCGCCCGGGGCTCCCGGGGCAAGCAAGGAAGCAGTCTTCGCGGGGCTGAGCCTGCGGGGCATCGGGCCGGCCTTGATGTCGGGCCGGGTGGGCGATATTGCCGTCGATCCGAGCAAGCAGAGCACCTGGTATGTGGCGGCCGCTTCCGGAGGACGTCTGGAAGACGACCAACTCGGGCACGACCTGGGCGCCGATCTTTGACGGCTACGGGTCGTACTCGATCGGCTGCGTGGCCGTTGATCCCGGGCAACCACCTGGTGGTCTGGGTGGGCACGGGCGAGAACAACAGCCAGCGCAGCGTGGGATACGGCGATGGTCTGTACAAGTCGATCGATGGCGGTGGCAGCTTCTCCAAGGTCGGTCTGGAGCATTCCGAGCACATCGCCAAGGTGCTGATCGACCCTCGGAACTCGCATGTCGTCTACGTGGCCGTGCAGGGCCCGCTCTGGAATTCCGGAGGCGAACGGGGTCTGTACAAGACGATTGATGGGGGCAAGACCTGGAAGGCCGTGCTGTCCATCAGCGAGAACACGGGTGTTACCGACGCCGTCTTCGATCCGCGCAACCCGGACGTGCTCTATGCCGCGGCCTACCAGCGGCGGCGCCATGTCTGGACGCTGATCGACGGCGGGCCCGAGTCAGGCAATCTACCGGTCGATGGACGCCGGCCAGAGCTGGCGGAAAATCAACAAGGGGCTTCCCGACGGCGATAAGGGGCGCATCGGCCTGGCAGTCTCGCCGGTCAATCCCGATGTCCTTTACGCGACGGTCGAGGCCGCGCAGGGACCAGAGCGGTTTCTACCGCTCCGAGAACGGAGGCGAGAGCTGGGCCAAGCGATCCGCCTACATCGCCACCAGCCCGCAGTACTACCAGGAGCTCGTCGCCGACCCCCGCGTCTTCGACCGCGTCTACGCGATGGACACGCTGCTTCATGTCTCCGACGACGGCGGCAAGACGTTCCGGCCGCTGGGCGAGCGCTGGAAGCACGTGGATAACCACGCGCTCTGGATCGATCCGCAGGATTCGGATCACTTGCTCATCGGCTGCGATGGCGGACTGTACGAAACCTGGGATCGAGGCCAGAGCTACCGCTACTCCGCGAACCTGCCGATCACGCAGTTTTACAAGATTGCCGTGGACAACGACGCGCCCTTCTACAACGTCTACGGGGGCACGCAGGACAATGCGACTCAGGGAGGCCCGTCGCGCACCAACAACGTTCACGGCATTCGCAACAGCGACTGGTTCGTCACCGTCTTCGGCGACGGCTTCGACCCGGTGATCGACCCCACGAATCCGAACATCATCTATTCCCAGTGGCAATACGGCGGTCTGGTGCGGTACGACCGCCGCTCCGGCGAGCGCATCGACATCAAGCCCCAGGAGGACAAGAACGGCCCGCCGCTGCGCTGGAACTGGGACTCCGCTCTGATCATCAGCCCACACTCGCCCACGCGGCTCTATTACGGCTCGCAGATTCTCTTCCGCTCGGACGATCGCGGCGACACGTGGAAGGCGATCAGCCCGGACCTGACCCGCAACATCGACCGCAACAAGCTCAAGGTCATGGGCCGGGTCTGGAGCGTTGACGCCGTGGCCAAGAACGATTCGACGTCGTTCTATGGCACGATCGTCGCCCTGGCCGAGTCGCCGCTGGTCGAGGGCCTGATCTACGCCGGTACCGACGATGGCCTGATCCAGGTGACCGAAGACGGCGGTCGGCACTGGCGCAAGGTCGAGAGCTTCCCGTTCACGAACAAGCCCGAGGACGTTTATGTCTCCGACATCGAAACCTCGCGGCACGACCCGAACACCGTTTACGCATGCTTCGACAACCATAAGAACGGCGACTTCAAGCCCTACGTCTTGCGCAGCACCGACCGCGGCAAGACCTGGACGAACATCGGCGGCGACCTTCCCGAGCGCGGGTCCGCCTACACCATCGCCGTCGATCACGTGACGCCCGACCTGCTCTTCGTGGGCACCGAGTTCGGCGTCTTCGCCAGCCGCGACGGCGGTCAGCACTGGCAGGGGCTGAAGTCCGGGATGCCCCCGATCGCCGTCCGCGACCTGGAAATCCAGCGCCGGGAGAGCGACCTGGTGGTGGGCACGTTCGGCCGGGGCATTTACATCCTGGACGACTACAGCCCGCTCCGCGACCTGACCAAGCCGATCGCTGACAAGCCGGCGGCCATCTTGCCGATCAAGAAGGCTTTGCTTTATATCCCGGCCGCGCCCCTGGCCGGAGGCGAAAAGGCATTCCAAGGAGCGAGCTTCTACACGGCGCCGAATCCGCCGTTCGGCGCGACGTTCACCTACCACTTGAAAGAGGCCCTGAAAACCAAGAAGGCCGCCCGGCGCGAGCAAGAGCAGAAGCTCGAGCGCGAGAGCAGGGACGTGTTCTACCCGCCCTGGGAGGCCCTGAAGGCCGAGGACCGCGAGGAGCCCGCCGCGGTCGATCTTGACCATCCGGAATGCCGCCGGGCAGATCGTCCGCCGCCTGGGCGGACCGGGAGCGGCGGGCTTGCATCGCGTCGCCTGGGACCTGCGCTGGCCCGGTTATCGGCCGGTGACCGCGCGACCGAGACCCGCGCCGAGGCGACGATGACGAGGGATTCGGCGGCCGCGGAGCGGCCCGCTGGCCCTGCCGGGGAAGTACACCGTTACCCTGGAGAAGCGCGACGAGCAGGGCACGACCGAGCTGGTCACCCGCGACGCCTTCGAAGTCGAGCCGCTGAACTTCGCGACGCTTCCCGCCCCGACCGTGAGGCCGTCATGGCCTTCGCCGAGCAGACCGGCGAGCTGCAGCGGGCCGCCCTGGGCGCGCTCGAGGCGCTCGAACGACGGCTTGAGCCAGCTTGCCATCATCAAGCGAATCATCGACCAAACGCCAAGCCTGCCCCTGAAGCTGCGTCAGGACGCGCGCAGCCTGGAGCTGAAGCTGCTGGACCTGCGCGAGCAGTTCACCGGCGATCCGACCAAGAGCCGCCGCAACGAGCCGGCCCAGGCCGGCCTGATCGAGCGGATCGAGACCATCATCTGCGGCCACTGGTCGACCACTTCGGCCCCGACCACCTCGCACCGCAAGAACTACGAGATCGCCGCCGCCGAATTCGAGGCGGCCTTGAAGAACCTGCCATCCCCTGCTCGACCACGATCTCCCCGCCCTGCACGAAACCCTTGAAGCCGCCGGTGCTCCCTGGGCCCCCGGCCGGAAGCTGCCACAGTGGAAGCGGTAGGGCTGCGGCCGCCACGGTCCCGGTGCGCTCGTTCATCCCCACCCAGCCGCGCCGGCATACCGTAGCCTGTCGGTGTCAGCCCCAGGTCGCCGAACCCACCCGCGCCTTTTCCTAGCCGCGCAGCGGCGGCACCTGGTAGCCTGGCGGCGTCAGCCTCAGGTCGTCATCTGACATACACAGCAGGAGGTAGTTGTTCACGAGTCACCGGTGACAGACGTGCAGAGCGAATCGAGCCGCGAAGATACTCCCCGGATGCGTCGGTCGATCCGGCCGAGTGCGCATATCTGGTATCTTCGCGGAAGCAGGCAGCGTCCGGTCAGGTCTCGCCAAAGTTGACCGAGCCTTGGTCGTCAGCGGGCGGTTGCTGCGCCCGCTGACGGCCACGTCTTGTGCGAATTGCGCGTCCCCCGCCACGTAGCGCGGGATATTGGGGTGCTGGGCCGCGGGGGGAGGGACCAGCCGGGTAGCCGTCGCGATCTTAACAGCAGATGGCGGGCGCGGTACAATTCGCTGGGTACTCGTGGGCCTGCTAGCAGGTGAGCAAGTGGCCAGAGAGGACATCGGGGAACGCGGGCAGTGGCTGTTTAGCCTCCTCATAACCGACCTCTGCGGGCGGGACGACCCGTTCTTCCGGCCCCGTTTCCTGGGCGATAAGTACCCCACGTTCGACTACATCATCGAGGTGGTGGACCGGCCCTCGTATTTCTTCTTTGTGCAGGTCAAGGGCACCAAGCTGGGCTACACCGCGGAGGAGAACCGCCTGCGGGTGCAGGTGACGCAGGACGACATCGATCGAATGGTCACCTACCCGGCGCCGACGTACGTGGTCGGGATTGACGTGAACGCGATCGGCGTCGGGTTCCTTCTATCCGTGAACGAGCCGCGCAACAACGTGGCGAACCTGACCACCCGGTTCAGGATCGACTGCGGGGTTCTTGAGCAGCTCAGGGACGAGGTCGTCGACTTCTGGTCGAGCCGGGATATGACCCTCACCGGTTCGCGCTTTGGGGAGTAGGAACCGAGTATGTCGAGCACAAACGAGCCCTGGTTCGTGGCGGAGCGAAGCGAGGCACTCGCCGGGGTGCTGCTCACCTCCCGCAAGGACGTTCGCATCCGAGACGAGCGGAAGCACGACAGCGGGCTTGACTTCCTAGTCGAGATCCACACGGGCGATCCCCTGTCCACCCAGCTATTCGTGGTGCAGGTAAAGGGGACCACGTCGTCGGACCCGAACGACTGGATGCAGAACGTCAAGCAGCTCTTCCGCGGGCGCAGCAGCCCGATTTACCTGCCGGTGTGCGTCTTCGTGGTGAACGTCCGCGAGAACAAGGCCTTCTACGCGTGGGTAGCCGAGCCGCAGGTCGAGACGAAGGGTGCCACGCTGCGGTTCCATGAGACGGGTTCATTCCACCCGCTCGACCCCGCCGCGGTCAGCGACATCATCGATCGGGTAAAGGCGTGGTACCACGTACTGCCCAGCCAGCTTATGCCCGCGTGAGGCCCTTGGCGACGCTCCCGGCCGCTGGGATGTTGCGCAACGAGGGTTGCTAGCGCGCTTCGGTCCGACACCGAAGCAACTTGGTGCGAAGCATCAGACGTGCCCTCTCTTGAGAGTTCATGTACCTCCCGACAGCACCTTGGAGATGGGGGCAACTGAAACGGGTACCGCGATTCGCAGCGCCGTAGTTGGAGACTCTCGCCGAGGAACGGAGACGGCTGATTCGCTCACCTCCACCCCGGAGACGTAGTCGCCCCCATCCAGTTGCTTCTGACAATGGCGTGGCTCGTGTTCGATCTCCGATGTTTCTGTACGCTTGTCACCCTCGACTCGTGAACGGCTACCATGAGGACCCCGGTCGGGTTGCTCATTGACCCATTTCGAGGAATTAGATTTCACGAGACGGACACTTTCGGAGACGGAGAGATCGGCTTTGATACGTACCAATAAATGAACATGATCTTGCATTCCTCCGATCTCCAGCAGGCGTCCGCCCTGGTCGCGAATGATCCCGCCAATGTAGGCATGAAGTTTCTCTCGTAACTGAAGCGAAATGAGCGGCTCGCGGCTTTTGGTGCTGAAGATCAGTTGGTAGACAAGCTCGGAGTAGGTGCCAGCCATCGATGCGTTCCTTGAGTGCAGATGAGCAGGGTCTTTCGCGGCGGAAGTCGCTTACTATTCTCATGGGGCTCACGCCGCCAGGCTACAACATGCCGCCGCTGCGCGGCTGGGGTGGAGAGCGAGGCCGGGGGACGCATGGACCTGGGGCTTACGCCGCCAGGCTACGGTATGTCGCCGCTGCGCGGCTGGGAGAGAGCCAGCCCAGAGCACTGATACCGAAGATCACCGATGAGCCAGTTCGCTGCGGCGTTGATTTGGCAATCGCAAGCCGTTACGTTTGGCTCCATGCGATCTTGATGCGCGACTCGACAAGACCGAGCGCGCGGAAATGAACACGAAGGATGAATCTCATGCGAGCCGAAGACCGCCTGGCCGAGCTCAAGCTGGTGCTTCCCCCCGCACCCAAGCCGATGGCGACCTACGTGACGGCCCTCTTGGTCGGCGACATGCTGTATGTCTCCGGTCATGGACCGCTTCGTGCCGACGGCACGTTGATCACTGGCCGGTTGGGCGACGACCTGGACGTTCCGGCGGGAATGGCGGCGGCCAGGCAGACCGGGCTGGCGATTCTGGCCACCGTGCGCGGCCATCTCGGCACGCTCGACCGCGTCGTGCGGTTGATCAAAAGCCTGGGAATGGTCAACTCCACCCCGGAGTTCGGCGACCAGCCCAAGGTAATCAACGGCTACTCCGACCTCATGAAAGACGTCTTCGGCGACGCCGGTGTCGGCACCCGCAGCGCCGTGGGCATGGGCGCCTTGCCCGGGGGCATCGCCGTGGAAATCGAAGCCGTCTTTCAGGTCAAAGGGTAAGCGCAGAGAACTCACCGCCAAACGCTCGATAAGCGTTTTGTTTTCGCTCCCGGAGACAAGCCCATGTCCACAATCACACAGCCGATCCCCATGACGCTGCCGTCGCCGGCGGGCGTGTACCGTCTCACGGTCGATCAGTATGACCGGATGGTCCAGTCCGGTGCGATCAGCGAACATGAGCCGATCGAACTCTTGGGCGGGGTCCTGGTGCGAAAGATGCCGAAGAGCCCGGAGCATGAATGGGCAAGAGGATTTCGGCCCCGACGGACTGGCTCCCATCATCGTTGACCGGCGAGAAGTCTGCCGGATCACCGTGGCGGACCTGCGTCCGAAACGGCCATAGCGGCTTGGTTGGCTCTTCGCCGCCGCGAGCTCGCGAGCACGCCCCCCTTAAAGGTTGCTTGTCATGCCGCAATCCGGGCGACTGCAGGGCCGAAACTGCTTGATTGTGGGGGGACCGGCGGCATCGGCCTGGCAACCGCGCGGCGCTTTCTCGCGGAAGGGGCGTGGTTGCGGTCTGCGGTCACTCGCGGCAGTCGGCCGAGGAAGCCCGCTTGATCCTCGACGAAGCCGGCGGGCAGCGAGTTCTGGCATTGTCAGGCGATGCGTCCGATCCCGCCCAGGTCGAGGATCTCTTCGAGGCGGCCCTGGCCTTCTTCTCCGGCCGTCTCGACATCCTCTTTCACGTCGCCGGGATCAGCGGGCGGCGGTTCGGCGACGCCCCGCTGCACGAGTGTACGGTCGAGGGCTGGGACGCCGTGCTCGACGCCAACGCGCGGCGACCTTCCTGACGAACCGAGCCGCCGTGAGGCGGATGCTTGCGCAAGAGCCCGACGAATACGGGCTGCGGGGGACGGTACTGAACATGGGGTCGGTGCTGGGCTGGTCGCCGGCCCCCGACTTCTTCGGCACCATCGCCTACGCCGCCAGCAAGGGGGCGATCGAGGCCATGACCCCGGCCGCCGCGGCCCGATATGCTCGCGACGGAATTCGGTTCAATCTGATCGCTCCGGGCTTGATCGAGACCCCAATGGCCGCCAGGGCTTTCAGCGACCCGGCGATTCGATCCTACCTGGCGACCAAGCAGCCGATAACCGGCGGGCCAGGAACGCCCGAGGACTGCGCCGAGGCCGCGCTCTTCCTGTGCGAGCCGGCCTCGCGGTTTGTGACCGGGGTCGTCCTTAACGTCGACGGCGGCTGGTGCGTTTCCGAGGGCCAGGTTGCCCGCGGCGAGAGCCTCCTCTACTCTTCCGGACGGACTCCATGACCGATCGACCCTGCACCGGGACGCCGGCCGCCTGGCTCGCCAGACGTGTTCGAGCCAGTATCTTTCAGGCCGTGCGGCGGCCTCGACGCGATCGAGGAGACCCAGGTGTCGGCCATGCGCCAGGCCGCCCAGCGGTTCGCGAAGACGATCCTCGCGGGCCGGCTGGTCCATGTCTTCGGCACCGGGCATTCGCGGATGGCCGTCGAGGAGATGTTTCCGCGCTACGGCTCGTTCCCGGGCTTTCACCCGATCGTCGAGCTGTCGATGAGCTTTCACAACCCGGTCGTCGGCGCCAACGGCCAGCGCCAGGCGATGTTCCTGGAGAACGTGCAGGGCTTCGGCCCGGTGCTCTGGCGGAACTTCGTCGATCACGCCCGAAGACGCGCTTCTGGCGATCTCCAGCAGCGGCTGCAACGCCGTGACGATCGACGTGGCGATCGAGGCCAAGCGCTGGGGATGTTCGTCGTCGCCCTGACCTCAATGGCCAACGCCGCCGCCTCGACCTCGCAGCACGAGTCGGGCAAGAAGCTCCATGAGGTGGCCGACCTGGTCCTCGACCAGCAGCCCCGCCCGGCGATTCGGCGGTCTGGATCGACGGCCTGAAAACGCCCGTCTCGCCGCTGTCGAGCGTCACGGCTGCACGATCATCAACCTGATCAAGGCCGAGGTCGCCCGGCTACTGACCGAGGCCGGGCACCCCCCAAGGTACTGACCTCGGCCTGCCACCTGGGCGCCGAGCGCGCCAACCAACTCTTCGAGGAAACCTACGACGACTACCGCCGCCGCATGGGAGTGCTTTATCGTTGAAGCTCGCCGCACTTCGTCAGGGCGTGCCGGCTCGAAGACCTTCACGTCCGGGATGCATGGTGTAGAGCCGGTCGCCCTTTGGGCGTGGGGACGAGCACGCGCTCGAGCAATTGTCCTTGATGATCGGGTTGCCCGGGTATTTCTCCCAGTGGACCAGATCTTTCGAGCGGGCCACGTTGGTCGTCCAGTCTTGCGCCGGGAGGTCGGCATAGGCATGGTAGAAGACGTAGTAATAACCCGCTGCGTGACGATCTGATTCGCGCCACGGCCGCCGCGTCGTAGGCTCTGGGCCTCTGGTGATGACCGGCTCGTCCTTGACGTTGGTCCAGACCTTCAGGTCGCGGGAGGTCGCCAGCCAGATCGCCCGGTCTCGCGCGCTCGTAGAAGAGATACCAGACGCCGTTCTCGAACCAGGCGGTCGGCGTGCCGTAGGGGCCGGGGGTGATCGGAGTGCCGTCGGTCATGCGGATATCGAGCGAGCCGTGGTCGGTCCAGTGCACGCCGTCGGTCGAGGTCAGCCGATGGGCGATGTCTTCTTGCCCTCGGCGAACATCTGGTAGTCGCCGTCCTGCTGGACGACGCACATGTCCTCGACCCAAGAGCCTGCGAACATCGGGTTGCCGGGTCTCGCTTCCAGTGCATGCCGTCGGGCGAGGTGGCACGGCCTAGCGACATGTGTCTCGGCTTGTCGCGATCGTAGCCGGTGTACCAGAGGTGATAGATCCCGTCGTCATCCACGAGAATATATCCCCGCTCACGGATCTTGCGATCCCAGGTGTTCGCTCCGGTGCCGGCAAAGACCGGGTTGCCCGCGATCGGTTTCCATTCCACCAGCTCGAACGGCGCCTCCTGGGCCCATGCGGCGTGAGGATGTGCTGGCGCGAGAGCAGCCAGCCCAACGGTCAGGGCACCAAGGGCCGCGCGAAGAAGCGCATTGTGATTCGCGATCATGAGTCGTTCGTTCCTGTTCCTTGAGCCGCGGTGTGCACGATCTGCTGGACCACGCGGGCGGGCCGGCCATCTGTGAGGCGTTGCTCGCGGCCGCCTGAGTGGTAGATGAGGCGGGTGTGATCGAGGCCGAAGAGATGCAGAATCGTGGCCTGGAAGTCGTTCGGAGTGACGATGTTCTCGACCGCGCGGTGGCCGACCTCGTCGGTGGAGCCGAAGGTCTGCCCGCCCTTGATTCCGCCGCCTGCAAGCCAGATCGAGAAGCCCTGGCCGTTGTGGTCGCGCCCGGCCTTGGCATCGAGGTTCCCCTCGCTGACTGGCAGGCGGCCGATCTCGCCGCCCCAGTGAACGAGGGTGGTTTCCAGCAGACCGCGCTGCTTGAGGTCGCGAACCAGGGCCGCGGCCGGCCGGTCGGTGCGCCGGCAGATGGACGGCAGAGCCTGTTGAATCGCCGTGTGATGATCCCACGGCTGGTTGCCCAGAAAAAGCTGCACGAACCGCACGCCGCGCTCGACCAGCCTGCGGGCGATCAGGCAGCGCGTGCCGTATTCGCGGGTGGCGTCATCGTCCAGTCCATAGAGCTGGCGGATATAAGCAGGCTCGCTGGAAACGTCGAGCGCTTCCTTGGCGGCCGTCTGCATGGCCGCGGCCAGCTCGAAACTGCGGATCCGCGATTCCAGGTCGGCTTCCCCAGGGTGCTGCTCAAGATGCCGGCGATTGAGCTGGTCGAGAAAGGCAAGGTTCTGCCGCTGGGGCATACCCGCAAGCCGCGGGGCGGGTCGAGGTTGAGGATCCGCGGCTCCTCGGGGCGCAGCACGGTGCCCTGATAGAGCGTGGGCATGAACCCGCTCGACCAGTTGATCGTGCCATCCACGGGGTGTCCGTCGGGATCAGCAAGGACCATGTACGATGGCAGCGACCGCGATTCGCTGCCCAGGCCGTAGACGATCCAGCTTCCCATCGTCGGCCGGCCGGCAATGGCCGGCAGCCCGCCGTGGAAATAGCGAATCGAAACCTCGTGCCCGTTGTGCCCGGTATGCATCGACCGGACCACGCACAGGTCGTCCACGATCGAGGCGGTCTCCGGCAGCAGCTCAGAGACCTCCGTGCCGCACTGGCCGTGGCGGGCGAACTTCCAGGGGGAGCCGAAGAGCTTCTTGCTGGCCCGGTTGACAAAGCTGAAGACAACCTCGCCGCCGTACTCTGTGCCGTGCGATCGGCTCAGCGCGGGTTTGGGGTCGAACAGATCAACGTGCGACGGGCCCCCGTGCATGAACAGCGAGATCATGGCCGTCGCTTGCGGCGCGAAATGGGGAGCCCTGGGGTTGAGATTCAGCGGCAGGTTCTCACCGGGCTTCTTCGTCGGCTCGGCGAGCAGGCCTTCGGCCCGCATCAGGTCCGCCAGGGCCACCGCGCCACGCCGAACGCGGTATTCGCCAGGAACGCTCGTCGACTCTGGTAGCGGGGATCAGTCAACATAAAGAAACTCGTTGGAGTTCAGGAGCTGCTGAGCAAGGCTCGAGAGCACAGTCAGTTGGCGATCGCCCTCGGCTCCGGATCGGTCAAGCACCGCGCTGCTGCTGGGCCGCGAAGCTGCGTGCCCAGTCCAGCTCCTCGGGGCTGATCTCGCGCTGGTAAACCAGACGCCAGGCCGCGGCAATCTGCTGGGGCAGGGAGGGCGCCGGGGTTCCGGACTGAAGCAGCCTGGCGATGGCGGCTGCCTGGTTGAG
>CAVXCB010000064.1:0-167729 GCA_963760085.1 uncultured Planctomycetaceae bacterium
CCCTCCCGCGTTCAGTCGATGAGGCCCTTCGGCCTCCAGGCGGATGCGCTGAAGGACACGCGACTTGCGCCATGTACACGGCAGCCACGGACAGTCCCAGCTCCCCGGCCACCTCCGCGCCGCTGGCGCCGTCGAGGGCCAGTCGCCGGAACGCCCGCAACGTGGTCGGCTCGAACTCCTGCTCCACGAGGTGCAGCAGGCAGCCAAGCACGTAGCGATCGTGTTCCTCGTCCCACTGCCGGTTCAGATCGCTACCGGGATCCGCGATCTCATGCAGGGCGGCCGTGGCACCGCTGCCGCCGCTGGCCTGGGGGCCTTCGCCAAGGCTTCCCGCCAGTAATCGATCGTGCGGCTGCAGACGATGGTTCGCAGCCACGAGCGAAACGCACCCGGTGGCCCGGGGGTTAAGGAACTTGGGGAGGTGCTTGACCACACTCAGAAGGACATCCTGGCTCAGGTCCTCCAGATCGACCGCCGGCACACCCTGGCGATTGAGCCAACCTATGATCAGGGGACGATACAAGTCCGTAAGGTCTTTCCAGGCATCCTCTTCCCCGATCCGAGCGCGGACAGAAGTCTTTGCCGGTCTCGTCCATAGGGTCATTTTACCGTGAGCGGGCCGGGCGATGTTCAGACTTCATGTCTTTTTTTTTGACCACATCTGTCAGGTTTTCCGCCGCCCGCCGTTTCTTATCTCTGTCGGCGAGGGGGGCAAGGCTAACAACTCCCACTGACCCGACGCACCTGCAAATGGTTTCCCGTTGGTTCTCGAGCCGAGGTGATCGCTCCAGGCGAGTCGCGTCGGCGAATGCGATTATCCGACGATTATGTGACCCAGCAAGGATCGGCCCCGCCAAGGGGCTGCCGATCAGGCCGTGCGCGCGGGACCGGAATTGTCCGCTTAACCCCCCATCCACAGGCCAGGCTCCCCCGAATGGATTGCCGTCCTCCTTGTCAGCCCGGAGGCTCGGACGCCGCGGAAGGGCAGAAACCGTTGTCATCAACTACTAAGGAAAGATCGATGTCCCGTCCTATCCAGCACTGGCCGGCGATCCTCGGGCGCCTCCGATCTTCCAGGGCCCGGCTTGTCTCGTCGGCGGGCCGCCGACGCGTCAGCCCGCCTAACTGGTCCCTGGAACCACAGAGGGCCGGTGGTGCTGACGACTTACATTACGACCCTGGCCGATGGAGTCACCGGCTCGCTGCGCGACGCGTCACCCAGGCCAACGCCCATCGCGGCACCGATAGCATCGACTTCCAGCCGGGCTTACCGGCACCATCGTCCTGACCGGCGGCCAACTGGACATCACCGACAATCTGACGATCACCGCCCCTGCGCCGCCGACTGACCATCAGCGGCAACAGAATTCCCGGTAATTAGCATCGAATCGCCGGCGCGCCGCGGGATCACCACCTGCTGAAGGCGCCCCGAAACGGCGAAAATGTTGATTTCTAGACGACCTCTTAGCGAGGAGTTTTTCCATGACCAGCCGTTTACCTCACGTGCCCCGAAAGAGCTTCCATGAACAGCCTGTTCCGCCAATTGAATCGCCGCGCATCCGCCTCGTTCCGCCGCGCTACGCTGGTTTCGCCGCGGCGTGTGCATCTAAGTTTAGAGCATCTGGAGCACCGTGTCGTTCCCGCCACCTTTATCGTCAACAGCCTCGCCGACGTCCTCAACCCCGGCGCCGGCGTCGTCACGCTGCGTTCGGCCATCCAGGCGGCCGACAACACGGCCCCGGCAGCAACACCATCGACTTGGACATCGCCGGCAACTACCGGATCACGCTGCCCGCACGACGGGCAGACCGACAACGCCGCCGGCGAGTTCGCCATCATCGCCCCGCGGCCGGCAACTCTGACCATCCAGAACACCAGCGGCGGCACGGTCACGGTCGATGGCAACCACCTCGACCGCGTCTTCGACATCAACCCCGCAACACCGACAATCCGCCACCAAGTTCACGGTCACCTTCCAGGGCTTCACCATCGAGAACGGCTTCGCCTCGAGCCCGGCAACCCCGACGGCCCCGCCGCCAGCGGCGGCGGCATCCGCGACCAGGGCAACGTCAGCCTGACGCTCGACAACATGACCTCACCAACAACAGCGCCACCGCCGACGGCGGCGGCATCTCGATGGAGAACCTCGTCAGCACCCCTGGACGCTGACGATCAACAACAGCACCATCAGCAACAACCACGCCGGCGACGCCGGCGGCGGCGTCGAGACGGACGGCTCGGGCAAGTCGTCATCACACCGACAGCGTCATCAGCGGCAACACCTGCGTCAACCAGGGCGGCGGCATCTGGCTCGACGCGCATCACAGGACGGCACACGTTCCAGGGGCCATCCTGACCGTCACCGGGACCATCGATCAGCGATAACCAGGCCGCAACCGGCGTCACCGGCCGCGGCGGCGGCATCGGCAACGCCGGCAACGGCGCCGTGACCATCACCAGCAGCACCGTCGCCAACAACTTCGCCGGCATGAATGGCGGCGGCTTCGGCGACGAATGCCCAAGGTCAGCTGAACGTGACCAACGGCAGCTTCCTCAACAACACGACCGCTAGCATCGGCGGCGGCATCACGTCGGGCGGCCCCGCCACCATCCTCAACTCCACCATCGCCAATAAGTTCGCCGGGCCGACCGGCGGCGGCTTTGGCGATCGGAACGATCAGGATTACCTGACCGTGGACGGCAGCACCTTCCTCAACAACACCGCCGCGGGTTCCGGCGGGGGCATCGCCACGGCCGGCACCATCACGACGATCACCAATACCGAGATCGACGGCAACACCAGCGGCGGCAAGGGCGGCGGGGTGTTCACCACGGGCATGACGCTTACCCTGGGAACCAGCACCTTGGCCAACAACACGGCCAGCGACAACGGCGGCGGCATCGAGCTGGCCACGACCGGAACGGGAGCCAACGGGGGCTCCGACCATCACCAACTGCACCCTGACCGGCAATACCGCTCTGAACAGTGCGGGGGCCAACGGCGGCGGCATCGATGCGGGGGCCGAATTTACCGGCGACGAGCTGCTCCTCAACGACACGATCAACGCCAATTTCGCCAGTATGGGCGGCGGCAACTTTTGGGCGGCGACGCTGGGCTCCACCTTCCGCCTGCAAAACACCATCGTGGCCGGCAACTTTGCGGCGGTCGGGCCGACGCCGCCAGCAACTTGCTCTTCACCGCCGCGCTGGATCGCGCCGAGCAGGTGCCGCCGGTCAACACGAAGGCCACCGGCGGCGCCACCGTGGTGCTCAGTCCCGATCAGACCACGCTCAGCTTCGGGATTGCCTTTGCCAACCTGAAGGCGGCCCGCCGACGATGATTCATCTGCACATCGCAGCGGCGGGACAAAAACGGCCCCGTCGCCAAGGACGCCAACGGCGCCGACATTGAGCTGCAAAACTTGCCCAAGGGACCACCGGCGCCGTCGATCCCCGACCTTTACCGTCAACGATGCCGTTGTGACCCCGTTACTGCATGGCAATATCTACGCGAACATCCACAACGCTGGCTTCCCGAACGGGGAGATCCGTGGCCAGTTGGCCCTGGCCAACGGGACCTTCACCGACATGGGTGGCAACTTGATCGGCGTCAGCGGCCCCGGCAGCGGCAATATGGGCTTCACCAGCGCCACGACTCGACGGGCACCGTCGGAACCCGCTGAACCCGCAGCTTGGCCCGTTGCAGAACACGGCGGCCCGTTGATCGCGTGCCCGGGCCATACCATGACCCTGCAGACGGAACTGCTCCTCCCCGGCAGCCCGGCGACCGGCAAGGGCAACTCCTAACGGAGCCCCGCAAACCGATGAGCGCGGCGCCCCGAGTGTCGTCAATGCGCCATCAACGTGGGAGCCACCAGCTCGGCGCCCAACCCCGGCCCCGGCGTCGGCGACAGCGACGGCGACGGCGACGACGACGGCGACGTCAGTCTCAATGAACTGGCCGCCCTGCTGCTCCAGGTTGGCAGCAATAAAAAGGACATGTGAAGTTCTAGAGTGTCTTCAGACGTTTCAACGTCATGCGACGATATGGAATGGTCCGAGCCGCAAATACGCACCGGGGGAACCGAGCTGCGGCCGCCTCCTCCGCTCGTGCTTAGTAGGGCGTAACCCGCCTCCCGCTCCTCTGGACTTTATTGCCTGGCAAGGAGTTGCGGCGGTAGGGAGTGGAAAACGAGGCCCCTCCGGGGCAAACATCGGTTCCTACGCATCCGATGTGACCCCACCCAGGGGACCTCGCCATGATCATCACCCCCGAGCAGGCCAACCTCAAGGCGGAGCAACAGTTCGACGCCCTGCGGGAGTTCGTGGACCGGGCCGCCCGGGCCGGCCAGCGGATCGACGCCGTGGAACGGGAACTCTTCCGGAACTGCTCGGCCTGGGCCACTCCCTGCTGTCGGCCTTCGTCGCTCAGTAGGGCGACGGAGACCTCGGACCGGAGGCCGAGGCCCCCGACGGGCACGTCGCCGGCCGGCTCCCCGAGCGGCATGACCGCCGCTACGTCTCGATCTTCGGCGAGATGACCATTGCCCGGGTCGCCTACGGCAGCCGAGAGGGACAGCGGATCGAGCGCGAGAGCGAAAAAGGGACATCACTGATATCGATCCTTAGAAAGGAGAAGGAGTCTAGGGAACATACACGTAAATGCTTGATGCAAGCGGCTTCGAGGTTAAGGAAGTCGCTATTCAGTGATGACGGAATAGTGTCACCTGGCACAGAGCTTCGTGTCATTTGGCCTTGGGATCTTGTTGATTGTACACTATCAATTCCGCCGCGTTTTGCACTGAGACTGTGACTGGCTTCCGCCCGTCGAAAGCGAGCAACTACTACGAATATCAGTATTTGTATAGAGCCATCCTTTCCTCGAGGGTTAAAGAGCATCGAGGCTGCCGGTCCGTTTCCACTGGAAGCGGTGCCAGCAGAGATTCTGATCCAACGGAGCAAGACCCCACACGAAATCATCTTTTGAACACCATCCTCTCTTTTGAGGGTTCGGAAGTGGCCGATCGTCCAACCCCCTTCCGTCGGGGATGAGGCCTACTGGCCTCCCAAACCATTAGGTGACGTAATACTCATATACGCATCAGTTAATTACAATCCTTTCCTTCAGGGTTAGGGAGAGGCGGGAGCTTGAACTCATCCAGGAGATCCAGATATTCTTGCACGAGTTGCAATGAGTGACCGGTTGCCTGGGCGATGTCCTCCTTGGACATGCCGCTGTCACGGCACAACTGGACGCGCCTGAAGCATTGAACATAGTATTCTACTTCGTCGGCACTGTGGAACGTCTCCTGGGCAACCTGGCTGGTAGGTTTCTGTTCCACCAGTCGCTTGTAGCAGATGACGGCCTTGTGAGTGACCGACCGGCCCATGTCGTGCACAGTTCCTCGACGGGGAACCATGCCGCCGCCTGCCCGCTCGTACGCCTGGATATCCTGGGAAATGGGTGTAAGGCTCCTGTGTAGCAACAACGCTACGTCGGTTTCACTGAGGACCCCTCCCTGTGCGTAGGCCTGTCTGAACAGGTGCACGATCTTGTTGCGGCGGGTTTGCTGCGAAGACCCGCGACCATCGCCTCGTCGATGTCCTGGCCAGTAACCAGATCGAGAATCACCGGGACAAGCCGCGTGTTCTCGATCCGCTTGTCGCGGCCAGGAGGATCGTCGACTGCGACAGCCGCCCAGAGCACCTGACCCGCTCGAAAGCGACTCGCAGGTGGGTGGAACCGAGCGTAGAGTTCGTCGATCTTGTTGGCCAGCAGGCTCGTGATCGCGGGACCGAAAACGCCCGGAAACTCGGTGTGCAGCAGATGGCAAACCCGCTGTGGAACGACTTGCGAGCACTGGAATCGAAAGTTTTCCACGGTGGAGACGGTGATCGTCGGCCCATGCTCAATGACCTCCCTTTTTGGGGGTTGCCGGCTCGATGGCGCGGATCTCCGCCAGCCGGCGGTGCGCGGTGCGCTTGCCCTGGAACTCGGCGAGCAGCTTGCGATAGGCGGCGACCAGGGGGCTGGAGCGGTGCATCACGAAGGCGATCTCGTCATCGCCATACCCTTTATCGACCAGGAACGCGACTCGTGCGAATGTGGTAATATAGTTCTCGATGGAACCGAGGGTATGGTACAGGCGGCGGGCGATCTCGTTGGCCTCCAACCCCTGAAGGTACAGGCGCACGGCCTGGACGCGGTGGGTCTGCCCGGGTCCGATGTCTTGCTGCTGGCCGCGGCTGGGGACCTCGACACCGCGCCGGCGGAGGGCATTGACGTCGCGCACGATGTCCACCCCGCAATTGAACAGGCGGAATGCGAGGTCCTCGTAGCTGAGCAAGCCGTTCTGCTCGCGGGCCTCGGCGGTCACGCGCAGGATGCGGGCACGGTGCAGACCCTCGACGCCGTGCTCCATGCGGACCTGGAAGTCTTCCTGCGGATCATCCAGCGTGAGCCGGACGGTAACCTTCTGGCATTGGTCCAGGGGCTTGCCTGCGGGCTCGGAGGCCTCGATGACCAAGAGCTTGATCTGGCCGAGTCCGAGCTGGTGATCGGCCTCGTTTGGGTTGAGCCCGAACACCTCCTTTACGATCCCCAGGATAGCCTGGGAGACAAATGGGGAGCAGTTCGCTCCCTCTTCGTTGCGACGACGGAACATGCTGTCAATGGTCTTGGCATCGAGCCGTCCCTGACGCAACTGTTCTTCGAGGGACTGGGTCCCTCAAGTTGCCACCTCCCAAGAGAAACCCCAGCTTGTACACTGGGGTGATAACCCCGGACGCCAGGTGGCACAATACCACTTTTCCTCTTTTCCTTCCTCCGAGGTTAAGGAAGTGCTATTCAGTGATGACCACTTTTCCATTCCCAGTGATGACCACTTTTCCATTCCTCAGTGATGACCCCTTGTATGTTTGATTTCAGCCAGTTTGCCATACTGGCGCCGGCGTCGTGAGGAGTGCTGTATGTCCCCTGAGGCACTGACCTCTTCGAAAAGATTGCTCCCTCCGGCTCGGGCACAAGGCTTTGGTATATGATGCGGCTCCGACCCGACCTGGCCGACATATCGCTCGACCTGGGTGATGTCCTCCGGGACCAGGGACGGCTCGACGAGATCGTGACGAGCCATCACGAGGCGCCCCGGTTCGAGTCCGTCGACCCCCAGGTCCAGAACAACCTGGGGATCGAGCTCGCGCGACAGGGCCGGCTCGACGAGGCTGCGGCGAGTTTCCAGCAGGCCATCGACCTCAAGACCGACTATCCCGATGCCCACAACAACCTGGGGAACATCCTGGAGAAGCAGGACAGGCTCGACGACGCCGCGGCGTGCTATCAGCGGGCCATCCAGCTCAAGCCCGACTATCCTGAAGCCCACTACAACCTGGGCCTCGTGCTGGCGAGGCAGGGCCGGCCCGAGGAGGCCGCGGCCAGCTATCAGCGGGCCATCCGCTCCAGCCCGACTTCGCCGACGCCCACAACAACCTGGGGAGCATCCTGGAAGCGGACGGCTCGGAGGAGGCGGCGGCCAGCTATCAGCGGGCCATCGGCCTCCAGCCCGACTTCGCCGAGGCCCACAACAACCTGGGGGTCGCGCTGGCGGACCAGGGGCGGCTGGAGGAGGCGGTGGCCAGCTATCAGCGGGCCATCCAGCTCCGGCCCGACTACGCCGAGGCGCACAATGGAACCTGGGGATGGCCTGGCTCCTGATGGGCCGGTTCGAGCAGGGATGGCCCGAATACGAGTGGCGCTGGAAGTGCAAGGGGTTCTCAGCCCCCTCGTTCCGCCAGCCGGCCTGGGATGGCTCGCCCCTGGGCGGACGAACCATCCTGCTCCTCCCCGAGCAGGGGCTGGGCGATACGCTCCAGTTCATCCGCTATGCACCCCTGGTCGCACAACGGGGCGGCCGCGTGATCGTGGCCTGCCCGCAGCCGCTGATCCGGCTCCTGGCCAGCTGCCCCGGTGTCGCGGCGGTGGTGGCCGCAGGGGGAGCCGCTCCCCGAGTTCGACGTCCATGCCCCGCTGATGAGCCTGCCGGGGCTGTTCGGGACCACCCTGGCGACGGTCCCGGCCGAGGTCCCCTACCTGTTCGCCGAGCCCGATCGATCGCACCGGTGGCGCGAGCGGCTCGGCGCCATCGGCGGTTTCAAGATCGGCATCGCCTGGCAAGGCAATCCCGACTATCCGACGGGACCGCTTCCGCTCGATCCCCCTGCTCCAGTTCGCCCCCCTGGCCGGCATCGCGGGGGTCCGGCTCCTCAGCCTGCAGAAGGGCCCGGGCCGTGACCAGCTCGCCGCGGTCGCCGACCGCTTCGCCGTCACCGACCTGGCCCCCAGACTCGATGACTTCCTCGACACTGCCGCGGTCCTGAAGCAACCTCGACCTGGTCATCACCTCCGATACCGCCGATCGCCCACCTGGCCGGGGCGCTGGGCGTGCCGGTGTGGGTGGCCCTGCCCGTCGGCCCCCGACTGGCGGTGGCTGCGGAACGCGAGGACAGCCCCTGGTATCCCACCATGCGGCTGTTCCGTCAGGCCGGCTGGGCGACTGGGAGGAGGTGTTCCGGCGCATGGCCGAGGCGCTGCGACAGCGACTGGCATCGCCTGCCGAGCCGAGGCCGATCTCGGTCGAGATCGCGGCGGGGAGCTGATCGACAAGATCACGATCCTCGAGATCAAGAGCGAGCGGATCACCGACGCCGCCAAGACGTCACCACGTCGGCACAGAGTTGGCCCTGCTGGTGGCAGCCCGCGACCGTGCGATGCCAGGCTCGGCGGAGCTGGCGCGGTTGGCGGGCGAGTTGAAGGCGGTCAACGAGGTGCTCTGGGGGATCGAAGACGACATCCGCCTGTGCGAGCGGGACGAGGACTTCGGCCCCCGGTTCATCGCCCTGGCGCGCTCGGTCTATCGCACCAACGATCGGCGGGCCGCCCTCAAGCGCCAGGTCAATGAGCTACTCGGTTCCAAGCTCATCGAAGAGAAATCCTACGCGTCCTGACGGCCGGTTAGCTTGGCCGGCCGGCATTTGGCCACGCTCGAAAGGCGGGCGGCCGAACGCAGACGACTCCCTTCAATCTGCGACGCGCGTTGGTCTGATCGACCGAGGCGTCGGACGGTCACCTCGGCGTGGCGCGATCGGTCACATCGACCGAAGCCATTCGCCCCGATCGATCCAGGTCTCCTCCAAGCGCCATTTTGCTCTGGCAACGCCTTGTGCCCATGTGCTCGGGCGGTATTCTGGACCGAGCAACATCAAGAGCCGTGGTGCGCACCCGTTGAGCTGGGACATCGGCTCATCAACAAGCCGCGGCCCAGACGTCGGCTACCGAGGTGGAGTCGACCGGCCGCCGCCATGCCATTAGCCGAGGCGGCAGGCTCGGCAGAAGTGGTCTATTGCAATAATGAGTGGTTCATAAGAACCAGACCCTGTACTATGTCAAGCAACAGCCCGCGGTTCGACCGACGTTAAAGGGACGAGGGCGACACGGCGATCCGCGCAGGGTTGCCAAGCCCGCCCTCCAGCGCACTGACCAGCCCCACCGGCGCGGCTGACCGCCTGCGGCAGGCCGCGACTCCCGAGCAGACTCGCGACGGATCCCCAGACAAGTTCTGATTCCCGATTTCGATGAGAACTACCATGACACCGATGCCGAGCGCACTCCGAAGCCTCATCGCCGTGATCGTTGTTCTGCTCGCTGGTCCGAGTGCTCGGGCCGGTGACAAGTCCAGAGGCTGGAAGCCGAATGAGGCGGGGAAATACTTGGACGAGCGCGAGAAAGTCTGGTTCGAGGACGCCAGTTGCGTCAGTTGTCACACCGTCCTGCCCTACGCCCTGGCACGAACTGCTCTGCGCCAGTTCGTCGGCACAGAAACGCGGCCGGAAGAGGAGACGAAGTTGCTCGCCCAAATCAGGCTGCGGGTTGCGAACTGGAAGAAACTGGACTCGGAGGAATTCGGCTTATATTACCATGACAGCGACCAAAAGAAGAAGGAATCCTGGGGCACGGAGGCCGTTTTCAACTCGGTCATTCTCGCCTTCGATGACCGTTATCAGGGCAGGTCCTCGCCCGGCGCGGACACGAAACAAGCGTTCTCGAACCTCTGGGAGACGCAGGTGCAGGCTGGCGACAACAAGGGGACTTGGGTTTGGCTCCATTTCAATGAGCCGCCTTGGGGAAGTACGGAGTCGCCCTACTTTGGAGCAGCGTTAGCCGCGATCGCCGTCGGGACCGCGCCGGGTTATTACACCCCGGGAGCCGACGCAGACATCGATGTCAGAGTCAAGTTGCTCCAGAGCTATCTGAAAGACGGGTTCCAAAGGCAGAACCTGCACAACCAAGCCTGGGGCCTGTGGGCAGCCACGAAAATCGAAGGAATCATGCCGAAAGCTGAGCGGAAGAAGCTGATCGATCGGTTACTCGACAAGCAGCAGCCTGACGGCGGCTGGAGCCTGCTCTCGCTGGGGCCGTGGTCACGGGGCGGCGGCACGGCGCAGGAGACCAGCATCCGACGGCTACGCAACCGGCCTCGTCCTGCATGTCCTCCAGACAGCCGGCGTGCCAAAAGACGAAGTGAAGGTTGCCAAAGGTCTGCATTGGCTCAAACAAAATCAGGCAGCAACGGGGGCGTGGAACACCGTTTCGCTCATCAAGAAGCGTGATCCCGCCAGCCACGTCGGCAAGTTCATGTCGGACGCGGCGACCGCCTTTGCAGTGCTCGCGATGAGCCACTAAGCGGCGTGTCGGCCACGGCCCTCCGTTCGGCCGGCCGCTCTGGTCTCACGACCTGTTCCGGGGGGCTTGGGCCGCCGCCTGATCGGCTTGGAGGCGAGGCTTCTGCACACGCAAGATGATCGGCCGGCTCGACTGACCGCCCTCGGCGGTCGTCGTCAGGTGGAAGGGGCGGACCTGTTCGGGCGTGCTCCGGTCGGCCGTGACGAAGAAGACGCGCTCCTGCTGGTTCTCGAGGACCAGCAGGCCGTTGAGGCCGAGGTTGTCGACGATCACCCCGAACGGCAGGTTGCGGCCGGCTCCCTCGTTGCCGAACGGCACCTGGCCGCTGATAGCCGTTGCGCTCGACCTTGACGGTGAGGGTGATCGTCTGGCCGGGCTCGATGGCGAACTCCAGCGGCTCCGTCACCGGCGAGCGTGATCGGCCGCGGCCCTCCCTCGGCGGGGCCGATCGTCGACGCGGAGCTTCGGCGCGGCGGCCAGCCGGATCGTCCCCAGGTTGTTGACGTCGTGGGTGACCTCGCGACCGCCGACCACGGGCCGTGGCCGTGACCTTGATCGCCTTGGCCGCGTCGGCCGGCGGCGGGTTCGCACCCGGCATCGGCCATCGATGACCCCGAGCGCCTCGAGCTGGCCGGCTTCGATGACCAGCGGCGTGGTGACGCGGAAGTCCGGGCGGGACGCCGGCGATGTCCACGCGGATCGGGCCCTCGAAGCCGTCGATCCGCTGCGCGGAGACCTTGAACTCCTTGGCACCGCCCGGCACCCACCGCGGGGTTCGGCCCCTGCGAGCGTCACCTGGAAATCGGGGCGGCGCTGGCGGACCGTCAGCGTGTACCGGAAATCCGGGCCCCTGGAGACCCGCGGACGTCCTTGATCTTGACCAGGTACTCGCCGTCGGCCGGCGCGGTGAAGAACAGTCGCGAGTCCTTGCCCAGCTCGCGGTGCGCGTCGTCGTCGTTCTCGTAGTAGAGCGAGAAGACCGGCAGTCCGTTCGGGACGAGCTTCGTGCCGGGCGGATGCGGCTGGACGATGTAGCACGGCTCGCCCAGCGCATGGGCCAGCGGGCGTCGTGTCGAAGTAGCCCCAGCGGTTCCCCTCGCCCGGATAGACGACGAAGCCGGAATCCGGCCCGCGGGGATAGAGCCAGAGCTTGACGACCTCGCCGTTGGCATAGAGGTAGTCGTTGATGCGCATCTCCTCCCAGTTGAAGACGCGGAAGTCGTCGGTCTCGCTGTCGTTCTTGCCGCGGAACGTGAAGTACGAGTCGCGCACCGCCTGCAGAAGCACCCGCGGGACGCGGCGGCCCTGGTCGTCGAGGACCTCGAGGAACGAGTCGAGCTTCGACTCCGAACGGGCCGCGTTCACCTCGAAGACCCACTGCCTCGCCGGCCCTGGCCGCGAACCGGAAGAAGTCGGAATCGACGCGACCGGCCCTGCCGCCGTCGATCGTCCCGGTGACCCGGGCGGGGAGCGTCGAGCCGGTTGGCCTGCCCGGGAGCGTTGTTCGGCTCGTGCTCGGCGATCCTCGTGGATCGGTCCCGTTCCCGGCATCGCTACCGGCCGGCGCCGCCTGCGACGGACCGGCGGCGATTCGACCGGCGTCGGCGGCGGGGATCGCGATAGCGACGCCAGCGAGCCGTCCATCCGGCCGACCTCGAACGAGGCGCCGTCGGGGCGAACGCCAGCGCGGTCGGCGACGTCGGGCTGGCTCGTCCCAGAGCTGGAGCTCGCTGTAGTCGCTCGTCCGCCAGACCTTGATGGTGCGGTCCTCGGCCAGCGAGACGAGCCTCGTGCCGTCGGGCGTGAACGCCAGCCGGACGATCGCGCCTTCGTGGGCGAACCGGGCCATCACCATCGGGTTGATCTCGGGCTTCTCGCGCGAGACGAACCGCCAGACGCGGATGTTGTTGTCGGCGCCCGCCGGCCACGATCGACCGGCCGTCGGGGCTGAAAGCGCAGGCGTATTCGGCCTTGAGCGGCTGCGGCAGCGTGTCCATGCGCAGGCCGTCCTCGACCCGCCAGACCTTGCAGGTGTCGTCGGCGCTGGCGCTCGACGAGGAAGCGGCCGTCGGGGCTGAAGGCCACGTCGTAGACGGCGCCCGTGTGCCCTTCCAGCGTGCGCAGGGGCTTGCCGGAGACCGCGTCCCAGAGCTCGATCGTCTTGTCATAGCTGCAGGTGGCCAGCCGATTGCCGTCGGGCGAGAGTTCGGCGTCGTAGAGGAGGTCGCGGTGGCCCTCGAACCGCCGGACGAGCGCGCCGTCGCGCGACGTTCCAGATCGCCGCGACGCCGCCCAGGCCCGCGACGCCCGAGGCCGTCACCAGCCGCTGGCCGTCGGGGGTGAAATGCACGGCCGTGACCTTGCCCGGGAAGCGTCCCGAGCGTCCGCGATCGGGCGCCGCGTCGCGCGGCGCGCTGCCCGCCGTAGAGGCCGACCTCGGCGCCGCGCGCGACGGCCAGCCAGCGGCCGTCGCGGGTGGCGTCCATCGCGACGATCGGCCGGACCTTGGCGTGCGACGGGATCTTCGGGACGATCAGCGTCAGGCGGTCGGGCTCCTGGCCTTGCGGGCCGCGTGCGCCCGAGTCGATCCAGGCCTCGATGAGCGCGATCTCGTCAGCCGCCGGGCCGCGGCTCGTCCTTGGGGGGCATCGACGGCTTCGCCGCGCCGGTCAGGACGCCGGACCATCCGGCTCCCCTCGGCGTCGCCCGGCAGGAACGCGGGGCCGTGCGCGGTCCCGCTTCTGCAGCGAGGCGTAGCTCTCGAGCGAGAACTTGCCCTCGCGATCCTCGTCGTTGTGGCAGCCTGCGCAGTACTTCTTGAAGATGGGAGCGACTCGCGTCGCGTAATCGGGCGCCGAGCCGCCGTCGCGCCCGCGAGCCGGGGCCGCGGTGACCAGGGCCGCCAGGATCATCGAGCCTCGACATCGGGATCGCTCCCGTCAATGGTTGAACAGGAACTCGCGGCTGCTCATCAGGCCCCAGAAGACGTCCTCGACGATCTCGGCCTCGGTCTGCGCGCCCGGCGGCGGCAGCAGGGCGAGGAGCTGCTGCCGCTCGGCTTCGGTCGGGTATCGCGACAGGCAGGCCAGGTAGATCTCGTCGACCATCGCCGCGCTCGACATCCCCTCGCGCCGCAGCCGGAGCAGCTTGTCGCAGCCGGTTGCCCGGCGCGTGCAGCTTCTCGTTGAGCGTGGCGCCGTTGGAAAGGTGCAGCACCTGGACCATCGTCGGCTCGTCGGACCGCTCGCACTCGCAGACGATCCGCCGCGGGTTGCGGCCGAACGCCTGGAGGAAGTAGTTCTCGACCGCGGCGTCGTAGAGCTGCACGGCCCGCGTTCCCAGCGGGTAGAAGTCGGTCTTCTGCCGGTCGTCGCCGGGGAAGGCGATCGAGTCGAACCGGGTCGGCACCTCGGTCACCTGCACGATCGCGTCGTGCAGCACCTCGGCCATCATCCGCCTGGGGTAATACCGCGAGTAGAAGCGACGGTCGCACGTGATTGCCCGGCAGCGGCCGGCTGGATCGCTGATAGGCGTTCGACTGGAGGATGACCCGCATCAGCGCCTTCAGATCGAACTTGTGCTGCACGAGGTAATCGGCCAGCGGCCGCGAGCAGCGCCTCGTTGCTGGCCGGGTTCGAGACCCGCATGTCGTCGACCTTCTCGACCAGGCCGACGCCGAAGAAGTTGGCCCAGACGCGGTTGGTGATCGAGCGGGCGAAGTAGGGGTTCTCGGGCGCGGTCAGCCAGTCGGCCAGGCGCACCCGACGATCGGCCGGGATCGTCGAAGTCGAGCGGCCGGCCGTCGAGCGGCGTCGGCGGCTGCGGCTTGCCGGTCCTCGGCTGGACCAGCTCGCCCGACTCGGCCACGTAGAGCGTCCGCCGGCCGTCGCCCGTCGCGGCCCTCGCCGCCCCAGCCCTTGGCCCTGACCCGCGCGAACAGGCTGGCCATCCCGTAATACTGGTCGTTGGTCCATTTTTCGAGCGGGTGGTTGTGGCACTTGGCGCAGCCGATCGACAGGCCCAGGAACGCCTGGCAGACGTTCTCGGTCATGTCCTCGGGCGACTGGCTCAGCGCGTAGAAGTTGGTGGGGCCGTTCTCGACGCTCTCGCCGGTCGGCGGTGACGATCGCGCGGACGAACTGGTCCCACGGCACGTCGTCGGCCACTTGCTTGTGGATCCACTGGTAATAGGTCTTGAGCGCCTGCGGGCCGGAGCCGCGTGCCGTTGAGCATCAGCAGGTCGGACCATTTGTAGGTCCAGTAGTCGGCGAACTCGGGCCGGGCGAGCAGGCTGTCGATCAGGGCATCGCGCCGGGATCGGCGACGGCGTCGGCGAGGAAGGCCCGGGCCTCGTCGATCGTCGGGGAGCCGGCCGATCGTGTCGACATAGGCGCGGCGGACGAACTCGGCGTCGCTGCACGCCGGCGAGGCGGGCAGGTTGAGCCGCGCCAGTTGCTTGTCGATCTGCTCGTCGATGAAGTTCCGCGGTTTCCGGCGGTCGACGAGCTCTCCCGGCTGGCCGGCTGCCCTGTCGGTACGGAACGGTGACCCGGGCGATCGCCAGCTTGCTGGCGTACCAGGCCACGATCGCCCCCTCGCCGGGCCCGATCGACCTGCGCCTTGCCGTTGCTCGTCGACCCGGCAGACCGACTCGTCGGCCGACGACCACTTGACCCAGCGGGTGACGTCCTCCGACCGGCCGTCGGAGTAGCGGGCGCGGACCAGGATCTGCTGGCCTGCGCCGACTCGCTGGAACGACCGGGCCGGCAGGATCTCCAGTCGCTCGACGCGCGGGTCGCCGTCGCTCGGACGGTGCCGCGCCGGCGGCGATCCACTCGTCGAGGATCCGGTACTCGAGCGAGTCGGTCGCGAACCGCACGCCCCCCTTGTGCGCGATCGCCCCGGAGGGCTTGGCCAGGACCAGGCTCCGCCCCGGGTCGGCGAGCTCGACGCGCCGGCCCCGGTCCTGCTTGACGATGTTGAAGTAATCGGTCGCCGGATCATAGCCCCGGAGCGAGAGCCGGAAGCCCCCTTTGCCGGCCAGGGCGCCGTGGCACGCGCCCGAGTTGCAGCCCATGCTTCGCCAGCACCGGCTCGACGTGGTTGCGGAAACTCCAGGCGAACGGGATGCTCATGCCGTCGAACCACGACCTTGGCCGTGGCGGTCTGTCCGCCCGACTTCGGCCGTGATCGTGGCCTGGCCGTCGTGGACCGGGGTCACGACGCCGTCGGCGACGGTGGCGACCTTGGGGTCGCTCGACGACCACTCGATCGCCCGACGCGACGCTGGCGTCCGACCTCGCCGCGCTGCGATCTCCTGGACGATCAGCGGCTGCCGGCTCTCCGGGGTGCTGAGCGTGCACTCCGGCGGGAACAGGACCACGCCCTCGGCCGCAGGGCGCCGGCGCGGCCGAACCGAACCCGAGGATCCACGGAAGCACGGACGCGAGTCGGACCGTCAGGCGCATGACCTCGCTCGAGAACGCTCCGGACGAGACCCTTCGCCGAGCCAGGTCCGGCGACGCGTTCGCCGCCTCGGCCGCGGCCTCGGATTCAGAACAGTTCGTGGATCTCGCGGTGTCCGAAGTCGACCAGCGGGAACGGCCGGCCGGCCGGCCCGGGGAGCTTGGTTTCGAGGTCGAGGCCGAGGCTGTGGAAGATCGTCGCGGCGACGTCGGCCGGCTCGACGGGACGGTCCGCCGGCACGGCGCCGATCGGGATCGCTGGCCCCGACCACCCGGCCGCCCTTGCACGCCGCCGCCGGCGAAGCCGACCGTGAAGCAGAGCGGCCAGTGGTCGCGCCCGCCGGCGGGGTTGACGCGGGGCGTCCGGCCGAACTCGGCCAGGTTGCAGACGAGCGTCGTATCGAGCAGGCCCCGCTGCGCGAGGTCCTCGACCAGCGCGGTGTAGGCCTGGTCGTACATCGGGCAGACGATGTCGCGCATCCCCTCGATCGAGGTGAACGGCTTCGAGCCGTGGATGTCCCAGGTGATCTCGTCGAACACGGTCAGGAAGGCGTTGATCGTCACGAACCGCACGCCGCTCTCGATCAGCCGCCGCGCCAGCAGGCAGCACTGGCCGAAGCGGGTCATGCCGTACCGCTCGCGGGTCGTCGTCGGTCTCCTGGGCCAGGTCGAACGCCTCGCGGGCCTGGGTGCTGGTCATCAGCCGGAACGCCGACTGGAAGTTGCCGTCGAGCAGCGCGGCGTTCTCGGAGGCCTCGAAGGTGGCGACGGCGTCGTCGACGAGCTCGCGGATCTTGCGCCGGCGGTCGAGGCGGACGCGTGCCGATCTCCTTGGGCGGCAGCAGGTCGGGCACGCGGAAGCCGGGCTGGGACGGGTCGGCGTTGAGCGCGAACGGGTCGTGCGCCTTGCCCAGGAAGCCGCCGGCCTGCCCGTTGGGCAGGTTGCCGCCGCCGCGGCCCATCAGCTCGGGCAGCACGACGAACGGCGGGCAGGTCGGTCTTGCGGCCCTTCGAGGTAGCTGACGACCGAGCCGATGTGCGGCGTGTTGACCCCGCCGGTGAACAGCCGGCCGGTCTGCATCATCTGCCAGCCGGCGTCGTGCACCGCGGCGCCGCCGTGGTGGACCGAGCGCACGAGCGAGAACTTGTCGGCGATCGCGGCGTGCCGGGGCAGGATCTCGGAGACCTGGATCGCCGGCGACCGCGGTCGCGATCGGCTTGAACGGGCCCGCGGATCTCGGCCGGCGCGTCGGGCTTCATGTCCCAGAGGTCCATGTTGCTGGGCGCGCCGAGGTTGAAGATCATGATGCACGAGCGGTCGCCGGCTCCCGGCTTGACCGCCCCGGCGGCCTGGGCCGCGAACCACTGGGGCAGGCCGAAGCCGATGGCCCCGAGCGTGCCGGCCTGCAAGAAGTCGCGCCGGGTCACGCCGCCGCAAGTCGAAGTCCGGCCCTTGCCGGTGAACGTGAGCATGCGAAAACTCCTGTTGGACCAAAGGATAACGCTTCTGGGATCACCGGGCTAGGAGTTTGTCCGCGTTCATTGGTATTATTTGCGCATGGTCGATCCTTATCGGTCTCAGCGTTTGTTTTTCGAGAAGCTCGCGAGCAGCCTCTCCTTGGCGCCGCTGTTTGAGTATTTGCCCGAGGTCTACCTCTACGTCAAGGACCGCCGAAGTCGGTTTGTCAAGGTCAATGAAGCGCTCTGGAGGCTGCGAGGCTGCGAGTCCGAGGCTGAGATGCTCGGGTTGTGCGACCTGGATATCCATCCCAAGCACCTGGCCGAGCAGTACATCGCCGAGGACCGCCGGGTAATGCGCAGCGGCTGCCCGCTGCCCAACCAGATCTGGCTCGTTCCCGGCAAGGGGACGGAGCTCAAGTGGTTCATTTCGAGCAAGATTCCGCTCTTCGACGCTCGCGGCCGCGTCATCGGCATCGCCGGCGTGATGCGCGACCTTGAGAAGGCCAAGTCATTGATCCGCCCGTACCGCGAGATGGACGAAGCGATCGCTTACGTCCTGCGCCGCTACGCCGAGCCGATCCAGGTGGCGCGGCTCGCCGAGTTGACACATTGTTCGGTGAGCCAGTTCGACCGTCGCTTCAAACGACTTTACCAGATGACCCCCATGCAGTACGTCCTGCGCGTGCGAATCAACGCAGCATCCCAGGCCCTCACGACCACCGACCGAAGTATCTCAGAAATCGCGGTTGGCTGCGGCTTCTACGACCAGAGCTATTTCACCAAGCAGTTCCGCAGGCAGTTCGACCAGACCCCCACTGCATACCGGGAGCGGTACCGGGGCACAAAACCCGTCGAAAACCCGTAGAGTGTTGGGCAGGCCTCGGTTAATTTGTCCAGTTGCCCAACCAGCAGCGCGGTCGCTCGTGGAGCGGATCAGGAGATCTGCCGGTTCAGGGGGCGAGTGCTATGAGACTTCGGTGGTTTTGGCCCGCGCTCGCGTTGGGGGCCTGGATTGTCCCGTTCTTGAGCGCCGGCGCGGGCCGGTCAGGGCGCCGCGAACTCGGTTCTGCCCGACATCGTTCTTATCGTGCTCGACGACCTCGGATACGGCGATCTTGGCTGTTTCGGCTGCACAGACATCCGGACGCCCCACATCGATGGCCTGGCCCGGCAGGGCGTCAGGTTGACCAACTTTTACGCCAACGGACCGGTCTGCACGCCGACCCGGGCGGCCTTGATGACCGGACGTTACCAGCAGCGCGTCGGGTTGGAGTGGGCCATATCACCGGGGCAAAGAGAGCCGGGGCTACGGGTGGAAGATTCCGTTCTGGCCCGGACTCTCAAGCGGCAAGGGTATGCCACGGCCCTGTACGGCAAATGGCACCTGGGTTACCGTCGCAAGTTCGGCCCCTTGGCGCACGGTTTTGAAGAGTTTTTCGGCCTCTTCAGGCGCGGATATCGACCACTACAGCCACCGCGAGATCACCGGCGACCCCGACCTGTACGAGGGTGACCGGCCAGTGCAGCGCAAGGGGTACATGACAGATCTGATCACCGAGCGTGCCGTGGCCTTTGTCGAGAAACACGCGAGCGAGCCGTTCTTCCTGGAAGTCGCATACAACGCAGTCCACTGGCCCTTCCAGCCTCCCGACCGCCCCGACGATGTTCGAGATGTCGACACGTGGTACGAGGGCACGCGACGCGACTATGCGCGGATGCTCGAACGGGTCGACGACGGCGTCGGCGCGATCATGCGTGCTCTGGAGAAGCGGGGACTGACCGACCGGACGCTCGTAATCTTGACGAACGATAACGGCGGTGAACAGCTTTCACGGGGAACACCGCTGCGTGGCAGCAAAGGGATTCTTCTGGAGGGCGGAATCCGCGTCCCTTGCATGGCCCGTTGGCCGGGCCGCCTTCCCGCCGGAAAGGTATCGGCGGTGGTTGCAATGACCATGGACCTGACCGCCACGATCCTCGCAGCCACAGGCGCCATGGCAGCTCAGCAAATCAAACTTGACGGCATCGATCTGACCCCAATCCTCGACGGGACGAAAGGGGCACCCGAACGGACGTTGTTCTGGCGGATCGACCGCGGGCGGGCAGAGCTGGCGGCGCGGAAGGGGAAGTGGAAGTACATCCGTGTCGACGAGCTCGAACTCTTGTTCGATCTCGACGCCGACATCGGCGAACTTCGCGACCTGAGCAAGAGCCACCCCGAGATCGTCTCCCAGCTCCGCAAGGAAATCGCCCGCTGGGAAGCCGAGATGTCCCGCTCGCGCCCACCGTTCTTGGTCAAGTAAGCCCGGACGGAGCGTCTCACGGATTCTGGCGATTCTGACTGCACGGCATGATGCCGATCGTCGCTATTTAGCAAAGAGACCGGGTCGACCGTATTGGACCACGAGTACGATTGCTAAACTCAATGGTAGTCGTCGGCCGTATCAGAATCGTGCCAGGGGAAACTTAGAATGAGATCGAGCACCCAGCGCAGCATACGCCTTACCGCGTACATGGGCCTGGCCACGTTTCTTACGCTGGCGCTCGCGGCCGCCGTCAGCTTCTCAGCGGGGCGCGGAACCGCGACGGCCCAGGACTCCGCCGCGAAGGTGAAGAACGTCCTTAATCGACTTCAGCAAACGAAATTGAAACTCGGCCTGGCAGTCAACGACCCCAAGGCGCTGCGGGTACACGCTCTTGAGCACGATGAACTCAAAGAGCATTTACCTGCTCGATAATGAAGGCCGGGTCGTCCACACCTGGAAGCCCGCGACGAACTCCATGCACTGCTGTTATTTGCTGCCCAGCGGACACCTGCTGCGCCCCGCGGACCTGGGAGGTCGTGAACGGTCCTTCGGCGGCGGCCCCGGGCCTCTCGGCAGGATTCAGGAGTTTACATGGGAAGGAGAACTCGTCTGGGACTATACGTTCTTCAACGACAAGCAACTCCCCCACCACGACATCTGCAAGATGCCCAACGGCAACGTCCTCATGATTGTGTGGGACAAGAAGACCGTCGACGAGTGCATCGCCGCTGGCCGTAAGAAGGAACTCGTCAGCAAGTACATCTTGCCCGACTCGCTCATTGAGGTTAAGCCCACCGGCAAAACTTCGGGCGAGGTCGTCTGGGAGTGGCACCTCTGGGACCATCTGATCCAGGATCACGACTCGACCAAAGCGAATTACGGAGTCGTGGCCGCTCATCCCGAACTGGTCGATGTGAACTACCTATCAGAAACGCCCGCGCCCCAGCGCCCCGAACGACGCCGCCAAGAAGGGCGGGACGGTTGATCAAAAAACCACGCAGAGCAAGACCAAGGCCGACTTGCAGGGCAAGAGCAAGGCCGAGCTGGAAAAGCTCAAGTCGATTGGTTACGCAGGGTCGGCTGCCAGCCAGTCACAGCGGGTCAACCCCGACTGGACGCATTTCAATTGCGTCGACTACAACGCCGAGCTGGACCAGGTCATGATATGCACGCCGGAGTTCAACGAAATCTGGATCATCGATCACGGCACGACCGTGGCCGAGGCCGCCGGCCACACCGGCGGGCGCCGAGGCAAGGGTGGCGACCTGCTCTACCGCTGGGGTAATCCGGTCGCCTACCGGGCGGGCGGTCCGTCCGACAGGCGGCTCTTCTTCCAGCATAACGCCCACTGGATTCCCAAAGGCTTGCCTGGCGCCGGTCACGTGCTCGTCTATAATAACGGCCAGCACCGGCCCGGCACCGCTTACTCGTCTGTCGATGAGTTCGTTCTGCCTCTTGACGAGAATGGCCTCTACCCCCGGGCTAGCGGCAAGGCGTGGGGGCCTGCCGAGCCGGTCTGGAGCTACTCGGCTCCCACGAAAACCGACTTTTACTCGTCGTTCATCTCGGGGGCGGATCGTCTACCCAACGGCAACACAATCATCTGCTCGGGGGCCAACGGCACGATCTTAGAAGTAACTCCCGACAAGGAAATCGTCTGGAAATACCTGAACCCGGCCAAGGGAGGGATCGGCGGCCCGGGCGGACCTCCCCGTCCCAACCAGGTCCTCGTCTCGTTCCTGCAGGACGCGCTGAACTTGACTCCAGACCAGAGAAAGGAGATCGACTCCCTGCAAAAGGAGGTCGACACAACCCTCGAAAAGACGCTCGACGACGAACAGAAGAAAAAGCTCAAACAACCCAGACTCGGGCCCGCAGGCTTCGCTCCTGCTGGTCAGATCCTGAGCACCACGATGCAAATCCAGTTGAAGCCGACCCCGGAGCAAAAGCAGGCGCTTAGCAACCTTCAAAAGACAGCCGACGCCACGCTCGAAAAGGTGCTGACCGAGGAACAGAAAAAGCAGCTCAAGCAAATGAAAGAGGACTTTGCCAAGGGGGGCGGACCGGGTGGCCCGGGCGGACCCTTTGGAGGACCGGGCGGACCGCCGGGAGGTCCAGGGGGACCGGGCGGACCGCCGCCGGGATTGTTTAGCGGACCCCCCGGGGGTGCTTCGCTCTTCCGCGCCTACAAATACGCAGCCGATTACCCAGGCATCGCGGGGCATGACCTGACGCCTGGGCCAACCGTCGAGGAAATCGAGAAGCCCAAGCCCGCGACCAAGGAGGCCGCCAAGAAGTGATTCGATTGAGCAGGAACACACGGCTGGTTTTGCTGGCGGGCCTTCTGATCTTGCTCGTCCCATCCCCGGCGCTCGCCTATATAGGGCCTGGCGCGGGATTCGCGCTGGCGGGGTCGTTCTTCGCCGCCTTCGCGGCCTTCCTGTCGGCCATCCTGACACTGCTGACCTGGCCGGTGCGGTTGGTCTTTCGCACACTCTTCGGCTTGCGGGCCCTGGCGAAGAGCCGCGTCAAGCGGGTCGTGATCCTTGGCCTCGACGGCATGGACCACGGCCTGACCGAGGCGATGCTTGACGAGGGGAAGCTCCCTCATCTGGCCGCCTTGCGCGACAAGGGGAGCTTTCGCCCGCTCGGGTCGACCGTGCCGCCGATTTCGCCGGTGGCCTGGTCGGCGTTTCAGACCGGGGTCAATCCCGGCAAGCACAACATTTTTGACTTCCTCACACCCGATCTGACCAACTATCACGCGAAGCTCAGCTCGGTCGAGATTCGGCCCGCCCGCCGCGTGCTGCGCCTGGGGAAGTACCATATTCCGCTCGGTGGGGCGACGGTCCGTCTGTTGCGCAAGAGCCGGCCATTCTGGAATGTTCTGAGCGATCACGGAATCTTCAGCAGCATCTTGCGAGTGCCGATCACCTTCCCCCCCGAGAAGCTGCGGGGAGTGCTGCTTTCGGCCATGTGCGTGCCCGACCTCCGCGGCACACAGGGGATGTTCGCCTGCTACACCACGCATCGCCGAGACGAGGGGGAGAAGGTCGGCGGAGAAGTTCAGACCGTCGTCCGAAAGGGGAACACGGTGCGGGCCGATCTGATCGGCCCCGACCATCCGTTCCGGCCCGACAAGGGCCCGCTGAAAACTCCGTTCCTGGTTACCGTCACCGCGCCTGGCCGCGCGGATCAAGATCGACGGCGCCACGCATGAGCTTAAACGGGGGCAATACACCGACTGGGTGCGCGTGGCGTTTCGGGTTCTGCCGGGGGTGAAGGTTTTCGGGATTTGCAAGTTTCTGCTCCTGCAAACCGAGCCCGAGTTCGGGTTGTACGTGACTCCGGTGAACATCGACCCCGAGAAACCCGCGATGACGGTGAGCTACCCGGCGGTCTTCTCAAAATACCTGGCGAAGAAGCAAGGGGCCTTCGCGACGCTTGGCCTTGCCGAGGACACCTGGGCGCTGAACGAACATGTCATAAGCGACGACCAGTTCATTGAGCAGTGCCTGGACGCCGACCGCGAGCGCGAAGCAATGTTCCTGGACGCGATCGAGAAGGTGCCTCGCGGTCTGGTCGTCTGCGTCTTCGACGGCACCGACCGTCTTCAGCACACGTTCTGGCGCGACATCGACCCGAGCCACCCGGCTCGTCCCCAACAGCACATCCTCGATGGCCGCGACGTCATCGGCGACCTTTACCGCCGCATGGATGAGCTGGTTGGCAAGACGATGGCGAAGTGCGATCGCGACGGCACGATGCTCATGGTCATTTCCGACCACGGGTTCGGCCCCTTTCGCCGCGGCATCGACCTGAACCGCTGGCTGCTCGAGCAGGGCTACCTGTTCCTGACGGATGGCCGCGGCAACGAAGATCATCTGGTGGGGGTTGACTGGTCGCGGACGCGGGCGTTCGCCATAGGATTGTCGGGAATTTATATCAACATAAAAGGAAAATACTCGCAGGGCATCGTCGAGCCCGGCGGCGAAACTCAGCGTCTGCGCGAGGAGATAAGCGAGCGGCTGACCGGCCTCATTGACGAAGAGGAAGGCGAGAGCGCCGTGAAGCGCGTTTACATTGCCTCGACTTTTTATCGAGGTCCCTATAGTGAGAACGGCCCCGACCTGATCCCCGGCTATCAGCGCGGCTATCGCGTTTCGTGGGAGACGGCGATTGGTCGAACCACCGACCGCGTCTTTCACCCCAACACGAAGGCCTGGAGCGGCGACCACTGCGTTGACCCGTCGCTGGTGCCGGGGATCCTCTTCTGCAACCGAGTCATCGAGGAAGCGAGACCCCGGCTGCTGGACATCGGGCCGACCGTGCTGCGGATGTTCGGCATACCGGTGCCCGAATACATGGACGGGAAGGCCCTGACCGTGGGCGAGCCGGCCGCAGCGGCCGGCCGTGCGCCGGGGCGAGAACTCATCGAGGTTGGACCATGACCGACGATTGCCACGCCAAATTCAACCGGCGCACGGCCCTGAAAGGGGCGGCAGCGGCAGCGGCCGTCGCCGCGGCGGGCTGCGACGTCGCCGGCTACTTCACCGGCGGCGGCCGCCGCGCCTCCCGGGCCGCCGGCAAGAAGGTGATTATCATTGGCCTTGATGGCATGGACCCGCGTTTGGCGGCGGCCATGATGAAGTCCGGAGCCTTGCCGAACCTTGAGAAGCTCGCGGCCAGGGGCGGATTCAGCCAGCTCGGCACCAGCACGCCGCCGCAAAGCCCCGTCGCCTGGGCCACCTTCATCAACGGCGCCGGGCCTGGCTCGCACGGCATTTTCGACTTCATCCACCGCCACCCGGAGCAACAGTGCGCGCCCTACTACTCGGCCTCGGAGACCCTGCCGGCAGAGGGAGGCTGGGAGATCGGCGACCACCGGATCCAGCTCGACTTTCCGCCGTTTTACCACAAGCCGCCACAAACCGTGCTGCGCAGGCAGGGCACGCCGTTCTGGGACTACCTGGACGCCGCGGGAGTTCCCTCGACATTCTACGACTTGCCCTCGAACTACCCCGCCAGTCCCTCGCAATACGGCCACCACCGCTGCCTTTGCGGCATGGGCACTCCCGACATGCTGGGCACCTACGGCACCTATCAATACTTCTCGGAAGACGGCCCGGAGAACCCGCTGGAGGAAGGGGGCGGGAGGCGGTCCCGCTTGACGTTCGACAACGACACCGCTTCCGCCCGGATCATCGGCCCGGCAAACAGCCTGCTCAAGGTTCCCGTCCCGATCACGATCGAGCTGCTCGTGCACCGTGACCGCGCGGCGAACGCCGCGGTGCTGGAAATTCAAGGTCGGCGCATCGTTCTCAAAGCGGGAGAGTGGAGCCGCTGGATACCGTTGAATTTTGATATTTCCATGCCTGCCCACCTGCCCAGCGGCAAGGTCAGCGGGATTTGCCGGTTCTACCTGCAGGAAGTACAAAAGAACGTTCGGCTCTACGTGTCGCCCATGAACATGGACCCCTCCGCCCCCGCGCAGAAAATCTCGGAGCCGCCCAGCTTCGTGCAGGACCTCGCCGCCAAGCTCGGCCCGTTCTACACGACCGGTTTTCAAGAAGACCACAAGGCGCGCACCAACGGCGTCTTCGGCGACGACGAGTACGTCCGCCAGGCGGGAATGGTTCTGGAAGAGCGCCTGGCCCTCTTCGAGCAGGCCCTGAACGATTACGAGGACGGACTGCTCTTCTTTTACTTTTCCAGCAGCGACCTGCAGTCGCACATGTTCTGGTGGGACTCGGACGAGGAGCACCCCATCCGCTCGGCGTCCGAGACGAAGAAGTTCTTCAACCACGTCAAACGGCTGTACGCAAAGCTCGATTCGGTGATCGGCGAGGTGATCGACCGCCACGGCTCGACCGCCACCCTGATCGTGATGAGCGACCACGGTTTCGGTAATTTCGGCACGCAGTTCAACCTCAACTCCTGGCTCCGCGACTGGGACTATCTCGGCCCTCCCGAATGCACGTCGATTATGAAGGACGTAGACTGGTCGCAGACGACCGCCTACGGTCTGGGTATCAACGGACTTTACCTGAACATGAAAGGACGGGAGCGCGATGGCTTGGTGGAACCCGGCGATGAGCGCGAGGCGCTCCTGCAGGAGCTCATCACCCGGCTCGAGGCCCTCACCGATGTCAACGACAAGCGCGTGATCCGGGGCGTCTACCGGTCCGACCGGATCTATCAGGGGAGCGCGACAAACCTTGCGCCCGACCTGATCATCGGCTATTATCGAGGCTACCGCGCCTCGTGGGCGACCTGCCTGGGTGATCTTACGCCCGACGTGCTGCTGCCCAACGACTCGGCCTGGAGCGCTGACCACTGCGCCGACGCGCTCGAGGTGCCCGGAGTCCTCTTCTCGAACCGTCCGCTCGTCGGCAAGGCGGTCTCGCTGGTCGACCTGGCGCCGACGATTCTCGCTGAGTTCGGGCTGAAGCCGCCCTCGACGATGGTCGGCAGCAAGCTTTTTGCGTCCTGACTTGATCGTTCCATTCTGCTCCGCTTTCGAAGAGAGGTTTGCCGTGGCGAAAGTGAAGATCGAGGACAGTCTCTACGACCGGGCCAGCGCGCGGCCGGATCGGCCGGTTACAGCAGTCCCGAGGAATTCATCGCCGACTGCGTTGAGAAGGAGATCAAGCGACTGAAGATCGAAGTGGACGAGGCGCAGGTTGCCAACCAGCTTCGAGGGCTGGGATACATCGAATGACGGCGAGCTTGGCGCAGGCGGCCGTTGTCCTGAACGCCCTGGCCAACGCGGTGGGTCGGCCACTGCTCTCCTTCATCGCGTCGGTGCCGGGATGGCTCTCGGCCACGCTCGTCGCGTTTGTCAGCGGTGCATTCCTGGTTTTCATTTTCAAGTACACGTCGAACCAGGCCTCGATCAAGCGAGTCCGAAACGACATCGACGCCAACCTGCTGGCAGTGAAGCTGTTCAAGGACGCGACGCCGGTCGTGCTCGCTGCTCAGGCGGCCATGATCCAGGGCGCGTTTCGTCTTTTCATGCTTGCGGTCGTGCCAATGCTCGTCATGATGCTTCCCGTCTTGTTGTTGCTGGGACAGCTCTCGCTTTGGTATCAGCACCGCCCGCTCAGAGTCGGGGAAGAAGCCGTCGTGGTTTTGAAACTGAGTGGAGAATCCGGCTCTTCGATGCCCGCCGTCGAGTTCGCAAAGACTAGCGCCGCCGATGTCGTCGTCGGCCCGGTGCGCATCCCCAGCAAGCGCGAGGTCGTCTGGGTCGTCAGGGCAAGCGAGAAAGGATCACACCGCCTTTCCTTTCGGCGGGTGACCAGACCATCACGAAGGAGCTGGACGTCGGGGACGGGTTTATGAGGGTCAGCCCCCGCCGTCCTGGATGGGACTGGTATGACATGCTGCTCAACCCGGCCGAGCCGGCTTTCGCGCTGTCGTCTCCGGTGCAATCGGCCGAGATCGACTACCCCGATCGGCCGTCGCGAACTAGCGGCACCGACACATGGGTCATTTATTGGTTCGCTGTTTCGATGGTCGCTGCTTTCTGCGTCAAGCCGTTCTTGAAAGTGAATCTCTGAAACCGATCTGTCGTCTCACCTCTAGCCCGTGAATTCTCGATCGGCACCGCCGCTCCTGCCTTGACAGTGCACCTTCCCCGCACCGAGAACCGTGCGCCGATTGGCTGCTAAGCCCAAACGCCAGCGGCCGGCCGGGATTTCCCGGCCGGCCGCTGGCAACATTTCTGGGATCGGCCGACTGCTTCAGTTCATGCGAGTTGGGCGACGAACCGTTCAATAGGCGGCGATTCCGAACGGATAGGGAACGAAGAACGGACGGGTATAGTGCTTCTTGAAGTCGAGCCACCAGATGCCGTCATCCCACCTGAGTGTCACGGCTCGCCAGTCGAGGGGCACTTCGGGATAGGGGTAGAATGGTCCGATGTTCGGCCAGGCCTGCCAGGGATAGGCAGTCGGGTAGCCGACAGCGGAGAAATTGGGATACGGAGCGTAGCTGGGCCAGGCATAGTTCGGATTGCCGGGCATCGCGCCGGCGCCCGCGCCGCCGCCGGCCGGTCCCTCGGGAAGCGGACTGCCGTCGTTCACATAACCTCCGGAAATCGCACCGCCTGAGATGACGCCGGTCCCGTCGATAGAGCCGCCAGTGGCGCCGCCAGAATAGATGGGTCCCGCCGCGCTACCAGCATGCCCGTGACCGAGTGCGACTTGCGGCTGGTACTGCGCGGGTCGAACGGTTCGATCCGTAACCTGAAGCCGGTCCACCACGCCCTGGACCCCGGGAACGCTGCGGGCTCGCGCCACGGCCTCGGCCTTGAGCGCCGGGGTGGCAAGCTGACCGGTCAGCGTCACCAGTCCGCCCTGAGCCTCGATCTCGATCCGCGTACCAGACAGATTCCGGCTCACGCGCAGGGCGCTGGCCACCGAATCGGCCGTCACCTGGTTCGGATTGGCCATGGTCCCCTGGCCAAATGATGCCGAGGCCGTCACGGCCAGAAGACCGACCACGGTCGAAATCCATTTCAGTCCAACCATCATGGGTTATTCCTTCTCCCGCATGAATCCGACTCGACCTCGTGGCGAACGGCGAGCGGGACGCGTCGTTCGGGTCGGAGTATGGTCCGTCGTGACGGTAAATGCATGTCTCGCAATGTCCGGCAGGGACCGCAGGGGGATCCTTACGGGTCTGCCAGTGCCCGCGAAACACGACGCGCAGCGAGAGGCGCGATCAGAAGTGCGGCAGGTTGAAGGGGCAGGACGCGCCAGACCGCTGGGTCGATAACGTCGCGAAAACTATGGCGCGCATTTTTGAGGCGGTCAAATCGCGGGGCAAAAAAAATCGGGGCCGATTGGCCCCGAGTGTTTCAGGTTCATTTGCCAGAGACACTTGCGTCAACAAATAAAATTCCGACGAGCTAAGCAGCCTCGGTCCCGATGTAGGTGTGGGCTGGTTCGGTCGCGTCGATCGTACTTCCGCCCATGGTCATGCCGATGAGTAAGACTGTCATGGTCCCGCCAGCGAAGAGGGCAAACTCCGAGTCGTGCCGGCCGCAAAGCGCTCCGGCGATGCCCAGGCCGAAGAGTGCGATGATGAATCCGATCTTGCCGCGAAATGACCATGCAGATCGAGGCATGAGCCGGCTCAGGCACAGGCCCATGATCCCGCACACCTGGAAGAAAACCACAAGCACCTCGAGAACCGCGCACAGATCGATCTGGGTCGTGAACATGACCAGACAGGCTCCTTCCTTGGTTCCTGCGTGGAAGAACGAAAAGGTGAGGGCGAGAGCGGAAGGGACAGCGCTCTACCAGTTCAACCTCGTGGACCTAAGCATTCTCCGTACCAAACCCGGTTCCGGCACGAGATCTCGGGTTCGCCCCGGCACTGCAAGGCGAAAACTTGAGAAAAATTCCACGCGACCCGAGTTTTTTTAAGTCGCGTGGAATTTTTTACAGAGGAGGTTTCTTCAAAATCAACCCTTGCCGCCCGATGACTTCTTTCGCTGGTTAATGCCCATGGGCTTGAACTCGAACGGATGCGTGCTCATGTCGACGACGCCCCACCCCTTCTTTTCCTTGCGCACGGTCAGGGTGATGCGCATAACGCTCCCCTCTTCGGTCCGTTTATCGACGTAAATTCCCAACCTGCCGGTGGACTTGGCTGCGTTTTCCCCCGCGATGCGGAACCCTTCCAGCTTCTTGGCCAGGTCATCGATCTCGGCGTCGGAGATGCTCTGGTCGACGATCTTGCCGAGCAGCTCTTTGATCCTGTCCGAGCTTGCTTCGTTTTGTGCACGCAGCGCCGTGGCTTCGGCCAGGAGGTCTCGGTCCTTGGCCTTGAGGGCCTTCAGGAAGGCGTTCACGGCTCCTCTTGGCGTACGCGTATCGGCGGGTCCGTTGTCCGCTCCTGGACCGCCTGCCAGCATAGCCCCCGGTCCGCCTTGCCCGCCAGGAAAGCCTCCTGGCCTGCCGCCGCCAGGCATACCCGCGGCTCCATAAGCACTCGGACCGCCGGGCTGCCCACCTCGCCGCATCTGTTGGGCATACCCCGCCATCATTCCACCCGGAGGCGGAGCAGACTGTCCCGGTGCCCCGGGAGGTCCTGCGGGCATTCCAGGGCCCGCACCGGGGGATCCCGGGGGCATCCCCCCCGACCGACCTCCTCCAGAGGCTCCGGGAGCACCTGGCATTCCTCCCGGTCTCCCCCCTCCGAAGGCTGCAGCATATGCCGGAGGCATGTTATTCTGAAATCCCCCTCCGGAGGCCCCGGAGTTAGGCGGCGGAGTCCCACCGGACGATGCAGGCGGGTTACCAGACGCGGGGGGCTGTGAACCGTTGGACCCTGACTGGCCTCCAGTCGCCAAGGCCAGCATCTCGGCCGTCGCCGAGCCTCCGCCCGCTTCCGGTTTGGAACTCTGAGCGTTCTGACTGGAAGCTTCTGCCGCGTCCTGCTTGTCCTCGCCGTCTTTTCTCGCCGCTGAAGCCCCCGGACCCTGATTTCGGGCGAGAGCGGGCGCAGCCCTGCCGCCGCCGGGAGGAGCCGGAGCGGGTGGTTCGCCATTGTCAGGCGCCGGGACGGCCGCGGCGGCATTATCCGCCGCGGGTTCGGCGACGTCGCCCCCTCCGCAGCCTGTCAACATCAAGCAAGTCGCGGCGAGGCCGATGCCCGCCGACCATCCGATCCAAGGTCTCATCGCGCCCCATTCCTTTCTGATCAGCCCGCGGAATCCCCGTTCGCTTGCGCCGGTACCGCCGTCATCGCACGCCCCGATCTCCGGCCGCGCAGCCTTACCAATCGATTATGCATCTTGCCGAGCCGCCGTGGAAGAGGGCAAGCACGCGTTGCAAACTGGCTCGACTTGAGCATACTTCTCATAAGCAACCGTTCCCTTTGATTATGTAGGTTAACAGGCGCAGGGCCCCCTTGCCCACGGCAGGCCGGGGGTCTATGATGAAATTTTCGTTGGATGCCAGCACTCCGGTAGCGCGGCGGCCTCGGGGAATTCACAAGATGCCTCCTCAACAGCGAACCATCCTCCTGGTCGATGACGATCATGAGATTGTGGAATCGATGCGCACAGTTCTGGAGAACAAGGGCTATCGCATTCTCGTCGCTCGGGATGGCAACTCGGGCTTGATGGTCGCGGAGCGGGAGAACCCGGACCTACTCATCCTCGACATGATGATGCCCAAGAAGAGCGGCTTCCTGGTGCTCGAGAAACTGAAGAGCCGACCCGGCGGCCTCATCCCCACTATCATGATTACCGGCAACGAAGGCAGTCGCCACCGCGCTTATGCCGAGATGCTGGGAGTTCGCGACTACATTCGCAAGCCGTTCGCCATGGAGAAGCTGGTCCGTGCGATCGAGCGGGTCATGGGGCTGCGGTCCCGTGGGTCTGAGCTTGACGAGGAGACTTGACCCGTGGGCCTACCAGGCTCGATCGACCTGCTCGACAGCGGTTCACGGTACGGCGTAACCCAGTGTGCGCAACAGTTCGGTCAGACGAATCAGCGGCAGACCGGTGATGGCCGAGTGGTCCTCGGACTCGATGCTCTCGAACAGCACGATTCCTCGCTGCTCGAGTTTGTAGCTCCCCGCGCAGTCGACAGGCCGGTCGTGCTTCACATAGCGCTCGATCTCCGCTCGTCTCAGCGCGCGCATGCGTAAGCGCGCCACGTCGGTATGGCGGAGTGATCGCCCGGCACTCAGCACCACGAGCGCGGTGACCAGCTCGTGAGTGCGTCCCGCCAGTGTTTCAAGCTGTTCGACGGCCCTTTCCAGTGAGCCGGGTTTTCCCAGGATCCGGCCGTCCAGCGCGACGAGCTGATCGCAGCCAATAACCGTGGCGCCTGGCTCGATCAGAGCGATGCTCGCCGCTTTGCCGTTGGCCAGTGCCTCCGCGACAGCGCGCGGTGTCTTGCCATCTCTGGAAAGCTGAGCCTCGTCGAACCGAGGAGCCACAGAGCGAAACGGGATTCCCAGCCGCGACAGCAGCTCATGCCGATAGGCCGACGTGCTGGCCAGTATCAGGCTCGCCGCTTCTTGTCGCCGCGGGTCGGTCTGGTGACTCAAAGCCTCAGTACCCCGAAAAGCTCGGCGGGTGGCACGATGTAGCCAAAGTAGAAGTCGCCGAAGAGCGCGTACCTGGCCGAGCTCTCATCGAATCGCATCGTGTAGACGATGTCCTTGAGATAAAGCGGATTGCGAGCCCAGAGCGTCACACCCCATTCCCAGTTGTCCAGACCCGTCGAGGCGGTGATGACCTGGCTGACGCGACCGGCGAACTTCATGCCGCTGCGGCCATGCTGGGCCATTAGATCCGAACGCGTCTCGAACGGCAGCAGATACCAGTTCTGGTCGCCCTGGCGGAGCTTGCTCATCGGATAGAAGCAGAGGCATGGCCAGTCCGGGAATTCGGGCTGAAGCCGTTGCCGGTTCATGGGCCCCAGTCGTTCCGTGTAGGATGCGACCTTGGCCTTGTAGAGGCTGCTCTCGGGATCCAGCTTTTCGCGGTCGCGGAGAATCCGCGCGTATTCGTCGCCACCGGGCACGTATTCCGAAACCTCGGTGATTGAGTAGAACGAATAGGTGGGCACCAGAGCCGGGCCAAGAATCGAGCTTTGCAGGGCGATCTGGACGGCGTGAATCGCATTCAGGTCGGGGCCCGCCATCATCACGCCGAAATCGGCCTTGTGCCCCGGGATTGCAAAGCATTGCAGTTGCTCCGGGGAGCCGGCGTTCCTTGACGCGAGGATCTCGATCAGCTTGTCGCGCCCGTCGCGCCGATCTTGCTCGGAGAAGCCGCGCAGCAGTTGCCGATCGATCCGGTAAAACAGGTGCAAGAAATGCCACCCGGTTTCGGGAATCAGTGTCGCGGCAACCTGGGCCGAGGTCGCCGGCCGCTCACCGTGCTGCGTCGGCTGGGCTTTGGGCAGATGCCCGCGCGGCGCGGTCTCGCTCGGAGAGGCGGACGTCGAAGGCTTGTGCGACATGAATGGCTCCCGTTCTCGAGGGTTCGTCTGCTCGATTCAGGGGCCAATTGTACGGGCTATCCGCCGGGGCCGACAAGCGCTGCCTCAGCGTGCGTCGGTCGGCTGCTGACGGGCGAGGCTGGTGGGAGGCTGGCAATGGGCGCAAGGTTGCAGCCCCATGTTGCGCGCCTCGTCAATATTCTTGAGCGCAACCTTGTTCGACGGGTTCATCGACTTGATGTCGGGGCACGTTGAAACGTGGTATCGCCCCTTGCTGGGGTTGCCGATGAGCTGGACGGGTGGAGCAGGGGCGAGAATTGCCTGGGGCCGGTCGTGCTCCCCAGCCGGCCTCACGGCCGGGCTGGAGCCGCTCTCCTTGCCGTCGTCGGCGCTCGATCGCGTGCCGTAAATCCTGGCGGCGAGCGCGATCAGGATACCGATGGCCAGTAGGAGGGCGACGGCCAGTGCCTGAATAACGGTCGTTGCCGAAAACAACATCCTTCGCTTTTCGCCGCGGTGCTGGTGCAACCACTGGTCCAGGTCGTCGGCCAGTGATCGGGCCGAGGCGTACCGGTTGCGAGGGTGGTGGGCGATCGCGCGCATGCAAATCTGGTCCAGGGCCTCGGGAACCTCAGGGTGGATTGTCCGGATCGACGGTGCAGACCGACGATCCACCGGCGCCGCGGAGGCCTCGGCGACCTGACTCGAGTGGCCGCTGCGCGATGCCTCGGTGTAGGGACGCTGACCACTCAGGATCTCGAAGAAGATCACGCCCAGGCTGAAGACATCGCTTCGTTCATCGACCTGCCGACTGAAGCCGAGTGCCTGTTCCGGGCTCATGTAGGCCGGTGTGCCGACGACCGCCCCATCGTGGGTCAGGCTTGAATCCAGGTCTGATCGCCGGGCCAGCCCGAAGTCAATCAGCCGGGGGCGGCCAAGGTCGTCAATCAACACGTTGGCCGGCTTGATGTCGCGGTGCAGCACACCCTGGCGGTGCGCATGATCGACCGCGTCGGCCAGGTCGCGCAAGATCCGAGCGGCCGTGGGCGGATCGAGCCGATGTTGGTCTCGGTACCAGTTGAGCGGACGCCCGCTGACGAAGTGGAACGCCACCCAGCATCGTCCCTCATCAAATCCGGCGTCGTGCACGGCCACGATGTTTGGGTGGTCGAGTCGAGCCGCCGCTCGAGCCTCTCGGAAGAACCGCTCCATCACCCGTTCTGAGGGGTTGGGCTGCTTGAGGACCTTGAGGGCCACGTCGCGATCGAGCCTGGGGTCGAATGCAAGGAACACCTGTCCGAAACCGCCATCTCCCAATCGTTCCCGCAACTGGAACCGCCCCAACGAGCCGAGAGATCCCCGGCTCCACGTCTCGGTCCAGCCCAGGCTGGAATCCGAATCGCTGGGCTTGGCCTGAAGCTTCCCCTCGTATTCCTGCGTCATCCCTGCCTGAATCCGTGTGTTCTCCTGCTGGCTGTCTATATCCCGGCCGCAATACGGGCAGATTTGACTCGATTCACCGCAAGGACCAGACGAAACCTCCACGCTCCGCAAGCAGGCGCCGCAGACCGTGCGGACTGGTGCACTCATCGCGTCGACTCCTGGAACCCCGGCTTTCCACTCGAGAAGGCAGCTCGACACCGAGGGTCACCTTACAAATCGGATCACGTCATTCTAGAATCTAGAACGTCCTGGCGGAGAGGCAACATCAGCCGGGGTGGAATCCCCGCTCTGCCAATCAGAGGCCGACTCCAATCCGGGATCTCCCGGGTTCAGGCCAACCCTGCGGGCCCGCCGGAAACGCCGGGAAGTGCGCCAGGGCGCTTTCCTTTTGACCGAACTATAAGCCGAATCTAAAGTTCAGGTCATCGAAGGGCCGATGATCGCTGGCTTCCTAATCGGCGTGCCGCCCGACGTAGGAGACCCCCGCTGCCCGCCTTGCCCATTCTTGGCCGTCATCGCCATGCTCGCGGGAATGACCGTGCGCGAGGCTGTCGTCCATTACGGCCAGGAACACGGCTCGAAGCGGGATGAGAATTCATCGTCTCAGAGTCGTTCAAGAAAATGGGAGACAGGCATCTCGAAGACTCGAAGCCTGTCCCCGTTTCGTGAGGGATTCCGATTCGCGGGGCGTTTCCAGCCGCGGATGCAGGTGTCTGATGCTCCGCGCGGTCAGACAACTACTGGCGGCGAGTGGGTTTGTCCTCGCCATGATCGGTCCACTGCCGGCCCGCGTCATCGATCGACTGCGGGTGAGAGACCTTGGGCACTTCGAGCCCGATCTCGCGGCACCGTTCTTTGGCGATTTCGTTTGCTGAGTCGTCGAATTGCTTGTCGCGCGCGGCGACCACGTCCTCGTCGGCCACCTCGTCCCGGCCAATCGACCACATGAGCAGGGGCATCCCCAGCGGGATAGGCGTTTGCGGATCGGGCCAGGTGTGCCAGGTCTTTCCCCAGGTGGTCAGCAGGGCTTTCATGAACGCCAGCTCGTCCTCCGGCTTGATGCTGGGCGCGATGAGGCCGCCGGCGAGCACCTCGTAAGTGTGCGGGTGCCAGTACTTTTTCTCCTCGTCCGGCAGCTCGCGGTAAAGCCGGTCGGAGACGATGTACTCCACGCGCAGCAGCTTGGCGTTCTTCTCGGTTGAGTCGAAGGGGAGGCACTGGTGCATCTCGTCTGAGCGTGACATGCAATAGTGCTGCGACGCGAGCTGGAACTTCGGATCGCTCTTGGCGATGTGAATGCCACAGAAGTGGGCGTGGAGCTCGCGCACGGGTGCCATCAGCCCGGGCTTGACCGGCATGGCATGGCCGTGCCCATCCGAGGCGCATGCCGCGCCTCCCAGGGAAGCTCCCACTCCGGTGCCGACGAGACCAAGCCATTCACGACGATTCATGCGATGATCCTCCAAAAAGTTGCGACCTGAACGACTGATCGGGAACACAATCGCCGGTTTCCAATGCTTTCAGCTTCAGGACTGAGGTCCGGGGCTGCCGGTGCACGTCTTGGGCGCTGCTCGCGAACGTCCCTTGCGGCCGATCCGTCGGCCACTCACCGTGTAGCTCCGCATTCCTGGTCGAAACCCCGCATAGCTCCCTCAAATTCCTTGTTGGCTCTTGCGCTGAGAGGGTTAACTCGGGCCACACCTTGATCAAAAGCCCACGATTCCTTCCCGGCCCGAATGGAGAGGATGTGCACGAGTCGACGGGGCGAGTTTGCACTTCTGTGTCCCACGTGCGTCTCCCCGATGCGGCGGCGCAGCGGCCGGAACAGGCCGTCAGTCAATGCGTCCTCACGGGAACGACCACCAGAGCTACGATCCGCTCTCGCAGCGGTCTGGGCTCTCGGATAATTTCAGGTGGTGCAATTGAGCCCCCTCCAGGCGGTAACGGATGTGAGCGATCGACATCTCGTCGCCCGGCTTGAGCCGCCCCGCTCCGCTCGCGATCCGTTAATCGCAGAGGGTAACCATCGTCACCGCACCCTGTTTATCGAGTTCCATGCCGGTCTGATCCTTTAGCCATTGTCGAATTTCCGCGACGCCGTCAGTCCGGGGAGAAGAGGGCACGCTCCAGCGCTGCACCATCCCGTCCCTTGTGCCGGTCACCACACTCTGCCCGTCGGGGTGGTAGGCGACGCAGAGGACGGCATCCCTGTGGTGTAATGCGGGGCCGAGCTGTGTCCCGGATTCGGCATCGAGGAACCTCGCCGTGCCATCGTGGCTTGCCGTCAGGAGCATCTTCCCGTCCGGGCTGAAGGCCAGGACGACGATCTCTCCGGCATTCTGCCGCAATTCGTTGAGCATTGTACCCCGGTTCGCGTCCCAGACCCTCACGGTTCCCGCGTGGCAACCCGTTACCAGTCGCGAGCAACTCGGATCGAAGGCGACGGCGGTGATCGGGTAGGCATGGCGCGGGCGGTGCTCGGAATCGATCTCCGCGTCCCTGTCCAGATCCCACAGCCGGGCCTTACCATCCCGGCAGCCCAGCAGCAGAATCCGACCGTCGCGGCTGAAGACAGCCTGGTTGATAGGGGAATCCAGGGATCGGCAGAGGGGGCGGGAGTCTCGCAGGGTGGCCACGTCCCAGAGCCGGGCCGAGTCAGGCGCGGACCCCCAGGTCAAGAGCCACTTCGAGTCAGGGCTGTAGGCAATACCCGAGAGCAAGTGGGGCTGATCGGGCGTCTGTCGGAGCGATTTTCCCGTTGCTGCATCGAGGATCTCGACCCGGCTGCGAGTTCGGCGCCTCGAGCCGTCACGGACCGCGCGATCGACACGGCCCGACCGTCGGGGCTGACCGCCGTGGCCTCGACCCGGCTCGACGCCCCGTCGTGCAAGCGATCGTCTCGGCTCTGGACGGGTTCAACGACCATCCGGCCGCTCAAATCCCACCACCGCGCCCCTTCGGTGGTGCCGATCAATAGTCGCCGTCCGTCCTCTCCGAAGGTCACGGTCTGCACGGGGTGGTTGACCCGAAGGGGGAAACCGAGGGCCTTCGGGTGGGGCACTTCCCAGAGTCGAATGGTGCCGTCGTCGCCTCCGATCGCCAGGAGCCGGCCATCGGGATCGAACGCAAGGGCGGTGACGGCGCCGGCGAGCTTGCAGGTTTGCCCGATCGATCCGAGCAAGGAGGTGTCCCACAAGCGGATGACCCCGCCTTCGGTCCCGGAGGCGAAGACTCGACCATCCGGCGAGACTGCCAAGCTCGTCACCTTCGTCCCCTGGGGCGGCAAGTCGAACCCACGTTCTGTCTCCGCGTCCCAGATGTGGAGCCTGCCGGCCTGCCTCCCCGTGATGACTTTCCGGCCATCGGGGGTCAGGGCGATCGCCTCAACGGGCGAGTCCAGGTGCAATTCGGGTTCGATGGCCCTCCTCGTGGACGACGTCCCAACGGAGGACCCGGCGATCCTGGCCAGCGGTGACCACCGTCCGTCCGTCGGAACTGAGAGCCCATGTCGTGTTCCCCCCCCGAGGCTGCCCTGGCGATCCTACGAGGGGCTTGCACGTGGACATCTCCCACCACCGCGACATGCCGTCGTTATCGCATGTGATCAATCGTTGAGAATCCGGGAGGATGATGTCCCGAATGCTGTGCTCAGGAGAGCACCCCAGGGGGGAGGCCAATCGACGCCGATGGTTGAGATCCCAGACTCTTGCTCTCCCCGTGTCATCGACCACCCCCAGCACACCGCTCGCCACCGGACCGAATTCGGGCGCGCTCCAGTCGAGCGACCGAAGGATTACTTATGAGCTCCAGCGACGGTTCGACCTCCTGCCCGGTAGCAGTGTCCCAGGTGCGGGCGACGCCGTCCTCTCCCACCGAGACGAGCGCCCGGCCCTCGCGGCGGAAGGCGATCTCAAGGATCGGTCCCGAGTGCCGCATCCGCGTTAATCGCCGGGGTCGGCTGAGCTGGCTCACCCAATCGGCCAGGTTGATACGAATCGGGCGGTCGAGGCCCTCGGATTTGGCATCCATCGCCAGCTCCAAGCTCCGGGCCAGCCACAAGAGGCCACGCCCCGCCTCGCCTTGCTCACACAGGGCCAGCGCCTGGTGGAGGGTAAGCTCGGCCTGTTTCTCGAACGCGACCAGCCTCGCCTGTTGCGCCCTCACGTTGGCGACGGCCTCCGCGGCTGCCTTGGCTTCCGCGCGTCGCCATTGCCAGAAGACGAGGATGAAGCCCAGCAAGGTGACCGCCACCACGGCCGCAGATAGCATGGCCACTGCCGGTCGGCGCTGGATCCGACTTTCGAAAATGTTCGGCGGCGCCGGTCGGCCGGGCAAGGATCGCCCGCCTGGCCAAGAAACGGTCCAGATCTTCGGCCAGGGCCGCGGCATCCGCGTAACGCCGCTGCGGGTTCTTCTGCAGGCACTTCAAGCGCGATCGTCTCCGCGTCCCGGGACAAGCCCGGCTGGAGCCGCGAGGGTGGCACTGGGTCGGCCGATCTTGACCTGTTCCAGGGTTTGCAGGACTGTCGCCGCCTGGAAGGGGGGCGGCCGGTCAGCATATGGTAGAAGATCGCACCCAGCGCGTAGATGTCGGCGGCCGGGCCGACCGTCTTGGTCAAGCCCTCAACCTGCTCTGGGGACGCATAGCTCGGGGTGCCGATGAAGACCCCCGACTGCGTCAGGCGCGAGTCGGCCTCGAGCGTCTTGGCCAGCCCGAAGTCCACGAGCTTGAGGGTGCTCGTCAGTCCGTTAACAGGACGTTGGCCGGCTTGAGATCGCGGTGGACGATCCCCGCCGATGGACGTCTGCGATGGTGTGGGCCAGCACCGCGACCATCCGCGCGGCGGTCCGGGTGCCCAGGGAGTGCCATCGAGCAGCTCGGTCGAGGCTGCCTCCCTCGATGTACTCCATCTCGAAGTAGGGCCGCCCATCGTGGTCGCCAAGGCAGTAAATCTGCACGATATTGGGGTGGCTGAGCTTGGCGATGGTCTCGGCCTCCGCCTGGAAGCGGGCTCGGAACTCGGCGCGGTGTGCGCGCCGGGCAGGAACATCTTCAAGGCGCAGAGGCGATTGAGCCTGATCTGGCGGGCCTTGTAAACGACTCCCATCCCACCACGGCCCAGCTCGGACAGGATCTCATACCGGAATGATCCGGGAACATATCGGGCCGCGGACTCGTGGCGCGACTGCGATCTCGTGCCGTCCCCTCCTGTCCTGTGTCTCGAAGGTCTCCAGGTTCGCCGGCCGAACGACCTTGAACCGCTCTGCGAACTCGAGCGAAGACCGAGTCGATCAGCCCTTCTTGTCCGGGAAACCGACATCGATATTCCGAACGGCTCGGGAGACTCCCCGAGACGGCCGCGGCAGTCGAACTCTACGGCCAGGAGGTGACGGAGCAGCACTGGGACGAGTCGAGTCGGTCGCACCATCCAGGAAGTCTTCGATCCGCGGGCGATCACCTGCACACCAGGCGGCCTCGAACCGGTCACACGTCTCATCGACGTCTGCCCGACTCGGGTCGAATTCAGCCGGTCAGGTCTGCCCTGTGGCCACGTTCACACTCATCTCCCCTGCTTTGAAGCGTGCAGCCGGAATGTCGTCTTGCCTCGCGAAATGAGCCCGGCCCGACTCGCCCTTAATCCTTCATCTCGCCAGCCCACTTGCTACGGATTCGGGCAAGCTCTGCTCGACCGTCGAGATGACGCAGCCGAGCCGAGCCGCGATCTCGTCGTTGGTGTACCCTTCCAGCTTCCACGTCGCCACGTTTTGCAAGCTGGAGTCGCCGAGCCGTTCCATCAACCGCTGGTACTCTTCGGCGAATTGAGCGACGAGCTCGGGGGTTGGTTCATCGTCACCAATCGCCTCGAGCCCTTCCCGGGTGAGTTCGGTCAGGCTCTGGACTTTCCCCTTCCCACGCGATGCTCGAACCTCGTAGTTGCGGAGGTCGATCGCCTTGCGGACCGTGATCAAGACCAGGATCTGCCAGAGGTCATTACGATCGTCGAGTCGAGGAAAACGACCTTCCCTGGCACCCCGGCAAAAGCTGTCGAACGCGCTCAGCGCGACGTCTTCCTCATCGGCGATGAGTCGCGGAGCATCGCGAAGTCGGGAACGGGCCAAACCCACCAGCCGACGAAAGTAGGCATCCCAGAGCCCCAGCGCCGCGGATTGGTCACCCTGCTTGAGCGCCGAGATACGCTGAGTCACCGAGTTTCCGGTGTTCACTCGAGCAGTCCGGAACCAGCTCGCATGTCGATCGGGACCATGTGACATCTCACTTCGTTGAAGAGCGATACCTCGTGGACCATCTAGGCCCAAAACTCCCCAGATGTACTGCGGAAGGCGCGGGTTTCTAACGCCATCGGGGCGGAGTTCTCTATTTTTTCAAGAAAACAAAGGCCGCAATGCGGTCTTGGCCGCATGGCGGTCTCTATGTCGCCGTAAAACAGTTGTGTCAGAGTCCGGTTCTGGGCCGGGCGAGATCGAGGCGGATTCGGCGAGACGTCTCGTTATTTCTTTGCACGATAGAAGACGTAAGTGGCCTTGTACTCCGCCCGCACGTCCTGATGTCGATGGGCCTTATCGCATCCTCCGGACGGGGCGATACCTCCCTGCGTGTCCACGCGGTGAACGTAAGTCACTCGACTGAACCGTCCCTGGTCCGCCCCGGTCTTGCTTTTGAGCAACAGGCAGGGAATGTCGCGAGCCGTTCTTGGGGATCCTCAGACGACCTCAAGCACGGCTCTCGCCTGGCGGTTGAAAGTGTCGTCGGCCTCGGGATCCAGTCGTGCTCTCGAAGGACCATCGGGCCCCGCTCCGACGGGGAGTCGGCCAGACGCTCGCGTTGTCTCTTCCCAGCCTCCGGCGACAAGCCGAATGTTTTGCCGCCCATCTGGTCACTCCGCACTTCGTGTCAAAACCCCTCACGATCGCCTCAAAGTTGGAGCCCGAGACTTCCCAGTCGTCGCGAGGAAAGCGAAAGTTTCCGACGCCATTGGGCCGGATTTCTCGGTTGTCCTTGCGACCATGCTCAACTCGTGTCGGTCCCCGCGAGACAGATTCGGTAATCAAAATCTTCGCGGGTCTTTCCGTTTTCGACTCGGGTTCCTCACGATCCTGGGGGTATAATAGCTCGGCAAGGGATCGTCCCTCACTTTGGTAGACCTCGAGCGTGAGTGACCGCACGCGATCTTGGTCCTGGGAGGTGGAAACGTGGCCGAGCCGACCGGCCGCAGCACGCGCGTTAGCATCCTGATGGCGCTGCGCAGCGACCCGAGTGACCAGTCTGCCTGGTCCGCATTCGTCGACCGCTACGGTCCACAGATCCATGCCTGGTGCCTGCGTTGGAAGCTTCAGGAGGCCGACGCTCAGGACGTGACTCAAATGGTCCTGGTCAAGCTCGTCCGACATCTGCCCGACTTCACCTACGACCCTTCGCGAAGCTTCCGGGGCTGGCTACGGACCCTGACAGCGCACAGTTGGAGTGACTTTATCGGCGAACAGGCCCGCGGCGTGAGAGGGTCGGCCGACACGGTCGTTGCCGAGATGCTCGACACGGTCCAGGCGCGGGTCGACCTTGTCCGTCAGCTGGAGGAGACCTACGACCAGGAGTTGCTGGAGCTGGCCAAGGTGGAAGTCAGCCAGCGGGTCGAGCCGCACACCTGGGAAGCGTTTCATCTGACGGCCATCGAGGGGTTCGCCGCGGAGGAGGCCGCCGCGCGGCTGGGAATCCGCGTGTCCACGGTCTACCGCGCTCGCCACGTGGTGCAGACGATGCTGCGCGAGGCGATCGCTGCCCTGGACTCCGCCGAGAAAGCCCCGAGATGATCGGAAACGCCGGTGCCAATTTCGTGCCGTTGCTCCGCTTGCTCGACGGTACCACTCCAGGTGTCGACCATGAAGAGCTCGCGCGAGGGGTTCGCGGCCTGTCGGTCGGGTCACGGTCGGCGTCGGCGAGACATCTCGGTAAAAAAGCGTGCGGGGTTTCGCCGCCCGTCGTGGAGTACCTGGGTAGTGGCAAAACAATCCTGAATGCGGAAGCCACCCGCAAGACTTCCCCCTTACTCACGAGGTGTTAGCATGCCTTCCGTTGGAAAGATCGTGGTACAAAACGAGGGTGGGTTTGACGTTCGCTTCTGGATCGGGGGGGCGAACGGGTATTTCTCCAGTAACAACTCGGGCAATTTTCTTATCGGCCAGCGCCAGACCATCGACCTAGCCAGCTGCACTCCCGCGATCCCGGCCGGTGCAGAAGTCTGGCCGCAGGTACAAGCCGTCTTGGCAGGACAACCCGAAGCCAGCGGCAAGCCGCTCCTCACGTACAAGCCAGGCAGCACCGAGACAGCGACCTACACCGTCGATGGCACTGAGGTTAGCTGGTCCGTCAATCTTAACCAGTAGTTTCCGGGCTTTGGGGACAAATGCTGCGGGCTGTGACGGCTCCGGAAATCACAGCCCGTGAACGCCGATCGAAAAACGCGGCGCACTGCCGCTTGAGTATAGTGGCGCTTTTCGTCGACGGGTGGCTGAGGTTGGAGCCGGCGGAGCCCCCAGAGGATCGGCCCGGGAGGCGGAGCCCTGGGGGCGTCACCCTCCGGGTGCCGACCTCAGCCACCCGATGGTGGGTTTCACCGACCCGAGGAACACAGGACCGCCCTCTCGGAACAGACTCCAGGGGGCGAAACAATCCTGGTAGCTGTTCACGCCCGGAGTCGTCGAAGACCGGGGGTTTCCGAGCCATGATCCGGTCCTCCGGGCCCCTCCTTCTTCCGGATCGGAGAAGGAACCACGAAGAGACAGGCCAGCGGGATGAGAGCGCCCCGATGACGGAGCCGTCACGGGAACAATCCGTCGGATCGCGATCGTCTCATCCCCCCTTCTGTTCCTTTGGCACCGGTTTTTTCTTATATAATAACTATTATTGCTTCAGGAGATTTGAGCGATGAGCGACTTGAACCGTCGGGAGGCTATGAAGCGCGCCACGGCCGCCGGGTTGGCAGCGTCTGCGAGCTGCGCTGCTGGCGGTCAGCGTCCGGGCCGAGAACGGCCAGGAGCCGGCCCGGGAGGGCCAGCCAGGCACCGCGGCGCCGGGCAGGCGGACGGCCATCCTTGCGAACAACCACGTCCCGATCTCGATCCTCGTCCGTGGCAAGCAGATGCTTCAGCTCACGGGGCAGAAGCCCGCCACGTGCGCGCCGTGCTGGGTCGCGAAGGCAGACGATCCATCCATCGTTAATGTCACCGTCCGGCCCGTCGAGATCGAGTCGTTGCCGGTCGAATTCTGGGAGCTGACGATCACCGGGCTCAAGATCGGCACCACCCAGGTGCATGTCGAGGAGACGGTGGCCCCCCCGTCCGGATCCGCGTCAGGGTTCTGTATGCGTTCGCCCTCGATGTGACCTTGCTCGGACTCCCGGCATAGGCCGCCCGGCGAACGGGCCGGGGGCCGCTCAAATCCCATCCGTGGTGAGGATCCGCTCACACCCCCTCGATTTCTTGCTGTGTCAGATCGTTTTCGGAGGAGATGAGACTTCCCAAGGGAAACGATCCGACACCGAGTTTTCCATTCTGACACCGATTTTTTCTCGAGGACGAATCGACGAGTTCTTTATCGAATGACCTGTCCCCCACCCGTCGCGGTCGATGCCGCAAGGAGATTGATGTGAACAGACTGTCGAAAATCCTGTGATTGGCCATGCTCGCCGTGGCGTTCAGCCCTCTCCCCGCCGCCCGGTCCCAGTCGACCAGCGGCCCCAGGTCCTACTACGGAGAATGGAAAAGGCATTCGTCCGGTTACTCCTACCGGCCGTATTGCTTCAAGCCCAGCTCGGATTATCACGGCTACCGACATCACGACATGATGCAAAGCGGTAACACCTACTATTACTAAAATCCGTATTCGAGGAAGATCTGGGGACGCTGCTCGACCAATCCCTCGGAGCAAAAGTCCTACTACGAACCCAAGGGCGACCAGCAGATTGCGGTCGGCGAGTCGGGAGACGTGATGCAGATGTTCCGGGACAAGACTCGCCGTCGAAAGGGCCTTCTCCGGGGTGCAGCCCTCTCATTGGCCGGCGATCCATTCGCTCGGATCGCCCACTCGTGTCGCTTCAAGCGCCGTCGCTTCCGATCGCCAGGTCATGGAGCCGCCCCCGGACGATCCGGCGCCAGATCTTTGACCCTTCTGCCGGCACAGCCGCATTCACCTTCCCGCTGGGGCACCCGCAGCAGAATCGTGGTGCCCCAGCATCATTGAAGGGCTGACGTGAGGGGATCGTGGCGCCTAGAATGACTCGTTGATTCGCGTTCGACCCCGGGTATCCGCTCCGGACCGACCTGTGGTCACCGGAGGAAGCCCTGAGATGACCGACTCCGCCTGTCCCGACCTCGACCGGTTGCTCCGCTTCCTCGAGGGCACCTCGCCAGGCGTCGACGATGAGGCCATCGCCGGACCACGTCGAGGGGTGCGCTGTCTGCAGGGCCGAGCTAGAGCGGCTGGCCGCGGCGACCGACCTCCCGCACTTCGATCCGCCCGGACCGGTCGCGAGTCGCCGGCTGACCTGGCGTTCCTCCGTGATCTGAAGGGACTGGATCTGAGCCACCTCAGCGAAGGCACTGGCTCCGGGGTTGCCCGAGGAATCCCCGCCGCCAGAGGTCCCCGGCTATGAGATCCTCGGGGAGCTGGGTCGTGGCGGCGCGGGCGTCGTCTACCATGCGCGCCACCGCATCCTGGGCAGGCCGGTGGCGATCAAGATGCTCCACTCGAGCCTGTTCCCGACCGAGGCTGACCGCACCGGTTCGCGCGGAGGCCGAGGCAGTCGCTCGGCTCCAACACCCGAACGTCGTGCAGTTGTACGAGATCGGCGAGGCCGGCGGCTCGCCCTACCTCGTCCTGGAGTACATCGACGGGGGAACACTCGAGTCGCACCTGGCCGGACGGCCACAGCCGCCGAGGGAGGCCGCCGCGCTGGTCGCGACGCTGGCACGAGCGGTCCACGCGGCCCACCAGAAGCAGATCATCCATCGGGATCTGAAGCCGGCGAACATCCTGCTGCAGCGCGACGCAGCGGCGGTCACGGGGGATGCTCGGCCAGGCGAGGACTCGCCGCCCACGCATCACTCCTCGTTTGATGTCCCGAAGATTACGGATTTCGGCTTGGCCAAGCGGCTCGACCGGAGCGTTTCGGGCCTGACGCAGACGCTGTCGGGCACGCCGGCCTACATGTCGCCGGAGCAGATCCCGGATCAGGCCGGAGAACCGCCGGCGGCACCAATCACGCCCGCGACGGACGTCTACGCGCTGGGGGTGATCCTGTACGAAATGTTAACCGGCCGGCCCCCGTTCCTCGGCTCCGACTGGGTTACGACGTTGCTGCAGGTCGTCCGCCGCGCCCCGGTCCCGCCTCGCGAGCTCCAGCCCGGCACGCCGCGCGACCTCCAGACGATCTGCCTGAAGTGCCTGGAGAAGGAGCCCGGCAAGCGGTACGCCACGGCTGGCGAGCTGGCCGACGACCTGGGCCGGTTCCTGGACCACAAGCCGATTCAGGCGCGCCCGGTGGGACTTCTCGGCCGGCTGGCGCGGTGGGGCCGGCGGAACCCGGTCCCAGCCGGGTTGCTCGGCGCCCTGGTGGTGACAGGTCTCTCGCCTTCATGGCGATCCTGTGGCAGTGGTGGAAAGCGGACGCACTCGCGAAATCGCTGTACAAAGCAAATGTACAGTCGGAGGAGCGACGTGTCAGGGCAGTCGACGCCCAGGAACGCGCCGAACGGGCTGGCGACGAAGCCCGTCGGCGAGGCCGAACGCTGGGAACGGTATCGGTCCAACATCGCGGCCGCCGCGGCGGCCTTGCAACTCCAGAACAGCAGCATGGCCCGGCGGGCACTCGACGAGGCGCCGGAGGAGCACCGCGACTGGGAGTGGCGACACCTTCACAGCCAGCTCGACGGCGCTCGCGCCGTGATGCCCGGGGGCACGCCGGCCTGGGGAGATTGGCAACTGCCGATCATCAGCCCGTCGGGAAACCAGCTCGCCACCCCCGACAAGGATGAACGCACCATCAACGTCTGGGACGCGACGACTGGTACGGCCGATCGGCGCCCTGCGCGGGCATGAAGGCCCCGTTTATGCGCTGGCGTACAGTCCTGACGGCAAACGCCTTGCCTCCGGTTCCGCCGATAAGACCATTCGTCTCTGGGACCCGGCGGCAGGAAAAGAAGTGGCGGTATTGCGCGGGCATGAGAAACGGGTCGAGTGGCTGACTTACAGCCCGGATGGACAGCGGATCTGCTCGCTGGATGGGCGACTCCGGTCGTCTGTGGGATGCCACCACGGGCCGGGCCATCGCCGTCCTTCGCTGGGCCCGTGCGGCGAGATCGCCGCGATCTTCACACCGGATAGTCGGCGGCTCGTCATCGGCCTGGATCGCCAGGTTTGCCTGTGGGATGCGACCACGGGCCGGCGGATCGCCGTGCTGGGAAGCCACGAACATCAGGTCTTCCACTTGGCTGGTCAGTCCCGACGGCAAGCGGATCGCGTCCCACGGCGAACACGAGGACACACGTCCGCTTATGGGATGCGGTCACCGGCCAGGAGGTCGCCGTCGTTGCGCGGCGATCCGCATTACGCAGGGGCCCTGGCCTTCAGTCCCGACGGGTCGCGCCTCGTCTTGGGAAGTACGTATCCGGACACCACCGTACGCCTGTGGGAGGCGGCGACCGGACGGCTGGATCGCCGCGATGCCGGGCCACAAGAATACGATCCTATGGGTGGCGTTCAGCCCGGACGGCCGGCGCATGGTTTCGGCGTCCCAAGACCCGACGGCCCGGTTGTGGGACGGTGTCACTGGCCAGCCAGTCGCTCCCCTCCGCGGCCACACGGAGAGCGTGTGGAACGCGATCTTCAGCCCCGACGGCAGGCGGGTCGTCACCGCCTCTGCCGATCAGACTCTGCGGCTCTGGGACGCGACGTCCGGCGACCTGATCGCCGTCCTGCGCGGCCACAAGTGGGAGGTCCGGGGCGCGGCGTTCGCCGCGCACGGCTCCCTGCTGGTGTCGCGGTCGGCCGACGGCGAGTCGCGCGTCTGGGACATGGAGCTGGCCGAGCGGAACGGAATCCTCCGCGGGCACGAGGGCTTCGTCTACGACGTGGCCTTCAGCCCCGACGGCGCCCAGGCGGCCTCCGCGGCCTGGGACGGCACGGTGCGGCTCTGGGATGTGACCACCGGCCGTCAAACCGCCGTGCTGCGACACGACCACGTCAATCGACCCGAAGATCGTCAGCTCCGTGGTCTGGCACCCCGAGCGGCAGCCAACTCGCCACCGTGACGCGCGGCGACACGATCACTCTCTGGGATCTGACCACCGGCAAACCTCCGCCGTCTTCGCATGCCGCACCGGCGATTGGACACGGTGACGCCCGAGCGGTCTTCAACCCCGCGGGCACGCTACTGGCCTCGGGGAGCCGAGACGGCTCCGTCCGGCTGTGGGACGTCGGCCACGGGCAAGCTGGCCGGCGTGCTGCAGGGGCACCGGGGTCCTGCCTTCGACGTGGCACTTCAGTCCCGACGGGAGCCAGCTCGCCAGCGTGGGATTTGACCGGACGGTCCGCCTCTGGGACGTGGCGACCCAGGCCGCGGTCAAGGTCTTGCCCGGGGATGCCGAGGGCTATCGGATTGCCTACAGCGCGGACGGCCGTCTGATTGCCGCTAGTTCGCTGGGCGGGAACGTACGCCTCTGGGACGCCCACACCTACCGGGAGCTCGCGGCCTTGCCGCACGGGAAGCAAGGTGTTCGGCCTGGCTTTCAGTCGCGGAGGGCACGCGTTTGGCGATCGGCTGCGGTGACAACACCATCCGCCTGTGGGACGTCGCCACCCGGCAGGAGGTTTGCGAGTTGCGCGGGCACGAGGCCTACGTCCATGCCGTTGCTTTCAGCCCCGACGGTACCCGGCTGGCCTCGGCTTCCGGCGACTCCACGGTGCGCATCTGGGACACGGTTCTCACAATCCGTGCAGGGCCCAGCAACCGCCTACCTACCCCCCAACCACGTGGTAGGGTAAGCCGTCGCCTTATCGATCGCCGTAAGTCCTTATTACTGAAGTTGGGACTTGAATCCACACCGGTGTTACCCCAATCGTGCAAGGAAACAGCCCGGAAGAATCCAGCAACGCTTGACTACAAGTCCCGGCGCTTTTACCATTATAGAAAGGTGTTAATAGCCGAAGTCCCGCGCATCACGTTATGCATGCATGCTTCCCGGGTAATTCTAGCCAGCCCGACACAGTTTCATGAACCATCCTAGGCGACGAAGTGCGTACAGTCCCGGGCACAAGTCATTGGCCCGTTCACGCGGCGACTTCGTTCGTACTTGGGCGGGATGGATTCTGGAGAGCTTCCGCGGCATGTCGGTCTCATCTGGCACTGAGGCGATGGCCCGCCAAGCAAGCCCAGGCAAGCCGGCTCGGAACCGACGCATTCTGGTTCCAATCGGGTTGATGGCACTAGCCTTTGCCCTTGTGGCGGGACGAGCCTCGATTGCCAGGGGCCTTGCGGCTCGGGAAATGAGCCTTCCTCCCGATGGCCCCAAGCAGTCCACCACGGCCGTCCAGTCCTTGGCCAACCCGCTCGGCAGCTTGGTCCGTCATCAGAGCGGATGGACTTTACGGTGGGGCCGCTGGCCGCGCTTGCTGTTTCCGGCCGTTCGCCTGGACGACCCCAACGACGACGAGACCTCCGACGACCCCGCTGACGACGACGACGCGTGGGAGGGTCTGAACGCACTCGGTGAAACCGAAGTGCCTGTGCCGGCGTGGTTCCAGGAGATCGGCTGGTACCACAGCGACCTCGAAACACGGTCCGAACCTCTCTGGTATGAACCCTTCCTCTTCACATCCTTCCTGACGCTGCAACGGCTCCGCTGTTAGCTGCCTGCCGAGCTCCCGCCGCGGTCGAATCCTCGACGTGCGTCGTTCGGCACGCGAGGAATGTTTACTGTGCGACTTCTTGCAGCACCGACATTGCCGATCGGGCCACCTGAAGTGCTGCGTGAGTCCATGGCAGTTCGGGTCGATCCCAGGCTTTGATCTTTCGTCCCTATTCATCCATCGACCGGGACACACCCGCCGCGTCCGGCAGGTTGCGCCTTCAAGGCCTGGCCAGCCGCGAAACGCAAAGGCGAACTGAATTCTTCCAAATACGAGGACGCAGAATGAATCGCAATGAGGAACATGAAGCGTTGCTGATCGCGCAGGGTGAGGCGCCATCTCATCCCGGGCCAGTCCGCCGGGACGACGACTCGGATGGCCAGGCCAGTGCCGCGGAAAATGGGCTTCGGGCAGAAAGTGGTCGTCGCACTGCTTCTGACGGTCGTTCTGGTCCCACCGCTGGGGGGGTTCTACAGCTACTTTTCCGGCGTCCCTCTGCATCTGCTGGCGTCAAGCAAGGAAGCAGAAAAATCGCTCGACTCTACTGGCCCTGCCGAACGTTACGCTGGTCTCGGGTCAAGCCCATACTCTCAAGGTCCCGGACGAAGTTTGCGCCGCGCTGGGAATTCGCAAGGGCGAACAGGACGCGGTCGCGGTCGCTGGCAGCCCAAGACGATGCGGCCGCTCGTGCTTCCCGGTTCCACGGCGCTTGATCCCACTCGCCTGGCCCGCATCCGCGCTCGCTTCGCTCCAGCCCGGGTGGTGAGCCTGGCCCAGGTCTGGGATTACTCCCGCAAGACCGGACAAACGGAATACCGCGAGCTGAGGCCAGGCGACTCGGTCTCCAAGGGCGATCTCCTGGGGGTCTTCTACAGTGTGGACGTGGGATCCAAGAAGAACGACCTCTTGCAAGCCCTGGTCCAACTGGAGCTGGACCAGGAGATCCTGGACCGTGTCGAGAAGAACAGGATCGCGATCCCGGAGGTGATGTACCTCACGTATGTCCGAGCCGTGCAGGGTGATCGCACCGAGATCAACCGGGCCCTCAACAACCTCAGCTTGTGGGATATTCCCCAGGACGAGATCGACGCTCTCCATGCTGAGGCCAAGAAGATCAGTGCCGACAAGGACGCATGGTCCAAGACTCCCGAGGGGCGGTGGGTGAACCGTGTGAAGCAGGCTGCCGACGGCAAGGATCAAAATGGGAAGGTTCACATTGGGAAACAGCAAGCAAGGAGACCGAGAACCCTTGGGGCCGGGTGACCTTGCGCGCCCCACTCGACGGAATCATCGTCGAACGAAATGTTCACAAGGACGAGATGGTCGTGGACAACACGGTCAACCTGTTCCAGATCGCCGACGTGAGCCGGCTGCTGGTCGTCGCCAGTTGCCCCGAGGATTCACTGCCGGCGCTGGAGTCGCTCGGCAGTAGTGAACGGCGGTGGACCGTGCGAACGGTGGGAGCGGGCTCGGCCGCGGGACTGACCGGCACTATCGACGAGATCGGCTATATGATTGATCCCAACCAGCATACGGCGGTCATCAAGGGGTATGTCGAGAACCCCGGGAAACAGATCCGGGGGGGACAGTATGTCACCGCCACGGTGAACATCCCGCCGCCTGACGACGTGGTCGAGATTCCCACCGATTGCCTGGTGGATGACGGCATGCAGAGCGTGATCTTCGTGCAGCCCGATCCGGATGCCCACAAGTTCACGATGCGGCGCGTGCAGGTGACGCATCGCTTTGATCGCTCCGTGTTCGTGCGGAACGACTCCGCTCCCCAAGGAAGAGCAACTGACCGCCAAGGAGGCGGAGGAGGGCCTCTTGCCGAAAGAGCCCCTCCGGCCGGGCGAACGCGTCCTCCTCGCCGGGACGGTCGAACTCAAAGCCGCATTGCAGGACCTCGAGACGCGCCCCGACCAGAAGCAGGTCGACAAGCCCGTAGCGGAGAACCCGCGAGTGGCGCTGGACCCGCCATCGGAACCGGAGCTAAAGGCCGTTGAAGAAGACGCAAAGGGGAAACCGGGACTGGCCCTGGACCCGCAGTCGCAACCCGAGCCGAAGGCCCCTGAACAGGTCGCAAAGGGCAAAACGGGATCGGTCCCGAACCCGGGTTCGCGACCCGAGAACAAGACGAAAGCGGTCAAGGGCTGATGAAAGTGGTCAGTGATCAGTTGTCAGTGCCCAGTCAGGGTGAAGGCGAACAAGGGCATGAGGCATTACAGAGATTTGATTGCATGGCAGAAGGCGATGGATTTGGTTGTGCGCGTCTACGAGGCGACGAGGGAGTTCCCTCCGGAAGAGCGATTCGGTTTGACGACCCAGCTTCGTCGAGCTGCTGTTTCCGTCCCCTTGAACATCGCCGAGGGGCAACGGCGTCATGCTACCCGAGATTTTCTCCGCTTTCTGTCAATCGCGTATGGCTCACTTCAGGAGGTTGAAACTCAGTTGATCATTGCACGTCGCCTGGAGTATTTGGAGGAGAGTCTTCAGGCTGGACTGTTTGATCTGACGAATGAGGTCGCCCGTCTGATCAACGGGTTGATGATCTCCCTGTCCTCACGGGACCCATCGGAGCGACCCGGTAACTACTGACTACTACTATGACTGCTGACTACTGACTACTGACTACTGACTACTGACTACTGACTGCTGACTGCTCACTACTGACTGCTCACTACTGACTGCTCACTGAAGGTTGCCATGGTTCGCAAGCTCATCGCCTGGGCGCTCGACAATCCGCTGGTCGTCATCCTGCTCGCGGTCTTTCTCGCGGTGATCGGCGTCTTCTCGTTCCTGAACGTCAACGTCGAGGCCTATCCCGACCCGGCGCCGGCGATCGTCGAAGTGATCGCGCTGTTCCCCGGCGCCTCCGCCCAGGAGGTCGAGCGGCAGGTCACCATCCCCCTGGAAGTGACGTTCGCCGGCATGCCCGGCTTGAAGAAGATCAACAGCAAGTCGCTGTTCGGCCTGAGCGACCTCAAGATGACCTGGCATTACGGCAGCGATTACACCTATCAGACGGCTCGCCAGGAAGTCATCAACCGAATGGCCACGATCAGCCAGCCGCTGCCGCGCCAACGTGACCCCGGCCATCTCGCCGGAGTCGCCCACCGGCGAGATCTTCCGCTACGTCCTGAAAGTCCCCAAGGATCGCGTCCGGCCGGGAGATCTACACGCTCAACGACATCAAGGCGATGCAGGACTGGGTGCTGGAGCGCGAGTTCCGCACGGTGCCGCGGATCGTGGACGTCACGAGCTTCGGCGGCACGGTCCGGCGCTACGAGGTGCAGCCCGACCCCGACCGGCTCCGCCGCTACGGCATCACGCTGGGCCAGCTCCAGGCGACTCTCGCCAACAGCAACGCCACGGTGGGCGGCGACTACCTCAACCAGGGCCAGGTTGCCATGACGGTGCGGAGCGTCGGCCTGTTCGGCGGCGGCCTGGACCCGGTGAACAAGGTGCTGGGCCTGAAGAGCCCCGCGGCCGCCGCCTCGATCCTCCGCGCCGAGGAATTGCGCCGGATCCGGGAAATCCGCGGCCTGGTCATCACCTCGGTCAACAACCAGCCGATCCGGGTCGAGGACGTGGTCGAGGGGGGACGGCTCGCTCCCGGATCAGTTGCCCGGCGAGCAGGGCGTCGTCGTCAGCAACCAGACCCGGCTGGGGCGGATCGGCTATTACAGCGCCGACCTCGAGCGGCCCTCGGGTTCCGCCCTCTCCCTCGCCGACGTCGGTCACGACGAGGACGACAAGGTGACGTGCATCGTGCTGCTGCGCAAGGGCGAGGACACGTTGCCCGCCCTGAAGGACGTCGAGGCCAAGGTCAAGCAGTTGAACGATCCGGCCACCGGCAGGATGTTGCCGGGTACGGAGATCGAGCCCTATTACGACCGCACGGACCTCCTCCACATCACCACCGAGACCGTGACGGAGAACCTCTGCCTCGGCGTCGCGCTGGTCATCACGATCCTGTTCATGTTCGTGAACAACATCAGGACCGCGATCATCGTCGCCATCAACATCCCCCTGGCGCTCCTGTTCGCCTTCTCGATGCTGTACTTGCGCGGCAAGTCGGCAAACCTGCTGTCGATCGGCGCCGTCGATTTCGGCATCATCGTCGATTCCTCCGTGGTCGTGGTCGAGAACATCTACCGCAACCTCGCCTCGGGCAACCACCCCGAGTCTGCCCATCAAGGAGCGGATCCTTCTCTTCGTGAAGGAGATCGACCACGCGCTGTTGTATTCCACGTTGATCATGGTCTGCGCCTTCGTGCCGCTGTTTGCCATGACCGGACCGGAGGGGCAGCTCTTCGGGCCCATGGCGCAGACCTACGCGTTCTCCCTGGCCGGGGCCCTGTTGCTGGCCCTGACGCTCTGTCCGGTGTTGTGCATGCTGCTCCTCAAGCATGTCAAGCCGGTCCAGGAGAACTGGCTGGCCCGAACTTTGAGAGTTCGGCTACCTGAGGAACCTCGAGCTCTGCCTCAGGTTTCCCAGGACCACCTGTGTGCATGCTGGCGTTCCTCATCGGCGGCACCGCTTGCTTGATCCCGCAGCTCGGGCGTGAGTTCATGCCGGAGCTGGAGGAGGGGAACCTTTGGCTCCGCGGCATCGGTCCGCTCAACATGAGTCTCGAGCACCAGGTGAAGATCGCCAAGCAGGCGCGGGCCATCATCGCCAGGTATCCCGAGGTCGAGTCGATCGTGACCCAGAGCGGCCGGCCCGACGACGGCACGGACACCGAGGGCTATTACAGCGGCGAGTACTTTGTGCCACTGCGGCGGCAGAAAGACTGGCCCAAGGTGATGCCACAGACCGGCTGGCGGCGGTGGCTCTATGGCCCAACCCGCCGCGGATGAAACGGGAACTCGTCAGCGCGATGAACGCCGACCTCGAGCGCGCCATTCCGGGCATCGTCTGGAACTTCTCGCAGAGCATCCGCGACAACGTGCTGGAGGCTCTGTCGGGGGTCAAGGGGGACAATTCACTCAAGATCTTCGGACCTGACCTCGATCAGTTGGAGCTGCTGGCCGAGAAGGCCAAGAACATCTTGCAGGAAGTCCGGGGAATCAGCAACGTGGGCATCTTCCACGTCCGCGGAACGTCGCACCTGGAGTTTCGCGTCGATCCGGAGAAGTGCCAGAAGTGGGGCGTGATCGACGGCCGACGTCAACAACGTCGTCAGCAGCGCCGTGGGTGCCAAGGCCATGTCCAGCATGGTCGAGGGCGAGAAGCTGTTCGACATCTCCGTCCGCTGGCCCAAGTGGCGGCGGAGCCAGCGAGACGTCGATCCTGGACATCCCGGTGGACATCATCAACAACCAGGTGGTCCTGGCACAGGGCTCGGGCTTCACGCCCAACGCCAGCGGGCATGCCCTGCCTCCTCCCGCGGTATCCGGCAGCCTGGCCGACACGTCCAACCCGATCAGCAGCACTCCGCGCATCCGGCTGGGCGACCTGGTCAGCCCGGTGGGGGCGGACTACGCGCCGGACCCCAACGGCCAGTTCAATCGCCCCGGCTACTCGACCATCTACCGCGAGCAAGGCAAGCGCCTGATCGCCATCAAGTTCAGCGTCCGCGGCCGCGACCTGGGCAGCGCCGTGGACGAGGCCAAGGCGCAAACCAAGGACCTCTTCCAGATCCCCTACCGGGCGGTCTGGAGCGGCGAGTTCGAGCAGATGGAGGAAGCCAACGGCCGGCTCATGTGGATCATCCCCTTGTCGCTCGGCCTGATCTTCATCCTGCTGTACTCGGCGTTCCGCTCGATCCTGGACACGATCGTGATCTTCAGCAACGTCTTCGACGTGGCGGTGGGCGGCATCTGGGCCTTGTACTTGACCGGGACCAACTTCAGCATCTCGGCGGCCGTCGGCTTCGTCTCGCTCTTCGGCATCGCCATCATGGACGGCCTGCTGCTGATCTCGTACTTCAACGCCCTTCGCGCCCAGGGCCTGCCGCTTCACGAAGCGATCATGCAAGGGGCCGCCAAACGGGTGCGGCCGGTGATGATGACCGCGCTGACGGCCATGCTGGGCCTCTTGCCCGCGGCCGTATCGACCAAGATCGGCGGCCAGACGCCGCAGCCGCTGGCCATCGTCGTGGTCGGCGGCATGTCGGCCACGCTCTTCCTGACACGCTATCTGATGCCGGTGCTTTACAGCTTCTACGGTCACCGCGAGCCGCCCGCGGGAAGCGGTTCAATGGCGCACTGAGCCTGGAGTACCCGGCCGGGAAGACCCTCCCGCGGCCGACGACCTGACATCGTGACCAATGTCCTGGCGCTATCCCCGGCATCACCGGGTCTTCCTTACATGCTCGACAAGATCATTCGCGGCGCCCAGGTCGGCGCGAATCAAGCCGGGTAGCACCCGCCAAGGCGTTCGGGGTCTCAACCGGTGGTTGGATGCCCAGAGGCTTCTTTGAGCAGCCGATCCAGTGTCCCCTTCAGCACAGCCGTTTTCCGATCCATGGAACTGCTCCTTATGTTTAGTGTTGACTGCCCTACGCGACTTCATTACTTTAAGTTAAGAGTCATAGTGAAACCGCTCACTAAATCCTCTGTAGGGATGCTGGTCTTTCGCGGTGATCACCACCGGCCGGACACAGTGTCATGAACGACTCTCTGCCACGTATTGAAGGTGGCTTCGCGGCTAACCCGCTGGCTACTCGGCCAGCCGGTGCGGACGGAAGTCCCTCCGCATGGCCCTCTGGCAGTTCTGTGGCATGCCTATCCCGAGTGGCCCTGGCACCTGTTCCGATAATCTTGGTTCGGGCATCCCGGTTCCACCCCAGCGCACCTTGCTTCAAGCCGGCCTGATGGCACTGGTCTATATGCTGGTCTTGGGACGAGCGTCGATCGCGGGTGGCCTTGCGGCGAGAGACATGACACCTCCTCCGGATGTCCCCGATCGGGCCATGACGCCCGTCCGGGCCCTGTCCGACCAACCTGTTGGCGTGGCTCGGCTGGACACCAGATGGACCCTTAGGTCGGGTAAGCGTCTCCATGTTTTCTACGTGACCGTCCGCTGCGACGATATCAACGACGATGAGACGTCGGACGACCCCACTGACGATGACGACGGGTGGGAGGGTCTGAATGCTTTCAGCGAAACAGATTCGCCGGTCTCAGCCTTGCTGCAGGAGATAGGTTGTTACCAGAGTGACCCGGAAACTCAATCCGAACTTCTCTGGTCTGTCCCCTCCTTTGTCACATCATTCCGGACGCTGCAACGACTGCGCTGTTAGCCCTTCCTCACGGGCCCTGCCCGCAGCGACGGCCGACATCTTCAACGTGATGTTCCGCACGCGCGGGGATACCTCCTCACTGGGCCTCAGCAGCACCGACATCGCCGGTCCGGCGTCTGAAGTGCGAGTGCTCCCACGGCATTTCGGGCCGCCTCAGTCGTTTCATCGCGCCGGATCATCGACCGGGTGGACATACCCGCTGGGCCGGCAGGTTGCGCCCCCAAGGACTCGGGCTGCCACGAAGACCAAGGCGAACTCTACGCCTCTCCCCAGGGAAGAGCAATTGACGGCCAAGGAGGCGGCAGAGGGCCTGTTACCGAAAGAGCGCTCCGGCCGAACAAAGGCGCCCTCCGCACCGGGCTGGTGGAACTGAAAGCCGCCCCGCTGGACCTCGAGTCGCGACCGGAAACCAAGCCTGCCGACCGCGGCGGGAGGGGAAAACCGAATCGGTCATTGACCTCCTGTCCCCACAGGACAAGAGGCCGAAAGCGGCCAAGGGCTGACATAGAGAAGCTGGTCCAAAATTCATCGAGAGGTTCTCATGGTTCGCAAGCTCATCGCATTCGCACTCGACAATCCGCTGGTCGTCATCCTGCTCGCTGTCTTCCTCGCGGTAATCGGCGTCTACTCGTTCCTGAACGTCAACGTCGAGGCCTATCCCGACCCGGCGCCGGCGATCGTCGAGGTGATCGCGCTGTTCCCCGGCGCCTCCGCCGAGGAGGTCGAGCGGCAGGTCACCATCCCGCTGGAAGTGACGTTCGCCGGCATGCCCGGCTTGAAGAAGATCAACAGCAAGTCGCTCTTCGGCCTGAGCGACCTGAAGATGACCTGGCATTACGGCAGCGATTACACCTATCAGACGGCGCGCCAGGAAGTCATCAACCGGATGTCCACGATCAGCCAGCCGCTGCCGCCCAACGTGACCCCGGCGATCTCGCCGGAGTCGCCCACCGGGGAGATCTTCCGCTACGTCCTCAAAGTCCCCAAGGATCGTTCCGGACGGGATATCTACACGCTCAACGACATCAAGGCGTTGCAGGACTGGGTGCTGGAGCGCGAGTTCCGCACGGTGCCGCGGATCGTCGACGTCACCAGCTTCGGCGGCACGGTGCGGCGCTACGAGGTGCAGCCCGACCCCGACCGGCTCCGCCGTTACGGCATCACGCTGCCCCAGCTTCAGACGACGCTCGCCAACAGCAACGCCACGGTGGGCGGCGACTACGTCAACCAGGGGCAGGTTGCCATGACGGTGCGGAGCGTCGGCCTGTTTGGCGGCGGCCTGGACCCGGTGAACAAGGTGCTGGGCCTGAAGAGCCCCGCGGCAGCTGCCGCCGTGCTCCGCGCGGAGGAGCTGCGCCGGATCCGGGAGATCCGCGGCCTGGTCATCACCTCGGTCAACAACCAGCCGATCCGGGTCGAAGACGTGGTCGAGGGGGGACGGCTTGCTCCCGGTCAGTTGCCCGGCGAGCAGGGGGTCGTGGTCAGCAACCAGACCCGGCTGGGACGGATCGGCTATTACAGCGCCGAGTCGAGCGGCCCTCGGGTTCCACCCTCTCGCTCGCCGACGTCGGGCACGACCAAGACGACGAGGTCACGTGCATCGTTCTGCTGCGCAAGGGCGAGGAGACGTTGCCCGCCCTGAAGGACGTCAAGGCGAAGGTCGCGGCAGATGAACGACCCGGCCACCGGCAGGCTGTTGCCGGGCACGGAGATCGAGCCGTATTACGACCGCACGGAGCTGCTGCACCTCACCACCGAGACCGTGACAGAGAACCTCTGCCTCGGCGTGGCACTGGTCATCTCGATCCTGTTCATGTTCGTGAACAACATCCGGACCGCGATCATCGTCGCGATCAACATCCCTCTGGCGCTGCTGTTCGCCTTCACGATGCTGTACGTCCGCGGCAAGTCGGCAAATCTGCTGTCGATCGGCGCGGTCGATTTCGGCATCATCGTCGATTCCTCGGTGGTCGTGGTCGAGAACATCTACCGCAACCTGGCCTCGGGCAACTACCCTGAGCTGCCGCATCAAGGAGCGGATCTTGATCTTCGTGAAGGAGATCGATCACGCGCTCTTGTTCTCCGATGTTGATCATGGTGTGTGCCTTCGTGCCGCTCTTCGCCATGACTGGACCGAGGGGCAGCTCTTCGGCCCGATGGCGCAGACCTACGCGTTCTCGCTGGCTGCCGCCTTGGTGCTGGCGGTGACGCCTGACGCCGGTGCTGTGCCATGCTGCTGTTCAAGAACTTCAAGCCGGTCAGGGAAAACTTGCTGGTTCGCGCCCTCAAATTCCGCTACATGTGGAAACTTCAGCTTTGCCTGAGGTATCCCAAGATGACTGTCTCGTGATGGCCTTTCTCATTGGGGGCACGGCTTGCCTGATCCCCCAGCTTGGACGTGAATTCATGCCCGAGCTGGAAGAGGGCAACCTGTGGCTCCGCGGCATCGGCCCGCTGAACATGAGCTTGGAGCATCAGGTCAAGATCGCCAAGCAGGCGCGGGCCATCATGGCCAAGTATCCCGAGGTCGATTCGATCGTGACCCAGAGCGGCCGGCCCGATGACGGCACGCGACACCGAGGGCTATTACAGCGGCGAATACTTCGTGCCGCTGCGGCCATCAGAAAGATTGGCCCAAGGTGATGCCCGGCAGACCGGCTGGCGGCGATGGCTCTATGGCCCAACTGCGCGCAACGGACCAAGCGAGAAATCGTGAACGCGATGAACGCCGACCTGGAGCGCGAAGATCCCAGGCATCATCTGGAACTTCTCGCAGAACATCCGTGACAACGTGATGGAAGCCTTGTCGGGCGTCAAGGGGGACAACTCGCTGAAGATCTTCGGGCCCGGATCTCGACCAGCTCGAGCTGCTGGCCGAGAAGGCCGAAGAACATCTTGCAAGGCATCCGGGGCATCGCCAACGTGGGCATCTTCCACGTCCGCGGAACGTCACACCTCGAGTTCCGCGTCGATCCAGCAGAAGTGCCAGAAATGGGGAGTGTCGACGGCCGACGTCAACAACGTCGTCAGCAGCGCCGTGGGTGCCAAGGCCATGTCCAGCATGGTCGAGGGCGAGAAGCTGTTCGATATCTCCATCCGCTGGCCCAAGTGGCGGCGGGACAGCGAGACGTCGATCCTGGACATCCCGGTGGACATCATCAACAACCAGGTGGTCCTGCCGCAGGGCTCGGGCTTCACGCCCAACGCCAGCGGGCATGCCCTGCCGCCCCCGCCGTCACAGGCAGCCAGGCCGACACCTCCAACCCGATCAGCAGCACGCCGCGGCATGCGGCTGGGAGACCTGGTCACGCCCGGTGGGCGAGAACGCTCGCGCCGGATGCCAGCGGCCAGTTCAATCGCCCCGGCTACTCGACCATCTATCGTGAGACAGGGCAAACGGCTGATCGCCATCAAATTCAGCGTCCGCGGCCGCGACCTGGGCAGTGCCGTGGACGAGGCCAAGGAAGAAGACGAAGGAGCTTTTCAAGATCCCCTACCGCGCGGTCTGGAGCGGCGAGTTCGAGCAGATGGAGGAGGCCAACGGCCGCCTGATGTGGATCATTCCCCTGTCGCTCGGGCTGATCTTCATCCTGCTCTACTCGGCGTTCCGACTCGTTCCTGGACACGATCGTGATCTTCAGCAACGTCTTCGACGTGGCTGTAGGCGGCGTCTGGTCTTTGTACTTGACCGGAACCAACTTCAGCGTGTCGGCGGCCGTCGGCTTCGTCTCGCTCTTCGGCATCGCCATCATGGAGGGCCTGCTCTTGATCTCGTACTTCAACGCCCTTCGGGCTCAGGGATTGCCCTTGCACGATGCCATCATCCAGGGCTCGCTCAAGCGGGTGCGGCCAGTGATGATCACCGCGATGACCGCGATCCTGGGGCTCTTGCCCGCCGCAGTGTCGACCAAGATCGGCGGCCAAACGGCACAGCCGCTGGCCATCGTAGTGGTCGGCGGTATGACCGTGACGCTGTTCCTTGACCGCTACCTGATGCCCGTGCTCTACAGCTTCTACGGCCACCGTGAGCCTCCCGCGGGCAGCGGTGGAATGGCGCACTGAGCCTGCAGTTCTTGGCTGCGTAGTCCCATGGACGCGGGCAATGATTGGCCCTAGTGAGAGGACAGGACCGTGCATGGCATCCAGATGATTCTGCATCCGACGGATTTCTCGGAAAACAGCCGGCCAGCATTTCAAACGGCTTGCGCGTTGGCCCGCCAGTACGATGCAACTTTGCTCGTGCTCCACGTCATGTTCCCTTCCGCATCCCCGCTGATGCAGGGGGCGCTGCCTGATCCTCTGCGTTCCGTCGAATCCCAGGAAGACCTCGGCAGTTGCCCTGGCCCCGACCCTCGGACCCGCAGATTCGCGTGGAGCATCGGTTGGCCGAGGGAGATCCCGCCGAAGAGATTCTTCGGCTAAGCGAGGCTCAGCATTGCGACCTCGTCGTGATGGGCACTCATGGGAAGACCGGTCTGGAACGCTACTTGACTGGTAGCGTGGCAGAAGAGGTCTTGCGGAAAGCGGTCTGCCCTGTGCTGGTCGTCAAGACCCCGCTCCGGGCAACACCTGATGCGGAGCCGGAAGCGATCGCAATCCCTGGCGACCCCGTTGACGTGCGGCCGCTGGGGAGCTCGCTGGCCTTGTGGCCGTTCACCGGTGTTGTGTATTCGCGACCAAGGTCGTAGCATAGCTCGCCATGAGACTCAAGGCACGGAAGTCTTGCCCGAACTGTCGGCGATTGCAGGCGAAGTTGGACGCCCAAGAGGCGCGGCCAAGGCGCTGGAGGGCACCGTCGCTCTTCTCCTGGAGCAACTCGCTGTGGCGAGGAAGAATTCCTCGACCTCGTCCAAGCCACCGTCTTCTGACATCGTCAAGCCGCCCAAGCCGGCACCGCCGGAGGGCCAGCAGCGGCGCCGTATCGGCGGGCAACCTGGTCACCTCAAGCACGAACGCGCTGCCTTCCCGCCTGAATTGATTAACGGCGATTCGCTCGACCATCGCCTCGATTTTTGCCCCGGGTGCGGGCATGACTTGGAGCCCATGCCCACGATCATGCCCCGGGTGATTCAGCAAGTCGACATCAACGACGTGCCGCTGGTGATCCAGGAGCATCGTGGACATCCAGGCTGGTGCTCTCACTGCCAGAAGGTCTATGAGGCTCCGTTGCCCGTCGGGATCGAACGCGGCGGCCTGGTAGGGCCCAGACTGACCACCGTGATCGCCTACCTCAAGGGAGTCTGCCACGCTTCGTTCTCCACCGTCCGCAAATTCGTTCGCGATGTTCTCAGGCTGACCATCTCGCGTGGGCAACTGGCGAATATCATTGCCAAGGTGAGCCAGGCGTTGGAGCAGCCCTATCAGGAATTGCTGGAGAGCCTGCCGAACCAAAGGTGGCTCAACGTCGACGAGACCGGTCACAAGCAAAATCGTCTACGGCAATGGACCTGGTGCTTTCGGGCCAGCCTGTACACATTGTTCAAGATCGACCCGACGCGCAGCGCCGATGTGTTGATCGAGGTGCTGGGCGCGGAGTTTGACGGGGTGCTGGGCTGCGACTATTTCTCGGCCTATCGGCGTTACCTGCGCGAGTTCGACGTGTCGCTCCAGTTCTGCCTGGCCCACTTGATCCGCGACGTGAAGTTCCTCACGACGCTGCCGGACGCAAGGGATCGAATCTATGGAATCAGGTTGCGTGAGGCGTTGCGGGAGCTCTTTGGGGTGATCCACCGCCGGGAGTTACTGACGGCCGAGCGGTTTCAGGCCCAACTCGAGGCGGCACGGGCCAAGGTGCTACGATGCGGCACACAGAACGTGCCAGCGACAAACCACTGTCGCAACCTGGCGAAGCGGTTTGAGGAGCATGGGGAGAGCTATTTCCGATTCATCACGACCCCGGGAGTGGAGCCGACCAACAATCTGGCGGAGCAAGCGATCCGGTTCGTGGTGATCGATCGTCTGATCACGCAGGGGACAAGGAGTGAAAAGGGAAACCGCTGGTGCGAACGGATCTGGACAGTGATCGCGACTTGCGCACAGCAAGGGCGATCGGTGTTTGAATACTTGGAGGCGGCGGTTGGGGCGTGGTTCGCTGACACCGAGCCACCATTACTGTTGCCGGGAGTCTGAGTAAGCGAGGGGCCGGCAGTGTGCTCGGATGCAAGGTCTGCCAGGACCGGGAAGTCCTGAAGTCTTTACGCCGGTGACGACGACATCCACGACGATAGCAGCGGATCGGCTGCGCAAAGTGGACGCAAGCCAGGGACCGTAGCCGGAAGCACCAATGCTCGTCCAGTGGTGTCCGTGCTCGCGCGCGAAGACCTCGGCAAAGCAACTGCTACTCCACAGGTGAACGGCCACCTGGCCTTTACCCGTACTCGGACGTTGCTACGCACAAGCGCGGTGGAAGTCGTTCGCCTGATCGTGCGAGCCGGCCAGGAAATCACCGAGCACAAGAGCACAGGTGAGGTCATCGTTTATTGCCTTGAGGGTCGGGTAACCTTTACCGCCCTCGGAAAGACCCAGGGCGCTCGAAGCCGGGTGGCTACTGGACTTGCCCGCGGGCGAGCCTCACTCGCTCAAGGGGATCGAGGATGCCTCCCTCCTTTTGACGACCATCGTCCCGGGACATTGACGCACAAGTACCCCGTCTGCGGTATCACTGGGCCTTTCATCATGCTCGAAAAGATCATCAGCGGCGGCCAGTCGGGCGCGGATCAGGCCGGGTGGCGTGCCGCCAAGGCGTTCGGCATCTCCTCCGGCGGCTGGATGCCCAAAGGCTTCTTGACCGAAGGCGGTCCCCGCCCCGAGTTCGCCGACCAGTACGGCGCAGTGGAGATGCCGACGGAGAATCTCCGCGATCGAACAGACCAAAATGTCCTGATGGCCGACGCGACCCTCTGGATCGGCGTGACAACGACCTCGGGCGCTCAGGAGACGGTGGACGCGTGTCTCCGGTTTGGCAAACCTTGCTTGCCGGTCTATCCGGGCGCTTCGTTCGAGCCGTCTCATGTCGCAACCTGGATTCTGGAAAACAAGATCGGCACCTTGAACGTGGCGGGCAACCGCGAAAGCGACGAGCCAGGAATCGGCGAACGAGTGGAGCGCTTCCTCGGCGAGGTCTTGCAACAGCTCGACCATGAACGGCCCTGATTCCAGCGCGATGATTGCGGCTCACCGAAAACCCCTGACCTGCCGCCTGAACCGGGTTCGCAAGCAACCACTGCCCGGCAGGCCGTCACGTCCGACGTGAGCCCGAGCCATCCTATCCCCACCACCGCCGCGAAGAATCAGCCCGAATTTTTCAAGAAGCCGGGCCGAATCGCCGATAGCCGGGTGTGTAGGCACGACGGCAAGGAGGCGTAACGGATGGGACGCGACCCGTTAATACGACGACAGGGCACTGTGTCAGGACCCGACGGCGATTCGCCCGTAAGTCCAACCACTGTCAAGGTCACTCTGCATCTCACCGTCGAGACGGCGCAACGTCTCGGCGTCGAGTCGGCAATGCGGCGGATCTCTCAGTCCGCCATTGCAGAGGAGGTTCTGGCGGCCTACCTGAGCCGCTGGCAGCTTCCCGCCGTTGCCGATTCGAAGCAGCTCGAAGCGGGGTAAGACAGCGGATCACGGCCGCGCCGCGTAAGGAGAAGCAGCTCGGCCTGGTCTTCCGCCGATCCACAGATTTTTGCCGTCCCACTCTCGCGCATTTCTTCTACTCCCACTCTGGGGTTATTCTCGAGGGCGGAGATCATGGTACGAAGGCTACTCCTGCTCTCTGGGCTGTTGCTGGCCAGCGGCTGCGCGTGGCCTGTCCGCCAGACGACCGACCACGTCGTTTGCGACCTCGTCAGTCATCCTTTCGACGTCGCTCCTGACGGCGCAGCGGAGGCCGCGAAATCGGTTGAGGCTCACAAGGGCGACGGCTCGTCCTCGAGCACCAGGTCGGACCGGAAGAACACAACGGTGCCTGAAGCCCCAACCGACGTCCATACCAGCGCCCTGCTGGAATTGCAGCGGGCACCAGCCCGGCGGCAATCGCCCCTGAAGGATGACGCCGTACAGACGGCTGCCTGGACGCAAACACAACCGGAGTTGCGCACCCTGGGAGACAGGAAGCGGACACCGGACTTGCGTATTCCAGACAAGCTGCCGGGGTCAGAGGCACCGGAGCTAAGGATATCGAGAGACCCGACCGCGTGGGGACCCGCAATCGATCGCATTTATCCCGAGCTGCCGCCGCTGCCTGTCGAGCCGCCGGTCCAGCCGGGTCCGGAGGGGAAGCCATACACTCTCGCCGATTTCCAGCGCCTGGCCGCTGCCAACAGCCCCACGCTGCGGCAGGCGGTCTCGGACGTCGAGGCCGCCAAAGGGAACCTGATTCAGGCGAAGACTTACCCCAACCCAGTCCTCAGCTACTTGGTGGATCCATCGAACAATAACAGCACGGCCGGCGTCCAGGGGGGTGCCATCGAACAGATCATCAAGACGGGTGGCAAAATGAAGCTCGGAGTGGCCGCGGCCCAGAAAGATCTCGACAATGCGGTGCTGGCCCTGAAGCGTGCTCGAAGCGATCTGTCCACAGCGGTGCGCAATGCGTATTTCACGGTGCTGGTCGACGTGGAAACGCTGATCGTGAACCGGGCATTGGCGCAATTCACCGACGACGTCTATCGGATTCAGACCGGGATCGTGCGGGGAACGGTTGCGGTGCCCTACGAACCGGCATCTCTGCGGGCGCAAGCCTATATGACGCGCCTGGCGTACAAGCAGGCGATCTATTCCTACATGTATGACTGGAAAGCGCTCGTGGCGACGCTCGGAATGCAACAGCTTCCGCTCTCGGAAGTCGGCGGCCGGGTCGATCGGTTCATCCCGTATTATGATTATGATGCGGTCCTCGCCCACGCGCTGAAGAACCACACCGACATTCTGACAGCCCGCAACGGCGTCGTGAAGGCAAGCATCTCCTGAGGCTGGCGCAGGTCTTTCCGCTCTTCCCCGATCTTGACGTGCGTGCCTCGCTAGAGAAAGACTTCGCGCTGGCGCCGTTCGGGACGTACCAAACCCTCTCTGTTGGCTTCCCGATCCCCATCTGGGACCAGAACAAGGGGAACATCATCGCCGCCCAGGCCGCGCTGCTGCGGGCCAGTGAAGAATCGCACCGAGTCGAGGTCACCCTGGCCAACAGCCTGGCCTTGGCCTACGAGGGCTACAAGAACAACCTGGTCGCCCTGGAGGACTATCGTCGCAATATCTTGCCCGACCTTGTGCGCTACTATCGGGGCATTTTCGCACGCCGTCAGATCGACCCCAACTCGGCCTTTGGCGACCTGGTGGCTGCACAGCAAACCTTGGCAACGAACGTCACCTCCTACATAGTCGTTCTTGGCAACGTGTGGAGTTCCGTGGTGAGCGTGGCAGACTACTTGCAGACCGACGACTTGTACCAACTGGCCCAGCCGCGTGAGCTGCCCGAGCTGCCCGACTTCACTAAACTGTCGTTGTTGACTTGCGGACACGCTGCCCTGGCCGAAGAGTGTGTGAATCGCGCCGGGGTTGATGTTCGTGCCGCCACGCCGTCGGGCACTGTGTTGCCCGGTTCGCGAGCGGCAGAGACCGTGCCGGTTGAGCCCACCAGCAGCGTGCCGGCCGGGCCTCCGCCCGGGGCCGCAGGCAGCGCAACGCCGCAACCTCCACCTCCAGGTGGGGCACCCCCGGCAGCCGGCGGGCCCGCCGATCAGGCGGCCCCACCGACGACCACAAGCCCGTTAGGAGCAGCGCTTGACCGCGTGCTCGATCCTCAGCGGCTGATGGAGAAGAAGCCAATTCCACCGTGGGTTCTTGAGGCGGGGTGGGGCCGTATGCTCGATCCCCAGGGTACCCCCGACACAGGCACGGCGGTGGCATAGTAAGCGGATGGCGGAGATTCGATCAGGAGAGGATTCTGTCATGGCCCATACGGCTCGACTCTTGCTGACGGTGGCATTCCTGGGAGGGATCCTGGCGTTGCCGGAAGTCCATGCCCAGGCCCCGGCTCCGCGGACCGCACCCGACATGGCAGCGCCGGCACCCCGGCCCGACATGGCCGACCTTGTGGGCGAACTTCCCGCTCCACTGCCCGGCTCCGCTGTGCTGGCCCCGGACACGGCGTGGGAGCCCGAGTTCCTGCGTTCGCTTCCCCGGCCGCCGGACCAGCCGCGCTCATTGCTCCAACCGGCTCCCCCAGCCACTCCTCCTCAGCCCAACCTGGAGCGCTACTTCATTCTCGATCCGGTCCTCGATCCGCCGCCGTGGCCGAAGACCGGGTGGTTCTCCAGCGTTCAAATAGACATTATCCACCCGCACTTCTTTGCCAACAAATTAGTAGCCACCAACGCAAACTCCTCAGGGCCCGGCGTGACGACCTCCAACGGCAGGAAAGTCAACCCGGTGCTGGGAAATGCCCGGCTGAACTGGACCGTCGCCCCCCGGGTCGAGCTGGGCTATCGGCTGCCCTCGGGCTTCGGCGAGTTCTCCATCTCTGATCGAGGCTTCTACACCGACGGCACGGGACCGTTCAGTGGGCCGGCCGGTAGTTTCACGCGGACGAGCCATCTCGGCGTGAATTACACCGACGCGGACTACGCCAGCCGCGAGTATACACAGTGGCCTAACTGGACCCTGAAGTGGCGAGTCGGTGTGCGAACGGCCTTCACCTGGTTCGATACCACGATCAGTCAGCCGTTTAACGTGGCCGCCGCGGGCAGCGGCGTCTACGCGGCCCGGACAGTCAACTACACGACCGGGGCCGGCCCTCACTTCGGGATCGCGCTGGATCACAACTTCGCCCAGCCGGGGCTCTTCTTCCTTACCAAGTTGGACATCGCCGACACGTTCTCTCGCGTCCGGCAGCGGTTCTCGGTTGCGACCACGTCGTTGACTCCGGCCGGTCAGCCATCCAAGGGTGAGGTTCTCGACCGCTTCTGGAACGAAATTCCGATCTTGAACTTCCAGGTCGGTCTGGGCTGGCAGCCTCCACGTTATCCCAACATCCACCTCTACGCGGGCTACGTCTACGAGTTCTGGTGGCAAGTGGCGACCAACAGTAATCTCGAAGGTACGCTCAACAGTAAGTTTGGTTCCTTCGACAACCAGGGCATAGTTCTTCAGGCTGCGGTGGATTTCTGAACCTCGTCCCAGCGCACCTGAGCCTGGTCTGACAAGAGGCCCCACCACCAGGAGCCACAGGCGACCCAGCCCGTCCGCACGTTGCCCGCCTTGTCGCGGACGGTCACGCGGTAAACGGTCTGGTGCTCCGTGGTTCGGAAGAAGAACGGACCTTTGAATAAGAGGCGGTAAGACTTCTCGAGAATCTCGTAGCCGTTTTCAACGGCCCATTTCTGGAGAATGGCCGCCGACCGCGCGAAGTGCCAGCGGAAGCCGAAGATCGTTGCGATCACAACGAGGCTGATCGCGAAAACCGGTTTAAGGTCCATCGAATATGATGCTCGAGTGAGCGTGCCTGGACGCTTGCGTGCACCGTTGCCGCAATCGATTCCAGCCTTATCAGAAGTGATTCGGCGATGAAGCGTCGTTCTTGAGTGGATCGGCCGGTCTGGAATCACGATGCAAGGCTGGGCACTGGCTGACCTCTTTGCGGATTGGACCCGGCTGACTACGCTCTTTGAGTAGGAACCGGCTTGGTCGGTTCCGGTCCCGCCGGAGAGCCGCACTGATGGGCTATCGATCGCTCCAAGCGTGCGTCCGCGACCTGAAGGCTACAAATCAGCTCGCGGTCATCGACCAGGAAGTCGATTGCCATCTCGAGGCGGCGGCCATCCAGCGTCGCGTCTACCAGGCGGGCGGTCCGGCGATCTATTTCGCCCGGGTCAAGGGGACCGCTTTCCCCCTGGTGGCCAACCTCTTCGGAACGATCGACCGGGCCCGGTTCCTGTTCCGCGATACCTTGGATGAGGTTCGCCGTCTGGTTGAGCTGAAGGTCGACCCAGGCATTGCGGTGCGCAGGCCGTGGCGTTATCGGGGCATGCCACGGATGCTCTGGCATCTGCGTCCCAGGCAGGTGCGCCACGGCCCGATACTCGAGCACCAGACGACGGTGGACCACCTGCCGGCCATCCAGTCATGGCCGGCCGACGGCGGGCCTTTCATCACTCTGCCTCAGGTCTACACCGAAGATCCTGACCATCCCGGCCTGGCCCGGTCAAACCTGGGAATGTACCGGGTCCAGCTCTCCGGAAATCAGTATATTTTGAACCGTGAGGTTGGGCTTCATTATCAGATCCACCGGGGAATTGGCGTCCATCATGCGGCCGCCATCCGCAGGGGAAAGCCACTGCGGGCAAGTGTGTTCGTGGGCGGGCCCCTGCCCTGACCGTGGCGGCGGTCATGCCCTTGCCCGAGGGCCTGCCCGAGCTGGCGTTCGCCGGGGCGCTGGAGGAAGGCGCATTGCGATGGTTGCAGTGAACGAGGGCCTCCCCATGCCTGCCGAGGCTGACTTCGTGATTACTGGCACGATCGACCCGGACACTCGGAAGCTTGAGGGTCCTTTTGGCGACCACCTGGGTTATTATAGCCTGGCGCATGAATTCCCAGTGCTACGGGTGGAGACGGTTTATCATCGCAATGACGCCATCTGGCCCTTCACGTCGGTAGGCCGACCGCCCCAGGAAGACACCACGTTTGGCGCCCTGATTCACGAGCTGACAGGGCCCATCATTCCGTCAGTTATCGCTGGCGTTCGCGCCGTCCACGCGGTCGATGCCGCTGGCGTGCACCCACTACTTCTGGCGATTGCCAGTGAGCGATACGTGCCTTACGAATCGGTTCGTCGTCCGCAAGAGATTCTTACGATCGCCAGCGCCATCCTCGGTCAGGGACAGCTTTCGCTGGCGAAATTCCTGTTGATCGTCGCGGGCGAGGACGATCAGGCGCTCAACATCCACGACATTCCCGCCTTCCTGCGTCACTTGCTCGAACGGATCGACTGGACCAGAGACCTGCATTTTCAGACGCGGACGACGATTGACACTCTCGACTACTCCGGCCATGGGCTGAACCAGGGCTCGAAGGTCGTGATGGCCGCCGCCGGACCGAGACAACGGGAGCTTCCCGTCGAGCTCCCCTCGGGAATGCGGATCCCTGACGACTATTCTCATCCCCGCCTGGCTTTGCCAGGTATCCTCGCGGTTCAGGGACCAAAGTTCGTACCGGGATTGGACCAGGCCTGCTCGTTCTCCAGGAGCTTCGGCAGTGATGACCCCATCCGCTCCTTTCCCTTGATCGTGATCGTCGATGACAGCGAGTACACCGCGCAAATCTTGGAAATTTTCTCTGGGTCACATTCACTCGCTCCAATCCCGCGGCCGACATCGAGGGAATTGACTCGTTTATGGACCAGAAACACTGGGGGTGTCGCGGTCCACTGATCATCGACGCGCGGATCAAGCCCCAGCACGCGCCGCCCCTGGTGGAAGATCCCCACATCGACGCCGGGTCGACGCCCTGGCCGCGCCGGGCGGGCCGCTGCATGGGATCTATTGATTGGCACGCCTGGTCGCCGATGGACCAGGCGAAAGAGCCGCTCTCCTTCTGGTACTCTGGAAACCTGGTTGGCCCGTTTCGCCCTGTCATGGCCGTATCGCTGATTCAATAAAACCGTTTTTCCGCAATTCTTCGATCCGCCTGCACCCCGAGCGGCATTACTATTATGAGAGTGCACGAGTTCTGGCGCTCTAGACCGGGGTGAAGTTGTGGCGATCCGACGAAACGGAACGATCCAGCGTCAGCTCGGAACACTGTTCAATCTTGGCGTCATCGCCGAGCTGACGGACGGTCAGCTCCTGGAACGATTCGCGACCCGGGGCGGTGAGGCGGCCGAGCTGGCGTTCGCAGCCTTGGTTGAACGGCATGGGCCGATGGTGCTGCGCAGTCTGCCGCAGTGCGCTCCGCGACCAGAATGACGTCCAGGACGCCTTTCAGGCTACCTTCCTGGTTCTTGTTCAGAAGGCTCGGTTGCTCTGGGTTGCAGACTCGATAGGCCCCTGGCTCCATCGGGTGGCCCACCGGGTCGCCTCCCGAGCCCGGGCGGCCGCGACCCGACGACGACGGCACGAGCGGCAGGCGGCCGCGACCAGGCAGACTCTGGTCTCCGAGCGGGGCGATTGGAATGATTGCGTGGCACTTCTTCACGAGGAGATCGATCGGCTGCCGGAGCGGTACCGCGCACCACTGGTTCTCTGCGACTTGCAAGGCCTCACTCATGAAAAGGCAGCCCGGCACCTCGGCTGGCCGATTGGAACCGTCAAGAGCCGGCTTGCGAAGGCACGGGAGTTGTTGCGGGGCCGATTATCCCGCCAAGACCTGGGAATGCCTGCTGTACCCCTGATCGCGGGACAAGGACTGGCTAGGGCTTTGCACGTCGTCCAGGACGAGCTGCCCAGTACGTTGGTCGAATCCACAGTTCACGCCGCGACTCTATTCGCGGCGGGTAGGGCACTGGCGGCTCGGGATGGTCTCGACGCGAGTCGCCATGTTGATAGAGGAGGTTCTCAAGACCATGTTTCTGAAAAAGCTGAAAATGGCCTCGATGGTGATGCTGCTCCTAGGCGCCGCCGGGGCTGCCGGCGTGCTCGCACAGTCGCGCTCCGGATCAGCCGAGAGCCCGGCGATGGACCAGTCCCAAAAGCCGGAGTCGGCCGGTTCCCGCGTGGAATCTGGAGTCGACTCGCCGTCAGCACCGGCACCCGCGTACATCAAGCAGTCCCGCGTGATGATCATTACCCGTCTTGAGGAGGAAGTCGCCGAGGCCCGTGCACGGCTCGATCGAACCCTGCGCAAGGTCCAATCACCGCAAGACCCCGCGGTCGTCCATGCGAGGAAGACCTTCGAAGACCTTCAGCAACGACTCGACCGAATCGACAAAGTCCTCGTCGATGTGGTCGAGACGTATCCAACGATGTTCGATTTCTCGGGCGGTCCTTCTGACTCCGCATCGAATTCGCAGTCGGCGGCCAGCTCCAATCGGAAGAACGACAACGCGGGAAACCAGCTTGGTGTCGAGCCACCCGACGGGGTAGATCGCGCTCGCGCGCAGGATAGGGCCGAATGGGCGAAGCGGATGTTTGACAGGGGGTATGTCTCCAAGTCCCAGCTCGATAAGGAACTTACGAGTTCCCAGAAAGCAAATGGTCAATCCCAGAGCGGTCAGCCCAGGAATGATAAGAACAAGGAAAGCCAACCAGGTGGAAACTCTGGTAACCTGCAAAGTCAGGACCGACAGAGCTCCAATGGGCGGAGCGCAAATCAAGGACAAGAAGGCAAATCGCAGCAAGACCAGAGCCCAGATCGGCGGGGCTCGAGCCAAGGACAATCCACCGATCAGCAGCAAGGAAAGAGCCCAAATCCACGTTATGCGGGCCAAGAACAATCGGCCAATCCGCAACAAGGCAATGACCCGGATCAGAGGAACGCTGCCCCTCAAAGACTTCCCGAACAAGATTGATGAAATCTGGAAGTCAATCCGGACGCTTCCGTGCAGCAGGAGGCAGATTGATGGATGGCCGCCTGGTTCGCGATTGCCGGTGCACCGCGGCGAGCCTCCGCCGAATGTAACGTCTGTCGTCGGCGACTCGACGCACCATTCGTGCCGCGGTAGAATCCGGCCGTTGATGCTTGATCGCAACCGGGAAGGCGGAGACGGCCATGGATCCTCAAGAACTTGTCGAGGAGAGCTCTCCCGGAGGGCTGGAAAGTACAGCCGCGTCCGATCTGGAGCAACAGACTCCGCCTGATGCACGGAGCCTGGTCAGTCAAATGGTCGCGGCAGGCGAGTGGCCCGAGCCGGCGCTTACGGCGAAGATTCTGGCGGCGGGGGATGCGGCCGAGGAGCCGCTGCGGGAGATCTGAGGTCGAGGCCCCTGGGCTGGCCCGCAGAGGCACCGGTTGTCCACGCGGCGGGAATCTTGGGCATGCTGCGGCCGGCCTCGACTTTGCTCGACCTCATCGATCTCTTCCGGTTTTACAAGAATGAGACCGGCAAGGTGGCCGGCGAAGCGATCGCGAATTACGGCCCTGAAGGCTTCGATGCTCTTCTGGGACTGATCGGCGACCCGTCCATCACCGGGTACCACCACACCTACTTTGTTGAGCATGCGAAGAGAGCCGCGGGCGATGACCCGGTTAAGAGAGCCCGGCTCGCCGAAATCCTTCGCCAGGTTTTCGAGAACGTCGTCGGCGAGGCGAAGAAGACTGTGGTTCCCGGCGAGGAAATCGTGAACTACCTGAACGAGGAAAAGGACGACGAGGAGGACGTCGATATTCACGGAGAGGTTATCGAAAGAATTGATGAGGACGACCGGAGCGGGTCGAGAACGAGGAACTCGCGGAATCCTCAGACAAGGTACCCGAGGCTGTGGGGATCGAGGATGTCAAGCAGCCGGGCGACGACGACAGACTCGCGGCCATCCGCGACATGACTGCCGAGAACGCGATCGATGCCCATGAGGCCCTCGCGTTTCTCACCTGCGACCTTTGCGACTTGGCGGATCCACTAGCGCGTGAGATGATCCAGTCCGCCTTTGATGAAGGCTTGATCGACGAGGGTATCGTCGATCGCGCGCACGGCCTGGCAAATCTACGATCAAGGTGGAGAGACTTATCCGCCGAACGAGCCCTGGCTCGAGGAGTACTCGGAATGCTACCTCCAGGAACAAAGTAATCGAGAGCGGATGGCCAGGACGCCCCAGGTGCGAGTTTCCCTCGCGCACCAGCTACCCTGACTTTTCGCACGGGAGGAAGGAAGCTCCGCATACTCCGGTCCAACCGATTGAACCGTTCCGGTCCAGGGCAGCGAAGATCGGCCGCAATGACCCGTGCTGGTGCGGAAGCGGCAAGAAGTACAAGAAGTGCCACCTGGGACAGGACGCACCTGGGTGATCGCATGAAGTGAAGGCGAGGCGAGGTCATGCTGGGGTTTGACGCCGCGGGGCCGGACCGATAAACTAGGAATTATCTTGTGAGCCAGTGAACAGTTTTACCCTAGCAAGGCTGCCTCTGGCTGTTTGCCCGGGGATATCGGCCGGAAAGTCTGGAATACCACGCGGAGGAAAGTTCGTGGCCCTCGTTGTCAAAGATCTGATCGATGCCGGCGTGCATTTTGGCCACCGGGCCAGCCGCTGGAACCCGAAGATGAAGCCGTACATCTACGGCAAGCGCAACCTGATTCATATCATCGATTTGAAAGAGACCGTGCGGGGTTTGCTCCGCGCCACAAAGTTCTTCCACCGGATCGCGTCCTCGGGTGGGCTGATCTTGTTTGTGGGAACCAAGCGGCAAGCGGCCGAGACGATCAACGAAGAATGCACCCGCGGCGGTATGCCCTATGTGACCGAGCGGTGGCTGGGCGGAACGCTCACCAATTTCCGGACGATTCGCAGCCGGTTGCAGCGGCTCGAGGAGCTGGAGACGATTCTGGACGGCGAGCAAGGGCTCAGCTACTCGAAGAAGATGATCTCAACGCTCACGCGCAAGCGCCGCAAGATCGAACGCAACCTCAGTGGCATCCGATCGATGACGCGGCTTCCGGAGGCCCTATGGTCATCGACCCCCGGCGCGAGCATATCGCGGTGGCCGAGGCGCGGAAACTGGGGCTGAAGGTGGTTGCCCTGCTGGACACCGACTGCGATCCCGACCTGATCGACCTGCCGATCCCAGGCAATGACGACAGCATGCGGTCGATCGAGCTGGTCATGAAGCGGCTGATCGACGCCATCCTGGAAGGCAAAGCGGCCGCGCCGCCGGAGCCGTCAGTAGGCGAGTCGGCGCCGGGTCGCGGCGATCGTGATCGTGATCGCGACCGGACCGTCGGCGGATTCCGGGACGTACTGATCTTGCACCACGAGTCGGCGGACTGGCGGCATCGGTCTCTGCGCGATCGACGGGTTCGCAGCTCCGGCACCGGCACCTGCCGCGGACGAGGCACCCGTCGAGGCTTCCGGGGGCGAACCAGGCCCCGAGTCTCCGGAGTCTCTGGAGTCGCCGACGGCTGCCGAGGAACCCGAGCGGCAAAGCGGGTGTACCCGAGCGGCCCCGAGGGTTTGACGGGAGGTGCGTGAACCTCCAGTGGGAACCCGGACGGGTCCGCGGTGGCCGTTCGCCTGAGCGAGCGGGCCGCCATGTACCAAGTCGAACATCAGCAGACCCGAGATGGTGTCGCTTAGCGGCCATGGTAATGCCGCGGCATCCGCCCTTCGCGGTGGCAACCCGGAAGGACGGCGGGTCCTTGGAGCGTCGAGCCGACGCCGGATTCGGAAGCCGAAGTTGCATCAATCGATAACAGACTTAAACTGAGTGAGTACGAGCACGTTTGAGGAGAATTGCCGATGGCCGAGATCACGGCTCAGGCGGTCAACGAGTTTCGCAAGAAGACCGGGCTTGGACTGATGGAGTGCAAGAAGCTCCTCGAGGAAGCCGAGGGCGACGCCAAGAAGGCCGGAACGCTGGCCAAGGAGCGCGGCCTCAAGCAGGCCGAGCTGCGCCGGGCGGGCCGCCAAGGCCGGCCGCATCGAGGTCTACATCCACCACGACGCCAAGTCGGGCGTGCTGGTCGAGCTCAACTGCGAGACCGACTTCGTTGCCCGTAACGAGGAGTTCAAGCAGCTTGCCAAGGACCTGGCGCTGCATGTCATGGCCGCCAATCCCGCCTACGTGAAACGGGAAGACGTTCCCGAGGAGGCCGTTGCCGAGCAAAAGCGCATCTTCATGAGCCAGGTTGCCGACAAGCCGGTGAACATCCAGGAGAAGATCGCCCAGGGCAAGATCGATTCCTGGTTCGGCGAGAGCGTCCTGCTCGATCAGAAGTTCGTCAAGGATGAGACGAAGTCGGTGCGCGACGTGATCCTCGCGGTCAACTCGCGCACCGGCGAGAACATCTCGGTGGCCCGGTTCGCTCGGTTCGTCGTGGGAGACGGCCGCTGAGACCGCGGAGAACCGCTCTCGAGCACAGTACGGCGGCAGGATGGCAAGTGGGCTCCTTTGTGATTCTCGTCAGCCGCCAGTCGTGCTGACGCGGCCAGCGGCCTTTGACACCCGGCACCTTGCTTCATAAGGAATACTTGATGGACGGCAACGTCATCGACGGCACCCCGGCGTTTCGCCGAATCCTGCTCAAGCTCTCCGGCGAGGGCTTCTGCCGGCCCGGTGAGGGGGGCATCAGTGTCGAGGAGGTCAGCCGGATCGCCCGGCAGGCTTCCCGAGTGGCTTCGCTCGGGGTACAACTGGCCATCGTCGTCGGAGGCGGCAACATCCTCCGCGGCGCCGAGTTGAGCCGGGGCTCCGATGTCATCAAGGAGGCCACCGCCCACTACATGGGCATGACGGCCACGGTGATCAACGGCCTGGCCCTGCAGGACGCGCTTGAGAGCATGGGCTGCGAGACCCGGCTCATGACCACCATCCGCATGGAGGAGGTCGCCGAGCCGTTCATCCGCCGGCGGGCGTTATCTCACCTCGGCCGCGGCCGGGTCATCATCCTGGCCAGCGGCACGGGAAGCCCGTTCGTGACGACCGACACGGCCGCCGCGCTGCGGGGCAAGGAACTCGGCGTCGAGGTCTTGCTGAAGGCCACTCGAGTGGACGGCGTCTACTCGGCCGACCCGGAAAAGAACCCGCACGCGGTGCTCTATCCACACCTGAGCTTCGAGCAGGTCATGAGCGATCGGCTCAAGGTCATGGACATGACCGCGATCGGGATGTGCATGGAGAACAACCTGCCGATTTTGGTATTCAACTTCAAGAAAGAGGGCAACATCGAGCGCGCGGTCCTGGGCGATCCGATCGGCACCTGGGTCAGCAACGTCCCCCGGCCCCGCAGTCATTCAGTGACGAGCTGATCGAAGTGACGGGGCTGATCGAGACGCCTTTGGCGTGGCCTTGTCGCTCGACCTGTCGCGGCCGCCGCCAGTCGTGATACGATGTACGGGTCAAGGCCGGCGCAGGCCGGAGTGTTCGGACGTCGGAGACACGTGCGGTTTCGCCGCTTGACAGTCCAAGCAGAGGATGCATCCCAATGAGCATCGAAGAAATCGCCCTCGAGGCGGAAGACCGGATGGAAAAGAGCGTCGCCCTTCTGACCGACCAGCTCCGGGGTGTCCGGACCGGACGGGCGAACACGGGTTTGGTCGATTCGATCCGGGTCGATTATTACGGCTCGTCGACGCCGCTCAAGCAGCTCGCGAACCTGAGCACGCCGGAGCCGCAGCAGATCTTGATCCGGCCGTTTGATCCCTCGGTGGTCGGCGACATCGTCAAGGCGATCCAGACGAGCGACCTGGGCCTGACGCCCAACTCCGACGGCAAGGTGGTTCGGCTCAACGTACCGGCCCTGTCCGTCGAGCAGCGGAAGAAGCTGTCCCACCGTGTCAAGGATCTGGCCGAGGAGGCGCGGGTCGCCATCCGCAATATCCGCCGCGACGCCAACAAGCAAGCCGAGGTCGAGCAGTCCGACAAGATCCTCACCGAGGACGACCTGGAAACCTGCAAGCAAGAGATCCAGTCCCTGACCAAGAAGTTCGAGGCCAAGGTCAATGAGCTGGGCGACAAGAAGGCTGCCGAGATCATGGAAATCTGAGCGCGACGCGGGAATCCGCCACTCCGCCACCACGCTCATCTTGACCGGCCATGATCCAATCTCCTATAAGAGATTCCACACCAGGGCGATTAGCTCAGCTGGCTAGACGCCTGCTCGACACGCAGGAGGTCAGAGGTTCAAGTCCTCTATCGCCCATTCGCAATTTGATTCCAGTCAGAGATTACGTCACGGAAAACTGAGTTGCGAAGCCGCCCCCGAAGGCTGCTGCCCTGTGGGAATGGGCATTCCATCCCGTCGCCTCTTGATTGCAGCTTGAGTCATTCTGAGTCAAGCCCTGTGCGATCCGCATTACGTCGCACGATCCGTTGTTCGAGCCGCGACGAGCGGTTCGATCCTTGATCATCCACAACGACAGGTGCAAGACGACTTGCGCGACCGCGGGTAGACGGAAGAGATGGCGGGTAGACGGAAGAGATGGGTGCAGGTATGAGGAGAACCCTGGATCGAACGGTGCTGGTCGGCGCGGGTCTGTTCGCGGCCCTGCTGGTCGCCATTGCCGCCCTGACCTATCGCAACACGAGCCAGTTGAACGAGGACGCCCGTTGGGTCGCTCATACCAACGAGGTGCTGGACCTGACTGGCGAGGTGCTCCTGGCGATGGTGGACGCCGAAACCGGGCAGCGGGGTTTCCTGCTGACCGGCAGGGATGAGTACCTTGAGCCCTACAACTCCGCCCGCAAACGGCTCGAAGGGCTTTTGGCGACACTGAAAGCGGAAACCAGAGACAACCCCCGGCAACAGGATCGGATCGCCAAGCTGGCAGGGATGACCGCCACGCGGTTGGCCGGTTTTGAGCAGGCAATCGAACTGCGGCGCAAGAGCGAGCAAGAAGCGCAGGCGGTCATCCTCACCGGCTTGGCGAAGGCGCAGATGGACGCCATCCGGGAACTGGTCGGCGAGATGAGGCAGGACGAGCACGACCTGCTGAGGGACCGGCGACGCCGGTCGAGCCTTGCCTATCAGACCGCCGTGACGTCCGGCCTCGTCACCGCCCTGGTGGGGCTGGGCCTGATCGCTGCGTTCATCTGGATGCTCCATCGTAGTCTCCAGGCGCGCCACCAGGCCGCGGTGGTTCTCCACGAACAGCGCGAGTGGTTCCGCACGACGCTGGCGGGCATCGGTGATGCCGTGATTGCCACGGATACCGCGGGCAATGTCAGGTTCCTGAACTCCGTTGCCCAGGAGCTTACTGCCTGGAAGGAGCATGAGGCACAGGGCCAGCCCCTGGAATCGGTGTTCAAGATCGTCAACGAGCAGACCCGCAAGAGCGTCGAGAACCCCGCCGTGCGAGCCTTCAAGGAGGGGGTGGTCGTGGGGCTGGCAAACCACACGATCCTGATTGCCCGGGACGGCACGGAGCGACCCATCGACGACAGCGCCGCCCCGATCCGAAATGCCGACGGGAAGATGATCGGGGCAGTCCTGGTCTTCCGAGACATCACCGCTCGCAAGAAGGCCGAGGAGGGGCTGGCCGAACGAGTGCGGTTGATGGCGATGAGTGCGGAGGTGGGGGCAGCTTTGACGCAGGCAGACACGTTGAGGCACGCTCTGCAGCGCTGTGCCGGGGCTCTGGTCGAATACCTCGACGGGGCGTTTGCCCGCATCTGGACCCTGGACCCGGAGGCGGGCGTGCTGGAACTGCAAGCCAGCGCCGGGCTGTACACGCACATCGACGGGCCCCATGGGCGTGTGCCGGTCGGCAAGCTCAAGATCGGCCTGATCGCTCAGGAGCGGAAAGCCCACCTGACGAATGCTGTTGCCGGAGACCCTCGTGTACCGGACCAGGAGTGGGCCAAGCGGGAGGGGTTGGTCGCCTTCGCCGGATACCCGCTGACGGTCGAAGATCGCCTGGTCGGCGTCATGGCGATGTTCGCACGCCACGAGCTCACTCCCCACACAGTTGATGCCATGTCGGCAGTGGCGGACCAGATCGCCCTGGGTATCGAGCGCAAGCGGGCCGAACAGGAAGTCGCCCGGCTGCTTGCCCTGGAACAGGAGCGATCCGAGCGATTGCGGCAGGTGGCGGCGGCATCACTGACGATCAACTCGGCCAACACCCCGACGAGCGTGGTCGACGTCATCCGGGCCGAGGCGAAGACGAATCATCGGGACGACGCATTCCGAGGTTTCTCTTCAGAGCGAGCAGAAAGCAGGACGTGCCCGACGGTGCGCTCTGCGCCCCGCTGATCGGTCGGGGCGGCCGTCTCCTTGGTCACATTCACCTGGCCGGGAAAACGAAGGGCGACTTCACGCAGGACGACAAGGCCATTCTCATTCAACTGGCACACATGGCTGCGTTGGCTTATGACAACGCCCGGCTTTACGAGGAGCTGCGGGAGAGCGATCGCCACAAGGACGAGTTCCTGGCGACGCTAGCCCACGAATTGCGTAATCCGCTTGCCCCGATCCGCAACTCCATCCATGTCATGCGACTGGCGGGCGACGACCGGGCGACGATCGACGGCAGCCTGGCCATGATCGAGCGGCAAGTGCAACAGATGGTCCGGCTGGTCGATGACCTGCTCGACCTCTCGCGAATCAGCCGGGGACAGATCAAGTTGCGGACAGAGCGGGTCGATCTGGCGACGATCCTCACCAGCGCCGTCGAGACGAGCCGACCGCTCATCGAGCAATCGGCACACGAGCTGGCCATCGCATTGCCCGATGACCCGATCCCGCTTGTCGCCGACCCGACTCGCCTGGTCCAGGTGTTCTCGAACCTGCTGAACAATTCCGCCAGGTATACGGAGCCGGGCGGGCATATCTGGCTGTCCGCCCAGCGTGAAGACGATTGTGTGACCGTGCGGATGCGGGACAGCGGCGTCGGTATACCCCCCGAAATGCTGCCACGGATCTTCGAGATGTTCATGCAGGTCGATCAGTCGCTAGAGCGGGCGCAGGGAGGGCTGGGAATCGGTCTGAAGGTCGTGAAGCGGCTGGTCGAGATGCACGGTGGCAGCATCGAAGCCCACAGCGAGGGGCCGAATCGGGGCAGCGAGTTCGTGGTCCGCCTGCCCGTGGCCCTGGACCTGAAGGCCACGCCGCCTGCCGCGGCGGGCGGCGGGCACGCCGCCCCTCGGTCCCATCGCCGCATCCTGGTGGTGGACGACAATCGGGACTCGGCGGACAGTCTGACGACGATGCTCAACATCATGGGCAACGAGGTCCGCACCGCCCATGACGGGCAGGAAGCCGTGGACCTGGCCGCGACCTTCGACCCCGAAGTCGTATTGATGGACATCGGACTGCCAATGCTGAACGGCTTCGATGCGGCTCGCCGCATGAGAGACCAGCCGGGTGGCAAGGGAATGGTGATCGTGGCCCTTACGGGATGGGGGCAGGAAGAGGACCGACGCCGCTCCCAGGAGGCCGGATTCGATCATCACTTCGTCAAGCCGGTTGACCCCTTCGCCCTGGAGAAGCTGCTGGATGGGCTGGGAACGATCACCTCCCGTAGCTTGCTTGAACATCGCCTTTCCGGCACCCGATTCGACCTCCGCCGCGGACCCGACGGACACGGCTCCTGTTCCGCCTGCCGGTCGGTCGCGCCAGCGTCACCGCCGTCACTTCGCATGGAGCGTGACTTCCGTCAGGCGCCCGCTTTTCAGGTCCACTGTGACAGGGTCGGTTTGCTGGTTGCCGCTCGAGGGGTTCGGCTGTCCCTGAAAGACGTAGCGTCCAGGCGGAATGTCGGTGAACGCAATCTGATTGCGAGCGTCGATCATTCCCGACCCACCCCACGATCCTGCCACGGATCCCCCCTGGGGAGCAAAGGAGACAATGTAACCCTCCGGTTTAACCTTCCCCGATAAGTCCACGGTGACACGGACGCGGGCCGACTTGAGCATGGTCAGCGTGACTCCCTCCGCCGGCAGCTTGATGCGCAGACCAAGTCCTGGCCGGCAGTAGCCAAGCTTGTACGCCCAGACGCTGGCGTTGCCGAGTGGAAGCTGGTCGCAACGGAAGCGGCCGTCGGCATCGGTTTTGACTCTTGCGTCGGCAGGAAGGTCGTATCGCCCGTCTTCTTCCGTCGTGAGGTCCGAAATCCGCACCTCCGCGTCAGGCAGTGGCTTCCCCGCGTTGTCCTTGACCTGGCCCGTCACGGCAGCGGGTGGAGACAGCCTGCAATCGAAGAAGGACCAGCGAGGCTGGTCATCGAATTGAGCGTAGCCAACGATCCTGGGCACGAACCCGTCGGCTTCGATAACAACCTGGAACGAACCCGCAACCGCCTTCTTCAGTATCCAGTGCCCATTCGCGTCGGCCGCGGCCTCGGCCACCACGGTGTAACGCTCGGGCCCCAGCCCACGGGGCTCAATCCGGCGCAGTTTCACTCGACCGGCGATCGGCCGTTTGTCCACCTGGTTGGTGATTTGCCCATCGAGCACCACTCCGTCCGCAATCGTGAATCCATGCGACTCCAGCCTCTCGTCAACCACCTCCACTCCTTTGGGTACCTTCACATCGGCCCAGCGGATGTTGCCCCCCGTGTAGACGTCAATACGGGCGGGTGGGCCGGTGCTTCGATCTCGTGCGTCGGTCGGATTGATTCCGGCCGGCATCTGACTGAGGCGCGTCCAGCGATCGGGCTGCCACACCGAGAAATCCCAGTCGATCCGCGCGTGCATCCCTTCTTGCCGGCTCGCTGATCCAGAAGCTGCGGCCGACTCCGTCGTGAACCACCACGCGCTTGGTTTTTGAGTCCAGGTTCGAAAAGCCGGTCAGGATCCCGCTGAGCGCACCAGCATCGCCGCGACACTCCGAGTGCCACTGCCCGCCGCCGAACGGCGGCCCTTCCCACCAGGCGATGCGACCCGGATGATTGAAGATCACGGCCGCCCCTCGGGGCCAACCTGGATCGGGGATGGGCTTGTTCCCCTCGCCGCCGGTCAACATCGCCGCCGCCTCACCAACGAGCAAGCCCGCCACAAGAAACGCGAGCATGTGGGTGACCGCCCGTGCTTGCCTCGCACCCGTCCGCGTGCTTGATCCCCATTGGCATGACCAGTCTCCACGCAAGATCGATCTTTCTTTCGGACCCAGGTTCTGAACGCGGGGTGAGTAGGTCTCCGAGCACGATTCCTGAATGAGCCCAGCAAGGCGGTCCTTCATTTAATAACGATTTTCGAGTTGCCTGCAGACTATAACTTCCATAGCATGCGGCTCGACGAGGATTGTCCCGCACCAAGTTGGGTAACCATGCCTGCTGATCACGCGATCAAGGTCGGTGACCTGGCCCCGGATTTTACCCTGCCTTCCTCGACAGGCGAGATGGTGAGCCTCGCCGATTTTCGAGGCAAGTCGGAGGTCGTCCTTTTTTTCTATCCCAAGGACAATTCGCCCGCCTGCACCGCGCAGGCATGCGCGTTTCGGGACAGCCACGCGGTGTTCAAGGAGGCTGGTGCCGAAGTGATCGGCATCAGCTCCGACTCGGAGGGCTCGCATCGGCTCTTTGCGAAGCTCTGGAACTTACCCTACTTGCTTCTATCTGATGCCAAAGGGGAAGTCCGAGCTCGCTATGGTGTCTCTCGGACACTGGGATTGTTCCCCGGCCGGGTTAGTTATCTGATCGACCGGTCCGGAGTAGTCCGGCACGTCTTCTCGTCGCAGTTGCAAACCGGCAGGCACGTCAGGGAAATGCTTGAGCGTCTCAAAGAGCCGACGGGCGAATGAGCCCGCCGAGTGGCCGGGACTTTGGTCCATTGCCTTTCCGAGCGGGTAGGTCGGTAGGCTGTTCGGGCTGCCGCGTTTGACGCGCCGTGGGTCTGTAGGCCTTGACGATGCCGCCGCGCTGAGTGGCCATCTCGAGCCTCCACTCTTGCACGGTCTTGAACTCCTTGCCTCCGCCACCCTCGATACCTGCATTCTGATGCAAGATGATCAGCACCGGCTTCGGCCCGCGCTTACGCACTTGGCCGACGATTGCGGTGTGATGCGGAAAGCTCGCAGTCTGCGTGAAGAACGCACCGTCTGCAAACACCTGATGCTTGACGAAAACCGCATTTTCGAATTGAAGGATGTCACCAGGCTGGAGGTCGCGGAGATGCCTGATTTCATCTCCCCAGATTCCCGCTACCGGGTCGGGCCGGCTCGCGTCGCAGTGGCGAAGTGCCTCCACCGCCAGCGAAGTGCATTCGCCGTTGCCGACTTTTTGTCCCATTTGGGAACGTGCGTAGGCCACGATTTCGGATCCAAGGCTCGCATCTGATCCCTGACCGCAAAGCGATGCGATGAGCAACGGAATCATTGCGATCCTCGACCGACGAGTCCTGGGTAATGGTGCCTCAAAAGCAAAGGCTAACCCCAGCTTGCATCTATCCTGCTCGGCGAGTGCTACGGCGTCAATCGAGAAGTGGAGCACCCGCTGAACCCGACCCAGCAGCACCTTTGGAAAGACGGCAAGGCTCGCCAGATCTTGCACCAAGCTAGAGGCGGCAACAGCGCGGCTGTAGAGATTGGAGGATTAGAAATCCTCACTGCCCCACGAAGACGGGTTGCGCCGCGACTTGGAGGCGCCGTCCTGTTTCCAACGTGTCGCATACCAGCCCGGCCACCAGCCAGCGCAGCGACACATGCTGCTCGCGGGCTTCTTTGCGAAGCTGCTTCAGAAGGTCGGCCGACAGCGTAACCATTACCTGTGGAGTCGCATTCATGATCGGTCTCCGTTGGCGATCAATGTTCCAAATCTCCTCACAGTCACCTGCACATTGCAATCCTCGTGCCAAGCCCTGGATGAACGATGTCCATCGAACCGACACGGCACTGGCTTGAGTGGGAGCATTGATTCACGGTAACACTCTGTCTATAGAAACGGTAGGGCAAGATTCCCCGTGGCTACAAAAGTGTGGCGAAAAAAGGACTTCATCCGGCGGCAACACGCCGGTACAGCACTGGCCTCGCGGGGAGGACGGGGCGGGGCGCGCTGATCGCCGGCGACCAGCCGCGAACTCGCATAGACTTGAAGCAGTTCACATTCATATACAGTTGCTATAACAAAATCCCGCTGCAAGTGACGGCGAGCTGACGCATCATCGAGGGCCCAGGCCTGCTAAATCACGATCGCCTCTACAGCGCCTTCCTCACTCGCGCGAAGGGTAACATTCGGGCCGAAGCCAAGAATGTCATGGGGGCGGTCGTCGGAACGGTGCCTATGGGTGATCCGGGGCGGAGCGGGGAGCGTGGACTTTGGTTGCATCGTCGCGTCGAGGTATGGCCGACAAGCCGCGACTTTTGAAGTAGAGGCTCAAGCGCTGTGGATCTCCGTCCGGGTCGGCCAGAGCGATATACCCGTCCGGCCGGACGAGATAGAGGCCCGCGCACGAGTCCGCAGCGTTCCATCGTGGGCGTCCAGGAAAACGCGTGGATCGGCAGTCCGAGTTCGGCGCAGGCGTCCGCCATTCCGTGGCGTGGTTCGCCGTAGACCTGTACCTGCCAGGCCAGCGACGTCAGCGGGCCGAAATTATCGTCCTCTCGACCCGTCCTGATCCAGGGCAGGCGATCACCGCCCTTGACGGAGCCGGTGGCACCCTCGCTCAGCGGGCTGTCGGGATAGTTGACACCGATCTGCGACACGGTGCGGAACAGAAAGCGGCGCACCCGCGTCCCAGTCGAAACAGGAAGGGCGCCACGCAGGGGAAGGAGCCGGGTGCGCACGCGCCAGGCGATGGGGCCCTGATCCGTCACAAAGGCAAAACACGCGATCGGTCGTGGCGACCAGCCGGCGAGCGAAGCCGATGCGCTCCGGCTCGTAGCGTGTCGAGAAGGCTGTCGGCCGCGCTTCCGTTCAAGCACAGCGGCCAGCTTCCACGCCAGGTTCACCGCGTCGCCGATGCCGGTGTTCATCCCCTGGCCGCCGACCGGGCTGTGAATGTGGGCCGCGTCTCCCAGAAGGAACGCGCGCCCCTCCCGGAATTTCGCCGCCACCCGGTGGTGCACGCGATAGGTCGAGAACCAGTTCACCCGATCAATCGTGAAATTGAGATGCGCTGACCACGCGCTCGCGCACGTCGTCGAAAGTCAAGTTGCGGTGTTCGTCCTGCCGGCCCCTCGACGACGGTACCGACGAGGCGCACTCGGCCCGTGTCCCTGCAGGGGAAAGACGGCCAGAAAGTCGGATCGGCCAAGATCGACATGAATTTCGCCGTTCGTCGCCGGGCCAGACCCTACGATGTCGGCGACGTAGAAAATGTCGGAATAGGTTCCGCCGGGGAAGCCGATCCTCAGCATCTCCCTCACGATCGAATGCGCCCCGTCGCAGCCCGCAAGATAAGACGCCTGCGCAGGTCTCCATGGCTCCGTCCTCTCGCTCGGAGCGTCGCTCGCACGACATCGCTCTCGTTGCTCGAAACGGACCAGCTCGGTCCGGCGCTCCACCTTCACTCCCAAGTCCTTCGAGCCGTTCGATCAGCACTCGCTCGTGAGCGTCTTGCGGGAAGATTAATGCGAAGGGGAACGGCGTCAAACCCTCTCCCAGACGTTCCAATGGCAGCCGTGCGACCTTGCGGCCCTGGACCCAGAAGTTGGCCCCCGGAACCTTGACGCCGCCCTCGACAAGCGGCGCCGGCCATTCCAAGCTGTTGATAAAGCTCCAGTGTGCGAGCGGAGACTGCCAGGGCACGGGAGGTGGTTCCTGGCTCAGCGGTCTTATCGATGATCCGCACGGCGACGCCGAGCCTGGTCAGCCAAAGTGCCAGCACGAGACCGGTGGGGCCAGCCCCCACGATCAAGACCGGGACGTCGGTTCTCGGGCTCTCCACGTGATTGTCACTGGCCGTCATGGCGCGAGGTCTCCGCGTGTGCCTGCGAGTATCGCGCTGGTGTGAGCGCGGATGATTCGATCGAACGAACAAAACAAGAGAAACCAGCAAAGGAGTCCCCTGGAAAATCGACGAGCCCGTCGTTCGGGAGTTCACGCAGTATGTGGGTCGTCGCCTTCAGTCCAGGGCAATTTCACGTCGATGTCTTCTGGGTTGGCCGGCTGCGTCTCAGGCGGCTCGGGCCTGGAAAACGCGCGGATGATTCTCTCGCCCAGGACGTAGTAGACGGGGATGACGAACCGGCCGAGGACGGTACTGATCAGCATGCCCGAGGCGATGACGATGCCCAGCGAGTTGCGGCTGTAGGCCCCTGCCCCGGTGGCGCGCGCCATGGGCAGAACGCCCATGATAAACGCAAACGAGGTCATGAGAATGGGCCTGAGTCTTTGCCGCGCGGCCTCCTTGGCCGAGTCGATGATGCTCATGCCCTGCTTTTCCATGAGCTCGACGCCGAACTCGACCACTAGGATGGCGTTCTTGGTCTCCAGGCCGATCAACATGACCAGGCCGATCTGGCCGAAGACGTCCAGAGGCAGGTTGAAGATCCAGAGACCCACGATGGCCCCGAAAGTGGCCAGGGGGACGGTCAGGATGATGACCAGCGGGCGAATCCAGCTTTCGTAGAGAGCTGCCATGAACAGGAAAACACAGACGATCGAGAGGGCGAAGATGAACATCGCCTGGTTGCCGGTTTTCAGCTCCTGGTAGGTTGAGCCGGTCCATTCATAGCCGAAGCCCTCGGGAAGAGTCGCCGCCGCGACTTCCTGCATGGCAAGGGTGGCCTGTCCCGAGCTGTAACCTGGGGCGGGGTTGCCGGTGATCTTGGCCGCGTTGTAGAGATTGTAGTGCGGAACGTCGATCGGGCCGACGATCGGCTTCACGGCACCAAGGGCGCTCAAGGGGACGCGGTCGCCTTTGTTGTTCAGGACCTTGAGCATCAGGATATCGTTGGCCGTCCGGCGGCGGTCGCCGCTCGGATTGAACATACACTCGCCAGGTCTTGCCGAAGCGATTGAAGTCGTTGACATAGAAGCCGCCGAGATAAACCTGAAGCGTCTCGAAGACCGAGGAGACCGGGACTTCGAGGTTGCGGGCCTTGCCGCGATCGAGCTCGAACCGGAGTTGGGGAACGCGGACCGAGAAGGGCGTGTACAGGCCGGAGAGCTCGGGGCGGCTGCGGGCCTCGGCCATGAAACGATCGGTGACGTCGGCCAGCGCCTGCACGCCGCGTCCTTCGCGATCCTCGATCAGGAATTCGAAGCCGCCCGTGGTGCCCAGCCCCTGGATCGGCGGCGGCGGGAAGACCAGCGCCAAGGCGTCCTGGACCTCGGCGGCGAGCGCCTGCTGCAGCCGTCGCGACCAGGGCCCTGGCCCGCATTCCGGCGCCTTGCGCTCTTCCCAGGGCTTGAGAACGACGTAGACGGCGCCGCTATTGGACTGGTTGACCTGGGTGAGCGGGTTCAGGCCGTCGAACCGAATCGTGTCGGCCACGCCTTCGGTTTTCAGCGCGATCTGTTCAACGCGCTCCATGACCCTGGCAGTTGGCTCCTGGGTGGTTCCGTCCGGGGTCTGAACCGTGATGATGAGGTAGCCCTTGATCCTCCACGGGCACGAACGACTTGGGCCGCTCGACGAGCATCCACGCCGTCAGCGCCAGAAGCGCGAGCGACGGGATGACGACGGTCCACCAGTGGTGGGCCGTGAACTCGAGAAAGGAATCATACGAGTTCTCCAGCCAAGACATTCCCCGGTTGAACCAGCGGAAGAAGAAGAACCTCGACTCGCCGTGGTGAGTCTTGGCCTTCAGAAAAAGCCGGGCCATGGCCGGGCTGAAGGTCAGCGAGTTGACGGCCGAGAACAGGAACGAGAAGACGATCGTCAGGGCGAACTGGTTGTAGAGCCGGCCGGTCAGTCCCGGGAATGAATGCCACCGGAACGAACACCGCGGCCAGCACGAGGGTGATCGTGACGATCGGCGTGGTAATCTCGGCCATCGCGGCGCGGGTGGCTTCCAGCGGGCTTGTAGCCCCGCTCGAGGTACTTTTCGACGTTCTCGACCACGATGATCGCGTCGTCAACGACCAGGCCGATCGCCAGCACCAGTCCCATCAGGGTGAGCGTGTTGATCGAGAAGCCGAACGCGGCCATGAGGCCGAACGTGGCGACAAGCGACACGGGGATCGCCACCATGGGGATCAAGGTGGTGCGCAGTCCCTGCAAGAAAACGAACACGACGATCAGGACCAGTACGAACGCCTCACCCAGTGTGTGCTCGACCTCGTTGATGTTTTCCTCGACATACCTGGTGGTATCAAAGGCGATGCGGTACTCGACGTCGGGCGGGAAATCGCGGGCCAGCCGGTCCATTTCCTGCTTGATCTGCTGGACGATCGACAGGGCATTGGCGTTCGAATACTGGTAGATCGGCACCGTGGCGGCGGCCTTGCCGCTCAGGTATCCCGCCTGCTCATAAGTCTCGGAGCCGAGCTCGATCCTGGCCACGTCCTTGAGAAACACTTTCGAACCGTCGGGCCTGGCGCGGACGATGATCTGCTCGAATTCCGGCACCATCGAAAGCCGGCCCTTGGCGGTGACCGGGAACTCGAACCGCTGGCCGGGGGGCACCGGCGGAGCGCCGATCTTGCCGGCGGCGGCCTGGCGGTTCTCGGACTTGATCGCGTCGATCACCTCGTCCGGAGAGATCTGCTGGTTGGCCATCCGGTCCGGGTCAAGCCAGATCCGCATGGCGTACTTGCGGCCGAAGACGTTGATGTCGCTGATGCCGCGGATTCGCTTGAGCACGTCGACGATGTTGATCTGGGCGTAGTTGTCCAGAAAATTCGAGTCGTACGTTCTGCCGGGACTGACCAGGTTGACCACGCAGACCATGTTGGTGGTGGTCTTCTTGCTCTCGACGCCGACCTGGGTGACTTCCGGCGGCAGCGTGGGCTTGGCGGTATCGACCTTGTTCTGGACGTCGATGGCGCCGATGTCCTGCGAATAGCCGACATCCAGCGTGACCAGGATCCTGGAGACGCCGTTGCTGGTGCTGTCCGACGACATGTAAATCATGCCGTTGACGCCGTTGACCTTCTGCTCGATCGGCGTGGTGACCGAGTCGGCGACGGTCTGGGCGTCGGCCCCGGTGTAGGTCGCGGTGATCTGAACCTGGGGCGGAACGATGTCGGGATAGAGCGAGATCGGCAGCACGAAGATGCAGATGCCGCCGATCAGAGCAAGAGCAGCAGTGCCAGGACCGTGGCGAAGATCGGCCGGCCGATGAAGAAGTTGACCATGGATCATCGATCTCAATTAGAGGAACCACCGGCGCTGGGCGTGCAGTTCGCCGGAGCCGCGGCGGCGCGGGAGCCTGCCCGGGCGTCGGCTGGGTTTTTCCACTCTCGCCGGCAGAGGGCGGTGTGGAGCCACTTGCGGCTGGCCCCGGAGCCGCATGAGAGGGCTGTCCAGCGGGTCGGGGACTCGTGAGATCCGAATCAGGCCTGACGAAGCTTTCCAGTCGCCGTCTCTTCGGTCTTGACGGTTTGCCCCGGGCGGACGAGCTGAACGCCCTTGACGATCACATTCTGTCCTTCATTTAGTCCTGATTCGATCACTGCCAGTCCCTGATAAACATCCAGCGGTTTCACCACGGCGAGCTGGACCTTGTTCTGATCGTCGACCACAAGCACGCGTGAACCCTCCTGGGCTTCGACCACGGCCGCGTCGGGAATGACGATTGCGTCGGCGTAATCACCTATGTTTATTTCTACCTTCACATATTCGCCTGGCAGCATCGTCTCGTCGGGATTGGGGACCTCGGCCCTGACCAGAACCGTCGAGGTCGTGGGGTCGACCGTGTTGTCCACGAACTTGATCGTGCCCGTGTGGGGATGGATCTTCTGGCCGCCGATCCTGAGCTTGACCTCCAGCCCCTTCTTGACGAGCCTGGTGATGATCGGCAAAAAGCGTGATGCAGGCCGGAGATCGAGGCCCATAGGATGGAGCTGCTGGATCGAGACGAGCGAGGTCGTATCGCTCGTCGAGGCGGCCGGAACCGACGAGGTTGCCGCAGCTTCACCTTCAGTTCGCCTATGCGGCCGGCGATCGGTGCGTACATCCGACAGTAACCGAGATCGATAAGGGCGGCGTCGAGATCGGCCTTGGCCTGGTCGATCTTTGCCTGGGCTGAGAGGATGTTGATTTTGTAATCGGCCGTCGTTTGCAGCAGGCTCGCCTTGTCCGCCTCGAGCTGGGCCGCGACTTTTGTCGACCTTGACCTTCGCCTGGTCATAGTCGTCCTGGGAAGCCGCCTTCCGCGCCAACAGGTTGCGCTCCCTGCGCTCCTCCACCCGATCGAGCTGAAGCTGGGCATCGTCCAGTGAAACCCGAGCCTGGGCGACCTCTTTGGCCCTGGACTCCTTGGCCTTCTCAAGCTCGGCCCGTGCCTCCTCGAGAACCGCCTTCGCCTGCTCGACCTTGACCTGAAACGGGTCTTCTTCGATGACCAGTAGAAGATCGCCCGCCTTGACGTTTGAGCCCTCGCTGAAATGCACCTCCTTGAGGAACCCCTTAACGCGCGCCGAATGGTTACCTCGTGGAGAGCCTTGGTGGTCCCATTGGGTAGGCGAATGATCGGCACGTCCATCTTGCGGGCCCGCACCACCGTGACTGTGGGCTTCGGGGCCTCGCCCGGAGCGGCGGTTGCCGTTCGCGTCCGGTCGCAGCCACTCAGGGCTGCGGCCGCAGTCGCCACGATAATGGCTGCTAGCAGGCAGAGCGTTGCGGCCCAACCTTCGTGTCTCATCATCAAGACAAAGCCCCGTTGTGAAAAAGGGCGATCGCATAGTGAGCCCGGTGAGTCAACCCAGTACAGTTCAAGCGAGCATGAAGTTCGCCCTGCATCGATCTCGTCGTAAAGATTCCGCGACTTAATTTATGCAAGAACTCGTCAGGATTCTAGCCTCCAGCCTTATCGAACACACCACCAACGCAATCGATCGAGCAACCCGCCGACCTGCATCGTGAGCACTATTGGAGTCGATTCTTTCAGCGCATCGATTCGAGCTGCGCCTTGAGGATCTCGCCTGATCGGCCGAAAGCGGCTATCTCATTCTTGCTCATGGGGATCTCCAGTACCTTTTCGGCTCCGCCGTGGCCGACCAGGGTGGGCAAGCTGAGAGAGATGTCGTGCACCCCGAATGTGCCACGCATCGGAGTGCAGACCGTAAGCACGGTGCGCTGATCTCGGAGCACCGCCTCAACGATTGTCCGCAAGCCCAGACCGATGGCGTAGTAGGTCGACCGCTTGCGCTCGATGATCTCGTAGGCGGCGTTGCGCGTGCGCTCGAAAATCTGGTCAAGCGCGCGTTGATCCAGGGCTATTCCTTCCGTGCCGGCAACGTCGGCAAGACAAACTCCGGCGATGTTCGCCAGGCTCCAGACGGCGAGCTCGCTGTCACCGTGCTCCCCGACGATGTCGGCGTGGACGCTCTGCGGGTTCACACCGAAGCATTCGCCAAGCAGAAATCGGAACCGTGCCGTGTCGAGGATCGTGCCCGAGCCGAAGACATGTCCAGGGGGCAGACCGGCGATTTCGGCTGCGATGTGGGTCAGGATGTCGACCGGGTTGGTCGCCACCAGGATCACGCCGGTAGGGTTGGCGGCGACAATCCGGGGCACGATGTCCCGGATCACGGCTGAGTTGGATTGAAGCAGTTCGAGCCGTGTCTGTCCGGGCCGCTGGTTCGCTCCGGCGGTGATCACCACCAGATCGCAGCCGGCCAGCAACTCATAACCCCCGGCACAGATCCGCATCGGGCCGACGAACGGCAAGCCATGGTTCAGATCCATGGCCTCGCCCTCGGCCCGTGCCGCGTCCGCGTCGATCAAAAGGAGCTCGTTGGCAAGTCCTGATTGCATGAGGGAATATGCGAACGAAGCTCCCACCATGCCCGTACCGACAAGCCCAACCCGATCCCGAGGCTGTAGCCTGGCCATGTTTGATCCTCCGCTGCTCATGAACTCTCACCCGGAATTAATGTAAGAGCAATCTCGAAGGTGCGAAAGGTTCAACACCGATTAATCCCCGCTTGTCGAGCACCACGCCCAGGCTACGAAGATCTTCCGGTCACGCAGACTCCTCGCACCCTATCCTTGTCGCGAAGCTGCCCCTGAGTTATCTTTGAAAAACGATTCACGATCCACTCCGGGGGACAAAACGATGACTCGAATGCCCATCAGAGCTTGCACGTATGTGTTCGCGCTGGCATTGATTCAAGGACCAGGTGCCCAGGCGCAATGGGCCTATCCCATGGGCTATGGCGGTTATGGTTGGGGGGGTTGGGGCGGACAGACCGCCCAGGGCGACATCGCCAGGGGGCTGGGAGCCTACGCCATGGGCGCTGGCTATTACAACCAGCAGACTGCTATTGCCAACTCGATCAACACCGACACGGTCATGCGCTGGAATCAGTATGTGTATGAGTCGCAGATGAATGCCAACAGGCTTCATCACGAGAAACTGGCCTTGGACCGGCTGCAAAACAACAAGGCCGCAGACCAGATCAGGGAACGGCTCAGAAACAACCCCGAGCGGGCCGACATCTACCGGGGCGACGCGCTGAACGTTGCACTCGATGAGATAAACGATCCCCGCATCTACAGCAAGGCCTTGCAGAGTGGCCAGGTCAAAATAGGCGGCGAGACCATTCGCAACATCCCGTTTCAGTCGGCCTCCGCCGCGATCTCGATGAGCATTCACCAGCTCGCCAAGGGAGGCCCGCCCAAGGTACTTGAGCGTTCCGAATTCACGGCCGATCGAGAACCCATCAAGGGGCTCGGCCAGGAGATCCGCAAGCAGATCGGCGAGGAGAGAAATCCCGATAAGGAGACCATCGACAAATTGCTTGCGGCGATCAATCAGGCCGAGGCCAAAGTCGACAAGCTGCTGCCGAAGACCACTAAGGATCGCGTTGAGGCAGACAGGTACCTCAAGGCCCTGCACGGCTTGGTTGCCATGCTTGATACCCCCGCGCTCGACCTGATTCTGGCCGGCGTTGAGAAGCGACCCGACGCCACGCTGGGCGAGCTATTGGGCTTCATGAACGCGTTCAACCTCCGCTTTGGGCCGGCAACCACGCCCAAGCAGAAGGAAGTGTACGACTCGCTTTATCCGAAGCTTGTGGATCTGCGTAATCAGATCGCTCCTGCCCTGGCCGCCATCGCGGCGGCCCCGGCCAGCGGCGGCACTGAGCCCGGGGAATTCTTTAACGGGATGAGCTACCAGGATCTACAGAAAAAGGCCCCGGCACGACAACCTGCCGCTCCTGCGGACAACAGGTGATCTTTTAACCAGGACGAGCTGGGAGCGGTTCAGAAATCCCGCACTGGCACAACGGCTGAGGGGACCGCTGGGTTCTGAGTCGCTTTGGTTCAAAACTCTTCGAAATGGTTCCCGGGGCTTTGCCCAGGTGGGTGAGTAGGGGTTGAGGAAGAGGTCGCGATACATGACGGCGATCGAGAGTGCGTAAAGCGGCCCCGTCACGACGAGGCCGATTCCGCCCAGGAGGCCACCCAGTCCGGCGACGGCGGTGACGGCCAGGTGAACGACCGTGGCAATCAGCCATTGAGTCTTGAGCGCCGTGATAGCTCTGGAGGATTGCCCCGGTTGCCGGCAAGCGACCATCGACGATCAAGGGGTACATGAACATCAAGAGCCCGCCGACGATCAGCCCTGGAATCACAAGAAGGTGCCAGCCCACGTAGAGGAAAAGCCCCAGCAAGCCGGAACCGAGAGCCAGGTCAAACCAGACGTCCGTGATGCTGGTGAGGTCTGAGAGATGGGGCCGGCGGCCACGCACCTGGTTGACGGCCATTCGGATCATGCCGCCCAGGAAGAAACCGGCAATGATCGTACCCAGGATCACGGGCAGGATCGGAACACCTGAGTCTCCCAGACCGATCAGACCGCCAAGCATCCCAAGGGAGGCCGCGCCAACAGCAGTGTGCCAATTCCCTCGCCGATCGCCACGCCAACGATCGAGACCAGCATCGTCAATGACCAGACTCCCCAGTGCCGCCGGTATAGCCGCCAGGCCTCGCCGATAGCCCCGAGCTGAACGGTGGGCCAGGCTGTCTCCACTGAAGCCATGCTGGGCCTCCTGTTCCAGAAGCGATTCGTAGCCGATGCCATGTTCATTCCGCCCCCGATCGTTTTGCCCGTACACTCTGAGACAGGGTCGGCCGCACCGGGGTTATTCGCGATCGAGAGCCAATTATTGAGACAGCGTTCCCAGATCTAGAGGTTCGAGGGCTGCGACAACCTGTCAACGGTCGAAGCACGACGGGTCATTTCGGAGGGCCGGTCGTCTGTGGCTTGGGTGTCTGGTTCTTCCCGTCCGGCTGGGCATCCTGGTTAGGATGTACGGGTCCGATGACGCCATCCTTGGGTTCCACGATCTTGTACTCCTGATCGACCCTGAGATTCTCCCGGGTGGTGACGATGCCCGAGGGCCAGCGGATCCTGATCTTCTTGACCACGGCAGCGGACCCGACCCCGATCAATAGCCGCGGGTCGTTGGCAGATTCCATGCTCACCCCGCCCTTCCGCTGGCGATGAATCACGAGTTCGCCGGTATCCAGCTCCACACGCGTGCCCACAGCGTCACGGTTGCTCTTGGTTCCCTGCAGTACCAGACGGACCCAGTGGTTCTTGGTCGGCGTATCGTTGCGCAGCACGGCGGCATGCCGGTCCTTCTCATTGACGACGATGTCTATGTCGCCGTCGTTGTCCAGATCACCAAAGGCCGCGCCCCGGCCCACGTGCGTAGTGTCGAAATAGGGGCCGACATCCTTGGTCGACAGCTTGAAACGCTTCCCCAGCAAGTTTCGGAACAAGAGGGGGATTTCCTCGTAGTCAACCGGCTGACCAAGCAGCCGCCGGTTGTCGTCAACGTGGCCGTTGGTCACGAAGTTGTCTGGCCAGCCGTCGTTGTCCAGATCGACAAGCGCCGTGCCCCACTTCACGAACGGCATGGTGTCGGAGGCGAAGCCGAAGAAGGCCGTGTTGTCGTAGAACATGCCCTTGCCGTAGTTCATGTAGAGGGTGTCATACTCGTTGGCGAAGTTCGTGACAATCAGCTCGGGAAGGCCGTCACCGTTGACGTCTTCTGCATCGACGCCCATACCCGATTGAGCCATCCCGTTATTGTCAAACGCGGCGCCTGAAGACTCGGACACGTCCTCGAACGTCCCATCGCCGCGATTAAGAAACAAGAAATGAGGATTCATGTCGGTGGCCACGTAAAGGTCGATCAGGCCATCGTCGTTGAGGTCGGCCGCAACGACGCCAAAGCCGTGGCCGTCGTCGCGCGGATGAGGCAAGAGCTTTCGCTCCTTGACGTCCACTGTCTTCTTGGCCTTGGTGCTCGGGTCGATCTCCTCTTTCTGACCAACGACCACCTCTTTCTCGATCATGATCACCTTGTCGTAGACGTCTGTGAAGGTAAGATCGCCGTTGTTTCTGTACAACAAGTGCTTGACCGTCTTGATAGTCCGCGGCGAGGAGTACAGGAAGATCTTCTTTTCCTTGTCTCCCACGATGGCGTGATCTTCGGGATAGTGCCAGCGGCCGTAGTTGGCGACGTAGATGTCCAGGTCGCCGTCATTGTCATAGTCCAGCATGGCTCCGCCGGACGACCAGTTGAAGACGTCGACCCCAGCCGAATGGCTGATATCCTTGAAGGTCCCGTCGCCGTTGTTCAGGTAGAGTACGTTGGGCCCATAGTTGCACAAGAACACATCTTGATCGCCGTCGTTGTCGATGTCGCCGACAATCATTCCGTGGCAAAACCCCCGGAAGCCTAGACCGGATGCGTCGGTGACGTCACGAAACTTACCGTTGCCCAGGTTCTTGTAGAGCCGGTTTGGCCCCTTGACGGCAGAACCCAGGGGCAGAAGAGTGGCCGTGGCGAAGTAGACGTCCATCAGGCCGTCGTTGTCGGCGTCGAAGATTGCCACGCCCGAGCCGTTGGCCGTAGGGAAGTATTTCTGCTCGGTCATTCCCGAGAAGTGAACGAAGTCGATGCCAGATTCCTTCGAGACCTCGGCGAATCGAAACGGGCTTGACTCCAACTGCTTGGTGAGCGTCACTGGAGCAGAAACCACCGTCATACGATCGCCCTCGATCGTGGACAAAGCTTTGGCCTGAGACTTGCTTTGAGCAGAGGTGTCCAGCCCCGGCAGTTGCCCTGCTCGTTTGACGGTGCCCCCGGCCGCCACCAACTTGGTTCCGGCAGCGCCGGGTGCCTCTGGGGTCCCGCAGCTCGACAGCATGAGAGCCAACGTTATCCATCCCGTCGTGACTACGAATTTACCCAACTTGACCTGCTTGTACTCTGTCTGCAGCATGAGAGTCCTCCAGACCCGAACTCGCCCCCGGGAAAAACGAATTGATGAATTCACAACCAATGGGTATCCGACTCGGCCATATGGGCGAGCCTCGGGCAGTGCTTTGCACACGAGTCGGAACACAGATTCTACCACGGAGCAATTGGTTGTGTCTCCCCACCGAGCGGAGGTCACATTGCAGGACTGCAGCATCGAGACCCGCTCGCTGTCCCTGAGGGCGAGATCGAACTGCCCTCTTTGCGCAAGTCCGCATGGTCGGCGTAAGCACATCAGGCTTAACCCTCCAGTCATGCAAAAGGGCAAGTTGAGCAAGTTTTGGTGGTGTCCACGGCAAAATCAGTCAACTATAAGTTCGGACCGGGGCGATAGAGTGATCGGCTGATCACTCGGCGCCGGTATAAACACCTGAGGGAGGAAATTAATGCAACGCAAGGTTGTTGCGACGATCGCGGCAGGGATGCTGGTTGCACTGGGAGTAGGAAACACGAGTACCGCGAAGGCGGCTGCTCCGGCGTCGTCCAGTTACATCGGCGTCGAGAAGACGATCTCTACGATTCGTGACAGCTGGTCGCGGCCGGGAGCGGTCGCGGACCCCAACGCACCGGGCTGGAACCTATTCTTTGATGCCCTGCTCGCAAATCTTCACGCCTATGCGCAGGCCGAAAACCAGCCCGATCGCCTGATGACGCTTAACGGGATTTACCAGATGTCGAACGCTCTGGCCACAGTTGCCTGGGGTCCCGCGATCCAGCTTCGCGAGGACCTGAGACAGTGGCTGCGGCCCCGAGTACGCCTGGCATGGGCCGAGCGCCGGCTGGATGAGACGGTCCGCGCCTTGCCCCCCACCGCGGACCCGTCAATCATGGCCAATCGCCAGCGCTGGGTTGATTTCGTGGCCAAAGACCTGGGGAAGGCCCTGGGCGAATACGACAGGGCTGCCACGGTTGCCCAGAGGCAAGATGGACTCAAACGGGTTCATGAGGCCCTTCGGTCCTTGCAAACCCACAATCAGGTCCGGCCCTGGCCACCCTCTTGGGAACTGCAAACGGCAGTTAGCGAACTGTTTAACAAGCCGAACCTGGATATCACCGCCGATATCAGCGTCGTCCAACCCTTGTTCGATCAGAACCTGGTAACCTCCGGCCCGGTCTATCGCAAGGGCTACTGGTCGCAAGTGACCGCCGGGCCCAAGACGGGCTTTGGCCTGCTGACCAGCGATGACGGAATTGCCTTCTACAACAGTCAATTGCTGACCAGCGCCACGCCGATCACGGATTTCCAGAATCAGATCGCCACCAATCCCCAGGGCCAGCGCACCGTCAAGTTATACGGTTTTTCCGCAACCAGCTTCGACCGCGCCCAGCTTACAGTCTACACGGTTCTGCGCCGCAGCGGCCTGCTGATCTGGCCCGCTTACAACCATGACATAGACGCCGCGATCTGCTCGACCCCAATGGCGGGGGGCGGCTTCGGCCGGCTGGTTGCCGGTCTGATCGGCATGAATCAGAACAAGATTACCCAAAAGGTTTATGAAGGTGCGGTCCCCAGGTTCCGCCAACAGATTCCCCAGGAGGCCCAGGAAGAAGCTCAAGAGCGGATCGCCGGTCAGCAAGCCGAGCGTAACGCCCAGCTTTCGCAATACCTGATCGGCAACGACACGCTCGCCTTCCAGGACTTCCTGATCTCGGGGCTGTCATTGCGTTCGCGTCCCGAAGCGGTCTATGTGGGAGGATTGCTCCAGTCGCGTGCCGGCGACCGGCAGCGCGGGGCTGATGCACCGCAACCCGCGAAGCTGGCCGTGCCGGATCCGGGTCTGACGGCCGACGTCCACCTGAGCTCGGTGCTTAACAGTGTTGCCGACGGCCTGTTCCAGCGGGGGGAAGTTCAGAGTGTTTCCAACCTGGTGATCGTGACCAAGGACGTTCCGCCCGGGAGCCCCCCTCAGCAGGCGGCAACGATCGCCCGAAATGTGGGGTTTCCCGCTTATGCCAGAGCGGTTGACGAGGCCGTCAAGGCCAGCAATCCGAAGGTGACGGCCATCCGGGTCAAGCGGCCGGCACAGGCACCCGAGTTTGCCGCGGACGCCCGCGGCTTCTTGGTGGTGTTATTGCGTGATCTCGAGATGGAAGTTCCTGCCCCCGATAAATCGAGCCGGGCCGGATCAGTGATTGGCGTGCCGGCCAAGATTCTCCGAATCAAGATCCCGAAGCTTGAAGTCGCCTTTTCCTACCAGGCAGAACAGCCCGCGCCGGGCTCGCACCGGATTCGGGCCAAGGTCGAGGATTTTTCCCCATCCTCTAATTCCGAGGTTCTGGCAATCAACGACGACGAGGCGAAGGCATCCTTGCTGAATCGATTCAGTGGAGCACTGGTGATCAGCTCCCTCGCGGCCCGCGTTCGGAGCCTGCCGATCGTGGCCAATCTCGATACTTTGAACCTGCGCGGCTTCGCCATCCAATCAGTCTCGCCGCTGGATCCCTCGGGATGGGTCCGCGTGACCCTGGCGCGAGCCCAAACCGCCGCACCGATGGCAACGGCCGCCGTGCCCGCTGCGACGGCCGTGGTCGGCACGGTCCCGGCCAACGCCCCTGCCGAAGGGGCAGTCCAGGCGCCAGTGGGAACTGCTTCCACGCCGGGTGGACCCGTCGCCGTGGCTCGATAACAAGGACGGGCAAGCCGATGATTCTGGGAAGGCTCTGGCGAACGATTCAGGCTCAGTTACACAAGCTGGCTGATTTCTTCTGGTCCGCCGACCCGATCGCGGTTATGCAGCAAGAGTATGACCGGGCCGTCGCGGAATTGCGCGAAGGCCGGGAGGGTCTGGCCGAGTACCGGGCGTTCGTCGAACGGGTCGGCCGCCAGGTGGCCCGCAACGAGGCCAATGTGGGTCGGCTGGAGGCGACGGTCAAGACCTGCCTCAAGCAAGGAGACCGCGAGTCGGCTGGCCGGTTCGTGCTGCAACTTCAGCGCGGCCGTCAAGAGCTCGCTGAGAACCAGGCTCAGCTCAAGATGCATGAGCAAGCCTATGAGAACAACCTGCTGAAGATCAAGCACGCCGGCAGCAAACTGTCAGAGATCCGCACCAAGATCGCCCGCTACGACGCCGACCTGAAGATGAGCGCGGCCGAAGCCGAGATGGCGCGGCTGGCTCAGGATTTTCATGTCGACGTGACCACCGATTTCGGCCAGCTCGAATCGAGCATTCAGGAAAAGATCGACCTCAACCGGGCCAAGGTGCGCGTCGCCGCGGACCTCTCGGGCGAGGGTGTTGCTCGATCCGCGAGGAACAGGCCACCGAGGCACAGCTTGCCGAGGACGCTCTCCGCGAGTTCGAGCGGCAAGTTGAACCTCGCCCCTCGCAGGCTGTTCCCTCGATCGAGCCGTCCGATCGGCTCGGGCCGGCCAGGACCAGGGTCACCGAGGGGACTTGAAATCGTCGCGGGCCATCGCCGAGCCGGTCACGGCACGCCTCATCGGTCCGGGTGAAGATGCTACGTTTTCGCGATTTCGCGGGCTTGGAATCTAGACTTAAGTAAATCGTGGAACAGGAGTTGCGCCGGAACGATTCGTGTAGTCTATCCCCGAGAATATTGTCCTCTCCACCCCTGTTCGGGGCGTTTGACTCCACCAGGCTATCAAATCGACGTTAGGCGGACGGGGACCCTCAATTTCTTGCGTTAAGAGCGACGGAAGAGCGACAGGGCATCAGCTTCTTGCACCGAAGAAAAGTGGATGGCCCCTATAAACTCCTCTTGGTGAGGGGAGTTTAGACCTAAGGATTGGTGGAAAGACGTCTGTCGCGGTTGTGTCCAGAGCAAGAGCACGGCACGTAGCATCAGGCGATTTGCCGTGTTTTTGAGACTCCCTCCCCTGCGTTCGCTCAGACCGACCAATCCTCGATGTTCAGGCCGGGAACGCGGCTGAAGTCGCGTCGATTTCGCGTGACGACCACGGCCCGGTTCTCCAAGGCGATGGCGGCGATTCGCAGGTCCATAAGGGCCACATTCAACCGCAAGGCCTTAAGTTGCGCCACCCTCGCGATGGCCGATTCCGGGACTGTCTCACGCAGCTGTCGTTGTAGTTGACAGTTCTTGCGTCAAGTCGTCCGGGTCGGATTGAAGGAGTGTCCAGAAGTCGTACGTGGGTAATCCCAAACCCAAGGCTTGGTACGGACACTGCTTTTTCCGGGGACCGGATCGGAATGGGTGACAGTTCCAATACAGGCGCTTCAGATCGAGCATCGGTTGGGTCATCCGGCGGTGACGGGATTGCTGCATCCGCAGTACGCTGTTCATGCATTCTACCGCGCTGCTGGCTCGGACCGTGTCTTGGAGGATGGCCGTGATCCGGTCATAAGCCGCTTGCTCGGCATCCTCCAGTGGTAGGTGCATGGCCACGGCATAAGCCATCATGGCCAAAGGACTCGGCCCTGGATTGGAGGAGCCGCCATGCCGTCTCCACCACCGCCAAGCCAGTACCTCGCGCCATTCCTCTCGCGGTTCAGCCGCTGCAAGACGCTGGTGCATTCGATCCAAGAAGGCCAGGCTGCGTGGGTCGGTGAGGAAGTTTCGGACCTTGCGCCATTCGGGTCCGGTCAGTTCGCTCAAGCCAGCCTTGATCTGGGCCTCCGCCCAGAGACGATCATTGAGTTGCCCATCGGGCCGGAACAACTCGAAGGCGGTGCGGCAACGGTCCCAGGCCGATTCGACGCGTTCCACCGGTTCAAACGCCTAATCACTTTGGACCAGGCAGTACGGGCGACCCAAGCCGAACCCCGCGCGTTGATTCCTTGCTTTTTGTCTCGCTGAACCTGGGCGTCGCAGGTCTGGGCCTGGTCCCAAAGCGGCTCCACTGCACGCCACGCTTGTGTCAACACTCGTTGAGCCTCTTGAGTCGTATGGAAGAGATCCAGCCCGTGGCCCAGAGCGGACGCCAAGGGGTCGCTCGCGCGCCGCAATTGGGCAGTTTGCTGGAGGGCCGTTGCAATCCCTTTGGCAGCGTCGGAGATCACGAACTCAAATCTTAAAAGGAGTCAACTGCTGCTGCCACGTCGCGGCCTTGCGGTCGTTGGCGTTGTGACAAAAGACCGCGGTCATGCTCGTCGGCTCGATGCCGACCAAGGTCGGCCGCCCCCAAAAAAGATCTCATCGAGAGCTAAGGTCTGGACCTCGGTTGCGCACTTTTGGTCGAGCACCTGGAGGACCTTTGCGGCCCGTTTCGCCTCGGTTTTGACCCAACGGCCGATGGTTGAATGGTCCGGTGCCTGACCCGCGGGCAAGAGGATTTGGAACAGATCCTCGGTCTGACGCAGGCTCAACCCCATGCAGAGGCAACCGTGGCGAACTTCCGTTGCTTGACTGGGTCCAGGGCGACTGGTTGCTGGGCACGAGCCTCCAGTTCGGTGACTCTCCGCTGGAGTTGCTGGATCTCGGCCTCCTGTTCGGCGAGCCGAGACTTGTCACTGGACGCCTCGGCCAGCCGCTCTTCGACCTTGCGGGCATGCTCATAGACTGTCTCGCGGCTGCACTGCGAATCTTGGGCTTGCCCAGTCACAGAGCCGTACTGACCCGAGAACACAGCGGCGGCGTTGCGGACCCAAGTGCGGACCGGTAGCTTGAACATGCGTGAGCCCTCCATGGTAACGGTGGTGAAATCCAGTAACGCCGCATTTCACCGGGGGAGAGCTTTCCAGGCCAGCCCAACTGTCAACTTGCCGATCCGCCCACGGGGCTGAAATGAGACAGTCCCCCGATTCCGTATAGGGAAGGATGCGCCATTTCGCCAAACGCACAACGGCATCTGCAAGGTGACGATCGGGTCGCCGCGGTAATAAAGCGTTAGCACGTCAGTATCCAGGACGAAAAGGCTCATAGCGCCTCGGGGTCTTCGTCCAGTTGGCGGCGGTATTCCTCGATCGCTTCACGCCAAGCCTGATACACGGGAGAGTCGCGCAAGTATCCCGCATCCTCTTTCCAGGGGGCCGCCCCGGAGCCGACCCTCAACTCAGCCAGCTTCGCTCCGGCGTTCAATCGGGACTGGATCAATTCGGCGAGTCGGTCGATGGCTTGGGCGGCCGTCGCACCTTCGGCCGTCAGTCCCACAGAAAGCCCGCCGGCCCCGATCTCGCGATACCCGTTGCCTGTGACCGGCTCGATGATGACGGAAACGTCCACGGCATGACCCTTGTTTTCGACTCTGCACCAAACTTTAGTTTGATTCTACAACGTCCTAGAGCGGGCGGGAATGGACTCCATGCGACGGAACGACAGACAGTTGCGTCGGCGAAACTGGCAACGGGTTTTGAACTACCCGTTCGTCCAGCGGATAAAGACCGATAGACCCACGCCAGCGTCAGCGATCTCTGATCGAGGCACAAGCCGCCGCGCGATTGCATCATCCACACATCGTGCCGTTCTTCGCAGCCGGCTGCGATCAAGGAATCCATTTTTGCCATGCAGCATGTGGACTAGGCGCGCCCGTCTACCTCGGGGGGGTGGGGGGATTCTGCCCTGTCCCGATAGCCCGTGACATCGTGACATTTCGCGCTGCTCGTGACATTCGTGACACCTGTGACATCCGTGGCAGGAACGGGGCTTAATGCCTCCAAGATCGTCGCTGATCTGACGAAGACACACAAAGACGCCGCGTGCAAACTCAGTGCTTGCATGGGGTTCGTGCGGTTATTACCCTGAGGTGTCGAATCAAGGGGTCGCCAGCGGGGTTGCACCACCGTCGCCTATCAAGTGGTCGTCCACGAGAGGAACACGAACAATGGCCGCCGGACAGCCGAAGCCCACATTTTACGTGGCCCTGGCGCTGGTCGTACTGGGTCTGATCGGGTTTGCGGTCTATCGCAGCGACATCGTCGCGCCCAAGCCGGTCGTGCGTGACGGCAGGGGCGGGCCGGTGGGCGGCGAGGGCGAGCCGGATGGCGGCAAGCTCGTGCCCAAGGACCTGAGCGGCGGGCAGGCCGCGGAATCGACTGACTCCACGACTCCCACCACGGTCAAGGAGTACAGCTTCAAACCAGCCGAAAAGTTGCCCCCGGTCAAGGGAACGGCTGCCTACAAACCGCTCAAGGACAACACCGTTCGGTTCGCGCTGAATGTGTGGGCCGGGTGGGCTCCCATCGTCCTGGCCAACGACGGGTTCAAGGCAGGTCATGAGTGGAAGACGGCCGACGGCAAGCCGTTCAAGATCGACCTCGTGCTGATCGACAACCCCGTTCAGATGCGCGACGCCTACGCCGCCGGCGAGGTTCATATCGGCTGGGCGACGCTCGACATGGTCCCGCTTTTCCTGGAGAGCTTCGTCGATCCGCAAGGGCAACCCGCGCGACAGCCGGATCATGCCTCGGGTCTACCAGCAGGTCGATTTCTCCAATGGCGGCGACGGGGTCGTGGTCCGCGAGAACATCAAGACAGTCGCCGACCTGCGGGGCAAGAAGCTCGTGCTGGCCCAGAACTCACCATCGCACTACTTCGCGCTCAACATGCTGGTCTCTGGAGGCGTGCAGCCATCGGAGGTGAACATGGTTTTCACCGACGATGCCTTCCAGGCGGCGGCCGCGTTCAACGCTCAGAAAGACATCGCCGGCTGCGTCTCGTGGGCTCCAGACATCTACAACCTGGCCAAGGCCAAGGGCAACCGCCTGCTGGTGACCACCAAGGAAGCCAACCACCTGATCGCCGACATCTGGTTTGCCCGGGCCGACTTCGCCCGTGACAACACGCCGATCCTTGAAGCCATCAGCCGGGGCATCTTCGACGCGATGGAGCGGCTCAAGGAGGAGTCCGAGCGGCAGAAGGTCTCCGGGCTCATGGCCTCCGGCTATAACATCCCCGCCTCCGACGCGCTGGGGATGCTGGGCGACGCGCACAGCACCAACTGGGCCGAGAACTTCCAGTTCTTCATCAACCAGAACAACCCGACCAATTTCGAGCGCATCTGGCAGCGATCCTACTTGCTCTACCGCCGCATCGGCGCGATCGGCCACCGGCCGGTGCCGTTTGATCAGGTCATGGACTTCACCGTCATCCAGAAGCTGGGCCAGGACGCGAAGTACGCCTCGCAGAAGGTCGAGTACGGCACCCAGGTCAGCGCCCAAGGAACTGCAAGCAGTAAAAGCTGAAGGCGAAGAGATCTTGACCAACACGGTCGTGATGCACTTCTTCCCCAATAGCTGGGATCCGTTCAAGAAGGTCGATCGGATGACGGATGGCAAGGCCGTCGAGGAGCTCTACGATCCCAACGTTAATAACGTGCTCGAGGAGATCGCGCAGCTTGCCGGCCAGTTCGGCGCCGCGCGGATCGTGATCGAGGGCCACACCGACAGTTCGATGAAGGGTCAGGTCCCTGCCGCGCTGGTCAAGGAGTTGTCGCAGAACCGGGCCAACGCCATCAAGGAGGCCTTGGTGCAGAAGTACCCCGACCTTGATCCCAACCGGTTCAACGTCGATGGCGTGGGCTGGGACCGGCCGGCAGACCCAGGCGATCCGCTCAACCACACCAAGAACCGGCGGGTCGAGATCAAGGTGCTCACGGCCGAAAAATCGGGCTAAGCGTTCTGCCAGCCCCGAGCGTGTAGACGAGGGCCTTTGATGGCACGACCAGAACACGAGCAGCCGGTGCCTGCCGTGGGAAAACCGAAGTTCGAGAAGGGCTTCGGACCCCCCGCCATGCTCGGTCGCTCGCAAGCTCCGAGGTTCCCCTCGCGCGTCTTCCTGGGTCTGCGGGAACAGGCCCCGCAGTGGCAGGTCGTGGTGATCGGCCTGTTGAGTGTCGGAGGTTGCTTGGTGCTCTGGTGGTTTCTCACGCGAGGCGAGCCCGAGGAGCGGATCATCCCACCCTCGAAAGGACTGCCTAGCCCCTGGGAGACGTTTGCCAGCTTCCACAGCCTGTGGTTCGAACGGGGCCTGACGCGCAATTTGCTGACAACCCTGCGCCGGGTAGGCTCGGGCTTTGGCCTGGCCGCGCTCGTGGGCGTGCCCCTGGGAATACTGTGCGGGTGCTTCTCGCGGGTGAACGCCATGTTCCTGCCGCTTACGCTCTTTGGTCGCAACATCCCGGTCGCGGCGCTCATTCCGCTGACCTTCTCGTTCTTCGGAATCGGCGAGCTTCAGAAGGTGATGTTCATCTTCATCGCCTGCGTCGCGTTCATCATCTCCGACACGGCCCGGGCGATCGGTGAGGTCCGCGAATCGTATGTCAGATTCCGCGTATACGCTGGGAGCCGGCCGCTGGCAGACGATCTTCAAGGTGCTGATTCCTCTGGCCTTGCCCAGCGTCTTCAACTCCTTGCGGCTGCTGTTTTCGCTGGCATTCGGTTACATCATGCTGGCCGAGGTCATCAAGTTCGGCGGTGAATCGGGCGGGATCGGCGATATCATCAACACCTCGCAACGGCGAGGGCTGCGCGAGCCCGTGATCCTTGTGCTCCTGATCATTCCCGCCGTCGCCCTGGTCATCGACTACGTGCTAATGTGGATCCAGCAAGAGCTCTTTCCCTATCGCTACGGGGGCAGCGGCCTGCTGCACAGCCTGGTTCGCGTCGTGATGCACGGCTGGGAAGACCTGAAGGGGCTCTTCTGGCGGCCGGTTGTTCCCGCGGCTGCTGGCGGCACTCTTGCCACGCCACCTGCGGAGTCTCTTGCTTCGGAACGACCACGCTCATGAGCCGATCAGAGGCCGAATTCCGCACTTGCTTCCGAGCCCAGCCCCGCTCCCGAGGCCGGTGCGGCGGTTATTGGCATGGGCGAGGTCCTCGACCACGTTCAGACTGCCGATGAGGCATCGCAGCCGCACGTCGTCGAGTTCCGCAATGTGACCAAGACGTACAACCCGGGTGGACCGAACGAATTCACGGCCATTCGCGACGTCACCTTCGTGGTTCCCGACCTCAACGACAAGGGTGAGTTCGTTGGCATCCTCGGGCCCAGCGGCTGCGGCAAGAGCACGATCTTGCGCCTGATTGCCGGCCTGCGTCCCCAGCACCCGCCCACCTGCGGCGACGTGCTGGTCTTCGGACAGCCGGTTCAAAACCCCGGTCCGGATCGGGGCATGGTCTTCCAGGACTACACCAGCTTCGATCACCGCAACGTGCTGGACAATGTCGCCTTCGGCCTCGAATGCCAGGGCGTGGCCCGCAAGCTTCGCTACGAACTGGCTCGGAAGTGGATTGGCAACGTCGGGCTGAGCGTCGAGCACGACCAGTACAAGTACCCCCACGAGCTATCCGGAGGCATGCGCCAGCGCGTGGCCATCGCCCAGACGCTCATCCTCCGGCCACGAATCATCCTCATGGATGAGCCCTTCGGGGCGCTCGACCCGATGACGCGAATGAACATGCAAGACCTCTTGCTCGAGCTCTGGCGACAGACCCAGGCCACGGTCTTCTTCGTCACCCACTCCATCGAGGAGGCCGTGTTCCTGAGCGATCGTATCTACGTGGTGAGCAATTCTCCGGGTACAATTCTGCGTGAGCTCAAGGTCGAACCCTCGGACCGCCCTTCCAAGGAAATGCAGCGCCAGCCACGCTTCCAGGAGACCGTCTATTACCTTCGCGACCTGATCAGCCAGCTCGAGGAAAGCCAGCGCGCCGGGACTTGAGCGAGAGCCCGAGCCAAAGGAAACCGACTGACGTGGGCCTGGGAAAATACATCAAGAGAGCGTTTCTGAACCACTGGAACTTGCTGGCCTTCCTGGGCAGCTTGGGCTTCGCCATGATTTCGGGCCATCCCGACGTCTTCGTCCCGCTGGTGCTGGCCGGCGAAACCACCTACCTGGGAGTGCTGGGCACGCACCCGAAATTTCAAAGATACGTCGACGTCCAGGAGCACAAGGCGTCTCGGGAAGAGGGGTCCGCTGTCGTCGCCGAGGCCTTCGACCGGATACTCAAGGCGCTGCCCCCGCGCCAGCTTCGCCGTTTCGAGGGCCTGCGCGATCGTTGCCTTGCCTTGCGGCAAATCGCCCAGCAAATGCGGGCTTCCGAAGAATTGAGCCGCGGCACCGCCCGCCCGAACCGCTCGAGGAACTGCAGCTCTCCGGGCTAGAAAGGCTGCTCTGGATCTACCTCCGCCTGGTCTATACCCAGACCATGCTCGAGCGGTTCTTCGAGCGCACCGATGAGGGCCAGATCCAGAGCGAGATCAAGCGGCTGGAAGACCGGATCGCCCGCATGCCCGCCGAGGACTCGGCAGCGACTTCACCCCGGCAAAGCATCCGCAAGGCGCTCGTGGACAACCTGGAAACCTGCCGCGGCCGGCTGGAGAACCTGCACAAGGCCAGGGACAACTTCGACCTCGTCGAGGCCGAGATCGAGCGGCTGGAAAACAAGATCAGCTCGATCACCGAGATGGCCATCAATCGCCAGGATCCTCAGTTCGTCTCCGGGCAGGTCGACCAGGTCGCCGCCAGCCTCGTCCAGACCGAGCAGACCATGAACGACCTCCAGTTCGCCACTGGACTCGACCCGATCGACGACGCGGCCCCAAGCATCATCCCCCGCGGCCCGGCCATCGAGCAGCCGCCTCCGGTTAAAGACATCGCTCCGCCCCGTCCCCGGACTCGGCAGACGGAGGATGGAATTTATTACAACTGAATCGGGAGCGGCTTTTGGAGACCCCGATTACAAGACCAACGGCCTACGCCGAGCCCACGTCGATCAACTCGAAGCCGATATGGAGCGGACGTTGCGCCTGCGGAGTACCGAGGAATGGCTCGACATATTGAACGGCGCGGGTGTCCCCTGCGGCCCGGTGAATTCGGTGGCCGAGGTCGCGAATGACCCGCAAGTGGGTGCCCGCCACATGATTGTTTCGATCGCTGACCCGGTCATCGGCAATCTGCAAATCGCGGGCAATCCGATCAAAATGTCGGGCGTGCCCGAACGAGCCGACCATTCGCCGCCGCCAGCCGTAGACGGGGACCGGGCAGCGATCCTTGCCTTGCTCAACAAGAGCGGAAGATTGTGCTGAGTGCGAGACCAAGGTCGGGTTGGTCGATCGTATTGAATTAGGCATCTCCTTCACTGGGGACCTATCCGAGGAGCAACAACGCAAACTGCTGGAGATAGCCAACAAATGTCCGGTCCATCGCACACTGGTTTCCCGAGTCCAGATTGACACACGACTGGAGCTGAATCATGTCTGAAGTCATGACACTCCTCGCGGATCTCCACTGAAGAAGGAGGCACGAGTAAGATGCTTTGGGGTTGATAGATAGGGCTTGCGTCCCCGTGAATGAGGGTGCTGAAGACCTCAACACGGAAGGACGCAAGCATGGGCACGGATGCACCCACGACTGTCTTTATACCGGTTCACTGCGCATCCCAAGAAGGCCCCTTGTCCCACGTGTGGCAAGTTGGGCCAACGGAAACGGACCTGTACCCGCGAGGTACGCACGGTCGCTTTCAAGGCCGTGGCCTACCTGAGGATTACCTACGGTGAGTACGCAGCCCAGTGCAGATGCTGCACGACTTTCCGAAACACCCCCGAGGGCGTACTTCCCAAGGCCCACTACGACAACAAGGTCCGAGACCTGGTTCTGGATCGCATCGTCAAAGACGGAATGAACATCGATCGGGTCTTGGAGTCACTTCGGCGCGAGTTCCTGCTCGAACTCTCCACGGGATTTGTCTACGACGTGCTCCGCAGTCGCGTCGAGCAACTCGACATGGCCGAGCATCGTCGTAAGGTCCTGGAGCATTTCAGCGGAACTCTTTGCGTGGACGAACTGCACCTGGGCTGCTTTACCTTGCTTCTGGCTACCGATCCACTGAGCGACTTGCCGGTGGCTTTCGCCCTGGTGGCCGCCAATGACCAAGACCACATGCTGCGATTTCTCAAGAACCTCAAGAACTGGGGGCTCGAGCCGCGTGTGGTGGTCACCGACGGCTCGAATTTGTACCCCGCTGTGATTACCGAGTTATGGTCCGAGGCAGATCATCAGTTGTGTGTCTTCCACGTCATCATGGACATCAACAAGTTGATCCTGGACGCCGTGCGCCGGTGGCGAACCGCGATGAGCCGGCGAGCCAAGGCCGGGCGGAAGAAGAAGCGGGGCCGCAAGAGCCGCAAGGCTAAAGCCGCTGCCGCCCGCCGTGGACCGACGGTCAAGGAGAAGGCGTACTTTGTGTACAAGCATCGGTATTTGATCGTGAAGCGACGGGAGAACCTTACCGAGTCGGAATGCAACGACCTGAAGCAGATGCTGGAGTACCTCCCCGAGTTGGCGATCTTGCGGCGGTTTGCTGATCGGATCTACTGGCTTTTCGACACGCCCAAGGATTTCCACCAGGCAAGCTGCCGCCGGGCGGCGATTTTTCGCGACCCAGTGTTTCAGACGGTGCCCGAGCTGGTCGCGGCGATGGAGCAACTGGACGACGACAAGTTTCCCAAACTCATGGCTTTCCTCAACAATCCGCTCAGCCAGCGAGTCCGGACCAACAACCATGTGGAGCGAACCAACCGGATGTTCCGGTTCCTGGAGAAGGTGCGGTACAAGTGGCGGCGCCGTCGGACGCTGGTGCGGTTTGTGGTGTTGAAGCTGGACGAGGTCTGGAGCGGGTGGGAAACCCCAAAGGCCAACGCGACCAAGCAACCGAGTTCGGCCAGACGTTGCGGAACGCAAACCCAAGCCAGACAGAGATCACGACGTGTCGCCTAACAATCTGGTGGAGATCAGCGAGGAGTGTCGAAGTCATCGCGGGAATCCGAATCCCCGATAGCAGGCTGGCCCGGGAGGCGACCGACCTGCTGCGGGAACACGGCACGCCATTGCTGCTTGCCCATTCGCTGAGGGTTTACCTGTTCGGAGCGATCCGAGGAAATCATCGAGGGCTGAAGTTCGATCATGAGTTACTGTACTTCGGGGCGGTATTCCACGACCTCGGGCTGACCGCGAAGTATCGCAGTCAGGACCACCGGTTCGAGATCGATAGTGCGAACGCGGCCCGAGAATTCCTGCGGGCCAACGGCATCGACGAAGCGACGGTCGGGGTAGTGTGGGACGCGATAGCCCTGCACACGACGCCGGAAATCCCCTGGCAAAGCGGCCGGAGATCGCGCTCGTCACAGGCGGGGTCGAGGCGGACGTGCTCGGTGATGGGCTCGGCGAGATCCCGGCTGGCGATCGGGACGCGGTGCTTGCCGCGTACCCGCGAATCAACTTCAAGCGGGGGATCGTCCAGGCGTTCACCGACGGCTTCGCCCACAAGCCTGTGACGACATTTGGGACGATGAACTCAGACGTGCTGGAACGGACGCTACCCGGCTGCCGCAGGCCCAATTTCTGCGACCTGATCGCCGCCAACCCGCTCGGAGGCTAACCGGTACCGTTCATCCTGTTCGATGTCCTCTCGCCACGATCAGTAAGTAGGAGCGCGAGTTCTTAACCCGCAGACGTAATTGTTGTGAGCAACTGATAGGACCTTGCGTTCCCTCCTTTTTAGTGGAGGTGGACTGATGCCAAGTAAACGTGGTCTCGTTACGGGAGTCATCTCGGCTCTATTCGTAGGCGGACTCGCACTCTTGGTGCACTCCGCGGCGGTCGAGAACTCGATCACGTCGCAAAGTGGAGCCTGCGCTCCGTCGAGGACTTCACCGAGTTCGAGCAGCGGACGGCTTACTTCAACGGCGATGAGATTCATGCCTTCAAGAAGGGACTGAACATTCTGGATCGCATCCAGGTCTCGCACATGGCCCAGATGCAAAACATCCTCGATTTCCCGCCCGCACCCAAGCTGACCCCGCTGGGCCGCCTCGAGCCGGAGAAGGCGACCGAGTCCGAGCTGCGCGGCGAGAAGCTGTTCTTCGGCAAGGCGCAGTGCGGGTTTGCCACCCGGCGCCCTCCTACCTCGACAACCTGATGCACGACCTTGTACTCGAGTTGAAACTGTCGAAGGAGGAGAAGCCAGACCTGGTAGCGTTCTTGCGGCAACTGTGAAGGCCGCTGGCTGCGCGAAGAATATGCAGTGACTTTCAAGCAACGAACAATTTAGGGCATCTCATGAGAGAGGTCGTTTGAGATATGAATCCCGCAAATGAGTTGAGCTTGTCTGGCACCGACGTACACATTCTCCACCGAGGCGAGACGTACACCTTCGAGGTCCCCGAGAGCCGCCGTTGAGCCGATTGGCTTGTGGTCGCCCTCACCCGACCGCCACTGGCAGGGTCGAATTCGCAAGGCCTCGGGAACGGAAACAGGGACGGGAATCCACTGTCCGTCACTCGCTGAGCGTTTCGCAGAGCCGCAGGGCATCCCGGACAGCGGCGCCTGCTTGAGTGTTGTTGAAGTAGGCGTGGACCGGGATCTTCCGCTCGAGCGCCGAGCGGGCCAGTATGGCCCAGGGCTCGAGAAGCTGCTGGCCATACTCTCCGGCATACTTGCCCGTCGTGCCGTGGAACCGAAGATAGAGCAGTGGCAGGGGTCGGGAGAACAATTCGGCAAGGCTTAGCGATAGCCCGCCCGTCTCGAGCTTTCCTTGCGTCCACTGCCAGCCGCCAGACCCCGCCATGTCATGAAACACCATGCCGCAGCCGTGCCGACCCAGCAGATCCAGTGTCTTGACTTTGTTCCAGGACGCATTCCGGAACTCGATCGCGAGGCAAGGCGAAAAGGGCATGCGCTGGAGGTGCTTCGCAGCGTCATGGATGAACCGCTCGAGCCGCTCGTGGTCTTGGGCAAGCGATGGAGGAAGCTGGAACAGGATACAGGCGAGTTGTGACCCGAGGGGAGCGTACCCGACGAACATCCGCTCAAGATCCTCGCCGCAATCGGCCAGTCGCCGCTGATGTGTGATCGACTGGCTGGCTTTGAGCACAAAGGCGAACCCCGGCGGCACCGACTCCTTCCACCGCTCTAGCGTCTGTGCCGTCGGCTGTCGGTAAAAACTCAGGTTGATCTCGATCGCATTAAACCTGGTGGCGTAATAGCGGAACCAGTCCCGCTCTGGCATCCACTCGGGATACAAAACCCCCCTCCAGTCACGATACGAGAAGCCCGAGGTCCCCACAGAAACCAATCTTGGCTTGTGCGATCGTTCCGCTTCCGTTACTCGGACGTCCGGATCTGCCATAGGTACAATTCGCTCCAGGCGAATTGTATGCACTTCCGGTACCCGAGAGTGTTACCTCTGTTGGAGCGGTCTAGCGTTCTTTGGGGCAAAGAACCCATCACCCCACTGTGATCTCGGCGCGAAGACGCTCACCTGAAACGAACTGCAGTGCCCCACATAAGGCAAGCTGTTTCGCATACTGGGTCGGTGCTCGCCCCTGAACCAAGATGCGACCGCGCTCCTCCCTAACCACGAGATGCCGGATGCTGCCATGAGTCGTCTGACGAACTTGCTCCTCAACTTGCTCAATGAGAGTTACCACAACGCCACGCTCCTCAAAGGACGCAAGGGCGGATAATGTCCAACTTCGTGACTCGAAAGCTGTCGCCTGTCACAACGCGGCAAGCTGACTTGAAGATACCACACTAGTGCAAATTAAGCACGATTTTTCCGGATTATCTTTAGTTTGGCGAACGCGGTCAAGGGTCCTCGGCGAATTTGGCTCGAACTTCCGACTGCAATCATTATTCAGATCAGTTGCTTTCTTACGATGCAAGCGGCAAGCCGCTTGAGGTGAATGTTGGGTGGCCGATGCAAGTCGAAGTGCGGAAATTCGAAACGACGAACCTCGTGGAGGTGGAAAAGCGCGTGAATGCAGACGAGAATGTCTCAGCTCAGCCTCTAACTCCGCGCTTCCATGCCGACGACTCGCCGGGGCTTGCCGTAGACATTAGAATCCAAAAGGGCAATGAGTCCCGCTCGAGCGCAAGCTTCGATCTAGAATTGTTGCCTCGTATCCAAGGCTGGCACGGCCCAAGGTTCGGGAACGACAACACAGTGATGCTCTCGACCCTGATTGGCAACTCTGCCCCGTCGTTTGAACTACCTTGCACCCGGTATCCAGATCCGTCGCGCACGTGTGTGACGCTGGAAGATTACCGCGGCCGCTGGCTGCTTTTGCTCTTCTATCCCCGCGATTTTTCCCTGGTCTGCCCGACCGAGTTGATCGGACTGAGCCAGCGCTACGAGGAGTTCGAGAAGCATCAATGCGATATTCTGGGTGTCAGCTGCGACCCCGTCGAATCACACGAGCGCTGGATGGCCACTCCGGTAGCACGGGGAGGACTTGGCGGCCTGAACTTTCCCGCTGGCCAGCGACCTGGACGGCTCGGTCTCTAAGGCCTACCGGGTTTACCAGGAGCGGCAGCAGGTCGCGGTTCGAGGGTTGTTTCTGATCGATCCCGAGGGACTTGTTCAGTACCAGGTCGTGCACAGCTTGAGCGTGGGCCGGCGTAGCCAGGAGGTTTTGAGGGTGCTTTCGGCCTTGCAATCGGGAGGCCTTTGCCGCGAGGACTGGATGCCCGACCAATCTCATCTCGACCCGTACGCCGCTCTGCGGCCGGGTCATTTCTTCTCGCATTACCTGGTTGAGTCGCAGATCGGCTCGGGGACTTTCGCACGGGTTTATCTGGCGCGGGACCTTCAGCTTGACCGACCTGTGGCCCTGAAGGTCTTCAAGCCCGATTGCCCGGTGACGCCAAGCACAGCGCTTGCCGAGGCGCGGGCGGTCGCGGCCCTGAATCATCCCAACGTGTGCACGATATACGCAGTCGATGATACGGCGGGTGTGCCGATCATTGCCATGGAGTACGTCGCCGGTCAGCCGCTCTCGAATCTGCCCCGCGACCGGCTCGCTCACTCTCAATGATCTGCTGTCGATCAGCCGCAGATCTGCAGCGGGGATCGCCGTCGCGCACGAGGCGGGGATTGTGCACGGCGACCTCAAGCCCGAGAACGTGATGGTCAGCGACGACGGCGTGGTCAAGATCCTCGATTTCGGCTTGGCCCGGCGACTCCGCCGCTTCGTCCCGTCAATTCTGCAGGATACGAACGAACTGGGCATGGCCGAGTCTGGCGAGGGAATGTTCGGTACGCCCCGCTACTTGGCCCCCGAGCAAACTCGCGGCGAGCCGGCCACTTTCGCCAGCGACGTATTCTCGTTCGGCGTGATGATTTATGAGCTGGCCACCGGCAAGACGGCATTCCCCGCTCCTCAAGTACTTCAGGTTCTCGAGCAGATCCGCATCGGTCGATCCGGCCGGCATGGCGGCCGATGCGGCAGAGCCGTTCCGCTCACTGATCCCACCCATGCTCGAACCCGATCCCCGGCATCGCACGCTAACCATGAGACAGATCGTCGATGAGATCAACACGGTCTGCGAGTCGGTGTAGCGGATGACGCTGGGAATCATCGAGAACGGACTCCTCACTCAGGAGAGGATGGGATCGTGCCTTCGAGCAATGGAACCTTGCTGGCGATCTTTGATCATGATGGCGTGCTCGTCGATACCCTGAAACTTCACCAAAAAGCATGGACCGAGTACGGCCGGCGCAGCGGTCTGGCGATCACCCCCGAGTTCGTTCACCAGACGTTCGGCATGACCAATTCGAGCATCCTGCGTCTGCTCTCGGGCGCGGCGATGTCCGAGACCGAGATCGCCCGCCACTCGGCGCACAAGGAAGAGTGCTACCGCGAGATCGCTGTAGGAGAGATCGCACTCATGGAAGGCGTCCGCGAGGTGCTCGATGCGCTGACTGCCCGTGGAGTGCGGCTGGCGATCGGGTCCAGCGGCGTGCGAGCGAACCTCGAACTCACTGTTCGTGAGTGCGGACTCGATGGCCGGTTTGCGGCGATTGCCGCGCTCGAAGACATCACGCGGGGCAAGCCCGACCCCCAGGTCTTCCTCGTGGCGGCGGCCCGCGCGGGCGTCGAGCCGGCCCGCTCGATCGTCTTCGAGGACGCACCTGTTGGGATTCAGGCCGCCAAGGCCGCGGGCATGTACGCAATCGGATTGACGACCACCAATCCAGCCCAGGCTCTCTGGGACGCGGGTGCAGACGAGGTGGTCGAAAACCTGGTCGGCTACAACGTGCCCGGCCTGATTGCCAGGATCAAGGACCGCCCCCGATGACCGGAAAATCTCCGGTGAGTCCGGTCTTGCCGGGTTCGATTCCGGAGAGTCGCAAAACGACCCGGCGGATCAGCTTGCCCAGCATCGGGCGTGGCTTTCTTACCGGCCTCGAGAACCTCTTGGTGGCTGATAGGCGTGCCGGTCACGCCCGCCGCGGCGTTGGTCACCAGTGCGAATGCCAGGACTTCCATGCCGGCCTGGCGGGCTACGATCGCCTCGGGAACGGTCGACATGCCCACCACATCGGCACCCAGCGTTTGCAGCATCCGGATCTCGGCGGGCGTCTCGTAGCTTGGACCCGGCAGGCAGGCATAAACTCCCGGGATCAGGTTGATTCCCAGCCGCTTGCCCTCGTCGCGGGCAAGGCTCCGCAGCCGCTTGGAGTAAACCTCCGTCATGTCGGGAAACCTCGGCCCAGGGCGGTTGTCGTGCAGGCCCGCGCAGCGGGTTGGTGCCCAGCAGATTCAGATGGTCGGACAGGCAGACGAGGTTGCCGGGCCGGAGATCCGAACGGATCCCGCCCGTGGCCGCCGTCAGGATCAAGGTGCGAACTCCCAGGAACTGCAGAACCCGGACCGGAAAGGTCACCGTCCGAAGCGGTGGCCCTCGTAATAGTGAAACCGCCCCTGCAACATCAGCACGCCCGCGCCGTCGAGCTTGCCCAAGACCACGTTGCCCGCGTGGCCAGCGACGGTGGTGGCCGGAAAGTGGGGCACCTTTCGCATAAGGGATCGTCACCGAGTCGGCCAGCCTCTCGACCAACGCGTTCATTCCCGAGCCGAGAACCACGGCGATCGACGGGACCTCCGGGAGCAAAACCCGGAGGGCCGCGGCAGCCTCGATCGCCCGCGCAACCAGATCGCCAGACGCTTTGGTCATAAAAGGATCCCCGCGATGCATGCCGACAGGAAGTTGGCCAGGGTTCCCGCCAGCAGGGCGTGGAAGCCCAGCCGTGCCAGGTCATGCCGGCGCTCCGGCGCCAGGGCACCAATGCCGCCGAGCTGGATCCCGATCGAGCTGAAGTTGGCGAAACCGCAGAGTGCGTAGCTGGCGATCACGAACGACCGATCGATCAGATGGTCGTGCAGCTTGCCCAGCTCCTCGAAATGCGATCAGCTCGTTGAGCACCGTGCGGGTTCCCAAGAGGCCGCCCACGGCGCGGCAGTCTTCCCAGGGCACTCCCAGCATGTAAGCAACCGGCGAGACAGATCCAGCCGAAGATCGCCTGCAGCGACGTGCCGAGCCTGCCCAGGCCAAGGTTCACAAGCGCGATCAAGCCGAGGAAGGCGATCAGCATCGCTGCGATGTTGAGGGCCAGGTGCAGGCCGTCGCGCGTTCCTCGGGCCGCGGCGTCAAGAATGTTGGCGTCGGCTCGCTCGTCGAGCGTCGGTACGTGACCAAGCGTCTCGGGGATCCCGTCTCCGGCAGTAACAGCTTGGAAAGCAAAATGGCCCCGGGAGCCGTCATGATCACCGCGGCGAGGACGTGCCGGGGCTCGACGCCATAGGCGAAATAGGCCGCCATGATCCCGCCCGAGACGTGCGCCATGCCCGCGGTCATCACCGTCAGCAATTCCGAGTTGGTCAAGCTGTGACAGATAAGGGCGGATCGTCAGAGGCGCTTCGGTCTGGCCCAGAAACAGCGACGCGGCCACGTTCAGAGACTCGGCCCCGCTCGTTCCCATCAGCCAGGCCATGACCCAGGCGAACACGCGCACGACTCACTGCATCACACCCAGGTGATAGAGCACCGCGAACAGCGCCGCCACAAAGATCACGGTGGGCAGGACGCGAAACGCGAAGACGAAGCCGGCGGGGCCGTCGCGGTCCACTAGCCCTTTGCCGAACACGAACTCCGCCCCGGCCAGCGCGCAGTCGAGCATTGCCTCCACCGCGTCGCCGGCTCGCGCAGCAGCCGCACCCCGGCCGGAACACGCAGTACCAGAAGGGCGAACCCCCATTGCAGGACAATGCCCCAGAAGACGACCCGCGGCGAGATGGCCCGCCGGTTCTCGGACAGGTAGTACGCGACACCCAGGATCGCCACCATCCCCACAAACCCCCGGCGCGATCCGCAAGATCCAGCACGTCGATCGACGCGGGTAGCGAGATCCGGGTGGACCATGGCCCGAGCGAGATCTGGTACTCGCGGCGGACTCCACGGGTTGCGAGCGCGAGCCTGGTTTGACGCTCTGGCGCATTGCTCGGGCAAACGACTCGCCGTCGATGTTGTGCTCCGAGCTGTCAGAACCAGAGTCTGCCGCCTGTTCTTGTTCTCCACCGCGAGCCACCGACTGGCGACCTGCCAGCAGGCTCAGTGCATAGGGACGCAAGCACGACGAGGAACCATCCTGCGCATCGGCACTTGCGCACCAGTCCGATAACGAGCAAGTTCGAGGTTTGCCCACGCTCAGCCACCCAGTCGCTCGAGAACCTGCTCGGGAACGGTCGTCTCGTCGTCGGCCAGCGTATAAGCCTTCGCGACCAGCGCAGGTGACCTCGGCCAGACGCGACTCATCATTGACCAGCAGCGTGCACAACGATTCTCCCTGCTCGCACGTGGTCGCCGGACTTCTTGTGCAGGAGGATCCCACGGCGGGATCGATCTTGGAATCAACGCGAGCCCGTCCCGCCCCCAGCAGCATGGTGGCATGACCGATCGGTCGCGCGGCCAGCTTGCCGACGATTCCCGTGCGCGACGAGGTGACGTCGATCCGCCGCCGCGCAGCCGGCAAGAGCGCCGGAGTCGTCGACCACCCGCGGATCGCCTCCCTGCGCCTCGATCATCCGCCGGAACCGTTCGAGAGCCCGACCGTCGGCGATCAGCCGCCGGCAGATGCCCCGTGCCTCGTCGAGGGTCTCGCGAGCGCTCGCCCAGCACGACCATCTCCGCGGCCAGCTCGATCGACAGCCCCATCAGATCGTGCGGTCCCTGGCCGCGCAGGCATTCCAAGCTCTCGGCCACCTCGACCGCATTGCCCACGGCGCGGCCCAGAGGCTGGTCCATGCGCGTGATCAGAGCGATCACCCGCTTGCCCATGCTCCGCCCGATCGCGCACATCGTCTCGGCAAGCTTGCGAGCATCTTCGAGCCGCTCCATGAACGCGCCGTCGCCCGGTCTTGACGTCGAGCACCAGGCCGTCGATACCCTCGGCCAGCTTCTTGGACATGATCGAGGCGGCGATCAGCGGGATCGACTCGACCGTCGCCGTGGCATCGCGCAAGCGCGTAGAGGAACTTGTCGGCCGGAGCGATTTCGGCGGTCTGGCCGATCATGACCAGACCGCACTCGCCGTAAGACATCTCATGATAGCGATGGAGGTCGAGGTCGGTCCGGAAGCCGGGAATCGACTCCAGCTTGTCGAGCGTTCCTCCGGTATGCCCGAGCCCGCGGCCCGAGACCATGGGAACCGAGACGCCCGCCGCCGCGGCGATCGGCGCCAGGATCAGCGAAGTCTTGTCGCCCACGCCGCCCGTGCTGTGCTTGTCGATCTTCCGGCCCGGGATCGGCTCGAGAGATCGACGACCAGTCCCGGAGCGCATCATGGACTTGGTCAGCCCGGCCGTCTCGTCGGCCGTCATCCCCTGCAGACGATGGCCATCGAGCAGCGCCGACCACTGGTAATCGGCGACGTCGCCGCGTCGCGATTCCCTCGACCATCCAGTCAATCTCTGTCCCGGCTCAGCTCTCCCCGTCGCGCTTCTTCCGGATGATGTCGACAGCACGCATCATGATCGATAGGCCTTCTCTCGGTTTCAACGGCCCGATATTGCCGCCTGAAATATCACTCCTCGACCGTCCGTCCCCGTGGCGAACTGGCGATCGCCCGCATCGCCCAGTCCCGGGTAGATGAAACCGACGTCGTTAAGCCGCTCATCGACGGCTCCCACGTGAATGGCGACATCGGGCATCGCCTGGTTCATCCGGGCGATCCCCTCGGGAGCGGCGATCAGCGAGAGCAGCTTGAGCCGGGGCACGCCGGCCGCCTTGAGAATCTCGCAGGCCCGCACCGCTGAACCGCCGGTCGCCAGCATTGGATCGACCACGAGCGCGACGGTAATCCGCGGGCGCGCCGGAAACTTGTTGTAATACTCCGTGGGTCGTAGCGTCGTCTCGTCTCGAAAGAGCCCGATGTGCCAGACCTCGGCGTCGGGCAGCAGCTCGAGCATCCCTTCGGCCATTCCCAGCCCGGCGCGAAGGACCGGCACGATGCCGACGACATCGGACAAGACGCGACTCGGTGCCGGCCCCAGCGGGGTGGTCACCTGCTGGTCCCGCGTCGGCAAGTCGGCCGTTGCCTCGGCCGCGATCAGAATCGCAAGGGTCCGCACCAGGTGACGGAACTCGGGCGGGCCCGTGTGGACGTCACGCAACGCCGCAAGCTTGTGATGCACGACCGGATGAGACGACACATACACCGACCGCACGTTCCCCTCCCTCAGCCTGCCGATGCTGGGAAGACGCTTCTGCCGCCTGCCGCCCGTGAAACTACCCGATCAGTGCGAACCTTCCGACGATGCCCGAGGATCACGACATGATACACGACCCGACCAATTTCGGGTTGATCCTTTTTGCATCTCCGCGTAAGGCGGATAATGCGTGCAGGATATTCGGCCGGGCTCATGTTCCATGTGCTCCGTGCGGTTCAAGCGCCACATCAACTTCGCGATAGCCTGATGGATACGCAACTCCTTTCACCGAGGCACCCGCGTTAGTAGTGCGATGACGGAATCCGGCGAGCGTCGAGACGTCCAGTAGGCCGAAACGGAATCGTCGGTTTCCATCATTCGAGTTTCCCCTTGAATAGGAATACGTTCGTTGAGTTGTGCATCTTTACTGTCGGAGTCGTTCGCCGCTGGGACTACCGCGTCCGAGCCGCTCGCACGGGGCGGCCTGAAGGACCGAGGCAAGCGCTCTCACGATGGATTGCCCTCTGCAATCTCTTCCAGGGCGTGCCAGCGCGTAGGCCGCAGCAAGGTCATGCTCCAGGTTCTCGAGCCGCTTTTTCGCCGCGGCGATCTCGTCGCGATCTTTGCGATAGTAGGACGGGTCAGCCATGGCAAGGTGCAGCTCCTGCACCGTGCTTTCTAGCAGTTCGATCCGGCCCGGCATGGCTTCCAGCTCCCGGCGCTCCTTGAAGCTCAGTTTTCGAGCTTGTGCACGTGAAGCGTCTGGCGTCTTTTTCTCGTAAGTATCCGTGTTCGACCGCGACTGGGCCACGGCCTGGGGCGGGCGCGGGCGGGCTCTGGCGAAGATAATCGTCGTATCCTCCTTCAAACTCCTTCACTTGCCCATCATTCTCGATGACCAGCGTGCTGGTGACCACGTTGTTCAAGAAGGCGCGGTCATGGCTGACGAGCAACACGGTGCCCTGGTAGTCCACTAGCAACGACTCGAGCAATTCCAAGGTTTCGATATCCAGGTCATTGGTGGGCTCGTCCAGGACCAGCACGTTCGATGGCCTGGTGAACAGCTTGGCCAGAAGCAGGCGGCTGCGCTCGCCGCCGGAGAGGTACTTGACCAGGCTGCGCGATCGTTCAGGCTCGAAAAGAAAATCTTGCAGGTATCCCAGGATATGTCGATCGCTGCCGTTAATCGAGATGGTGTCGTATCGGGCTGATGTTCTCCTGAACCGTCTTTTCCTCGTCGAGTGCGCCCTTCATCTGCTCGAAATACGAGACTTCGAGGTTGGTGCCATGGCGGATCGTTCCTACCCGGGGGCTAAGCTCGCCCAGCAAGAGACGTAGCAAGGTGGTCTTGCCCGATCCGTTAGGCCCGATCGAATCCGACCTTGTCGCCGCGCATGGATCGTCGTCGTCAGGTCGCGGATAACGGTGCGATCGCCATATCCGAAGTCAACGCCCCGGCCTCGATGACCAGAGTGCCCGAGCGCTCGGCCTCCTGGGCTTGCATGCCGCGGTGCCCTGGCGGTGCCGGCGCTGTTGGCGGCTTTCGCGCATGGCCTCGAGCGCGCGGACGCGTCCTTCGTTGCGCGTGCGGCGGGCTTCGACTCCCTTGCGAATCCACGCTTCCTCCTGCGCCAGCTTCTTCTCGAAGAGGCCCCACTGGCGGGTTTCGGCGGCGAGCAAGTCGTCCCGCCGCTTGAGAAAGGTGGGATAGTCGCACGACCAGGAGGACAGGCGGCCGCGATCGAGCTCGACAATCCGGGTCGCCAGCCGCTCCAGGAAGACTCGATCATGGGTGACAAACACGATGGTGCCCGCGTACCGCAGGAAGAACGCCTCCAGCCAGCGAATCGACTCGATGTCGAGGTGGTTGGTAGGCTCGTCCAGCAGCAGGATGTCGGGATCGTTAACAATCGCCCGGGCCAGCAAGACGCGCCGCTTCATTCCCGAGGAGAGCTCTTCAAATCGTGCATCCGGGTCGAGGCCAATGCGGGAGAGGACCGTCTGCACCCGATGGTCGGCTTTGTCGGCTTGATGGTCATCGTCTTCCAGTCCCCGGGCGACTTCTCCTGCGACGGAGCCCCCGTGTCCCGCGGGCACATCCTGGGGCAACCGCGTGATTCGCAGTCCCTGCTGGCGGATAATCGTTCCCTCATCGGGTTCAATCTCGCCGCGGATCAGGCGGAGCAGCGTGCTTTTCCCCTCGCCGTTGCGCCCAGCAGGCAGAGCCGTTCGCCGGGTTCGATCTGGAGATCAACCTGATCGAACAACCGAGGGCCGCCGAAGGCCAGACTGACACCGCGCAGACTCAATAATGCCATGACGTCACTCGAACTTTGACCCGTCCCGTGTAAGCCCGTACCTGAGCTGCCCTCGTCCGCTTTTTGACAGCCGGCTCACGTTAGCAAATGGCCCTACAATGAATCGAGTCGACTTATCATCACAGGGCGCTAACGGTCCAGGGCTCCTTCTTTCTCCTATCGGAGCCAACACGAGTACCGTCAACCTGCGGGGTGCAACAACTCGGCATCGGCTTCGTTTGCCCGCCGAAGAACGAACCCATCGGATGTAACCCATGTGAGGGATGGCGTTGCAACCGGCAATTGGGTTTGCCCTGGAGCATTCTCGCCGCCGCCGAACGGGCATCAGCCGGGCCACTCCAGTAGGCCGCTTTTGCTGCCACCATTGAGACCCCAATCTCGGCCGATTCTCAGGATGTTAACTCGCTGATTGGTAGAGCCTTGTGGCCGATGGCAATTGGCGTTGCTGGGGAAATTCTTTCGACTCGCCCGGCCTGAGCCTTGTGCGACTGAAGGGATCCGGGGTCGAATCTGGCGAAGGTGCGAGCCGTCAAGGTTTTGCCAGCCCCTGACACCTGGCCGATCGCCAGGATTTGCGCAATCTCAAAACAGGCGGCTTGGTCTCCGCGCTCCTGAGCACACACTACGCGCCGCCTTGACAGTGTGGTGACGAGCAGGCGCGCTGATGAGGCCAGATTGCTAAAGACCAAAGACCGCGCGCACGACCTCAGCTACAGATAGAATACGACAAAACCGTCCGCGACTTGCGAGCCGTTCCGAAAGTTGCTTTCTGTTTGAGGGCACAAGCGCGATCGCGATGGGTTCGTTCTGCCCGAACCCGTTCCATCAAGACGACTCCTCTCCGGTCTGCTTGCCGGAAGATCGGAGCGGCAAACACCGACGCGGCTCCAATCAGCCGCCACAACAGGGGCAATGACGCGGCACATAGACCCTGATCGTCCGCACCATACTTCGTGAACTCGTACGGTTTACCGCATTTCGATCGTGCGAGGAACTCACGCCGGGTTTACGACCGTCGTCCTTGGCTGTCTGACATGAGCCAGCTTGGGGGTGCTCCCCTGTCAGTTCCTTGCGCGTGCTGGCTGTAGCACGCGGCGGTTTAGTCGGACCGACCGCGCAAGAGGACAGGAAAGTGATCCGCTGGACCGCCCAACTCCAACGGTGAGCCAATCGTAAGTACCGACCCAGACGCAGTATGCACGGATGTGCGTCAAGGCGATTTGTTGCGTGCCGCAATTGCGCTGCCGAAGAGTTGTGGTAGGCCGATCTGAGTATCGCTGTCGGCCCGAGTACGGGGGCCGTGCGAGATCCACATCGACTCTGTTGGCCACGCACATTCCTGACGCCGGTGCTGAAAAGCGATTCAGGAGAAAGACAGGGGAAGATTTGCCAGACGTAAGTCAGTTCCTCGGGAAATATCGATGACGGAGGGACGCGAGAAGCGGGTCGGATCTCGGTCACCCGGTCATTTCCCGTCGCGCGTTGCCGGAGCGGCGGAAGCCGCGTCGAACTTGATCAGGGCCTTCGTTTCCTTGTAGGTCAGCCAGAGGATCAGGTCGTAGGGGGTGGCGTTGTCGGCCAGCGGGTTTTTCTCGTCCTTGGGCAGCGGCTTCATACTTGGCGGCGGCGTCGGTCGCAAGCTTCCAGGCCTCTTTCTCCTTGCCTTGTGGAACAGGCTCATGGCGCGATAGAACGCCAATGAACCAGCTACCTGCTGCGACGTGACGGTCGCAGTCGGGTTGTTTTTCGCGCTATCGGCCGCGGCGATCAGCGCACCGTCGGCCTCCGCGAAGTGGCCGCTGCGGTACTCGGCCATTCCGAGGGTCAACTGGTAGGTAGAATTGTTCTTTTCGAGTTGGGACGTTTTGCGTGCGAGAGCCAGCGCGGCTTCCATCCGGCTCTTGTCCTGTGTCGGACGCAGACAGCAGATCCTGGCTGAGTGGTCCCACTTTGCGGGGTCGAATGTGCTCCTGGCGAAGTCGAGGGCTCTTCCGCCGGTGTCAGCAAGCTCCTGTTCCTGGCCAAACCATGCCTGGAGAGCGGCAACCTTTATGACAAGGTTTGTGTCATCGGGTTTTGCAGTCGACACCTTCACGAGATGGATCATGGCGTTTTGGGTGCGGCCGGCAGCGATTTCCCGATCCGCGGCGGCCTGCGTCTCCAGAAGCTTCTGTTCGGGCGGCGGGAGGAGATTGAGGTAGAACCGGGCCGCGAATTCGTCCTTGGCGTCCCGCGCTGCGTCATAGCCTTCCCGGTAGCGCCACAGGTCCGGCCGCATGTGAACGCGGCGATAGGCCACCTCCTCCTCGTCGGGCTGCAACGGGATCAATTCGACACGGTCGCCGGCGATGTGGGCAATCCGCCGGCCGTCCGGGCTGATCTGGACGGGCCGAGGTGCCGCTGGGATCGGCTCGCCCTTCAGTTCCACGCCCGTCCGCGCGTCCCCAGACCTTCGTCTCGTCATAACCGTCGGTGACGATCCGGTTGCCGTCTGCGCTGAACGACACGTTCCTCACCATGTTCGTGTGCCCCTTCAGCTCGAGCAGGGACGCGCCGCTCCGCGCGTCCCACACCTTTACCTCTCCAGCCTTGTTGAACTCCCCGCCACCGGTGACGATCCGCGTACCGTCAGGGCTGAACGCCACGCTATACACCGGGCTCGTGCGCCCTTTCAGCTCCATCAGAGGCGCCGCGTCCGCGCGTCCCACACCTTCACCTCTCCAGGCTTGTTGAACGCCTCGCCGATGCTGATGATCCGTGTTCCGTCCGGGCTGAATAACACGCTCGTCACTCCGCTCGTGAACCCCTTCACCTCGAGCAGGGACTTGCCGGTCACCGCGTCCCACACCTTCGCGGTACTGTCATAACTGCCGGTGACGATCCGCGTGCCATCAGGGCTGAACGCCACACTCCGCACATCCTTCGTGTGCCCCTTCAGCTCGAGCGGTGGCTTGCCGCTCGCGCGTCCCACACCTTCACCTCTCCAGGCTTGTTCCGCTCCCCGCCACCGGTGACGATCCGCGTACCGTCCGGGCTGAACGCCACGCTATACACCGGGCTGGTGTGCCCTTTCAGCTCCATCAGGGGCGCCGCCGGTCCGCGCGTCCCACACCTTCGCTGTCTTGTCCGCACTGCCGGTGACAATTCGCGTGCCGCCAGGGCTGAACACCGCCCTGTTCACCGACTGCGTGTGCCCCTTCAGCTCGAGCTGGGGCGCCCGGTCCGCGCGTCCCACACCCTCGCCGTGCTGTCATCACCGCCGGTGACGATCCCCATGCCGTCCGGGCTGAACGCCACGCAATGCAACCCTTCCGTGTGCCCCTTCAGCTCGAGCAAGGGCGCGCCCGTCCGCGCGTCCCACACCTTCGCCGTCTTGTCATGACCGCCAGTGACAATCCGCGTGCCATCCGGGCTGAACGCCACGCTCCATACATCCTTGGTGTGCCCCTTCAACTCGAGCTGGGACATGCCGGTCCGCGCGTCCCAAACCCTTGCCGTATTGTCATCACTGCCGGTAACGATCCGCGTGCCGTCAGGGCTGAACGCCACGCTATACACCAGGCTCGTGTGCCCCTTCAACTCGAGCTGGGGCGTGCCGAGGCGCGCGTCCCACACTCTCGCGGTATTGTCATAACTGCCGGTGACGATCCGCGTGCCGTCAGGGCTGAATGCCACACCATGCACGGTGCCCGTGTGCCCTTTCAAGTCGAGCTGGGGCATGCCGGTCCGCGTCCCACACTCTCGCGGTATTGTCATAACTGCCGGTGACGATCCGCGTGCCGTCAGGGCTGAATGCCACACTCCGCACATGGTCCGTGTGCCCCTTCAACTCGAGCTGGGGCGTGCCGGTCCGCGCGTCCCACACCTTGGCGGCATTGTCATAACTGCCGGTGACGATCCGCGTGCCGTCAGGGCTGAACGCCACGCTATACACCCGGCTCGTGTGCCCCTTCTCCTCGAGCTGGGACGTGCCAGTCCCGCGTCCCAAACGTTTACCTCTCCAGCCTTGTTGAACTCCCCGCCACCGGTGACGATCCGCGTACCGTCAGGGCTGAACGCCACGCTATACACCCGGCTCGTGTGCCCCTTCAGCTCGAGGAGGGATTTGCCGGTCGCCGCGTCCCACACCTTCACCTCTCCAGCCTTGTTGTACTCCCCGCCGCCGGCGACGATCCGGGTGCCGTCAGGGCTGAACGCCACGCTCGTCACATAGCCCGTGTGCCCCTTCACTCGAGCGGGACTTGCCGGTCGCCGCGTCCCACACCTTCACCTCTCCAGCCTTGTTGTACTCCCCGCCGCCGGTGACGATCCGGGTGCCGTCCGGGCTGAACGCCACGCTAGACACCGGGCTCGTGTGCCCCTTCAGCTCGAGCAGAGACTTGCCGGTCGCCGCGTCCCAGACCTTCACCTCTCCAGCCTTGTTGAACTCCCCGCCGCCGGTGACGATCCGGGTGCCGTCAGGGCTGAACGCCACGCTCGTCACATAGCCCGTGTGCCCCTTCAGCTCGAGCAATGGCATGCCGCATCGCGCGTCCCCCACACCGTCGCGCTCTTGTCATAACTGCCGGTGACAATCCGGGTGCCGTCAGGGCTGAACGCCACGCTATGCACCGGGCTCGTGTGCCCCTTCAGCTCTAGCAATGGCATGCCGCATTGCGCGTCCCACACCCTTGCGGTACCGTCATAACTGCCGGTGACGATCCGCGTGCCATCCGGGCTGAACGCCACGCCACTCACGCCGTCCGTGTGCCCGTAAAGCGTAAAGATCCCGCCCATCCACTGTCGGCGCACATAGTGCCATTCCCAGCCACGACTCCTGGCCTGGATACTGTCGAGCCGGCTGAGAGCCCCCGAGACATCTCGGTTGTCGTACGCAGCGTTGGCCAGCAGAAAGTTGCTGGTGTCCGCTCGATCAGACGCTTCCCTCTCGGCCTTTTCAGCCTTGGCCAGGTTCGCTTCAGCGAGACGTTTCTGTTCGTTGACGCGAAAGGCCTCCTCTTGAGCCCTCGCCTCGCTCTTCTCGGCGAGACGTTTCTGTTCGTTGGCGCGAGAGGCCTCCTCTTGAGCCCTCGCCCCGCTCTTTTCCGCTTCCAGCTTGGCGCGGTTGGCCGCCTGCCAGAATCTGGCAGCCACGATGGAAGTGCCGACGGCGATCGCCGCCACCACGCCCAGGCCGGCGATCATCATGCGCAGCCGGGCAGCAGACCGTTGCTCTTGCAACAGCCGTTGCTGTCGGGATTCGGCGAGCTCTCGAGCCTGCTCCAGCTCTCGCAGCCGGGCCGCTTCCTTGGCTTGCCGTTCGGCTTCCGCCTCCGTGTTGCTGGTGTCCAGAAAACCGATCGCCGTCTCGAAATGGCCGCCGTATTGCTCGGCCCAGTCGGCATTGGGCGCTTCCTGCTCCCGCCAGGAGAGTGCGATCTGCAAGTCGGGATCGCGGAACATACCGGCTTTGCCGTCGCTCCAGAGCCGGGCGGTGTCCAGCAGTCGGCGGAAAATCCGCGCCGATTGCGCCTCGTCTTCCACCCAGCCGCGTAGCCGCTGCCAGCCACGCATCAGGCTCTCGTGCGACAGATCAATCACCGTCCGGTCGCCCAGCTTCACCTCCATGCCGGGCATCAGAAACGTGACACCGTGACCGCGAAAGGCATCCAGCACCGTCGTCACGGTGGTGCGATCCGCAGCGGCGATCGCCTGGAGTTGCGCCAGCCGTGTCGGCCGGCGAATCCCGCGATTGTCGTCACCCTTCTCGGTGAGTGTCTTGAAGATCTTCTCGCAAGCCGACCGATGGCGGTCGTCGGGAAGCGCGTCGTAGACCTCGTCGGCGTGGTTGGACAGCGACGCCCCCAGTCCACCCGTTGCCTCGAAGTCGCAAAAGTCGATCGGACCATCGTGGTCGCTGCTCGCAGACCAGACATCCCACATCCGCATGAGCGCGTGTTGCAGTACTGGAAGTTGATCGGGATCGTCGCCCACATCGTTCAAGAGTCGCTGCACGAGCATCGGCGAGATGCTGGCGCCGCCGACACCGATCGGTTTCTCGATCGCGTCCCGCTTCTGATCGCGCAGCAGGCGGGGAATCAGGTACTCGCCTTCGTTCACCGCTTCGGCCAGGCCGGGAATCTCGGAACAATCGCCCAGATAGTCGGAGCGCATCGTGATGGTGACGTAGATCGGGCATTCCGTCTGCTCGCTGGCGGTCAGCAGCAGGTTCACGAAGGCGGCGGCCGTTTCCTCGGAATCGACGCCCTGCTGCCGGAAGCGGAACAATTCCTCGAACTGATCGACCACGACCAGCAGGTTGGTACCCGGTTCGCACACGACGGACTGCTTCATCGCTTCGACCAGGCCGAAGCGGCTGCGGTTAAGCGTGGCCAGCAATCGCGGCAGGGTACTGGGATCGTCGCCATCGTACAGATCGGCCTCGACAATGGCCCGCGCGAGATTCTCGATGGGCCTGCCCCCCGGTCGCAGCAGGATATACTTCCCAGGTCGATCCGGCTCGAGTCATGGTGCCGCCGTGCAGCTCGGCGATCATGCCGGCCCGCACCAGCGAGGACTTGCCGCTACCCGAGGTGCCGACCACGGCCAGGAAACGGTTCGTTCGCAAGAGTTGCAGGAGCGCCGCGGTCTGCTCCTCGCGACCGAAGAAGAGGTGGTGCTCGTCGCTACGGAACGGGCGCAGACCGGGAAACGGATTGGAAAGCTGGGTTTCCACGGTACTCATCGGTCGGCCTCCTTCGCTTGCCGGACGGCCGCGACAAAGTCCGTCAACAACGCCGGGTCAAACAAGTCTTTGGCCTGCCGGATCACCGCCGTCGAAACACTCTTGAAGCGTTCTTTGCGGTGGTTGAAGGGAGGTGCCACGTAGACCGCGCTGACCGCAATGGGTCGCGAATCCCGATAGCCGGCCGCTTTTTGCAAATCTCGAATCTTGAAGTCCACCCAATGCATGCCGGCGGCTCCGTAGTAGATCAGCGCCGCGTCACAATCGCGCAGGTTCTGGATGTGGATCTGCTGGACCTCGGATTCTTCGGCCTCGAAACCCGGCAGGCTGACCTCGATGCCCTGGGCAAAGAAAAAGTCTTCGAGTGGCTCGACGGCCGCCTCATCCTGCTGCTCACAAATCAGGTACACCCGCGGGCGCCGCGGGTTGTCAGTTTTGGCGGCGGCTTGTCGCGCTCGGCCTGTTCGCGCTCCCAGCGAGTCCGGAGGAGCACTTTCAGATTCCCGAGCGTATCGGCGATCAGCTCGGCACCCGTGACCGAGCGGGGATCGGACTCGAGTTGGCGAATGAACGAGCTCTGCCGATCGTCCTTGGGTTGCAGGCCCTTGGGAATCCAGATCAGCCTCCGCAGCGAGGAGTTGCCGCAATGGTGGCGGCCACCTGATTCTGCAGCGCGACAACGGATAACTCCGTCGCTTCGGGGACCAGGCCAAAATGCTCACCGACAAAGTGAATGGCCAGGTCAGCCTGCTCCAGACAACTCTGAACGACGGCGATGAGCTCGCTGGCGACCAGCGGAAGCGGCTGCTTGGGGAAGAACCGAGTGTCCCAGCTCGACCAGTTCGCGACGCAACTGGTCGCGCTGCGGTTCGAGGTCCGAAGTCGTGGTGGCCAGAAAGATGGTTTTCGGATTCGCGGTCCGCTTTTCGCCCGTATGAGCAGCGTCCCCCAGGTACTTGAGCACCTGGGAGAGATCGTAGGCGACGTCATAGACCCGCTCGTGGAAGCGCTGAGATCGCGGTGCCGCCAAACGCCTCGTCGAACTCCCGCAACCGGCCCGAGATCGGGTCGCGTTCGAAGAACTCGTAGGGACCAGGCCCGTGTACAGTGAACGAATCTCGGGGGGAATTTCGTCGACATCCACGGGCGTCTTGATGACGTTCAACAACCGGCTGCGATTACCGATCTCGAAGCGTCCGATTGCCTGGGCACTCTTCCAGAACGTATCGACCAGCCGATGACACCCGTTTGACCGGGCGAAGGGAGGCGAAAGGACCGAGACCACCGTCTTGGCCTGAGGCATCTGCTGAAGGATCGCGGACTCGATGTCGGCGGAATCCGACGGATCCGGCTGCTTGACGACGGCCACTTGCTTACCGGAAAGCTGAGCCACGCGCAACTGGAGGTTTTGCTCGAGCTGGGAGACCCATCCCTGTCGCCCGGAGATGACCGGTCGGTCATCCAGGTTCGCGTAGGTGATCACGATATCGCTCTGGGCGATCTCTTGTGGACTCGGCGGGGCCGCCGGAGATCGAGTGACGAACCTTCGTGGCATCGAGTCTCCCGCTGCAGGTTCTTGAGGTCCACCAGCAGATCGCGGGCCGACTGGTATCGCCGGTCAACCTGTTTCGCCAGCAGCTTGAGCGTGATGCGTTCCAGTTCGGGGGGAACGTCATAATTGAAACGGGCAATCGCGTCGGGTTGTTTGTGGACCACATTGTCCAGGACTTCACCCAGATTGGCCCCGGCAAACGGGGTTCGCCCCGTGAGCATGTGGTAGATGACGGAGCCAAGACTGAACAGATCGCTGCGGTGATCGACGGCCTTGCCGACCGCCTGTTCTGGGCTCATGTACCTGGGGGTTCCGAGCACTTGCCCGGCCTGGGTTTGCTGCACGTCCGCCGTCGTTCCCAGAGGATCCTCGGCGATCCTGCAGCATCCGCTTGGCCAGGCCGAAGTCCAGGACCTTGACCTCACCCCGCTCATTCAAGCTGATATTGTCGGGCTTGATATCACGATGGACGATCCGGCGCGAGTGGGCGGCATCGAGCGCATCGGCGACCTGAACAGCGATCGGAACGACCCTGGAAATCTCCAGCGGTCCTTGCTTCACGAGCGTCACCCAGCGACTGGCCTTCCACGAACTCCATGGCGATGAACGGCAGCCCGTCTTCGGTCTCGCCGACGTCGTACACGACGCAGACATGGGGATGATTGAGCGCCGAAGCGGCTTTGGCCTCGGTCAAGAACCTCTGCCGGCGTGTCCGGATCGTCCGCCAGGTCGGCCGGCAAGAACTTGATCGCCGCCTTCCGGTCGAGACGTGTGTCTTCCGCGAGAAACACTTCCCCCATGCCGCCCGCGCCGAGCCTGGCGGTGATGCGATAGTGGCCAACGGTCTTACCGATCATGCGAATTGCGTCCTGTCGTTCAGACCGTGGTTCCCGAGCGACGGTGCCTGGCGGCTTTCCTCGCCGATGTCGAGCAGACCGAAGCGGATTTGAACAAAACATAATAGCCCATGGTGCGGCCCGGTTCCAGCTCTCGTTCCGGATGATTCTCCGAATCCCGAAGGCGCGGCGTGAGAGATTTCGATCTTTGGCGACAGGCCGCCGGTCGGCCAATCACCGGGGCAAAGGCCCAGTGCCAGTTGGCCATGCGGATCGAGATATCCAGCTTGAACTCCGTGGACCGACCCTTACACGATCGAGAGCAACGATCGTCATTGGTAAGGGGGGTAAAAAGGGGGACATCACTGATACTGCAGCCCATAATGGCGTTGGACTTGCCGGTGAGAGTCCGGTCGTGGGAGTTGACTGTTTACCCATGTAGTCATACTCGACGCTGCCTTGGGGTGACCCGGTCAGCGAAAGCTCGAATGTAAACGTCCTCGAAAGGAGGGCTAGCCAGCCCGCGGGCCGTAATATGAGCACGAATTGAGCTCAGAATGAACTCTGCAGCCTCGAAACGTCCAATGTGATCGCCGAACCTGTTATCAGTAGGTGAAGGCTAAAACCGGGGAGGAAGCAACAGTCATTTGCACTCTTCGGGGCCACCGGGGTAAGGGAGGCGGCACGCGAGCACAGTCCAGCGGAGTAAATTGGGGAACCTCTGGATTCCCACCCGAAGCCGATTTCCTTGGGTGCAGCAGACCCCGCCGCGAATTCATAAGTGGCGGGGAGGGATTCAGAGGCTCGGATGAGGCCGTAGTAAGCGATGACCCGGCGGGACAACATAACCCGCTGGCGAGCCAAGGGCCTCTGGATGGACGTGTTGGCGGTGCTGGGAGTCGTGCCACATTGAACCGAGAGGTTCTAGAACGGGGAAATCCCTTCGGGGATCACGTACTCCTGGGAGCAAGAACTGCGGTGGCGTATAAGACGCAATCGTGGGGCGAATGTGGACGGCACTTAAGCCTCGGGTTGTCGTCGAAGGTCGCCATTGACGGTCCATTTGAAGCCGTACTGGGGAAAACCCGCCGTACGGAATTTTAGAGGGGGAAGGGGAAACCCGAAGCTCGATCGAGCCCGCCGGGCGCCCCTTCCCTACTCGGCTCAACCGCTCGGGAGAGAAGGAAGCCTTAGGGATATGCATGTAAGTAATTTATACAAGAGTATTAGTGGTTACGCGAGTATTATTCAGTGATGTCCCTTTTCTTTCCCCGCCGCTCTCCTTTAATTCGGTCTCGAGGGTCGCGATCAAGTCATAAGTCGCTTCCGCGGCTTGAAAGACACTTGTGATACCGATCCGGAATCCAGCGCCAGATTCGATCGTCAGGCGAGCGACATGAACAGTGTTTCCTTGGTTTCCTCCCACCGAAGGTGCGCAAAACCGTCTCCCTCTTTGTCTCATTCCACCGAGGAGCGACGCGGTCCTGAAGCTCTTCGTCGTTTCGTTCGAGCGAGGAACCTCACGCCGGGTTTACCACCGTCGTCCTTGGCTGCCTGACATGTGCCAGCTTGGGAGTGTCCCCTGTCAGATCCTTGCGCGTCCTGGCTTGTATCACGCGCCGGTGTCGGACCACACGCGCAAGGCTAGTGGTCCGATCCCAGGGAAGGGTGCAACCAAAGTGTATCGGGTTCGGCCAAACCATCCTAGGCGCACGTGCCAGCCGGGCCCCCAGACCGCATCTGACGGGCCTCCGGGAGAACCCTCGCTGAGATACGCGATGAACGGCTCGATCTCGTCCGGAGTTCGTCTCGGAATTCTCTCCGGCTGCGAGTTGCTTCGGGTCCGTGGAAGTGCTTTACTGAGGGACCACGCAGACTCGGGGTGGCGCAGATACGAGACTCAGGCTCCGACCGCGAACGGCTCGAGAGCCTATCCCAGCCGGTTGGTGTTCGGTTGACCAATGGTCTACCTCGTACTCCCATGTAATTACTGGAACAGTCGAAGGGCTTCATCATGTCCGATTCGAGTACCTCTGAGCCTAGCAAGCCTGGCTCGTCGAAGAAACCCATCTCACCTGCTCGAAAGATCATCGGCGCCGTGGCTCTCGTGGCCCTCGTGGGCGTCGCCTGGCTCGAGTACTCCGCGTTGCTCGGGTACAATTCCGCCGTGAGGGCGCTTCAGGCACGATCGCAGGACGAATCCAAAGATCTCATGACGGTCCAGGAAGCCGAAACGCTCATGGGCAAGTCGCCGGACGGTCCCGGGACCGACATCGAAGACGTTATTCAGACTTTCACGAAAGTACCGCAGACTCTTACGAAGAAGGAATACACCTGGCGCGGGGTATTCAAGTCACACACATTGACGGCTTATTACACCAAGTCAAAGAATTCCCGTCTGCATTACTTCAAGACAGAAGGCGCTCAGGTCGAGTCGGAACCGGCCCCACAGGGGCCCAGCCATGTGAATGAAGAAGCATTCGATCGGCCTGGTTCTAAGGCGGGACCTGCTACCGCACCGACGGCGGCTGCCCCAGCCGTTGCGAGCAAGGAGGCGCCTGGTACCGCGACCAAGGAGACTGCCCCGGTCCCTACGACCAAGGGGGCGCCGGTTCCCGCCAAGTCTTCGAACTGAGCAGCGCTATTGGGTACATTTGAATTGGACGGCGTGAAGGGTCCGCTCCCCTTGAGGCTTCGCCGGTCAGGTCCGGTTTCCGTTATTTTTCTCGCATCGTTGTTTTGTTGCTCTTTCTGGGGTTTTACCTGGTTCAATCGCAAAGTTGAGTTTTCGCTATTTATAGCCTAACTCCTCACAGCTTCTTTCGCCGTAATAACTTGACGAGTTCAAATCCTGTTGCCTGTTTGGCAAGGCGAACCCCGGCCGGAAAAACCTTTGGAGGATTTGTCGAATTTCGGTCCGGCCGTTCGACCAAATAATGAAGGCAGGGAACTCGGCCCGCCCGAAGACCGTTACAGGAGAAATCATGCCGCAGTATTTGGTTGCCATTCACCACCCCGACGACTACGACCCGTCCGTCGAGGACGAAGCGATGGGTCGCGATATCGACGTGCTCAACGAAGAGATGATCGCTGCGGGTATCAGGGTTTTCGTCGGCGGTCTGCACCCGGTAAAAAGCGCGAAGTCGCTACGGGCGCAACCCGGTGGTAAGGTACTCATCACCGACGGGCCGTACCTGGAGACCAAGGAGCACATAGGCGGTTTTTGGGTGCTGGAAGCCACTGATATGAACGAGGCACTGGAGTGGGGGCGCAAGGCCGTCGTCGCCTGTCGTGCGCCGGTTGAGGTGCGCCAGTTTCACTCATTTTGATCCAACGGAGGCAACGGAGTGCCATGGAGACAGTGCAGATCGCGGCGATTGTAGTTCGCACCGAAAAAAAATCCGTTTCATGTCGATTCGCTTCAGTGCCGTTCGACAATATTGCTGTTACAGCAAAACACCAACCGAGGAGAATGGACATGCGCTTCATCAGCATTTGTACGTACAGTCCAACTAGTCGCTTGCCGACAGAGGCCGAGATGGCGTCCATGCACAAGCTCATAGTAGAGGGCATGAAGGCGGGGTGGCTGATCGAATGCGAGGGCGTGACCTTTGGCACCACAGGCGTCCGCGTGCACAAAACTGCCAGCGGCGAGGTCACGGTCACCGACGGCCCTTTCGCCGAGACTAAAGAGGTCCTCGGCGGCTACGCCCTCCTCAACGCCGCGAGCAAGGAAGAAGCAGTTGAACACACGCGGCGTTTCCTCGACCACGTCGGCCAGGGAACCTGCGAGGGAACCTGGGAGGGAACCTGGGAGACCTACCAGCTTTTCGAGATGCCGACGGGAGAAGGACAGTAGTTTTTCGGAACCAGATTTTCAGAGGAAGTTCCGTCGCAAGTGCCGAATTCAGGTCGACTGGCTGTTTTCGAGTTGCCGCCACCGCCATGATCCCCAGCCGCGGACGCCAGCGACAAAAAGTTCAATAGCCGTCTTGTTGTCCCGATTATGTTGCAGTGGCATCGCATTCACGTTGCGTTCGTGATGAACAGTCAAAGGGCCTCAACCTCTTCCTTGTTCCGTGCAGGCGAATTTGTGCTGATCCATTAGTTTCTTGCCCTCAGCCGTGCCTCGCAAGCTTTGCTCGGTCAATTCTCGCGTCTGAATTGGCCGCAACCCATTGACGAATTGGCAATTTCGGTCATTGACGAGCCTACGGTGGCCGCTTCGTATTCTTGCAAATTGGTTAGAGAATCACAAGTTCGGCCAACAGCACTCGACATTCTCCCCATAAGCAGGTGGACCTCATTAACTACGCCGAAACGATCCTACCTGAGTTCGACCGGGAGATGGCGAACACGCGGAAGGTGCTGGAGCGGGTTCCCGAGACCAAGCTGGATTGGCAAGCCCATCCCACGTCCCACACGATCGGCTGGAACGCCAACCACCTCGCCGAGATTCTGGGCTGGGTTGAAGGGTGGCTCACGGCGCCCTTGTGGGACTTCGCCCCGATAGGAGGCGAACCCTATCAGTCTCCGAAGCTGACGAGTCGTCAGGAGATCCTCGACCTGTTTGATCGGAACGTCGCTGCGGCCAGGAGGGCGATCGCGGTGGTGAAAGACGACCAAATGACGCAGTCGTGGTCGCTGCTCTGGGCGGGAACACCGCTTTTCACCATGCCGCGAGCGACCGTGATTCGGCGTTTCGTCCTCAACCATCTGATCCACCACCGGGCGATCTTGTGCGTCTATCTCCACCTGAACAACATCCCTGTTCCCGGAATGTATGACCCGTCAGGAGATGAATAAAGGCCGAAGCGCAGCCGGGCGCGGTCGACAGGTAGCCCAACACAATCCTGCTGCTCAGGCCTCTTCACCCTTCGTAGTCACCACCGGTGGAGGAGTTACCACCGAAGGCCTCCGGCCGCGTAACCGTTCGGCTAAACCATCCTTGCGCGCGTGGTAGCCTGGCCTCCGGACTGCATGTGGCGCTGTACCGGGAGAATCTTCGAGTGTCGCGTTGGATCACCCGCCGGCCCCGTCGGATCAGATGATAGGCACAGGCGGGATGCTCTCTCAGCCGGTTGACGGCTTGACCGAGACTCAGCCAACCGGCGGCCCCGAATCGCAAGAACTCCGCCTTCCGCGCGAGGACCCTGTGCTGCGTCCGGACCCGCCTCGCGGATGCGACACTCAGTCCCTGTCTCGGCGGTGCGTGGAAACCGGCCGCCGTTAGTTCCAGGGCCATTTGCCGATCGGGTTGACCGGCCCGAGCCCGAGTCGCGCGGCTTCGAGCCCGACACGTCTCCGATTTTTTCCCTCCGGCCCCATTCGGCGTTGCTTATTTCCCCCCGCGGATCGTATCATTACGCCTAGAAAAGCACGAAAGGGGCAAACCGATGACAGCTCCGGCGGAGGCTAGCCAGTCGATCACCCGGCTGATTCGGGCCGTGCAGGACGGCAGCAGCTCGGCTGTCCGCCCGCTGCTGTCGGCGTACTTTGACCGGCTGGTCCGACTGGCCAGCAAGCGGCTCCGGAACCTCCCGGGTTTGGGCGGCTATGATGAGGATCTGGCCTTGCGCTCTTTCCACAGCGTCTGCCAGCGCCTCAGCGACCCGGCGCGGCCGCTGGACCTGGCCGGCCGCGACGACCTTTGGCGGCTCCTGGCCACACGGACCATCTCGCGGGCCATTGATCTGATCCGGCGGCATCGGCGGGCGGAGGTCCCGGGTGACGAGAACGTCACGCAGTTGCTGACCCGCGAGCCCACCCCTGCGGAGGCCGCCGAGCTGGCCGACGAGTGCCGGCGCCTTCTGAACTCGCTCCAGGAGCCCGAACTGCGGCAAATCGCACTCTGGAAAGTCGAAGGCTACACCCACGAGGAGATCGCGGCCCGGCTGGATTGCGTGCCGCGCACCATCGAGCGTAAAGTGAGCCGCATTCGCCTGCTCTGGAAACACGAGCTGGAGGATCGCCGGCCATGAATCCCGCGTGGCCCATCGCATTCGAACAGCTTTCCCTCGAAGCGGCGGCGCGGGTCGATTCGGTCTGCGATGGCTTCGAGAAGGCGTGGAAGGGGGCGCGGTCCGGCGCCGCGGCGCCGTGCATCTCGACCTATCTCGACAATTGCGAAGGGCCCGAGCGAACCGTTCTCGCCGAGGAGTTGCTCGCGATCGACCGAGCCTGCCGAGAGCGCTGCGGCCTCGCTGCTCGGCTCGAACACTCCAAGGAACTGGGAGCGGCGGCCGAGGCCCCGGCCTCCGCCACCCGCCCCCATCGCCGCAGCGATGTCCCCGCGGTCCGGCTGGGTGACTGGCCAGGCGTTCATGGTTTAGAGTTGGTGGAAGCTCTGGGTTCCGGGGGGATGGGGGTGGTCTTCAAGGCCCGGCAGGTGGCGTTGGACCGCGACGTGGCGGTCAAGTTCCTGCGCGACGCTCACTTGTCCGACTCTGGACGGCGCGAGCGCTTTCTCCAGGAAGCCCGGGCCGTCGCCCGGCTCCGGCACCCACACCTTGTTCAGCTCTACGAATTCGGCGAGGTGCCTGCCGCGGGCGGGGCCACGTCCCAGCCCTACCTGGTGCTGGAGTACATGTCAGGGGGAAGCCTGGCGGATCTTGTGCGCAGCACGCCCCAGCGCCCGGGTGAAGCCGCGCGGCTCGTCGAAACGCTGGCCAACGCCATCCATTACGCCCACCAGCAGGGGGTCATCCATCGCGACCTGAAGCCGGCGAACGTGCTCTTGCACAGGGGAGAGGTCGAAGGAGATAGACAGGCCGAAGGGGTGCACGGCCCGCGATTTTCTCCACCGCGTCCTCTGACCGCCGATCTCTGCGCCAAGGTCACCGACTTCGGCCTCGCCAAGTTCGTGGCCGGCAGTGACCTGACGCACAGCGGCGACGTGGTCGGTACGCCCAGTTACATGGCCCCGGAGCAGGCGGCGGGCAAGTCCGTGCCCGTCACCGCGGCGGTGGACGTTTACGGCTTGGGGGCCATCCTCTACGAAGTCTTGACCGGTCGCCCGCCGTTCGCGGCGGCGACGGTTGATGCGACGTTGGGCCAGGTGCGGCAGGACGAGCCGGTGTCGCCGCGACGCCTCCAGCCGACTGTGCCGCGCGACCTCGAAACCATTTGCCTGAAGTGCCTGCGGAAGGAACCCGGCCGCCGTTATGCCACCGCCCAGGACTTGGCTGACGACGTCCGGCGCTTCCGGGCCGGAGAGCCGGTCCGCGCCCGCCCCGTGGGGACGGGCGAGCGGGTCATCGTCTGGTGCCGCCGCAACCCGGGCGTCGCGGTTCTGGTGGCCGCGCTGTTGCTTGTCTTCTTGGCCGGCAGCTCTGGTGTTCTGTGGCAGTGGCAGGCACCGCGGAAACGCCGCCGATGCACAGCAAAACGCCGTCGCCTTCCGGCGGGAACGGGATGTGGCCCGTCAGGAGAAGGCGCGGGCCGAGGGTCATCTGCGAATAGTGCGCGATCGAGTGGACCGGCTGAACCGCCTGGGGGTCGACCTGTTGCAGCGACCGGGGCTGTACCGCACCGGGCAGGCCGTGCTGCAGGAAGCCCTCGCTTTCTACCAGGACCTGCTTCCCGAGGAGGGCAACGACCCGAGGGTGCGCCGAGAGGCCGCGCAGGCTTTTCGACCAGGTCGCCTGGATTCACCTCACACTCGATCAGACGGCCAAGGCGGTGCAATCCTGGGGTCGCCAGGCGAGCCTGCTGATCAGCTTGCTGAAAGAAGAGCCGGCCAGCAAGGCCCTTCGCATGGATTTGGCGCACAGCCATCGGTGGCGGGGTAACGCGCTGCGCGACCTTGGCAAGGTGCGCGAAGCACGGGAGGCCTACGACCTGGCGGCCAGGCTTCAGGAAGAGTTGCTGGCGAGTCCCCGGACGAGGCCGGCTACCAGTTGGCGCTCGCCAACACCCTGCTCAACACGGCCGGCCTGCTCTCGCGCTGGGCCCAGGCCGACGAGTTGGAACCACTTTACCGCCGTATTCTGGAGCTCGACAGGGCCGCGGTCCACACCGCGCCGGACGACCCGGCGTTCAATGCGGAATTGGCCCTCGCCCTGGGAGAACAGGGGACGTTCTTCCTGGACACGGGGCGAGGCTCCAAGGCCGAGGCCGCCATCCGCGAAGCCCTGGAGATCCACCAGAGGGTGCTCGCCAGCGGGCAACTGAAAGGCTCAATTGAACGCTACGTGGCCCGTAATTTTGTCAATCTCGGACGAGTTCTCGCCGCCGCGGGCCAGGCGCGGGAGGCGGAGCATTCCTACCGGAAAGCCGTGAATCTGCTGGATCGATTAGTGGAGGAATTGCCCCAGTCGGTGTACCCCGGGGCAGACCTGGCGCGGACGCTGGCCGGTCTGGCGGATCTCCTCACGGGTACCGGCCGCAAGCAGGAGGCTGAAGATATCCGCCGCCGCGTGATCCACCGTTACGAAACGCTAAAGGCCAACTTTGCGGAGGACCCGGAACACCGGCGCAACCTGGTCGTGAGCTACCTGGAGCTGGCTCGTCTGCTTTGCGAGCTCGGCCGGCAGACCGAAGCGGCCGAACCTTATCGCAAAGCTCTCGAACTGGAAGAGGACGACCCGGCAATTAACAACGAGTTGGCGTGGTTCCTGGCGACCAGTCCGGAGCCGAGTTTGCGGGACGCCGCCCGGGCCGTGCGGCTGGCGAGGAAGGTCGTCACCGCCCGGCCGGAGACCGCCAATTACAGGAATACCCTCGGTGTGGCCTACTACCGCAACGGCGACGACAGGGCTGCAGTCGCCGAGCTGGAAACGGCGATGAGCATGCAGGAGGGCGGTGACAGCTTTGACTGGTTCTTCCTGGCCATGGCTCACTTGCGCCAGGGGGACCGCAACCAGGCGCGGACGTGGTTCGACAGGGCCGTGCAGTGGATGGAAAGGCACAAGCCGCACAACTGCGAACTGAGCCGCTTTCGCGCTGAGGCGGAGGCCATGCTGGCCGATCCCGGCCAGCGTTGACGCATGCCGAACGCGGCATTCCGCAGTCTGCATTTTAGAGCATCGCGGCTAACTCTCTAGCGGGCCCCAGCGGAAGCCGAGGACCGTGGAATCTCGAGGAACCGACCGGATACTTTTCGCCTTCGCCGCTAAAGAGCCAATGAGGCTCGATGCCGGTCACCTCGATGAAGTCGAGGAGAACCAGGCCGGGAATGGTGATGCCAGACTCGTAATGTGCCCAGGTCCGGGCGGGGATCTCCAGGGCTTCGGCCAGGAGAGGGCCGCCATGTGGGCCATAGATCTCCAGGCGGACCTCGCGGAAGCGCCCGCCCAGGACGTCGCTCTTCGTCATGACGTGATCCTTCCGATGCGCAGGGTGAACTCTCTCCGAGGGGCCTGATCGCACACGCCCACGGCAAAGGGAAAAGGTTCGGGTTCCTCGATGGGCTTGCCATCAGTCATAGGGATGATGCGAATCCCGCCACCTGGCCCCGGCACGACCCGGATGGTGCCCTTGAATATCTCTCGCCGGATCACTTCCTGGGCTTCGGGCAGATGGGCCTTAGCCTGAAGCGTCCTCCATCGAGCACCTGCTGATTGTGGGGCCATCGCACCTTCCCTTCGGTGGGCCGGCTCCGGGGCACGTACTCGCCCGGTGGGCTCAGTTGAGGGATGACCCGACCGCGAACGCTCCGCGTCGGCCAGCCCCGAGGGTGGGGAGCCAGGCATCCCATTTTCACGCTCCCGGAAACTGGACTGCGGCAGTTCTCGTGGGCGAGTGACCCGGCTCATTGCTCTCACCCTGTCATCCGAGTCGCGCGGCCTCGAGCCCGACACGTCCGGCAAATTTTTCTAGTCCGGCCCGCGTCTGCGCTGCGTATCACCCTGGCAATGGTCGACCGATCTGGGTTCTCCCGCACTTTCGATACTGCTGGCACATTCACTACGGGACCTCAAGCGGATATGAGGAAGCGCGATGTCGTTGCAGCCCGGCCCCAATTCACCCGTGCACGAGAACACTGATTAGGTGGCCCTCGCCGCCTTCCGTCTGCCGTCGCTTGCCTGCGCAGCATCCCTGGAGTTGGTGTTCGCCCGGCAGAGGCTGTGGCCGCCTTCGTCGATGATCCGCATCGCTTCCCACATGCCAAGGCGGTGGGCCGGTATTTCGGTCTGGTTCCGTCTCAGGACCAGTCTGGCGACAGGAATCGGCTCGGGCACATCACACGCGAGGGGCACCGGTGGTCCGCCAGCTGGTCGCGTAGGCTTCCTGGCAAGCGATTCGCCGATCGCCGAGTGTCCGCGCGTTCTTCGAGCGCGCCCAACGAGGTGACCCGCAGCGAAAGAAATCGCGCTGGTGGCTACCGCCCATTACCTGGTGCGGGTGATGTGGGGCATGCTGAAGCACGGAACCGTTTGGGAGGAGAATCCGGCCTTGGCCAAGAAGCCGAGCGCGGCTTAACGAGGAAAACTGCTTATCTAATCATACAATATTCTGAGAGGGCTCACGTCAAGATCGAGAGCGGGACTGAGGTTGCATCCCGGGGTCCGAATGGCGCATTGCGACGCCGCTGGTGTGAATGGGAGCAACCGCATACTCTTTCATGGCGCTCCGCCGTTGCGGATGATGCCGAATGGATGTCTGGGTAGTCCCGTGATCGTCTTGCTCCGGTCTTGACAGAGGCTTCCTCATAGATGTCGGACCGAAGCAGGTCGGGATCGCTTGAATCGTCGGCCATCGACCATCAGAATTGTGGCACCGCCTGACCACACGGCGCAGGCACGCTCATGATCTACAGGCACCTCTCAAACCACGGCGAACGAGGGGTTCGCAGCCATCTATAAACACGTTCAGGCACAAAACGAGCATGAAATTGAACCTGAGAACACGATCTACGCGTTCAGCCTGGTGGACTTGTTTTTCGCGATCGTTTGCTTCGCTATCGGTATGGTTGTGGGGGAGTTACTGTCTACTCACCTACCTCGGTATTCTCGTTCGGTAGCAGGGCCATTGGGCGGGTTATTCGTGTACCTTGCCTTAATGTACCCGTTCTACAGAGGATTGAAGCTCTTCCCGGTCATTACTCCTCGGTGCCCGTGTTGCGGCAGGTTTCAGGATGGATTTCACATCCTGGGCGGTGACTGGCCTCGCTTCAGCTTTCGATGTCCCACGTGCGATGGTGATTTTGTCGTCTGGTACAATGGCAAGCCCAGCGACCAGGAGACGTGCGAGAAGCCGGTTCTCGCCCTGAAGTGGCCATATGCATTTGGCAGATACAAGCGAGCAAAGAAACCCGAACTAGCGCAGCTCCGAATGCGGGCTCCGCTGGGGCTCCGCCGACATCGGCGAGCTAAGATTCAGCCCGGTGGATTCATCAAGTCGTCGGCTTTCTTGTAGGTGTTGAATGTGACCGGTTTCTCGGTGTGACGGCGGGCCAACGAGCGCGCGTGTGTCACGTCGACCGACGCGCAATCGCATGCTAGATGCGTCGGTTTAGTCGGACCGACTGCGCAAGACGAAAGAACGGCGACGCGCCGGGCCGCACAACTGCAGCGGTAAGCTATTTGTATGTGCCGGTCCGATCGAAATAAGCATGGATGTTCGGGCGTGATTTGATGGGTACCGCAATTGCGCTACTGAAGTGCTGCAGCCTGCGGAGCTGACTGGCGCAAAACGCTTGCTCACAAGGACTCGCGGAAGCAGCATGTGGGTCGTGGCCTCGGCTCCTGTCACCCATTGACAAGACCGGGAACGTACTTTATAAGGCAAAGAACTTGGTCACACTTGACGGCCGAGGTCAATGACCGAAGTCAACATGCGATTGGACCTCGGCGGCAAGCAACGCACCGGTCTTACCGTCGTGGCCGCGGCTCCTGTCCATCGTTGACCAGACCGGGCAGATACTTTGCACTGAAAAGTATCTGCTCACACTTGAGGGCCCGAGGCGATGACGGTATTCGATCTCTTGTTCATCGTCGTATTCCTCGCCTCAATCTTTATGCTCGTTCTAGCCGGCCTGGCCGCTCTTCGCAGGCGACCCGTGCGGGCACGCGCGACCTTGCGCCGCCTCGGTGTCATGATCGGCGTCTACATCGGAATCGTGATCCTCGTCTCCCTGCTATCGCCCCGCCGCGTGCTGCACATGGGCGATGCCCAGTGCTGGGATGATTGGTGCATCGCTGTCACGGACGTGCGACGCCTGGCCGCCGAGGGCGCCCTGTCATACGAGGTGACTTTTCGCGTCTCCAGCCGGGCACGGCGGCGCGCCCAACGCGAACGTGGCGTCCATGCCTACCTGATGGACGACCGTGGGCGTTGCTATAACCCCAAGACCGATCCGGCGGCCGTCCCCTTCGATGTCCTACTCCAACCTCAGCAAGCCGTCACCATGACGCGCCGGTTCAACTTACCGGCCGACGCTTATGATCCCGTCCTCGTGGTGTCACACGAGGGCTGGTTCCCCGGCAACCTGGTCATCGGTGATTCCGAGAGCGTCTTCCATAAGAGGACCGTCGTCCGCTTCGAGTCTCCGTAGACGCCACTGAACGAATGCGCGAACCCGCCGAAGCCGTCTCGAGGTAGGGTTAGGTGCTGCGGACCTGCAGACCGGCTGTCCCGCCTTTGAGCAACAAGGACAGCGGGTGGAGGGGGTAGTATACGCCGGCCCCGAGCTTGAGCGCCGCGACGCCGGCCGAAGATTCGAGAACCATCTGGCGAGAGCAAGCACTACCCACAGCCCGATTGTGCTAGCGCCAGGATAGCCGGGATTACATGCTCGGGGAGGGAGGACCAAGTTTCACAAAGACCTGCGCGTTGCGCGTCAACTGGTGTCTGGTCGTGTCGATCGCTGCCGGTGTCGAGCTGCTGAGGAACAGCCAACGCCCTCTGCTCAGCAAGGAAGTCGTTGGCCCAAATACCGTCATGGGATGTCGGTTTCGGGTGCAATCCCCGCCGTCCGCTCCGCCCCAGCTTGGCGGGCCGGCAATTTGGGCCTGCTCGACAGGCGGGCGGCCGAACTCAGTCGCTTCCCTTCACTTTGGCGCAGTGCGCTTCGGTCGGATCGCGAAGCACTCCCAATCGTCGGTTCGGTATGGCGTCCACGGAACTCTGCCCCAGACAAGGCAGTCACTGGAGTGGGAGCTCGCGCTTGCCCTTACGTTGGGTGAAATAGTTGAAGACTTCCTGGACGTTGCTCGTGACGCTCGCCACGAGCATTCCGGCGGGTGTCTCCGGAACCGGGAAGAGGGTGCCCAGTTCACGTTCGACGCGACGACTCATATCCTCGGCTTTAAGTGAAGTGAGCGTGCCCAGAGCGATCGTCTTCTTGAGCTCGTCGACGGCCTGACCGCGTTCAATCCCCCGGGAAACCTTCTCGGTAATCTCCTCAACATATCCGCGAAATTGGGACAGTACGGACTTGCCTTCCTGGATGGATCCGTGCCCTGGAATGACGCGGTCAAACTCCAGCGCCTCAAGTGCCTTTAAGGTGGCAGGCCACTCGTCTGGAAAGCCATCCCCCATGTATGGAAGAAGGCCATGCATCAGGTCGCCAGTTGCGATCACGCGCTCTGAGGGGACAAAGGCAACGACGTCACCCGCCGTGTGCGCTCGACCCAGGAAGAGAAGATGGACCTCCCGGCCGCCGCGGTGGATGACGAGGCGCTGCTCAAAAGTCATCGACGGGAGAGTCAGGCGCGGAGGCGTCATCTCCTTCTTGTATTCCTCGAGTCCCTCGATGTGTGCCCTGAGAATGGCGCGTTCCGATTCGTCCTTGCTCGTTTCCAGTTTGCTGAGAAGTTCGGCAACCTGTTTTGGAACGTAGTCGATCGACTCCTTGAGCCGTGACAATCCAAGCTTCTCCAACCACTCGCGCGTCTTCACCGAGGAGATCACCTCGACTCCGCCACCGAAAACCTCGGGGTAGGCTTCGTTGCCCATGGCATGGTCACCGTGAAGGTGGCTGTCGACCACATACCGGATAGGAAGCGGGGTAATCTCGTCCCGGAGCTGCCGGATCAGCGCTTTCGCGGCCGAGGGTTTCGAGTGGGTGTCGACGACCAGAACGTGGTCGCGATTCACGATGACCGCCGCGTTGCAGTTCAGCATCGCGGTAGGCTTCGCGATCGCGCCGTAAATGCCGTCTGCGACCTTTTTGAAGTCGAAGAGCGTGGCTTGAGCTTGGCCGCGAGGCGAAGGTTGGTTTTCGTCAGCAATCGCCTTGACCAGCGATCCCAATGGCAAGCCGCTCGCGGACGAGAGAAGCCCGGCGGTCGTCAGTCGCCCCAAGACTTGACGGCGAGTCGGTTGAAAATCAGGAGTGACCACGTCTCGAGCCGAGGAGCGCGGTCGAATCGGCTGGGTGCCATGATGATGGGAATGTCCGTCGTGATGACCACGAGATTTCGACTGACACATGTCGCCCCTCGGAAGTAGTACAGGAGAACTCAGGTTTGCATTGTGTATTCGCCATCGAGCTTTCATACCCTGCGTGAACCTTCAGAGCAACCTCTCGCAGGCCGAACAGAGATAACGTATGACCTCTCGCCACGCGATTTAGTATCCCAGCAATTGAGCCATTCCTCTGATCAGTCCCCGTCTGCAAGCGCTTTGGTCACATCGACCGGGCTGTAACCGGGCGGGCTTACAATGATTGATTAGTGTTCCTATATAGCTATATGTGATTGATAGGTTTCACGTCAAGATCGACAGCGGGGCTGAGGTTGCATCCCGAGGTCCGACATGGCGCATTGCGACGCCGATGGTGTGAATGGGAGCAACTGCATACTCTTTCATGGCGCTCCGCTTTTTGCGGATGATGCCGATTGGATGTCTGGGTAGTCCCGTGATCGTCTTGCTCCGGTCTTGACAGAGGCTTCCTCGTGGATGGATAGCGATAGCGGACCGACGCGCGCAAGAGGAAAGAAAAGGTGACTCGCTGGGCCGCACAACTCGACGGGCAAACTGCAGCCTCGTCGAAGCACTCGCGCTGACCAAGGCGATCGTCCTTGGGAACGCTCTTGGGATCGGGGATCACTTCCGCAATCGCCCGCTGATCGTCTCGACCCTTTACAAAAGGCTCCGTTTCGGCATTCTCATACTGGGGTTCGCGTTCCTGGAAAACCTGATCGCGGGCTGGTGGTGCGGGAAGAACTCCAGCGCCGTCCTGCAATCGATCCTCGAGGACGGCCTGGCTGAGTTGCTGACCAGGGTGCTCGTTGTGATCTTGCGCCGGCGCCGCTGTTCGCCGTCTGAGAAACCGGCCGCGGGATGGGCAAGGGTAAGTTGTTCGAGCTGTTTTCAGGCGGACAGGCAAGGAAGTCCGCCTCGACCACGACCAAGGGCGGACGTCTCAGGCATGACGCGGGTGTTTGGGCGGGTGTAACCGCCAGCAATAAACGGTCCGCTGGAACGATCCGGGCTAAATCCGGCGTTGGGAGTTAGTTAAGGTGTCCCCGGAACTCCTCGGCGGTGAGAACGCGACGGCCAGGCTGCACGGGTATCAAGGTTCTGCGCACATAGTCAAGAGCGTCTGATTGGCCCACGGATCTGGCCCACCCGGCAGAGGTGCGGATACCACGCCTTTCTTGCTCAGGGCGACCGGGCTTCACCGAGCTGGCCAGGCGCGCTCCACCTGAGGAGGATTCCACCACTTGTCCAGGCCCAGGTCGGAGGCCAGCACTGCGGCGGCATTGTAGCCGCACAAGCCCGTGATGTTGCCCCCCGGATGCGTTGACCCACCACACAGGTAGAGGCCGCCGACAGGGGTCCGATACTGACCGGCGCCGGGAAACGGCCTGTTGTAGCCGACCTGTCCGTACGACAATGACCCGACGAGCAGGTCTCCGCGGCACATGTTCGGCAGGCTGCGTTCGGTGTCCAGGGGCGAGCGGGTGAACGCATCCAGCACAGTTCCGTCTTCGGCCAGATTGGGGGCGAAACGCGTCCAGAAGGCCAGCATCGCTCGGCCGTGCGCCTCCTGTTCCGCGTCCCAGTTCGAGGCGTCCCCGTGTAATGCGTAGGGGAGCTTCTCCCACATGAATGCCGTGTGTCGACCCGGAGGTGCCTGGCTGGGGTCGAACAGAGTCGGACATGCTCCCCACATGATCGGGGGTGGGATCTCTCCTTGCTCGTGGGCCATGGCCATCTCGTAGAACTGGTCCATCCGCTCCAGGCCGAGGATGACCATGAAGGCACTGTTCAATTCAGGCCGATGCTCCGCGGCCGCATATCGCGGCGGCTCCCGGAGCGCCAGATTCAAGGAGAACAACGGCGCGATCTGGTTGTAGCGGAAGCCGGCAGCGCCCTCGCTCGTCGGCGGTGGGACCGCCTCCGCGTCCAGCAGATCCAAGAAAGTCTGCTGCGGGTTAAGCCCGGAGGCGATGAAGGCCCAGGCCTCGATGCGCTCGCCAGAGGCCAGCTCCACGCCGATCGCCCGCCCCTTCCGCGTCAGGATCGCCTGGGGCTGGATTCCGGTGCGGATCTCGCCCCCATGGTCCCGGATGTCCTCGACCAGCGCCTCCGCCATCCTGATCGATCCGCCCAGGCACATCTGGGCCTTGTGGCGACCAGCGAGAATCGCTGCAATCGAGTGGCCGAATCCGGGTGCCTGCAAGTCGATCTCTCGCATGCCGTTGAAGAACAGCAGTCCGGCGCGGACAACTTCGTGCTCGAATTCCTCCTGGACGAATTCCAGGGGCGTGCGCGCGAGACCTCCAGGAACCGCCGCCCCAGGGCCGAGCGTTGCAACAGCTCGCTCCGGCGCTCGGGCGGCAAGGGCGGTGACTGCACCTCGGGCAGGATGATGTGCTCAACGATCGGCCGGAACTCCTCGACCCAGCGCTCAAAGTGGCCGCATCCCTCAGGGAGAATTCCGCAAACGAGTCCACGGTCTTGTCGAAATCGGTCCACCACTCCAAGGATCGCCCATCAGGCAGGATCAAGGCGACGTTCAGCTCGGGCTCGAGATAGACGGCCCCGTGCCGGAGCAGCTCTAGATCGCGGTACCAGGGCATCATCGTGACGGCGCGGTGGAAGAACGAATGGGTATTGTGCCGGAAGCCAGGGAGGCGCGGGTTTTCCACGGTGGCCAGCCCGCCTCCGGGCACGATCGCCCGGTCCAGGCTCAGGACCCGCAGGCCGCAACGCGCGAGGTAGGCCTGCAGCACCAGGGAGTTGTGGCCGGTGCCAAGAATGATGCCGTCCCAATCTCCGCTCATCGTCATTCCTCCTCTGGCTTCGTGTCGAACCGCCGCTCGAGTTCTCCGTCACCCAGGATCGACACGGGCTCGATCGGCCATCCGGATCACGCCGGCTTCAGATCGAAGCCGAAGCCCGGACGATCGGGAGGTCGCATGTAGACGCCCTCCGGACCTCGCGTGACGTGGTTCTCTTCCTCGAATCGCTCGTAGACTTCTTTGGGTCCACCTGGCCAGGGGATGAACATCTCGCACCACGGGGTATTCTTGTTGGCGAACACGAAGTGAGCGGCACCTCCCCGCCATCCGCCGTGGGGAATGACGGGGATCTTCCTGGCACGGGCAAGTGCATCGATCCAGCGCAGTTCGGTCAATCCGCCGCACCATTGCATGTCGGGCTGCCAGATATCCGCTGCATCGAATTTCGCCAGCAACTCGAATCCATAGCGAGTCGATTCATGTTCACCTGTTGCCATTCGAGTTGACTGGATCTTCTGGTTGACTCGCCCCATACCCGCGTAGTCGTCGGGCATGAGGCATTCCTCCATCCAGTAGATCCGGTACGGCTCCAGTCGCGCGGCCAGCTTCTCGGTGTATTCCTCGGTGAAGGCCATCCAGCAGTCGAGCATGATCTCGCCACCCGGACCGAGCAACTGGCGGGCTCGCTGGACCAGGCGTTCATTCTTCTCCAGTCCGACTTCGCCGTCGGCTGGGCCGTGAGGAATGGCAAGTTTGAGCTTCTTGAACCCGAATGCGACCGCCTGCTCGATGTTGTTGCCCGTGCAATAGCATGGGACACGATCTCTGTCGGTTCCTTCCAGGAGCCGATAGACGGGGGTCTTGAGCACCTTGCCGACGATATCCCAGAGCGCGTTGTCAACCGCGCTGATTGCGTGAACCGCGATCCCTTTTCTGCCGTAGTACAGCGTTCCTCGCCACATGATGTCCCATAAGCGTTCGAGCTGAAATGGATCTTCGCCCAGCAGAAGTTTCGGGAGCTGGTGCTCGACCACGAAGGCCGCGCCCGGTCCGCCGTAACCAAATCCGGTGATCCCCTTGTTCGTCTCGACCATCACCGTGTCGGGGCCGAGATCCTTGGCATAGAACAACGAGCGCCTCGGTTTGAACTTCGGATAGATCGACAGCGGGTTGGCGATCTCGACGTCGGTCGTGTTCCAGGTTCCCGGCGTCTGTTCGTACTTCGGTAAGGGTTGAGTCGGAGCAAGCCGAACCGCACGGATCCTCGTGATCTTGAGATCGCTTTTCTCATCGCGGAATGGTAACGGCGGGGGCTTGGGGAAGCGACTTTCCTCGTCGCGCGCCATCACTCGGCGCGTCGTCAAGCCGGCAAGACCTGACGCGGCACAGGACCGCAAGAAGATCCGACGATTCATGGCTAGCTTCCAGGTTTAAGCGTGTGTGGTTGCGTTGTGGGACCCTCGATGGCGGCATCATGTTGGAGGCGACTTGAGTTTTGCGACTATCGGTAGAACGGCTGCCATGTCAGCCACCTTGGCCCGTACTTGGGCTCTGGCTTTCCGACTTCCAGCGCGCCAGGTCCGGCGCGGCCCGTAAAGTCGTCGTTCACGGTGGGAATCATCACGCCCGCATCCACTGCCTTGCTTGCCGGTTTGAGCCGGAAGTTCAGGTCCACGGCGTGATAGACCGCGTGACGGTTGGCCGGATCTGGGGGGACCAACCCCTCGAAATCGCCGAAGTCAACTTCGACGCCGTGCGTCTCCTGCATCGTTGCCGCGCGGAAATCAGCCAGTGTTGCGAAGCTCTTCCAATCGTCGGGCTTGGGCTCATACAATCGCTGCCCGGTTCTGGCGCCAGCCACGTGTATTGCTCGGTCACACCTATGTTCGGGCGAAACCCGTCGTAATCCGAGCTGAACGCATCCGTCGCGTTCGCCCAGGTCATAATGCCGCGGCCGGGCGTGTCCCTGCCCAGGAACAGGTTGTTGCGAAAGTGCATGTTGGACGATGGCTCCCGCAACACCTGCTCCCCGATGATCGTGTTGTGGTAAACGAACAGGCCGGCCGGCTTGGCCGAGAACTTGAACGCCACGCCCGTGGGCACGTGATACAGGATGTTTCCAATGAAGTAGACCGGCCCGCCAAACACCGGCTGAGAACTGTATCCACCCTGCGCGGCGTTGACCCCGCGGTTATTCATGACCCGCACATTGTGAACCCCGCCGTCGGTTTCCACGAAGTCGTCATTTAGCAGGTGCAGATCGTTGTTGTAGATGTCGATCGATGAGGCCTGCTGGTCAGGATCCTGCGGTGGCGTCCCATACGTCGAGATGCCGATCCCGTCGTGGAAATAGGCGATCGCATTGTGGGCAATCACATGCCCTGGCCCGTAGACCTTGATCGCGTAATAGCTCGTGAGCAAGTGGGAGCCGTAGGCCCCCGCGCTGGCCCACATCGGTCCTGTCCACCCGATCAACCGGAAGCGGTCATCGCGGCCGAGAAACAGGTTGTCCGCAATGTAGAAGTCACTGGAGCCGGCATACTCGGTCCATACTCCGAATCCCACCTGCTCAAAGCGGCAGTTCTTGACCGTCAGTCCTACCGCGCCGAGCACCTCCTTCTGGCCGGCGAAGATGGCCACATCGGTGTTGCGAATCGTCAGTCCGTCGAAGATGTGGTACCGCGACGCCATGACGTCGAACAGCCGGTGATTGCCGGCGCCGTCGAAGATCACCTCCCCATCGCCGGCCGCCTTGATCGTGATCGGCTTCTCTCGCGTTCCTCTCAACGTCAGCGACATTGTGCCATCGAAGGGCGTCATCATCGGGTCCACGTAGTTCAGCCGCTCGGGCTTGTAGAGTCCGGCATGCATCAGGATCGTATCACCCGGCTGCGCCCGGCGTTCCCAGACAACACTCCAGTCGCCCAACCCCGCGCCGTAGTATGCCTGCAAGAGGCTCGTGAAGCTGGGTTCCTGGCGCGCGCCCTTATAGTCTGAGGGGTAAACATGCAGCGTACGACCTTCCTTGGAAGGCTGCGGCTCGCTGCGTGTTTTCACCCGCACGGTGTGCGCAGTCTGGCCGCTGGTCCCGTCCGGGTCGCTCAACTCGAGACGGCACTCATATTCCGTCCCAGGCTGCAGGTTCAGGATGCTGCCGGCAAATCCGTCGGGAACCGTGTAGTCGAGATTCTCGCGCAGCCGGTAAACGTTCTCGCCACCGATTCGCACCAGTGGCAGCGCCTGTCGCCCGCCAGCTTCACCGACCGCCCGAAACTGCACCGAGACCGTCGCATTCCGATTCGCATCCCCGCGGATTGCCCACTCGAAGCCCAGGTTCCGGAGCGTGGGGTGCTCCACGAAGAGTTTTCCTGCCTGCGTCTTGTTCTCGGCGTCAGTCCCCATGGCAGCCAGGAAGAGACACAAGAGACATGGATACGTCATGGCGGCACTCCGCTCGCGTCTTTTCCGATTTGTTCCGGTTGCCGCTCAGCATACACTCGGTCGCATACCGAGTGAACGACTCAGGCCCTCCTGCCTCGATATCCCCGAGTGTTGCTCACTGACGACAACAGATCACCGTACTTCCTCTGAGACAGGAAGCGGTCCAGACCACGGGCCGGCTCGACACCGGTCCGCAGCGGAAGCCCCTTCCGACTTGAAATTCGACTCCGGTCGAAGGTTAAACTGGAAAGCAGGTGCCGGTCTGTGCCGAGCCCATGGAGGCACTGCGGAGAAAGTAGATGCCGGAACCGATAAGGAGGAAAGTGCATTAAGACAAGTTTTCGGTTCCTGCCACCCTGAATTCCCCCGCAGCAAGAAATCGCGCTGGTGGCCACAGCCCATTATCTGGTGCGGGTGATGTGGGCCATGCTGAAGCACGGAACCGTTTGGGAGGAGAATCTGGACTTGGCCAAGAAGCCGAGCGCGGCGTAACAAGGAGGACTGCTTATCCAATCATATAATATGATGATAGGGATAATGTCAAGATCGAGAGCGGGACTGAGGTTGCATCCCGGGGTCCGACATGGCGCATTGCGACGCCGCTGGTGTGAATGGCAGCAACCGCATACTCTCTCATGGCGCTCCGCTTTCGCGGATAATGCCGAATGGATGTCTGGGTAATCCCGTGATCGTCTTGCTCCGGTCTTGACAGGGGCTAGCGCATGGATGTCGGACCGAAGCGCGGAACAGGACGTGGGTGACAGACAGGCCATTGGTCGGTAAGCCAGACCGAGCGTCATCGGCATCAGGCGTCCGTTGATGGCAGAGATGCCTTGTCCCGGCGAGGTCGTTTGTGGATCGCCGCTGGCGTCTCTCGCCTCCCCCTCCGCTTGCCGCCGCGCCGTCACTTCGCTTGCCATCCCGACCCACCCGACGATCTCGCCCAGATCGTCGAGCAGCGGAGCGGCCCAGCAGAATGTCCAGCCGGGGTCCCGGTCAACTTCACGACCCGGTGCTCCCACTCGAACACGCCCTCGGTCCGGATGCCTTCCGGGGCAAAGGAAACGGGAGAGAGGGTGGCCCAGCAAGGAGAGCGTCAGCTGATCGGAGTCCTCCAAGTCGGCCTCAACGCGCGGGACTCGGCCGCGCTCGCCGAGTTCTACCGGGAAGTGCTCGGCCTTCGCGTGGTCCCAAGGACACGGCCGCACTCGGCGCCCCTCCCGCGGCCGGTCCCGTCAGTTTTCGCGATGCATTACTAACGATTAATTGGAGAATTTGAATGTCGCCGTTGCTGAAAAACACGGGTTTCTTGCGTATGGGTCGTCCTCACACGGTGGAAGTCGCAGGTTCCAATCCCGCGCCGTGCAATCGTTCTGACCTCTCCAAAACACGACTCGAGTTCTGCGCGTTTACCGCACGATAACCGTGAGATCTGTGTGATTCCTGCTCGTTCCGGCGTCTGTTGGAACTTGAATCTTGGTGTGGTGTTGCCAGAACGCTCTTGCCCCCCGTAATATCGCGGGACAAGAGCCGTAAAGCACGGCCATCTTCGCCACGCCCGAGCGACCGCTGATCATGGCTAGCGTGACTACCGGACTGGAGAATTGCCTGGAATCGCCGCCGAAGGTGCTTCGCAACACGGCGCGGTTTGGAGTGCTCTCTAATCAGGCGTCGGTGAACAAGGACTTCGAATACGCTTCGACGATTCTCGCCCGCCGCTTTCCCGGAAGGCTCGCTGCATTGTTCTCGCCGCAGCACGGGCTCTGGGGTGAGCAGCAGGAGAACATGATCGAAACTGGGCACGGCCGAGACGCGGAGCTCGGCGTGCCGGTCTACAGCCTCTACAGTGAGACGCGGAAGCCCACGCCGGCCATGCTCCAAGGACTGGAGTGCCTGGTCATCGATTTGCAGGATGTCGGTACCCGGATCTACACGTTCGTCTGGACTATGATGGCGTGCCTGGAGGCGTGTGCTGCGCGCGCGAATTCCCGTGGTCGTGCTTGACCGCCCCAACCCGCTCGGCGGCGAGTTCGTAGAAGGGCCGCTCCTTGACCTGCATTACGCCAGTTTCGTTGGCCGTTCGCCAATCCCCATGAGGCACGGCATGACAATAGGCGAGCTGGCGCAGTGGCTCAACGTCCGGCATAACATCGGGTCCGACTTATCGGTCGTGAAGATGAGCGGGTGGTCCCGGCGCATGCTCTGGCCCGATACTGGGCGGACGTGGGTTCTGACCTCGCCCAACCTTCCGCGCTGGGAGGGCTGCCTTGTCTATCCGGGGCAGGTGCTGCTCGAAGGGACCAACGTTTCCGAGGGCCGGGGCACGACCACGCCGTTCGAGGTACTTGGCACCACCCTTTGTCAGCCCGATAAAGCTGCTCGCGGCGCTGGAGCCGTTCAAGCTGACGGGACTGCGCCTGCGGCCAGTCCGGTTCCTCCCAACGTTCCACAAATGGCGCGACAAGAGCTGCGGAGGCTTATACCTACATGTCACCGCTCCGCCGACTTTCCAGCCGGTGCGCACCACGCTGGCTGTCATCACCACAATCCGCCGGCTGTGGCCGAGCGAGTTCGCCTGGCGCGATCCACCCTACGAGTACGAGACGGTGAAGCGGCCAATCGACATCCTCTTCGGCAATTGCAGGTTTCACGATGCGCTTGAGAGGGACGCGGTCCAAACGTCCGCCGAACTCGACGAACTGCTGTTTCTCGACAAAGCGGCCTGGCACAAGCAGGTGGCGGAGCACCTGCTCTACGGCGATTAGTGATGGGCAGTTAATGATGGGCCGCAATCTGATGGCCGCGGCTCCCGACGAGGGCTGGCTTTCGCGCCCCTCTGGACGCGTGACGACGGATGCGGATATAATGATCTGTGAAACGAGCGTGGGGCACAATTCCGTCGATTTCAGGCATGTGGCACCCGAGACAGTCACGGGCCGGACTCACGGGGCAGGGGATTCGAGACACGGTTTCAGGGAGCGCTGGAAGCCCCGCGATTTCGCCGAGACTCGGACGGCGACGACGCGAGTTGAGTCTGCGAGTGGCAGACCACACAGCGGGCCTCGTAGTAGGAGGCGGAGCTCTCGGCGTTGCGGTGCGGGTTGTGGCAGGTCACGCAGCTCAGGGCTCCGCCGCTCTCGGTATAACACCGGCTCCATGCAAGGGATGACGCCGCGAACCTGGGCGACAGATGATCTCCGGGCGCAAGTTTGAACTCCTTGGGGCGATGGCACATGGCACACAGGCTCATGATTTGTTCGGCCGACGCGAGCCGGGGTCGGGCGACCGCCAGTTCGGGGAAACGCCCGGCGATTGCCAAGCGATGATTCGCCGCGGGGCCGTGGCACCGCTCGCAACCGATGCCCCGATCGGCGGCGGCCGGCCCGGCCGCCTCGCGCGCGATGCGAGCGTTTGTCGTGTGGCACTCCAAGCATCTCCGGATGCCGTCTCGCCCCAGCGGTCGACCCAGGAATTCATGACGATCCTGGGGCTGGCTCAAATGCCCGGTGGTCACATCCCAGCCGGACAGCCGGCCATAATGAGACAGCCGCAGCTCACGCGCGTCTCCAGCCGCATCCTCTCCAACCAGGGTTATGGCCACGTTCCCCGAGCCGAATGCGTAATGAATCACCGCGCTTTGGACTCGATCGTCGTCGGTCGTTTCCCATTGGAGCCGCTCTTCCTGGCGGCGTAGGCTGTGCCGAACCTTGACGTCGCTGGGGTCGATAAACTGCCCATCGAATGCCGGCAGCGACGCGAGCTCGGCGGGCGAGTGAAACGTTTGCGAGTGCCGGCTCGATTGTTGTGCTTCATACTGCTTTCGGTGACACTCGGCGACTGCGCGGCACCTGCGTAGGGCGAGGGGTCGGGCAGTGTCGGATCGCGGTCGCCGTAACCCTCGGACTGAGCCAGTGCGGCCGTCGCGGCTGGGAGGTCGCCTTGCTGAAGAAGAGCACGACTGAGCAGCCATGAGGCCTCGGGGTCGCCCCCCTGGCCAGGATGGCCGCAAGGTAACCGCGGGCCTCGGCCGGCCTCCCGATCTGGAGCAGCGCGCGGGCAAGGCGTTTCTGCACCGTCGAAACAGAGAAGTCTGCTGCCGCAAGGGCCAGGTCGCGTTGCAGCGCCAGCTCGAGTGCCTCGACCGTCCCTGCTGGGTCGTCGAGCTGCTCGCGGAGGTTGGCGAGCAGCAGCAAAGCCTTGACGTCCCACCCTGGCCGGCAAATCAGCCGCTCGGCAAGTTCAGTACCTTCAGCCAGGCGGCCGGTCGTAGCATCGAGGCTCGCCAGGTCATGAAGCATCTCGGGATAGTCCGGTTCAAACTTTTGGGCCCTCTCGAGGGAGATCCTGGCCTGATCGTAAAGTCCCTTGCGCCGAAGCCCCGAGGCAGCGACGACGAAGTCCTCGGCTGTCATCGACTCGAACCCAAGACGCTGGCGGTAAATTGTCTGAGCCTCGACATCCCGGCCTTGCCGGCCTTTCGCGCGGGCTGGCAAGCGCAATGCCTCACGGTCACTGGGTCGAGCCTTCAACCGCTCGGACGCCTCGGCTTCCGCTCTGCCCCACGCCCGCTGCTCATAAGCCCTCAGCCCCGCCGCTAAGGGATCGGGCATCAAGCGGGTCCAGGCCAGCCAAGCCAACGCAACCCCTGCAGCAATCATCAGCCCCGATCGCAAGATCAGCAAGCATGGCATATGGACACGGGACGAATGGGACATGAGAGCGACTCCGATGGCATTCTCATGATCTCTGCACAATCCGCTCCGCGTCAAGAGCCGCACGCACCGCCACGGCGACACGCCCGCGGCGGCGTAGCTCGTGAGGACGAGCAATTGGCTACGAAGGTTCGCCCAGGATGAATGGGCGGCCATGCGATGCCAGCCTGCCCTTGGTGGTGAGAATTCTCAACAAGCCCTGGACTTGCGAACCCGCGCAACTGCTTAAATCTATCCATTCTGCCTCCCGCAGGTGCGTGGCCTTGTGCTCGCCCTGTGTGCGTCCCGTGGCCTTGTGCCGCTTTCCGAACGCGCTGTCGGTGCGAAACTGGTGCGGGTGATGTCGGCCATGCTGAAGCGAGGAACCGTTTGGGAGGAGAATCTGGCCCTGGCCAAATAGCAAAGCAAACCGATTCCATAGTTATGATCATATAATCAATACTATGTTCTAGAGGTTTCACGTCATGATCGAGAGCGGGACTGAGGTTGCATCCCGAGGTCCGACATGGCGCAACGCGACGCCGCTGGTGTGAATGGGAGCAACCGCATAGTCTTTCGTGGCGCTCCGCATTTGCGGATGATGCCGAATGGATGTCTGGGTAGTTCCGTGATCGTCTTGCTCCGGTCTTGACAGAGGATTCCTCATGGATGTCGGACCGACGTGCACAAACGCTTGCTGTGCGGACTCGAACCCCTAGCACATACCCAGAGGCTCGGGTGAAGGATCCCTAATGTGGGTGACCGGTGACCGTCCGCCATCAGCACTGGTAACTTGGCACGCCTTTTGAGCGGGGGAGCGATTCCGACTACCCGTACGCGTTCTCACGGCTTCTGGTATTATCGAGGATCATGCTCGGCGGGCCGGTCCGCTGAGTGTCGTTGTTCGGCGACGTCCGGCCTCATCCCTCGAGGAGACGCATCAGGATCCGGACGCACATCGTCCCTGGGAGAACGACCGTGTTCGCGGCGTTCGGCGGCCCCCCTGGGCTCGCGAGCACGAAGCCTCCGACACGCGCTGCTCTTCGTTATGCTGCTCGGCGGAGCATTCCTCCAGGATCGAATGTTCACGCCCAGGTGGAATTATGGCTCACCGACCCGGACGGGTCGGCGCGGTTCGAGAAACAGAAGACCGGCATCGTCTTCGGCAACGCCGGGAACCGAACCCTGACGATCGACATCGATAAGAGAAAGACCTACCAGACGATCGATGGATTTGGGTATACCCTGACCGGCGGCAGTGCCGGGCACCTCATCCGCATGGACGCCATCAGTCGCGGCGCCTTGTTGAAGGAGCTGTTCGCCACCGATGGCACGAGCCTCGGAGTAAGCTATCTGCGGGTGTCGATCGGGGCCTCCGATCTGAACCAGCGAGTTTTCTCCTACGATGATCTTCCGCCCGGGCGAGTCGATCCCGAGTTAAACAGCTTCAGCCTGGCCCCGGATCGCGCGGACGTGATCCCGGTATTGAAAGAAATTCTGAAGATCGCCCCGGATATCAAGATCATGGGCTCGCCGTGGTCGCCGCCAGCCTGGATGAAGAGCAACCAGGAATCCGTCGGCGGGAGCCTGAAATCGGAGTTCTACGGGGCCTACGCGAAGTACTTTGTGAAGTACATCCAGGGCATGAAGACAGAGGGAATCCGCATCGATGCCATCACCGTACAGAACGAACCCCTGCACCCGGGAAACAACCCGAGTCTCCTGATGCAGGCGCGGGAGCAGGCTGAGTTCATCAAGAACCACCTTGGCCCCGCGTTCAAGCAGGCCGGGCTCGACACCAAGATCATCATCTACGACCACAACTGTGATCGGCCGGATTATCCGATCTCCATCCTCAACGATGCCGAGGCGAAGAAATTTGTGGATGGCGCCGCGTTTCATCTCTACGCCGGGAAGATCGACGCGATGTCCACCGTCCACGAGGCCCATCCGAAGAAAAACCTCTACTTCACCGAGCAGTGGATCGGCGTGCCCGGCAATCTGAGGGGCGACCTCGCCTGGCATACCCGCGAGCTGACGATCGGCGCCACCCGCAACTGGAGCCGCACGGTGCTCGAATGGAACCTGGCGGCCGATCCCAGGTATCGAACCCCACACGCCGGGAGGCTGTACAACTTGCCTGGGCGCGTCACGATCGACGGCAACAGGGTCACGCGCAATCCCGCCTATTACATCGTCGCGCACGCCTCCAAGTTCGTCCGGCCCGGGTCCGTGCGTATCGCGACCAATGAGTTGCACCTGCTTCCGAACGTTGCCTTCAAGACACCCCAGGTGCGGAAGGTGCTGATCGTGCTCAATGACGGCCGCTCGGCGCAGACCTTCAGCATCCGAGACGGGGACGATCTGGTGACTTCGAGCCTGCCTGCCGGGGCCGTGGGAACTTACGTCTGGCGGTGACGGTGCCAGCGCAAGTTGCCTGCCGGCCGAAATGCCGGTTTAGAAGTCGACTGCCGGTGTCGTCGAAACGAGCGAGGCAGATTGGCAACACGCCCCTGGCGACGAACACGACGAGTGTGTGGCTGTGCATGAAATATGAAATCCCCGAGATGGTCAAACGGCAACGGGCCGCCATTGTGAATAATGGCTCTGTGGTCGGACTGGTCGGGCTCAGGTGTGGCCGTCGGTAGCGTCGCTACCAAGCATGGCGTTTCTGGTCTCACCAAGGCAGCAGTACTCGGGTACGCTATGCGCGGAATCCGAGTGAATGCCGTAGCGTCAGAGATGGTCCGCACACCCCTGGCTGAACGGATGGTGAACTCATCCCGCCCGGTGCCGAGCAGGCGATGTTGTCAGTAGTTCCACAGGGCCGGTGGTGCGAGCCGGACGAGGTCGCAGAAGTGGTCGTCTTTCTATGCTCGGATGCGGCCTCACACGGGCCATTCACCTGTTGGACAGCGATCGTCGGCCTGATCGACGTGACCTTGATACCGGTGCGTCTTGCTGTGCAGCGCGCATCTGAGCTGGCCATACTTGGGGACCAGTTTTGCCGAAAGCGTCGGCGAAATCTGTTCTTCCGTATTCCGCCCGCCTGCTGCACATTCGCCCCCAGCCGTGAACCAGTTGCCCGGCTTTCCTAACCGGCCGTCATCGGCGAGGGGCTTGGTTGCCGACTCACAGCCGATCTGTCATCATCGAGGGTGTCGGCTGACGGCCGCGATCGTCGTCGAGGTCCGTGGAGCCGAGGCAGGGATCTGTCGTACCCTTGAGGAGAGGATGTGCGTGATGATTGGAGCCCTTCTCGCCGTAGTCGGCATACTCGGGCGCCGGCCGAGCTGAACGATCAGACGATTGAACACTGGCGCGACTACATCCGCCCGAGTGCCCAGGAGCTGAGTTTCCTGGAGATCCCCTGGCGGGACTCGTTCAACGCCGCTGTCAAGGAAGCGCTGAAAACCGACCAGCCTATCCTCCTCTGAGCCCATGAACGGAACACCGCTGGGCTGCACATGAAACAACGGAGTGATCGCCAGGCGGTCTGCGGTCCAACCCCGAGGTCAGGGACTTGACCTCAACTGTCCTCCCGAGCCGCTGATGAGGTGGGGCATCTGCAATCGGGAAAGGACGCCGAATGCCGATTGTTCCAGAAGATCGCCGAGCAAGGCCATTACGCGGGCCGCACCCGGCCAACCTCCACTCGCCAGGGAACCTACGCCACCACCGCCTGCGGCACCCTGCTGGCCTCCTGGAACAGCAATGACCCGCGACCTCGTGGCCCCGCAAGCTTCGCGAGGCCTTCTGGCCAAGTGGCAGCAGCTCAAGACCGAGGGCCGCCAAACCGCCGGCGAGTCTGTCCTCGAGGCCGCTACTCTGAACCGTAGCGATCGATTCTATCCCGCAAATGGCCTCGTGGTGCGGGTCAACACCCGCGATCTGCCGCGCGATCGGCCGCTGGAGGCCCGCTGGGCCAAAGCCTGGAACCAGGACTTCGCCTGGTTCACGCGGGACGAGGCAGGCCAATTCCTGCCCAAGGCCCCCAAGCCTGGCCAGGAACACGACGTCCCCCGGCCGCTGGTCAGCGCGTCTCATCCGCTTCCATCTGCTGGATAACGTCCACAGGCAGACCTCACCCTTCCCGGCGGCCGCCGTGGACCAGGCACGCCTGTCCGCCCGGATCACGGGGGTCGAGGGGGACGTGGTACTCGCTACCTTTCTGAAGGGCTCGACCCGTGCCGTTCACCAGGGGACGTGGCCGATCCGCGGGTTTAGCGATATGAATCATCCCAGTCCGCACCGGCGCGGCATGAAGCTGGACCTGCTCGGCCATCGGCACTATGACCTCAAGGAAGGCAGGTTCGTCGCGTTCGAGGTAGTGGCAGTCGGAACGCGATGGGGGGGTACCCAGTACAATGGCCGCGGCCGAGACCTCGACCCGGCCCCTTTCGGCGCCGTGGTTGACCTGGCCGGCAACGCCTATGCGGACCGCGTCGCGCAGGACGCTTCAAAATGGATGGCGTTGAGGCCAGTCGCGACCGGATGCAGAGAGGTCGGAGTCACCGAAGCCGTGAGCATCGCTTTCCCCCGAAGAGACACCCTGGAGCCTGAAGCCATGAATCGCCGTAATTTCCTCGCCGCATCCGCCTCCGCGGCGGCGGCGCTCGTCTCCACGACGAGCTCACAGGCCCGCACGGCCGAACGACTCAAGGTCCTCATCCCCACGACTCCGCCGGAACAACTCTCGGAGTTCCGGGAAGCAGCCCCGGGCGCTGAATTGATCGAGTGTAGGAGCGAGAATGATGCCGTGGCGAGTGTCGGCGACGCGGTCGCGAGCTACGGCTTCATCTCCCCGCGCCTGATCCGCGCCGGCAAGAAACTGCGGGTGCAGGATCCGCCTACGAGCGCCGGGTGAGTACCTGATGGAAATCCCGGAGTTGACCGAGGGCGACATTGTCCTGACGAACATGCAGCGGGCCTACGCCCCGGAGATCGCCGACCAGGCCCTCGGCTACCTGCTCGCCTTCAGCCGCGACCTGGGGTACTTCATCCGCTCGCAGGCCGACCACCGCTGGCCCTCACGGCGAAACGAGGTCGTCCTGGACGAGCTCGCGGGAAAAACGCTGCTCATCATCGGCCTCGGCGGCATCGGCAGTAGAGATCGCCCACCGCGCCTTCGGCTTCGGGATGCGGGTGCTGGCGACCGACCCCAAGGTCCAGGAACGGCCCCTGTTCGTCGAGGAGCTGCATCGGCCCGAGGCGTTCCACGGCTTGATACCGCGAGCGGACGTCGTGGCCAGTGCGGTGCCGCTCACGAAGCAGTCGAGGAAGATGATCGGCGCCAAGGAACTCGGGATGATGAAGCCGGGCGTCGTCCTGATCAATGTGTCTCGGGGCGGAGTGGTCGATACCGAAGCCCTGGTCTCGGCCCTGGACAGGAGGCACGTCGCCGCTGCCGGGCTCGATGTGACACCCAGCCCGGAGCCGTTGCCGAAGGACCACCCTCTTTCGTCGCGCAACGTGATCATCACGCCGCACACGGCGGGCCAGTACCCCGGAGGGGACCGGCGGCGTCGACGAGGTGTTCGCCAGAGCCTCCACCGCTTTGCGGCGGGGGAGATGCTCCTGAACGTCGTGGACAAGAAGGTCGGGTATTGACGGACGATGGAGGCCGGATCGAGCCCACCCGGTTCCCAACATCGTGAAAGCATATGGATTGCCTGCCCTCGACCCCGCGGAGCCCGGACAAGTGATGAATGTCTGCCGGCCGGCTTGCGCGGACCTGTTCGGCCGTGCCAATCAACGTAGGCCACGTTCAGAACAATCGTGGAGCTGAAACCATTCGTTTTCTCACAACACTCCGGAATCGTCGCGCCGTAGTTTATGCACGGAATCCCACTTATATCCTACTGGTCCTTGCCTTCCTGCTCGGAACTGTCGCTTGGCTGTCTGCCGCAGGAGGCGAAGGAGCGGGAGATTGTGTCGAAAACGTTGCCGACGCTGACACTGGTGCGAATTCCTGCGCAAGGGGAAGACCTTCACGATGGGATCTCCGAGGAGCGGGTATGGCGTGATCAATAACGAGACTGAGCACGAGGTGGCGTTCAGCTCGGATTATTACCTGGGGGTCACGACGGTAACACGGGGCCAGTTCGCGGCGTTTGTGAAGGACGATGGCTACCAGACCGACCCGGAGAAGGGCCCCGGCGGCACCGCCTGGGTCGACGACCAAAAGGATTGGATCCGCGACAAGAAATTTAGCTGGCGTAATACGGGCTACGAGCAAACTGATGAGCACCCGGTGGCGAATGTAAGTTGGAACAATGCCGTGGCGTTTTGCCAATGGCTGAGCAAGAAAGATGGCAAGGAGTATCGACTGCCGACGGAAGCGGAGTGGGAATTTGCGTGTCGTGCGGGGACCAAGACGCAGTTCAGTTTTGGGGACGACGAAGAGGAGATCGCGAAATACGCAAACGTAGCCGACGCGACGTTTCGCGACGTCACGGGCATGAAGTGGGGTATCAAAAAGAGCGACGGCTTTGCCTTCGCGGCACCCGTAGGAACGTATAGGGCGAATGCTTTTGGAATCGAGGATACGCACGGGAACGTGATGCAATTGTGCTCGGATGTGTATGCCGATTATCCCGAAAAAAGGCGTCACCGGGATCCTCAAGGGCCGGCCGCCAAGAATGACTCGCATAAACGGGTGCTCCGCGGCGGTTGCTGGCGCATTACGGATTATAGGTTCATCCAATGAGCCGAACTACCTGGTGCTTTGGGGCTTATGGCTGCGTGATCGGATCGCGACCGCACCGATTCCCAGGGCGAGCAGGATGAGGCTCGCGGGTCTGGGACGGCGGAGGGATCGAAGGAAAAGGTGGCCTGGGGCAGAGCCCATTCCGTGCTGCTAAAGGTTGTGCCGACGTAGACTTCGGCGTACTGGTAGCCCTGCGACTCAAGGTTAGCGATGGCAGAGGTGATGTCAACTGAGACAGTTTAGGATGGGGTAATTCCCTGGGTTGAGCATGGTCCAGAACGGCGTTCCGGGTGGCTGCCAAGCTGCCAGGGTGGGGAAGTCGGCGGGGTTGATGGTGCCCGTGGCGCACGACCACCCCGATCTCAAGGGTGACGGGGAATGGGAACGATGAGGACCCGTTCGTGAGGACCTGACTGACGTCCAGGAGGAGTGGGACTGGGGTCGAGGTGGACACTCCCTGGAGGCTGAAGTCAGCGATCACGTCCTGCATGTGGCCGTAGCCGGGATTGCGGCCGTCGATGAATCCCGCGACGGTGACCTGAGTCGAGGGGTCGACGGTGGTGAAGGTGTTGTTGTAGGTGAAGAAGCCGCCATTCAGGACAAGGTCGCGGGTTTCGACCTCGACGGGGGCGGCGAGTTGGCCGGCCTCGGCCGGGCCAGCGATGATGATCAGTGACAGTACGATGACAGCACGGATGTGCCGTAACATGTCAGAGCTCTCGAGTTTGCGATCGGGACATGGTTTCAATCATGGTAGGCCTGATGGTTGATGGGGTCAATACCTCGCTTTCCTAAGGAGTGGTTTGCCGTGACCAATGTGGTTTGCCGTGACCAATGTTGACCGAGGTCCCCATCCAGAGGGTGCCAGGCCGCACCAACCCCTGGACGCACAGCACCGCGAAGCCCTGACCCCGCGAAGCACCCTTGCGGCCTCAATCTCGGTAGAGGGTCCGAGTCATATGAAAGTAGCCCGAGATCTCTAGGCGTTCGGGAGGGCGCCGGAGGCGTTGTGAATGATGAGCGGAACTATAGCTTCGTGCAGCAACGCGTGGGTTCGGAAATCTAAGCAGAGGTGCCTCGACCTCGAACTGGGGCTCGGTCTCGCCGAAGACGGTTTCGCGGTCGCCCACGACGACGAGTTGCCCAATTCTCTCGGGAATCAGATGAAAGCGTTTCGCGGCCTCAGCTCGGGTAAGGACAGCTTCGACCCCATCGAGCCCACGAAGGATTTTCGTCGCGGTCTCGGCGTCTTCGGGCGAGCGAAGCCAGACGTAGCCGGTGCCACCGAAGGTGCGGTGATGCTTGACATACTTATCACGCTCGGCCGAGAGGGCGAACCTGAGTTTTCCATGCGAGCATACATGAGATAGGCGTGTGCAATGGATTGTGAAACATGGGATGTCCTCTGTGTGTCTGAGGGGTCGGGCTGGCGACACTCCGTTGTCATCGGTGCGCTCGAGCCCGGCCGCTCATAGGCACTTTTGAAAGCCAGCCACGATGTCAAGGGGTACGTGTCTTTTAGTCGACTCTACTGTCTCTCGGGCAGAAGATCGCCGCCAGAAGGTAGAAGACAATCGCAATCCAGAGCAGATGATTGAAGCCCAAGACCAGCGAGAGGTACTCCGACAACCCGCCAAGGATTATGCCTGCGATATTCGACCCGAAATCGACGTCCGGGTTTGCACTCTCTCGAAACGAGGTCGCGAAGATGACCCCCGCGAAGAAGACAGGGATGTAGACCAGGCTGCAGGAAGCGATAATTCTTGACGGGCCCGGTAACGCCAGAAAACTGCTCATCGGAACCAAACAGTTCACGGCCAGCGCAGGCACCAGCAAAACGAAGTACGGCCAGAGGACTCTGGGCTTGAATGTATAGAACGTAGAAATTGCTCAGCAGGATCATGGTCAAGATCGAGAAGAAAACGATCGAATTCACAATCCAGGTTGACCCGAACAGCAGGGCCATGTGGACAACACCCTTGGTCTCCAGGAGCATGAAGCCTGCCCCGAGGAAGAACATCTGCCCATTTGGCCGCACTCTTTTTCACGGGTGCGAAGGCAAACAGCACCAGCAGTGAGAGAGTGGCCAGTAGGGCGATCCCCCGCAAGGTTCAGGGCGGGGATCATCGGGTCTCGCGGAAATAGAGGAAGGGCCAGTCGTCCGTCGGGACCCGCTCGGTCCCGGTCACCTCGACGGCCGCCGGAGCCGATCTTGTTGAATCGGTTGGCCCGACCGGCCACTTCGTGTGGGGGCACGGGGCCGAACCCGCTCAGTGACTCGTTCACTTCGCGGCTGGTCGCATGAGCCAGTAGAACCGGCTCTTCTCGAACTGGGCCCGGATGGCATCGACGGCCTTCGATTCATCGTTGCCGACGAGCAAGAATGTGATGTAGTCACGCTGATCGTTGCTCGGGCCGATCCGCTCCTGATACGGCAGAGAGATCACAAGCGGCCTGCTGCCGAAGACTCGTTCGATCATCCGCACCAATCGCCCCACGACCCATCCCTGGCGGTAAAAAAGTCTACATTGCAAACACGCCACCCGGCTTCAATTTCGCCTTGATGTCGCGGAAGGCTTCCTCAAGTGAACAGAAAACTCTCCAGGCGGATGCTCGAATAGCTGGAGTGTAACGCTAGAGAGTCAACGACGGCGTAGCTGATCAAGTCGTAGGTTTGCCTGGTCTGGCGGACAAAGCTGCGGCCGTCGTCAAGATGAATGGCGACTTTCGGGTTCGCGTAGGGTTGGTCGGGGTGGTGCAGGCGGCCCTCCAGATTGATGACCGGATCAAGGAGCTCGACCGCATCGACGTGGGTCGCTCCCTGCCGCAGCACCGCCGCGACGTCATTTCCGGATCCAGCACCAATGACCATCACCTGCTCGAACGGTTCGGCCGCCGGCATCCCGATTCAGTAGGTGCGGCAGCATGTACGCCGGCCCCGCCAGTTCCACGGGCAACATCCCCTGGTGTCCCAGGTTGTTCACATCGATCGACTTGTAGTGCGGCTTGTACTTCACCTGGTAATAGGGTGACCAGATCACCTCGGTTTCCACGCCCTTACTGTCCCGGGGCCAGTCGGTCAGCCACACGGTCGCCAGGGTCAGAAGGCCGCAGAGAATGCTCAAGCGTCGGCCGCGCCGGACAAACATGAGGCCGATCATCATGGCCAACGCGAACCAAGCCAGGCGCTGGTAGCCACAAGTAAGACAACACGCCGAAGACCGCGATGCCTGTCAAGCTGCCGAGGATATCGGCTGTATAAGCCAGGACGCGGTTTTCTACCGCATGAACCGCCGCCCCAGCTCTTCGGGCCGGGGCCCACAAAACGCGAGCTCGCGATCAGGACAAAGAACAATCCTGCCCAGCGCAAGCTGGATTGGAACCACGAATCGGGATGGATCGTTGCGTCTGGCATCAGTGCCAAAATAAATCAGTTGTGGCGACTGCTCGGCCTGCCCACGTTGATCATGACCTGGCTGAACCGCTCGTCCTTGCAGGAGGTAGCTCTCCTGCACACACAACCGCAAGGAGAGTCAAGGGAATGGACAAGGTCATGAACGACCATCGCCGGCCAGCCGCCAGGCAGCCAACCGACACACCCAGAAAGCAAGCCATGAGAACGACATTGGTGAAGAATGTGAGGAATACCACCGTACTGCCAAACCAGCGGATGCAGGCGAGCTCGAAGAAGAGGATCAAGAAGCTGACGCCGTACAGCTCGGCGTACGTTCGCAGCCTTGACGAAGGTGATTCGACTTCGGCTGTGGCGGTGGGCGAAGTGGACATGTCAGCGTTCGACACGTGGCCTCCGAAATGGAGCAGCCGCGGCGTCACCTTGGACTGAAGGGATTCCAGGCAGGCCGCTCAATACACGAGTGTCACGGCCGTGATCATGGCCGGCTCGACCTGACGGATCGCACTGGCGGCGTATTCGATGTCCTCACATGTCTGATCAAGATAGTGCACGCCCTGATCACCTGAGACCCCAGAGCGGCGACGAGGATTCCTGGGACTTGAGGTACGCGACGACATCGGCCGCTGTCCCTAAGCTGGAGTCGACACGCACCCAGACAAGGTTGGTCTCAACGGGCGCCGATTCGAGCGAGAAGCCCTCGGTGTTTTGGGACGCCTCGGCCAACAACTGGGCACCGGCGTGGTCCTGGGCCAGTCGATCAACGTGGTGCTCCAGTGCGTAGATCGCTGCCGCCGCGACAACTCCGGCCTGCCGCATCGCACGGCCGAAAGCATTGCGAGGCTTCCGAGCGTGCCGGATGGTCTCGGTCGATCCCGCCAGAGCCGAGCCGATTGGTGCCCCCAGGCCCTTGGAGAAGCAGATCGAGACAGTATCGAAGTGCTGTGCCCATTCCCGCGCGGGGCGGCCAGTGGCCACAACTGCGTTCATTAGCCGGGCCCCGTCAAGATGCATCGCCAGGCGGTTCTCAGCAGCCCGCTTGGCGAATCGCCGCAATG
>CAVXCB010000065.1:0-67292 GCA_963760085.1 uncultured Planctomycetaceae bacterium
CCGGGAACCAGAACCCGGACAATCGAAATCGATCGGGAAAGACGTATCAGACCATCGATGGATTTGGGTATACCCTGACCGGCGGCAGTGCCGGGCACATCGTCCGCATGGACGCCACCAGTCGCGGCGCCTTGCTGAAGGAGCTATTCGCCACCGATGGCACGAGCCTCGGCGTCAGCTACCTTGGTGTGTCGATCGGTGCCTCCGATCTGAACCAGCGTGTTTTCTCCTACGATGATCTTCCGCCCGGGCGAAGTTTGATCCCGAATTGAACAGGTTTACCTGGCCCCGGATTGCGGCGGGACGTGATCCCGGTGTTGAAAGAGATTCTGAAGATCGCCCCGGACATCAAGATCATGGGCTCGCCGTGGTCGCCGCCAGCCTGGATGAAGAGCAACCAAGAATCCATCGGCGGGAGCCTGAAACCTCAGTTCTACGGGGCCTACGCGAAATACTTCGTGAAGTACATCCAGGGCATGAAGGCGGACGGGATCCGCATCGATGCCGTCACAGTCCAGAACGAACCCCTACACCCGGGAAACAACCCGAGTCTCCTGATGCAGGCCCGGGAGCAGGCCGAGTTCGTCAAGAACCACCTTGGCCCCGCGTTCAAGCGGGCCGGGCTCGACACCAAAATCATCATCTACGACCACAACTGTGATCGGCCGGATTATCCGATCTCCATCCTCGACGATGCCGAGACGAGGGAATACGTGGATGGCACCGCGTTTCATCTCTACGCCGGGAAGATTGACGCGATGTCCACCGTCCACGAGGCCCATCCGGAGAAGAACCTCTACTTCACCGAGCAGTGGATCGGCGCGCGCAATCTGGGGGGCGACCTCGCCTGGCATACCCGCGAGTTGACGATCGCGCCACCCGCAACTGGAGCCGCACGGTGCTCGAGTGGAACCTCGCTTCCGATTCGAGGTATCGGCCACACGCCGGGAGGCTGTTCGAGCTGTTGGGCGCGGTAACGATCGACGGCGACAAGGTCACTCGCAATCCCGCCTATTACATCGTCGCGCAGCCTCGAAGTTCGTCCGGCCCGGGTCCGTGCGTATCGCGACCAATGAGTTGCACCCGCTTCCTAACGTTGCCTTCAGGACACCCGACGAGCGGATGGTGCTGATCGTTCTCAATGACGGCCGCTCTGTGAGACATTCAGCATCCGAGACGGGGACAAGCTGGTGACTTCGACCCTGTCTGCCGGGGCCGTGGGAACCTACGTCTGGCCGTGACGGTGCCGAGAAGTCCCAGCCGGCCGAAATGCCGGTTTCGTAGAGTCGACTGCCGGTGTCGTCGAAACGAGCCAGGCAGATTGGCAACACGCCTGTCGACGAACCTGACGAGTGTGTGGCTGTGCATGAAATATGAAATCCCCGAGATGGTCAAACGGCAACGGGCCGCCATTGTGAATAATGGCTCTGTGGTCGGACAGGTAGGCTCAGGTGTGGCCGTCGGTAGCGTCGCTACCAAGCATGGCGTTTCTGGTCTCACCAAGGCAGCAGTACTCGAGTACGCGATGCGCGGGATCCGAGTGAATGCCGTAGCGCTGAGGAATGGTCCGCACACCCCTGGCTGAACGGATGGTGAACTCGCTTCCGCCCGGTGCCGAGCAGGCGATGTTGTCAGTAGTTCCACAGGGCCGGTGGTGCGAGCCGGACGAGGTCGCAGAAGTGGTCGTCTTTCTATGCTCGGATGCGGCCTCACACGGGCCATTCGCCTGTTGGACAGCGATCGTCGGCCTGATCGACGTGACCTTGATACCGGTGCGTCTTGCTGTGCAGACGCACATCTGACTCTGGCCATACTTGGGTACCAGTTTTGCCGAAAGCGTCGGCAAAATCTGTTCGCCGTATTCCGCCCGCGTGTTGCACATTCGCCCCCAGCCGTCGGCCCGTGCCCTGATTTTCCTAACCGGCCGTCATCGGCGAGGGGCTCGGTTGCCGACTCACAGCCGATCTGTCATCATCGAGGGTGTGGGCTGACGGCCGCGATCGTCGTCGAGGTCCGTGGAGCCGAGGCAGGGATCTGTCGTACCCCTGAGGAGAGGATGTGCGTGATGATTGGAGCCCTTCTCGCCGTAGTCGGCATACTCGGGGCGCCGCCCGAGCTGAACGATCAGACGATTGAACACTGGCGCGACTACATCCGCCCGAGTGCCCAGGAGCTGAGCTTCCTGGAGATCCCCTGGCGGGACTCGTTCAACGCCGCTGTCAAGGAGGCGATGAAAACCGACCAGCCTATCCTCCTCTGGGCCATGAACGGACACCCGCTGGGCTGCACATGAAACAACGGGGTGATCGCCAGGCAGTCTGTCTGGTCCAACCCCGAGGTCAGGGACTTGACCTCGACATTCATCCCAGCCGCTGATGAGGTGGGGCATCTGCAATCGGGAAAGGACGCCGAATGCCGATTGTTCCAGAAGATCGCCGAGCAAGGCCATTACGCGGGCCGCACCCGGCCAACCTCCACTCGCCAGGGAACCTACGCCACCACCGCCGGCGGCACCCTGCTGGCCTCCTGGAACAGCAATGACCCGCGGCTTCGTGGCCCGCAAGCTTCGCGAGGCCTTGGCCAAGTGGCAGCAGCTCAAGACCGAGGGCCGCCAAACCGCCGGCGAGTCCCTCCTCGAGGCCGCTACTCTGAACCGTAGCGATCGATTCTATCCCGCAAATGGCCTCGTGGTGCGGGTCAACACCCGCGATCTGCCGCGCGATCGGCCGCTGGAGGCCCGCTGGGCCAAAGCCTGGAACCAGGACTTCGCCTGGTTCACGCGGGACGAGGCAGGCCAATTCCTGCCCAAGGCCCCCAAGCCTGGCCAGGAACACGACGTCCCCCGGCCGCTAGTCGAGCGTCTCATCCGCTTCCATCTGCTGGATAACGTGCGCGGGCAAACCTCACCCTTCCCGGCGGCCGCCGTGGACCAGGCACGCCTGTCCGCCCGGATCACGGGGGTCGAGGGGGACGTGGTCTCGCTCCTTCTGAAGGGCTCGACCCGTGCCGTTCACCAGGGGACGTGGCCGATCCGCGGGTTTAGCGATATGAATCATCCCAGTCCGCACGAGCGCGGCATGAAGCTGGACCTGCTCGGCCATGCGCGCTATGACCTCAAGGAAGGCAGGTTCGTCGCGTTCGAGGTAGTGGCAGTCGGAACGCGATGGGGGGGTACCCAGTACAATGGCCGCGGCCGAGACCTCGACCCGGCCCCTTTCGGCGCCGTGCTGAGCCTGGCCGGCAACGCCTATGCGGACCGCGTTGCGCCGGAGCACTTCTGGGGCTACGGATGGCGTTAAGGCGCTCGCGACCGGATGCAGAGAGGTCGGAGTCACCGAAGCCGTGAGCATCGCTTTCCCCAAAGAGACACCCTGGAGCCGAAGCCATGAATCGCCGTAATTTCCTCGCCGCATCCGCCTCCGCGGCGGCGGCGCTCGTCCCCACGACGAGCTCACAGGCCCGCACGGCCGAACGACTCAAGGTCCTCATCCCCACGACTCCGCCGGAACAACTCTCGGAGTTCCGGGAAGCAGCCCCGGGCGCTGAATTGATCGAGTGTAGGAACGAGAATGATGCCGTGGCGAGTGTCGGCGACGCGGTCGCGAGCTACGGCTTCATCTCCCCGCGCTGATCGGCCGGCAAGAAACTGCGCCTGGGTCCAGCAGCCGAACCCGGGGTCGAACACCTGATGGAAATCCCGGAGTTGACCGAGGGCGACATTGTCCTGACGAACATGCAGCGGGCCTACGCCCCGGAGATCGCCGACCAGGCCCTCGGCTACCTGCTCGCCTTCAGCCGCGACCTGGGGTACTTCATCCGCTCGCAGGCCGACCACCGCTGGCCCTCACGGCGAAACGAGGTCGTCCTGGACGAGCTCGCGGGCAAAACGCTGCTCATCATCGGCCTCGGCGGCATCGGCAGTGAGATCGCCCGCCGCGCCTTCGGCTTCGGGATGCGGGTGCTGGCGACCGACCCCAAGGTCCAGGAACGGCCCCTGTTCGTCGAGGAGCTGCATCGGCCCGAGGCGTTCCACGGCTTGATACCGCGAGCGGACGTCGTGGCCAGTGCGGTGCCGCTCACGAAGCAGTCGAGGAAGATGATCGGCCAAGGAACTCGGGATGATGAAGCCGGGCGTCGTCCTGATCAATGTGTCTCGGGGCGGAGTGGTCGATACCGAAGCCCTGATCTCGGCCCTGGACAGGAGGCACGTCGCCGCTGCCGGGCTCGATGTGACCGACCCAGAGCCGTTGCCGAAGGACCACCCTCTTTGGTCGCGCAACGTGATCATCACGCCGCACACGGCGGGCCAGTCCCCCGGAGGGGACCGGCGGCGTCACGAGGTGTTTTGCGAGAACCTTCGCCGCTTTGCGGCGGGGGAGATGCTCCTGAACGTCGTGGACAAGAAGGTCGGGTATTGACGGACGATGGAGGCCGGATCGAGCCCACCCGGTTCCCAACATCGTGAAAGCATATGGATTGCCTGCCCTCGACCCCGCGAGACCGGACAAGTGATGAATGGCTGCCGGCCGGCTTCCGCGGACCTGTTCGGCCGTGCCAATCAACGTAGGCCACGTTCAGAACAATCGTGGAGCTGAAACCATTCGTTTTCTCACAACACTCGGAATCGTCGCGCGGTCGTTTATGCGCCGGAATCCCACTTATATCCTACTGGTCCTTGCGTTCCTGCTCGGAACTGTCGTTTGGCTTTCTGTGCAGGAGGCGAAGGAGCGGGAGATTGTGTCGAAAATGTTGCCGACGCTGACACTGGTGCGAATTCCCGCAGGGGAAGACTTTCACGATGGGATCTCCGAGGAGCGGGTATGGCGTGATCAATAACGAGACTGAGCACGAGGTGACGTTTAGCTCGGATTATTACCTGGGGGTCACGACGGTAACATGGGGCCAGTTCGCGGCGTTTGTGAAGGACGATGGCTACCAGACCGACCCGGAGAAGGGCCCCGGCGGCACCGCCTGGGTCGACGACCAAAAGGATTGGATCCGCGACAAGAAATTTAGCTGGCGGAATACGGGCTACGAGCAAACTGATGAGCACCCGGTGGCGAATGTAAGTTGGAACGATGCCGTGGCGTTTTGCAGATGGCTCAGCAAGAAAGATGGCAAGGAGTATCGACTGCCAACAGAAGCGGAGTGGGAGTTTGCGTGTCGTGCGGGGACCAAGACGCAGTTCAGTTTTGGGGACGATGAAGAGGAGATCGCGAAATACGCAAACGTAGCCGACGCGACGTTTCGCGAGGTCACGGGCATGAAGTGGGGTATCAAAAAGAGCGACGGCTTTGCCTTCGCGGCACCCGTAGGAACGTATAGGGCGAATGCTTTTGGAATCCAGGATATGCACGGGAACGTGATGCAATTGTGCTCGGATGTGTATGCCGATTATCCCAAAGAAGGCGTCACGGAACCTCAAGGGCCGGCCGCCAAGAATGACTCGCTCCGGGTGCTCCGCGGCGGTTGCTGGCGCAAATTACGGATTATAGGTTCATCCAATGAGCCGAACTACCTGGTGCTTTGGGGCTTATGGCTGCGTGACCGGATCGCGACCGCACCGATTCCCAGGGCGAGCAGGATGAGGCTTGCGGGTTCTGGGACGGCGGACGGATCGAAGGAAAAGGTGGCCTGGGGCGGACCCCATTCCGTGCTGCTAAAGGTTGTGCCGACGTAGACTTCGGCGTACTGGTAGCCCTGCGACTCAAGGTTAGCGATGGCAGAGGTGATGTCAACTGAGACAGTTTCGGGAGTGGGGTAATTCCTGGGGTGAGCATGGTCCAGAACGGCGTTCCGGGTGGCTGCCAAGCTGCCAGGGTGGGGAAGTCGGCGGGGTTGATGGTGCCCGTGGCGCCGACCACCCCGATCTCAAGGGTGACGGGGAATGGGAACGATGAGGATCCGTTCGTGAGGACCTGACTGACGTCGAGGAGGAGTGGGACTGGGGTCGAGGTGGAGACTCCCTGGAGGCTGAAGTCAGCGATCACGTCCTGCATGTGGCCGTAGCCGGGATTGCGGCCGTCGACGAATCCCGCGACGGTGACCTGAGTCGAGGGGTCGACGGTGGTGAAGGTGTTGTCGTAGGTGAAGAAGCCGCCGTTCAGGACAAGGTCGCGGGTTTCGACCTCGACGGGGGCGGCGAGTTGGCCGGCCTCGGCCGGGCCCGCGATGATGATCAGTGACAGTGCGATGACAGCGCGGATGTGCCGTAACATGTCGAGCTCTCGAGTTTGCGATCGGGACATGGTTTCAATCATGGTAGGCCTGATGGTTGATGTGGTCAATACCTCGCTCTCCTGAGGAGTGGTTTGCCGTGACCAATGTGGTTTGCCGTGACCAATGTTGACCGAGGTCCCCATCGAGAGGGTGCCAGGCCGCACCAACCCCTCTACGCACCAGCGCCCGCGAAGCCCTGACCCCACGAAGCACCTTTGCGGCCTCAATCTCGGTAGAGGGTCCGAGTCATATCGAAGTTCACCCGAATTGTGTCGGCATTCGGGAGGGTGCCGGAGGCGTTGTAAATGATGAGCGGAACTATCGCTTCGTGCAGCGACCCGTGGGTTCGGAATGTCGGCGAAAGGTGCTCGACCTCGAAATGGGGCTCGGTCTCGCCGAAGACGGTTTCGCGGTCGCCTAGGACGACGAGTTCCCCAATTCTCTCGGGAATCAGATGAAAGCGTTTCGCGGCCTCAGCTCGGGTGAGGACAGCTTCGACCCCATCGAGCCCACGAAGGATTTTCGTCGCGGTCTCGGCGTCTTCGGGCGAGCGAAGCCAGACGTAGCCGGTGCCACCGAAGGTGCGGTGATGCTTGACATACTTATCACGCTCGGCCGAGAGGGCGAACCTGAGTTTTCCATGCGAGCATACATGAGATACGCGTGTGCAATGGATTGTGAAACATGGGATGTCCTCTGTGTGTCTGAGGGGTCGAGTCGCGATACTCCGTTGTCATCGGTGGCTTAAGACCAGCCACTCATGGGCGCTTTTGAAAGCCAGCCACGACGTCAAGGGGTACGTGTCTTTGGTCGACTCTACGGTCTCTCGGGTGCAAGATCGCCGCCAGAAGGTAGAAGACAATCGCAATCCAGAGCAGATGATTGAAGCCCAAGACCAGCGAGAGGTACTCCGACAAGCCGCCAAGGATTATGCCTGCGATATTCGACCCGAAATCGACGTCCGGGTTTGCACTCTCTCGAAACGAGGTCGCGAAGATGACCCCGGCGAAGAAGACAGGGATGTAGACCAGGCTGCACGAAGCGATAATTCTTGACGGGCCCGGCAACGCCAGAAAACTGCTCATCGGAACCAAAAGTTCACGGTCAGCGCCAGCACCAGCAAAACGAAGTACGGCCAGAGGACTCTGGGCTTGAATGCGAGAACGTAGAAATTGCTCAGCAGGATCATGGTCAAGATCGAGAAGAAAACGATCGAATTCACAATCCAGGTTGACCCGAACAGCAGGGCCATGTGGACAACACCCTTGGTCTCCAGGAGCATGAAGCCTGCCCCGAGGAAGAACATCTGCCCATTTGGCCGCACTCTTTTCACGGGTGCGAAGGCAAACAGCACCAGCAGTGAGAGAGTGGCCAGTAGGGTGATCCCGCGCAGGTTCAGGGCGGGGATCATCGGGTCTCGCAAATAGAGGAAGGGCCAGTCGTCCGTCGGGACCCGCTCGGTCCCGGTCACCTCGACGGCCGCCGGACCGATCATGTTGAATCGGTTGGCCCGACCCGTCACTTCGTGTGGGGGCACGGGGCCGAACCCGCTCAGCGACTCGTTCACTCGCGGCTGGTCGCATAGCCAGTAGAACCGGCTCTTCTCGAACTGGGCCCGGATGGCATCGACGGCCTTCGATTCATCGTTGCCAACGAGCAAGAATGTGATGTAGTCACGCTGATCGTTGCTCGGGCCGATCCGCTCCTGATACGGCAGAGAGATCACAAGCGGCCTATGCCGAAGACTCGTTCGATCATCCGCACCAATCGCCCCACGACCCATCCCTGGCGGTAAAAATTGTACATTGCAAACACGCCACCCGGCTTCAATTTCGCCTTGATGTCGCGGAAGGCTTCCTCAGTGAACAGAAAACTCTCCAGGCGGATGCTCGAATAACTCGAGTGTAACGCTAGAGAGTCAACGACGGCGTAGCTGATCAAGTCGTAGGTTTGCCTGGTCTGGCGGACAAAGCTGCGGCCGTCGTCAAGATGAATGGCGACTTTCGGGTTCGCGTAGGGTTGGTCGGGGTGGTGCAGGCGGCCCTCCAGATTGATGACCGGATCGAGCTCGACCGCATCGACGTGGGTCGCTCCCTGCCGCAGCGCCGCCGCGACGTCATTTCCGGATCCAGCACCAATGACCATCACCTGCTCGAACGGTCGGCCGCCGGCATCCCGATTCAGTAGGTGCGGCAGCATGTATGCCGGCCCCGCCAGTTCCACGGGCAACATCCCTTGGTGTCCCAGGTTGTTCACATCGATCGACTTGTAGTGCGGCTTGTACTTCACCTGGTAATAGGGTGACCAGGTTACCTCGGTTTCCACGCCCTGACTGTCCCGGGGCCAGTCGGTCAGCCACACGGCCGCCAGGGTCAGAAGACCGCAGAGAATGCTCACGCGGCGGCCGCGCCGGACAAACATGAGGCCGATCATCATGGCCAACGCGAACCAGGCCAGCGCTGGTAGCCACAAGTAAGACAACACGCCGAAGACCGCGATGCCTGTCAAGCTGCCGAGGATATCGGCTGTATAAGCCAGGACGCGGTTTTCTACCGCGCTAAACCGCCGCCCCAGCTCTTGGCCGGGGCCCACAAACACGAGCGCGATCAGGACAAAGAACAATCCTGCCAGCACTTCGATTGGAACCACGAATCGGGATGGATCGTTGCGTCTGGCATCAGTGCCAAAATAAATCAGTTGTGGCGACTGCTGGCTGCCCACGTTGATCATGACCTGGCTGAACCGCTGGTAACCCCAGAGAAACCCTGCTGCACACACTACCGCAAGGAGAGTCAAGGGAATGAACAAGGTCATAAACGACCATCGCCGGCCAGCCGCCAGGCAGCCAACCGACACGCCCAGAAAGCAAGCCATGAGAACGACATTGGTGAAAAACGTGAGGAACACCACCGTACTGCCAAACCAGCGGATGCAGGCAAGCTCGAAGAAGAGGATCAGGAAGCTGACGCCGTACAGCTCGGCGTACGTTCGCAGCCTTGACGAAGGTGAATCGACTTCGGCTGTGGCGGTGGGCGAAGTGGACATGTCAGCGTTCGACACGTGGCCTCCGAAATGGAGCAGCCGCGGCGTCACCTCGGACTGAAGCGATTCCAGGCAGGCCGCTCAATACACGAGTGTCACGGCCGTGATCATGGCCGGCTCGACCTCACGGATCGCACTGGCGGCGTATTCGATGTCCTCACATGTCAGGTCGAGATGAGTGCACGCCCTGATCACCTGAGACCCCAGAGCGGCGACTAGGATTCCTCGGGACTTGAGATACGCGGCGACGTCGGCCGCCGTCCCCAAGCTGGGGTCGACACGCACCCAGACAAGGTTGGTCTCAACGGGCGCCGATTCGAGCGCGAAGCCCTCGGTGTTCTGGAACGCATCGGCCAACAACTGGGCACCGGCGTGGTCCTGGGCCAGTCGATCAACGTGGTGCTCCAGTGCGTAGATCGCTGCCGCCGCGACAATTCCGGCCTGCCGCATCGCGCCGCCGAAGACCTTGCGCAGCTTGCGAGCATGCCGGATGGTCTCGGTCGATCCCGCCAGAGCCGAACCGATTGGTGCCCCCAGGCCCTTGGAAAAGCAGATCGAGACAGAATCGAAGTGCTGTGCCCATTCCCGCGCCGGGCGGCCCGTGGCCACAACGGCGTTCATCAGCCGGGTGCCGTCAAGATGCATCGCCAGGCGGTTCTCGGCGCGCCCACTGGCGAATCGCCGCAATGCTGTCGATGGGGTGGATCCGTCCCCCGCCGCGATTATGCGTGTTTTCCAGCCAGACGAGACGGGTCCTGACGTAATGGATGTCGTCGGGACGAACAGCATCCTTGATTTCATCAAGCGATAAGAGCCCGAAGTCACCCTCGAAGGTCCGCGCGGTCACGCCCGAAAGCCTGGCGATGCCCCCAGCCTCCCAGACATAGACATGGGAGGTCGTTGCGCAAAGGAGCTCGTCTCCCGGGCGGGTATGCACGCCGACGGCGATCTGGTTGGCCATCGTTCCCGACGGCACGAAGACCGCGGCCTCCTTGCCCAGCAGCTCCGCCGTCCGGGCCTCGAGTGTCGTGTACCGTGGGGTCGTCGCCAAAGACGTCATCGCCCACTTCGGCCTCAGCCATTGCCCTGCGCATCCCCGGAGTCGGCCGGGTCACTGTGTCAGACCTCAGATCAATGGGCGGACGGTCCATGAGTGTCTCGCTGTCGTGTGCGATTCTGCACGAGCTGTCCCGGTAATCTCTCGGTCGGACCTCGATTGTTTTCGCCCCCTGCCCCGCAGGTCAACCCGAAACTGGCAGGTTGACAGTGATCACGGGCTTGCTGTGCTCCTGGTGATGGTTGCCTGCCACGCCTTCGGTCCTCCGGGGCTGAATGTCCTGGCCATCGGGTGGTCCGTGATGCTAAACCGAGTTTCCCGGATCTCGGTCACCTGCCAGCCGTAACGGAAGGCGTCACGGATTTCCTGCTGGGTGACCCTCCTCGGCCCCTCACCAGGCGGTTCCTGATCGCTGAAGCAGAGGATGTGGACGGAACCTCCGGGACGGACAACCGTCGCCAGCCCCGAGACGTACAGCTGGCGCTGCCTCGTCGCCGAATGTGTGAAACAGCCCGCAGTCGATTACCGTATCGAATGTGCGACCCAGTTGATCGTTAGCCTCAAGGCGTCACCGACCTGAAAATTGACATTCTCAGCCCCCGCTCTCTTGCTTTGCACAAGTCGCTCGCTCGATGGCGACGGGGGTGAAGTCGAGACCCCAGACTTCATGCCCACGAGAACCAGGTAGAGGGAGTTTTCTCCGGTACCGCAGCCGGTGTCGAGCACCGAGCCTTGGATCTTCCCCGACTCCTCCAAACCAACAACCGCAGGCTGGGGACCAGGGATGTCCCACGGTGCTGTTTCCTGATACGCCGACTCGAAATGCTCTCGATCCATTGATGGCCCCCCTCCTCAATGTGTAAAGGCAGCCAATCCGTGAGCGTACGGTCGGTCGCTTTCCCGAGGCAGTGCACGGTCGGACTCCCGTTTGGGACTAGAAGCTGAGCAAAACCATCGGTTACTGAATTCCTGAGCCCCTCGATCCGACCTCCCGGACGATGGCGGCATTTTCGGCTACTTGATCGCCAAACTGCTGGTACATCCCCACGATGGCGGCATCCTTGGGCTTGAGGTTGGCGAATGCCTCTTCGAAGCAGCGAGCCGCACCTCGGCGGGGCTGCCAATCCGGCGCCCCGCGGCCAGGAGCTTGTAAGCCAGACAAGGCTTCGTGGTCGCCTTGATGGTCTTGAACATCCTGGGTGGATCCGATGGCAAGTAGATTTCTCCCAGCGGCAAGTCGTTGCCCAGGATCGCCCGCTGTTCCTCTTTCGTTCTGGTAAGGAAGTAAAGAGCAGTCATGTAATAATCGACATCCCAACCCTTCTCTTCGGCGATCTCGATCAGAGTCGGGTCGTGAGCCGAGAGTCCGACGAGGACTCCTTGGTCGCGGATTCGCTTAAGCAGATCGGTCAATACGATGTATTTCTTCTGGCGATGAAGCCGTTCATTCAAGCTGCCGTGGGGGGAGATGCCGATGGGCTTGTGCCTGGCAGCATCGTCGATGAACTCCGGGTGCTGATCCCAGTCTGGATTGCCGAGGCAGAGCCAGTTCATTGAGCCACCCGCGGCCCGGTAACGTTCCAGATCGTCCAGGGTTCGCTTCGAGTAACTGTTTTGAAACGTGTTCAGTCCGCACTCCTCGCAACGCTTGAGCAGTTCCATGACACGCTCTGGTGTATGCCAGGCGGACATGTGGCGATCGAAGTGCTTGTTGAAATGGGAGTAGCCGTAGACCGGATTGCCCCCGATGATTAGCCGGGTAACTCGATGCGAACCAAGTTGAATGGTCGGCAATAGCGAAGACGTCGAGACAGGTTGGTCCTTGGCTGACACAGACGTGCCAGTTGTGGCAATGCCCGCGGCGATCCCCGCTGTCTGGTGCAGAAAACCCCGCCGGCTCGAGGTCGATCCGACGACATCTGCAAGGCGATCCGATCGAGAGGTGTCCATGAGTGACCTTTCCCTGGTTCGGCGGTAGAGTGGTAAGAGCGCTGACTACGGATGGATTGACAGTGATTGGGCTCTGTCGCAGTGGCTTCCGTGGGCTCAGTTACGGATCCTGTACGGCGGACACCGTGATATCCAGGTTCATGCGATCGCCGATTTCTTCGAGCCCAGCCACCCAGCCTTGATCGGACAGACTGGGCGGCGCGATCACGCGGGCCGTCATGGCGAAGAGAGGGACGCCACTTGTCGGCGCCGGACTTGATTCGGAATCGGCGGCTTCGATACTGATACCCTGTTTCGAGAGGTAGCGAGCGATTTCGTGGATGATCCCCTCATGATCGGCCCCCTGAACCTCGATCCGGAACGGCAGCCAGCCGGCATGACCCTCGGCAAAGGGTTGCGGCGCCGGCGTCATCGTTAGCTTGTAGCCGCGGGCGGCCAGGCTCTCCAGATCTTTTTCCAGGCTGGTGAATTGCTCCGATGGTATCGATACCAGCATGAGGATTGCAAACTCGCCGCCCAGGCGAGCCATCCGGCTGGTCTCCACGTTGCCGCCACGAGCCAGCAGCAAGCCTGTCATTTCCTCGACGAAACCGATCCGGTCGGGCCCGGTCAAAGTCAGGACGAATGTCTTTTGCATGGGGAACGATCCGATCCGAAGAGGGATGCACAAGGGACATTGCACATCATGGGCGATTCGGTTCCAACCCGTGTCGTCCGCGACCGTCAAGCCGGTCCGTCCAGCCAACGATCCGCGACCCCCGCCTCCCGCCCATGATGTTGTAGGGGTTCACCCCGGCCAGGGACGAGGCCGGCGTCCAGAAGATCCGGGCAAGCGTGATGAAAGAGAACAGCGTGAACGTGGCGGTCCAGACCACGACGCTGATTCCCGCCATGATCGCCAGCGCCGGCACGACGGCTCTCGGTCCCCCTGCAAAGACCAGCACCGGAAAGGAGGTCAGAATGATCGTCAGGTTGAGCAGTGCCGACTTGCGTACAATGCTCCGCAGGCTCGGAGTCGCCTTCTCGTTCTCGTAGCCTGGGGCGACCAGCGGCTTGGACCTTGACGGGTTCATTGCGACTCCTTGTTGGAGGGAACGCGTCGGCTGACTACTCTGCACACTATCAGGCCAGCGCACTGCGATCAAACATCAACCCTGGCTCTCGCGCCTCCCCTGTCATCGAGCGATTGCTCGACCATCGACCCTATTGTAACGCTTTCCTCCGGTGCACTCCCCGGTACTTCGCCCGTTCAACTTTACTCCCGCCGTTCGGTTGCTTCGGAGCACTCGCGTGGATTAAGGTAAGTGCCTCGCGAGTTGCCACGCCTTGGTTCGACCTCCACGAGAAATGAGGCAACATGAATCGCCCACTCTTCGTCAACTTGTTCACGGCGTTCGCTCTCATGATCTGGTGCCGGTCTGCCGGAGCGGGCGAGAAACCCGGCCGTGACAGCCGGCTGGCGGGCAGCAGCCGATCGGTACAAAACGGTTGGATCTTCGTTCATCTCGAGGGTCAGCCCGAGCAGATTGGCTATCAGCACGGATACCAGCTCGCCGACGAGATCGCGGATCTGCTGCGGGTGTGCAAGCCGTATCTCGAAAAAACGACCAAGCGCGACTGGAATTTCTACCGCCAGGCTTCCGAGCAGATGCTCTGGCCGAAGATCGAGCCGGAGTATCAGCGGGAGATCGATGGCATCGTGGCCGGCCTGAAGGCCAGAGGAAAGCGCGCCGATCGCTGGGACCTCGTGGCCCTGAACGCCACTCGAGGAGCTGCCCTACTACTATGTCCCCTGGCTTGACAAGAAGGAGGGCAAGAGCCCCTCGACGCCATGCCCCGGGGAACTGTAGCGCCTTCGTGGCTACAGGCTCTTTCACCAAGGACGGGCAGATTGTAATGGCTCACAACGCGTGGACGAACTATGTCGTTGGAGCGCGCTGGAACATCATCTTCGACATCAATCCGAAGCAGGGTTCGCGCATGCTCATGGACGGACTGCCGGGCATCATCATCAGCGACGACGATTTCGGGGTCAACGCGGCAGGAATCATGGTTACGGAGACGACCATCACCCAGTTCGAAGGCTGGGACCCGGAGGGCAAGCCCGAATTCAGCCCGCGCACGCAAGGCGTTGCAGTACAGCCGGTCGATCGACGACTTCGTCCGGATCATGCTCGACGGTAATAACGGCGGCTATGCCAACGACTGGCTTCTTGGCGACCGTAAGACCGGCGAGATCGCCCGCTTCGAGCTCGGACTGAAAAACCACCTGGTAGAGCGTAGCAAGGACGGCTGCTTCGTCGGCGCCAATTTCCCGGTCGACCCCAAGCTGATCAAGGAAGAAACGAAGTTCGATACGAGCAAGAAAGACTCGTCTCCCAACGCCCGCAAGGTCCGCTGGGAAGAGCTCATCGCCAAGCACAAAGGTTCCATCGACGTTCAGCTCGCCAAGGCCTTTGTGACCGATGATCTTCGACGTGATCGACCAGACGCACGAGGCCAATGACCGGACGCTCTGCGGTCGCGTGGAGATCACGCCGCGCGGCCTTCCCGAGTGGGATTGGAAGCCGTACTTCCCGGGCGGAACCGTTCAAGTCCAAGGTCATCGATTCGACCATGGCACGAGTCCATGGAATTCTGGGCCCAGACCGGCCACCATGGATCCGATTTCCTGGCCGGGCCATTCCTGAAGCAACATCAGGAGTACGACTGGATGCGCGGGCTGCTGCGGGATATGAAGAGCGAGCCCTGGACGAAATTCAAGATCCCGGATTAGCTACAAAAGCAACCGCTCTCGAGCTCCCGGAAGCATTGCATAAGCGACCTGGCGGCGCGGTTCCAGGTGAAGCGGCCGGCACGATCTAGTCGCCTTTCGAGCCAGGTCGTCCCGCAGCCGGGGTTCGCTCAAAACCTGGGAGATGGTGGCGGCCATCGATGCGACGTCGATCGGGTCGAAGAAGAGCCCCGCGTCGCCGACGACCTCGGGAAGCGAGCCGGCCCGGCTGGAGATCACCGGGGTCCCGCAGGCCATGGCCTCCACGGCGGGCAGGCCGAAGCCCTCCATGAGCGACGGCTGCACGAGCGCGTAGGCCCGGCTGTAGAGGTACACCAGCTCGGCGTCGGGCACGAAGCCGGGCAGGAGCACCCGATCCTTGAGCCCCGCCGCGGCGATGGCCGACTCGATTTCCGCGACATGGGTGTGGAAGACGTCGTTGAAGTCGCCAACCACGACCAGCAGCAAGTTCGCGTCCCTGATCCGCGCGAAGGCCTCGATCAGGCGCGGCAGGTTTTTGTGCGGACTCAGGCCGCCAACGTAGAGCATATACCTGGCGTCTGGTGGTATCGCGAGCCGGCGCAACAAGATTTCCGCCCGCGGGTTCTCGGCCTCCGGCCGGAAGATCGGGTCGGGCCCCTCTGTGATGACGCGAAGCCTGTTTGCGGGCAGGCGGAACCAAGCCTGGAGATCGCGCCGGGATGTCTCTGAGACGGTTACGATGCGGTCCGCCATGCGCACTGCGGCGTGTTCCTTGAGCAGCCAGGCGAGGCGGCCTCGGCGGGTTGGAAAAACCAGGTCCGGATGGGCCAAGGCCAGGGTGTCGTGCATGGTCACCACCACGCGGGGCACATTCCAGACCGGAAAAAAGGTGTAAGTGGCGGGAAAGTACATGAGATCGAGCCTTGCTTTGGCCACCGCGCGGCCCATCGCCAGCATGTCGCCGATTCGCCGCCGACCTTGAGCCGATGCGGCCGCGTTGGGCGGCTCGCTGACTTCCACGAGAATCCGATCGCAGCCCTCGGGAATTGTCACCGCGTGCTCGGAAGGCCGGTCGATGAAGACAACGAGCCGGTGCGTGCCCGATTGCCTTGCAAGTGATTCAAGCAGCAGCCGGGAAAAGCGGCCGAAGCCACGCCGGTTGGACAGACAGCTACCGTCGAATCCGATCCGCATCGTCGCAGTCCCGTCGTGGTGTATTCCAGGCCATCTGCCTGCTCTCAGTTCCGACGTCCCGACCGGTCAGAGCGGCTTGCCGATGGGACCAATCCAAAGTGCGGCCTGGGTGTCGCCAGTTCCCTGGGCGACAGAGCTGGAAACGAGTCGCAAGAGCGGATCGGCGGAGTGCCGACGGAGGCGCCGGGGTTTTGGGACAGGGTCGCCGACAATGGTGATCGCAGCCAGGTCCGCTGTTCCCAGACCCATGATCTCGGCCTGGCGGATATAGGCGATCGTTCGCGGTTCAAAGCCCATGATCGAGGCAGCCACGGCATCGACTGCAACAGGATCAGTGCCTGCGATGACAGTGCCCAGCGCAACGCGTCGGCCATGCCTGGGTCCTTCGCCCTCCATGGCCTCGAAACCGTCGATCAGACTGACCCGCGGCTTCATGAATGCCGCCAGGGCAACAAGCGAGCTGGTGGCTTGCTCAACCCTTTCCAGCCGCCGCCGCTCCGAACCGGTAAGCCTCATTCCGCCCGAAATCGTCCTCAACCTCAGCCAGGCCCGGAGCATCCAGCCGCGCCATGATCCCACGACGCCGGCGGCCCTGTCGGTCACCCGCGCGGGATCGCCGCCGGCGCCGGTGTCTTGTCCCGTTTGGAACCTCTCATCGGGATGGATCACGCCCGTCAGGTCCGTGAGTCCCAGCCCTACCCGGTAGAGGCCATGTGTCTTGGCGACCGCCAGCCCCACGCGGCAGCGGGCTGCGGCCACGCGCGAGCACATGCGCACCCAGACTGGCTCGCCGCGAGGACCGATCCATTGGACGGTCGTCCACGGCCCGGCGCCGGAATCGAGATCAAGGAACGTCGCCGGTCGGCCCCACAGCTCGGCGCGGTATCCTAGCCGGTCGAACGGGTCGCGAGTGGGACGGCGCCGCCGGCCTGTTCCCCCCGCGATCATGATCGATGATGCCCCCGCGCCGAGGATCGCGTCGGCGGCCGCCGAGAGCGTATCGCGGTGAGTGCAGCTCCAGGGACGCGCCGGGTTGTCGAGATTGGGGACGATCACGGGTCTCGGGTCGGTTTGGACTTGGCGGCGAAGGTCGTCGCCAATGAGGGCGAACGCCTCGGCCACCGCGCCCCGCCGGCGGTCGCTGCGAACCAATGCTACCTTGATCGTGTGGTCCAACGTGTCAGCCTCCGTGCGACCCGAGCCAGGAAAGGCCGAGGAATTGACCGGCCACCTTGGTCTGCGCGCTTGCGCTGCGCGGCCCCGACCGAGACCTCGAGCGTGACCCGGTTCACGATATGCCACTGGAATAACGCAAAAAGGACCGATAGGCCACAGCAAGTGTAATACACCAGATGCAGCGGCAGGGCCGCCAGTGCGAAACCAGGGCCTCGGCAGCGGCCGAGAAAGCGGTAGAAGTCGTGATTCAGCCAGACGATCATTGCCGATCCGAAAGCAGCAACCACCACGGCCCAAGCATTCCAGGGCAGTGTCAAGAGCGCGAGTAGAATCAGGCCTGTGAACGCCACGCAGAGCTGCTGGGCCGGCTTGACGTTCAGGTCGAACTCTGGGGTTCCGCTCCTCTTGATCAGGAGCATCCAGGGCACGCCCCGGCGGAAGATATCGGTCCGAACCATCTCCGGCAGCGACCAGCGCTTCAGGTGGGTGGCCAGCACGTCACGAGCCAGAATAATCCGGTGGCCGGTTCTCGTCAGGCGATAACCCAGCTCAATGTCCTCGATTGCCGGCCGGGGGTAGAGTCTGGGATCGAAGCCGCCAAAATCGAGAAAGACCTGGCGGCGAATCATTCCACAGCCCGTCCAGAAGGTGTGCACCGGGCGGGTATCGCCGTCGAATGTGCCTTGCTGGTGCACGAAGTGATGTAACAAGTTGCGGAACTGGCTCACAAGACCGCGTGCTTGGGGCTGGTCGTCGTAGGAACCGAACAGGGCGGTGAGGGACGGGTCGTCGACAAACCGCGCCATGCCGCGGCTCAAGGCATTGGCATGCACCGCGACGTCCGCGTCCAGGAAGAAAATGAGGGGGGCAGAGGCGAGCTGAGCCCCGCGATTGCGCGCGGCCGCGGGACCAAGGGGCTGCTCGTGCCGGGCGACGATTGCGCCCATTTGCCGGGCAAGCGCGCTCGAACCGTCGGTGGAGCCATCATCGACCACGATCAGCTCGAAATCAGTCCAGGTTGAGTTATGAAGCCAGCGGAGGCAGCGCTCGAAGTCAGAACCCCCATTGCGAACGGGAACGACGACCGAAAGCGGTGGCCTCCGCGGCTCCAGGCTCGCCGGACCGGCGGGGACATCATCCATGATAAACCCTCGCCGGTCGAAGACCGACACGTGCCGGAATGCGTCTCCGTCCCTGGGACTGCCCGAGCACGCGCCTTGACCGCTAGGCCCCGAAGCGGTGCGAATTTGTTCGCCGATGGATGGTCATGGTGTGCAAAACAAGCCGATCGCTGCCTCACGGTCGCGACGTGCCGCCGGACTCTAGCCGGAACCGCACCCCGTGTCAACGCGGGCCGCTTGGTGCGGACGCTCTGCTGGCGTCTCAGTCTCCTCGGCATTGTCTGGCTTTTTCTTGATTGTGGCTCGCTTCCTGCCAGGTTGAAATGCGAGCGATGACTGGAAATCATTAGGAGTAGGAGTCCGCCCCCGCCACTGCGCAAAGGGGAGGATACCCCCCCCACCCGGCATGGCCAACATGCTACGAAATGCTACGTTTCTTGCATTTTCGTGAGAGCGTTTCTGGGCCAAGTATTTCGTCATAACACTTTATATGATATTGTCTTGCGTCTATTCCAAATGGTCGGTTCGAAAGCCGCGGCTCGTAAATTGTGGCTATGTTTATTTGTTTCAATAGTCCGTGATTCTAGACTTAACAATATACTAAATAATGAGTTGCGCCGAATGTCCTAGGCCGACGATCCCCGGACAAATGTCGTTCTGGATCCTTTACTCCTTCATCTTTACCGGCGTCCTGCCCTCCAGTCGGCCTACAAATCATCGCTGTGGGTTGGCGAGGGATCTCTTGGAATGCCGTCCTTGAGGCGGTCTCAAGCGACAGTAATTCTGACCCCATTGGCACCAATGGCATGGAGGGGAATGCCGATGCCGGTAGCGCCGGTAGGCGTGGTCCGGCACGGTCGGGATGTTGTTTTGTTCGGGGAGGCAAATGCCGCCTATCATGTTCTGGCATCCGGTCTTATTCTGAAGCTTGGCACTCTGCCATCAAGGCGGTCTCAACACGGGCTGAGCCGGGACAACGGCGTTTCCGGGTCGGTCGTGAGCTTGATTTGAGCGGACGGCCTGGAACGACCATTCGCCATGACCGAAGTAACCCGGATCCTCGCGGCGATCGAGCAGGGCGATGCCAAGGCAGCACATGATCTGCTGCCGATGGTTTACGAGGAGCTGCGCAGGCTCGCGGCGGGAAAGATCGCCGCGAGCTGCCCGGGCAGACGCTCCAGGCCACGGCCTTGGTTCACGAGGCGTACCTCCGGCTGGTCGACCAGGATCGAATCCAGCGCTGGGACAGCCGCGGCCACTTCTTTGCCGCCGCCGCCGAGGCCATGCGACGCATCCTGGTCGAGAACGCACGGCAGCGCGGGCGTCAGAAGCATGGCGGCGAACGTGTGCGCGTCGACCTGCTCGAGGCCGACCTCCCGGTCCACACACGGCCGCATGAGGTCCTGGCCGTCGATGAGGCGCTGGCCCGTTTGGCAGCCGAGGATAGCCAAGCGGCTGAGCTGGTGAAGCTGCGGTACTTCGCCGGGCTGAGCGTGGAGGAGGCGGCCCAGGCGCTGGGGCTGTCTCGGGCAACCGCTTACCGCCACTGGACTTATGCCCGGGCCTGGGTGCGCAACGAGGTCCTGGGCGAGACCGGCCGCACCGAAAAATGAAGAAATCTGGTGGGGCGTGAGACAAATCGCGCCCGGATGTCGCATTGCAGTCCGCATCAGGTTCAACCAGGAGCAGTGATGGCATCTCAGCCGGCCAGCGCGAAAGACATCTTCCTCGACGCCGTGGCGATTGGCTCGCCCGAGCAGCGGTCCGCGTTTTGGACAAGGCCTGCGCGGGGGATGGCGAGCTGCATTGTCGAGTGCAAGCCCTGATCGAAGCCCACGAACGCCCCGAGAGCCTGCTCGATCGGGCCGCCGTCGTACCTCGCACGGCAGATACTTCCGGGACCACGGATCTGCCTTCGCTCGCCGAGGGCCCCGGCACGGTGATCGGCCCCTACAAGCTGATGGAGCAGATCGGCGAGGGGGGCATGGGCGTCGTTTACGTTGCCGAACAGACCCGACCCGTGCGTCGCAAGGTCGCCTTGAAGATCATCAAGCCGGGCATGGATACGAAGCAGGTCGTCTCCCGCTTCGAGGCCGAACGCCAGGCCCTGGCCATGATGGATCACCCGAACATTGCCCGCGTCCACGACGCCGGCACCACGTCCCCCCCTAGCGAAGGGGGGGTTGGGGGGGGTGGCCGTCCCTACTTCGTCATGGAGCTGGTCCGCGGCATCCCGATCACCGACTACTGCGACCGTGAACAGCTCACCATCCCCGAGCGGCTAGAGCTTTTCGTCCTGGTCTGCCGGGCCGTGCAGCACGCGCCACCAGAAGGGGATCATCCACCGCGACCTGAAACCGTCGAACATCTTGGTTACGGTCATCGACGGCGCCGCCGTGCCCAAGGTCATCGATTTCGGCGTTGCCAAGGCCACCGGACAGAGCCTCACCGACAAGACGGTCTACACGGCCTTCACCCAGCTCGTGGGCACACCGCTGTACATGAGCCCCGAGCAGGTCGAACTCTCGGGCATGGACATCGACACCCGCAGCGACATCTACGCGCTGGGTGTGCTCTTGTACGAGCTGCTGACCGGCACGACGCCGTTCGATCAGGACATGTTCCGCCACGCGGCCTTCGACGAGCTGCGCCGGATCATCCGCGAGGAGGAACCACCCAAGCCGAGCACGCGGTTGAGCACGCTCGGCGACACCCTCTCGACCGTCTCGGCCCGGCGCAAGGTCAGATCCCAGACGGCTCGGCCACTTCATGCGGGGCGAGCTGGACTGGATCGTGATGAAGGCGCTGGAGAAAGACCGTTGCCGCCGCTACGACACGGCCAACGACTTCGCAGCCGATGTGATGCGTTACCTGACGGATAAGCCCGTCGAGGCCTGTCCGCCGTCGGCGTGGTATCGGTTCGGCAAGCTCGCCCGCCGCAACCGCGTGGCGCTGGTGACCTCGGCCCTGGTGGCGACGGCACTGGTGCTGGGGACTGCGGTGAGCACCTGGGAGGCAATCCGGGCGACCGGGGCCGAGCGGGCCGCCGCCACCGCGCGGGACTCCGAGTCGAGAGCCCGCCAGCGGGCTGAGGAGGCCGAGAAGACCGCCCGCGCCGAGGCCGACAAGGCCACGGCGATCAACGATTTCCTCGTCAACGACCTGCTCGTGCAGGCCGAGCCGGAGAAGAACGACCTGGCGGATCGGGTTACGCTTCGGGAGGTGCTGGACCGGGCGGCGGAGAAGGTCGGGGAGCGGTTCCGCGACCTCCCGTTGGTTGAGGCCGCCCTGCGCACCGCCATGAGCGATATCTACCATGGCCTCGGGGCCTAGGCCGAGAGCCGCAAGCAGGCAGCCGCCGCGCTGGCGATCTACGAGAGGGAGAGGGGTCCGGAGACTGCGGAGGCGCTCAAGTCCGTCCTTCTACTCGGCCACGCTTTGGATCACGAGAGCCGCCAAGCCGAAGCCGAACCGCTCCTGCGCAGGAGCCTGGACGGCCTGCGCCGCGTGCTCGGGGAGGGACACCCCGATACCCTGGATGCCATGGAAAGCCTGGCGAACCTGTACGAACACCGCCCGGAGACGCGAGGGGAAGCCGAGATGCTCTACGTCAAGGTCCTGGACGGCAGTCGGCGCACCCTGGGGGAAGAACGCCACCTAACCCTGAGAGCCATGAACAAACTTGGTCAGCTCTACATGAAACAAGCGAAGGACGCCCAGGCTGAGCCGCTCCTGGTCAAGGTGCTGGAGCTCCACCGCCGCGTGCTGGGGAAGGAGCACCGCGATCCGCCCGCTCCCGGGAACAACCTAGCGATGATGTATCCCATGAGCTACCTGGCGGGTCTGTACCAACGCCAGGGCCAGTTGGCACGGGCTGAGCGGCTCTTCGTGGAGGTGCTTGAGATCAGCCGCCGCGTGCGAGGGGAGGACCACCCCGAGACGCTCCACGGCATGAACAGACTGGCGTTGGTCTACCTGGATCAGCGCCAATATCCCAAGGCCGAGCTGCTCTTGGTCCAGGCGCTGGAAGTCGGCAGGCGCGTCCTGGGGGGAGGACTACCCCGAGACACTCTGGTCGATGAACAACCTGGCGCATCTATACGTCAAGCGGCAGAGATGCGCCGAGGCCGAGCCACTACTCCGCGAGTACCTGAAACTCCGCGAGCAAAATGAACCGGACGACTGGACGACGTTCAACGCGAAAGCCCTGCTCGGCGGCAGCCTGCTGGGCCAGAAGAAGTTCACCCAGGCCGAACCGCTGCTCCTGGCCGGCTACGAGGGGATGAAGCAGCGCGAGGAGAAGATTCGGCCCTGGGACAAGGTCCGCCTGACCGAAGCCATCGAGCGGCTGGTGCAGCTCTACAACCAATGGGGCAAGTTTGAGAAGGCTGCCGAGTGGAGGGCGAAACTCCCGCCGGCCGCCGACCTGCCCGCCGACGTCTTCGCCCGGCCGTGAGCGGCCCGTCGGTGAGCTGGGTGCCAAGGAGGCCCTCGATCGACCGATGGGCAGCGGCTGGGAGGCACGCCCTGAGCCAGCGAAGGGCGTGTGACAGAAACACCGTTCTGGGCACCACGCGCTTCACGGACTCAAACATGTCACCCCGAACCCTGACGTGTGATCCTTCTGCAGAGCGATCAGATGGGAGTATAGCGTGTCAGCCCCGGAACACGGTCGAAATCGGCGTCGTTACTGGCGAGGTGGTTCAACCCGTTGGCTTGCATAAGAGCCACGATGAGCGCGTCGTTACTCAACAGTCCGCATTGTTGGCTGATGGCCGCGGCCACAGCAATCAGGCCCGTTGGAGCGATGAGAACTTGGATGCTGAGTTGCGCTATGTTCACGATGGCTCGCCGGAAGTTCGTCAGTTTTTGAATGGCACTCGGCTGTTGCTTCAAGTGCCCCACGACATTGGAAGTCCAACCGAAAAGCGCGGATGCTTCCAGGGTCATCAGATGATGGGCAACCTCACTGAGAACATGCGTCGACGTGAAGGCAAGAACGTCCCCGTTCCCGGCACGCGCGATCAACTGATTGCATGCAGGACCAAAGAGAGGGTCGGGAGCGAAGTGATACACGAGGGGATTCGCGTCAAGGAAGATACTTTCCCCGGCGGAGAGATCGGCGAACGTCACGGAAGGTTCTCCAGTTCCTCGGCGTCTGCGAGGATCTGCTCCAACTCTTCGTGGCTTCCCGTCCAGCCGAGCATGCCGTACGTGGCATCAGCCCAACTGGTCTTTGGCACAATCGTCACTCGCACTTGCTCGCGCTCCTTGAGCGGCAACGCCTGCGACAACTTGAGAGTGCCATTCTCGTAGATGGCTTCGACAACCAGAGGAGTCATGAACGCTTCCCTCCTACAGTCGGTCGGATTGAAACTGCTGGAATTATACCAGACCGGGCTCTAGCTGCCCGGAGCCATTCGTTGTCCCTGGTCAGGTGTACGCTCGACCCGCTGCCTGCGGGCCTCGGACCACTGACGACCGACAACAAACAAAGCGGCCGGTGAGGGCGAGCCGCCAAGCACAGCAACTCACGGGCCACATTCGGCCTCGAACGATCGGTCTGCGCGCCGTGTTTCTCATTCCCCGACCCAAGAAAGGAGCTTTCTCATGAACCCGTCGAACACGCATCCCGGAACCCTGGCTCGAGGACTCCGGGGAACCTTCCTCCTGCAAGCAGCGAGCGCTTTGCTCACCGCCCGCTCCCGCCGCCGCCCCGCCGACCGGGGACGGGCCCGTCCCCGGCTCGAAGGGCTGGAAGATAGTTGTTTGCTGTCTCTTACCATCACCGAGTTCTCTCAGGGGCTGGCCGCCAATGCCAGTTTCGGTAATGGTAATGACATCACAGCGGGCCCCGACGGCAACCTCTGGTTCACCGATTTCGGTGCAAGCAAGGTCGGGATGATCAACCCGACCAACGACCTAATCAACGAGTTCGCCACCCCCACCGCCAATGCCGGTCCCAGAGGGATCACGGCGGGCCCCGACGGCAATCTCTGGTTCACCGAGTTCACACTGGGTTCGGTCAGCAAGATCGGGATGATCAACCCGACGACCCACGTCATCACCGAGTTCGCCACTCCGACCGCCAATGCCGGGCCGTTCGGGATCACAGCGGGCCCCGACGGCAACCTTTGGTTCACCGAGACTTCAGTAGGCAAGATCGGGATGATCAACCTGGCGACCCACGCCATTACCGAATTCGCCGTCCCCGCCGCCGGTGATGCGATCTGTGCAGGCCCCGATGGCAACGTCTGGTTCATCGGAGGAAGCGATATCGGGATGATCAACCCGACGACCCACGCCATCTCCGAGTTCCCCATCCCTTCCGGCAATCTCGCACGTGGGATCAGTGCGGGCCCCGACGGCAACCTCTGGTTCACGGAGAACTTCGGCAACCAGATCGGGATGATCGACCTGGCCTACAACTACGAGATCACCGAGTTCCCCGTCCCTACCGCCAAAGTCATTCCCCGTTTGATCTGTGCAGCCCCCGACGGCAACCTCTGGTTCACCGAGGAAATCGGCAAGATCGCGATGATCACCACCGCCAGCGGCATCACCGAGTTCCCCATCCCCTACGCCAGTTACTGGCCCTGGGGGATCACAGTAGGCCCCGATGGCATCTGGTTCGCGGATGAGGGGACCAAGGCGATCGGCCTCGCGACCCTGGCCACGTCGCAACTGGTGGTGACGCAGCCGCCGATCAGCATCACCGCGGGCAACTCCTTCAGCCTGACGGTCACGGCTGAGGACAGCTTGGGCAACCCCATCACCTCGTTCGACGGCACGGTGACGGTGGGACTGGAGAACAACCCAGTTGGCGCCACCCTCGGCGGCCCGCTGACCGCGACGGCATCCAATGGCGTGGCCACCTTCTCCGGCCTATCGCTGACCAAGGCCGCCATCGGCTACACGCTCTACGCTTCGAGTGGCGGCTACGGCTGGGGCATCACCAGCGCCATCACCGTGACCCCCGCCGCGCCCTTGCAGTTGGTGATCACCACCCAGCCGTCGGCGAAGGCGACGGCCGGGCAGCCGTTCGCCACCCAGCCGGTCGTCTTTGAAGCGGACCAATACGGCAATCTGGAGACGGGGGACAATGGCACGGTGGTCACCGCCGCGCTGGCCAGCGGCGCGGGACCGCTCCAGGGGACGACCTCCGTCACGGTCACGGGCGGCGTGGCCACCTTCACCAACCTGGCCGATAACAAGGCCGAGACCCTCGCTCTCCAGTTCACTGGCGGCGGTTTCACCACGGTGCCCAGCAGCTCGATCGTCGTCAGTCCCGCCGCGGCCACGAAGTTGGTGATCACGACCCAGCCGCCGGCCAGCGTGGTCGTGAATACCGGCTTCGGCCTGCTCGCGGCGATCGAAGACGTCTACGGCAACGTGGAGACCTCCGCCAGCAATACCGTGACGGTCACGCTGGCCAATAACCCGACCGGGGCCAAACTCAGCGGCTCGACCCGGGTGACGGCGAGCCGGGGCCTGGCCACATTCACCGGGCTGTCGATCAACAAGGTCGGCTCCGGCTACACGCTCCAGGTCTCCAGCAAGGGCCTCACCTCGGCGACGACCAGCCCCTTCAACGTGGTCAGCTCGGCCGCGGGCGGCGCGCTGGCCGTGACGCCCCCGACCAGTACACCGGGTCCGATGCTGGCCCCGCTGGTGCTCGACAGCCCGGATCTCTGGGACGGCTTGGGATTCAAGAAGCTGCCGCGCCGGACCTGATCAACGACGACAACAAGTTGCTGGAGAACTCCTTCCTGGTACCCGACGCGGCGCTGGCCGACGTGCCGGCGGTGCTGCTGGCGCCGGCTTGGGCCGATAACGTGAGTCAGCCGCGCGGGGCGTTCGTGAAGGCGTGAGAGAGGTTGTTCATCACCAGAGGTTGTTCACGCCAGGAGAGCGAGAGAACCATGAGTCACCGCAGAGCGATTAATCAGCGGAGGGGCGGGCGGGGGACTGTCGCGGGCCGGCAACGGCAACGGCAACAGTGGCGGATGCGGCCGACGTTGCTGGCGCTGGAGGACCGCCGGCTGCTGTCGACGGTCGTCGTGAACAACCCCACCGACACGCCCGTCAAGGGCCAGATCGACCTACGCCAGGCGATCGTCCAGGCGAATACGACCGGGGGCGACCAGACGATCGTTTTTGACAGCACGGTGTTCAAGACGCCCCAGACGATCACCCTGAACGGCACCCAGCTCGAGCTGAGCGACACCACGGGGGCGGAGACGATCACGGCCCCGGCGGCGGGCCTGACGGTCAGCGGCGGCGGGCTCAGCCGGGTGTTCCAGATCGACAAGGGCGTCACTGCGTCGATCTCGGGACTGACGATCACCGGGGCAAGACCACCGGGAGCGGCGGCGGCCTGGACAACAATGGGGGCACGACCACGCTGTCCAACTGCACCGTCAGCGGCAACTCCGCCATTAACAGCGGCGGCGGCCTGTACAACGATGGGGGCACGACTACGCTGACCGACTGCACCGCCAGCGGCAACTCCGCCGGCTACCTCGGCGGGGGCCTGTTCGACAACTCCAACAGCACAACCACTCTAAACAGTTGCACCGTCAGCGGCAACTCCGCCAGCTACGGCGGCGGCTTCGACAACCACGGCACGACCGCGCTAACCAACTGCACCGTCAGCGGCAACTCCGCCAGCTACGGCGGCGGGGGCCTGTACAACTACGGCTCCGGCACGGTCACGCTGAGCAACACGATCGTCGCTGGCAACAACGGCGGCGACACTTCGGGCGGCTACTCGGGCAGCAACAACCTGATCGGCGGCAACCCGCTGCTCGCTCCCCTGGGTAACTACGGCGGCCCGACCCAGACGATGGCCTTGCTGCCCGGCAGCCCCGCCATCGACGCGGGCAACAACGCCCTCATTCCCGTCGGCGTCACCACCGACCAGCGCGGCCTCCCGCGCATCGTCAACGGCGTCGTGGACATCGGCGCCTTCGAGAGCCAGGGCTTCAACCTCGCGCCCGTCGCCGGCAGCACCCCGCAGACCTCGAAGATCGGCACGGCATTCGCCAACCCCCTTTCCGTGACCCTGACGGCCAACAACCCGATCGAGCCGGTTGATGGCGGCGTCGTCGCCTTTGTCGCCACTCCGGCGGCCAATGGCGCCACGGCGATCGTCGCGACCCCCTCGGCCGTCATCGCCAACGGCCAGGCCGCCCTCACCGCCGCGCCCAACAACGTCGACGGCAGTTACGTCGTCGTCGCCTCCGCCTTGGGCTCGTCCCCCGCTTCCTTCGATCTGACCAACACTGGTCCGGTCATCGCCAGCTTGGTCGTGAATACGACGAGCGATTCTCTCGCCCCGGGTGCAGGCCTCTTGAGCCTGCGTGAGGCCATCGGCTTCGCCAACACCGCTCCCGCGGGAAACTCGAGCATCACCTTTGACAGCACGGTATTCAACACGTCGAAGAAGATCTCCCTGGGCGGCATCCAGCTCGAGCTGAGCAACTCGACCGGGACCGAGACGATCACGGGCCCGGCAGCGGGCGTGACGGTCAGCGGCGGAGGGACGAGCCGGGTGTTCCAGGTCGAAGGCAGTGTCACTGCGTCCATCTCGGGAATGACGATCACCGGGGGCAAGACCACCGGGAATGGCGGCGGCCTGTACAACGGTGGGGGCACGGCCAAGCTGAGCAACTGCACCGTCAGCGGCAACTCCGCCTACAACGGCGGCGGCCTGTTCGCCGAATCCGGCACGACCATCCTGAGCAACTGCACCGTCAGCGGAAACTCCGCCAACTACGATGGCGGCGGTGTAATTAACAAAGGCGGGATGACCACGCTGAGCAACTGCACCGTCAGCGGAAACTCCGCCAACCAGGATGGCGGCGGCCTTTATGACCGCGGCGGTACGACGACGCTGAGCAACTGCACCGTCAGCGGCAACTCCGCCCGCTACGGCGGCGGCCTCGAGGCCGGCGGCACGACGGCGCTGACCAACTGCACCGTCAGTGGCAACTCTGCCGGCCTCGGCGGCGGCGTGTACGACGGCGGCGGCACGACCACCCTCACCGGCTGCACCGTCAGCGGCAACTCCGCCCGCGGGAACGGCGGCGGCCTGGACAACTCTGGCGGCACGACTACGCTGGCCAACACCATCGTCGCCGTGAACACCGCCGGCAGCAGTGGGCCCGACGTCAGCGGCGTCTTCACCTCTCAGGGCAAGAACCTGATCGGCGAGACCGACGGCAGCTCCGGCTGGGTCAGCTCCGACCTGACCGGCAGAGTCGCCAAGCCGCTCAACGCTGAGCTGGCCCCGCTGGGCAACTACGGCGGCCCGACGCAGACCATGCCTGAGCTGTACGGTAGCCCGGCGATCGGCGCCGGCAACATCAATCTCGTGCTTGTCGGCATCACGACCGACCAGCGGGGCGAACCCCGCTTCTTCAACGGCGAGGTCGACATCGGCGCTTATGAGTTGCAGGTCGTCATCGTCCCCAGCTTCGTGGTCGACACCACTGCCGACTTCTCCGATCCCACCGATGGCAAAACGAGCCTTCGCGAGGCGATCGCCAGCGCCAACGCCCTTCCGGGCCACACGATCACCTGGGACAAGACAATCTTCGCCAGCGCCCAGACGATCACCCTGACCGGCATCCAGCTTGAGCTGAGCGACACGAGCGGGGCGGAGACGATCACGGGCCCGGCGGCGGGCCTGACGATCAGCGGCGGCGAGCTCAGCCGGGTTTTCCAGGTCGACCCCGGTGTCACCGCGTCAATCTCGGGACTGACGATCACCGGCGGCAAGACCTACGGCAACGGCGGCGGACTGTACGACTTAGGCACAACCACGCTGACGAATTGCACTGTCAGCGGCAACTCCGCCAGCAACAGCGGCGGCGGCCTGTACGACGATGGGGGCACGACCACGCTGACCAACTGCACCGTCAGCGGCAACTCCGCCGTTTACGGCAGCGGCGGCGGCCTCTTCGACTTCGGCAGCACGACCACACTGACCAAATGCACCGTCAGCGGCAACTCCGCCACCACCGGCAGGGGCGGCTACATTTACTACACGGGAGGCAGGGGCGGCGGCATTTACAACATGGGAGGCAGGGCCGACCTCAGCGACTGCATGATTAGCGACAACTCCGCCCGCGGCGACGGCGGGCTGTACAACTCCCCAAGCGGCACGGCCACGCTGACCAACTGCACCGTCAGCGGCAACTCCGCCGGCGGGCTCGGCCTCGATTCCGGCGGCGGCCTGGACAACTCTGGCACGTTGGCGCTGACCAACTGCACAGTCAGCAGCAACTACGCCAGCGCCTTCGGTGGCGGCCTGGACAACGACTCAAACGGGACGGCGACGCTTGACGACTGCAAGATCAGCGGCAACTCCGCCGGCCTCGGCGGCGGCCTGGCCAACTTTGGAGGCATGACCACGCTGACCAACTGCGCCGTCAGCAGCAACTCCGCCGGCGTCGGCGGCGGCCTGGCCAACTTTGGAGGCATGACCACGCTGACCAACTGCACCGTCAGCGGCAATTCCGCCTCCTCCAGCGGCGGCGGCGTGTTCAACCATTCCGGCGCCACGACCACGCTGACCAAAAGCACCGTCAGCCGCAACTCCGCCGTCGCCGGCGGTGGCATTACCAACCAGGGCACGCTGAACGTCTCCTCCTCCAATATCATCAACAACCGGGCCAGCAGCGGCACCGGTGGCGATGGCATCGGCGGCGGTATCTTGAACAACGGTGGGAGTCTCACCCTCACCAACAGCACGCTGAGTGGTAACACGGCAATCGGCGGTGCGGGGGCCAGAGGCGAGGCCGGTGGCGATGGCATCGGCGGCGGTCTGGCTCTCGAGAAAAACTCGACAGCGACCGTCACCAACACCACCTTCACGAGCAACCTCGCCAAAGGGGGTACCGGTGGCTCCGGGGCCAACGGCGGTGCCGGCCTCGGTGGCGGCATCGCCGTGGCCATCGGCAGCATCATGGGTACGCCCGACACGTCGTCACTGACCCTCAGTGGCTGTACGCTGACCTACAACGTGGCCCAAGGTGGCTCCCGCGGCGCGGGAGCCGACGGCGGTAGCGGCTGGGGTGGCGGCATCTTCGTCGGAGCGGGAGGCTCCGCACTCATCCAGCAGGCCAGCATTGGCGGCAACCAGGGCATCGGCGGCCTGAGCGGCGGCTCCGGAGACGGCGACGGCCTCGGCGGCGGTCTCTACGTCGCCACCGGTGCGACGGTCAGTCTCAAGAAGACAAACGTCTGGGCCAACTTCGCAAACACCAGCAACCGCGACATCTTTGGCAACGTGATCTACCTGTGAGTGCCATCGGGATCTTCCCTCGTCGGCCGGCCTTCCTACGGGCACACCGTCGGCGCCCTAGGCTTCGCGGCGTTATAGGCTTCCCGGGGTCAGTGTCGCTTTCCGGTTTTCGCGACATGCCTTGTCGAGCGCAAAGGACCACCCACGGTCTGGCGTCCTGGAAACGTGGGTGGCCCCTTCGCGCACTCCCCCTTCCTTCATGACCGCCAGTGGTCGAGGAGCTTCCGCAATGGAACGCCGCTCAGCTCGCTCGGAAATTCAGCACGACATCCGCGAAACTCACGAACAAGATAGAGTGCGCTTCTCAGTGAGCCACGTTCCCTTCCTGTCGTTTGTCTCGATCCTGAGGTACGCAGTCCTGATCGGTGTCGTGGTTTTCCTCGCCGAATCGTGGGACGAGAAGCCGCCCTCTCACGGGAGCAGTCTCCTAGGAACACATCCGGGCAAGGTTATAGCCGTGGCTTTTTCCCCCAACGGCCGCTGGCTGGCGTCGGCAGGTTACTACAGCCCGGTAGTGATCTGGGACATGACCCTGAGGCAAATCGAAACGATTCTGGAGCAAAGCCCAGCCTCCACAACCAGCGTGGCCTTCTCGCCCGACGGCACGAACCTCGCCGCCACCGGTCTTGATGGTACCGTGAGGATCTGGAACACAGGTGCGTGGAGCATGGCTCACCATTTTCAAGCCCAGGCCCCGGGGGCCCACGTCCTGGCTTTCTCGCCCGACGGAAAACTGCTGGCGACCGGCGGTGCAGATCGACGTCATTCGTCTCTGGGACACGGCCACCTGGCAGTTTCGCAGCGTCTTGAAAGGGCATGACCTCATGGTGAATTTCCTCGCTTTCTCCCCCGACGGCCACAAACTTGCCTCGGCAAGTATTGACGGCACGGTCAGGATCTGGAATATCGACCTTGCGGGATCCGATTTTCAAATCGCACCAGATCTCGTTGGGGAAGAAGGTAAGCCACACGACGTGTCTGGCCTTCTCCCCCGATGGTCGAGTTCTTGTCATCCCCGGCATTTCGGGCATTTCCCCAACACTTACACTCTGGGATCCGGCAAGCGGGCGGAGACTGGCGAGCCTGGCCGGGCCCCGGAGTCTTGTTCTGAGCCTGAGCTTCTCTCCTGACGGCCGGACTCTTGCCGCCGGCACGCTCGATGGTAGCATCGAACTATGGGACGTCGCCTCCGGGCAGCGACAGCCCGACCTCCGGGCACATTCCGCGGCCGTCTGGGGACTGGCGTTCTCGCCAGATGGTCAGTCCCTGGTTTCTGGCAGTCTGGACGGTGCACTGAGACTTTGGGACATGAGGGCGAAGTGAGCCGTCACGCAAGAGTGTGGCCTGTGGGCTTCGCGGGGTCAGGGCTTCGCGGGTTCACAGCCGGTTTACGAGGGCTTCGCGGGGCCGGAGCTTGAATGGGGCCATCCACCTCTGCCAGCCGGCCCTGATGGTCGCCCAGATGATCAAGAGCTGAGTAGCACCTTCGAGTGCTGAAAACTGGGTGGCACCTTCGAGTGCTCTCTGCAACAGCGATTAGCCCTGGCTCCAGCGGAAGGCACCGTCGAGCCGACCGGCCGAGGCGACCTGTTGGGGGCTCACACTAAGACGGATCCTCGAGAGGATGAACAGCGTTCCACCGCATTCGGTCAAGGCGGACGCTTATTGCTATTCCAAACCAAGACCATGTCGTGACGCTCGACTTTTTGGAATACCATACCATTATGGAACCATCGGCCATCCAGCATATCGAGAGCAAGCCCGGAGTGTGCGGCGGCCAACCGTGCGTTGCGGGTACCTGGATTCGTGTGCAGGACATCTACGTCTGGCTCGACCTCCTGGGGAAGACACCTGATGAAATCGTCACGGACTTTCCCCAACTCACCTTAGCGGACGTCCACGCGGCCATGGCGTATTTTTGGAATAACCGCCAAGAGTTTCAACGACAGATGAAGTTCGCCGATGAGCTCGTGGCGGGTATGAAGCAGAAATACCCCTCCAAGCTGCACCAAAAGCTGGCAGGAAAGGAAGCCGAACCAAGTCCGATTCCATCTTGAAGAGCACTTCTCTCCCGCCATCGCCACAGGCTTGCGGTGCCGGGTCATTGATGTGACGACCAATATGCAGGGAACAGTCGAGTTCGCCTGACAACACTACGGCACCCAAAGCGGGTGTGGTGCATGACCACCCAGCAACTCCATCTTTCTAACTTCATCTATTTGGATGGTAACGGTGCTCGTCGCCATCCTTACTCGAGCGACGCGGCGGCGCATCGCCGGTGCGCTGGCCGGCGGTGCCATGTGCGGTATCGTGGCGCTGGGCATCATCGGCCTTGGCGAGCGTGTGGGGTGGTGGCATATGGCGATCAACTGGGAGCCATACTTCCTGCTGCTGATGCTGGTCGACTCCACGCTTTGGGCGTTTATCTTCCTAATCACCTGGCGGATCGCCCGCCGGTTCGGCTGGCGCGGGTTCGCCATGGTTCTGGTCGTATTGGCGGTCATCAGGCCGCCGCGGGACTACTGGTACATGAGGCAGTTCCCGGAATGGGGCAGCTACGGGCCGGGGATTGCCCCAGTCCTGGCCATCTCCGCGACCTATGTCGTCCTGGTGCTCGTGGGACACGGAGTGATGCGGCTGGTCCCCGGACCGGCTGGCGACGACCGGCTGCGCGCACCCTTGGGGGTCCTCCTGACATCGCCTCGCGACTGACTCGGCCCCACTATGGGCTACACCTCTATTATTCATTGCTCGCCACAGGTGGCGAAGGATGTGCGATTCGAGCTTGCCGCACTGTCGTGTTCCGCCGACGGCCGTCGAGAATTGACAACCCACGGACCCCTCTTGCACTCACCGGCCTACTCTTGAATCAACCTCCTCCATTGCGCCTGCCGTGCTTTCCCAGGGGAGCCCTTGGTCGGACCGGGCCGCTGAGGCATGGATGCGTTCGTTAACTCCTCACCGAGGGACCCGCCATGCTCGACAGCTTGTATCGTTCAGGCGTTCATAAAGGGTCGGCACGTCATGCCATACGGCGTCCATTGCGACCCCAGGTCGACCCGCTCGAGGGTCGGCAACTGCTGACGCTTCTGGGGCAACAACTCTTTCCGACCGACAATCCCTGGAACCAGAACATCAGCTCCGCACCGGTGGCGCCCAATTCGGCCGCGATCATGGGCAACATCATCAGCCTGTACGGAAATGGCCACTTTCATCCGGACTTCGGTCAGGACACGCAAAGCAACAACCCGCTCTACGGAATCCCCTTCAACGTCGTTCACGGCAATAGCGTGGCCAAGGTCAATGTGGTCATCGGCGCATACCCGTCGGAGAGCGACATCGAGCCTGCCCCGATCCCCGCCAATGCGGTGATCGAGGGCGATAACCAGAACGGTCCGTTGGCTGGCCTGGGCAATCGGCGGCGACTCCCACCTGATCGTCTGGGACGAGGACAACAATATCGCGTACGAGTTCTATCAGGCGTCGCGGCCGAGCGAAAACTCCGACGGACAGTGGCATGCCGCACAGGAGACCGTCTGGAACATGAATACCGACACGTTCCGGACCCTGGGCTGGACCTCGGCCGACGCCGCCGGCCTGCCGATTCTCCCAGGACTCGTCCGACCTGACGAGGCCCTTGCCGGTCAGCCAGGGCGGGCAAGGCGTCATCGACCACGCCATCCGGATGACGCTCCAGAACAACCTGATCTTGGACCAGTTCATCTACCCCGCCTCGCACGTCGCCAACCCGGGAAACACCGACACGGCCGTTCAAGTGCCCATGGGCACGCGGCTGCGACTGAAGGCGAGCGTGAATATCTCGCAGCTTGACCCGGAGTCGCAAGTCATTGCCAGGGCCATGCAGCAATACGGCCTGATCGTTGCTGACAACGGCAGCAACTTCTTCGCCACCGGGGCGAGCTACTCGGTCGACGCCAATAACAATTTCGCACTGACCTGGAACGACAACGATATTCAAGATCCGGTCCACGGGCTGAAGAGTTTGACCTACAGCGATTTCGAAGTCGTCGACCTGGCGCCAGTGGTCACTGGTCTGAGCTCTTCTTCAGGCCCGGCAGGTTCGACGATCTCCATTACCGGGGCGAACTTTTCGGGAGCCGCCGGCCATCTCCAGGTACTCTTCGGCACCACGCCGGCCATCAAGGTCACCGTTGTGGACGACTCGCTAGTAACAGCCGTTGTTCCAGCCGGCACTGGCACGGTCAACGTGACCGTGCAGTCGGGAGTCACCGAGCCTGACACAGAGAACATCAATAACCCGGTTTTCGGCTACGGGACCTCGGCTGTAGTGCCTACCGCCGACCAGTTTACCTACGGATTATCGAATGAGAACCAGCCGCCGACGGTGATTCAACCCGCCTCCGCAACGCCCAACCCGGTGACCGCGACCACCACCAGCCTCGCGGTGCTCGGCGCTGATGTCGGAGGTGAGGCAAGTCTCACCTACACCTGGCAGATTACTGCGGAGCCCACCGGGGCAAGCCCGAAATTCAGCGCCAATGGAACCAATGCCGCCAAGCACACGATTGTGACATTCAACCGCGCCGGTGCCTATACGTTCCAGGTCACCATCGCCGACACCAGTGGCCTCACAACGACGAGCAAGGTCAATGTTACGGTCAACCAGGCATTAGCTAGCATTGATGTCACGCCGTCGACGGTCAGCGCTGGCGTTCCGAGCTCGCCAGCATTTCTCTGCAGAGGCACTTGACCAGTTTAGCCAGGCCATGGCGATCCAGCCGAGCTTTACCTGGTCTAAGATCAGAGGACATGGGTCGATCAACAAAACCGGTCTGTACATCGCGCCCGTGAGAGACCCGGGGACCGCAGTCATCTGGGCGAAGGCAGAGGGAAGGGTCGGAAAGGCGACCATCACCATTCTCCCAAATGCCGCGCGGCAACATTCGTAAGATCAAGAAGCCTTCTATACGTTGAGTGAAAACGCAGAAGTCTTGGGGTAGGTCAGGCTTCCTGGCCTGACATTAAGCAGCCTGAATGCAACAGGTCAGGCTGGAAAGCCTGAGCTACGTCGCACAACGACTTCCGCGGGTCCACTTAGCCAGGGACGGTTCAGCTTTTCTCGCTTTCGAAATCCAACCGCTGGAGCACGGGCTTGCAGAGGTGAAGGAGACGCAGGTCGGCTAGCTCTTCCTCCACGTTCTCGCGGGTTGGTTCCTTCAAGCTCACCTTGACCTCGTCGATGAGCGATCCCGCCCACTTCTCGCGGGCGCGCTGGAGGAGTTGTCGGCAGGCTCCCGCGGAGATGGTACGGCCAAGTTTGGGACCGAGCTTCTCCGCCATCTGGACCGATGTGTCCTTGGGGTGGGTCACCCGAAACCTCAGGACCGTGTGGTAGGGCTGGCCGGTGCGCCGCTCGAAGTCCACCAGAGCGTCCCATGCCCGATCCAGCAAATCATCGCGCCAGGCATCGATGATCCGTTCGTCCAGATCCTCCAGTCCCGAGTCGCCCACGATGCCCAATTCCATGTCCGTGTCCAGCCGGCGAGTCTTATCCTTACGACGATGGTAATCGATCATCAAGTTTCGGACGGCCCCTTTGACATAATCTCGGAAGCGACCAAAACTTGGGTTGTACTTGAGGAAATTGCCTTTGAGAAAACGTAAGGCAAATTCCTGGTCCAACTCCTTGACCTCCTCGGCGTTGCCCACGGTCTTCAGCAGGTAGCGATGCACCGCCCCGGAGTAGCGCAACATCATGAGCCTTCAGCGCGTCGCCAACCTCCTCCGGAGTTCCGTGATGCGCCTGGAAGAGCATGGTCCATTGAGTGGATAGCTCACTGAGTCGGGGTTCTTTCCGAACATCTTCCACGACCAGACTCCTGGGCGCAACCATGAAGCGGTCAGTCATTCGGCGCTTCGACCGAAGTAAGACGGAGTTCGATCTTACCATTTCTCCGGTTGCTGGCGAGCAAAAAAGCAAAAAGCGCGAGACAGCAGGGCAGGTGCCTCGTACAGGAAGGTAGGCAGGATGAAAGGGCGGCTTGACCGGGTAAGGTTGGCTCCTTATTCGCCCTGCTGGAGGCCTGATCATGCAAAGCCAGCCGATTCCCGTGGCGAACGCCACGAGGTATCCCACCAATAAGCATCCGAGACCTTGGGGTCAAGTCGTCCGCATCTGATTCCATTCATCCGGACGGGCCCTGGCCTTCCAGAGGCTAAGAAATCAAACCGCTTATCGAGCCTTGCGATCTTCGGTCGCAAGATCGATGAAAAACCGCGCAGCAAACTGACCCGACCAAACGGCCTTTCATGGGGGCTCGGTCGGCCGGTGTCTGGTCATGATGACGTGAGTGGACTTTACGGGATCATGCCGCTCCCGACGGTCGATCACATTTTGTTCTTTTTCTTTGGCAGTCGGATTTCGTGGGAGCACCGAACGATGTCAGGAGACGTACTCCAGAATTATGACCTGGCGAGCGCGGCACTGTTAAACCGGGCCGATGTCCAGGTCTTGAGTGCTGATCAGGAGCGGGCACTGGTCCTGGAGCTCGACGAGTGTAAGAGTCGATTGCTTCGAATTGCAGTCGTTTCTCGGCTGCGAAGTCTCGGGCACTTCTCCTGATGAGCAGAAGATTCAGGCGATCGTTCGCCAGCTTCTCGACCGCTCCACGGCGAAGAGCGATTTGGCGCGAGAGTTCGCGTCCCTGGCCGAGCGGTACAACGACATCCGGACCAGGCTGGCAATGGCCAATCTTCGTCTGGTGGCCCACGTGGCCCGAAAGTATCGGAATCGGGGGATCTCGAGCTCGGACCTGCTGCAAGAAGGATTTTGCGGACTGCTCAAGGCCATCGACCGCTTCCAGCCAAGCAAGGAAACTCGGCTGGCCTCGTACGCGGTCTGGTGGATTCGGCAAGCCTTGCAGCGGGCCGTGGCCGCTGGCGCATATCCCGTCCGGCTCAATCCCCGCCATCTCCAACAACTCGCGCAGAGCAATACCGAACCGGCGCCGCCGCGGAAACCCGGTCGGAAGCCTCGCACGGCTGGGTCTTCAAGCACCATCCGGCAAATCCAGTCGGCCACACGGCCGACGATCTCCCTGAATGCCAACTTTCGTATCGACGAAGGTTTGTCGTTGCTCGACGCATTGACGTACCCGGCCCCGGAAGAGGCGCCCACAGGCGAGCTCGACGAGTATCTGGTCACGTTGCTAGAACATCTCAAGCCAAGGGAGCAGGTTGTCATCCAGCTTCGGTTTGGGCTCGCCGGCAAGGAGTGCCATTCACTGAGCCAGGTCAGCGAGGTGCTCGACGTCTCCAAGGAGCGCGTCCGCCAGATCCAGGAAGGCGCTTTGCAGAAGCTGCGGAGTCTGGCCCGGGGAAAGGTATATTGTGAGGCGGCCGTCTGATTCACGCCTGCCTCACCTGTTCAAGAGCTCGGGCCGACCGGGTCTCGCGGAGCGTACGCGGGGCCGCGATCGGCCCGCTTCTTTGGGCTCACTTGCCGCGCCCGCGATTGACAGCCGGGGGGGCTTGGCTAGAATCAGTCGTTACCGGGGCGTACTCACCCGGGCTTTCCCCCCCTCCCTTACCAGGCCCAATTGGGGAGACTGTCGTCCGGGAGAAGTGCTCGTGGGGCCGCCTTGGGAACGACTTGATGGCCAGGCTGTCAATCTCGATGCGTCTGCTGTTGCTCTTGGGCACAACAATCTGTCCGTTGGCCCAACCTTCTGTCACCCGGGCCCAATCATCGACCGGGCATACCCCGGCCGCCAACGACCCTTCGGCACCTCCGATTGCGGATGCGGCCCAGGCTAGATCGGCCCAGCCACCGACCCCCACGGCTGGGGACGCACCCACGCGGCCGGGATTGAACCGCGGGACCGTGCTTCAGCTTTTGTCCAGGGCCAACCCGATGCTCTGGCCGCTGGCGGCGTGCTCGATCTTCACCGTCGGGATCGCTCTTGACCGTCTGCTGGCGCTCCGCCGCAAACGAGTGATCCCCAGGGAATTCGTCGACCGATTCCTGGAGAGACTCTCATCCGGCAAGCTCGATCGCGATCGGGCTCTCGAGCTTTGCAAGGCCAATGAGAGCCCGATTGCCCGGATTTTTGCCCACGTTGTCAGGGCCTGGGGTCAGCCCGGCGCGACGATCCGCCAGAACTTGAGCTTCGATGCGGCTGGTGAGCTTGTCGAGCTGAAGCGAAACTTGCGCGTACTGAACGGCATGGCCACACTCGGTCCCCTGCTCGGTTTGCTCGGTACGGTGGTCGGCATCATCCAATCGTTCGACGCTCTGGGCGGACGGGTAGGACCGGCTCGAGGAGAGGCTCTTGCCCAGGGAATTAGCCTGGCACTCGTGGCCACGGCGTGTGGACTGGTGATCGCGATCTTCGCGGTTTCCGCCTATTACTACTTGCTCAATCGCGTTGATGTGTTGACCCGGGAGCTTGATGAGCACATTCGCCAGGTCATCGAGCTGGTGGCCGGCGAGGCGCTCCGTCCCGGCGTCCTGGATCGACGGCACGGGACGTTGCCTGCCACCGATCCGCTGCGCCAGGAGACGCGGCTCTATTGAAGAAATACCCAAGTCCCAGCGCATCCGCGCTCTAACAACCTTGCCAAGAGCCCGGCCCCGGATCGGGCCAAGCTCGCCATTTTTTGCGTCGTTATGAGTTGGATCGATGACCAACGGATGACCAACGGATGCTTTCCAGCCGGCTGCAGAATGAAGAAGTACCGTACATCAACATGACGCCAATGGTTGACGTCATCCTTTGCCTGCTGGTCTTTTTCATGGCGGCGACCCGGCTCTATGATTGGGACGAGAACGAGTTCGCCGTCACCGTTCCCGAAGTTGCCAGTGCCGCGCCTTTGACGGCCGCTCCCGACGACCTTGTGCTGACGGTGATCCGCCCGGGAGCGGTCACCGTCAGCGAGACTACTTACAGTCTTGATGAACTTGCAAAGTACTTGAAAGAGGCCAGGCAGCGGTACGCCAACCAGGGTGTCCTGATCCGCGGCGAGGCCACCCTGGCGTACCAGGATCTGGCCGACGTGCTTTCGGTCTGCGACGCGGCGGGAATTCGCAATGTACGTCTGCCTGTCCGGTCACGCGCCGACGATCCCAGCGTGACGCCGGCGCCGATGTCGAATTGATCGGAAAATGCCTGCATACCTGCCCGCATTGCGACCCAGGGCGGAGCGTCCGAGCGGCTGACCGACGGAGACGATGATGGAATTGATCAGGCAGCTTTTCGATAGCCTGGTGCACCTGAGTCCCGACTCGATCAATAGCCTGGCTCATCAGGTCGGGCCCTGGCTCTACGTGATTCTGTTCGGGATCATCTTCGCCGAGACCGGATTGGTGGCAACTCCTTTTCTGCCGGGAGACTCGCTGCTCTTCGCGGTGGGCGCTGTTGCTGCTTCTCCAGGATCACCGATTAACCTCGGCCTGATTTGTCTGCTGCTCATCGTTGCCGCCGTCACCGGCGATGCCATCAATTACGCCATCGGCGGCTATCTGGGTCCGAAGGTGTTTGCACGCGAGGATTCGTGGCTGCTGAACCGAAAACACCTACTCGAAGCCCACGCGTTTTACGAGAAATACGGCGGTGTGACCATCATTCTAGCTCGGTTCATGCCGATCGTCCGGACCTTCGCGCCGTTTGTGGCCGGAATCGGCAGGATGACTTACGCCCGGTTCGCCGCCTACAACATTACAGGCGGTGTTGCATGGGTGTTGCTCTTCGTTTTGGGAGGGTGGTGGTTCGGGGGACTGGAAACCGTTCAGAAGAATTTTCATCTGGTGATCATTGCCATCGTCGTCATCTCGGTTCTGCCGCCGATTGTGCAGTATCTCCGCACTCGAGGGCGCCGGGCCGTGGTCAACCGGCCGGCGATCCCGCCACTGTGGGCGAAGAGCTGGCCGGCGGCTGAGGTCGTGCTCGAAAGTGGGTAGCAGCGGGATGTGTGTTAGTCGGTTCGTTGCTCAAGTGCCCGTTCGAGCTCGTCCAGCGAGTGGGTATCCAGGTTGCCGCCCAAAAGCGCGGTGAGCTGAAGGCCCACCAGGGCTTCGCCCGGGCATTGCCTTCGAGGATCATGTTCAGGTAGGGCTCTGCTCCGATCAGCACCGCGCGGGGCTTTCCATGTACTGTCAGCACGTACCGCGCCTTGTGGTTTTCCAGCTCCCTGAGTATTCCCGGTAGATTCTGGTGCAACTCGCGACTGCCGATGATCCGAACCGGAGAAGACTCGGAAGCGTGATCCGACATGAACGCTGGCCTCCGCCCAAGAGACATTCGCCCGGGGCAGGACCGATGCCCGGGCAGCGAACCGATGCGAGACGACATGCTGTCCCGGCGAATCGGGAATTGATATCGCGTACCGAACTTACTTCAGAGACGAGATTGGTCGCGGTTGATGCCGCTCGCGTTCGTTCCGGATCCAGATCGAGCCCTCCAGGTTTCCCCTACACAGGATCCGTTGCTACCGAGAACACGGTGCTGAGGACGTGCATACCGTGAAGCCAAAGTATTCTACACTAGCCGACCCATGACGCAAGAGTCCAAGCCAGAACCAACCCTGGCTCGGAAACATCCGGCACGCACGCACCGGCTGGATGCTTGCGGTGGCGATCAGTGTGGAGGTCGCATTGGCGTGGTCCGGCGGTAGACCGAGTGCCCGCGCCGATTCAGCCGGAGCCAGTCGCGGGGAGCCTCATCTGAAGTTCCATCCTCGAATTTCAAGGTGGGCGTGGCGAAGCGGGAAATCACTCCCGGCAGGCCGGTGCCCATGTGGGGCTACGGCGCACGGCACGACCGTCTCTCACAGGGCGTTCTCGACCCGTTGTGGGCCAAAACCCTGGTGATCGAGGCGGGGCAGGCCAAGCTCGCGATCGTCGGCATGGATCTGGGTCGCGGGCCGACCCCCGCGATGATGAACCGTATCCGTCGAGCCATCGCACCGAGCGGTATCGCGAATGCGCTGATTTGTGGCAGCCACAGTCATCACGGACCGGTGATCGAATTGACCGATCAGCCAGGTTTCGGCAAGGGTAAGTTCGATGACGCGATAGCTTACGCGAAGGAGCTTCCCGAACGCATTATCGCAGCGATACTCGAGGCAGACGCGAATCGCCGGCCCGCCCGGCTTGGCGTGGGCGCACGCGATTTGGCCCTCAACCGGAATCGTCATACCAGGCGTGCCGAAAAGCCCACCGATCCTCGCATGACGGTAATCCGCTTCGACGGCCAGGATGGTTCGCCCCTTGCCGCGTTGGTCCATTACACGGCTCACCCGGTCCTTACGGCGACCGAGCTTCTCAAGTTTTCCGCTGATTACCCTGGCAGTCTTCAGGCGAAGGTGGAGAAGGAGCTCAACGTCCCTTGCATCTTCATCCAGGGCGCCGCGGGAGACCAGAGCGCAAATCCGCCAGAAGGAAAACGCGATCCGAAGAGCTATGGGGAACTGCTCGCAGAGCAGGCGCTGGGGCTTTTTCGTGAAACTGCGACCGCTGTGCCGCGACGGCCGTCTCTGCAGGCCAAGACCGATCACTTCCAGTTCGCGACCAGGGTCAATTTCAAGAGCTCGATCACGTTCCTGCTTTATTCGCAATCGTTCTTCGCAGAGTTGATCCGGAACTTCTTTCACGAGTTCGAGAGTGGGGTGCAAACCGAGGTGACCACGGTGGTACTCAACGACGAGCTGGCGATCGTGGGTCTATCTGGCGAGCCATTCTGCCAGCATTCCTTGCGGCTTCGCCAGCGCCGTATCTGCCGTGGGTGCTCGTATTCGGCTACTGTAACGGCCACCAGCTCTACTTTCCGACTATTGAAGCTGCCTCCGAGGGAGGCTATGGCGCCGACCCCCGGGTCTCTCCGATCGCCCTGGGCGCAGGCGAGATGATGATGGACCGGGCACTCATCAACATTTTCCGGCTGCTGGGTAAGTTTTCGGCGGAACCTGCCGCAGGTGAATAACTCAACGAGCTGTCATGCCGGATCGCCGCATCATCGCGACCCACCAGGCAGGCACAATTCGTCAAGCCGGCGGATGCCAACCGGCGTCGGCCCACAGCTCGCCGCTGACGGCCGAGTTGCAGATCATAAAGTAAATCGCGTCGGCAATTTCTGCGGGATCGATCAAACGCTTGAGCTGGGTGTAGGGAAGAATGTTCTTCTCGATATACTCTTGCCCCAGCGCCCGAACCATCGGTGTGTCGGTGAAGCCTGGGTGAATCACGGCGAAGCGGACCCCGTGGTAAACGGCCTCCTTGCCCAGGGTTGCGGCGGCGCCCTCGAGAGCGGCTTTGGCGGAGGAGTACGAGACCTGGCCGGGGATGCCCGAGGATGAAATGGAGCCGATGAAGATGACCGTACCCTGGATCCCTTCCGAGGGTTGCCATCGGCCCACGCCGTGGGCCGCACGGTGCTCGGCGATCCGGGCGATCAGTTCCATCGCCCAGTAAACCGGCGCCACGAGGTTCACCTCCAGAACCTGCCGGAAGTTCGCTATCGGATAGATCTGGGCCTTGCCGGTCTGCTTGTCGACCTTGACGGCAAGCTGGTCACGCGTGATGCCGGCCGCCGGCACACAAACCCCCGGAGGACCGTACTTGGCGCACATCAGGTCGAACGTTTTGCGACAAAACTCCTCGTCGGTCGCATCACCAATCATGGCTTCGGCGAGCGGAGTCTCCATCCGATCATTGATCATCCGGGCAACTTTGAGTACGTTTTCCGAGCGATCGACAAGCGCGACGGCTCTGGCGCCGCGCTCGGCAAGTTCAAGGGCGACCGCCTGGCCAATGCCGCTGGCAGCGCCTGTCACGATCGCGCACTTCCCTTGAATGTTCATTGTCACCCCTCTCACCCCAACGGGTTTGCGAACCACTGGCCTGGCAGGCCTAAGCCCGAGCATTCGGGCCGCCATCCCACGGGAATTCTTATTAACCGGATCGGCCCTCTGTGTGAACAGAAATTCCGGCTGGCTAGAGACACTCTCGCCCGATATGATCCGGGGCTCGGTCCTGGGTGTCGAATGGTCGGCCATCCATTGTGCCGCGACAGGCCAAAAGGACTGGTGGGCCTGCGCACTGACGGCCAGGCTTTCATGCCCTCCGTCCAGCGACAGATGCTTGGTCTCACGCGAGCGAATGAGCGGTAGCAGGCCCATGGTCGACCGGGGCGTGACCAGTCGGTCGGCGGCGGCCGTTAACAGCAGCACGGCGCAGAGTAATCCGATCGAGCTGCGCCGGGCTACCCTTGATCACGAGCTGCCCCCGCGCCAGCAAGTTCTGCCGGTACAGCAATTCCACGACGTCGCGAAACACTCCACCGGCGACTGAAACCGAAGCGTTCGCCCATTGGTGGAGCGCCACGTGGCTTTCGATAAACTGATCATCATGCATCCTGGGCACCGTCTCACCGAAATTGCCGTAGAGATTACCAACGGGATCGAGCAACGCGACAAACGGCCGCAGGAACGCGCCGGACAGTTCCCGAATGCATCGACGAATGAGTTTACGTCGAAACAATCCCGGTTCGTCCATGTCTTCAGCAGAGTGTCTTCCCCGCCCAGGTCAATGGGGGCCGACATCAGGACCAGATCTTTCACAGCATTGGGATAAAGGGATGTAAATATGGTTGCGATCGTGCCTCCCAGGCAATATCCCATCAGGTGTAGAGGGGACATCTTCGAGCGCTTGCGGATAAACTGGACGATGTTTTTCAGGATCGGGTCGGCAAGGTCGCAGAGCCTCATGCCCCGGTCGGCCGCACTCGCGTTACCCCAATCGATGAGATAGGTGTCGAATCCCGCGGCGAGCATCTGCTGGACCACGCTGCGCCTGGCGGCAAGATCCAGAAAATAAGGCCGGCTGACCGGGGCTGAGCAGGCGAGCAGCGGCTCCGACCAGACCGCAGGGGATTCCCGCTGGAACTGGAGCAGTCGCACAGGTCCCTCGGTGTAGACCACGTCGTGTGGACTGGCAAGACCACGGTTGTGCGCCGCGGCGCAGCATCCGAGGTACACTTAAGACGCCCGATAAGAGCCGGAATGACCCATTCAGGGCAAATTCCTGCTGCTGGGCGACCAGGTCCAGCAAGGACGTTGTCATGGTTCGAGGCTCCTGGATGCCGATCGGGCGACGGATGGATTAGGCCAGCGGGCTGTCGTGCGGTCCCCTTGATCGGCAAGCGACCCGGGGCGGTTTCTCGCCCTGCCCCGGGCCCGGTCTTTCGCCGTCGATTACTGCCCGGTCCAGGCTCGACTCGCGGCATCGCTGCCGCCCAAGGTGACGTGTCGTCGGCGCCTAAAACCTATCGTCGGGTTACCATCTCCTGCCATATCTCGCCCAGACCCTCGACGTACTTGCTCTGGGCTTCAAGTGCCGTCTTGTAGGTGTAAATGCTTTTCTGCCAGAATTCGTGGGTCAATCGCCAGTATTGCTCTGGCGTACGCGCTTCGGTCAGGTGGAACGCCGACGCGATGGCGTCGATACCGCTCTTGTATTGCTGATTGAAAACCTCGCGATTCTTCTCCATGATTTCCACCAAAGTATGGCTCCATTTCCTTTGGAAGCCATGAATCTGATCGTTGATCGCCCCGCGATCGAGGGCCTTCGTCACGTCGGCAGGTTTGACAGACCACCCATTTAGCAACTGGCGGCACATATCTTGCTGCACCTTAAATGACGAATCGACCGCCTTGCGATACTCGTCGAACATCTGCTCGAACATGGTCCAACCCTCCCTCTCATACAAGCCAACGATGAGACGATCCCGACCTGGTTGCTTCCTTTCGACGATTCAGCAGGGCCGCCCGGCCTTATCCCGGCGGGCAAGAGAAACCTCGCTCGAGAGATCCCTTCAAGAACTCTATACTGTCTCCACGAATGCGCTTTGTCAAGGTCCCAATGCTGCACTTGCAAAAAAGAGTTTCGAGTCAGTTCTTTCTTGGTAATGCAGGGGCTTGGCGGGAAGTGCCGGGATGACGATATTGCAGTTGCATCATGAAACTTCCTACAATGTGTGGAACAACTTTGCAGCCAATTTGAATTGAGCTGACGACGGCCAGGCAGCGGGTCGAGGACGTTGCCAAGAGCTTTTTTGGGGGAGTGAGCCGTGGGCACTTCTGCTCCTGAAGTCGTCTACATCAAGCGCTATCCCAATCGCCGGCTGTACGATCGCCAGGCCCGCCGTTACATCACGCTCCAGGACCTGGAAGATTTGATCCTCGGGGGGAAGAAAATCGAGGTCCGCGACAGCAAGTCCGGAGAGGACCTGACCCGGTCGATCCTGACCCAGATTCTGCTGGAGCGACATCCCGAGAAGATGGAGATGTTTCCCGTGGCCATGCTGCACGGGATGCTCCAGGCCAATGATCTGGTGCTTGACTTCCTGCGCAGCTATTTGCGGCAGTCGCTGGCCATCTTCGAGCAGATGCAACAACCGTCCCACCTGTCTCCGTTCCTGGCGACCATGGATTGGATGAGAGCGATCATGCCGCCGACCCTGCCGTTCCCCGCACCGCGTCCGGCCGATCCCCTAACCAGCACAAGTCGGCACGCCGAGCTAGACGCCAGGATCTCGGAGATCGAAAAGCGGCTCGGGCGTTTGGAACAGCCTGCTCAGCAGATCCGCAAGGGTGGCACGGCCTCTCAGCCCGACCAGCCGCATAGTTCCTCAGAGGAAAGTAGCTCCCTGGACCGGCTTGAGCAGCGCCTCTGCGAGCTGGAAGTCGAGGTGGGTCAATCGAACAATAAAGGCGACGGCTAAAGGCTCCGCGCATCCGTTTGCTACCCTTCGATTGGTGGACGGCAGCCGCCACCTCCGTCGCGAATGGCACGGCAGGAAGGCAATTCTGGTCGAGGTCGATGATTCGGCAGCAGACCGGTGATTTGTCGGCGCTGGGACGTCATAATCGTCGAAGCCAAATCACGCGAGGACTCGCCAGCGGATCTAGACGACAACAGCCCCTCGACGCGGGATCGAGGACGCGAGCATGAACTCGCCCGCCGGATCTGTCGGAGGACCAGGCATGTCGTCGTCCAGTCGGTATTCGGATCGCGAAGCTCCAGCGGGATCGGTGGAGAGGATTGAATCAGAGCTTCGCGGGACTCGGCTGCTGCGTGACCCGTTGCTTACCAAGGAGGCTTCTTTCTCTCGCTCGGAACGCGACCGGCTCGGCCTTCGCGGTTTGCTGCCCCATTCCTGGCTCAGCATCGAGCAACAAGTGGCTCTCGAGCTCAAGCGACTGAGCGCCAAGGCCGACGATCTAGAAAAATACATCGGGCTGGCCGCGCTTCAGGACCGGAACGAAACACTCTTCTACCGGGTTTTGATCGAGAACCTCGTCGAGCTGTTGCCGATTGTTTACACTCCGACGGTGGGCAAGGCCTGCCAGCTCTACAGCCATATTCTCCGCAACCCCAGGGGTCTCTGGATTACGCCCGAGGACGTGCTTGACATCCCCTCGGTACTGCAAAACGCACCCAATCGCGATGTCCGCCTGATCGTGGTCACCGACAACGAGCGAATTCTGGGTCTGGGGGACTTGGGCGCCGGCGGCATGGGAATTCCGGTGGGCAAACTTGCCCTCTACACAGCCGCGGCGGGTATCCACCCGGCCCTCTGCCTGCCCATCTCACTGGACGTCGGTACCGATAACGTGGAGCTACTGGCCGACCCGTTCTATCGGGGCTATCGCCAGCGCCGGCTGCGGGGCGAAAAATACGAAGAGTTCATCGAGGCGTTCGTCGGCGGCGTGTATAAGGTCTTCCCGCACGCGCTTTTGCAATGGGAAGATTTTCATAAGAACATAGCACTCATGCTTTTGGATCGCTATCGCAAGCGGATTCCCTGTTTCAACGACGACATCCAGGGGACAGCAGCGGTCGCGCTTGCCGGGATTCTCTCCGCGCTGCGGCTCACGCAAGGGCGGCTAACCGACCAGCGCATCGTCTATCTTGGGGCCGGGGCGGCCGGTGTCGGTATTGCTCGACTGGTGAAGACCGGAATGGCCAGGGATGGTGCCGACGCAACCACGACACGCCGCGCCCAGGCGATGGTCGATTCGCACGGCCTAGTCTTCGACCGCCGCGATGAGCGCGACCCTTTCAAGAGCGAATTCTGCTGGACGATGGAGGACGTCAACCACTACGGGTTCCCCGCTGCCGGTCCCTTCTCCTTGCTTGAGGTCGTCGCGCGGGTGAAGCCGACGATACTGATCGGCACGACAGGCAACCCCGGGGTCTTCGGTGAAGCGGTGATCCGCGAGATGGCCCGGCACGTCGATCGACCGGTCATCTTGCCTCTGAGCAATCCCACATCGAGGATCGAGTGCAGCCCTCACGAGGCTCTCACCTGGACCGACGGACGGGCCATCGTGGCCACGGGCAGCCCGTTTGGGCCGATCGAGTTCGGCGGATCTGTCCGCCCCATCGGTCAGGCCAACAACGTTTACATTTTTCCGGGAATCGGCCTGGGGGCGATCCTCTCCGAAACTCATGAGGTGAGCGAGTCGATGTTCCTGATCGCCGCCGAGGCTCTTGCGTCATGTGTCAGTGAAGAGGACTTGGCCGTCGGCCTGATTTATCCCGACCAGACGCACCTCCGGCGCATTGCGCGGACCATCGCCGCCGGCGTCATCCGCGAGGCGCGCCAACTCAACCTGGGGCGGATGATCCCCGACCATGCCATTGATTCGATGCTGGACGGCTTCATCTGGTATCCTGACTACCTCGAACTCGGCAGCACCTAAAGACGTGTACCGCCTCAGCCGCCGCGAGTGGGGGCTCGACTGCGTTCGCATCCGCGAGAAGAGCATCAAGTGCGGCCGACAGTCGTACTAGCGGGCCTCCGAGAGATCCCGCCGGGCGATGTCGGGTCGGAGGCCGACCGATGGCTTGGTGATGATCAGTCGGTCGGCAATCTGACCGGTGTCAGTCCAGGAACGGTAGGTGAGGCGATTCTCGAAATCGTCGATCTCGATGGTCTGGTAGGTCGGCGTCCCGGTCAGACCAACCTCGATGTATTCGCGTTGGATCTGTTCATAAAACTTGTCCCCCGCGACCGAGACGACATAGATGGTTCCCTCGCTGGCTGTCGCCCGCGGGGTGTCACCGCGCATCGGGTAGGTTCTCAGGTAGGCGTGATCGTGCCCTTGGAGCACCAGGTCCACATGATGTCTGTCGAAGATGGGCACCCATGCAGGCCGCAGCTCGGGGTTGTCTCGACTGGGATGCGAGGGATAGACCGGGTGGTGGAACATGACAAACTTCCAGGTGGCGCGAGACTCAGTCAGCAAGGCATCGAGCCACTGGGCCTGGCGCCTCGCCGCGGTTGGATCAGAGACTGCCAGGGTGCTGTCGAGCACGGCGAAAAACGCGCTGCCGGTTTCGAAGTGATAGACTAGGCCGGGCTCGACCGTGGCCGGCCCGTTGCGGGGCAAGGCGAAGAACGACCGGTAAAGCCGAGGCCCTTGGTCCAGGTACTCATGGTTTCCCACGCACGGCATGACCGGGATGCGCTCGAAGATTTGCTCGGCACGTAGAAAGAAATGGTCCCAGTTGGTTCGCTCGTTGCCGCGGTCGACAAGGTCGCCTGCCAGCAAGATAAATTCAATTCCCGGATGTCGCCGATATGCGGTGAACAAGCGTCGGCCCCAGTCCTGAAGTCCGGTCTGGGCATCACCCATGTATACGAATTCGAGCCTTCCGGGTCTGGCTCGACCGGTCTTGGCGGTTCGCCATGGTCCCCAGCCATGATTGGATCCGTCCGCCAACGAATAGAGATAGGTCGTGTCGGGGCTGAGATCGTTAACGGCGGCGACGTGCCGTCGAATCACGGGATCATTCAGCAAGTTCGGAGAGCGAACCAGGCTCGAAGTGCCATCCACGACGCGCATGCCGGTCAGATCGGGGTCCTGAAGAGCATCACTCTCGGCCGACTCGAACCGGGCCGGCAGGATCCGGATGGCCGTCCTCTCGGCCCCGGGCTCGGTCCTCCAACTCCAGACCAGCTCGTGGGCCGGATCAGAACCGTAGCTGATGGTAACCTGATCGGCGCCTGCCGTCGAAGGAACGTGTGTTTTCCAAACTCGTCCTGAGGCAAGCAGCGTCGAGTGCCGCTCTTCGTGCATCGGTTGGAGCAGAATCGAACCATCCAGGTGATGGGGAATCTCCGCAAATGGCCGGCGAACGTCGCCGGCCGCGCTGGGAACGCAGCGAGACTGCACCCGCACCACGCGCCATCCACCTTGCAGCTTCTCCGGCAGCTTCACCTCGCCCTGAGTCAGTCGCGCCTGTCCTGATTGTGCCCGCAGGAAAACCACGTAGTGCGCCGGCGGCGTCCGGTCCAGCCCATTGACACCCAAGCCTACCCACCCCGCCGGGAAGGACTTACGAAACAGAGACCAGCGTGTATCGTCGTTGATCAGATTCGCCCGTGTGGCCACGAAACCCTGGTCGGCGATCCAGAAGGGCACTGTGTTTGAGGGCGCAGCCACTTCGACGATGACCGGAACACCGGTCTGGAATTTCAAGTAACCCCGGCCCAGAGCGTCCCGCTCACTTGCGCTCAGAACGGCGACCAGCTCCGCCGCGCGCGAAGCAACGGCTGTAAGCCTACCCTCGGATAGGGAACCACTCAGGCGGCGGCCGACAGCCTCGAGCGTCCGAGAGACCTCGGGCAAAGATTCCACCGAGGTTTTCGACTGGCAGCCGGCGTGCAGGCATAAAAGGAATAGCCAGCACCACCTCGACTTCCGCATCATTCCATCCATGAAAGGATGCCTTCTCCCCTTTCCCTGGGGCACACGCGGGCCCGTGCACTAGATAACCCATTCGCCGGGGAAATGTAATGTCGTTTTCCGGTATTGGCAGCTGCGGACGCGGGACGACAAGATCGTCATAGTCGGGTTAGGTTTCGCAGACATCCGCGGCGAAAAAAACAGGACTCGAGCTAACCATCTCGAAAGCGAGTGACCGAGTGTCTCGACGGGCGGTCCAATTGCTATCATGCGTGGCTGCATCAATTCTTGCTGCCTGGCTTGCCCGTGAATCCCAAATCCTTCGTGGACTGGAACTTTGGGTCGCTGCGATCGCCGCGGGATTGACCTTTGTGGCCATTAACCTGGGGCGGGCGATTGGTGGGGATAATGCCAGCAACCAGGTGCCTCCGCCGCGCCAGGGCGCCGCTTTAGTCCGAGTTCCTTCCACAGTGAACATCATACCGCTCGTGGACGTGCGGAAGGTCGCCAACTTGCGGAATCGGAAATTTCACCGGTTCGAGAACGACGCGGAATTTCCGGTGGTTGACCCCTCGCCTCACCGGCTTTCGTCTCGCATTGGTCGCGGACAAGCCCCGAAATTGCTCGGCAACTGGATCGTGGTTTCGTTATTCGTCGGCTGCGATGGCCGCCCTTGGTCCGACTCGGAGATAGCGAGTCGGCTCGATTCGTTGCTCCGCGCCGGCCGCTGGGTGGCCGGGGAAGCGAGCCGTTATGGAATCACGCTGGCGCTTGGGGTGTGCGACACCTACTTTGCGGTCGACGATGATTCGACCATACAGGTCGAGATCGGCTTCGCACTCGAGGGGAACGATATGGGGCCCGCCGAAGCGGACGAGGTCGGCAAGGCTTTGACATTGATGAGCCGGGGCGCCCGGCAGCTCGGGTTTCGCGACGCGCCCGAAATGGTGGAAGGTGTTGCCGCCAGGCTTTCGGGCTCTCGATGCGTCTGGTTCTTGCACATCCGACGGGGCGGCCGCTCGCTAGCCGTTCCGCTCGACATCACAGAGCTGGATGGCGTATGCCTGGCAGTCTGCTTCGCCCGCGAAGCCAGCTTCACCGAGTCCGTCGTGAGAATTCCCGGTCCCGATGCAGCCACGTTTGTACACGAACTGCTTCACCTATTCGGTGCAACAGACAAGTACGGAGTGCCGCTAAATGCGTTTCCACCGGGATCCGTGACAGCCTCTGACGTGATGCGTCTGGACCAAAGCCAGCTAGCACGGCTTCGAGTTGATCCGTACACGGCGGCCGAGATCGGCTGGATGTCTGCGACTGCGCGATGGTCCTGGTGCAAACGCGGCCGTCATCAAGAAAGCTGGGTGCTGAGCCTGTCAGGATGTGGTGAAATCAAGCAACCAGAACACGACAACGAAAAACCGTGAACTTCAGTCGCGCCAGCGCCGAAGTACACGGTCGAATGTTCCACGAGGAGGCTCACTTCGCCTATTCAGTTGGATTCTGGAGAGCGAGTGGGTTTGGCGAGTTGATTCACCAGGTTTGCGGCGTCCATCGCACGCCTCGCATCGGAGTATTTCGCCATGGGAGCCGAACTAGTCTCGTCCCGGTAGACGCCAACGACTGTATAAAGACCATTACACTCGCCCGTTTCGGCCCTGAGGAATAAACCCGACCGGATCAGCGACGCCAGGTTGTGCTGCCACAGTTGGGTATCGGCCAGTTTCGCAGTCATGGCGAGCCTCACATTTCATCTTTTTTGGAAGTTTCGACCCTCAAACCTAATCAAGAATTAAGGAAGAAAAGTCCTTCGATCCAACCGCAACGTGCTCCGGGCCACACCCGGATATAAGTTAATTCGTCAGCGCGGCTGAAAATTCTTCCTTGCTGATTATTCCCGATTTTCCTTTGCCGGTGTAGAGCAGCTTCAAGCCAAAACGGTTCGCAAAATCCGTTGGTGACTGAAGTGTTGACTCCTATATTCAAAATGTAGCCTAAAAGCGCCCGAGAGAAAGGGTGAAATCGGGAAAAGTTCTCCGTATTGCAGGGACATCGGATCTTAATAGCAAACGAAGGGCCGAGGATTGAGAAAACGGCCGACTGGTGCCGCTGAGCATGCCCTGATGTCTCGGCTTGCCGGTCAACAGCGACTTTTTCCACGTTTCACTCTGCCGAGGGGAAAGCATCACCCCAACCCTCATTTTGAACTTCAAACTGATCGTGGCGTGATAGTTATGGATACCTGCTCGACACGCGATCGAACTTTCGGTCGCTCTTACCCTCAAGTGGTCTTCGTGCTTCTACAACCGCGTCGACATAACGTTGGTCTGTCAAGAGATATTGAGCGGATCTGTCGTAAGATTTTTCAAGCAACGCATGCCACGCCACCATCTTTGCAATAACAGCAAGCACTGGCTGCTCAGGATCTAGACGCTTCTCCGGGCACTTCATCCAGCCTTTCGAGACGGGGCGGCACACTCACGAGCCAGAGATAAATGCGTCGTGAGCCAGGGCCAAGGCGCCGTGAACGACAACCTCCTCGCCCAAGGCAGCCGGCACAATATCGTAAGAGCCACGAAAAGCTGCGAAGGCTCCGGCCTCGACCAGCCCGCGAATCGGCTGAAACCAATGCGCTTCGCCGATCAGAGACACGCCTCCACCCAGGATGATCCGGCGGGGAGCGAGCAGGGCGATGGCTTGACGTAAGGCAAACGCCACGCTCGTTCGGCGCGGTCGAGGATTTGTTCAGCGCGGTGGTCGCCGTTCATTGCCGCCTGGGCGATGCTTCTTGCCGTGATTTCCTGGCGGTCATGATTCGACCGGTCCAGTAAGTCGCACTGTGGCCGTGGCTGACCCGATAGGTAAAGGGATTCTTCGCGAGCCTCCCGGGCAATGCCCCAGCCGGAGGCAATCTCTTCCAGTTGCAGGATTCGAGTTCCGGTCCGCGAGTTTACCGGGATCTCCATGTGGCCAATCTCGACGGCTCCCAAGCCAGTGCCACGATAAATCTTGCCGTCGACAATTAGGGCGCCTCCGATGCCGCTGCCGATCGTAATATAAAGCAACGGCGAGCAGTTCACACCCGCACCGAAACGGGCCTCGGCCAGTCCTGCCGCGTCAGCGTCGTTCTCGATCACAACGGCGGCGACCTCGGTACTCCGGCGCAGCGTGTCGGCCAGGGGAAAGTCGGTCCAACCTTGGACCTGGTACGAGGCGTGCACGAGTCCCCGGGATACGTCCACCGGCCCGCCGAACCCCACGCCGATTCCCCGCACGTCATGAGCCGACAAGTGCATGCGATGCAGCAACGCGCGGAACGCAGTCTGGATCTGGTCGAGTATGCCTTTGGCGCCGCGGGCTGGATTGACGCTCAGTCGCTCGAGGGCCGCAAGACTGCCATCTGCTTGGCCGATCCCGAGTTGCAGCTTGGTACCGCCCACCTCGATTCCGAGCAGCCAACCCTGTTTCGGTGCCGCCATCGGCTCGGCTCAGTGCGCGTCTGGCGCCGTTTAGCGAGGCTGCCTTCTCCGCAAACCGCCGGTGCAGGTCGTCGATCAGCCAATGAAAGACGACCTGGTGCAGCGACTCGACGACACCCATGTCGTCGAAAGCAACGTGCAGGTTGTGATGGGCCAGAGTCTTCAGCTTGCCCCCGGAGAATCCGGTGAAACCCACCGTTGTCATACCGTTCCGGTTGGCCCAGTCTGTGGCCTTCAGAATGTTCGGACTGTTGCCGGACCCTGAGATCGCCAGCAGCAGATCGCCGGGCGAGGCCAGATTCTTGAGTTGTTCCAGGAAGATACGGTCATACCCCTCGTCATTGCCCCAGGCCATGATTCCCGCAGTGTTGTCCGTGAGGCTGAGAACCTTGAGCCGCTTTTGATTCTCGAAGTCGCAGAGAGTGCACTTCGCGAGGTCCTCACAAAGGTGCGAGGCGTTGGCACCAGAACCGCCGTTGCCGATGATGAAGACGAAATGACCGGAATCATACGCCCGCTCGATGAGGTCGCTCACGTTTTCGACTTGGGCAGTGTCCAGCCGTTGGATCTCGTGGCAAACGCGAGAGAGGTAATCTCCTGCCGACATCGTCGCGCCGATCATGCTGGCTCTCCGTTCACACAGTGCAAATCATCCACGCTCAAACTCCGCTTTGTATTACATCAAAATGATACTCCTGCTTCACGATCTCGTAAAGCACGCCGTGTGGGACGTTCAGGGTCAGGTGGATCACATTCCGCCCCGTCTTGATCGCCGCAACATCCGTCATCGGCTTTCTGAATTACGGCGCCGACAGGTAAAATCGGCGCGGTCTTTGAAGGCTTACGAGACAGGGAGACAGCCTTGACGTCATGCAAGAACCCCTGTAATCCCTCGTGCATGCCAATGCTTCATGCTTTCTTCTTCTTGTCATCACATTCGGAACACCGGTTTCCTTAGAATGGGGAACTCGAAACGATGATGATTCGCAACGACACACCCGAGGTCCCCCAAGGATGACCTGTCTCATGCCGAAACCGAAAGTCTTGGTGATCGAAGACGAACGGGCCCTTGTCGAAGTCTTGAGTTATAACCTGGAGCGCGAAGGGTTTGACGTGTTGGTCGCGTACGACGGCCAGGAGGGGCTGAGACAGGCGCAGTTGAAGCTGCCCGACCTGGTTGTCCTGGACCTGATGTTGCCGCTCAAGCCTGGACTCGAGGTTTGTCGCGAGCTAAGGATGGGGCCGCGAACCCGCGAGATCCCTATCGTGATGGTCACGGCCAAGACAGAAGAATCGGACGAGCTGGTGGGCTTTGCAACCGGCGCTGATGATTACGTCACGAAGCCGTACAGCATGAAGGTGCTGATCCAGCGTATCAAGAAAGAGTTGCGCCGAATCCAAATTCAAGAAGAGTCGCCGGCGGGCACAATCATCGAGAGCCAGGGAGTGGTCATCGATCGGCATAGCCACAAGGCGTTCTACCGCAGCCAGGAGCTGACGCTGACGCCGACCGAATTCCGGCTGCTGGAAGTCTTGATCCGGCAAGCGGGCCGCGCAGTTCACACGCTATGAACTGATGGACGCCGCGATTGGCGAGGACGCGATCGTGCTGGAACGTACCATCGACGTGCATATCAAGAGCCTGCGCAAGAAGCTCAAGGACGCCGGTGAGCTCATCGAAACCGTCCGCGGCGTCGGCTATCGATTTCATGAACCGCGGCTGGTCGGTGCTTGATGTCGGGCTTGACGATCGGGCCAGGCCTTCGTTGACCGACCCTTTCCCCGTGGGGCTTCCGCCCGGGAACCAGCTCGGCGCGGACCACGGCCACCTCACGAGGGGCCTCGATCCCGAGCCGGACTTGCCCCCCTTCGAGGCGGACGACAGTGACGCAGATGTCGTCTCCGATATAGAGCTTCTCCATCAACTTCCTCGTCAAAACCAGCATGGCACCCTTCCCTCAAGCACCTCTGGGATCAGTTTTCTTACCAGAATCAGGCCCGCCTCCACCGGACCCGCTATCCGCGGCTGCGCGGGGCTCTGAATGAAGTCTAGGTCACTTCTCTTTCCGATGTTCACTTTCCCGCCCGTAACTCGTTTGACAGCCTTCGCCATCAACTCCACCTGCCGGTCCCTCGCTCACCACGGTTGCCAATCGTATACTGGCTCAAGGCCGAACCAGCGGCGTCCTGGGACCGTGTAATGACAGTGGCCAGCGGTCCACGATCAGCGCGAACTGCACTTTTCTGATTCTCGAGGAACTGATGTCTGATTCTCACGCTGCCGTGGTGATCATCGGGTCCGGGTCGGCCGGTTTAACGGCCGCCCTGTATGCTGCACGGGCCAACCTGGCGCCACTCGTCTTCGAAGGGAAGGAGCCGGGTGGACAGCTCACGCTCACAACTGCGGTGGACAATTTCCCCGGCTTTCCCCAGGGGGTCGAAGGGCCCGAATTGATGGAGCTGATGAGGAAGCAGGCTCAGCGATTCGGTGCTTTGACCAGGTGGGAGACCGTCTTCGATGTGGACCTTACGCGGCGGCCGTTCCGGGTGCGAACGACCGACGATCCCAGCGGCGACCCCTCCAGCGGCACGCTGCGCGACTATACGGCCAACGCCCTGATCGTCGCCACGGGGGCGTCGGCTCGGTGGCTGGGCATTGAAGGGCCTTATCGCGGCAACGGAGTCAGCACCTGTGCCACTTGCGACGGAGCGCTTTACCGGGGAAAGGAGGTCGCCGTCGTCGGCGGCGGTGATTCCGCCGTCGAGGAAGCCACGTTCCTGACCAAGTTCGCCACCAAGGTCACCTTGATCCACAGGCGTGATACCTTGCGGGCCTCGAAAATCATGCAGGACCGGCTCAAGAGCAACCCCAAAATCGAGAACGCCTGGAACTCCGTGGTCGATTCCATCCTCGGCGAACAGCACGGCCGGCTCGACGTGGTGACCGGCGTACGACTCAAGTCGACAAAGGACTCCACGATCCGCGATCTCAAGATCGACGGCCTGTTCCTGGCCATCGGCCACATCCCCAACACGTCCATCTTCCGGGGCAAGCTTGCCGCGACCCCGGAGGGTTACCTGCTGAACCGCGGAGCCCTGGCCTGGAAGGGGGTCGAGCCCGCCGGCCTCCTTGACACATTGCCGAACTACGGGACGGCCACCAACGTGGAGGGCGTATTCGCGTGCGGCGACGTCGTGGACACCCACTACCGCCAGGCCATCACCGCCGCCGGCTCTGGCTGCGCGGCCGCCATGGATTGCGAGAAGTGGCTGGAGAGAGTCGACTCGGCCCACTGAGGACAAACCGCGTCCGCAATTTGATTTCGAGAATCTTCGCGCACGTTTTCGGAAGTCGGCTGAGCCGCCGGTACCAGGCAGCGCGGAATCTTGACTGTGAACCGCGAGCCCGAGCCGGGCCGGCTGGTCACCGAAATCTGGCCGCGGATTGACGAGATTAGGTGCCTGACGATCGACAGACCCAGCCCGGTGCCCCCCAGCTCACGGCTCCGCGCTTTGTCCACGCGGTAAAACCGCTCGAAGATCCGCGGTAGCTCGTCGCGCGGAATGCCGATGCCCGTGTCGGCCACGTCCACGCTCACCACGTCGTCTGCCAGCGAGCAGCTCACGCGAACCTTCCCTCCCAGCGGCGTGTACTTGATCGCGTTGTCGATCAAGTTGTCGAAAATCTGGCGGATCGCCTCCTCGTCGGCCAGGACCAGAGTTTCTTCATCCAGGTCGCCAGGATCAAAAGTGAGCGACAGGTCCTTCGCCTCCGCCCGACCCCTGTGCCCCTCGATGCACGACTCGAGCCCGGGAATCAGGACGAGCGGTCCGTGCTCGAAAAACTCCTGGCTCGAATCAAGCCGGGCCAGGCTCAGCATGTCCAGGATCAACTGGTTCAGCCGGTCCACCTGCTCATCGATCCGTTCCAGGAAGCGGCGGTTCACCGTCTCGTCGTGCAGTGCCCAGTCGATCAGTGTCTCGGCATACGCTTTGATCGAGGCGAGCGGGGTCTTTAGCTCGTGCGACGCGTTGGCGACGAAATCCTGGCGCATCCGCTCGAGCCGGCGTAGGTCGGTCACGTCATGGAAGACCAGTACGGCGCCCGACGGGGGATTGCCCGGCAAGGGAGTTCCCCGCACGGAAAGAATCCGCGCCGGGCCCCGCAGTGCGGTCTCGCGGAGGGGGAACGCCACCTCGCCCTGGTAGGCATCTGGGTGGTAGAGCCGCAGAGTCTCCTCGACGGCACTTTGCACCTGCGGACTGCGGATCAGCTCTGGCACCAGCCGGCCTACCGACATGGCATCGAGCCCGAACAGGGCATCGGCGCTGGTGTTGGCAAACAGCAGCCGCCGCCGCGCGTCCACCGCGATCACAGCTTCGGCCATGGCTCCCAGCACCACGCGCAACTGCTGGCGGTCCTCCTCCAGCCGGTCGATGCGGCCCTGGATCGCCGGTGATGCTTCATTGAACACACCGATCAGGCGGCCAATGGGACCCCAGACGTCGATCAAGATCTGTCGCGTCCGCCTCCCCGTACCCAGAGCACCGAGCCCGCGCGACAGCTCGCGGATCGCCCGCAACCACCGCCCGGCCAAGAGCACCACCGCCCCCAGAACCGCCAGCACCAAGGCAATCAGAACATACCCCATCCCGTGCTCCGACCCTTGATTCGCCCGGACCTCGACACGCTCCCAGTATCGGTGCAGAGCGATCGAGGGTCAACATGAGCAGCAGGGCAGGAATCTCGATACCCGTATCGCTAAGCCCCCCTGCTCCGACCCTGATTCTTCATGCCGCGGCCGAAGGAATTTACCGATGCTGATGCTCTCGGAGCTGCACGCTCCGCTCCTGGAAAAGTTACTGGCCTACTCACTGCCGTGGTGAGAGAATAAAGCTCGCTTGGGCGGTCGAAGCCAGATCGAATTCTAGGAGCTCTGAACGACACCTGGAGTTGGATCGACGGCGACCTGACCCTTGTGACGATCCCCCACGCCGGCCATTTCGTCCAGCAAGACGCCGCATCCTTGGTCACGCGGACGAGGGTGAGCTGGCTGAAACGCTAAGCTTGCTGAGCGATTCTGGAGCGAGTTATGAATACAACCAGCGGTGGCACTTCGAGCGCAGGGAAAGGCGGTCCCCGGTTGCTGCGGCGGTTTCGGACCGACGTGCGTACGCTCGTCGTCCTTGTCGCTTGCTCCGCGGTAACCCTCTGGGCCTTGCGGCGATTGTGGGAGAACCACGATCCGTTGGTTGTCCAATCCCGATCTATTCAAAAGCAGGCGATCAGCACGCTGCGGTCGGGCAAGGCGGCCGAACGCGTGACCGCGATCCACGAGTTGGAGCGGCTCGGTTCCGGAGACGGCACGATCGCGATTTTCCCCCTGATCGAGGCGCTCAAGGACCAGGAAACCGAAGTGCGGGTCGCGGCGGTCGAAGCCCTGAGCTGGATCGGTTCCGAGTTTGCTAGAATCAAGATCTGGTGGAGGGACTGTCCTCGCCGCGGCGACCGCCCTGATTCAAAGCTTGAAGGATCCAGAACCGGACGTTAGGTCCGCGGCGGCATTAGCACTGGGCTCGATGGATGTCGGCCTGGCAAGATCAAGATCCGGTGGAGCGACTCTCCACGACTCAGCTGCAGCCCTCATCCTCTGCTTGAAAGACCCGGAACCCGCCGTTCGGGCCAAGGCGGCGTTCTCACTGGGAAAGTTCGTTTCTCCCAACCGAGCACCGATCGACCGCAAGCCTATCCTCGACGCCTTTGCCGAGGCTCTGGGCGATCGCGATGCCGAGGTCCGTCGCGAAGTCATCGTCGCCCTGAATTGGAATCCTGGGGGCGGTGAACCGCCCAAGGAGCTGGCCTTCGCGTTTAAGGATGAGTCCGCCGAGAATCGTGCGGCGGCCGTCATAGGCTTAACCCCTGTTCGCCAAGGGCTCGATCCCTGGCTTCCGATTCTACTTCGGCTCGCTGAGCACGACCCTGATCGCTCCGTGCGCGAGCACTGCTTTAACACTTTAAGCCATGCATTCAGGCCGCCCGCGGTCACGGCGGCTGCCGTCCCGGCTCTGATCGCCAGCCTGAACAGCGGCGACGCGAAGGTCCGGGGCAAGGCTGCATCGATCTTGGGTGAATTGAAGGCTGATGCCATGGCAGCCATCCCGGAATTGCTCCGCATCTTGAACGAACCTCTCGACCCCGGAGTGGAATCAGTCCAGAGCCCCCTCAGCATTTTCGACCCAGCCTGCGAAGCCGCTTTGGCTTTGGGCAAGATCGCGCCCGATTCAATGAATGCGAAGCAGGTCATCGCCGCCCTGATAGAAGTTGTGCGTTCCGGCCCTCTCAGCAGACGTGGTTGGGCGGCAGATGCCCTGGGCGAATTCGGCCCGGACGCCGAGCACGCTGTTCCCGTTCTCATAAAGGCCACCGCCAACTCGACCGCGGACGACAATTTCCAGGGCCGGGCATCCGCCGCTCTGGCACTCGGCAAGATCGCACCCGATACATCATCGGCCGACCAAGCATTGGCCGCTTTAGTGCTTCTTCTCCAGTCCCAGGGCCAGTTTTCCCAGGTCAAGGCGATCGAGGCGGTAAGCCTGTTCGGGCCGAAGGCCGCGGCCGCCGTTCCCACGATTCGCGCACTGAAAGACGCTCGCAACCCAGTGGTCAGGGATGCCGCGGTAAGGGCCCTGCTTGCCATCGAGAAAGAGGGTCGCACCGTAAATGGCATCAAACGAGGAGACGGTCAGCTCATGTCCGAGGGCACTAAAGTAAGCGATTTGCCTCTCGCGCTGGTCGAAGGCCAGCGGCTTGACCAGCCCACTTTCCATCCGCCCATCAGCACCGACCGCCCCCAGAACCGCCAGCACCAAGGCACTCAGAACATACCCATCCCGTGCTCCGACCCTTGATTCGCCCGGACCTCGACACGCTCCCAGTATCGGTGCAGAGCGATCGAGGGTCAACATGAGCAGCAGGGCAGGAACCTCGATACCCGCGTCGCTAACCCCCCGCGCCCTCCTGACATCGATTCTTCCCGCTTCGATCCCGCCTGGAACTCACCGAGGGATTCCCGAGTCGACTGACCAGAGCCCGAGCATCCTGGATCAGTCCGATCCCGGATGGGATCTACCGATGCCGATGCTCTTCAATCTCCATATTCTGCTGCCGAAGAAGGAACTGGCCAGCTCGAAGCTCAAGAGCGAGAATGGATCTCGCCTGGGCGGACGAACTTGATCGAACATCAGGAGAGACGGCCATGAATTACTGCGGCGATTCACGCTCGGTCCCGGTGTCGAGATGCGCTGCGGCACTGATCCTGGCAGCAAGCTCTGGTTCGCTCATGATGGTGGGAGGGTCGGCCGTTGCTCAGGTGAACGGCACCCCCCCGGCTGCCTCGTCGCTGGTACCGGGCGCGCGCGACGATTATGTCGATTCGGCCGGAGTCCGGATCCACTGCGTGAGCCTGGGCCGGAGCGAAGCTCCACTCCTGGTGTTGATTCATGGCTTTCCCGACTTCTGGTACTCATGGCGCTCCCAGATGCCGGCCCTGGCGCGCGACTTCCACGTAGTGGCCATCGATCAGCGGGGTTTTAATTTGAGTAGCCAGCCAAAAGGCGTCGAGAGCTATTCTGTCTCCCAGCTTGTCGGCGACGTGCTGGCGGTGGTCAAGCAGTTCGGGCCAGGCAAGGCCGTCATCATCGGCCACGACTGGGGCGGCCTGGTCGCCTGGACCTTTGCCATGACTCATTCCGATCTGACCGACCGCCTGATCGTTCTGAACCTGCCCCATCCCCGCGGCCTGACTCGCGAGCTGGCAGCTAACCCTCAGCAACAGCGGAACAGCCAGTACGCCCGTGACTTTCAAAAGCCCGACGCAGCCAAGAAGGTCTCCGTTGATGCTCTTACGAATTGGGTGAAGGACCCGGGGGCGCGGCAGGTGTACCGTGAGGCCCTGGCCCGTTCCTCGATGGAAGGCATGTTGAACTACTACAAGGCCAACTACCCGCGCGACGCCGGTGACATTGAGCGGCGTTCCCGCGCCGCTGCGGGGTCTCCCCCAGTCACCTGCCCGGTGCTCTTGATCCACGGTCTTGACGACAAAGCTCTCCTGCCCGCCGCTCTTAACGACACCTGGAACTGGATCGACAGCGACCTGACCCTCGTGACAATTCCCCACGCCGGTCATTTCGTCCAGCAAGACGCCGCACCCTTGGTCACGCGAACGATGGTCAGCTGGCTCAATAGATAAGCTCGCTGACGGGGCGGACGAAACGGTAATCGGGTTGACTATGGGACCACGTTACTTACGCGTCTCTCCAAGTGAATGAGCCAAGTGTCTCTTGGCCGCACTGCGCCGCGAAGGATGTAACGTGGGAAAAGTGAGAGTTGCATTCGGGTTGAAAGCTCATTCCGGTTGGTCCTGTCTTATTGTTCTTGGCGCCCCGGATCGCAATTACCACGTAGTCGATCGCCGCCGTATCGAACTCGTCGCGGAGGGCACGGCGCCCTGGGCGGCCCAGCCTTATCACGCGGCGGAAGGCTTGGCTGCTGCTGAAGCGCGAGGCATCGTGAGACGCGGCCTTGACGCAGCACGCCGGGTCGCCCTCAACGAAATGCAAGCCGCCGTCAAGCGGTCACGTGAGTTGCGGCATGAGATCGTCGGGTGCGCCGTGCTTGTGCCCGAGCCCATGCCCGACTGGAGCACGGAAGAGATCCTGTCGGTGCATTTCCGCATGCACAAGGCCGAGGGAGTGCTGTTCCCAGACGCTCTTGCGAGGGCCGCCCAGGCCTGCGAGCTCAATCTTGTCGAAGTGCGCGAAAAGGGTCTATTGCAAGCGGCAGAAATAGAGCTGGCGACAGCACCGAGCGCCTTGATGGCCAGAATCGACGCACTCGGTAAGGCCGCGGGATCGCCTTGGGGAAAGGACCAGAAGAATGCGGCACTCGCCGCCATGATTGCGTTAGGGAAGTGCCGAGGCAACGATTGAGCTTTCTTGCAAATTCGAGGAGATGCCCATGCCCGTCAATACAGCCAAGGTCGAAGGCCGCCGCAAGCTTGATTACGCGTCGCTCGAAGAGGTTCTGGCCGACGCGGACCGGTTATGTTCCGGTCCGGTGAAGCTCCTAGGCAATTGGTCTGCCGGTCAGATCTTCAGGCACCTAGCCATCGTTTTCAACGGATCAATCGACGGACTTACGATGAACTTCCCCTGGCCCGTCCGCATGATGGCAAGGCTCTTCAAAAGGAAGCTGATTAATGGCCCGATGCCGCCAGGCATCAAGCTGCCATCCGAAGGCGCGAAAGCCGTGACGCCTAAACCAACGTCTACCGAGGAGGGTCTGGCTGAGCTTCACGCCGCCGTCGCGCGCCTGGAACGAGAGCCGCATCGTGCCAAGCACCCTGTTTTCGGCGATTTGAACAAGGAAGAATGGAATCAGATTCACCTTAAGCACGCCAGCCTCCATATGAGTTTCCTCGTCCCTCTATCCTGAGCCTCGAAGCTCGGGGTGAATGGAACTGGACCGGCAGCAATCGCAACTCGACGCTGACTTCAGCACGCCGCTCAAAGGCCAGCAGGTCCGGAGCAACTCATGAATACAAACAGCGATGGCTCGTCGAACGCCGGGAAAGACGGTCCCTGGCTGCTCCGCCGGTTCCGGACCGACATGCGGACGCTCATCGTTCTGGTTGCTTGTTGCGCAGTGACCCTCTGGGCCTTGAGGAGATTGTGGGAGAACTACGATCCGGTGCTCGTCGAAACCCGATCCATTCAGAATCGGGCGATCGGCACGCTCCAGACGGGCAAACCAGCCGAACGTGTGACCGCGATCCACATGCTCGAACGGCTGGGTACCGGCGATAGCCGCTCGCACTTCCCCCGCTGATCGGGGCGCTGGAGTCACCGGAAACCGAGGTGCGAATTGCGGCGGCCGAAGCCCTGGGCTCGATCAGCTCGAGCTTGGTGAAATCGGGATCTAGTGAAGAGAATGTCCGCGCCCGGCGACGGCCCTGATTCGGTCGTTGAAGGATCCAGAACCAGGCGTTCGGTCCGCGGCGGCAGCAGCCCTGAGCTCGATCGGATCGGCTTATTGAAATCAACATCTGGTCGGAGAGACCCTCCGCGCCTCAGCATTGGCCCTGATCGATCGCTTGAAGGATCCGGAGCCGGAAGTTCGGTCCACCGCGGCGACAGCCTTGGGCAGGATCGCCCCAGCGAGCATCGCTTCGAGGACGAATCCGCCAATGGATCGCAAGCCTGCGATCGACGCCTTGGCCGAAACTCTGAACGATCGCGTTGCAAAGGTCCGTCACGCCCAGGTCAGCCGCGCCGAAGCGGAGACCAGGGCCGCCGTGGCCGGGGAATGGCTGCCCCGTCGTCGACAACCTCGATCGCGCCCTGGCGCACTCCACGGCCGATCCGGCCTCGATCATCGACGGGATCAGGGCGGTCCGGGCTCCGGCCCTGGAGGTGCTGGCCCGCCTCGGCTTCCCCCGCCGCGACGATCGCGGCGCCACGTTCGAGCTCCGGCCAGGCACGAGGCTATCGCCTCCCGGCCTGATCCCGGCACCGAGGACGGCTCGGTCGTCGAGGTCGTCCGGCCCGCCTACGGCGAAGGAGACCACCAGGTACGGCAGGCGCAGGTCGTCGTGGCCAGGGCGGGCGCCGACGGAGTAACTTTCTACCAGACCCTGGGTGTGCCGAGAAACGCCAGCCAGGACGAAATCCAGCGCGCCTACCGCCAGCTCGCCCGGACCTATCACCCGGACATCAACCACGACCCGGGGGCGGAGGACCGGTTCAAGGACGTCTCTGAGGCCTACGACGTCCTGTCCGATCCGCAGACGCGGCGCCGTTACGACGCCTTCGGGCGCGACTTCCGCCAGGTTCCCGAGGACGTAGACCCGGAGACGTGGCGGCGCAGCCCGGCCAGGCGCCCGAGCTGGCGCCGGAGGCGGACGCGGCCGGACCCGTAGCAGCGCCGGGACCGGCGGGTCCGGCTTCAACAGCGGCGGCTTCGGCAGCGGCGGCGACATCGACATTGACATTGGGGCACAGTAGCGAAAGGATCGGCTCATGAAGGTGGCGCGTATCATCCTGTTTACGGCGCAAATGGAAGCCATGGCCGATTTCTATGGCGAGGTGCTCGAACTCAAAGCGGTCACCAGCGAGAAGGGTTGGCGCGAATTCAAGGCGGGTGGCATGACCATCGCGCTGCATTCCGGCCCATCATCGCCCGGCAAGAAAGGCCCCAAGATTGCGTTCCACGCCAAAGATGTCGCTGCGCTGCGCGACAAGCTGGTGGCGCGCGGGGCAAAGTTCGGCAAGGTCAAGTCGGGTGAAGCGTTCACATTGTGCGACGGCAAAGACCCTGACGGCAATCCGATCCAACTCTCGAGCCGCTAACAGTTTAGTCCGTATTGTGCCCGACGCTTGGCTTGGAAAAAGAGTGTGAGCCGGGACCGTGAGAGGTGGGGAAACGGTCCCGGCTCTTGCAAGGGATGTGCGCAATCGCTATCATTTGACGGTGACAACTGCCCTCATTTCACAGTGATGATCCCCACCATCTGCGGATGGATCGAGCAGCGGTATTTGTAGACGCCGGGCTTTTCGAATTTGAAGGCGAAGGTCTCATTGGTGTCGAGCCCGCCCGATTTGAACAGCCCGGTTTCGCTCGTCACCGTATGGGGTTCTTCATCGGGAGTTTCTTCAGGTTACGGTCAATCCGGGCGTGACCGTCGCATCCATCGCCATGAACTTGAAGTCTTTGATCGCAATCGTGGTGTTCTGGGCGAAGGCGGGGGCGCTCAAAGCGAGCGCCAGCGCGGCGTAAAGCGCAAATTTCATCGCAAATCTCCGTCAGGCAAGGGTGTTGTCGGTCAGGGTGAGGGCATGATGGCGGATGCTGACGGAGGTGAGCCAACATTTGCGCCAGTTGATCGGACGGCACTTTCAAGGGCCCGGGGGCATCGGCTGTTCCGGCAACCGGCTGGGGAAAGGCCGTGGAGCGCGCGGTGTGGAAGGAGACGTTGCCTTCGACCTTCTGCACGATCTGATGGATATGGCCGTTGAGCACCGTGACCGAGCCGAACGCATGAGAGCGCCAGCGCCGGCGGCATCGGCGGTGCCCCAGCCCCAGGGGCATAGATCGTCCACAGCGGAATATGCGCGAAGACCACGATCGGCGTGTCGCGGAGCGCGCCGGCGAGATCGTCTTCCAGCCAGACGAGTTGCTCCGCCCGAGCGCGCCCAGCGCGCCCGCCTTGAAATTCAGCACGTTGTTCAAGCCGATGAAATGCACGCCGCCGTGATCGAAGCTGTACCAGCCGTTGCCCTGCGTGCCCTTGCCGAAGCGCTCGAGGTAGGCCGCGCCGTCGTCGTCGGCATGTCGTGCTCGCCGGGGACGTGTGCGACGTCGGCACGCGAGCCTCTCAGCACCTGCGCGCCATATCGAACTCTCGGGTTTCGACAGATGGCTCATGTCGCCGGTGTGAACGAGAAAGCTGGCGTGCGGCATGCGTTGATCTTGGCGATCGCGCGGCTGCAGGGTGCCGGCGACGTCGGGGTTGGCGGCCTTGTTGAAGCCGATATGGGTGTCGCTGATCTGCACGAAAAGAGGTTTCAAACCGGCCTTCATGCCTGCGGCAGCGTCATCCAGCGCAAAGGCAACGGGAATGCCGCCGGACGGGCAAAGACGGTACCGGCGCCGCTCCAAGCCATGCAGGCCAGAGCGCTGCGCCGCGTGTGGGATTGGGTCATGCTTTCCTCGTAATGGGGTGCACAGCCACTACCGCCCAAGGCGGCACTTTATTCCCGCCGGCCTCTCAGCCTTGCTGCATGAGCGTTGCGAGGTGGCGCAGTTCCCCGGTTGAGGTGTCGGAGATGGCGCAATAAAACAGATCGCCGCTGCGCCAAGCCAGCAATGTGTAGCCGCTCATTTGGCGCAAGCCGGGCTTGGCTGCGCCGTCGTTTTTCCCGGCGAAAACATTCACCACATGGGCACCATGGCGATAGACCAGCACGGCGGTGCGGCTCCCGTGCACGAAATCCACCCGCCCCACAGACCACTTGAAGCCTTGTTTGTCAAAATCCTCTGTCGCTGGGGCAATATCGGCGCGCCCGTGGACCGACTGCGCCCGTCTGGTGGTCGCTGGACGCCACATCGACGAGATGGCTTCCTGCCAGCGAGCGCAAATGGGCGGTGATGACGTCATGGGCAATCTCGTTCTGCGCCGAAGGCAGGAGCAAAAACAGCATCAGG
>CAVXCB010000066.1:0-59844 GCA_963760085.1 uncultured Planctomycetaceae bacterium
TCTGGGACGGCGGGGACCAACCGGAAAACCCACTCGACCTTTGGGCAGACATCTTGGCGTTCTCGCTTCGTGAGAACAGCATGTTCATCACCAACAGTGCTGTGGGCTTGAGCCTTTATTCATGGCGGCGTGGCCAATCGCGAGCGGTCGAATTCATGGGTGCCTATGAGCTCGTGGCGATCTGGGGGCTCTTGCCGTGAAGTACATGGGCTCCAAGCGAACAATGCTTCTCAACGGTTTAGGAACGCTGTTAAGGGCGGAGATCCCGGGGCACGAGCGTGTGGTGGACCTCTTCTGTGGTGCTGGGAGCACTTGGGTTCTTTGCAGCCACGATCGGTGATCGGCCCGTCCTGTCCGTAGATCTTCAGACATATGCAACGACCCTCGCCGGTGCCGTGACACTCCGAACAACGAGCTCTGACTGCAATCAACTAATACTCACATGGCTATATAGTGCTCAAGTGGAAGCCGCTAGAGCACCCGATACCGTGGAACGCGGCAGAGACCATTGACCGCGGTGGCTATAACACATTCAGATGGCGCAAGAAGGCAAGACTATTTTGCAGCAAGCTACCAGGCGAGGCGGCAGGCCCTATCCTCCTTGCTTATGGGGGCCACTACTTCTGCCCAACACAGGTTATCTTGTTCGATTGCTTTTTGAAGAGCCTCCCGCGAGGCAGTGCGAGAATTATTTGTACGGCTGCGACGATAATCGCGGCAAGCCAGTGTTCGGCTTCTCCCGGCCATACCGCTCAGCCTTTCCAGCTACAAGAACAGCGGCCCCGTTTCTTCGGGAAGCCTGGCAATCCATAAGCCCGTGACCTATGCTGAAGAGCTCTTCGTTTCCTGGGGCCCGATGCATGCGAAGACGAAGGGCGAGACGATTGTGGGTGATGCACTGCAGATCGCCAAGACCTTGAACAGGTCAGACTTAGTGTTCGTAGACCCCCCCTATTCGGCTGTGCAATACAGTCGATTCTATCACGTCCTTGAAAACTGTCTCTGCTCGGGGACGGTGCACCGAGGTATCAGGCACCGGCCGATATCCGCCACCACGACAGCGGCCCGCCTCTGCTTTTAGTCGAACAGGGGAGGCACGGGCTGCATTGAAAGTTCTCTTGGAGGCACTTGCGGGGCAGGATGTACAATACGCTTTTCACGTTTCCGCTGGCAGTTTCGCAGTAATGGACTTTCGGGAAAGGAGATCGCAGAATATGCAACAAAGTGGTTTTCGGTCAGAGACATTGGGATCCAAACTGCGCTTTTAGTACGCTTGGCGGTAACAACGATATCCGACGTTCTCTAGCCACTCCAGGGAACTAATTCTGCTTTTCGTCCGCTTCGACGGGCAGGGACGAAAGAGGGACGTGGGACGAAGCAGGGACCCCGATAGTGTGCGCCGTGGAAACGTGTTGGGAAGGATGAAGCACTAAGATTTCATAACCGATTCATGGAGTCCTTCCCGAATCCCGCCGCCAACCGAGAAGCTTCGTTCCACCCGCAGCGAGAAGGCTCATCGAGATCGCCGCTTCGATACTCTCCGCTGGTCGCGAGATGCTGGATTGGCTTTCTATTCAGCACGATGCCGGAACCTAGTACCAAATTCCAAGACCCGAGCTCGCTTGACTCGAACGCCTTCGTCGCCGAGGTCCAGAAAGCCCGAGGGAGGAAAAACTCAGTGACCGCGGCCGGGCTAAGAAGCATCAGGGAAGAATACGCCCGCGCGATCCAGCCAGCCCGCTTGCTGGCGGCCTAGAGCGGGCTGCAGTTGGAATACCAACTGCATGACTTGGTCAACAAGGCCTACGGTCTGACCCCGGAGGAAGTCCGCCTGATGTGGGACACGGCCCCACCACGGATGCCCATTCCGCCCGCCGTCCCTCTTGAACGGCTAGGCGAGTGTGTCCATGAACTCGTCACGAGAAGCGATGGTGTGCACGTTTGCGTAGATTTGATCGCACATCAGTCAAAGACTGAGTGTGAGCTATGCTAACAGCCGCCCACACCATCGCCCCCGCGCCAGAGCTTTCCACCCCCGCCGCATTGGCGCCGAGGAGCCGGTGACCGCCCGCATACGCAGCCGCGCGAGGTGCTGCCCGCTACCCTGCCGCCGCCCGAGCCTGCACCCGAAGCGGTACCCGCGGAGATTCTCTTGGCCGGAATTGCTCGCCCATCGGGGAGGATCCAACGCTGCCCGCGGTGATTCATCCCTTCCTGGAAAGGACGCTGGACGACTCAGGCCCCACAAACCGCTTTCCGCCAGCAGGCCGTCCGCCAGGTTTGTTTGTTCTTGTGGTAGGCCCTGGGACGATACGGTCGAGTTTGCTTTCTGCCTGAAGGAATGCAGTCCATTTTGAGGCAATCCTGAGACCACACCGGGTCTCGGGACGGTCCGGCGGCGCGATGCGCCGCCTCGAACCAGCCGTTGCTTTGAACCGGCAGGATTTGCCGGATCGCCGATACACGACGGATTTGTCAAATGCCTGAAATAATAGTCGCCATCGCTCTCGCGAAAACACGGGGTCACTTCGTCGCCATTGCAATCAGGCATGTAGCAACGATCACGCGAACCGCGAGGCAGCTTGTTCGCGTTTTTGGCCGAACAAGTTCGCCGCGTCGGACCCGCTCTGTAAGAGTTACTTTGTCTCTCGCACGAATCTCAATCTCGTTGCAGATGTTTTCCAATTCTCCTGTGGCTTTCAGCCGCTCGAAAAGCTCGCGTGTGACAGCGAAGATCATGAAAGTTGCCTCCGGAAGTAAACGCCATCGGCTAGAGAATCAGAGACACAATGTCTCCGAACCGCACATCTGAACAACTCTGGCTCCCGCTGTCAACAAAGGCTCACCCGGCTCCGGTTATAGGCTCGGAAGTAGCGCAGTCTCTGTCCTAAAGAAAAAGAGTGGTGACATGCTCTAAGATTAATGATTGACGTTAAATCTTATTCAATTGTTCATCGAGATCATCGTGCGTATAGGAGCCACGCTGAATACGATGGCGCGACTCGGGTTAGGCTCCGGCAATGCCTTGAGAAGTTTCTCCACTCGCTGGACGACGCGATCGGTGTCGCCGGGATGGACATCGAATCCCCAGAAGATCACGCCGGTAGATGGCATCACAGACACCTCGCTCGGCCAACGAAGGGACTTGAGCTTCTCGAATCCGAGGCATAGTCCGACGTATCCCGAAAAGATAAACGGCTTACCACGGCCACGATAGAGGAGCTTGAAAAATGTCTCAGTGGACCGAGTTGGGTCGGCGGCTCCGGCCAGCCAAGCAGGCCGAACCCTGTAAGGCACAAGCGGGAAACCATAGCGGGCCATCAGTGGATTGATGGCGTCGCGGGTGGCGAGAAATCGCTGTCGTTGGCGATCGGACGCGTTTGGATGGCGGGCATGCCTTCTCCTCCTCAATTGCAAGCATGGGGGCAGAAACTCGATTATCTTCAGCTTCCGCATCTTATCAGGCTCTAATCCCGCTGCAAGGGGCATTAGGCCAGGCTTTGCAAGGCTCATTGCACTCATCGCCAGCACTTTTGCTTTGCTCCAACCAGCGAGGAAAGGCTGCAGGGCGAGGAAAGGAAGGGAAAAGGGGAAGGGAACAGCGGTCAGGAAGAGCGGGGAAAGGTGTCAGGAACCCATTCGGGCACATCGCTTGAATAAGACCGTTTCCCCGACACCTTTTCCTTTCCGAAGCCTTTCTCGGTGTGATCCACAGCCATGTTTGTTCGGATCGACCGCTCCTCGGGGCCTTTGGACGGCTTCAGGGGGCTCGAATCGGCTCCTGGCGTCAATGATCTATCGGGGGAACCCAGGGAGACATACAGGTTTCTCCAGGGTCGGGGGCATGGGGTCAGACGTCCGGGATCCCCCTCTTGACACTCAGATTGTTCTGACTCGTTTTGACCTCGCCGGGCGCGATCACCGTCATCACTGTTTCCGGCACGGCGGGAATTCGAGCCGACCGTCGCCCAAGCGATCAAAGAATTTTGAGATTTTGATTTGCATTAATCTTTCCTCGGCGTTACTATCGGTGGTCATGCCCCGGGAATCGGCGGTCGAGGCCGTGACGAGGGCGACATCGTGCAAGAGGGCGGCCGGCAACAGGCGATCTCCAGTGCCCTCAGCAACCGGAATGTGATGGGACTGCGCGGCCTCAGACCCGCGGCCTCGTTTCAAGGTTTGTCCCCGATCGCGTGTTCCACGAGGTGAAGAAGGCCCTATCGTTGTCGGCCGAGCAGTCAAGGCGGTTCGATCAGATCAGCTTCCAAGCGCACGGGCTCCAGGCCTTCGCGAATTCCACCGTCGAAGCCAAGCTGAAGCTGACCGCCGACCAGAACTCGAAGATCCGTGAGATCGTCGAAACGACGCGGACCTCGTTCGCGGGAGCGATCAACAAGGACGCCAGCCAGCAGGAGCGTACGGACGCTCGGAACAAGCGAGCCGCGACGCAAAAGCAGAACATGACCAAGGTCCAGGCCCTGCTCACCGACGACCAGAAGCAGGCGTGGAAGGAACTGATCGGCGAGCCGATCGAAATCCAGTATCCCGCGACGCGGTCGACTAACTGACCATTCCTCCTGGTCAATAACACCTCGATTCCAAGAGAAAGTCGAGAGACAAGTGAGGATCGACGACGCTACCTTATATTGGAAACGCGGGGATTCCGTCCGCTGGATGGGAACCAACATGGCCCTTGAGGTTTTCGCCGGCCTGTTCTGGGATGATGGAGAGGGGCTTGGCACCTATTTCGCTAAGTGTGGCACCGCACACCATTGCGACCGGGCCCAAGCGTCAGAGCTGGCCCGCGTGGATTCCCTGATCATGTGCTGCCGGAACCGCAACGAGTACCAGACGGGTGGTATGATTTCCTGAGGTCCAGCGAGCTTCGCGGGGTCAGCGAGCTTCGCGGGGTCAAGTCCGGTTTCCGGGTTCCGCTGCCTCCTTGCGTCCTTTGACGTTGATCGGCAGGACGGCCTGACCCAACTCTGAAAAAAAAGCCTCGGACGAAGAACAAGCAGGCGTTGCGGGGTCAGACCTGACTCCAGAGGACCAGGAGCGGTGTCCTTCCGGTGTCGTAAACCGGAAACAGGGCTCGACCCTGCAAGCCCTCCGTGGCGGATGTTGTTGAGGTTGAGGTCCAACGACTCAATCGCCTCAGTGACGGATTCATGAGCATCGTCCATCGCCTGGGCTACCGCGATCCGGGCCTTTAGGCCGCGCCCACGTCATTCGCGACTTGAGTCTGGACCCGGACCAAGTCGATATCCGCCACATGCCATTCGGCCTCCGCGCGGCGGACGTGGCCGCGATCGTCGCGGCCGAGGCCGTGGAGCTCCCAGAACAGGCTCACTGCGGCGTCGCCCCCCTCGGTTTGGCGGCCAAAACGTTCCTCCATGATGTGCATTGGTGAGGTGGCCCGTCCCGGCATTCTACCGCTGATTGAGTGCACACGTGCCTGTGGCTGGTAACGCGTAATAAACGGGATTGCTTCCTCCTAGCCCGCGGCTCAGCGTCGTAGCGTCGAGGCATTGCCAGAAAGTCGCGCTCGTGCAGAAAACCGTTCGCACGAACCTGGCATCGCTTGCTTGCCGGGGCTCTACAGCCGGTACGGGGACCACCATGATCACGATCGACTTCAACGCCGACGTTTCGCTTCAGGCGCTGGATGCCGACCAATTCGTTGTTCACAACGCTTCGGCGATTGAGCTTAGCGGCAATGCGTCGCGGAGTGTCACGGGAAGCGAGTGCGCACGTAACAATGTGCCGAGTCGGCCCAGATTGACCGAGACAGCTTTTGAACGCCTGAGTCGGGACACAGCGGTCGTGAATGACGCCAGTGGCATTCTTTACAGATCTTTACCGAATTCGGTGTCACAATTGCTAGAGCGTCATTTTTTTCGCGACCGTTGTGCGGTGCGCATCTGTTTGTTCCTGATGTTACTGTAGTGCAACTTATCGCGAAGCATTAGTCCGGTCGGCATGTGGCTCGCAAGCCATCGTGCGAGCCCAAGTGCGCATCGCGCGTTCACCAGCGAAAATCAACTCTTAGAAGAGGGCTTCAGCAATGGCATTTGATCTCAGCAAGGGAGTCCGAAACGGGAAGCACAAGAGCAAGCGGCGGCGCCCGATTCTGGAATCGCTGGAAGATCGAGTCCAACTTTCGACGTTCCGGGTGAACACGACCCTCGACACGGTGGCAGTCAACCTCAAAAACGGCAAGGACTCGACCGGGCAAATCTCTCTGCGCTCGTCGATCATGGCGGCGGACTCGCAAAAAGGGTCGAGCACGATTATCGTGCCCGCGGGCACATTCACGCTGACGATTCCGGGAGCCAATGAGGACGCAGACGCGACCGGCGACCTGGACGTGAAGGGAAAGATCACCATCAAGGGGTCGGGTGCGACCAATACGTTCGTCAACGGCAATGGGCTGGATCGCGTGTTCGACATTCTGAGCGGCAATGTGACAATCCAGAATCTTACGATCGAGGGGGGGCTGGCGTCCGAAGGGGCGGGCCTATTGAACCTGGGGGGCAAGGTCACGCTATCGTCGGTGGTCGTCGCGAACAACACCGCGCAGGGGACCTCCGGGTCAAACGGGGTGCAGGGAAATGGCAACGGTGCCCTTGGGGCGCGGGCACCGCCGGTGGCAGCGGATTAGCAGGTGAAGGGGGCGGCATCTTCAACGCGGCGGGGTCGATGACTCTCTCGAACAGCACGATCAGCTCGAACGTGGTCATCGGCGGCAACGGCGGAAGCGGCGGCTTCGGTGGTGCTGGTGAAGGCGCGATCGGCGCTTCCGGTGTCAACGGCCAGTCGGGAACCGGGGGCGCGGCGGCGCCGGCGGCAACGGGGGAGCCGGCCTGGGCGGCGGCATTTTCAATGCGCCCGGCGCCAAGCTGACGATCTCGGGGACCGAGATCGCGGTGAATTCGGTACGGGGAGGAAAGGGGGGTGCTGGGGGTAACGGATTCCTGGGCAGCGGTGGAAACGGAGGAGACGACGTCGGCAGCGGCGCCGGAAACGGCGGGGCCGGGTTCGGCGGGAAGGGGGGCAACGGCGGCGTTGGCGGGAACGCTTTCGGAGCTGGGCTCTACAACCTCGGCACGGCGACATTCTCGGGCAGTACGTCGACCGTGCGGGCTAACGGCGGAGCGGGAGGCCTTGGCGGGAATGGCGGGGCCGGCGGCGCAGGGCTCGGATTGCGGGGCGGGAACGGATCCGGCGGGCGTGCCGGAGGATCGGGGGGCTTCTCCGAAGGCGGGGCTGGTGGCAACGGGGGCGCGTCCGGCGACGCGAAGGGAGGCGGAATCTACAACGGAACCGGCGCGACGCTCACGAACACGACCGGGCTGGTGATCGAGTTTAATGTCGCCACGGGGAACGGCGGCGGCGACGCTGGTGCGGGCGGCAACGCGCTCAGTTTCCAGGGCGGAAACGGTGGTGGGGTTGGCAACGGCGGCTCCGGCGGCGAAGCCTCCGGCAATGACGCGGGCTTCGGCGGCCTCGGCGGCGAGGCCTTCGGGGGCGGGTTGTACAACGACGTCGGGGGGACGGTGGTCTACAATGCCGGGAAGAATCCCAAGAATCCCACGCCCAGCCTGTTCGCGTCGAATACCGCGGAGGGGGGCCTCGGCGGAGTTGGTGGCAACGGCGGGACTGCCGGCGGCGGTGATGGCGGCGGCGGGCAGAATGCCACGGGCGGGTTTGGTGGAACGGGGCTAGGCGGATTCGGCGGCCAAGGCGGTGGGGCCGGCGACGGCAACGGCGGCGGCCTCGACAACAACGGCACCGCAACCTTCAACGGGATCACCGTCAACTTCACGGCAAATCAGGCCTTCAGTGGGACTGGCGGTCGCGGCGGCAACGGTGGAGCGGGCACGGGCGGTTTCGGAGGTAATGGAAACGTTGGAGGCCGCGGTGGCAATGCCACCGGCGGTAACGGCGGCGACGGCGGCTTCAGCAGCTTCGGCATCGGCGGCGGCATTCACAACGCAAACGCCACGACGCTCGTGATCGACCCACGGCTCCAAACAAAGAAGGGTTCCAACCAGTCGAAGGCAACGGACCTGATTACCGGCAACCAAGCGCTGGCCTCCACTGGCGGCGCCGCCGGGTTTGGAGCAACCGGGACGGCCGGTACGGGGGGAACGGTTGGCGGCTCCAACGGCACGCCCACCAACGGAACCAAACGCGCCACGCATCCACTCAGCATCGGCGCCGGCGGCGGAATCTTCACAGTCGCCAAGGCAACGATCAACAACACCTCGATCACCGGGAACACGGCGTCGACGCTGGACAACGACGTGGATGGCACTATTGTGCCTTGAGGTCGCACGGGCGTTGACAGGGGAGGGGAATAGTGATTACATTCGATCAACGATATCAGTGATGACTCTTTACCCTCCCTCGGTGCGGTTCAGGCACGCGGGCTTGCCTCGGCGCCGACCCCGCGGTGGTCTCCGAAATCGTGGCGCGCCGAAAAAACAGGCTCGCCTTCAAGTTCGATCCGCCCCCGGCCGATCAATGATCAGTGTCGAAGCCGACACCCCACGGCCTGTGGTGGCGCGGCGCCCCGCTCCTCGCAAGGGAATGCCCATAATGTCGCGCCCCCCCGTGCCGTCCGCGTCGATGCCCTGGAGCTCGAGGGGCGTCTGCTCCTGGCGGCCCTGCCGGTGCCAAGCGTCGTTGCGGCAACCGAGAAACCGGTCCTCGTGCAATTACACCAATCCCTGGGATTCGTCGGCACACCGACTCCGGGCACGTCGCAGGTGACCCAGGTCGTTTACCAGCAAGACGGCACGGCGACCGTGACGCTGTCGGAAATGGGGAACACGGGCCGTTGCAGGCGGAAGTCAAGACCGACCCGTCGTCGCCGGCCGTGGGTGTAAACGTGGGGGCGGTGGACCAGACGGTCACGTTCACCTTCGACCATCCTCAAGCGATCGTGAGCGTGCCGATTCTCGCCGGCGCACCCAACCCGGGCGAGGTGGATGTCACCTTGACGGCCACACCCGTCAATCCGCCGACACCCGTCACCGTTATGGGCCCCCTGGTGCTCCGCATCCTGGCGTCGGGTCCGTCGATACCGCCAACCATCACTGCCGAACAAGGCACCCCCCAGGGCATCGTCCTCACGTTCAGCAAGCCGATGGACCCGGCCAGGGCCTCCAACGTGAATAATTATGCGGTGCGTTCGTCGTACGCTACCAGCAGTGTTTTCGGCGGCTCCCTCGGTTTTTACCTCTTTGGGTACCAAAATCACATTTTCAGGCACTCGGTGCCGCTCCGGGCCGCCGTGTACGATCCCGCGACGAACTCGGTGACGCTCATCCCCAGGCGAAGGCTGCCCTACTACACCCAGATCACCGTGACACAGGGGTCCGGCTCGAAGCAGTCGTCACGGCCAGGACACCCGTCGGACGCCCCCCTCGGTCTCACCGACGTGGCAGGCAACCCGATCAATGGGGGCTCGACCCCAGGAAAATTCTCGGTTGTCGTCACGACCGGGAATCCGCAGCCTGTTACGACCGGGAATCCGCAGCCTGTTGCGACCGGGGATCCGCAGCCTGTTACCGACCGGGGATCCGCAGCCTGCTACGACCGGAGATCCGCGGCCGTCGCGAGCACAGCAGAAGCTGAACCGGTAGTTAGCCGCCGCTGGTAGATGATCGTAGCCGCCCCGCGGTGCTCGCGGGTAGTTGGCACAGTGCAGGCCGGGCACAGTGCAGGCGACCGAGACCGCGGCATCCCTTCTGCCGAGTACATTCCGCCAGGTCCTTGTCAATCGACAGGAGAACGGCCTAGAAACTCGCACTTCGATGCAGCTCATGCACTATCATGGTGTGCTCCCTGGACTGAGGACATCCAAAGATGGTCATCCCTCGCCATACATTCCGCCAGGTCCTTGTCAATCGACAGGAGAACGGCCTAGAAACTCGCACTTCGATGCAGCTCATGCGCTATCATGGTGTGCTCCCTGGACTGAGGACATCCAAAAAATACACGCCACGTAAATGCTCTAGGTCGTCGTCGAATCAGTCGTCCGGTTCCAGATCGGCGAGCAGCGATTCCGGCTGCGGACGATCTGAGCCCTCCTTCCTGCCATGCGGCGGCCACAGGTAGAATCGAAGCAAGTGTCGAAGTCTCGCAAGACTCGGAGACAGCCTTGACGATGGTCGGTTGGCGCACGGCGATTGACGAGGCGGTGGAGGCGCGGCGGGGGCTGCTTCGCGAGGTTCGCCGCGGGCTGCACGCCAATCCCGAACCAAGCCGCGAGGAATTTCAGACAACGCGGATGCTCGCCGAACAGCTCGACAAGGCCGGAATCTCGAGCGCGATCGCACCAACCGGACGCGGCCTCATTGCCGGCCCGCCGCATGCCACCGGTGATCCGGTGATCGCGTTCCGGGCAGATATCGACGCCCTGCGCATCCATGACGCGAAGACGGTCCCTTATCGATCGACGCGCGACGGTGTCATGCACGCCTGCGGGCACGATGCGCATGCGACGATGGCCATGGGCGCTGCGCTGGCCCTCTGGCAATGCCGCACCGACCTGCCCAAGGGTCTCGCTTGGCGGGCTGTTTTTCAGCCTTCCGAGGAGGTTGGCGAGGGGGCACACGAGATGATCGCCGCCGGGGCGATGAGCAACGTCCAGGCCGTGATCGCGCTCCACGTTGACCCGGAGCTGGCCGCGGGCCGGCTTGGCTATCGCCAGGGTGTGCTGACCGCGTTCTGCCAGGAGCTTCAGATTGAGATTCAGGGCCTGGGCGGGCACGCGGCGCGGCCTCACCAGTCGGTCGACCCGATCGGCATCGCTTCGCAGTTCATCACAAGCGTTTACCAGTTCGTCCCGCGCTCGATCGATTCACGCGATCCAGTCGTGGTCACCTTCGGCAGTATCCAGGGCGGAACGAGCGCCAATGTCATCCCCGAGCGCGTCCTGCTCAAGGGGACGATCCGGACCCTGAGCGCGGCGGCGGCGGCCCGGGTCGACGAGCGAATTCGCCAGATTGCCTTCGGTTTGTCCGAGGCCAGCGGAGGAACGATTCAGGTCGAATTCCATAGCGGTACCGACGCCGTCGTTAACGACCCCGACGTGACCCGCACCTGCGTCCGGGCGGCGGGCGAGGTCGTCGGCGAGGCCAATCTTGACGAGATCGCGCTGCCCAGCATGGGTGGGGAGGACTTTTCGGGCTATCTCAAGCACGCTCCCGGTAGTCTGCTGCGGCTGGGCGTCGCCGTCCCTGACCGCAAGGCGCACTTCCTCCATTCACCTCACTTCGACATCGACGAAAACGCCCTCGTCATCGGGGCCAAGGTTTTGGCGCACAGTGTGGTATTGCTCTGGGAATCCGTCAGGAGCAAGCGATCGTGAGCCCCTACACGTTCGTCTCCAGCCACGGGCCGACGCTCGGTGTCGAGATAGAGCTCAACCTTGTGGACGCTCAGACGCTGGCCCTGCGCAGCGGCATCGCGGCGATCCTCGCAAGTGTGCCCCGTGAATTGAGAGGGTCGGTGAAGCCGGAGCTCTTCCAGTGCTACCTCGAGATCAACACCGCGATTTGCCGCGACGTGGCCGAGGTCGAGCGCGACCTGACGGCGAAGATCAAGCTTGTCGAGCAGTTGGCACGCAACCAGGGCATGAGGCTCTACTGGGGCGGAACTCACCCCTTCTCGCGCTGGCAAGATCAGGAGGTAACCGCGGACGAGCGCTACCTGGGACTGGTGGATCTGTTGCAGGAAACAGCCCGGCGGCTGGTGACATTCGGCCTGCACGTCCACGTGGGTCTCGATTCGGGCGACAAGGCGATCATGATCTGTGATCGCATCCTGCCGCATCTGCCGATGCTGCTTGCACTTTCAGTCAACAGCCCATTCTGGCAGGGGCGCAACACTGGGCTGCACTCGCACCGGATCAAGATCATGGAAACGCTGCCTACTTCGGGCCTACCGCCCCTGATGCGGAACTGGAGTGAGTACACGTGGATACTCAACCAGATGATCGAGACGGGGTTCATCAAGACCGTCCGCGAGATCTGGTGGGACGTGCGCCCGCATCACAACTTCGGCACGATCGAGGTTCGGATCTGCGACATGCCGCCCAGCCTGCACCACGTCCTGGGCCTGACGGCGCTAGTCCAGTGCCTGGTCCACGACCTGTCAGAGGAGATCGATCGGGGCACCTACCAGTACAACTGCCACCCCTTCCTGATCCGCCAAAACAAGTGGCGCGCCTGCCGGTACGGAATGGAGGCCCGCCTGGTTGACCCGCAGTCTTTTGAATCCATACCGGTCCGCACCGTCGTTCACCGCTTGCTTGATCGCCTCAAGGACCGCGCCGAGGAGCTGGGCTGCTTGAGTGAACTCGCAATCGTCCGAGAACTGGCCGACCGGCCGACCGGCGCTGTCCTCCAGCTCGAGACTTACCGGCAAACCGGAGATTTTTCCGAGGTCATCAGGCAAATGCTGAGGCTGAGCCATCTCGCAGATAATCCGATTGCGTCCTGACGCGGGATCCATGAGAGCAGCCAGCTGTCTGACCCCGCTAGCTGTCGGGTCGCTCTAACGAGTAATCCCTGAAGCGACCAGGCCCGATAATACCCACGATCTACTGACCGAGCTCGATCAGAACGTCGAGGTACTGCTTCAGGCGACTGAAGGCCGTCTCAGGATCAACTTCCAAGTCTGATCGAGGTTCATCATTCCAACAGGCTCTTGAAAGCGTCCTCGAAGGTGGACTGACCGAAGGGTTGGATCCGAAAGCCGTCCTGCTCGATGATGTTCCAGCGATCGTCTGGTTCTGTGTCCACCCTGAAGATCATGAATGTCTTCAAACCGTCCGTCATGTCCACTCGCCCGTACGCTCGATTGACGTGGATCACACCGGTCGCCGACAGGGGTCCCGCGACATTTCGCGATCGGCTCGACGCGGATCTCTCTCGGTCCTAGAGCGATCGAAAGACCGGAAACCTCGTAGCTGCCGATACCTTCTTCCCGAAGCTGGTATATGTGCTCGCGCAGTTTGAGAATTTTTTGTTCCGGGTCGGCCAGTGTGAGCCATTCCGTGATACGTTGGCTGAGGCGATCAACCGCGGCGGTCCACTCATCACGCTTCTTGGCTGCATAGGGCTCCTCGGAACGGAGCTTCTCGGCCCGCTCCGCGATAAAATCCTTGAGCGATTCCACGACTGACGTCCCCCGAATTGCACGCATTTCGTCGCCTTATCCTGCCGATTGTTAATTGAAATCCTGAAACGGAACGACCCCGGCCGTCCGCCCGCCACAGCTTGACCGTCGTGCTTGGCCCGACTTAAGATAAAGAAACGTTGCGGGATCGTGCCGGGACGACGACGCACCTTGTCGCCGCCATCGGGCATTGCCCGTGAGCGATTGCATGTCGCCTCATAGGGCCTTGAGCGTCTGCTTTGCCATCATTGCTTTTGATCATTGAGTCGGAGATTTGCCATCATGTTGCGGTGGGTCATGCTGTCTGTGGTCGTGGTCGTGCTGGCCGCGGCGGGGACCCTCGTAGTCCAGTATGGGACGAGCTCGAGTCCGAGCTGGAATCTACCGGCCGGCGGCAAAAAAGAGGGGCCTCAGCCGAAAGTCGAAGTCGAGGGTCGCTTGACCCATGAGTTCGGAGAGATGTCGACGCAGAAGACAAGCACGCGGAAGTGGAAGGTCAAGAACGCGGGATCGGGCGACCTTCAGATCTGGTTGCTAGGCTCGACCTGCACCTGCACCATCCCCAAGCTCAAGGGTGAAGGGACCCGAGAGGTCATCAAGCCGGGCGAGTCCACCGAGATCGAGCTCGAATGGAAAACCAAGGACGCAATCGGCGAGTTCAACAAGTCGGCGACTATCGGCACCAACGACGAAGATCGACCGGAGTTCAAGCTCACGGTGCACGGGATGGTGCACGCCCCCATTGTCGTGCTGCCCCCTCCGTCTGAGGGAGTCTTCACTGTCGGTGAGGTTGCCACCGATCGGCTCCAGGAATACGCACTCGCCATGTATTCGCCAGAGCACCCCGAGATGAAGATCAAGAATGTCCGCACTTCGAAGCCGGATTTGATTGCCGCCATTCCGGTTCCGCTCGCTCCCGCTGACCTCGAGAAAATCAAGGCGAAAGGGGGGTACCGTATCAATGTCCAGTTCAAGCCCGGCATGCCGCTGGGAACATTTCGCGAGGAGCTGGTTGTCGACACCGACAACCCCGACCAGCCCAAGTACCAGCTTGTGCTTGCAGGCGTGGCGTCGGGTCCGATTAGTTTAATGCCCTCGATTCTGCGAATGGTGGCGATCAGTGGCAAGCAAGGCGGCTCTGGCCAGTTGACCATGCTCGTCCGGGAAGGCCGGCCGACTATCTTCACATTAATTCACAAGCCCGAGAAGCTCGACGTCTCGTGGGCACCCAACGACACGCCGACGCTCAAGGGACGATACCGCCTGATCGTGACTGTGCCGCCGGGTACATCCCCCGGCCTGATCGATGACGAAATCATTTTCCAGACCGACCACCCCAAGGTCAGTCAGCTCAAGGTGCCCGTGAACATCGTGGTGGGATCAGGTTGAGGGGCTGACGGGCGAGGTGAAACCGATTCCGCGAAAGTGATTTCAAGCAGGACAAGAGGGGAATCTTGTCACGAGTTGGGCCGATAATTGGCCTTACCCGAGACGCCCGGGAACGCTAGACTTCGCGTGTCGGAGGGATTGAAGCCTTCAGGCAAAGGATGCCGCGTCCCACGGCGTGCGACCGGTCGGCGGAAGATCCGTGAATCGTGCCGCGGGACCATGACGCGGCTTGTCTCATCCTGGTTCCGGATCGGGAAAGGAGAGCAATGTCGCGGTACTCAACGAAAGCCTGTCTGGCCGTCCTGCTGTCGGTCATCGTACTGGCATACGTAGGATGCACGTCATCGACCTCGACGACATCGAGTTCTCCGACCACTTCGACGTCAGCCAGTCCGGCCGCACCTGCCCCGCGGAGAGCGTCCGTTCAAGCAAGTTGCTGGCGGACTGGCCAACGCCGCGTGGCGTGCTGATCATCTCCGGTCAGATGGACGGTTATCTCGAGCCCTGCGGTTGCACCCAGGGGCAGCTTGGCGGTCTGATTCGGCGGTTCGATTTCGTCCAGCGGCTGAAGGCCCAGAACTGGCCCGTCGCGCTCATCGACCTGGGTAGCCTGATCAAGAACCCGCGTGGCTCCAGGGGAGGCTTCGAACAGGCCAAGATCAAGTTTGGCATCGCTCTGAAAGCCTTCAGCACGCTCAAGTATGACGCGATCGCACTAAGCCCAGAGGATCTCCAGGTGGGAATCAGCGAGGCGATCGCCCAGTACCTCAACGGCCTGGGCGATGCGACGAAGATCGTCGTGGCAAATATTCAGCCGGGCGCGGGCCTGGAGTCGAGAATTCAGGCGAGCCAGATAACCTCGGCTGGGCCAGTGAAGCTCGGCATCACGGCGGTCGTTGATCCGGAGGCGATCGGTCGGCTCAACGACCCCGATCAGGCAGAGATGCTTCCGACCGTCCAGCGTCCCGACGATGTCCTGGGATCGGTCTTGGCGGACCTCGAAGGCAAGAGCGAGTATCAGGTGTTGATGGTTCAGGGGCCGCCCGAGTTGGCAAAACGACTGGCCACGGCCTATCCAGGCTTCGACGTGGTGGTCTCGACCTCTAATGTAGTCGATCCACTGGAGCGTGACGAGCAACGACTCAACGGCGGCAAAACGATTCTGGTGACCGTTGGCAGGCGCGGAAAGTACGTTGGGGCGGTCGGCTTCTTCGCAGACCCCGCTCAAAAGATGCGCTATTATTCGGTTACGCTCGACCACAAATACAATGGCCCGGGGACAGAGATCAAGAAGATCATCGAGGACGAGTATCGCGGCATGCTCAAGTCGGCGGGCGTGGTCGACAGCTTCCCCCGCCACGATTACACCGGCGGCACCGCCGGGGCCGTTTTCGTCGGCGCTGAAACCTGCCGTCAGTGCCACCCGAACACTTTCGCGAAATGGTCCACCACCAAGCACAGCGAGGCCTTTGTCGCCCTGGAGAAAGACCCGAAGCCCAATACCATATTCGATGCCGAATGCATCACCTGCCACACGACAGGGTTCGAGTACACATCGGGCTGGAAGTCCGAGGCCGCGACGCCTCATCTCAAGGGCAACCAGTGCGAGAACTGCCATGGGCCGGCGTCGAAGCATGTCTCGAACCCTGATAATCTCGAGTATCGCGGTCCGCTCAAGCTGACCGCCGAGCAGGCCAACAAGAACCAGTTGTGCACACACTGCCACGATGAAGACAACGCACCAAAATTCGAGTTTGCCACCGACTGGGGCAAGATCGCCCACAAGGGTCTGGACGATTACAAAGACCCGAAAGTGCATCAGGGCGTCACGCCCAAGTTGGCCCGGTCGACCCGGCCGCCGGCACAGAGAAATGAACCGAAACCGGAAGGGACTCCGCCGATGAACAACCCGCAAGCGCCAACCTTGCCAAACCACGATCCGGCCGCAGGGACTGGATTTGTCCGGCTGGTGTCAAAGTACCAAGAAGACCACTCCCATCCGGTGAACCATTTCCTGCACGTGGGGGTGGGCTGGCCGATCATGGCGACAGCCGTTCTACTTGTACCGTTTCGCCCGTTCTGGTCGCTGGGCTTGTTCGTTCTCTCTTATGCGATAATGTGGTTCGGCCATTTCGTCTTCGAGCGCAATTTGCCCACGGTCTTCCGGCACCCGGGCACTCCGTTTGTCATCGCCTGGGCCGTGATTCAGAAACTCGCGACGGGACTGGCATGCCTGGTGAGCGCACAACGGCGGTGATCACGCGGCAGCTTCATCATTCCGGATTGGATTTGCTTGCGCTTCCAGGCATACTCAATGGTTCTCGTTAACTCGCGTACGACACCCCGCGAAAGGTTCTTGACAATGGCCGACATGATCAGCTATGACGATTTCGCCAAGCTGGATCTCCGTATCGCCAAGGTCGTCGAGGCCAGGCCCCATCCGAATGCAGACAAGCTCATGCTCCTTCACGTTGACGTGGGTGAGGAGCAAAAGCAGATCGTGGCCGGCATACGCCAGCATTACACTCCAGAGCAACTCGTGGGCAAGCTGATCGTGATCGTCAACAACCTGGCACCGGCAATGCTGCGCGGCGAAACATCAAACGGTATGCTGCTCGCGGCCACTTCGGGAACAAAGGTCATCGTGCTGACCCCCGACGATCCCGAATGCGCGCCAGGGTCTTTAGTTAAGTGACCAAGCAGCCAGCGCCGCTGCGCGGCGGAGGCGGCTGAACCGTAATGCGACGAATGGGGCACGAGCGAGCGGACCTGGGTGATTTTCAGACCCCGCGCGACCTGGTTGACGCGGTGCTCAAGACACTTGGGCCAATTGCCTCGCGGTGGAGCCGCGTCCTCGAGCCGACCTGCGGCCGGGGCTCATTCCTCCAGGCCCTTCTCGAGCACGACGCCCCTCCGCGTGAGCTGATTGGTATCGAGATCCAGGAAACCTACGCGACCATGGCGCGATTCGCTGGCCGGCAAGCATGCCGGCTCGAGGCTCCAGGTCCTCCTTGCCAATCTTTTCGACCTCGACCTGGGGAGCGGTTTACCCTGGCGCGGACAGGGTCCTTTGCTGGTCGTCGGTAACCCTCCCTGGATCACGGCCGCCGCGTTGGGGAAACTTGACAGCGGCAACGTTCCCACCAAGCGGAACCTCAAGAACCTGCCCGGCATCGACGCCCGCACGGGAAGCTCGAACTTCGACATTGCCGAGGCGGTCTGGATCAAGCTTCTCGAGGAGCTGTCAACAGAGCAGCCGACGATCGCGCTCTTGTGCAAGACGTCTGCCGCGCATGCCGTCCTCGAGTTCGCCCACCGCCGGCTGTTGCCAATTATGGAGGCCTCGATTCACGAGATCGACGCCGAGCGCTGGTTCGGAACCGCTGTGAGCGCTTGCTTGCTGCGGGTGACCCTGGGTGGGCCGCGGGCGAGGCGAACAAGACAGGTCCCCGTCTTTGCTGCAATCGACGCCGAACGAGCGTGCGGGACGCTGGGCTTTCACCAGGGCCGGCTGATCGCCGACCCCACCTCGGTTGCACGGCACTTGTTTGCTGTGGGATCCTGCCCGCTGACCTGGCGGCAGGGCATCAAGCACGATGCCGCGGCGGTCGTTGAGCTGGCGGCGGACGGACCATTGGGTCCCTATCGCAACCGGCTGGGACAGGAGGTAGCCGTCGAGGCGAGTTTGTTTACCCGTTGCTGAAGGGGGCGGATCTGCGTAAACCCGCCGGGGATCGTCCCCGCCGCGGGCTCATCGTCACCCAGCTCCGGATCGGCCAAGCGACCAATCTTCTGGAGCAGAGCGCTCCTGACCTTTGGAAGTACCTTCAGAGCCACGCCTCCCGGTTCGCGGGCCGGAAATCCTCGATTTACCGCGGCCAGCCGCCATTCGCCATGTTCGGCGTGGGAACTTACAGTTTCGCGCCCTTCAAGGTGGCGATATCGGGGCTGTACCGTACTCCAATTTTTCAGGCTGTCGGCCCCGTTGACGGGCGGCCGGTCATGCTCGACGATACGTGTTACCTGCTGCCTTGCGTGTCGGCGCTGGAGGCGGCCGTGCTGTGTGCGCTATGCCGTGATCCGACCACGCACGTGCTCGTCCGTGCGCTCAGTTTTGCCGACGCCAAGCGACCCGTGACCAAAGGGCTGTTACAACGTATTGACCTGTGGGCCATCCTGAATCAGGCTGATCTGCACGAGCTCGCCGAGCGCAGGCCCGCGCCGTGGCCACCGAGCACCTGGGGATTGGGCTTGAGGCTGCGGCTGGGGTCGAAGCAGAAATCCGGCGGCTTTTGCAACGCGTCCAAGAAAACGGCACTAGGGCCGCGTGACCGATCATGAGGAAAACCAATGGCCTTTGCCCGGATCAATGGGTGGCTACGGCGCGGTGAAGATCGGGCTGAAGCACCATGCGATGGTCGCTGCTTGACCAGAACCGCGCATTCCATCGCCACCTGGAGTCGATGCAGATCGGCCACGAGTACGCAGAATTCGTGGGAATGCACAACTGGGAATACTGGGATCAACACGTCCAGGAAGCGGTCGCTTTCCATGTGAAGAACCTGAAGATCAAAAGTGACGCCGGCCATCGGGCTGGTCTCCTAGCGACTCTGGCCACGTTCCTGACATTCCTCGTCGGCATCAGCCGTGTCAACCTCGGGATCGATTGCCCGACCGACGTGCTGGCCGGCTTGGCGGCCGGGTCAGACTGAGCGACTTGCTGCGTGCTGCCTCCAGCTGCGGGAGGCGATCTGGCTCAGACGCAAGAAATCGTCCCAACTTCCGCTCCACGCGAAGAAAAGCGATCGACGAAATACGATAGTTAATTCTAAATATATAATTATATATGAATATATTATTAACAATAAACACGCTACAATCAGGCGACGCCACCGAGACTCGTCCATCCGGTCAGGCTGGCATGCCCGGGAAAGCCCCGCCGCTTTGGTCGGCGCTAGCGACCGTCCTGTGCGCCGCATTCGGGCTGGCCGGGTGGGCGTCGGGACTGGGAACTGGGTCGTTCGTGTTGTACGTCCTCTCCTACCTCGCCGGGGGGACGATGGCGACTGTCACGGCGGTCAGCCGAACTGTCAAGACTCAGGCTCAGTGTCGACCTGCTCATGATCCTGGCGGCGGTCGGGGCGGCAGTCCTCGGGCGACTGGGCTGAGGGGGCCGTTCTGCTCTTCCTGTTCTCGTTGAGCAACACCCTCGAAGCGTATGCAATGTACCGGACCACCAGGTCGATCGATGCCCTCATCCGGCTCCGGCCCCGGGACGCTTGCCTCGTCCGCGACGGCGTTGAGACCCGCGTCGAGGTCGAAGCACTGAGCGTCGGCGACACGATCCGAGTCCGGCCCGGCGAGCGTTTCCCCGTCGACGGCGAGGTGGTGGAGGGGGAGACTTGGGCCGACGAGTCGACGTTGACCGGTGAGAGCGAGCCGGTCGCCAAGGTGGTCGGGTGTCTCGTCTTCGCGGGCACGATCAACGGCCGCGGCAGCGTCCTGATCCGGATGACCCGGGCGGTCGCCGACACGACGCTGGAGCGGATCGTGCCGCCTGGTGCGTGAAGCCCAGGCCACGAAGACGGGGGCGCAGTTGCTCGTCGAGTCGTGGCGTGGCCCGTACGTCGCGGGTGTGCTGGTCGCCTCGGTGTTCGTCTTCGTCGGCTCCTGGTACTTGCACCGACAGGGGTTCTCCGATTCGTTCTACCACGCCATGGTGATGCTGGTCGTCGCTTCGCCGTGCGCCGTGGTCGTCGGCGCTCCGGCCGTGCTCCTCTCGGCGATCGCGCGGGCGGCACGACACGGGGTCCTGTTCAAAGGGGGCGCTCACCTGGAGATGCTGGGGAGGGTGGACGTCATCGCCTTCGACAAGACCGGGACGATCACCCCGGGCAAGCCGGTCGTGACGTCCGTCTGGGCGGCTGACGACCTCGACAAGGACCGCCTCCTGAGCCTGGCCGCCTCGGTGGAGCGGCACAGCGAGCATCACCTGGGCGAGGCCGTCATCGCCGAGGCGACGCGACGGGGCTCTGCCCGTTTTGAGGTCCACGAATTCGAGGCACACACGGGTCAGGGGGCCCACGCCCACGCCGATGGTCTCTGGGTCGGCATCGGTCGTGAGTCCCTCTTTGAATCGCACGGCAAGCCCCTACCTCACGCCGTCGCCGTCGCCGCCCAGCGCGTCCGGGAGGCAGGCCAGACGGCATTGATCGTCCTCCTGCGACGGAGATGGCCCCCCGGCAGGCGGCGTGATCGCCGTGTCCGACCAACCCCGGCCTGACGCCGCCGCCGCGCTGGCGGCCCTCAAGCAGTTGGGGGTCGCCCGGATCCTGATTCTGACGGGCGACCACGAGCGCATCGCACGGGCTGTGGCCGAGACGGGTCGGCGCGGACGATGTTCGGGCCGGCCTCATGCCCGACGAGAAAGTGGTCGAACTGCAGCGTCTGATGAACGCCGGCCATCTCCTCGCCATGGTCGGCGACGGCGTCAACGACGCCCCGGCCCTGGCCACCGCCCATGTCGGGATCGCCATGGGCGCGGCGGGCACCGACGTTGCCCTGGAGGTCGCCGACGTCGTGCTGATCCGCGACGACCTCCGGGCTCTGTCGTTCGCCGTCTGGCTCAGCCGCCTCGCCCGCCGCCGGGTCCAGCAGAACCTGGTCTTCGCCTTCGCGGTGATCGGCCTCCTCGTGCTCTTCTCCTTCTTCGGCCTGCCCCTCTGGATGGGGGTCCTGGGCCATGAGGGCAGTACCCTGCTGGTCGTCTTGAATGGCCTGAGACTGTTGTGGGAATCGCCGCCGACAAAGATAGCCTCTGGTGCGGCCTGCTTGATGCCTTCCTGACATCGTGCTCGCATTCCTTGGCAAGAATGCAGAGAACAACCTGCTATGCTCCGTCGCGATCACCATAATTGCAACGATTCAGTCTTATAGCCCGTCGACTCGCAGCTCTGCTTGGCGGATGGGTCGCCGGACGATTCTTGACCCGGCGGGGGTTTGGACGGCTGGCCCTAAAGTCGTAAGATGAAAGATACGAACCGGTTGGCAACGGGGACGCCGGGACCGTGATCGGAACGGTGCCGGCAAGGGTTCAGAGGCCCTTTGGCCGTGCTGCGAGAACTTTCGGTACAGAATCTGGCATTGATCGAGGACGCATGTGTCGAGCTCGAACCGGGGTTCTGCGCCTGGACGGGCGAGACCGGTGCGGGGAAAAGCCTGCTGCTCTCGGCGCTCGGGCTGGTGCTGGGCGGAAAGGCCTCGGCGGAGCTGGTCCGGGCGGGTAAGCCGGAGGCCCGAGCTTCGGCGGTTTTCGAGATCCAGAATCAATCGTTCGCGCAAGGCAGCTCGAGGCAACGCTCGGTGGCGTGCTTGATGAGGATGCGCTGATTCTCACGCGACGAGTCTCCGCGCAGGGCCGCAGCTCCGCCCAGGTCAACGGCACGCCCGTGACGATCGCGACTCTGCAGCGCCTGGGTGAGCAGATGGTCGACATCCACGGCCAGAATGAGGGACGAGCCCTGCTCGATCCCGAACGCCAGCGTGATTTGCTAGACGCCTTCGGTGGCCTCGGCGAGCCGCTCGCGGCGTATCGTCGGGCCTGGACCGCCCATGAGCGGTTGCAGAGCAAACGCCGGGCGCTGCTCGACGCAGCTCAGGCCCGCCGGCGCGAGCGAGCCCTGCTCGAGTTCGAGCGCGATGAGCTGGCCAACGCCGATCCCCGGTGCGGCGAGCATGACGAGCTCTTGCGCGAATCGAGCCTGCTGGCGAACGCGGCGGCACTGCGCACAACCGCGGCCGAGGGTTACCAGCAGCTCTACGAGGCCGATCATTCCGCACAGGGAATACTCAAGCGGGTTGCGCACCCTTGAGCCCCTTGCGGATACGGCGCCCGAGCTGGCCGGGGCCGCGGTGACGCTCCAGCGTCTGGCCGCCGAGACTCGGGAGGTGGCGTACAGCCTGCGTGCGATGGGTCAAAGTTGGGAGGACAACCCCGCCCGGCTCGAGGATATCGAGGCTCGGCTGGCGCTCTACCGCCGCCTGGCGGCACGGTTTCATTGCACGGCCGACGAGCTGGCCGGGCGCCGAGTCGAGACCGAGGCCAGGCTCTCTTCGATCGAACGCGACGAGGCGGATCTGGAGCACCTAGGCGCACAACTCGCCGAGGCGTTCCGGACGCTCAAGTCTGCCGCAGCCGCTCTTTCGGCCGCGCGGCAGCAGTCGGCCCGCGAATTCAGCCGGGCGATACAGGCGCGGCTCAAGCCGCTGGGTCTTGAGAAAGCTCGGCTCACGGTCGAGGTCGAAACTCGCGACCTGGGGGAAGACCCGACAACTTCCTCGCCCCCTGAGTGTGGGACAGACAGCATCGAGATGCTGTTCCTCGCCAACCCGGGCGAGGCGCCGCGGCCCCTGCGCAAAATCGCCTCAGGGGGAGAACTGTCCCGGGTCACGCTGGCGGCCAAGACGGTGCTGGCTTGCACTGATCGGGTCGCGACACTGGTTCTTGACGAGATCGATACGGGTGTCGGCGGCCGAATGGGCGCGGCCCTGGGCAAAACGCTTTCCGAGCTGTCACGGCATCACCAGGTCGTCTGCGTTACCCACCTGCCACAGGTGGCTTGCTACGCGCGGCGTCAGTGGGTCATTCGCAAGCGAACAGAGCGCGGACGCACCACGACCACGATCACTCCGTTGGCCGAGGCCGAGCGGATCGGCGAGCTCGCCGCCATGCTGCGGGGCGACTCGGCCGCGGAGGGAACCCGCAAGGAGGCATTGGCCATGCTCGAGGAGGCACGCAGGCAAACGCAGAGGCAGAATCATGCTACGACGAACGGACCCGCTGCTTCGAATGGTCGCGGCAAGCACCGCTGACCGGATGAGGCACATGGAACCGCCCGCGAGGGCCATCGGCTCGTCGCCCAAGATGCCGAGACTCGACGGGGTCGGCGCGTGGCTCGATTGCCGCGCGCGCTCCTGGCAGGTGGTCCTGCTTGTCTTTCTACTGCTCGCGCTGCCCCGGTGGCTGCTGTCCGACCAGCTTGCCTACCCCGCGCTCTCGGGTGACGACTTCGCGTTCGTCGCCGGTTCGCGCGACTGGCCGCGAACGTTGTCCAATCTCTTCAAGCCCCACAACACGCATATCGTACCGCTGTTCAGGCTGTGGACATTTGCTCTCGTGGAGATCTCGGGTCGGCTTTCGCGGCTCCCCGAGGCCCTGTCCTGGGGATCCTACATCACCTTCGCAATCGCCCTTTCCTTGGTTGGGCAAATGGTCTATCGGGCCACGAATCGCCCTGCGGCAGGGCTGGCCGCAATTGCGACGCTGGGGCTTTCCACGGTCACGGAACCCGTGATCGTCTGGTACTCGGCGAGCCAGGCGCTGTGCGCGGGAAGCGCGATCGTGGCGAGCCTGATCGGCGCTGGATTGTTGGGAGTCCGGGGGACGAGCCTGGCGGCTGGGGCTCGCTGTCGTCAGTGCAATCGCGGCGCCCCTCATCTGGTCGGGCGGCCTGCTCGCGGGGCCCACCGCGGCCGCCTACTTGTGGACTCGCGGCAAGCTCAAAGATCGTCGAGCGGCCGTCGCCATCCTGTTGCTAGGTGGCTGCCTGGCCGGGCTGCTGGCTCTCTCAGTCAGCCCTGAGATCAAGCAGGCCACCGAATCGGGTACTCGTCGGCACCAGGTTGTGGATAAGGCGATCCAGGCGGTTCGTTCGACCTCGATCGCGGTCCCCGAAGTCATGGTCCTGCGCAACCTTGGAATTGACGCCGAGCTCACCGCAGCGCAAGGAGTGTTCCTGTGCTTCGCTCTGGGCTGGTTGTGGTCGCGGACCGGCCCCTGGCCCGTCAGCAAGCTGGAAGCTGCTGGAGCTGTGATGGTGGTGGGCAGCTACCTCTTGGTCTATTACTTCCGGGGCTACAAGCCCTACGAGGACTTGAGGTCTTTCGGCTGGTATCACGGGATCCCCGAGATCGGAGCGGTCTTGTTCGCCACCGGATGGTGGTCCCGATGCCGTGGCGACGCAGAGCCAGAACCCTCCACGCGGTCCTTCGTCTTGACCCGGCGGAAGCTACTTACCGTCGCGACCCTGGCATTGGCCCTGGTGGCCCTGCACCTTCCCCGCGCTGAAAGGTTGGTTCTTGAGGCGGCACCCAAGATGACCCCCGTGGAGGCTGCGAATTTCACTCCCGAACTTCAGCGGATGCGTGCCCTGCTGCTAAGCGAAGTGCATGCCAAGCTCCAGCGGCGGGCGTTGGTTCGGCTGGAAGGGGCCGAGCGTGTGGCCCGAGAGCTGGGAATCGGCCGGCTCACGATCCGCCGGACCTTCGGCCGTGTACTCGTGCCGGGCATCCCTGAGCTCCAAGAGCAATCTGACGCCGTGGCGCTCTTGGCCCTGCCAGACTCCGACGAGCGGCCGAACAATCAAGCGGCTCTTCGCGAGGCCCTACGTGACTACATGGCCGTGGAGCCCGAGTACGTAGCGCCCTGGTTACAGAAGCAAACCTCGACCCCGCAATACCGCCGCTACCGCTAATCTCGTCGCTGGCTCTCGGGCCTGTCATACTGAGCGGTGCGGACCGGGTTCCGTGCGGCCTTGGACATGAAACTCGGGCCAGATCAGAGCGATCCTGTCGTCGTCTTGGCTTTGACTTTGCGGCAGGTAAGATGCCTGGTGATGACGCGGACAAGCCGCCTGATGGATTCTCTGTCTGCCCTCTTTCGCCGTCCGATCGGTCCGCATGAGCTGACGTGCCGGGTGTTCGTGCTTTTGACGAGCCCGTGGTTGCTCTTGTTCGACCCGATCGGCTGGCCGGGCCAGGCCCATATTGCGCGTGACCCGGCTGCCATCTACCGCGTTTACAGTGATGACTTTGCCTGCGTGGCAGCGTCGCGAACCCTGCCCCGGACCCTGGCGAACCTGTTATTAGCGCGCATCACGCACATTGTCCCGGCCTGCGCGTCGTAACCTGGCCCGGGTGCAACCGAACGGCTCCATGAGCCGCCCGGGGCGATCGGTGTAATCGGTTTACTTGCCCTCCCGCTGGTTTTGAACTGTCCCCGGGTCGACTAGCTTTGGCGCAACTGGGTGCCCCCGCTGCCGCGGGCGGAGGAGAAAAAATTCTCGATTCTCGTGTTGCAGTCGTAGGGTGCCAACCGGCTTTTGCTCGACCGCGCCAATTGGCAACGCCGGCACCTGGTGCGGTTGGACCAGGCGCAGGAGGTCGCCGCCCGCCGGAGAATCGGCTGCGACGGTGTCCACGCCGAGTTCGTCCCGGGCTCGAGATGCCCGAGCTGCCAGTGGTCTACTACGCCGCCCTGCTCGACCTTCCCGAGCGGAGCCGGCTGACAGACCTAGGCGATTCGCTGGGCCCCTGCCCATGTCACGAGGGAAAGCGAACCGCGGCCACCGTGGCTCCCCCGTGGCGATCCCGGGCGCGGATCTACCCCACTGGTCGCAGTCGGACGGATGCCGAAGCGCCAGGCATCAAGCATCGAGTCGCCCTTACGGGCGAGGTTGGGCGGTTTCCCATTCGAACCACGCCTCATAGGCATGGTCACGGTACGGGCATGGTCAAGGCGAACAGGACAACGCGGAACGTCGAAGACGGCATTCCCATGGGTACGTGGGAACGAGTGACATGCGGGCCGTCCGGACACGTGGGACACGCAGGGTGCGGCGGCGTTAGAACGGACCGCCGTCGTCGATTGAGGGCTCGGCCAAGGCCGAGAGGTTTTCGAACCGAGTCAGGTTCTTGAGAAAGGTCAACTTGACGCTGCCGGTCGGTCCGTTGCGGTTCTTGGCCACGATCACCTCGGCCAGGCCGGGCTGGTCGCTGACATCATAGTAGTCGGGTCGGTGCAGCAAGAGCACAATGTCGGCGTCCTGCTCGATGGCGCCTGACTCGCGGAGGTCGGCCATGCGGGGCCGACGGTCCTCGCGGCTCTCGACGGCTCTGTTAAGCTGCGAGAGGGCGATCACAGGCACGTGCAGCTCACGCGCCAGCGTCTTCAGCCGCCGGCTGATCTTGGCGATCTGTTCCTGGCGGCTGTCGCGTTGCTCTTCGGCATCGACGAGCTGAATATAGTCGACCACAATCAACCCGAGTCCCTTGCGCAGCTTGAGTCGGCGTGACGACGCGGTGATCTGGAGCATGTTCCGCGCGGGAGTGGAATCTATGTACAACGGTGCCTTTTCCAGCTCCACGTAGGCCTTCCCCAGTTTGCTCAGCTCACGATGGTCCAGCCCAAAACCCTTTCTCAGCTTGTGGCTATCGACCCGCGACCGCGACCAGAGCAGCCGTTCGGTGACCTCGAGATCCCCATCTCCAGGCTCACCATCAGCACCGGGATGTTTTGATTCAACGTGGCGAATTCGCAGATGTTCAAGGCGAGGGCCGTTTTGCCCATGCTGGGCCGGGCGGCGATAATGATGAGCTGGTCGGAATGAAAGCCGTTGGTGAGGTCGTCTAGGTCGAGAAAGCCCGAGCCGACGCCGGTCACGGGATGTTTCTCGACGGCCCGCATCTCGATCAGGTGCATCGCCTTTTCGAGTATGTCCTTGAGCTCGTGCGTCTCTCCGCGGGTCTGGTCTTCGGCGATGGTGAAGATTTTCTGCTCGGCCGATTCCAGTAGCTGCTGCGCCGTGAAGAGGTTGGAGTAGCCCTCGCGAATGATCTCGGTAGCGCTCTGGATCAACTGGCGGCTGATCGATTTCTGGCGGACGAGCTCGGCGTGATACTTGGCGTTGGCGGCGTGGGGAACGCTATTGGCGATCTCCAGGAGCATCTCGTCGCCGCCGATCTGCTTGAACTGATCGCGACGGATCAGTTCGTCGGCCAGCGTCACCGCGTCCACCCCCTTGCCGGCACTGTACAGCTCGCTGATCGCGCGATAGATGACCTGGTGCGCGTCCCTGTAGAAATCGTCGGCCGTCAGGAACTGGGCGATCTCATGGAGAACCTCATTATCTAGCAGGATTCCGCCCAGCAGCCAGCGTTCGGCCTCGAGGTTCTGGGGCGGCAAATGATCGGCAAGCGCGTTGCCGCCGGCGCTGGAGAACGGGGCGTTGCCGCTTGGACCGCTGCCCCCCTTGCCGTTGCCAGAGCCGGGTGTTTGAGACGCCATGCCGCGCGAATCTCCTGAAGAGCCACCTTGCCACACGGTGCATCAGGACCGAAAGGGAACGATGGTCCCTCAATTTCAGTAAATTCATTCTATCCGAACGAGTGTCGTAAAGGTGTGCCGCGGACCTCAGGTCCGCGGCGCAGCCACGATCGTTCTGAACAGTCGTATCGGTTGATATCGAGTGTCGTCATCGGCAAAAAGTCGCAAAATTCGAGGCCCGGCACGGGCTACGGGGTACGTCTTGCTCTTAAACAAGGATGGACGCGGGGCAAGCAAGAATCCTCCCTGCAAGCACCTGGATCCGAGCCGAAAGGCTGCTGCAAGAAACTTGCCACGTGCAAGTGGGCTCAAGCTCGTGAAGCATGGTGCCAACATTCTCATAGTTTAAAGTAATATAGTTAGGGAATTAGATATATTATGATATCTAGTACATATAACGAGCCAACAAAAAAGAGCGGGTCTTGGACCCGCTCTTGAAGGTGAATTCCGGCGCAGGCATGGCAGCAGGCCGCCTAGGCGGAGGGGCGGCTTCCCCGGTGTGGGTAGGCACGACCCAGAGCTTGACTTCGGTGTCGATGTCCTGTGCCAGATGAACCTTGATGGTGTACAGCCCCAGGTCCTTGAGTGGGCCCTCGATGCGAACGGCCTCGGTTTCGACGGGAAAGCCCTCGGTCTTGAGGGCGGCGGCGATCTGGTCGGCGTTGACCGAGCCGTAGAGGTGCCCCTCCTCGTTGGCGTTGGCCTCAATGGTCAGCGAGCGCTGGGCGATCTGGGCGCCCAGGTTCTGAAGGTCGGCGCGGCGTGCTTCTTCCTGCTTCTTGAGCCGCTGGCGATGCTTCTCCACGATCAGCAGGTTGTGCGGCGTGGCAAATGTGGCCAGGCCCTGGGGAAGCAGGTAATTCCGCGCGAAGCCGGGTCGAACGCTGACCAACTCGCCCGGCTGGCCGACGTGCGGGACGGGCTGCGTGAGCAAAACCCGGATGTGTCCATTCTTGGCCCTGAGCGGATGGTTTTTGCGCCGCTCAACGCCGGGTTGACGCGGCGGACCGGCGGCAGCCTGTTTGGCCCTGGGTGGATCGCTCGCCCTGGTGCCGATTTTGTCTTTGGATGGTGCCTTGGTCGCGGGCTTGACGTCTTCGGGGTTAGTCGACTTGGCCATGAAAAGGGCTCTCTCTCAAGCGTGGAGGCGGGATGTCAAAATGGGATATCTTCCTCGTCGCGTTCTTCGGGCTCGGTCGCCGGGCGGCTTCTCGGATTGGTAGTCGAGGGATAGGGCGCTCGGCCGGGGCCGGCACCGTTGCTCTGCCCGCGCGGTTCGCCCGGGCTGGCCGACGGAGCCCGGCGCCCAGCCGGCTCGCGCCCGGTTGACGCGCGGCCTTCGAGCTCGTCGTCATTCACCCCGCCGGCATCGCCGCCATCACCGCGGCGCGAGTCGAGAAATTGAACGCGATCGGCTTGAACGCGGATCTTCGACCGCTTTTCGCCGGTGGTCTTGTCGTCCCAAGTATCCACCCGCAGATAGCCTTCCACGTGAATGGCGCTACCTTTACGGAGATATTGGCAGCACGTCTCGGCTTGGCGGTCCCATACGGTCACGTCAATGTACAGCGTCTCCTCGCGGCGCTCGCCATCGCGGCCGGTCCACGACCGGCTCGAAGCCATTCGCAGTTCGCTCACGGCCGTGCCGCTGGGAGTTCTGCGTAATTCTGGATCGAATGTCAGACGACCCATCAAAAACACCTTGTTCAAGTCCGGCATCGCCTTGTTCCTTTCTCGATCACCGATTTACCAATCACCCGCATCCGCTCCGCAGGTTTCGCAAAGCCGGAAAACTCAACCAGACCCCCCCGGCTCGCACCGGGAGTGGGAGGCGGGATTCGGCCAATCCATTCACCATAAGGTAAACGGTTGTTCCCTAGCTTGCAAGCTGCTGCTCATTTTTGCGCGGGATTTCGGCCCCGTCCGGTGCTGCCTGAGAGTCAAGCTGGCCCGGTCAGTCGTCGCGGCGCCGACGGCGCGGGCGTTCGTCCAGCTCGTCGTCGTGTCCTGATGCCTCTTCCGCATCGGCGTTGGGTGTGGAGGTCATGGCCTGGTTGACGAGCTGCACTTCCAGCTTTGGATGGACTTTAAGGATGAGCTCTCTCAAGATCAGGTCGCTCAGATGGCAATCGGCAACGATTTCCTTGAGCTTCGCGCCGTCGGTTTTGAAATAAGTCAAAAGGTACGTCGCTTTCTTGTGGCCGGCGATCGGGTACGCAAGCCGGCGCTCATCCCACTGTCGACTGGCCACGATCTCTGAATTGTGCTTGGTCAGGATGTTATGCACATGCTTGACGGTATCGTCCCAGGCCGCCGCGGCCTTGGTGCTGTCGAGCAAAAACATTCCCTCATAGGTGTGGGCAGGCAAGATCTGGTCCCTCCGATGCAACGATTAATGATTACGATGGAATACTGGCGTTTTATCTAGTTGGTGCAGGCTTACTTGCTGCCGGTAGGTCCGTTGAACTGGTTCATGGCCGGGTCAACTCCCTGGGTCACCCAGACGGCAACCGCCTGGCTTGCAAGAATCAGGCTGTCGTCAATGACGGCACGCTCGGTGCTGCGGAAGCGACTGAGCACGTAATCCATGGCATCACAGTCACCCTGCTCGCCGATCCCAATCCGTAGCCGGGGAAACTGGTCGGTTCCCAGGTGAGCCGCAATGTCACGAAGGCCCTTCTGTCCTCCGTCGGACCCGCCGGGGCGGATCCGGAGCTTTCCCACGGGCAGGTTCAAGTCATCGCAGACGACCAGCATCTCGTGGGGCTCGAGCTTGTAGAAGCGAATCGCCTGGCTGACTGAACGGCCGCTCACGTTCATGAAGGTTTGGGGCTTCAGCAGCAGGACGCGGCGATAGTCAATTTCCGTCTCGGCCACCTGACCGTCGAACTTGGTGCTGAAACTTGAGCCCCGGCCTGCCCTGGCCAGCCGGTCGATGAGCTCAAAACCGATGTTGTGGCGAGTTCCCTGGTACTTCGTACCGGGGTTGCCAAGACCGACCACCAACTTCATCGTCCCCAAGGCAGTCGCTCGCGGCTGAAGTTACCCGTTCCCACGGCCGCGGCAAGAGCGGTCGGGTGCTCCCCCAGCCGGGGAGCCAGTCTGCGATCAATCCGCTTTCTCTTTTTCCTTGCGCTCCGGTTTGATCACTTCGGGCTGGGTCACGGCTTCGGTGGCTGCCGTCTCGGGTGCCGGCTCGGCTGTGGTCCCCCGCACCACGACGTGAACGATGAGCAACTCCCCTTCAGCCTCGGCGGTCACGCCCGGCGGCAGGGCGACATCGCGCACATGCACTCCCTCGCCCACCTTCAGGTGGCTGACGTCGACCTTGATCGAGCTGGGGATTGCGCCGGCCGGGCACTTGATCCGCAGCGAGTGGGCAAGTTGCTCGAGAATTCCGCCCTCGGCGATGCCCGCCGCCTGGCCGCGAATTTCGATGTTCACGTCGGTCTCAATCTCCTCCTCGGCGCTGACTCGGGCAAAGTCGAGGTGGAGTATCTCTTTACCGAGGTTGTCCCACTGGACGTCGCGGATCAAGACCGTCTCGGTCTTGCCACCCAAGTCCAGCTCGGCCAGGTGGCTTGCCCCCTTGATCATGTGCCAGACATCATCATGGGATAGAGTGATTGGCACCACCTCTTGCTTGTGTCCATAGATCACGGCAGGAATGCGGCCCTGTCGGCGCAACCGCCGGACAACCCGCGTTCCCGTCCCCTTGTTCTTGGCTGGGTCGCGCGGCTCGACCCGTATCTTGAGTGCTTCCGCCATCGATCGATCGCCTTGATCGACCCCGCCGCCAGGCGAGGTCTGGAAAACGGTAAGAAAAGGCCAACGTCAGACCACATCGGCCCGCACTAGCCGCGAGACCGCCATCCCGACCCGAGACCGCCTGCCCCCGGTCGTGGCAAAACGAAAAAAGCGGTCCACATGACCGCATGCCACGCTATTATGAGTTTTTCCCGGCCCGCGTTCAAGACCTTGTCCGCCGGATCCAGGGCTATTTCATTTTGGGAGTGGAAGACCAGTTCCCTGGCGACCTCGTCGGGCGGCAGACTGTCGTGTCGCATCGGCTAACCGTCTTCACCAATCAGCGCCTGCAGGGCCATCTGGAAGCCTGGAAGAATTGTCCCACCGTCAAGAGTCTCAGAACGATCGATGATTCGAGACGAAACGAGGGAATCGTGGTCGTGAACCTTCAGCTCGTGCGGGTAGACAACCCACACGCGGTTCACTCCGGCGTGGAAATAATGATCGAGCCTTGTGCTGATCGGCTCCGTTTGTTCCGATTCGCGGACGATCTCCACGACCAGATCCGGCACGACGTGCCACGTCAAGTCCTTGGGAACGTGTCTGTAGGGAGCCCAGCGATAGAACGAGACGAAGGCCAAATCCGGACAGATCTCTCGTTTACTAGTCTCGCCCCAGTCGAACCGTGCTTCCCGGACCACATGACCGAGGGACTGCGATTTCGCATGGGCCTCCAGGGCCTCGAAGAGGCACTGGATAACTCGGTCTGCCCGAGCGGTCTGCCCGGGTTTCGGTTGTGTTCCGGCCGTGGTCGACGCTGCCTCGGGGGTTTGGTTCGGGGGCTCTGAGACCCCAGTCGCTGCCGCGTGTCCGGCGAGACGCCCGTTGGCTTCGTGCTGCCGAGCCTTGTTCTCATGTGAGGGCGCTGAGCGACGCCGGGAAGCGTTGGTTCGGGCGGCCGGCTCAACCACCCGCGTGGAACGCTTGGTTTTACTCGCCAATGCCTTCTCTGGCTTGCCTCGGGCCGAACCGGTCGCCGCCTTGGTCGAGGTCTTGGCGGCAACTTGCGCAGTGGTCTTGGTCTTCTTGTCGGGTGCTTCCGCTTGCGCAGATGTCTTGATTGTCTTGTCGGACGCTTCCGCCGACTTGCGTAGCTTGGTCTTGGGCACAGTCCTGGGCTTGGTCTTCGACTTCGTCTCGCCCGCCCGCGCCGTTCCTTTGGTCGTTGTCTTCTTCTGACTGGCCAGGGCAGGTCGCGCCTTGGAGTTGGGGATGTGTTTTGTCGCCATCGGGAAAACCTCTCTCGTGAGTGATCAGCAAGCTACGAGTGACCTTAGATGAGGTCCGGCCAGGAGGTCAAGGGGTCCCCTTATCCGATGGGCCGTGACGCGGCATGGCGCGGAGCTCTCCACTGTGTCTTGGGCGAAGCAGCCAATGACCTCCGGAGTCTCGCCCGACGCAAGCGCCGAGCCCGCGGCAGACAGCACGCCCCGCTGGGACTGGGCGATCTTTTTTTCAGTGCCAACGATCCCTTGCATCCCGATGCCCAGGACGATAGGGGCGATGGTGACAACGAGTACTGAGTCACATACACATTGAATTGTTTTGGCAGCAATTTCAATGCCGATCGTGCTGTCGGCTGTCTCTTGTTGTGCTTACGGTCGCACGATGATCTTGCTGGTGGGATAAGGCGACAGGGAAGCATGGTCGGAGTTTCGACCACAAGCAGTTCTCAGCGCTGAGCAGTAGTACTGGTCTGCTTGCAGACCCAAGCGGCAAGGACAGCCTCGTCAAGAGTCGGGTAACAGTCGACCAGCATCGTCAGACGAACCTGGTCAAGTAGAGCGATGATCCGGGCATGGGCCTGGCAGATTCGCAGCGCCCCACCATTCCAATCGAGGCGCAAATGATGAGCCAGCAGAAGGGCGATAGCCTGGCGAGACAAATGGTTTACGAATTCGAGGTTGACGACAACACGGTGCGGGAGGGGTTCCTCGAATAGCGACTCCAGTTTTGACCTCAGGGCTTCGAGGGTCGCTTCGTCCTCCAGCTCCTGCAATCGGGGCGTGATCACTAAGACTTCCTCGAGGATCTCGAGCTTGATGCGATCCGCGAGGTCTAAGTCCTCGATTCGCGACAGCTCTTCGGTGCCTGGAGCCTCTGTCAGCGGAGCTAATAAAGTAGGAGCCTCAACTTCCGCTCCCACCGACTCCAGGATCGGGCATTCTGTGGGACCGGAGTTCTCCGCGAAGAGTCCAATCTGAAGAGTTCCCAGCACAGGCCCGATCTGGAACTGGTCGCCGTTGCGAATGTCGACTTCAAGATCCCGGATCAGCCTGCCGTTAATGAGGGTACCGTTGGTACTGCCGAGGTCGCGCAGATAGACACGGCCATCGCGCTGCTCGAGAGTGGCGTGCTGTTTGCTCACCTGAGCGGAACCGAGCCTGAGATGGCAAGACCGGTCGCGGCCAATCAAGAACCGGGGGATAGAAACAATAACCGTGCGGCTGTCGCTGGCCCCGACCCGTACACCCAGGCTGACCGAGGCGGCGGGAGTGGAACACGCCAGAGCGACGCGTTCTGTGTAGCCCGGTTCGGGGTGCGGATGGAGGTCGGCGACCTCGGCTTCGTCGTCAGGCGCTCCGCCCCGCAGCGGTGGAATTCCTCCCATCGCCAGCAGCGTGTTTAGAATATCGACGGGTAATTGACGGGGTGCCGAACCCAGTGGCCAGGGGCTATCGAGGGCATCCGCTTCAGCGGCATGGAAGTCTAGCTCACTAGCCATGCCCACGATCGAGAAGATCTCTGCGAGCCGAGGGTCTAACCCACAGATCCTGAGTTTTCCCCCATCACCGGCAGCACAGCGGCGGTGGGCAGTACCGACCACGCCGATAATCCAACTTCCCAGCCGTTCAACCAGCGTGAAGTTGAGCACAAGCCTGTGGTTGCCCACCTCGATCAGGTCCATGAGGTCGGAGCCCATCTCCTGGATATGAGCCTGGTCCACGAGGGCGCGATCCACCAGTCGTACGACAGTGATCCCGCGCTTGTAAGCGATATTGAACCTAGACCAGCCGTTAGGCGTGCCGGCCGCCGGGCGGTCGTTGGCCTTCAATGAGGGCATTCGCTGGCTTACAGGTAAGTTCGCAATGAGTTGATTCCAGTGATTTGCCTTCGACGGGTCGGACTCGAGGTCGAGATTGCTGGCGATCCACTCCTCGATCCGTCGATCGCTGCCACTCGGTGTTCTGCTCACGACGAGAGGCAGCCCAGAGTCTTCGATCCGGCCAATAAAGGGGATTTCGCATTCATCGTTCGCCATGGAAACGAACTCCCTCGCCTTGCGGGATCGAAGAGTCGGCCGCGGCCTGGTTCATCAATGGACGGACGCAGATCGGGACGCCGCTGCGCCTGGCATGATGACTGGAGCTTTGGGAAGGGAATCATACAGGTCGAGGTGACACAAGATTCTGTCAGTTCAGCTCGTGCCCCTGATTGATCAAACCGAACGCTTGCCTGGTCCTCGATCAGTCAGCGACCAGGGGCAAAATCAATGAATCTCTGCCACTTTTCGCCGCTTCAATCCCTTAAGAGGATTCGAATACATTCGAATCTTGCCGAAACCCTCATGGGCCGAGATCGGTCGGCACGATTCTCAACACGCCCTGGCCTCTTGGTTAAATCTAGGCGTCATTTTTTGCTGATCTGGCCCGTGTTATTCCAGTGGCCGTGGTCCGTTTCTCCGAGGTAGATATCCCTGCCGGAAATGCAGTATTGGTTGATGTTCAGTAAAACCCATGCACGATCCGGAACTTACTTCGGACCGCTCTCGCCAGGGCTTCCTCGAATTCCCAATCGAAGAACCTGAAACACCGCGAAGATCACGAGCACCGGGGGAATGAGGTAGGCGAGGTAGATGGCCGAGTTGAATCCAAGGGCCGGGCCGGCAAGAGCCAGAGGCAGGATGAACAGCGCGGCCATGAGAATCATGCAGCCGGTCGAGGTCATGATGGATTTGAAGGTGGAATCCTCGCTGATCGCTTCGTAGTGCATGTCGATGGTCCGGCCGCGGCGCAGGCTGCGAGCGACGGCTTCGGAAAGCTCCATAGCCCGGGTGCCGTCGTTGAGGTTGGGGTTCGGTTCCGTGCGCGACTGTGGCCCGCGTCTGTCGAGACGGGGAAGCAGTGTCTCCATGATCGCCCCGAGCGGGTCCCACGGCTCCAGCTCACTGGTCTGTTCGCCGCCAGGAAGCCCATCGCTGCGGATCAAGCGGGCTGGCTCTTGAAAGCTCGGGTCGTATTCCAGCGTCAAGGAGCCATGAGACCCGCTGACATGCAGGCGAGCCGGTTCTTTCTGCCCCCTCCAGATCCGGACCTCGGCCCGTCGGCCCTGCGCACCGCGAAGTTGAACGACGAGCTCGATGTCCGGGTGTTCTCCGGGCGGGTCTCCGCTGGCGGTCACAGCCTCAATTTCACCAATCAGAACGCGGACTACGTCCACCATTCGTGCAAAACCCATCCGAGCGAACTCTCGGTCTTCCGGGTTGGCCGCGGACTCATGGCGGATGCCTCGAACTGTACCGAGCTCTCCGGTCGCGATGGCTTGTTGCAGCCGTGCGACGCCGGGATGGAGTCGCAGCGGGAGGACGGGAACCACCACTGCGCCGGTTTCAGCCCGGCTCAGCGCGACCTGGTAATATGCTTCGGAATCGGGTCCCGGGGGATGGATACAAAGGATGGCAAGTCCCTCGGCCGCGGCCCTCCGCAGCGCCTCGGCGCGGAAGTCGAGTGGGCCGCCCACGACGGCCAGGTCAATCCCCGCCGTCGCCAGGGCCTCGTCGAGATCGATTGCAACACGAGTCCCGGCAAACTCGTCTCCGCCGAGCTCGGGATAAACGGCCTCCAGATGATGCTGGGGATGTACCAGGAACCATGACGCCCAGGCCCGCTCCTCGGTTCCGTCACCCAAAATCAAGACGTTCATCGGTGCGCCGTAGCTCCAGTTTCCCCGAGTCGATGGCAGGATCCGGTCGCTCTTTCCGGCTCTTGCCAATACTCTGGCAGGATTGACCGATCTGTCGCAGGGTAGCGATAATGCTTTAGATGCTCAAGGGATCGATCAAGGGAAGACCTGCTGTTTCCGAAGACCGGGCTCGCAGGCAGGATGGGTGTCGGTGATCACGATCAAGAATGTCGAGGACTTCCCGGCGAGGGCCCGTGGGGCCTATGTGACGGTGGGCAACTTCGACGGAGTGCATCGCGGCCACCAACGCCTCATCGGCCGGTTGCGCCAGAGCCGACGCTGCGGGCGTCCCGGCGCTTGCGGTCACGTTCGACCCTCACCCGGTGGCTTTACTGCGCCCCGACAGCGCCCCTGTCCCGCTGGTATGGCCCGACCGAGAAATCCTCCTGCTCGAGAAAGCTGGAGCGACCATGGTCGGCGTCTTTCGGACGGGACGCTGGCTACTCGACCTCAGCGCCCGCGAGTTCTTCGACCGCGTGATTCAGCGCCAGTTCGCCGCGCGGGGCATGGTTGAGGGACCCAACTTCGCGTTTGGCCACGATCGGCAAGGCAATGTGGAAAAACTCGGCGGCTGGTGTGCAGGGGCCGGTATCGAATTCGAGGTGGTCGAGCCGCTCAGCGATCACGGCGAGCTCATCTCATCAACCCGCATCCGTCAGTCGCTTCACGAGGGCAAGGTTGCGGAGGCTGCGAGGTTCCTCGGCCGCCCACACCGCATCCGGGGCGTGGTGACCCGTGGCGCGGGCGCGGCAGAGGCCTGGGCATTCCCACGATCAACGTGGACCAGATCGATACCCTGATCCCGCTCGACGGAGTGTATGCCATGAGGGTCTTCGTTCCGGGAGCCGAGTCGCAACCCGCGGCCTGGGCGGCCGCTTGCAACATCGGCCCGAACCCGACCTTCGCCGAGCAGATCCGCAAGGTCGAAGCCCACCTCATCGGATTCGATGGCGATCTCTACGGCCGCTCCGTAGAACTCGATTTCCTGGCCCGGCTGCGTTCGACCCAGGCCTTCGCCAAGCTTGATGACTTATTGGACCAGATCCAAGCTGACATCGAAAGCGCACGACGGATCTGCTGCGAGCACGACGCGTAAGGTATCAAGTCTCCTCGTCAGGCTTCATTAGCGATAGGTTACTGCCCAGTTTTCTCTCGCCAACCACGAGCGATCAACCAGGACTTCATCGACGATGCTTCTTCAATGACTGGATCATTCTCAGACGCGTTGCTAGACTAATTTCTTTGAACGATCCAACAAAATCGGCGGCCGCCGCGAGGAGGGTTGCATCATGCGTCATTCATCTGCCTGGGTGATGTTCCTTTTCGCGTTGTTTGCTGAGACGCCTGCCTTCGCCCAACAAGAATTCCAAGCAGTGCAGCCTGAGTCCAGGATAGCGCGGCAAGGGTCCAACTTCGATCGCCTTTCCACCTTGAGGCGTGAGGTGACTGTAAGCCAGGCTCAAGTTGGCCAGGGTGCCGCTCCTCAACGCCAGAATTCGAGCCTCGGTCAGCCGCAGCGTGCCGCCACAACCGTCGGCTATCCACGCTCAGACGACCCCGCACACATTTTTCCCGGGGATGCGAGCCAGCCAGGGCCCCAACAAGAATGTCCCACAGCTCAGGAGTCGCACCTCGGGACGCGCCGGGTTTTTGGCCCCTGGCGTCGGCATCAACACAGGCGCTGCGAGGACGAATTCAGGCCGATCTCTCGGGAAAACTCCCCGTTGAGCGGACGTCAGATTTCTGACAGGTCTCATGCGATAGGCTCCTGCCGAGAGTTTGGCAGTCGGATGACTAATCATGTAGGCGAATGTCTCCGTGTGGGCAGGCGCAATATCGAGCGTCTGCATCGCGCCGATGGAGAGCCCAGCAGATGGCGCGAGATGCTCACGATCGGCCTTCGTTCTGTAGGTCGCATCGACCCTCGGGATCAACTCGGTTAAGAGCACCTCTTCCAAGCCTCGAAAGTCGAACCTTGGCGGGCCTGTCCGGCCACGCTGGGATGGAACGGCGCAGTGCCGGCCTTCTCGGCATAGCCGTTGTCCATGACGATGATCATCGGTACCGCCTTCTTGGCGGCGATGAGGTTATCCAAAATAAAGTTCGCCCGGCCCTGATTCGTCCAGCCTCGCTCGTCCTCGCCGGCGCCGTGCTGGAGGTAGAGCACCGGGTAGCGCTTGCCCGCGTCTGCGTCGTAGCCTGGCGGGGTGTATACCAATGCCCGGCGCGGCGAACTGGTAACCTTCGAATGGTACCACAGTGCCCGCACCTCGCCGTGGGGCACTTCCTTCGCGTCGTAGAAGTCGACGCCTGGCTCAGGCACCTCCACGCCGCTGGTAGCTTTGCCGTAGCCGAAGTACGTCTCGCTGCCGGGGTCGTTGACGGCAACGCCGTCCACCACGAACCAGTAGTAGTGGAAGCCAGGGACGGCAGGCGGCGTGATGACCGTCCAAGTGCCGTCGTCGGACCGCTCCATCTCGTAAGGGCCCTTGCCAAGCCCGTTATCGGCCCCGCCCGGTTGCACCTTGACGCTTTTCGCGTCCGGCGCCTTCAATCGGAACGTAATCCGGCTGTCCGAATGGACGCTCGGATACTCAGCGCGGGGCACGTTGGACGTCGCCGGTTTTGCCTCGTCGGCCCGCGCAACGGACAGGCCGCACACCAGGAGTGCCAGGACAAGGAGAGGCTTCATGCGATCAAAGTTCCCCGCCCGGAACGAGTCTCGCAGCCCAAGGATATCGAGGCGTACCTGAACGAAGCCCGTATCCTTGCCAGTTTAGACCATCCCCATATCGTACCTGTTTATGACGTGGGGCGTACCGACGACGGGCTGTGCTTCGTCGTGTCTCGAAGCTCATCGAGGGGAGCGATCTTGCCAAAAGGATCAAGGAAGCTCGCCCAGGCTTTCATGAATCTGCTGCACTGGTTGAGACCGTGGCTGAAGCCCTTCATTACGCTCACACCGGTGGCTTGGTCCACCGGGATGTCAAGCCGGCCAACATCTTGATTGACGTTTCGGGCAAGAGCGTTCGTTGCCGATTTCGGTCTGTGCGCTCGAGAGACGAGGATTTCGGCAAGGGTGGCGGGATCGCTGGTACACCTGATGTACATGAGCCCTGAACAGGCACGGGGCGAAGGTCATCGGGTTGATGGTCGTTCGGACATCTTCAGCTTGGGCGTCGTTCTCTACGAGTTGTTGACCGGGCGACGACCGTTCATAGCCAAAGCCGAGGACAAAGACGAAGCCTGCAAAGAATTGCTGGACCTGATCGCCACGACGGAAGCTCGCCCGCCTCGGCAGATCAACGACACGATACCCAAGGAACTGGAACGGATCTGTCAGAAGGCACTCTCGAAGCGGGCGTCCGAGCGGTACAGCACCGCCAAGGACATGGCGGAAGACCTTCGCTTCTTTCTCCAAACCGTGATGAACGGGAACCACCTCCCCCCGCGGTTCACCGGGCGTGGTCACTCCCCCCGGCTCGACGGAGGAATGCGCACACCCCACCGATCACTCCCAGGGCTTCCGATTCTGACCAGCGCCCGCATCAAAGTCGTTCCCAAAGGTCTCAGATCCTTCGATCAACACGACGCCGATTACTTCCTCGAACTGCTACCGGGACCAAGAGATCGAGAGGGTCTGCCTGACAGCATCCGATTCTGGAAGGATCGCATTGAAGAAGACCGACCCTGATCAGACCTTCAGAGTGGGACTGATCTATGGACCTTCGGGTTGTGGAAAGTCGTCGCTGGTCAAGGCAGGGCTTGCTGCCTCGGTTGGCGAAGCACGTCCTGCCGGTTTACGTCGAGGCGACACCGGAAGAGACGGAATACCGCCTCGCTGAAATCCTTGCGGAAAGCCTGCCTCGATCTGTCACCTCAGGATGGGCTTGCTCGATTCTCTGATGGCGATCCGGCAAGGGACGGGTGCTTGCCGATCCGAGTCAGAAGGTGCTACTGCTTCTGGACCAGTTCGAGCAGTGGTTGCACGCCCGCCGAGGTGAGGAGAACACGGAACTTGTCAACGCCCTGCGACAGTGCGATGGCGAACATGTTCAAGCGATTGTCCTAGTGCGTGATGATTTCTGGATGGCGGCGACTCGGTTCATGGATGAACTGGAAGTCGAATTGCTGAAGGGGCAGAACACGCTCTGCGTTGATCTCTTCGACCCTCGCCACGCCCGCAAGGTACTGGCAGCTTCTGGCACCGCCTATGGGAACATTCCCGGAGCGAAGGGCTGAGATCAGCCAGGGACCAGCACGCCTTTCTCGATCAAGCGATCACCGGATCTTGCCGAGGACGGCAAGGTCATCTCGGTACGCCTGGCCTTGTTCGCTGAGATGGTCAAGGGGAAGCCCTGGACCCCGGCAGCCTTGCGTGAGGTCGGCGGCACCGAGGGAGTGGGCGTAACATTCTTGGAAGAAACGTTCAGTCCCCTCAAGCCAATCCAAAGCATCGCCTCCATCAGAAATCGGCTCAGGCGGTTCTGAAATCCCTGCTTCCTGAGACCGGCACGGACATCAAGGGGCAGATGCGGTCGAGACGAGGAATTTCGGGAGGCAGCCGGCTTATTCTGACCGCCCGAGGGACTTTGCGGACCTGATGCACATCCTGGACGGCGAGCTTCGCCTTATCACACCAACCGACCCAGAAGGCTCGCGAGTGACCAGCGACCGTAAGCATCGCCAGGCGGGCGATATTACCAACTGACGCACGATTTCCTCGTCCCTCCCTGCGGGACTGGCTGACCGAAAGCAGAAGGAGACACGGCGGGGTCGTGCGGAATTGCGGCTGGCGGAACGGTCGGCGTCGTGGAATGCCAAGCCCGAGAACCGCCATCTACCATCCGTTCTTGGAATGGGCGAACATCAGGCTACTGACCAAGAAGAAAGACTGGACCGATCCGCAAGGCAAGATGATGAAACGGGCGGGGCGGGTGCATGGATTGCGGACTCTGGGATTGGTCTCATGATTAGTCTCGTTGATCACCTGGGGAGAAGGAGATCGAGGGCTATGAGCACACTTCGGGCTTCGGCTCTCGTGGAGTCACTTCAGAAGGTGGGCACACGACAGACGTTCCTGCCATCGTCAAACAACTCTCGAGGCTACCGCCGCTGGGCTGATCCTCAGTTAAGTGCGTGCGGTGCAAAGTACCGATGATAAACGGGAACACCTGCATGCCAGCCTCGCCCTTCTCCCCGTCGATGCCTCCCAGGTTGATTATCTGTTCAACCGCCTACTTAAAGCCACTCCAAGTGAACTTCCAGTGCTGCGGGATGCGCTGAAAACCCACCAATCCACCCTGACCCCGAAGCTCTGGAAGGTGCTCGATTCAGCCCAATCAGGCGACATGAGCCTGCTCCCGGTGGCGAGTGCTCTTGCGGACTACGATTCCACCAGCCAACGCTGGGAGTCGGTGGGTGGCAAGGTTGCGCAAGCCCTGATCAGAGTCAATCCGGTCTTTCTCGGTCCCTGGCTCGTCGCCCTCCGTCCGGTGCGGACACCCATCACGGCATCCGTTGGGGGGCGATCTTTCGGAACGCTGGCAAACTGCTCATGGACGCCGACCCCAAAGAGTATGCGACGTGCTTCCCCATCGCCCAGTACCACGAACCGGTGAGCTCTTCCGCTGTTCCAGGCTGAGATCGCCAGGAAACTCATGCTGCTCGTGGAATGATCCTCCCCTCGATCCCTCCTGGACGACACCAGACCCCATGCTCACCGGCAAGATCGAATCGGCTCAAGGCATGCTCATTGAGCGATTCGCCTTCTGCCAGTCAATGACCCTGGACGAGTTCGTCAAGACTCGCCGAGGCTCTCCGCAAATCGGGATACCGCCCCACCCGTTTCCGCCCCTACGCCGAGGGCAAAACTCTCCGGGTGGCGGCGGTCTGGAGCCGAGATGGGCGACCCTGGAGAATGGCTCACGATCAGACCGCCGACGAGATCCGCCAGACCGACGAGCGGAACAGCAAGGAGGGATATCTTCCAGTCGAGGTCGCCGGATATCTGGCAGCGGGTGGGCAGAGGGCAAGCCCATCTCCCGTTTCGCCGCCCTGTGGACTCAGAGAACAGGACCAGACGACGTTGCCCGCATGGTCATAGCGTCATCCGCCGCCGAACTCACGAAGGCTCGAGGACACAACTCTCGAAAGCTGGGCTGGTCCCCCTGACATGGCATGCCTGGAAGCAAGCGGATGACAAGCTGGGCTATTCCGGCGTCTGGAACAGGAGTGCCACCGGAAGACTCTCAGACGGGTTCCTACCAGAGTGGATGTGTCCGAAGCAGAACTCACGAGCAAGATCGCTCAGCAGTCTGGCTCCCAGATCGACCTCGATCTCACTGCGGCACCTCCGCCGACCGGCACGAAGGAGCGTGCCGCATCGGCTCTGGCGGCGGCGGAAGCCGCCCTCAAGGCGAACCAGGATGATCTCTACGCTCGTCTCAATCGAGTGTCGGCTCACTTAGAGCTTGGCGAGAGCCAAAAGGCAATTGACGACCTCGATGCCGTTATCAGGAAGTCTCCGGAAACAGAACGACCTTATCAGCTCCGAGCCATCGCCCACGCCCGGCTGGGTCACAAGGACCAGGCAAGGGCGGATCAGGAGAAGTTCGAGATAGGATACTACAGCGACGAGAGCCGGAAACGCTGCCTGGCGGTCATCGTGGCAGCGGAACTGGGTGCAGGGAACCGACCAAGCGTTACGAGGCGCTCGAAGCGGACCTCAAGAACGAGCCCCGGGATTCCGAACTCCACTACAGTGCCGCCTGTGCCTACGCCCTCGCATCTCAGGCAGTTGCCCGGAAGGACCAGGCGAGGGGTAAGTCGCTGTCAGAGCGAGCCCTCAGCCTGCTCCGCAAGGCGATCGAGAACGGCTACGCCGATTATAGGCAGATGCAGAAAAACGCCTACCTCGACCCCTGCGAGAACTTCCGGCGTTTGCCGACATCATGAAGCCAGGGCATCTGGAGCGATCCTACGCCGCCGTCTGGGTGGGCGATTTCCGGTTCGAGGCGAGTCCAATCTTTGGACTCGACCCGACCGCTCACCTCCAGCGTGCCCTGAGCTTGTGGCGCAGGGCTATCGGATGGTCGCTCTCTCGGTCGCCCGGACTTCTCCCGAGGGACCGCCGCTCACCGCTTCGGTCTGGCATCGCCCGGTGATCACGGAGGAGACCAGGGACCGTCTGGCGGAACGTCAAGCTCGGGCGGCGGTCTCTCTCCTTCGCATGGGGAAGACGGACGAGTTTATTCCCCTGCTGCGGCACAGTGCCGATCCCCGGCTGCGGAGCTTCATCATCAACTGGCTCAGCCCTCTTGGTGCCGATCCGAAACTGATTGTCGCTGAACTCGACCGGATCGACCCCAACGCCAAGCCGACGCCCGTCCAGGGGCAACAGTTCATGGATGCCATCCTGTTCCATCCCGAAACTTCGCAGCGGCGGGCGTTGATCCTGGCGCTGGGGACGTATGGGACGGAGGGATTATCCTCCGGCGAGCAGGAGCCATTGATCGGAAAACTGCTCGATCTGTACCGCAAAGATCCCGACAGCGGCATCCACGCAGCGGCGGAATGGACACTGCGGCAATGGAAGCAGCTGGAGAAGCTTCAAGCCGAACTGGACGCCGGATTGAAGAAGCTTAATGACCGTGGCGACCGCCGCTGGTATAGTTAACAGTCAGGGGCAGACCTTCGCTGTGATCGAGGGACCGGTCGAGTTTGACATGGGTTCGCCGCCGACAGAGTGGGCTCGCTTTACGGCCCTGAGCCTCTACACCGGGTACAGATCCCCCTCCGTTTCGCCCTCGCCGCCAAGGAGGTGACGGTTGAGCAATACCAGGAGCTTGCGAAAGAGACCCCCGAAGACGATCATGCCAAGAGTAATTAGGTACAGTCCCGACCCCAAAGGACCGATGGATTACGGTGACTTGGTATGCATGCCGCCGCCTACTGCAACTGGCTGAGCCGGAAGGAGAACCTGCCGGGAATGTTACGAGCCGAACGAGAGGGGCAAGTATGCCGAGGGGATGAAGATCCGTGTCGATGCCCTGCAACGGACTGGCTACCGGCTTCCGACCGAGGCGGAATGGGAGTATGCGTGCCGTTCCGGGGCAGCCACCAGCCGCTACTACGGTTCGAGCATGGACCTGTTGGAGCGGTATGCTCGAATACGTCTTGACGTACCAGAGCCGGATCTTGCCGTGTGGGAGCTTGTTGCCCAATGACCTGGGCTTGTCGGACATGTTGGGAAACGTGGACGAGTGGTGTCAGGACCGGTACTCGGATTACAGCACCGGCGGCATGCTATATATAGATGGTCATATAAACTACCTTAGAACAGAATCGATAATAAACACCCTCGTATTCATCGGGGCGGGGCGATGGATAATCCTGGCGAGTGGTCCGCTCGGCGAACCGCGGAAGGTTCGAAGCTGGACGTACCCGAGCATCTACGGTGGATTTCGCCCCAGGTCCAGCTCTCCTCGACTGCTGCCGGGCCCGCCAGTCGCCATGTCGGCGAGCACTCGCCCGATCAGGCAAGAGAATTTGAATCCGTGGCCGCTACACGGACTCGCGACTATCACGTCGGAGCGGCCGGGAAGGGAGTCCACGAAGAATTGTTCATCGGGTGCCACGGTGTACAGGCAGGTCTCTGCCAGGTCGATTGGGGCGGCGGACAGGGCGGGGATGTGGTTGCTCAGGAAGCCGCGGACGATTTCTTGGTACTCGGCGGACACATTACGATCCTGGAGGTCCGGATCGGTCTCTGGACCGAAGTGACGGGCGACCTTGACGCCGGAGCCCAGAAATACCGGCATCCCATAGAAGGCCTCGTCCTGCCTGTTCCCCTTGTAGATAAAGACGGGGAACCGGCCGACCTGAAATGGTGTGGGATCGGAGGGGCCAAAATAAAGCACTTGTTGACGCGTTGCCACGACCGGCACGGGAAGCTGGGGCAGAAGATGCTTGACCCAGGCCCCCGCGGTAACGATGAGCCGGTCTGCGGCGATCGTGAGCGAGTCGGTCAGGACCACCGGCCGGGTGCCGTCGAGGTCGATCCGGCGAACGGGAGTCGAGGGCATCACACGCGTTTTATCTCCGCCATGTTCGCGTGCCAGGTCAAGCTGTAGTACCAACGCCCGTGCTGCGGCGAGCACGCCGGCGTCAGGCTCGAACACGACATCATGGGTTGCCGGGACCTGGAAGATTGAATTGCGGCGATTCCAGTCGGCACCTGTCATCCGGCGATGAGGAACGTCAACCGACTCGAGGTTTGCCGCCACACGCGCCACGTAATCGCATCCCGCGGGGCTCATCGAGACACCGCCGGTGCGGACGTAGACTGACTGTCCAACGTCGGCCTCTAGCTCCCTCCAGGCCAGGAAGGCCGCGGGCATCAGTCGCGCGTAGGCGGGTTCCGCATAGGAGTGCCGGATGATGCGCGCCTCGCCGTGCGAGCTGCCGCGATCGTGACCCAGGGCGAACTGCTCGATCAGCAGCACGGGCTCGCCCCGACGGGCTAGACGATAGGCGGCGGCCCTGCCCATGGCTCCCGCACCAATGATCACGTTTCTGGCGGCGATGCGTTGCATGCGATCGGACTCGGGAGGTCGGGGACCCAGACCGTGGCTACGCCTCGGAAGCCATGCTGTTAGTTTAGCAGGGCATCACAGGGCCGTCTTCCCCGCCACTTGCTTATAGGTTGACCCGGCACCGCTTACCTATTACGCGAAGTACTCGCTGAGGCGGTACTCGCGCCGCGGCAGGTGGCGCAGATGTCGTACTGACGGCGGGTCAGCAGCCTGTTGAAGGCCCCTGGCACCGAGCCGGGACGCCAGGCTCGCGTCGATCGGTGATGTCGTCCGGATCGTGAACGCACTAGCCGGAGTCGAGGTCGTTGTCTTGCGAGTGCTAATCGGCGGCGTTGTCGTGAGCAAAGTCGAGTTGGCAACCAAAGTTGCTGTCGCGCCTTTGGTCGTTCCGGCGAACGCAGGCATGGCCACGACAATAGACCCGGTTGTGTCTCCATTCGACCCGACTGCTGTCAGTGATCCGGCAGGGCCAAGATAACCTGGCTCGGCCGGCGTTCCGTAGACATTGAAGTCGTAGAGCGAGTAATTGTCCGAGCCCGCGCTAGTCTGAGTGCAAAGGATGCGCACATACCGTCCGGTTCCTGAGAGGCCCGAGAAATCGACCACGGCCTTGCTCTGGTTGCCGGTCACGGTATGGATTGTGATCCAGTTGACTGCGTCGTTGCTGACCTGGATCTGATAATTGACGGCGTAGGCGGTTTCCCAGTTGAGTCGGACCTCGGAAATGTTAAACGGAACGCCCAGGTCAACGTAGATCCAGCCGGTACTGCTCTTCTGCAACCACTGCCCGCTGGACCATCGGGTCGAACTGTTGCCGTCAACCGCCATGCTGGGGGCGAAGCCGGTGCTTTCGACGGACGAAGCGAATGTGGGCCGATTCTGCGCGAGGTCGATGATCGGTGTGCCGTACACATTGAAGTCGTAGAGCGAGTAATTGTCCGAGCCCGCGCTCGTCTGAGTGCAGAAAATGCGCACGTACCGACCGGTTCCTGAAAGACCCGGGAAATCGGCCACCCCCTTGGTCTGGTTGCCGGTCACCATCTGGATGGTGATCCAGTTGACAGCATCGTAGCTGACCTGGATCTGGTAATTGACGGCGTAGGCGGTTTCCCAGTTGAGCCGGACCTCGGAGATGTTAAACGGGGCTCCCAGGTCGACATAGATCCAGCCGGTGCTGCTGTTCTGCAACCACTGCCCGCTGGACCAGCGGGTCGAGCTGTTATCGTCGACGGCCATGCTGGGGGCGTAGCTGGAGCTTTCGACGGACGAGGCGTGAGTGGGCCGATTCTGCGCGAGGTCGGTACTTGACGTGCCGTACACCTTGAAATCGTAGAGCGAGTAATTGTCCGAGCCTGCGCTGGTCTTGGTGCAGAGGATGCCGCACGTACCGGCCAGTTCCCGACAGACCCGGGAAGTCCGCCACGCCCTTGCTCTGGTTGCCGACGATAACCTTGATGGTGGTCCAGTTGACAGCGTCGTAGCTGGTCTGGATCTGATAATCGACGGCGTAGGCAGTTTCCCAGTTAAGCCGGACCTCGGAGATGTTAAACGGAGCGCCCAGGTCGACGTAGATCCAGCCGATCCCGCTGTTCTGTGTCCATTGGCCGCTGGACCAACGGGCCGAGCTGTTGCCGTCGACTGCCTGGTCCGGCACAAAGATCGAGCTCTCCACGCTCGAGGCGTATGCTTGTTTGCCATGGGCCAGGTCGGGTGCGGGCGTGACCTGGATGCTGCTGATCTTGGCGTTATCGCGAAGCGACGTGAACTGGATCACGATTTGTCCGGAACTGCTGGAGAGGCACTCGAACTGCCGCGAGACGGCGATGTCCTTGCCTCCCGCCGTGGCGAAAATGTCAAAGCTCGTGAGTACCGGGTCGCCATTAATCAAGACATTGAACAGTCGCTGGTTGGGCGCGTCCCAGTAGATCTCGGCAAAGTCCAGGCGGACGACATAAGGTGAATCGGGGACAAGGTGTGGCAATGTGTAACTGAAATTGCCGTAGCGCTCGGTCTGATAGACCTGCTGCGGCGCGGGGTTGACGACGTTTGCGGTATTGATCGGGTCGGTCACCGAGTAGGTTGCCCCTCCGGTGTAATAGGCGTCGGCGGAATAGCTGCCGACCGAACCGCCTCCAGCGTCGAGCGCGACCCCGGCCGCCATGACCTTGGCGACAGCACCGGCGGGGTTGATCACTCCTCCCGTCTTGCTCCAGGCCCCGACCGATTGCGCATGGGGCGTGACCGTCTGGTCGATCACGTTGATGACGTCCTGGGGGGTATGGTCCGGAGGCAGGAGGTCGGCGATCACTCCGGCGACGCCCGAGGTGTAGCCCGCCGAGTATGAGGTGTAACCCTGAGAGTTGGTGTACGCCCCCAGGTCGACATGCTGCGGACCCCAGCTCGACACGGAGGTCAGGTTGCCCGAGGCATCGACGGCCGCGGCGACGATCACGTTCGTTGGTACGGGACTGGCCGTGGAGTAGAGAGGATCATCGGCGTCAGGTGGGTAGAGTACGATGTCGTCGATGTTCAACGCGGCATTGCCTGGCGCGGTGACGACCACGGCTCCCTTGGTCTGGGCATACTCGATTGCCTGAGAGAGGCTGTCTCCGTTATGGGGATCGCCGGGGTCGTCGAGAACCGGGTCGGAGTTGTAGTTCACGCTCAGGTTGATCACCGACGCGCCATGATCCGCGGCCCAGTACACGCCGCGGATTAGCGCATTGCTGTCGATGTTCAACCCACTGGACGTATCGCGAATCGGCATGATCTGCACATTAGCGTTGCCAGCACCGGGCTGTGCCTCCGCCGCTTGGATACCCTGGACCATGAGATCTGCAACCGTTGAGCCGTGCCCGTGCTGCAAGCTCGTGTCCTGGACCACGCGGTCGCCAGACTGGGCCGCGGTTTCCTGGTCGTAGGCGTCATAAGCATCAGCAAAATTATAATAAGAACTATCCACCGGACTGGTGAGATCTACGCCCGAATCGATGAGCGCGATCAGGGTTGAGGGCAGAGCGCGCTCCTCAAGAGCATCGAAGCTCCGGTCGCTTACTTGAGCCAGTTTTCTGCACCGCATGGTCGGGCGACCCTTTCATGTGGGCGGCCTCCTCGCCGCGCACTCCGCGATCGATCGCCAAGGAAGATCCAAGGGGAATATAGCAGCCGTTTTTCCAGGTGGATGGCATTGCCGCGGCTCGATTGGTCGAGCCAGTCTCATACTGCGCCGATCGCGCAGAATTGATGGAAAACTCCGGCTCGATGCGGACCTTCGGGGGCATTGAATACCTTCAAATCCGATATTGCTGCGCGGGTCAGCATTTCAGAGAGGCTGAAAAACCCAGGACGATACGATCGCTCGATTGACACATGGTAGGGCCGCTCGTAAAGTAAAGTGAGCCCCACCCAGCATGTACAGTCGTGAGCCAATTTCGGCATTTCCCCGATACCCCTGCGATGCCTGGTAGACTTGACCTGTGAATTGGCTTGGCAATTTGCGCTGACGAACCCGAAGGATTGATCGGCCAGACCCTGGAGCGGGGACGCGACAAGAGGAAGATACCTTGATTACGAGAGGTGCCGAGCTTTATGACCGCGCCGTGAACTGGCCCAACCAGTCGCAGTTGGCCGTGGTGTTCGCGGTGGCCGTTTTCCTGATCATGATTGCGGCGCTCTTGCTGTCACTGGGCAGATTCAGGGTGATTGCCCGGGCGCTTGGCGTTCTGGGTGTCGTCGCCATCATGCTGGCGATGTTCGTGATTCATGAACAGACTGTCCGGACGAAGGTCGGAGAATACATCACCGTCACCCGTTCTCGCTATCCGCAGCAGACTCGGTTCCAGATCCGCGTGGCACTGCTCGGACTGCCGGCAGCCGCGACTCTGGTCATGATTGGGGTCCAGAGCTCCGCTCTCCGTCGCCTCCGGTCGAGCGTACCTCACCATCTCAAAGAAGGGCGAAAACTCCTGGCCCAGGGAGCCCACCACGCGGCCCTGACCGAATTCGACACGGCTATCGCGATCTCACCTTATCTGGCTGAAGCCCACTATTACCGCGGGTGCGTGCACGAGGCCACGGGACAGGTCGAGGAAGCCCTCGCAGACTTTGAGCAGGCCCTGCGCTGCGACCCTCAACATGCGCCACTCCTACCTTCATCGCGGTCGGATTCGCAGCGACAAGGGAGAGCACGATCTCGCCCTTGCGGACTTCGATCAGGTGATGATGATGCGGCCCAATGACGCCGAATGTTATCTGAACCGGGGAATCTGCCTGGCGCGAAAGGGAGTTATCAGCGACGCTGTTCTCGATTTTCATCGCGTTCTGAAGCTAACCAACCACTCTGACTACGCCGACCCGGCCAGATTCTATCTCAAGCAGCTCTCTGCCCAGAACCTTACACCAAGCCCCCTGCCCACCGGGAACGGCACCGACCAAACCGCGGACCCGAAGGCGATCCAGGCGGCTGGCCAAGACTACGTTTTGTGACCACAGCGACTCGCGTAGCCAGTGGCCGAACACTGGGACTCAGCCAACCAGCGAAGTCATCATCGATCGCCGAACCTGGCGGTTGGCTGTCATGACGGTGCAATCACGCCTTTCTTGATGATCAGGTTGCCGTAAAGCGCGGTCTCGCCGGTTGCCAACACGCCGAAGGTTTGCCTGGCACGATCGTAGAAGGCGAAGCGCTCCACCTGTTCGATGGGGATGTGTCGCCCCTCGGCGCTGTCGAGCAGCCGCTGATACTCGTTCCAGATCGGGGCCGGCTCACCGGGCTTGTCCACTCGCCGCATCACCGCGGCCGGCTTGTCGACGTAGGAGTCAAGTGGGTAGAGCTGCAAGATCGCCTCCAAAATGGCCGCCACGCCATGGCCGTCGGCGCGGACCAGTCGCTTGGCATTGGTGACCGCCGGGAAGTTGGCGTCGGCGATCACAAGCTCGTCGCCGTGCCCCATCTGGGCAATCAGGTAGAGAAGCTCGGGAGAGAGGATGCTCGGAATGCGCTTCAACATGGTATTCATCCCTCGATCGCGGAGTTATTGTCGCCGGTGAGGTACCACAAGATCCGCGGCCTGGCAAAGTAGCGGGCGACGCATCTCCTGGTCGCGGCTGCCGAGCGGCGCGGATTGGATTGCCCATGGCTGGCACGATGCAGCCCTCAGGATAACCTGCCCGGGCGCGAAAGGCAGCCGTCGAGCATGGAAAGTCGGTCGGCGCATGATCGAAACTTCGCGGCGGCGGATGGCGGCGGCTGCAAACTCACGTAATCAACTCTTATCCTTCGTGAGCGCATGAAGCTTGAGGATCGTTGCCCAGTTGCGGGAAGTCGCGGCGGTGCCAAGCACACTCCCGACGGCCTTAGCCAGGCGGCTTTCGAGGATGCCCCCTGCGCACAGTACGTAGGCGGCACGCCTACCGATGGCCAGGCTATCGGGAGTCCAGTCTTGCTCGAGCAGCGGCTCGAGCTTGTCCCGATCTCTCGGATCGCTCAAGACAGTGACCAGCAAGCGCGAGGGATCGATGGCGACATCGAGCATGGGGTTATCGGCAACAATACCCGCAAGCTCGGCAGCCGTGAGCATCGTCACCCGAGCGGTAACTCCTAGCTTCGTCGCCAAGGACTCCTCGATCCTCTCCGCCGCACTCAGTCCCGTCACGCCCGGGGCGCTGAAAACCACGTTGCCGCTATTCAGCAAGGTGCGCACGTCGCCATAGCCCAGATGTTCGATCAACGCCCGCAAGTCTACCATCGCCACGCGCTTGGCCCGTCCGACGTTGATGCCGCGGAGCAGGGCTACACACCGGGTGGTTTTCATATGAAGTCTCTGTAGTTCTCGCTGTGATCCACCATCTCGATGCTTTGCTTGCAAACGAAGCGGCGCGACCCGACTGTATCTGGAGGTCTGTGCCGTTACCCCTTACAGAGATGGTGAGTTGTCCCTACTACTGCACGAGAAAGATCGGCCTAAGGTTTCCGACGAACACCCAGTAATTCGCGCAAGACGCCGACGGCCAGACCGCCGAACATCATCGTACCCCCGACGATGAACGCCAGGGGGACGGCGCCCTTCGCTCGCATCCACTCGCCAATCGTCAAGATCGCAATGGTCAACACCAGACCAAGTAGTGCAAAGGCGAAGGGGCGTGACATGAGATTGGTGGATTTCCTCAGCTGCCTGGCGACCAACTTCAGCGGACTGGTCTACCGGGCAATAGCAATGACGATAAATGCTATCGCACAAGCCGCTTCGGGGCGGTGCTGCGCCATGCCACGACCAGCACTTGGCGGACGGCCAGCTCATTGGCCGCGCTCAAGCGGACGATCGTGGACCCGCGTCTCCCCCACGCCCCGTTTGCTGGTCGGAAGACCTCAGGGTCGGCAGCGACGAATGACGCCTGCTGGTCCACAGGCAGCTTGACCATCCCCACCCCCCGTCCGGCCCGAGGGTCGCGAAGATCTTGCCGCCGACGCGGAAGTCGGGATGGCCCATGTGTGACTGTTCCGACGCTTCGGGAAAACTCGAGCGCCAGGCTCCGGAACTCGTCCGCGGTCATGATCTACCCCAGTCATCGCTCGGAGCTCAGGTGTTGGGAACCGCAGGCGGCCGCCGTGATTTCTTCCCTGGTCGTGCGAATCATGAGACTGACGGCCAAGCATAACGCGCAGGCTGTGATGCTGTCTCCGGGAACCACGATGACGACAGATTCGCCGCAGGCCAGGTTCGAGGCGCTTTTTGGAGCGTCGCCATAAGATCGTGTTCAAGGTGGCAAATACGTACTGCCCGGAAGGGAAAAGGGTCATCACTGAATAGCGCTCTCCTAACCCCTAGATCGCCTGCATCAAGCGTTTACGCGCGTGTCCTCGAGGCTCCTTCGCCTCGTAAACGGTCGATATCAATGATGTCCCTTTGTCCCTTTCCCAGGGCGATTGTCGAGACATCCTTCAATGTTCTTTACGGTCGTTTCGCCGAGTCTTCGGTCAGTCTTCCGACCAAGGAGTTCGGCGACATCACCACCTTGGAGGAGAAGGGGCTGATCGAGGATAAGGGGGACCGCTACGAGGTTCACTTCGCCGTCCGGGACGGGCGACCGCCACGATTGACGGTCGCTCAAGACCCAAGGGAAGAGCGGAAAGCATTAACCGAACAGCTTAGTTGGCTGATCGAGGAGCAGCGGGTCCGCCCAGAGGACGTGCTGGTTCTGGCGAAATCTTGGAAGCGAGTTTCTGAGTCTGTCATAGCGATCACGGAAGCGAAGATCCAGTCACTTGAGGGAGTCCACGTTGCTAAAGACAATCAAGATCGCAGACTGCGGCAACGGGGCTATCTTTCGCTTTCGACGGTTGCATCAGCGAAGGGGTACGATGCCTACTGCACGCTCTTGGTGGCAGCCAACGACTTCACCGCAGATCTCAGAGGGCGTGCGAATTTCTATGTGGGCTGCACCAGGGCGATCGAGTATCTAGAGGTCTTTGCGCACGAGCGAAAGGGCCTGGTCTTGGAGTTTGAGAGGGCTCTCAGGAAGTTCAGTGAGGTCTCAAGAGGTGTCACCGAGTCGCCACTTCATGGATAAATGACGGATTGACGTTCTTCCCTTGATGCCGCAGACTCAAGATACAACCTGATGCCGCCTGTGAAGGGAACCCGGTCGCAGGCACATAATGGCAGGGCAACGATTGGCGTAACGTCAAACGCCGGATTGCTGGTCTGCTTTTTTGTTTCGTCCAACACGACCGGGAGCTGATCCGATGTCCGCACAAACAGGCTTCGTGCAGTTCGTCAACGACGACGAGGGCTATATTCGCTGGCTCGCTCAGAACCCAGACGGATTCGTCGTCAATTCAAACCGAGTTCCAGTGAGCACCTACCTCAAGCTTCACCGGCCGTCGTGCAAGCACATCAAACCCCCTGCGTATACCAATTTCACTACGACCGGTCTCATTAAGACCTGCTCCAACGATCTGACCGCTCTGTCAGAGTGGGCTAGGACGGAGGTGGGCGGAGACCTCAACCCCTGCGGGATCTGCAAGCCCGTTATCAGAGAAGGTCGCAAGTCGCCGGGTCTTCGTCCTGAGCCTGTAGTCGTTAGGCAAGCCCTGCCTCCTGAACGCACGACGTTGACCCCAATGATGCCCCAGGCAGGAAGCACGAGGACTCTTCCAGCCGAGATTTCGACAGGCTGCCCTGAACTCGACCTCGCATGGAAGACCTACGCCTCGATGATCCTGAACCGATCCCAGATCCTCATCCCCGACACTGACGACGATCTGACTTGGCATGCCTTCCTGGGTCACAGCATCGACATGCAGGGATTCAGGGCCGCCGAATTTGCCGGGGTCGATCCGCTTACCCGGAACGCTCCGAAGTTCGTGCCGTTGAAGACCAGGGGCATTGGGGTGCCGGCGCTAGCTTCTCTATGGGGAGTGCCTCAGATACGCCAGCACTTGCAGCGACAGAACAAGGACGTCCCCTTCGCCGTGACAATGCAAGTTCTGCGGACATGCGGCGGGGAGATTGGTATCTCTCTCGCAGAGGCGATTGATCACTTCCCTTGGCGAAAGTTTCATTGGGCTGTGCGGGCGCTGCTCCAGAATTCGGCGGTACTCAAGCCGTTTAACTTCTCGTTCCGCCGATGGCTTCAGAATGAGTGTGAACGCCTTGGGATTAGGGAGTTCCCACCGACAGACTTCCGAAGTACCGTGACGTTTGACGGAACGAACATGGCCCTCGAACGTGCCTGCGAAAGCGACTTGAGCAGACCTTTTACATGGTCGGTCCAGAGATGTCGGCGTACATGCTCTGCGATTGGCAACTCTGGCTGTGGCGTGAGGGTCTGACAACCGTCTTCGCCAACTTCAAGTTGGACTCTTTCCACGAGGCGTTCGTCAAGAAGTTTGGGAGGGGCGTCGTCCCCGCCAATGAACACGGATTCGCCCATTGGTGGCATAGTCTATTGCCGGATGTGCCTCCACGGCTGGCAAATGAGTGCATCTGGCTGGCGGTAGAGAACAAGCAAGTGAACCCCTGGTAGGTTCGAGGTGAATCATGACCACGAAACATGGGTATAAACTGGAGGAGTGGGAGACTGCCAAGGAGGAGATGCGCCAGATCCTCATAGGGCAGGCAAAGCAGGGTCGCACAATCCCATACTCCGATCTTGCAGCCCAGATCAAAACGATCAAGCTTCCTCGCAATTCCCCGGACTGGTGGAACATGCTCGGAGAGATCTCGACGAAGGAAGATGCTGCGGGGCGTGGGATGTTGACAGTCCTAGTCGTTCACGGGCAGGGTGATACGCTGCCTGGTGCGGGGTTCTTCAAGTTGGCAAGGAGGCTGGGCAGGGACGTGTCTGACGAGAGAGATTTCTGGCTGGAAGAGTTGGAGAGGGTCTATCGCTGTTGGAGCACCGGAGAAGCGATGGAGCACACTGCCGGTCAAGAGTCGCATGGAAGGGTCGCCGCTGATCAAGGGCAGTCCCTCGAGGCTCGTCAACAACATCCAGACAGCAACACTTCCATGACAATCCCTTACCCAACACGATCAGAGTTCATCGACACATTACGTGAGGGCGTCAACCTCGGGAGGTCTCGCCTTGAGGAAGGTCATTCCATTGAGGTCGCGCTGAAGCCAGGTGGCTATCAGGGGAAATGGTCTGTGATCATCCACCCGGACGACTCGAAAGAGTTCACGGTCGTGGGAACAATGAAAGATCCGACGCGGTTCCCTCAGAGAATCCGGGTTGCAGCTTGGGCTCTCTTCGAGGAGAGAACCTACGGTCGCTTCGTGATCGAGCTTGACCGGGAATCCGGCATCGTGACGATCGAGCGGGAGGACGATGGCAATCAGGGAACGACAACATCGACTGGTGGGGAGCAAGGGCGTGGAACTTCCGGCGAAGTGCTGGTGATCGTTCCCTGTGGTCACAACAAAGTCTGGGACAGCGATCCCCAGAGAGGCTCGGTCCAAGCTAAGGACGCTTACACTAGCCTGTTCTTCATGACCAATCGAGCGTACGCGGAGAAGATCGGTTCTCGCTGGGTGATCTTGAGTGCGAAGTACGGGTTCATCCGTCCCGATTTCCAGATTCCTGGTTCTTACAACGTGTCGTTCAAAGACCCGTTGACAAAGCCCGTCGAGGCTCCCACTTTGATCGATCAGATCAAGGGACTGGGGCTCGGGGAGGCACAGAGGGTCATCGGTCTCGGTGGCAGGGAGTACAGGGCGATGATCAAGGAGGCGTTTGCTGCATTTGGTTGTCCAGTGATCTTCCCATTCGCGGGGCTGCCAATCGGAGAGATAATTCAAGCGACCAAGGGGGCTATTGAGATGGGCAAGTTCTCTGGGTAGTTGCCAGAGCCGACTTGTTGTAGCAAGGTCTCATATTCCGGCAGAGGAGTGATCCGTGGGAAAAGTGAACCTCCAAGAAAAGCTCTCTCAGTTTGGCGACCACTGGAGCCCCAAAATCGTCGGCGAGTTGAACGGGCAGTACGTGAAGGTGGTCAAGTTCCAGGGGGAGTTCGTCCGGCATCACCATGTGAACGAGGACGAAATGTTCCTGGTGGTCAAAGGGCGATTCAGCATGGAGTACCGTGACAGCCAAGTCTGGCTGGAGGAAGGTGAGTTCTTGATTGTGCCAAGGGGCGTCGAACATCGACGCGTTGCTGAGGAAGAATCCCATGTCTTGCTATTTGAGCCCGCGACCACTCTGAACACTGGGAAGATCGTGAATGAGCGTACGATTCAGGAACTCGAACGGCTCTGAGACCGAGGAGGTGGAAAGGACGAGGGTTCGCCTGCCCATACCGTTGTGCGTCAGCGATGGCTCAGTCCCTTACAGCCTTTTACCTTTCAGTTGGCATGAGGTACTGAGGTGACGACCCCGCTACCCTGGGGTGACGATACAGTGACGATCCCCAATAGAGGAGTCGTCACCATATATCTATAGTTGGCGTACCGAGTTGCGTCGTTGGTGACGATGGTGACGACTCCAGCGGAGCTGTTTTGCCAAGACCTTGCCAACGGTCGTCTTGCCCGACCAGGTTACGCCCATCAAGACCACGATCATTCGCTCTGCCTCCTCGTGCCGATATTCTCACTCACCCCATCTGAGAATTCATTCTGCACAATCGATAGAATACATCTCAATTGAAGTAGTCCCCCAATCGAATAGCTTACTCTATCTTGAAGTTCGTGTGAATTTCGTTGACCGTGTAGTCTATTGTTTCGGGCGGTTGAATCTGGCCGACACTTGGCCGAGGCCGTGCGGGGATACCCCTACCTGCTGCGGTTCCAGGCCCAGGAATGCCTTTGCCCGCTCAATAACCTGCGGCTTCTGCTCGGGCGACCCGGAGAGTTCGCAGTGCCCGCGCAACCAGCTTGCCACGCCGGAGATCTGCCGCCGCTGCCTGGCGGAGCGCTGCGAGCGATCGGGACCGCTCCACCAGGCGGAGCGAGACCTGGCCGGAGTCGGCACGCCGGAATACGACCGGAAACTGCGCCGCGCCCTCGACGAGGCCGAGGCCGTACAGGCGCTCAACCCACTGACCGCGGCACTCCTGAAGCCGTACGCCCGACATGTCTGCGTCGTTCCCTCGGGCATGGACCCGGCCCGGTTCCCCTGGCCGTTAACTGGTGGGGCACAGGAATGCCAGCGCGGCGGTATTACAACTCTCTTCATGGCCGCCGTCGCTGGAGAGCTGATGAAGGACTTCCATGTCGCTCACGAGGCTTGCCTCTTGCTCCGCCAGACGCGATCCGACTTCGAGCTGGTGGTCACGTTCGACCCGCCGGCACAGATTGACGAGTTCACTCGCTCCATCGGCTGGTGCTCGCAGGACGATCTGCCTCGGCATTATCGGGACGCCGACATCTGCCTGGTGCCAACGATCGCCCAAGAGGGCCTGAGCCGGACGTCGGTCGAGGCGATGGCCTCGGGCATTCCAGTGATCACAAGTCGGATCGGCGGGCTGCCGTACACGGTGAGTGATGGCGCCACCGGGCTCCTGTTCGAGCCCGGTGACGCCGCCGATCTGCGCACAAGATAACGCGGCTGCTCGACGATCCGCCTTTGCGCAGGCAGATGGGGCTCGCGGGACGCAAGCGGTTTGAAGACGAGTTCACGTGGGAGACCGTGATCGAGCGGTATTACCGCCCGCTCCTGGCGCAACGCGTGGGAAGAGGTCATTTGTAGGGTCCGCTGTGCGGACCATCCCAAACGGTCCGCCCAGCGGACCCTACGTGGGCCGACAGCCCGGTAGGGTGGGTGCAACCCACCGTAACATGAGCATAAGATTCGTGGGTTCCACCCACCCTACAGGTCCTTTGTAGGAGCATCCCAAACGGTCCGCCCAGCGGACCCTACGTGGGCCGACAGATCCTTTCCGAACGCACGAGAGGTAGAAGGCTTCCATGGAAATCCGGCGGGTTGCGATGATCTATGACGATCGCGATCGCCCCGAGACAACGGGCGTCTACTGTCGCCGCGCCCTGGAAGGGCTGGTCGACGTGGCCCATTTCCGGCCCGATCAGCTTGCGAGTATCCCGCGCGACGGCTTCGACCTCTTCCTCAACATCGATGACGGGCTCGAGTACCACCTGCCGGATGAGCTTCGTCCCTCCGCCTGGTGGGCGATCGACACCCACCTCAACTTTGATTGGTGCCAAGATAAGGCCCAGGGGTCGACTTCGTCTTCGCCGCCCAGCGCGACGGTGCGGAGCGATTGCGGCGGGAAGGAATCGCAACGGCCTCGTGGCTGCCCCTGGCCTGCGATCCCGAGATCCACTGCAAGCACGATGTGGCCGAGCAGTATGATTTTGCGTTCGTGGGCAACGTGTTCCCTGGCCCGCGGGCGGAATTGCTGGAACTGCTACGGCGGCGGTACCCACGGTCGTTCGTCGGCCGGGCCTATTTCGAGGAGATGGCCAAGATTTACTCGGCGGCGCGGTTGGTGTTCAATCGCAGCCTGAAAAATGACGTGAACATGCGGGTCTTCGAGGCCGTGTCATGTGGGTCGCTGCTGCTGACCAACGACCTGAAAGATAATGGCCAAGCGGAGCTGTTTCGCGACGGCGTGCACCCGGCGACCTATCGCGACGCCGATGAGCTGCTCGACAAGGCGGCGTACTACCTGAAACAGGAAGCGGTCCGCGAGCGGGTTGCTGCCGCGGGCCGGGCCGAAGCCGTGGCGAAGCACACGTACCGGCACCGGATGCAGGCCATGCTGGAGCAGATCGCCCACGGGACGCCGCGTCGCAGCGGTCAGCAGCCGCCATCGACAAATGGCAGCCTGCCGGACCTGGGCTATTACGAGTTCGTGCGGCAGGAACTGCTTGCCCTGATCCCGAATTCGGCGCGGCGCGTGCTTGACGTCGGCTGCGGCGCCGGCGGCTAGGCGAGGCGCTCAAGGCTCGTCAGACGGCGCGGGAGGGCCGAATCGCCGAGGCAGGGGCGGCATGGCGGGAGGTGCTGAAAATCTCCCCAGACGATCCCGCCGCGCGTGAGGAGCTGGCTCGGACCCGTTACAGCCCGGAGCGATGACGCGCCTGGGAACTGTGCTGCCCGGGTGCCGGAACGTGAGTGGTCTTCCGACTCACTTCCGCCTCAGTGATGATTCGATGGCCAGTTGAAGAGGATGACGCGCTGAATCAGAGTCGAGAAGATAATTCTTTCGCGGATCGGCTACGTGGAACGTTCCGACGCAACTCCTCCGTCACGATATAGTTAAGTCTCGACTCGCGTCCC